>NZ_JBXUNG010000007.1:125752-253949 GCF_057196925.1 Klebsiella sp. SYXHC3 | reverse complement strand
TAACGCTTGCACCCTCCGTATTACCGCGGCTGCTGGCACGGAGTTAGCCGGTGCTTCTTCTGCGAGTAACGTCAATCGCCAAGGTTATTAACCTTAACGCCTTCCTCCTCGCTGAAAGTACTTTACAACCCGAAGGCCTTCTTCATACACGCGGCATGGCTGCATCAGGCTTGCGCCCATTGTGCAATATTCCCCACTGCTGCCTCCCGTAGGAGTCTGGACCGTGTCTCAGTTCCAGTGTGGCTGGTCATCCTCTCAGACCAGCTAGGGATCGTCGCCTAGGTGAGCCATTACCCCACCTACTAGCTAATCCCATCTGGGCACATCTGATGGCATGAGGCCCGAAGGTCCCCCACTTTGGTCTTGCGACGTTATGCGGTATTAGCTACCGTTTCCAGTAGTTATCCCCCTCCATCAGGCAGTTTCCCAGACATTACTCACCCGTCCGCCGCTCGTCACCCGAGAGCAAGCTCTCTGTGTTACCGCTCGACTTGCATGTGTTAGGCCTGCCGCCAGCGTTCAATCTGAGCCATGATCAAACTCTTCAATTTAAGTTTGATGCTCGTGAATTAAACTTCGTAATGAATTACGTATGTTCACTCAGAGACTTGGTATTCATTTTTCGTCCGAGGACGTTAAGAATCCATGTCACTTTGAGTGCCCACACAGATTGTCTGATAAATTGTTAAAGAGCAGTGCAACGCGGCTTTCGCTCACCGTTGCGAGGTCCCGTATAATACGTTTTCCTCATTCAGAGTCAAGCGCTTATTTCGCTTTTCTCTGTCGGTTTTCAGCGTCACATTTCGCTGCTGAAACCCTGCTGACCTGGCGGCTTGTTTGCCGTTGTTCCGTGTCAGTGGAGGCGCATTATAGGGAGTAATTCTGAAGT
This sequence comes from Klebsiella sp. SYXHC3, assembly GCF_057196925.1. Lineage (NCBI taxonomy): Bacteria > Pseudomonadati > Pseudomonadota > Gammaproteobacteria > Enterobacterales > Enterobacteriaceae > Klebsiella > Klebsiella sp. SYXHC3. The sequence goes on along the minus strand of NZ_JBXUNG010000007.1, from coordinate 253,060 downwards.
GACAAGCATAAATTCAAAAAAACAATTCAAGCGCTCACTTTTCAACCAAATTAACGTTTGAACTTTAATTCTTGCCTGGTTTTTAAACAAAAACGAGCCCAAAGGGCCCGTTTTTGTCGTTTTGTGACTTACTGCACTGCTACGATGCGGTCGTCTTTTACCACCAGCTCGACGGTTTTCCCCGGAACCAGCTCGCCAGACAGGATTTGCTGCGCTAACGGGTTCTCTATCTGTTGCTGGATGGCACGTTTCAATGGACGCGCACCGTATACCGGGTCGTAGCCATTTTCGCTCAGCAGCTTCAGCGCCTCATCGGACATATGCACTTCATAGCCGCGCTCTTCCAGACGTTTATACAAACGCTGCAGTTGGATCTGCGCAATAGAAGCAATATGTTTTTCACCCAGCGGATGGAAGACCACCACTTCATCGATACGGTTGATAAACTCCGGACGGAAGCGCTGGCTAACCACGCCAAGCACCAGATCCTTCATATGACCGTAGTCCAGCTCGCCGAAACGTTCCTGGATCAGATCGGAACCGAGGTTAGAGGTCATGATGACAACCGTATTACGGAAGTCGACCGTTCTCCCCTGCCCGTCGGTCAGGCGACCATCGTCAAGCACCTGCAGCAGAATGTTAAATACATCCGGATGCGCTTTTTCCACTTCATCCAACAGGATGACGGAATAAGGACGACGACGAACCGCTTCGGTCAGATAGCCGCCCTCTTCGTAACCCACATATCCCGGAGGCGCACCGACCAGACGCGAGACGGAGTGTTTCTCCATAAATTCGGACATATCGATACGCACCATCGCGTCGTCGCTGTCGAACATGAAGTTAGCCAACGTTTTGCAAAGCTCGGTTTTACCCACCCCGGTCGGGCCGAGGAACAGGAACGAACCAATAGGCCGGTTCGGGTCAGACAACCCGGCGCGGCTACGGCGAATGGCGTTGGATACCGCTTCAACCGCTTCATCCTGGCCAATGACGCGGTGATGCAGATCCTGCTCCATACGCAGCAGTTTTTCGCGCTCGCTTTCCATCATGCGCGCCACCGGAATACCGGTCCAGCGCGCCAGCACTTCGGCGATCTCGGCATCGGTTACTTTGTTACGTAACAGGCGCATCGTTTTGCCTTCAGACTGGGTAGCTGCCGCCAGCTGTTTTTCCAGCTCCGGAATTTTACCGTATTGCAGTTCGGACATCCGCGCGAGGTCGCCAAGACGTCGTGCTTGTTCGATAGCAATTTTGGCTTGTTCCAGCTCGGCTTTAATAGTCTGCGTACCAGAGAGCGATGCTTTTTCCGCTTTCCACTCTTCTTCCAGCACCGAATACTGACTTTCTTTGTCCGCCAGCTCTTCATTAAGCATATCGAGACGTTTCAGGCTCGCTTCATCCGCCTCTTTCTTCAGCGCCTGCTGTTCCAACTTCAACTGGATGATACGGCGATCGAGACGGTCCAGCTCTTCCGGCTTCGAGTCGATCTGCATACGGATGCTGGATGCCGCTTCATCGATAAGGTCGATAGCTTTATCCGGCAACTGACGGTCAGCAATATAGCGATGCGACAGGGTCGCCGCCGCCACGATGGCCGGGTCAGTGATCTGCACGTGGTGGTGCAGTTCATAACGTTCTTTCAGACCGCGCAGTATGGCGATGGTATCTTCTACCGTCGGCTCGGCAACGAACACTTTCTGGAAACGACGTTCCAGCGCGGCGTCTTTTTCAATGTACTGGCGGTATTCGTCAAGGGTGGTGGCGCCGACGCAGTGCAGTTCACCGCGCGCCAGGGCCGGTTTCAGCATGTTGCCGGCATCCATCGCGCCGTCGGCTTTACCCGCGCCGACCATGGTGTGCAGCTCATCGATAAACAGGATAACGTTGCCTTCCTGTTTCGCCAGATCGTTCAGCACACCTTTCAGACGCTCTTCGAATTCACCGCGATATTTCGCCCCGGCCACCAGCGCGCCCATATCCAGCGCCAATACCCGACGGCCTTTCAGCCCTTCTGGTACTTCGCCGTTGACGATACGCTGCGCCAGTCCTTCGACGATTGCCGTTTTACCCACCCCGGGTTCACCAATCAGCACCGGGTTGTTTTTAGTACGGCGCTGAAGTACCTGGATGGTACGACGGATCTCTTCATCACGGCCGATCACCGGGTCCAGTTTGCCTTGTTCGGCACGCTCGGTCAGATCGACGGTAAATTTTTTCAATGCCTGACGTTGGTCTTCAGCACCCTGATCGTTCACGCTTTCACCTCCGCGCATTTGTTCAATCGCCTGAGTCACATTGGCGGTTGTTGCTCCGGCAGATTTCAGCAGGTCGGTCAGCGTACCGCGTGATTCAAGCGCCGCCAGAACGAACAGTTCTGACGAAATAAAGTTATCCTTTCTCTTTTGCGCCAGCTTGTCGCAAAGATTGAGAATACGCACCAGATCCTGAGACGGCTGGACGTCGCCGCCGGTACCTTCTACCTGCGGTAAACGGCTCAGCGCCTGTTCGATTTGGCTGCGTAACGCCACGGCGTTAACACCCGCCGAGGTTAATAAAGGATGCACCGATCCCCCTTCCTGATTCAGCAAGGCGCTCATTAGATGAAGTGGTTCGATGAATTGATTGTCGTGCCCGAGTGCTAGCGACTGGGCATCGGCAAGAGCAAGCTGGAATTTATTAGTAAGACGATCCAGACGCATAACTCCTCCCATAAACAGGTCAAATTTGCTACTGGAGATTAAATGAGGTCATCCCTCAATTATTCAAGGTTAAAGACCTGAACTATGTGAAAAATAAGTTTGCCTTCTGGATCGTCTTGATTCTCTAGGTTATATCAGCCAAATGAAACTTGCCATACGACCTGTGGTCTTGTCGCGACGATAAGAGAAAAAATCATCTTTTTCACTTAGAGTGCAACGATCGCCGCCGAAAATCTGCTCCACGCCGACGTTAGCCAGGCGCTGACGAGCCAATTGATAAATATTAGCAAAATATTTTTCACCGGCAGGACGGAAGGCGCTCTGCGCCTGGGCATCTTTGGCGATGAAAGCCTCTCGCACTTCCGCACCGACTTCAAACGCCTCAGGGCCAATTGCCGGACCAAGCCAGGCCAGAATATTTTCCGGTTTATCATTAAAGCAGGCGACTGTTTCTTCCAGAACGCCTTCACATAAGCCGCGCCATCCGGCATGCGCCGCCGCCACCTCGGTTCCGGCGCGGTTACAGAACAGCACCGGCAGGCAGTCCGCGGTCATCACCGCACAAACGGTACCCGGCGTATTACAGTATGACGCATCGGCGCGTTTTGACACGTACGGCCCGCCATCCAATTTTAGTACCGTGGTGCCATGCACCTGCTCCAGCCACACCGGATAAGAGGGTAATCCGCCAGCGGCAAACATCCGCCGGCGGTTTTCTTCGACATGCAGGAGATCGTCGCCGCAATGGGCGCCAAGGTTCAACGAGTCATACGGAGGCAGGCTCACGCCGCCCACACGGGTAGAACTACAGGCCGCCACGCCTTTCGGCATAGGCCACTGCGGAACAATCAGCTTTGTCATAACCAGTCAATATCGTCCTTATGGGCTTCAAAATCGGCGCGCATGGCGTCGATCAGTTCCACCATATCCTGCGGGATCGGCGCATGCCATTCCATCTCAATACCGGTAACTGGGTGATACAGACGCAGCATGGTCGCGTGTAATGCCTGGCGATCGAATTTGCGCAGCGCGCTGATGAACTCGTCCGATGCCCCTTTCGGCGGACGCGGGCGGCCGCCGTAAACCTGATCGCCCACCAGCGGATGGGTAATATGCGCCATATGGACGCGGATTTGGTGGGTACGGCCGGTTTCCAGGCGCAGGCGCAAACGGGTGTGGATACGGAAATGTTCCATAATGCGGTAATGGGTCACCGCCGGTTTCCCCATCGGGTGAACCGCCATATGCGTGCGCTTGGTCGGGTGACGGCTGATTGGTTCTTCAACCGTACCGCCAGCGGTCATGTGGCCGATAGCCACCGCCTCATACTCGCGGGTAATTTCGCGCAGCTGCAGTGACTCGACCAGACGCGTTTGCGCCGGAATGGTCTTCGCCACGACCATCAGGCCGGTGGTATCTTTATCCAGACGGTGAACAATACCCGCGCGAGGGACATCGGCAATGGGCGGATAGTAATGCAGCAGCGCATTCAGCACAGTACCGTCAGGGTTGCCCGCACCAGGGTGCACAACCAAATCACGTGGTTTGTTGATGACCAGGATGTCGTCATCTTCATAGACGATATTGAGCGGAATATCCTGCGGTTCAAAACGCACGTCTTCCTCGATCTCCACATCGATAGAGACGGCTTCGCCGCCAAAAACTTTTTCTTTCGGCTTGTCGATGACGTTGCCGTTTACCAGCACGCGCTGGTCAAGGATCCATTCTTTTATCCGCGAACGTGAATAATCCGGGAACAATTCGGCCAAAGCCTGATCTAAGCGTTGACCGAGTTGGTTCTCGGACACCGTTGCGGTGAGTTGTACTCGTTGTGCCATATACAGCTTCTTCGTTTAACGTTGGGTTTTACGGCTTTGCCGTTTAATATAGTGTGCTATTGTAGCTGGTCTTAATCGGGAGCAGGAACAGAGATTCTCCCGCATAAACATTTTGAGGAAGTCAAAACGTCATGACGCGCATGAAATACCTGGTGGCAGCAGCCACACTGAGCCTGGCTTTGGTGGGTTGCTCTGGCTCAAAGGAGGAGGTGCCTGATAATCCGCCGAATGAAATTTACGCGACCGCCCAGCAAAAGTTGCAGGACGGTAACTGGAAACAGGCAATAACGCAACTGGAAGCGTTGGATAATCGCTATCCATTTGGTCCTTACTCCCAACAGGTACAGTTGGACCTGATTTATGCGTATTACAAAAATGCCGATTTGCCGCTGGCCCAGGCCGCAATCGATCGTTTCGCTCGTCTGAATCCTACGCATCCAAACATTGACTATGTCATCTATATGCGCGGCCTGACTAACATGGCCCTTGATGACAGCGCTCTACAGGGCTTCTTCGGCGTCGATCGTTCCGACCGCGACCCGCAGCACGCTCGCGACGCATTCAATGATTTCTCGAAGCTGGTTCGCGGTTATCCGAACAGCCAGTACGCTACAGACGCCTACAAACGTCTGGTGTTCCTGAAAGACCGTCTGGCGAAGTATGAGCTGTCGGTGGTGGATTATTACACCGACCGCGGCGCCTGGGTTGCCGTCGTGAACCGCGTTGACGGTATGCTGCGTAACTACCCGGATACGCAGGCCACTCGCGATGCGCTGCCGAAGATGGAAAACGCCTATCGTCAGATGCAAATGAACGCGCAGGCTGACAAAGTCGCCAAAATCATCGCCGCCAACGGCAAAAACACCTGAGGGTGATAACAGAAAGCAAAACGGCAGCCCCTGGGCTGCCGTTTTTTTATTCAATGAACACCAGCGCTGAAGCGGTTTAGCGCCGAGTTAACTCATCAAATATGGCCCCCTTTCTTCATTTCGACAAGTAAAATCTCATCCGTTCCTGTCCTGTCTCACAAAATGAATTCGTTGACAAAAAGTGACATTTAAATGTGATTTAGATCACACATTTTGACATTAGGCGAGGTATGCTGGGTTCACCAAGACGGGAAAGACAAGAGGTAAAATTTATGACAATGAACATTACCAGTAAACAAATGGAAATTACTCCGGCAATCCGCCAGCATGTCGCAGACCGTCTCGCCAAACTGGATAAGTGGCAAACTCATTTAATCAACCCGCACATCATTCTCTCTAAGGAGCCGCAGGGTTTTATTGCTGACGCAACCATCAATACGCCGAACGGCCATCTGGTTGCCAGCGCGCGTCATGAAGACATGTACGCCGCCATTAACGAATTGATCAACAAGCTGGAACGGCAGCTGAATAAAGTGCAACACAAAGGGGAAGCCCGCCGCGCCGCCACATCGGTGAAAGAGGCAGGCTTTGTGGAAGAAGAAGAGTAATCCTTAACTTAAGTTGTGTCATGCCACGCGCCTTCGGGCGCGTTTTTCGTTTTTTAATTGACAGGATGAAAACAGTACAGGTACTGTAATCCACACTAACCTAAGGAATTCATCGTGAAACGACTCCCGTTCTTCTTCGCATTCTTTTTTACCTTCCCCTGACTGGGAGGCGGTTCGTCGTATAAGAAAGAATGCGAAGACGAATAACAAGGCCTCCCACGCGGGAGGCCTTTTTTATTGATAACAAGAAAGGCAACACAATTATGACCGAGGAAACCCCATTACTGGCCCTGCGCGACAAAATAAGCGCCCTGGATGAAAAACTGCTCGCGCTGCTGGCCGAACGCCGCGGCCTGGCGGTAGAAGTCGGGAAAGCGAAGCTGGAATCGCACCGTCCAGTACGCGATATCGACCGCGAACGCGACCTGCTGGAGCGTTTAATGACGCTTGGCAAAAAGCATCATCTGGACGCCCACTACATTACCCGCCTGTTCCAGCTGATTATTGAAGACTCCGTTCTTACCCAGCAGGCGCTACTGCAGCAGCATCTTAATAAGATTAACCCCCGCTCCGCGCGTATCGCCTTCCTTGGGCCTAAAGGCTCGTATTCACATCTTGCCGCGCGCCAGTACGCCGCGCGTCATTTTGAGCAATTTATCGAAAGCGGCTGCGCGAAATTCGCCGATATCTTTGAGCAGGTCGAAACCGGTCAGGCCGATTACGCCGTCGTGCCGATCGAAAACACCAGCTCCGGCGGGATCAACGATGTGTACGATCTGCTGCAGCATACCAGTCTGTCGATCGTCGGCGAACTGACGCTACCAATCGATCACTGTGTGCTCGTTTCATCCTCAACGGACGCTGATAAGATCGAGACCGTTTATAGCCATCCGCAGCCGTTCCAGCAATGCAGCCAATATTTAAGCCGCTATCCGCACTGGAAAATCGAGTACACCGAGAGCACCTCAGCGGCGATGGAAAAAGTCGCGCAGGCAAAATCCCCCTCCGTTGCCGCGCTGGGTAGCGAGGCCGGCGGCGCGCTGTACGGGCTGCAGGTGCTGGAGCACTGCCAGGCTAACCAGACGCAAAACATCACTCGTTTCCTGGTACTGGCGCGTAAAGCGGTGAACGTATCCGATCAGGTGCCGGCGAAAACGACGTTGTTAATCGCCACCGGCCAACAGGCTGGCGCGCTGGTTGAAGCGCTACTGGTGCTGCGCAACCACAACCTGATCATGAGCAAGCTGGAATCACGCCCCATCCACGGTAACCCGTGGGAAGAGATGTTTTATCTGGATATTCAGGCCAATCTGGAATCCCTTCCGCTACGTAAAGCCTTAAAAGAGCTGGCCGAAATTACCCGTTCGATGAAAGTACTGGGCTGTTACCCAAGCGAAAACGTCGTGCCGGTCGACCCGGCTTAACGTTCAATAAATTGCCGTTTCTTCATCCCTGCCACCGCAACCGGCAGGGTGAAGATGGCGCCGGAAAGCGGATATTGCGCCACTTCGTCGGCGTCCATATTTTCCCGGGTGGTAGTGATATAGAGCGTTTTCATATCCGCGCCGCCGAAACACACCATCGTGGGACAACGCACCGGTAAGCGATACTCTTCCAGTTGTTCTCCGTTCGGCGAAAAACGGGCAATCCGCCAGCCGTCAAACATCGCGCTCCAGTAACAGCCTTCTTCATCAACCGCCGCACCGTCAGGGATCCCCTCTCCAGGATGGAAACGACGAAACACTTCCCGTATGCCCGGCTCGCCCTGCTCATCCAGCGGCGTGCGGTAAATCACCGCGTTCGGCGTATCGGAGGTATACATCCAGCGCTTATCGTCGCTAAACGCCAGACCATTAGCACCATGAATATCGCACTGCACCACCTTTGGCGTCAGGTCATTATCAATCCGTACCAGCAGCGCGCCATTGTAATCCCCCGGCCCCCAGAAGGTCCCTGCGTAAAAACGGCCATCCCGGTCGGTGCCACCGTCGTTAAAACGCGCCAGATCCGGGTTACTTGGGTTATCACAGATTTTGCGTTGCAGCAGACCGCGGGCATCACAAAGCCAGATACCGCTACGTAAGGCGACGATAAAACCTCTCTTCTCGCGCAGAGCAAAGCAGCCCACTTCTTCGGGAAATTGCAGGACCTGGTGTTCTTTATTGCGTGTATCGTAGCGGTGAATTTCGCACTCCAGAATATCCGCCCAGTACAGTGCCTGCTCGGCATCGCTCCAGGTTGGGCATTCCGGCAGATGCCCGACGTAATCAAACAGTGGTTGCGGTTGTGCCATCTTTTCATCCCTATAAAAAAAGCCAGCGGGTTACCCCTCTGGCTTTATTGTATACACGTTTAGCGGGTTTACTGTCGATTATCATTCGCCTGGCGCAGCAGCGTGCGGCTTTCGCTCTGGAAGCGCTGGGCGTAATCGCCAAACCAGTGTTCGACTTTACGGAAACTATCGATAAACGCCTGCTTATCGCCCTGCTCCAGCAGGCCAATCGCTTCGCCGAAACGCTGGTAGTAGCGCTTAATCAACGCCAGATTATTTTCTGACGACATAATGATGTCGGCATACAGCTGCGGATCCTGGGCAAACAGACGCCCCACCATCGCCAGCTCCAGTCGATAAATCGGCGAAGAAAGCGCCAACAGCTGCTCAAGGCGGACGTTTTCTTCAGCCAGATGCAGGCCATAGGCGAAAGTGGCAAAGTGACGCAACGCCTGAATAAACGCCATGTTCTGATCGTGCTCAACGGCGCTGATGCGGTGCAGCCGCGCGCCCCAGACCTGAATCTGTTCAAGGAACCACTGGTACGCTTCCGGCTGACGCCCGTCGCAGTAAACCACCACCTGTTTCGCCAGGCTGCCGCTATCCGGGCCAAACATCGGGTGCAATCCCAATACCGGGCCGTTATGCGCCGCCAGCATCGCCTGCAGCGGCTCGGCTTTGATGGAAGCCAGATCGACCAGAATGCAATCCGCCGGCAGCGGCGGCAGACGCGAAATCGTCTCTGCAGTGGTATGGATCGGAACGCTGACGATAACCATCCCGGCATCGGCGACAATCTCTGTCGCCCGCGGCCAGTCTTCTTTTTCCAGCACCCGCACCTGATAGCCTGACAGCGTCAGCATCTTCTCAAACAGACGCCCCATCTGCCCGCCGCCGCCAACAATAACCACCGGGCGCAGGTTCGGGTGCAGCGTTTTGAAGCCTTTGTCGTTTTCACTTGAATACGATTCGCGCATCACCCGACGCAGGACATCCTCGATAAGATCCGGCGGCACACCGAGCGCCGCCGCCTCTTCCCGGCGGGAAGCCAGCATCGCGGCTTCGCGTTCCGGTACGTAAATCGGCAGGCCATATTTACTCTTAACCTCGCCAACTTCCGCCACCAGCTCCAGGCGCTTTGCCAGCAAATCAAGCAGCGCCTTATCCACTTCATCAATTTGATCGCGCAATGCGGTCAGTTCAGCAACCATACAATCCTCTTAACCCAGACGTGCCGCCAGATGTCCGCGCAAATCGCTATCGAGCTCGCGCAGCAGTGCATCGGTAGTTTCCCAGCTGATGCAGGCATCGGTGACGGATACGCCGTACTTCATATCGCAACGGGGCTGCTCAGAAGACTGATTGCCTTCGTGGATATTGCTCTCAATCATCAGGCCAATGATGGAACGGTTGCCATCTTTGATCTGCGCGACGACGGATTCCGCAACCGCCGGCTGACGACGGTAGTCTTTATTGGAATTACCATGACTGCAATCTATCATCAGCGACGGTTTCAGTCCCGCCTGCGCCATCTCTTTTTCGCACTTCTCAACGTCTTCCGGGCCGTAGTTTGGCGCTTTACCGCCGCGCAGAATGACGTGACCATCCGGATTCCCCTGGGTCTGCAGCAGGCAAACCTGGCCGGCCTGGTTGATGCCAACGAAGCGGTGCGGCATCGCGGCGGCGCGCATGGCGTTGATCGCCGTCGCCAGGCTGCCATCGGTACCGTTTTTAAAACCAACCGGCATCGACAGACCGGATGCCATTTCACGGTGAGTCTGCGATTCAGTGGTACGCGCGCCGATGGCGGACCAGCTGAACAGATCGCCAAGGTACTGTGGGCTATTTGGATCGAGCGCTTCTGTCGCCAGCGGCAGGCCCATATTGACTAAATCAACCAGCAGGCGACGCGCTATCTTGAGACCGCCTTCCACATCAAACGAGCCATCCATGTGCGGATCGTTAATCAGCCCTTTCCAGCCAACGGTGGTACGTGGCTTTTCAAAATAGACGCGCATCACCAGGTAGAGGCTATCGCTGACCTCTGCGGCAAGGGCTTTAAATCGACGAGCATATTCGATAGCAGCTTCCGGATCGTGGATTGAGCAAGGACCACAGACCACCAACAGACGCGGATCGCGGCCGGCAATAATGTTGGAAATAGTCTGACGGGAGTGCGCGATCTGCGCTTCCTGCTCCACGGTTAACGGGAATTCGGCTTTCAGTTGATCCGGGGTAATCAGAACTTGTTCATCGGTAATATGTACGTTATTCAGCGCGTCTTTTTGCATGATGGCGATCCTGTATAGCTCGTTTGCGATAGTCGTTGCCTCAGCGGGCATGACGTAACCATACCATATAAAGTAAAGATATCAATCCATATTACGTAAACATTACTTTACAACAGCAAAATAATTGGCACCGGATTGCCAGGAAAGTGTTCATATAAATGTACACATGGCGAAGACTCTTTTTTGCCGCCGCGTTTTACTCATTCCTTTACTAAAATTCCTGGTAAGGATTATCTCAAAGCGGCCGGGGCAGCTAATGACGCTTTTTGCCAATAATGCTATTCTCCGCTCAGGCAACTGCGAACTGCGTTTCCCGTGCAATAACGATTTGACGGACCCGTTAATGAAAGAGTTTTACCGTCTATTTTTGCTTTTCTTTTTGCTCATCGCGGGAGTTCCCGCTTTTGCCGCTGAGACATCTGAGAACGTTCGCGCCATAGTTTCGGGGATTGTGACTTATACGCGCTGGCCAAATTTATCCGGCCCGCCGAAGTTATGCGTTTTTTCCACCTCCCGATATATCCGCAGTTTGGCTCAGGAAGCGCCGGAAAATTTACCTTATCAACCGGTGATAGTTCGAAATTCACAGGAAGCCCTAAAGGCCAGCTGCGACGGTTTGTATTTCGGCAGTGAAACCCCGGATCAGCAGTCTGCATTAACAAAAAAATATGGCTCCCGTCCTCTATTACTCATAGCGGAACAAAATACCGATTGCTCTTTTGGCAGCGCTTTTTGCTTGCTCATAAATGACGATAGGGTGAGGTTTTCCGTTAATCTGGATGTCCTGACGCATAGCGGTGTACGGGTCAATCCGGACGTACTGATGCTTGCCCGGAAGAAATCACATGAATAAGGATTTTTCTCAGGCCCCGCGCCCCACTTTCAAAAACGCGTTACGCCGAATCAGTATGATAAGCGTAGTGATTTCGATGACGCTGGTCTGGCTTTTGCTCAGCGCCGCCTCCGTCATTACGTTAAAACAGTACGCGCAAAAAAATCTTGAGCTCACCGCGGCAACCATGGGCCGCAGCCTCGAAGCGGCACTGGTTTTTGGCGATGCCACCGCCGCAGAAGATACGCTGGCGACGCTTGGCAGACAGGGGCAATTTTCCGAAGCCACGCTTCTGGACAGCCATCAGCGTCATTTCGCCGACTGGCGTAATGACGCCTTAGTTAAAAACGAAAAATTCAGTGGTTATATTAGTAAATGGCTGTTTCCTGAACCGACTGTCCAGCCAATCTGGCATCAGGGGAAAATAATCGGTGAGCTTCGTCTGAAGGCTCTCGATCGGTTAATCAGTCATTTTCTCGGTACTTCGCTGATCGTTTTGACCGGCAGTATTCTGCTGGCGTCCGTTATCGCCCTGATGCTTACCCATTCTCTGCATCGCGGTATTGTCGCCGCGCTGCAAAGTATTACCGAAGTGGTACATGATATCCGCGAAAACCGCCATTTCTCGCGCCGTGTACCGGAAGAACGTATTGAGGAATTCCATCTCTTTGCCCAAGACTTCAATAGCCTGCTGGGAGAAATGGAGGATTGGCAGCGTCAACTGCAGGCTAAAAATGCGCAACTGCTGCGCAGCTCGTTGCATGATCCACTAACGGGATTGGCGAATCGCGCGGCGTTTCGCAACGTCATCGGTAAGCTAATGGACGATAACGCGGCACGTCATAGTTCGGCGCTGCTGTTTCTTGACGGCGATAATTTCAAACTCATTAACGATAACTGGGGGCACGCTGCCGGCGATAAAGTCCTTATTGAGGTCGCCAGCCGCCTGATGGCATTCGTTGGCGACCAACATCAGGCATGGCGTCTGGGCGGCGATGAATTCGCCATTTTACTGCACGATGTGCATACCGAAACCGAAGTCCAGGCGCTTTGCGCAACGCTGTCCGAACAGTTTCTTCAGCCATTCAACCTCCACAATGGCCACACGGCAACGCTCTCTTTGAGTATTGGCTATGCTTTGACCTGGGAACACACCTCGGTGGAGGAGCTGCAGGAACTGGCCGATCAGAATATGTATCGGATGAAAAACCAGCGTTTTCATCACACACAAAAATAAGAAGGAATGACTATGCTCAGGCAATTTATTGCGCCCACTCTTCTGGCTGCTTTTCTCCTCACTGGGTGCCAGGCGCCAGGTAAGTTCTCGAAAGAACAGGTCGCAGCAATGAAGTCTTACGGCTTTACCGAAGCCGCCGGTGATTGGTCCTTAGGTTTGTCTGACAGCATTCTGTTTGACAAAAACGACTATCGCCTGCGTCCCGACAGCCAGCAGCAAATCCACAGTATGGCCGCACGGTTAGCTGAAACCGGTATTACCCATAGCCGTCTTGAAGGTCATACCGATAACTACGGCGAAGACAGCTACAACGAAGCGCTGTCATTAAAGCGCGCCAACAGCGTGGCGGATGCCTGGGCTGAAGGCGCGAAAATTCCGCGCAGTAATTTAACCACCCGCGGGTTAGGTAAAAAGTACCCCATCGCCAGCAACAATACCGCGGCAGGCCGTGCTGAAAACCGCCGTGTTACCGTGGTGATCAGCACGCCTTAAGCGCGTTAGTCTACCGATTTAGCCAGCCTCATCGCTGAAGCCGCGCGCCAGCGCAGGTAATCAACCACGAGGCACGCCACGAGGCTGACGCCCATCAGCGGCACCGCCAGCCCGAGCAGGAGCGCTATTAACAGCGCAAGCGCCCGGGCGGCGACACTTAGTCCCAGCCACGCTTGCACCAACGTTTGTGCTGGATTAAACGCACTCTGCGCCGGACGGCGGACCCACCACAGGCGATAACCGACGACGATCATGACGCACAGGGCCAACCCGAATGCCACCAACAGCAACTGGTTCGCCAACCCGAACAGTATTCCCATATGAAAATCGACGCCCCAACGGGTCAGCTTAGCCATCAGCGGGAAATCGCTAAAGCGGGTACGATCCACGACTTGTAACGTCTCGCCATCGATGGCCACAGCATCGACCCGCGTCGGCCAGCTACGGTCAATTTCATTCACCGTCCACGCCATCCCCGCGCTTTTTGGCGGCCGGATCTCCAGCTTGCTGGCCGTTAGACCTGCGGCCTGCGCCACCTGCAATACGCTATCGAACCGATCCGCAGTCACTTTCACCTGTGGCTCATCCATTGCCATATGCGCCATGTGGTGCCCGGCGTGCGGATCGGGCGGCATCGCCTCCCCGCCATGAAGTTGCGTATTGACCTGCGGCGTTAGCCAGCCAAACGCGGCGCGCATCTTATCGACGTTACCGCCCGCCCACTGCGACCAGGTTAAGCCGGTGGCGGAAAACAGTAACATGCCGACCAGTAACATCCAGCCCAGCGTCACGTGCAGACGTCGGGTATTTTGCAGCCTATTGTGTATCCGCCGCTTCGGACGGGTCATCGCCCATAGCGCAATACCGCCCAACGCCGCAACCCACATCCAGGAGGCCGCCAGTTCGCTGTACAGTCTGCCGCCGTCGCCCAACAGCAAGGATTTATGCGCGTAATCAATCCACTGGCGCAGCGGTAAAATACCGCTGGTACCGTAAACCGTCAGATCGCCTTTGACTCGTAGTGTCACCGGGTCAACAAAAATAGCCCGGTTTTCTGATTCCCCCAGCCGCGGGTCGGCAAACATCACCCGCGTCGTTTCGCCGGCGGTAATACCCGGGCGCACGGCCTGCAGGCGGAGGTTGTTTTGCGTAGCCTCTTTGGCGACGGCAATTTGCGCGCTAAGCGGCTGTCTTTCGCCGTTGAGCGAACCCTGTAAGGCCTCATGGTACAGCCAGTTTTCCAGTTGCGGCGTGGCGACATACAGCGTGCCGGTCAAGGCCGCGACAAAGATAAATGGTCCAATAAACAGACCAATATAGAAATGGAGGCGCCGCAGCAGGTTTAACCATGCCGCGCGCGAGGTGCAGGTTGTCATACTCTTCCTTTTTTAAAGCAAAAGAGGTCGTTGCGCAGTACGCAGATTCATTTTTATTAAAGGGAAAAAGCAGACAGCCGCGGCGGCGCGCGGGTTTCAGGATAGAGCCAGGGGAAGTAGTGCCAGTGTTTTAATACCGGGCGAGAAGCCGGCAGCCGAATGCGCCGCAGGATCATGGCGAAGAACAGCGCCAGCGCGAACAGCAGCCCCGGTACGTGCGCTAATAGCACGCAATAGCCGCAAGCTTCGGCGTGATCGACCGGCATGCTATGCGCCGGCTGCGACGCTCTGTCAGCGCCGTGCATCATTACCATCTCATGTCCGGACATCCCATCATGAGACGCGCCCATCGGCATAGCATGATGCATGCCCGGCATTGCGCTTATGGGGTCTTTCTGCAGCGAAACGGAGATCAGCGGCGCCACCACGATCAGCAGGATCGCAAACAGCGCCAGCCAGGCGGCCCGCCGTTGCAATGCTGATTGTGAGAAAATAGTGCCGTTCACCGCCCCTCCGAAATCCGGGCGATATTGTAATTGATTTACATCAAAATAGTTAAAATTTAGATAAAAAAAGGGCCAGCCATCTGGCCAGCCCTTTCTATCAGGATGTCGCGAAAGCGAATCTTAGTTAAGACGCTCTTTGATACGAGCAGACTTACCGGTACGCTCACGCAGGTAGTACAGTTTAGCTTTACGTACAGCACCACGACGTTTAACAGCAATGCTGTCAACTACCGGAGAGTGAGTCTGGAAGACACGCTCAACGCCTTCGCCGTTGGAAATTTTACGAACAGTGAATGCAGAGTGCAGACCGCGGTTACGAATAGCGATAACCACGCCCTCGAATGCCTGCAGACGTTTTTTGGAACCTTCAACAACCCATACTTTCACTTCCACGGTATCACCCGGACGGAAGGAAGGTACGTCCTGCTTCATCTGTTCTTGTTCAAGTTGCTTAATAATGTTGCTCATAATTTAATCTCTTATCCTGGGTAAACTGATATTGGGGGCTCACGCCTGCCCATCATGTTTATGCTGCTGTTGCGCGTGTTCGCTTTTGAACTGCGCCAGCAACTTTGCTTGCTCTTCAGTCAGAGCCAGGTTTTCCAGAAGTTCAGGTCTTCTAAGCCAGGTGCGGCCCAGCGACTGCTTCAGACGCCAGCGACGTATCTCAGCATGGTTCCCCGACAGCAATACTGGCGGTACTTCCATCTCTTCTAACACTTCAGGACGGGTATAGTGCGGGCAATCCAGCAACCCATCAGCAAAGGAATCTTCCGTTGCTGATGCTTCATGTCCCAGTACTCCCGGAATGAACCGGGAAACGGAGTCAATCAGCGTCATTGCCGGTAACTCACCACCGCTGAGAACGTAATCGCCGATTGACCATTCTTCGTCAATTTCGGTTTGGATTACGCGCTCGTCTATCCCTTCGTAGCGACCGCACACCAGAATCAGTTTCTGATTCGTTGCCAGTTCGCTGACGCCCGCTTGATCAAGCTTGCGTCCCTGAGGTGACAGATAAATCACCTTTGCGCCTTCACCTGCCGCGGCTTTTGCTGCATGAATGGCATCCCGTAAGGGTTGAACCATCATTAGCATCCCCGGTCCGCCGCCGTAAGGACGATCGTCCACGGTACGGTGCCGGTCATGAGCGAAGTCGCGAGGACTCCAGCTTTCGATGCTCAGCAGGCCATTTTTTACTGCCCGGCCAGTTACCCCGTAATCGGTAATTGCGCGGAACATTTCAGGAAACAGGCTAATTATGCCAATCCACATAGCGCCGTCTTTTACCGTTTATCCGGAGAATTTAAAAACCAGGATCCCAATCTACTTCGATAGTACGAGTAGCGAGATCGACTTTCTTGATAACCTGCCCATCGAGGAACGGAACCAACCGCTCCTTGATGCCAAATGCATCTTTCAGGTTTGCCTTGATGACGAGAACGTCATTCGACCCGGTTTCCATCATATCAATGACTTTACCCAGGCTATAGCCTTCGGTGGTAACTACCTGGCAACCCATCAGGTCTTTCCAGTAATAGTCGCCCTCTTCCAGCGCCGGCAGTTGCGATGAATCCACGATAATTTCGCAATTAGTCAGGAGATTCGCCGCATCACGATCGTCAATGCCTTTCAGCTTGATGATGATGTCCTGATTGTGGTGGCGCCAGCTTTCCAGCTCAACAACCTGCCACTGACCCGCCTTCTGGATTAACCAGGGCTGATAGTCAAAAATGCTTTCAGCGTCTTCGGTGGAGGAAAACACTCTGAGCCAACCACGGATACCGTAGGAAGAACCCATTTTGCCCAATACAATCGGATCAACAGGTGCTTGTGCGGTGTGTTGCTTGCTCATCATGACCACCGTGACAGATTAAGCTGCTTTGTTAGCGGCTTTGATCAGCGCGGCAACGCGATCGGAAACAGTAGCGCCCTGGCCAACCCAGTGAGCGATACGATCCAGATCCAGGCGGGTGCCTTCTTCTTTCTCGGTAGCGATCGGGTTGAAGAAGCCAACGCGCTCGATGAAGCGACCGTTGCGTGCATTACGGCTGTCGGTGACAACAACCTGGTAGAACGGACGCTTTTTAGCGCCGTGACGTGCTAAACGAATAGTTACCATAACATCCTCTTGTGTGAATAAAACAACCGGGCCCCATCGAGGAACGGAGCCCGGTGTCATATTAAAAGCCCGAAAATTTTACTGATTTCTGTGCAAAAATCAATTCAAAACTACATACGCTAAATAATTCGAGTTGCAGGAAGGCGGCAAGTGAGTAAATCCCCGGGAGCGTACACAAGTACGTGACCGGGGTGAACGAACGCAGCCAACGCATCTGCGGCTTGAATTATGACGCGTATTAGCGGCCTGGGAATCCTGGCGGCATCATCCCTTTCATCCCGCGCATCATCTTCATCATGCCGCCTTTCGACTTCATCTTCTTCATCATGCGCTGCATGTCGTCGAACTGCTTCAGCAAGCGGTTCACGTCCTGCACCTGCATCCCGCAACCGGCGGCGATACGGCGTTTACGCGAACCTTTGATGATTTCCGGCTTGGCGCGCTCTTTCATTGTCATCGAGTTAATGATCGCTTCCATACGCACCAGCACTTTGTCGTCCATCTGCGCTTTCACGTTATCGGGAATTTGCCCCATGCCCGGCAGTTTGCCCATCAGGCTGGCCATGCCGCCCATATTTTTCATCTGGCGCAGTTGCTCAAGGAAGTCGGTCAGGTCGAAACCGTCGCCTTTCTTCAGCTTGGATGCCAGCTTCTCGGCCTGCGCGCGGTCAACTTTGCTCTCGATATCTTCGATAAGCGACAGCACGTCGCCCATGCCGAGAATACGGGAAGCGATACGGTCCGGGTGGAACGGCTCCAGCGCTTCGGTTTTCTCGCCGACGCCGAGGAATTTAATCGGCTTGCCGGTGATATGACGAATCGACAGCGCCGCGCCGCCGCGGGCATCGCCGTCTACTTTGGTCAGCACCACGCCGGTCAAAGGCAGCGCTTCGTTAAAGGCCTTCGCGGTATTCGCCGCATCCTGACCGGTCATCGCATCGACGACAAACAGCGTCTCAACCGGATTAATCGCGGCGTGGACCTGTTTGATTTCGTCCATCATCGCTTCATCGACGTGCAGACGGCCGGCGGTATCCACCAGCAGCACGTCGTAGAATTTAAGCTTCGCTTCTTTCAGCGCCGCGTTGACGATATCAACCGGCTTCTGGCCAACGTCGGACGGGAAGAAATCCACGCCGACCTGCTCTGCCAGCGTTTCCAGCTGTTTAATCGCCGCCGGGCGGTATACGTCCGCGGAAACGACCAGCACTTTTTTCTTGTGCTTCTCGCGCAGGAATTTACCCAGCTTACCGACGCTGGTCGTTTTACCCGCACCCTGCAGGCCCGCCATCAGGACGACGGCCGGCGGCTGCGCGGCTAAATCCAGCGTCTGGTTTTCTTCGCCCATCGCCGCAACCAGCTCGTTGCGAACAATCTTGACGAACTCCTGACCTGGCGTCAGGCTTTTATTGACTTCATGTCCTACCGCGCTCTCTTTGACGCGGCTGATGAAATCACGCACCACCGGAAGCGCGACGTCGGCCTCCAGCAGCGCCATGCGCACTTCGCGCAGGGTGTCTTTAATGTTGTCTTCGGTAAGGCGTCCGCGGCCGCTAATGTTGCGCAGCGTACGCGACAAACGATCGGTTAAATTATCAAACATTGTCTCTCGCCTGAGGTGGAAACGGTCGGTCGCCGCAGCGACACAAAAATACGAATTTGGCGCAGTATAACACGACATAAACCTGAATGTGCTGCAACGGTTGGAGCAGACGTCGCGTGACGCTATACTGCTTCTCTTTCTTATTTAGTCAACAGTCGACGCTCCTATGCCTGTGTTTGCTCTACTTGCCCTTGTCGCCTACTCCATCAGCCTTGCGCTGATCATCCCTGGCCTGCTGCAAAAAAACAGCAGCTGGCGGCGGATGGCGATTCTCTCCGCGACGATAGCGCTGATTTGCCACGCCTTCGCGCTGGAGTCACGTATTTTCCCCGGCGGCGAAGGTGGGCAAAATCTCAGCTTACTTAACGTCGGCTCGCTGGTCAGCCTGATGATCTGTACGGTGATGACCATCGTCGCCTCGCGTAATCGCGGCTGGTTATTGCTACCGATCGTATACGCCTTCGCGCTGATCAACCTCGCCTTCGCCACCTTCGTGCCTAACGAGTACATCACCCACCTCGAAACCACCCCGGGGATGTTGGTGCATATCGGCCTGTCGCTCTTTGCCTACGCCACGCTTATCATCGCCGCGCTGTACGCGCTGCAGCTGGCGTGGATTGACTATCAGCTTAAAAATAAAAAGCTGGCTTTCAGCAGCGAAATGCCACCGCTGATGAGTATTGAGCGTAAAATGTTTCATATCACCCAGGTTGGCGTCGTGCTGCTGACCCTGACGCTGTGCACCGGGTTGTTCTATATGCACAACCTGTTTAATACCGAAAATATTGATAAGGCAGTGCTGTCTATCGTGGCCTGGTTTGTCTATATCGTACTGCTGTGGGGGCACTACCACGAAGGCTGGCGCGGCCGCCGGGTGGTCTGGTTTAACGTCGCCGGAGCCGGGCTGCTGACCCTGGCTTATTTTGGCAGCCGCGTCCTGCAGCAGTTTGTTAGTTAAAGACTAAGGAGTCTCTCCTGGAACACATTTCTACCACCACGCTGATCGTCACGCTGATCATCATGGTGATTATCTCCGCCTATTTCTCCGGTTCCGAAACCGGCATGATGACGCTGAACCGCTATCGGCTGCGCCATATGGCGAAACAAGGCAACCGCCCGGCTAAGCGGGTGGAAAAGCTGCTGCGTAAGCCGGATCGCCTCATTAGCCTGGTGCTCATCGGCAACAACCTCGTCAATATCCTGGCCTCGGCGCTGGGAACCATCGTCGGCATGCGTCTGTACGGCGACGCCGGCGTGGCTATCGCCACCGGCGTGCTCACCTTTGTCGTGCTGGTGTTTGCCGAAGTCTTACCTAAAACCATTGCCGCCCTGTACCCGGAAAAGGTCGCCTACCCCAGCAGTTTCCTGTTGGCGCCGCTACAGGTATTGATGATGCCGCTGGTGTGGCTGTTGAACACCATTACCCGCGTACTGATGCGCATGATGGGCATTAAGACCGATCACGTTATTAGCGGCGCATTGAGTAAAGATGAACTGCGAACGATTGTGAATGAATCCCGTTCACAAATCTCACGGCGGAATCAGGACATGCTGCTGTCGGTCCTGGATCTGGAAAAGGTCAGCGTTAATGACATCATGGTGCCGCGCAATGAGATCGTCGGTATCGATATCAACGATGACTGGAAATCTATCGTCCGCCAGCTAACCCACTCGCCGCATGGCCGTATCGTGCTGTATCGTGATTCGCTGGACGATGCCATCAGTATGCTGCGCGTCCGTGAAGCCTATCGGCTGATGACGGAAAAGAAAGAGTTCACAAAAGAGATCATGTTACGAGCGGCAGATGAGATTTACTTTGTGCCGGAAGGTACGCCGCTCAGCACGCAATTGGTGAAATTCCAGCGTAATAAAAAGAAAGTCGGCCTGGTGGTTGATGAATATGGTGATATTCAGGGGCTGGTCACCGTTGAGGATATTCTTGAAGAGATTGTGGGAGACTTCACCACCTCGATGTCGCCGACCCTTGCCGAAGAAGTGACGCCGCTTAATGACGGCTCGGTGATTATTGACGGCGGCGCCAACGTGCGGGAAATCAACAAAGCGTTCAACTGGCACCTGCCGGAAGACGACGCGCGTACCGTTAACGGCATCATTCTGGAAGCGCTGGAGGAGATCCCGGTCCCTGGAACCCGCGTACGTATCGAACAGTATGATATCGATATTCTCGACGTACAGGACAATATGATTAAGCAGGTGAAGGTGATGCCGGTGAAATCATTACGCGAAAGCGTGGCCGAATAGCGCAGCCAGCAAAGAACAACGGCGAACTTCGGTTCGCCGTTTTTTTATTTAAAGCCAATAAAAACGGCCACCCGCAGGCAGCCGTTACTGGCGAACTAGCGAATTACTTCGCTTTCGCGACGGTTACCATTGCGGCGCGAATAGTACGACCGTTCAGGGTATAACCCTTCTGCATAACACCCAGTACGTTACCGGCAGCCACATCGTCAGACTCGACCATGGCGATAGCCTGATGCACGTTAGGATCCAGCGGTACGTTGGTATCGGCAACCACTTCCACGCCAAACTTACGCACGACGTCCAGCATCGATTTCAGAGTCAGTTCGATCCCTTCAACCATCGGCGCCATATCCGGGTTAGCTTTATCAGCCACTTCCAGCGCGCGATCCAGGCTATCGATAACCGGCAGCAGTTCGTTGACGAACTTCTCCAGGGCAAATTTATGCGCTTTCTCGATATCCTGTTCGGTGCGACGACGCAGGTTGTCTTCTTCCGCTTTTGCGCGCAGCATCACATCACGTTCACGCTTTTGCGCTTCGGCCAGCTGTGCTTCCAGATTCGCAATTTTTTCATCGCGCGGATCCACCTGCTCAGCAGAAACCTCAGGCTCTACCGCCTCTACGTTGTCGTGCTGCTCCGTGATAATTTCTTCCGGGGCTTGCCCCTCAGGCGTTTTCTGTTCTTTACTACTCATGAATTTCTCCGCGTTTTTTTCGCATTCATCTCGCTAACTTCGCTTATTATGGGGATCAGTTTCCGGGATTCAAGGGAAGCAGACAGATTGTCATCATTCATTTAACCCAAGGACATCCAGATCATGAAGAACCATTTCAAGTGTATCGGCATTGTGGGACACCCTCGTCACCCAACCGCCCTGACCACACATGAAATGCTCTGGCGCTGGCTATGCGGCAAAGGCTATGAGGTGCTGGTCGAGCAGCAAATCGCCCATGAACTCCAGCTTAGCAATGTTAAAACCGGCACGCTGGCGGAAATCGGCCAGCAGGCGGATCTGGCGGTGGTAGTCGGCGGTGACGGCAATATGCTCGGCGCGGCGCGTACCCTGGCGCGCTATGACATCAACGTCATCGGCATTAACCGCGGCAATCTTGGTTTTCTTACCGACCTTGACCCGGATAACGCGCTCCAGCAGTTGGCCGACGTACTTGAAGGCCACTATATCGCCGAAAAACGTTTTCTGCTGGAAGCCCAGGTGTGCCAGCATGACTGCCAGAAGCGCATCAGCACGGCTATCAATGAAGTAGTGCTGCATCCGGGTAAAGTCGCGCACATGATTGAGTTCGAGGTCTATATCGATGAAGTGTTCGCCTTCTCCCAGCGCTCCGACGGCCTGATCATCTCCACGCCTACCGGTTCGACGGCCTATTCGCTCTCTGCCGGCGGCCCTATTCTCACCCCTTCTCTGGACGCCATCACCCTGGTGCCGATGTTCCCGCATACGCTATCAGCGCGGCCGCTGGTGATTAACGGCGATAGCACCATTCGCCTGCGCTTCTCGCAGCGCTGCAACGATCTGGAAATCAGCTGCGACAGCCAGATTGCGCTACCCATCCAGGACGGCGAAGATGTGCTCATCCGCCGCTGTGATTATCACCTCAATCTGATTCACCCGAAAGACTACAGCTATTTCAATACATTAAGCACTAAGTTGGGCTGGTCGAAAAAATTGTTCTGATTTTACAAGCTGCCTCTTTACTGGATAAAAAACCAGTCTATACTGTACGAAAACACAGTAATGGTTTTTCATACAGGAAGGCAGCTATGTTGGCGCAACTCACCATCAGCAATTTCGCTATCGTTCGTGAACTGGAAATTGATTTTCACAGCGGCATGACCGCCATCACCGGGGAAACCGGCGCAGGGAAATCCATTGCCATCGACGCGCTGGGGCTGTGCCTCGGCGGCCGAGCCGAAGCTGACATGGTGCGCCGCGGCGCCAGCCGTGCCGACCTGTGCGCGCGCTTCGCGCTGAAAAATACCCCTGCCGCCCAGCGCTGGCTGGAAGAAAACCAACTGGAGAGCGGGCGTGAGTGTTTACTTCGCCGCGTGATCAGCGCTGACGGCCGCTCCCGCGGTTTCATCAACGGCACCGCCGTGCCTCTTTCTCAGCTTCGCGAGCTGGGCCAGTTGCTTATCCAGATCCACGGCCAGCATGCCCATCAGTTACTCACCAAAGCCGAACATCAGAAAACGCTGCTTGATGGTTATACCGGTGAGTATGCGCTTACTCAACGCATGGCGGAACGCTACCGCCAGTGGCACCAGAGCTGCCGGGAGCTGGCGCAGCATCAGCAGCAGAGCCAGGAGCGCGCCGCCCGCGCAGACCTGCTGCAATACCAGCTCAAAGAACTGAACGAATTTAATCCTCTGCCGGGCGAGTTCGAACAGATTGATGAAGAGTACAAACGTCTGGCCAACAGCGGCCAGCTGCTCAGTACCTGTCAGCATGCGTTAACGGTACTGGCCGACGGTGAAGAGGCCAATTTGCAAAGCCAGCTTTATACCGCTAAACAGCTGGTTAGCGAGCTGGTCGGTATGGATAGCAAACTCTCCAGCGTGCTCGATATGCTGGAAGAAGCCTCTATTCAGCTCAGCGAGGCGACCGATGAGCTGCGCCACTACAATGACCGTCTCGATCTCGACCCTAACCGTCTATTCGAGCTGGAACAGCGCATTTCCCGGCAGATTGCGCTGGCGCGTAAGCATCAGATTGCCCCGGAAGAGCTGCCGGCGTTCTATCAGGCCATGCTGGATGAGCAGCGCCTGCTGGACGACAGCGCCGGTTCGCTGGAGTCGCTGAGCCAGCTGGTCGTTGAGCATCACCGCCAGGCGCTGGAAACGGCGCAAGAACTGCACGCCCTGCGTCAGCGCAGCGCCGACGAACTCACCCAGTTGATTACTGAAAGTATGCACTCACTTTCTATGCCTCACGGGGTGTTTGCCATTGATGTCGCCTTTGATGAACGCCATCTGACCGCCGAAGGCGCCGACCATATTGAGTTCCGCGTTACCACCAACCCGGGGCAACCGCTGCAGCCGATCGCTAAAGTGGCCTCCGGCGGCGAGCTGTCGCGTATCGCACTGGCTATTCAGGTTATTACCGCTCGTAAAATGGAGACCCCGGCGCTGATTTTCGATGAGGTCGATGTCGGCATCAGCGGCCCGACGGCGGCGGTGGTCGGCAAACTGCTCCGCCAGTTGGGAGAATCCACGCAGGTCATGTGCGTGACTCACCTGCCGCAGGTTGCTGGCTGTGGTCACCATCATTTCTTCGTCTGCAAAGAGACCGATGGCGAGATGACCGAGACGCACATGCATGCGCTGGATAAACGCGCCAGACTGCAGGAACTGGCCCGTCTGCTGGGCGGTAGCGAGGTGACCCGCAACACCCTCGCGAACGCGAAAGAGTTGCTTGCGGCGTAAACTTTTTGATTTTCACAGAGTCATAGTGAACAGCAAATTGCCAATAGACCTGCAGTCGAAGGTTCCCAACCGGGCAAAGGTCTATTATTATCGGCATATTACAGATGAGCCACGTATTGCTCGGGCCCAAAAAGGAATCAAATCACTATGCGCTGTAAAACGCTGACTGCTGCCGCAGCGGTTCTCCTTATGTTGACCGCAGGCTGTTCCACTCTGGAACGAGTGGTTTACCGTCCTGATATCAACCAGGGTAACTATCTGGCACCTAATGATGTCGCAAAAATCCGTGTTGGCATGACGCAACAGCAGGTTGCTTATGCGCTGGGTACGCCGATGATGTCAGATCCATTTGGTAGCAACACCTGGTTCTACGTTTTCCGCCAGCAGCCGGGCCATGAGAAAGTGAGCCAGCAGACACTGACGCTGACCTTCGACAGCAGCGGTGTGTTAACCAACATTGATAACAAACCGGCGCTGACCAAGTAATCTCAGGCCAGTTGAAATGCAAAAAGCGCTCAATGAGCGCTTTTTTTAATTGTGCCTTCCCGCTTATTTCTCAGCGTGCTTTTCAGCTCGCTGCCGACGCAGCTCTTTCGGGTCAGCAATCAGCGGGCGATAAATCTCTACGCGGTCGCCATCATGGACTTCGTCATGCAGCTTGACCGGACGGCTGTAGATGCCGACTTTATTCTTCGCCAGATCGATATCTTCGCGCAGCGCCAGAATACCGCTGGAGATAATCGCCTGCTCGACCGTTGCCCCAGCCTGCAGCTTCACGCGTTGCAGGTACTGTTTTTCCGGCAACGCATAGGCGACTTCAACCACAATATTAGCCGACACGATACACCTCTTTGGCGCGCGTGGTGAACGCCTGCACCATATTGGCGGCCAGCTCTTTAAAGATGCGACCAAAAGCCATTTCAATCAGCTTGTTGGTGAACTCAAAATCGAGATGAAACTCAATTTTGCACGCATCCGGGCTGAGCGGAATAAACTTCCAGCCGCCAATCAGCTTTTTGAACGGCCCATCGACCAGGCTCATCAGGATACTCTGGTTATCGGTCAGTGTATTACGCGTCGTGAAAGTCTTGCTGATGCCGGCCTTGGACACATCAACCGCCGCCGTCATTTGCGTCGGCCCGGCCTCCAGTACTCGGCTACCGGTGCAGCCAGGCAGGAAATCGGGATAGGACTTCACATCATTTACGAGTTGATACATCTGTTCCACGCTGAAAGGCACCAGCGCAGTACGGCTAATCTGAGGCATAGCAGGTTCCACATTTAAACACGGGACAAATAATATCATTTATCTGCTGCTAAAAAAAACGCTGTACCATAACTCGTGCTAAGATAGCCCATTACGCCTCGCAGGAAGGATTGAGGTAACAATGTTTAGAACTAGCGATGACTTCAGGACATTATGACTAAGAAAAAAGCCCACAAACCTGGATCAGCCACCATTGCGCTGAATAAACGCGCCCGTCACGAATACTTTATCGAAGATGAATACGAGGCAGGCCTCGCGCTGCAGGGTTGGGAAGTGAAATCTCTGCGTGCCGGCAAAGCCAACATCGGTGATAGCTATGTCATTCTGAGAGATGGCGAAGCCTATCTTTTCGGCGCCAACTTTACGCCAATGGCGGTCGCCTCCACGCATTACGTTTGCGATCCGACCCGTACCCGCAAGCTGCTGCTCAATCAGCGCGAGCTCGATGCGCTATACGGCCGCATCAACCGCGAAGGTTATACCGTCGTCGCCCTGTCGTTGTACTGGAAGAACGCCTGGTGCAAAGTGAAAATCGGCGTGGCGAAAGGTAAGAAACAGCACGATAAGCGCACCGATGTGAAAGATCGTGAATGGGCGGTCGATAAGGCGCGCATCATGAAGAACGCCGGCCGGTAATCCCCCCTCTCTGCGGGCCAGCTCCCTCTGGCCCCATGCTATATTGCTGTTGTCGCTGCTTTTTCACTCGATATGCCGCCAGAATCCTCGCTTCGGGGGCTGGTAACCACCTTCACAAATCTGTTATACTTCAAGTACACATTGGGGCTGATTCTGGATTCGACGGGATTCGCGAAACCCAAGGTGCATGCCGAGGGGCGGTTGGCCTCGTAAAAAGCCGCAAAAAAATAGTCGCAAACGACGAAAACTACGCTTTAGCAGCTTAATAACCTGCTTAGAGCCCTCTCTCCCTAGCCTCCGCTCTTAGGACGGGGATCAAGAGAGGTCAAACCCAAAAGAGATCGCGCGGATGCCCTGCCTGGGGTTGAAGTGCTAAAACTAATCAGGCTAGTTCGTTAGTGGCGTGTCTGTCCGCAGCTGGCGTGCGAATGTAAAGACAAACTAAGCATGTAGTACCGAGGATGTAGGAATTTCGGACGCGGGTTCAACTCCCGCCAGCTCCACCAAACAAAACAAAGGGTTACGTGAAAACGTAACCCTTTTTTCTTTGATGGTGGCGGCAAAATGGCGGCAGCCGCTTTACCCAATGCTCAACAACTTCTGTGTCCGTTTAGATAATGAATGTGATTCACATGAACGGGTGAAACTCCTGACGCATAAAAAAACCTGCCTCAGCAGGTTCTTGGTTTAAAAATTCATGTGCCCTTGACCACCCGGCAAAGGGTGCGGTGGTGCATTATTAATTAATGTCGGCGTTACGACAAACCGCACTACCGTTTCATGGGTGACAAATGTGCTGCCACAATTAATGTTCTGGCACTGACAGTAACGCTCCTTCGTGCTGTCCGTAACCTGAAAACTGCTCCGGGTATGCGCCGCATGTCCACACTTTGGGCAATTCATCATTTTTTATTCTCCACCACCTTAAGTTCTCAATAATGATACACGCATAATCAATATTGAGAACCCATTTATTCCATTTCTAAATCATCAATTTTTACTTCAAGCTCCAGACTGGTAGTAAAGCCATTATCCGGGCTGACGGTATGCGTCAAAGTTGTAATGGTCCATTCGGCCTCGTCGATAGGCTGCTTAAAACCGCTCACCTTTACTGGCATTTCGGTATAGAGATCTGCCCGGCCCTCTGCAAGCTGCAGGGAGAATGACGCAACACCACGCTGCAGGCGCTCCCACTGCATTTTTGCCGCACGCTCAGCATTACTGCGGTTTGCATAGGTGCGATTTAGTACCAGCACGTTTTCATCCGTTCCCACCAGATAATCCCCCTGTTTTGCTTCCGCCTCTTTAGATGTGGTGGTTTTCTTCCGACGGCGCTTAACTTTCGTTGTTTCTTTTTTCTTAGGTTCGCGAGTATGCAGCCAACTGGCAATTACGCCGGTATAAGCACCACGATCAGCCAGAGTAAAACGATGACCGTCACCGGTTTTACGCTCAATGGTGATAACAGGCAATGGCTTACCGCTCGCCGTTCTTCCCTGCCCCTGCCGGATAAACAGCAGGTTTCCATCCTTAACGGAAGCAATCGCGCCAAACTGGCGCGCCAGTTTCATCAGAAAACTGGCATCGCTTTCATTGGTCTGGTCCATATGATCCAGCGCCTTATCTGTCAGGTCTTTACCCAGCGCCATTTTGAGCTTATGCCGGGCGGCAATTTCCTTTACAACCTCCCCCACCGTTGTCTGGTGCCATGACTTTTCACGCCGGGTATTGAGGGTTTCCCGGAAATCTGCACTCCGCGCCCGGATGGTAAGACGATCAGGGGCACCGCTATGCTCAATCTCATCCACAGTGAATGCTCCTTTTGGGAAAAGCAGCTGGCCCTTCCATCCCAGCGCCAGCTGGATAACGGCACCACGTCGCGGCAGAACAATCTGCCCGTCAGCGTCGTCCAGCTCCAAATCAAGCTGGTCTGCTTCAAAACCCCGGTTATCGGTCAGCGCCAGACTCAGCAGACGTGCATCCAGTACGGTAGTCACGTCCTTACCTTCAATGGTGATACTGAAAGCCGGGCTTTTGCTGTTGGGATCAAAAAGTTCAGAACTAACATTCACTGCAGCATCCCTCCAACCGTGTTTTTAATATTACCTATTGCAGACGTTGCAGAGTTCTGCAGATTACTGAGCTGATCGCTGAGATTACCGAACATATCAGACAGCGACTCATCAACCCTTTTCAGGGTCAGCGTAAACTCAATACGGCGAGGCATTCCGCTTGCAAAAAACTCAGTTTTTGTCTGACTCAGCCCCTCGATCACAAACATGCCGTAAATGGTCCCGCTCCCCTCAATCAGGGGCCACGCTTTGCCCAGCTCAGCCATTTGCTCTAGTGCCAACAATGACAGTCTGCCGCCGGTGACTTCCGGCAGCAGTACACCAGATAACGTCAGCGAATCGTTATCCGGTCCAAGAAACTGCGTTGATGGTCGGCGGTTCACCCGGCTGTTTACGGCGTGTCGCCAGCTTCGCTGATACTGCAGCTCCTGATAGGGCACGGTACGCAACATAAAGACATATAACCCAAGCACCATCATCATGAATCATATCCCCCTTGATCGCTGAAATTACTGCGCGCTTTCGCCCTGGCTTTGCGCTCGCGCTCATCAAGTTGCCGCGCGACTTCGCGGGAAATATCCTGCGCACTCTGCCCAGGCTGGGCAGTGATATGAATGGGCGCGTTAATCTCATAACGGATCACTGACGGTACGCTGGCAGATTTCACAGGTTGACTTTGTTTGTATGCCATTGCTGGTAGGCTGTACGGATGCAGAGGTGCGGCCTCTGCAGGCGCTGCAGCTACGCCCATGACACCGGCAACGACGGAAGCCAGCGCGGCAGTGCGCCGTCTGCTGGTCACATTTGCGGGACCGTTCACTATTTCAGGGCCGTTCTCCCCAACGATGCCAAACTGACCACGCGGGATCGTGCCTCCGCTGTCATACATGCCAGCAAACCCCATAGACGGAAATCCGCCTGGCGGCAGCACTACCTTACCGTCACTGTTCACCGTGGCGGGCTGTTGCCGTGTAACCAGTTCGGGGAGTTTTGCTTTTGCCGCCTCCTTACTGACGATACCGAGTTTTTCAAGCAACCACGATACGCCTGATTTAAGCGACTCAAGCGGGTGCATCACCATATTCAGACCTTCCGCCAGCGCCTCACCAAACCTGCGCCCCATTGCCGCTGCGCTGTTCAGTTCTTCGGAAGTGGATTTAACCGGCGTGAGCAAATCAGTAAACCATCCCCACAAAGCCTGCACCCTGTCACCAATCCACTGAAAAACAGGCAGCAATGGCTCAAAGGCAGCACTGATCGGTGCAGCTGCGGCTTTAAACCCCTCCACCACACCACCCAAAAATGCCCTGATGGGCTGCCAGTATTTCCACACAACCAGCGCCACACCAGCCAGCGCAGCTACAACCAGCCCTATTGGGCTGAGCAGCGCACCCAGCAGGCCGGAAATCCCGTACAGCGCAACGCGAAGTAATGCCATCGGGCCGGAAACCAAAAAGCGCAGCACGCTGCCAGCGGCAGATAACCCACCCCGCAGCGCCGCCAGCGGATTCATCACCATACCAATAACATTACGTATGCCTGACATTCCCGCGCGTAGCATGGTAAGCGGTGCACCTGCTACCGCTTTCAGTGCGTTGCCAGCCAGTCCGGCAGAACGTCGCAGGGAATGAAGGGGAGCACTCAGCAGACTGGCACTACCGCCGGATGAGGACATGCCACGACGTAACAGGGAAAGCGGCGCGCCTGCCAGCCATGACAATGCACTACCGGTGCGGGTCACAGCCGCAGTGACAGAAGGTAAAGTTTTTACACCCAGCACAGACAGGCCCAACCGGATCACCGCCAGCGGCCCCAGCACAGCAGCTACCGCCACGGCCAGCGTACCGAGCGCAACGGTGATCGCGGCAGTCGCCGCTGCAACTTTCATCAGCGTGCCTGCCAACTGCGGGTTGGTCTCCACCCAGCGACGTAGTGCGCCGGTGATGCATTTTACAGAATCCATAATGTCCATCAGTGGCTGGCGTAGCGTTTCGCCCAGACTACTGAAAGCGTTCTGCGCACCTGTTTTAACCAGCAACCACTGCGCAGATAAAGAGTCTTTATTGATATCAGATTCTTTCTGCATGGAGCCGTTCGCTTCATTGCCTGAGGTGAGTTTTAGCTGACGTTGTAATTCCGGCAGATTGTTAGCCAGCTTTGCTGCGTCGTCACCAAATTCTTTGCCAAAAACCATGGTCATGGCAGACAGGCGCTTATCTTTGGGTAGCTTGTTGACCTTCTCCAGAACGCGCTGGATAGTGCCCATTGCGTCGGTGGTCATCTGTTTCTCAATCTCTGCGGGGTTGAGTTTAAGCAAGTCCATACCTTCAAAGAAGCGCTTGCTTTGCATGGTTGCAATGGAAAGCTCACGTACCATGGCATTTGAGGCACTCGCGGCAATTTCCGGCGCTGCGCCCAGAGAAAGGAAGGTTGAACCCAGCGCGGCAGCCTTTCGGAAGTCGAGGCGGTCAGCCACGCCACCCATGCGCTGCAGCACGTTGATAATATCCCCACCCTTTGACATGGCGTTATCGTCCAGGTAATTCAGCGCATCACCCAGCTGTTCAATATTGCGGGTGGGGACTTTATACAGCTGCGCAATTTTACCCAGACCTTCCGCCAGTTCGTCAGCGGGTAGTTCAAACGCCGTTGCTGCTTTTGCCGCCGTGGATGCAAAGGCCAGCAGGTCACGCTTCTGGTCTTCGTAAGGATCGTCCTGATTGATGACACCCATGCGTGCGCCACCTTCAACCAGCGCGGCATAATCTATAGCGCCATTCTCCATCGGCAACTGTTCACTGGCGGCCTTGATGGCAGCCTGCATGTCATAAAACTGTTTTGTGCGGTTGCCATTATCGTCCCGCAGCCCGTTTACCTGCTTTGCCACGCCTTTCATGGCATCTTCCATGCTGGCGTAGCTTTTCACCGCTGCCATGACCGGCGCGCCCATTGCCAGCCCCGCTGCTGTTGTGGTTGCCCCTGCCCCGGCAATACGATCCCTCACCTCAAGCCTGCGTGAGTATTGCTCACGTGCGGCATTCATTTTCGCTTGCTGTTCGCCCAGGCGTTTCAGGGATTTCTGCTGCCGGTCCAGCGCCTGCCGGGTTTCGTCGGCATTCTGCCGCAGTTCCCGTTGTGCACTACTGAGCTTTTTCGTGTCCAGTCCAGCTTCATTGAGCGCAAGACGCTGGCGCTGTACCGACTGACGTAAGCCGTTATATTTACTCTGCAACTCTGTAACACGGTTTTTTGCCTGCTCAAGCAGCCGCGCCTGCGCCGCCGTCGGGCGGTTGGTGGCAGAGAATTGCGTGGCAAGTTTAGCCGCTTCTTCGCGTGCGGCTTTAAGGCTGTTGCCGGTGACTGCTAACTGAGCACTGGCCTTGCGGAAACCGTCAATACGGCCCGCCTGGGCATCTAACTCTTTTAAACGGGCGCGGCTTTGCTGAATGGCTGCAGCCAGCTCTTTTGAGCTGGTCTGCGCGGTTCGGAATGGGCGGGTGAGCTTGTCAACCGCATTAAGAATCACCTGCAGACGCAGGTTGTTGTCACTCATCGCTGGCCCCACTTCTTTGAATCGCTTTATGCCGCCACTCCAGCACATCAGTCAGCGGCATAACGTCAGTGACGGACGGCGACCAGTGAAAGATGGTGGCAATATCTGCCACCAGATCATCAACCGTCAGGCTGTCGGTAAACCGGCAAGCACCGACTTCTTCAACAAAAAAGTCACCACCTCAACCGACAACGCGGTGAGATCGGCAGGGTCCAGCTCAGCCATTTCCTGCGCGGTCAGCGTCGGGGTGGAGATGCGAGGGATCACAGTCATCATTGCGCCCACGTCCATATCCATAATGGCCTGCAGACGGGTGCCACGCAGTGCGCCGGACTGCGGCTTACGTAGCACAATTTCGGTAATTTCCGTTTCACCGCGCATGATGGGCGTATCCAGTTTTACGGTCTTTTCAGTCAGCTTGTCGCTCATGTTCGTTTCCTGTTAATGAAATACTGGCGCGGCTTCCCGCGCCGTTATGGTTAATCAGAGGCCGAGGGCATTACGGTGTTCTTCCATCAGGTCCACGCCGTCAACGATTTCAATCATGTTGACCACATCAACCTCATAGAGCACCTCACCGTTAATGGTCAGCTTCGCGTAGCTGTTGGTACTGCTGACTTTGGTGGCGCTACTCTCTCCGGTTTTCCACTCGCCAGAATCCACTTCTTTATGACGCCCGCGCACAACCAGCTCAACGGCCTGCACTTCGCCGGTATCGTCACGCTGAATGGAGCCGGTGAAACGCAACTGGATGCCGTCAACGGTAGCCTTGCCCATCTGCTTGAATAACAGCAGTTCGGTGCCGCCGATTGAAAATTCCGTATCCAGTGCGCCGTCATCCAGCCCCATGTCCACGTCCACCGCGCCCGGCATACCGCCGCCGCGATACTTCTCAAACTTGCGGGTGAATTTCGGCAGGGTCAGAGACTCAACGATCCCCTGCCAGTTGTTCCCGTCGTTGAACAGGTTCAGGTGTTTTAACTTACGTGGTAAAGCCATGGTGTCCCCTTACGCGCTGACCTGGCTGGAGAAATCCAGCAGGTATCGATCGGTGATGCGCTGGCGCAGCATCAGGTTTTCAAGCGGCGGCACTGGCGTGTAGTCGTAGTCAATGGTGAGCTTCCCGGCTTTCAGGGAGTCTTTATCGTTCACCGCCTCATCCAGCCAGCAGTCTGCGCCGATGATGTAGCCCTGCGTTTTCAGGCTGCGCAGTTTGGCGCGGATACCTTCGATAATGTCGCGGGCCAGCGACGGGTTAAGCACGCCATCCACCGCCCACATGTGCGCCTCTGCAATGGTGTCAGCCAGCACTTGCGCCGTGCGGGTATAGTTCTCAAAAGCAAACAGCGGATCATCGCTGAGGCAGCGGGAACCCCAGAAGCGGAAGCCATCTTTGCGGATAAGCGTGGTGACGTCGTTCTGGTTCAGCAGCCCCGCATCGGTTGCCGGGTCCTGCAGATCCCAGAACACATCAGCGGAAATACCGGTGACACCATTCACGCCCACGTTGGACAGGGTTTTGTGCCAGCCGGTCTGCTCGTCAATTTTGGCACGCAGGCCGAGCGCACGGGCGGAGGCATAAGCCGTCGCATCGGCATTCAGCACGGTGTCAAAGTTGATAAAGTCAGGCCAGATCAGCATCCCCTCGCGCTGGCTGAAATTGTTACGGTAAGCAATCGCTTCCTCCACCGTCTTGCAGCAGTAAGCTGACAGGTAAGCAAACCCACGCAGGCTCTGCGCCACGCCCAGCAGCTCAGTGGCAACCGCCTGCGTGTCGTGCCCCGGCACGCCGAGAATGCGCGGCTTAACGTCGAGCTGCGACTGCGCCGAAAGCAGCGCTTTCATGCCCGTTTTTTTACCGTCAGCGGTCACGCCGCCGATAATGTTGGAGGTGGTTTCCGCTTCGGTTTCGCCCTGCGCCACGCGCACAACGACGGTCACGGGTTTAGCCTGGTCGGCAATGGCATCCAGCGAGCGGGCCAGCGTGCCGGACTCGCCCGCTTTGCCGCTGGCGGTCAGCACATCGGTCAGCAGAACAGGCTTATTGAGGGGAAACATGGACGCATCAGCATCATCGCCGGTGCAGACCATGCCCACGATGGCGGTGCTCACCGTGGTAATGGATCGGGTGCCCTCGTTGACTTCAACAACGCGCACCCCGTGGTGGTAATCCTGAGCCATAAGGCAGTCTCTCCGGTTTACAGGGGGTACGCCTATGTTCTGGTTGATATGCACGCGGCGCACGCTGCGGGCTATGTGTGGGTCATGGCACAATGAAAGGGGAATAAAAATCCTCGCGAATGCGGGGACGGGATTAATCTTCCGGACGCTCAGGCCAGCTAATATCCGGCGCTTTAGAGGTGTCCACTGCCTGCACGGCTTTGATGTAGTTCATCCAGCTAATCAGTCTGGCCTTATCATCATCACTGATGATGCCGAGCTGCAGCTCTGTTTGCCATCCGCTGATTTGCTGCTGCGCCTCAGAAAGCAGAGCCTGCTTTTGCTGTTCTGCAACAGCAATCTCATCAGCATGTTGCGCCGCCGTGTCGGTCACCCACTGGCTACCATCCCATTTATCATACGCCGTGACAGGTGCCAGTAACGTCAACGTATCCGGCAACTCACCAAGAAAAGCGATGATTTCCGGTTGCCTGGTCTCAGTGTTGTAAGCCGTTAAACCGCGATAATCCGCCATGGTTTCCCACTGTTTTTCATCCGCGCTGCGTACCAGTGCAAAGCCGTCGCCCGGTAAATCTGGTTTATCGGCATAACCGAAAGCAGGCAGACCCACGCCCGCGGCTAAATATTCCATTGTTACCGACTGAAACTCGCGTTGATGAGGCTCTACGCTGTACACCGTGAGCCAGCCGGCAATAGTAGCAATGCCGTTTTTATTCAGTTTTGCGACAGGTAATTCAGTATTGTATTTGCTCATTATGCTGCTCTCACGATGTAGTTAAATGCGATGTTGCGTGGTCGGTTTTCTGATGCGGTGGGGACTACACGAGAAGCGTCAAAGCCATATGACAGCACATCGTGGAAAGTATTATCGCCTCCCCAATGCACCCATGAGGTTTTCGCTGGAGTGGATTTGTAATAGATCGCGCCACCTTCTCCACCTAAACCATTAATTGAACCAGTAATATTTCTGATAGCGTCGCCCTGCGCAGCCAAAATGGCTCGCCCTGCGTCCACTCCGCGCCCGGCGTCCCAGCCACGAATAAACTCACCGCGCAGGTCAGGTAATTTGCCTGATGGATAAGCCGCAGCCAGATAGGGATACATCGCCTTGTCAAAGGCCGCACCATTACAGATAAGCCAGCCAAGCGGGGCGCTCGTCAGAGGCCACGGCTGGGGAATACCAACAGGGGAAACATCGGTACCGTTGATGACAAAGCTCCCGTCCTGCCGGAACTCGACCCAGGCAGTGGTATCCCCTCCTTTGATTTCAAAACCGAGAAAAGCCCTTTTCCCCACCATTTCGGTGAATCTGATTTTTCCGTACTGCTCACCAACGCCCAGCATAAACAGACCATCAGTCTGATTAAATTTTTGGCTTCCATCGGTGTAGGAATACGCGCCGCTTTTATTGATGGCGTCTGTTCCGGTTATTTTGAGACTTTTTGGAGTGAACTTGTCAGTAAACCAGCCATCAGCATTACCCTGCATTTGCATGGTGCTGTCAGTGCTGGCGATAGGGCGTAAAAATACACCCGCTTTCGTTCCCGCACCCGACTCGCTGCTGATAACCAGCGCATTATTCGCGTTATCCCTCATCACAGTTGACGCACCGAGAGTGATAAGTGATTCCGTTCCCGTTTTACCGACCTGAAGGACACCACCGACACCGAGACGCCCGGTAATATCACCACCGGCTAAAGAGAGGTATTTCGACAGTTCGGCCTGATTGCCGACGCGCATTAATACCCATCCACTGTTTGTATTGTTATATCGGGTACCGATAAAAGTAATATTTGCCGAGTTGTGAGCGATAAAAATAACGGTGCAACCGTAACTGTTATCCCTGACACCTAAACAATGCGCGTAAACATATTCGCCTGGACCTTTCGGCAGGCCATCAGGGACGTTGGTGCAGCTCTCCATTTTGAGAAGCAGAGACTGGCCTGCGCGGAAAACGCGGGTTTTAAAATCAATCGCAACGGTATTAATTTTATCCGCACCCAGACCAAAGCCGCCGACCCCAATCACATTACCTGCCTCTGTTCCGACATCTTTTGTCGCTGCGCTTCCCAGCTCCAGCAAGCCACGCGCTTTTGATTTGTCGGTCAGTTCTGACAGGTTATTTTTTGCCTGCAAATACTGAGCATGCGGGTTAGCCTCCGCCAGGTGGGCTTTCATCGCCTCATCCGTATAGAGCCTGACCTCAATCGCAATATCGTCCACATACTGACGGGTAGCCAGCACGACTGCCGGATCAATTTTGAGAGTGATATTGTCGGTGCTGCTGGTAATCAACACCATGCGTACGGTCTGCGTGCGTCCACTCCCCTCCGCCAACTGCGGCTTGTAACTCTCCGGGCAGTTGCCCACGGCGATCAGTGCGCCGGTTTCATCGAACAGACCAATTTCGCGTATCCACCATCCTCCCTCAGTTTCGGGGATCACCTGCTCAGCAATCATCTGGCTACTATTCTGCGGATCGATATACAACATATTGAGGGAAGCCCGGCGCTTTTCAGCAACCAGCTTTGTCTGTTGTGCGCTGGGCGTGGGTAGCACGCCGCCACCATCTCCCACCGCCATATGGGTAATTTTCAACGGAACACCGAGCGCGGCGGCGCTTGCCAGTTTCGCCGCGCCGATATCCGTCAGCAGGGTATAGAATTTTGCGCTCATGGATTCACTCTCATTGTGTCAATAACATGGACCGCCCCGCCCTCGTAAGCGGTGCCGCCGGAAATAATGGTTTCGTTGATATACGGGTAAACCGTAATTTCTTCTCCCGTGTAAGTGGCGGCCCCCACAAAAAAGGGACCACTGCTCTGCAGATTAATGGACATACCGATCAGGTGGCGGCTGCAGGGTTTGGCGTCACTAATCAGGCGCTCCAGCTCCAGATAAGTTTCTTCTGTGATCCCCTGCTCCTGCACGCCAATGTCCAGGCGAAACGTACCCGGTTGCTCGCCGGTCTGCCACCACTCAATGATGCGGATCAGGAAGCCGAACGGCTCGACCACGCGCCGTACTGCGCTGGTTGTCCCCTTATGCTGATGAATATAGAAAGCGTCCTGTACCACCCTGCGCTTGACACTCTCCGTCCAGCTTTCGTCCCAGCGGTCAACGGAAAACGCCCACGCCAGATACGGCAGGAAGCTGACCGGACACGTTGCCGGGTTCCATAAATCGCGCAGCGGCACCTGCAGATCGGAAATCCCGCTGCAGGTCTGCGCCAACCGGCGTTCAAGCAGCGATGAACCGGGCGGCAGCAGACTATTCATCCGTGCCCCCGTTGGTTACGCTCCATTCCGTACAGGATGCCGCCTGCGTCTTATCCAGCACCACGTCATCCAGCGGGGAGGCCAGCTCCACACGCTGAACACCCTCAACGTGCAGCGCGGCATAAATGGCACTACGACGGATATCACGTCCCAGGCGCGTCTGACTGGCGATATACTTCTGCAGGCTGGCTTTTGCCGCCGCCATCACCGGTTCAGCCTCCGGCCCCGGATAAAGAAAGATCGTCGCATCCACGCTGTACGGAATTATTTCGGCGCTGCGCACCGTCAGTCTGTCTGCCACCGGGCGCACGTTCTCGCTGTTAAGCGCCTGCTCCACCACCGCCAGCAGATCAGCCTCTGCCGTACCGTCACCTTCACGGCTCAGTACAGTAAGTACCACCTCCGCCGGTGCCGGGCTGGTTGCGCTGGCATCTGCCACACGCCCGTCCGCGCTTCTGGCGTGAAACTCATAGGCCGCCGTCGGCCCCGCAACGGACAACCCCTCAAACGCAGCCGGAACACGCAGGCGCAGCGCTTCATCGCTTTCCATGACGGCAGCAACAGGCGGCACTGCGTCGTTATCGGCAGGCGTTACCGTCAGGCGTTTCACGTTGTAGTTGGCTGCCAGCTGATCGAGATCGCCGCCGATGGCATACGCCACCATGACCGCCTGCGCTGCCTCATTAATACGCTGGCGCAACAGGATTTCGCGGTAGGTACTTTCCTGCAGTAGCTTGGTAACGGGTTCAGATTCCAGCGCCAGCGTGCGCCGTACAGCGTCCTTCTCATCCAGCGGATAAAGGGCCACAAAAGCGGCCTTGCGCTCAGCCAGCAGCGTCTCAAAATCCGACACGTCCACTATCTGCGGCGCGGGCAGTTGGGAAAGGTCAATTACTGCCATTTTCTGCTCCTGTTGATACCGAAAGGGAAACCGGCGCGCCGTTATTGCGCTGCCCGGTAAGCTCAACCACCATGGAGCCGTCAAAATTGCTGCTGATGGTGATGGAATCCAGCGTAAGCCGTGGCTCCCAGCGGCTCAGCGCCACATAGACTGCAGACATGACCTGCAGGCGTAGCGCCGGATTCTGCGGCTGGTCAATCAGGGCAGACAGTAGGGAACCATATTCCCGGCGGGCAATACGGCTGCCCTGCGGCGTCAGCAGAATATCCCGCACTGACTGGCGCAGATGGTCCATATCAGTAATAGCTTTGCCGTTGCCCTGGCTCATGCCGATATACAGCATCATACCGGGCCTCCTGATGTATCGCCGCCGGACTTCACGCCGGTGTGAGCGTGTTTATCCACCACGATCCCGTTAGAACTGATCGCGCCGCCTCCCTGGGTGACGCCGCCATTGATCACCATTTCGCTGTTAATGCGCGTGGTGTCAGCCTCCACCACAAACTCACCAGTTTTGAGGGTGATATTGTCCGCCGCCTCGATCACCATGGATTTGATGCCCCGGACATGCCACCGCCCGGTGGCGGGTTCATACTCAAACCAGCCTCCGTCCGGGTACTCCGTCACGCAGCCGTTCACAGAATCCGACGGCGGCGCAAACTGATTGGAGTAGATGGCAGGCAACGCAAAAGCGGTTTCCAGATTGCCGCCCATACTCAGCACCACCACCTGCTCATCCGGCGACGGGCACCACCATGTACGGGCACCACCGGCACGCAGCGTCAGCCAGTTAATCCAGTTGGTTTCAAGCTCGCCCATTTTCACCCGGCACAGCCAGTTGTCCCGGTCCACTTCCGTTACAGTTCCGGTGCGGATCAGGTTGGTGATAAGGCGCATGATTTCGGTCAGTTGTGCGTTCATAAGACTTAGAATGCAATAACTCCCCATAGCGCGCATTTGGTTGATCTTGTACGGGAAATGACACAATAATCACGACATCAAAAAACGGGGATATTCTAGATGTCGTTATACAAATATGTAACAGCAAATACGTTAGAGTTCATTCTCAACGGTTCTATTCGATTCACTCAGCCAGGGGGGTTTAACGATCCGTTTGAATTGGCTCTTGAAGTATTCAATCCTGACGTAACCACAAACCCTGAGGAAAGAATAAACCTACGCTTCGACACAAACACGAATGAAAGATTTATTGACAACTATTTTCTTGAAGATGATTTCGAACATGAAAATTGCAATGACATATTCTCAAGAGAGCTAATCAGTAACTTGAATAAAGAAATTGGAATATTATGTTTATCTAGAAATTCCGACTCTCATTTAATGTGGGCTCACTATGCGGATGAATACAGTGGCGCAGTTATCGAATTCGATGAAAATCATGACTATTTTAATGGATTGTTTGAAGTAAAATACCGTCAAGAAAGACCTATGATTCACATAAACTACTTCTTAGAAAATGAAACCATTCCAGTGGCTGACTTGTGTATAAAGCCGGATGTATGGAGTTACGAAAAAGAATGGAGATTAGTAAAACCATTTAGATACTGCAAAAAGGCGAAAGGAAAAGCAAAAGCTTTCGACATATATACCAATGAAATTCCACTTGACGCAATAAAAGCAATCACGCTTGGCGAAAGATGCTCTTTAGACACAGCAAGAAAAACCTATTACAAAATTAAAGACACACATATCGCTCTGAGTTTAGCAGCCTTAGCCAACTGGAAGTATAAGTTTCGTTACGAACCAATCAAATTTGAAGACCCCATAGGCAATTCAATGCCGATAATTTCCCCTCGCACTGCTGAGATTTTTGCAAAAGAAAAAGGTACGTTAGGTGAATTAGCTAATTGGATGCTTAAAAATCACCCAATGAGTAAAATAACAAAGTGGCGTTTATGATTATTTGTTCAACCAGCTAAAAATCAAATCCTGAATTATGTCATTCGTTTTTTGATTAAGGCCAAGTAACCGCCGCTCTGCATAACGCACCTCAGTCCCCTTACGGCTTACACGATCACGTAAGCCGTAATGATGCACCCGAGCAATGCGCTGCACCTGCCCGGCAAACTGCACGCTGGCAGAGTCGGCAGTGGCGGCAGTTTTCAGGTATTTAGTGGTGCGGAGTTTGGCGAACATCTGCCGCTTGATGCGGCCCTTTTTCGTCCGGGCAGTTACCCGGCGCGGCTCGTAGCCGGTGCCATCAGGATTGCGCTGCAGTCGAATGTTGTTTTGCTGAATCCGGCGTAGCTGCTGCGCCAGTTCCCGCATCATGCGCTTGCGCGCCGCTGGCTCAAGATTTGCCAGCAACGCTGTCAGCCAGGTATCGACTTTCTGCAGTTCATCCATGCGTCACCGTCCACATTTCTTCTGGTTCTTCTGGCTCTGGCTCCGCCTTAACGATTGAGATCCCGCCCTCAGCGCTCACCAGAATGCGCTCCGTCAGTTGCAGGTCCAGACTAATGTCGCAAATGTCGTTGCGCAGAATATCCACCTCAAAGGAAAACAGCTTTTCGCGCAGTTCAGGGTTATTGATGGCATCCGGCTGATTCTCCATAAGCCACAGCAACACCGGGGCCATCAGCAGATTTTGATCGCCGCTGAAGTCTTCAATCACCACATTCAGGGTGTAGCGGTATTCCCACGACATGGAGCTGGCACCGGTTGTCACCAGGGAGCCTTTATCCACAAACAGGTGCAGCTTGTCCGGGTTCCTCCGGACGTAGGCCACCGATTTATTTAGCGTTGCTCGCAGGGATTGCGGCTTGTTCACTGTCTCGCTCCTGGCATGACACGATGGTGTCCACTTTATCTGCACAGACTGCCCAGGCGGCCTCCGTTTCATCCAGTAGAGTCAGCAGATCGCCGTTACTGCGCGGCGCTGATCTTTCCAGGCGGCACTGCGTCACCTTTGGACAGCCACTCACGGTAAGCTGTACCTCCGATGATGGCGGGTCTTTCGCGCAGCCTGACAACATCAGGAGACAAAAGAGCATCAGCCCAGCGGCGCAAATCTTCGTTTTCACGTTTAAGCTCCTCGATCCGGTTCTGGCGCTGATGCAGCATTGCGCGCGTATCTTCTGCCGCTGCATAAAGCCGCGTCTGCTCCCGGCTGTTGGTTTCGGTCAGAATGGACAGGCCGATCAATTGGCTGTTTTTCTTCGTCAATTCCTGGCTTTTGCTTTCCAGCGCTACGCCCTGGGTTTCGATAGTGTGGCTCGCATTATTAAGCCGCCACGACTGCCAGCCCAGCGCCACCAGTACCAGTGCCAGCATCACAGCCAGGATGCGCGTCATGCGCCCGCCCCTTTCAGGCACCAGGCCATTTCCCGCGCGCGGCGATTGTCCAGCCCCTGATTAAACACACCTTTGACATATACCCAGCGCGGCAGCTGATAGCAGGCATCTGCCCAACGCCGCTGCTTCAGCAACTTAACCAGCGTGGAGCTGCAGGCGTTGCCGGTGCCCACATTGAAAGCAAACGACACTACCGCGTCATAGACTTTTTGCGGCATCGGCTGCACCACACATTTATCCAGCGCCCGCTCCACGCGCAGCACGTTGGTGATAAGTCCCTGCGCCGCCTGCCTTTCCGTGATGGTTT
Organism: Klebsiella sp. SYXHC3; assembly: GCF_057196925.1. Classification (NCBI taxonomy): domain Bacteria; kingdom Pseudomonadati; phylum Pseudomonadota; class Gammaproteobacteria; order Enterobacterales; family Enterobacteriaceae; genus Klebsiella; species Klebsiella sp. SYXHC3. Next base: position 211,096 of record NZ_JBXUNG010000007.1, on the reverse strand, counting down.
TGCCCTGCACCACACCGGACGTATTGCCGATCCCGTCGGTCCACACGCCCGCGCTGCACTGATAAGGTTGCAGGCGGCACCCCTCGTAATCGGCAATCAGTTTCAGCCCCTCAACGGAGGTATGAAGCGACTGGAAACCGGGTAGCGTGGCAGCAGTAGCCAGCACCGCCCCGACAAGGCAGCGCTTAACGATTGAAGGATTCATATTTCCCCCGCGAAATCTTGCCGCCACGTAACAATTTGAAAGACTGGTGTTTGTAGTACCAGTTAATAGCCAGCATCAGCACACCAATCAGTACACCACCAACCGTTGACGCATCCTTGAGCGACAGATCGCCCAGCCATGCCAGCAGCACGGCGATGCAGTAAGTGATAAAGGCGCTGATTCGTTCAAGCGTCATAATTCAGTCCCATAGCTGGACGGTCTGCGCCGTGGATGACGCCGTAATGTCCGGCAGCTCCACCTGCAGCCCGTGCGGTAAAAATGGGCCGTACTCAGCCAGCCCCGGATTTGCCTGCAGAACCTGCTCAGTGACACCCTGCGTGCGCCCGTAATGACGCCAGCAAAGCGCGTCCACCGTGTCATACTGATGCGCACGCACTTTCATCAGATAAGCTCCACCGTACAGTGCGGCGCATCCTGCACCCGGCTGATTGCCCAGCGGGCATCACGCCACAGAGCGCCGCTGGCGTCCGCCAGCTCATCCCCTTGCTTCACTCCTGACGCCGTGGCGTCATAGTCCTGATAACGCTCATTGAGCACAGCGCGCGTCCAGCAAAAAACAGCGTTGTGGTAGTGCTGGATACGCTCGCTTTTGCCGTCCAGCATTGCTGCAGGAACGTCTGCAAGTGTCTGCCAGCCCAGCATCTGCTGACGCTTGCGGAAGTCGTACAGCTCAGCGTTAACCTCAGAAATAGCCGTCAGCACAACCTGCTTTAAACGCGGCTGCGTCACCGTGCCGTCAGTACGCATCACACTGCGAAATTCCGACAGGTCCACATCAGGCCAGAACGGTGTATTTTTGATGACCTCCGCCTGTTCCGGTACCTGTTCTGGCGCAACAAACTTCATGCGGCGTTCTCCTGAATAAGTGGGCGGTGGACGGGATTTTGATGTGGCAGTGCCTTTCGCCACCCCGTGCCGCCCGTGCGCGGGGCACGTTCTTTAGCGGCTGTCATTGCGCAGTCTGCGCTCCAGCTGCTGCTTTTCTTTTTTAACGCCACAGCGGGGATCGAGCTGCAGCGCATGGGTAAGGTGATTCAGGGCAGATGCCGGGTTGCTTTCGCTCAGTACAGCGCCGATGGCTTTATGCAGACGCGCCCGCGACTGGTCCGGCATATCCAGATCGGCTGTCAGATCCAGCGTCTGCAAAAGCAGATCGGCATCAAAACCGGCAGCGGCTAGCAGAGCGCTTTGCGCCGCGTCTGCCATTTCTTCTGCCAGCACGGTCTGCACGTTACGGTTGCCCAGCGGCATCACCCAGCCATGGCGCAGCGCATGACGCCCGATTTCCAGCGCACCGGCATAATCACCGGCATCGATACGCCACAGCATCACGTACATCAGCACGTCATCCTGCTGCGCACCTCCGGCAGCCAGCACCCCCTCCGCCCAGGCGGAATATTTCGGCAGCAGCTCCACCTTGATTTCCGCCTTTTTCACCGTGGACTGGACGCCCTTGAGGCGGCGGCGGTCTTCTGCAAGTTGCAGCAGCATCAGGTCATAGCCCGACGCATGGCGAACACTGCCGCCCTCACGGGCGGCCTGTTCGGCCTGAATGCGCAGGCGGTGCTGCCGTGCGGGACTCAGGCTCATGCGTTATTCCCCACCTTCAGGTACGGCAGGCGCGCTGAAATCACCGATTTCGATGTTTTCAACCAACGCCGCGCAGCGGTAGTCCTCGACCACATACGCCTCGTTGACGGATTCAAAGTTTTCAATCCGGTCACGTTTCGGGTTGTCGATAACGGAACGGCGGCGGGTGTCTTCCTGCCAGTAGATGGACAGGTTATCCAGACGGGTGATCAGCAGGGCATTTGCCGGGAAGAAAGGCGCGCGCACAGCCTGCAGGCCGCCCATGCGTTTCTGGCTGATGATCAGTTCGGCGGCGATTTTCTCGCTGTTGTCCTGCTCTTTGTTGACCAGCGGGAAATACTTGTCAGACAGCAGTTCACGTCCGCAGACGACAACCAGATCGTCATCATCCTGATAAACCACATCGATCAACTCATTGACAGCATCCATCACCACGGCGTCAAGATTTAGATACTTACCACCCGGACCTACTTTTACCGGTTCTGCAGTAGTGGTGCCGTCTTCTGCTGTTTTGCTGCCCATGGCGTGATCCGGCGCGTCTTCGCGGATTTTCTGCAGCCAGCCTTTATTGACGTCCTGCAGCAGCGGGTTTTCAGCACGATTGGAGGTTTTGGCGCGCTTCACGCCGTTAAAACCGATCATGATGCGGTCCAGTGCCTGACGCTTAACAATGGCGTTGCGGATACGCACCTGGAAGTCCTGGAATTTCGCCCACAGGTCCAGTTTTGCGTACGTCAGCACCGTATCAAAGTTGGTCTGCTCGCATTTGTATTCCACGTCTTCCATCAGCGTCGGATCGGTAGGCTCGCGCTCTTTGGTGGTGGTATCGGTGGTCCCGGCAATGGTGCTTCCAACGCCTAGCCCCAGCAACTGCCCGGACTGCTCAGTGACCGGCGTGATGTTAATCAGCGTCAGGAAAGCAGCGGACTGCTGGATCTGGTCTTCCAGCGTCTGCTGCACAGACGGCTCCACGGTGAACTTGCTGGACAGTTCTTCAACTTCCACACCGTTCAGACGCGCCAGCTGCTGCAGGTAAGCGTTAAAGGCAAAGCGGGTATTCTTTTTCATTGGGTTTTATGCTCCATCAGCAATTGGTCAGGGTGCCTGCCGGTGCGTCACCGCCCGGCGCGCGCTGGCGGTAGTCTTTACGACTGTCCTCACGGCTCAGCTTCTGCTCAAGCTCGGCAAAGGCGGTCTGCTGCTCCTGCAGTGAGGACTCCAGCTCAGAAAGGCGCTTGTCCTGTTCGGTCAGGGATTTATCCGTGCGCTCGCTCAGGTTCTGCTGCTCGGTGGCAACCAGTTCCACGGCTTTATGCACGTCGGAGAAACTCGCCTCATCGGTTTGCTCTTTTTTGGTTAACAGCGCGGTGATGCGGGCAAAGAGGGGCGGCTTTTCGTCCTGGGCTTCTTCCAGTTCGATCAGCGTTTCAACTGCTTCCGAAAACAGGTTTTCAGGGTTCAGCTTACGGTTCGCCAGCGGGTTATGCGCGGCGCTGGCGCTGAATGCCAGCATTTCGGTGCCCAGACTCGCCGGATCGTCCGTCGCACCCAGCCCCACAAGGTAGGCTTTGCCGGTGTCGGCAAACTTCGTGCTGACCTCCATGGAGGTGAAAAGCTTCTGGCCCTTTTTCACCAGTTCCACCAGGGCGTCCGTAGGTTCGATATCGGCATAAAGCGCCATCTTGCCCGCCAGCGGCCCGTCCTTGATTTCTTCTGCAACCAGCCCCGTTATCCTGCCGTAACGGTTAAAGGTGCTGTCCGGCAGATAAGACTTGATGTGCTCAAGGTTAATCAGCGCGGTATAGACCGTCGGGTTGTAGCTGGCAGCCATCTGTACCAGCCATTCACGCTGGATTTCGCGCCCGTCAGTGGTGGCACCTTCCACCCCGATACGGAAACGCTTTGCTTTCACTGTCATGAGCCGTGCTCCGTTAGAAAAAACTTACTGGAGCCTTATGTTTGCGGTGATGGGGGGAGTGAAACAACGCGCGGCACTTGTACGGTCAGCCACACAAACCGCAGCCGGGGAAAGCCGTCAGGCTAGGCCGTATGTTGGGGGCCATGAACACGACACTGACCCCCGCAGACCTCGATCCCCGTCGGCAGGCTATGCTGCTGTACTTTCAGGGATACCGCGTAGCCCGCATTGCTGAAATGCTGGGCGAAAAAGTTGCAACCGTTCACAGCTGGAAGAAGCGCGATAAATGGGGCGAGTATGGGCCGCTGGATCAGATGCAGCTCACCACCGCCGCACGTTACTGCCAGCTCATCATGAAGGAGCAGAAAGAAGGGAAAGACTTCAAGGAAATTGACCTGCTGGCGCGCCAGTCAGAGCGCCACGCCCGGATCGGTAAGTTTAACGATGGCGGGAACGAAGCAGACTTAAATCCGAAAGTTGCCAACCGTAACAAAGGGCCACGCCGCCAGCCCGAAAAGAATGTTTTCACTGATGAACAGACCGAAAAGCTGGAAGAAATATTCCGCAACGGCATGTTCGAATATCAGCGCCACTGGTGGCAGGCTGGCGTAAAACACCGCATTCGCAACCTGCTTAAATCACGCCAGATCGGGGCAACATACTTTTTTGCCCGCGAAGCTCTGATTGACGCCATCACCACGGGGCGCAATCAGATTTTTCTCTCAGCCAGTAAGGCACAGGCGCACGTTTTTAAGCAATACATCATCGACTTTGCAAAAGAGGTGGATGTTGAGCTGAAAGGCGACCCGATGACCCTCAGCAACGGCGCGTGCCTGTACTTCCTCGGCACCAACGCCCGTACGGCGCAGAGCTACCACGGCAACCTGTACCTTGATGAATATTTCTGGATACCGAAATTCCAGGAGCTGCGCAAGGTTGCCTCCGGTATGGCCATTCACAAGAAATGGCGACAAACCTACTTTTCCACGCCGTCCAGCCTGACCCACAGCGCCTATCCGTTCTGGTCCGGCGCACTGTTCAACCGGGGCCGCGCCAAAGCGGACAAGGTGGATATTGACCTGACCCACAGCAACCTTGCGCGCGGCGTGCTCTGCCCGGACGGACAGTATCGCCAGATCGTCACCGTGGAGGATGCGGTGCGCGGCGGCTGTAATCTGTTCGACCTCGACCAGCTGCGCATGGAGTACAGCCCGGACGAATACCAGAACCTGCTGATGTGTGAATTTATTGACGATCTGGCGTCAGTGTTCCCGCTCAGCGAGTTACAGGCATGCATGGTGGACAGCTGGGAAGTCTGGGCTGATTTTCAGGCGCTGGCGCTGCGCCCGTTTGGCTGGCGCGAAGTCTGGATCGGATACGACCCAGCGAAAGGTACGCAGAACGGCGACAGCGCCGGGTGCGTGGTGGTGGCACCGCCAACCGTACCGGGCGGTAAGTTCCGCATTCTTGAGAGGCACCAGTGGCGCGGAATGGACTTCCGCGCCCAGGCTGACGCAATCAAAAAGCTGACGCAGCAGTATAACGTGACCTATATCGGCATCGACTCTACCGGTGTCGGTCACGGTGTCTACGAGAACGTGAAAGCGTTCTTTCCTGCCGTGCGGGAGTTTGTCTACAACCCCAACGTCAAAAACGCCCTGGTGCTCAAGGCATACGACATTATCAGCCACCGTCGTCTGGAGTTTGACGCCGGGCACACCGACATTGCGCAATCCTTTATGGCTATCCGCCGCGCCACCACCGCCAGCGGAAACCGTCCTACCTACGAAGCCAGCCGCAGCGAAGAAGCCAGCCACGCAGATTTGGCCTGGGCAACAATGCACGCACTGTTTAACGAACCGTTGCAGGGCGAATCCGCCAATACCAGCAATATTGTGGAGATTTTTTGATGAGTGAACTCGAAGCCTTAACCAGAACAACGCCAACAGAAGATACGGCGCCTAAAAACGCAGGCGTAACTGCCGAGGCTTTCAGCTTTGGTGATCCAATCCCGGTGCTGGACCGCCGCGAGCTGCTGGACTATGTGGAATGCGTGCAGATGGACCGCTGGTATGAGCCGCCGGTGAGCTTTGACGGACTGGCCCGCACCTATCGCGCCGCCGTGCATCACAGCTCACCAATTGCGGTGAAGCGCAACATCCTGACAAGCACGTTTATCCCGCACCCGTTACTAAGCCAACAGGCATTCAGCCGCTTTGTGCAGGATTACCTGGTGTTTGGTAATGCCTATCTGGAAAAACGAACGAACCGGCTGGGCGGTATTTTGTCGCTGGAGCCATCACTGGCGAAATATACCCGCCGCGGGATCGATCTCGACACCTACTGGTTTGTGCAATACGGCATGAGCACGCAGCCTTACGAGTTCACCAAAGGCAGCATCTTCCACCTGATGGAACCGGACTTAAACCAGGAGATTTACGGTCTGCCGGAATACCTGTCAGCCGTCCCCTCCGCCCTACTGAATGAGTCCGCCACCCTGTTCCGCCGGAAGTATTACATCAACGGTAGCCACGCGGGTTTCATCATGTACATGACCGATGCGGCGCAGAACCAGGAGGACGTAAACAACATCCGCCAGGCAATGAAAAGCGCCAAAGGACCGGGCAACTTCCGCAACCTGTTTATGTACTCGCCCAACGGCAAGAAGGATGGGATTCAGATCATCCCGCTGTCAGAGGTGGCAGCAAAGGATGAGTTTCTGAACATCAAGAACGTAAGTCGGGATGACATGATGGCGGCTCACCGCGTTCCGCCTCAGATGATGGGTATTATGCCGAGTAATGTTGGAGGGTTTGGGGATGTGGAGAAGGCTAGTCGGGTGTTTGTACGTAATGAACTAATGCCACTACAGAAACGGCTGCAGGAGTTGAATGAATGGCTGGAAGAAGACGTAATAAACTTTGATGACTACAGACTAGACCTGTAAATCAATGAGACAATTCAATAAAAGAATAGGGGGGAGCCCCCCCTTATGCATTAATTATTATCATATAACTCTTGTATTTTTGCTGGATTAGCAAAAAACCTTGCAGGATAAGCATTTGGATAACCCGCTTCTATATAGCTCTCTGTCCTGGTAATCAACTCATTTAAATCAGCAGTAAGTTGCGCTACATCAGGAGTCAATTGATTAGTACTACTATGCAAACTAGCCACGGAATTTAACAATACCGATGCGTAATATCGATTACCATGCGTTATTATTAAATGACGGCGACTATGGGTTGATTTATCTGTAGCAGCTAAAGTTGCACTAATAGCGCGCTCAATCACACGGAAATGGTTAACAGCATTTATTAACTTCACACCACTTAATCGTGGATTGAAGATGGTTTTATAAAGTGAGCCTTCAAAATTCTCAAAAAACCTGCCGCGATTAGATTTCAAAGTTGCAACAATTGTGTTGTTTTTGCTCAAACAAGCTAAAGCATTCAGAGCTTCATCAAGATCAATAACTTTAACGTTAGATTGCGAATAGTCTTCGTCTGTTCGCAATAATTGGTACTGGTATCCTTCAAGAATGAGCTCTCTTGATAGCCTGTGCTGATCGGGTTGTTGCGAAGCAAAATCTCTGCCTAATACTCTGTTCTGAAAATTATTAGCTCTGGTTATTGCATTTGCATTGAGATCATTTACATCATTGGTAATTTCAATAAAACGAACAGGAACTTTAACTTGATAAATTCTATCACCTAAAGCATCCATTACACTACCTAAACTACTTACAGTTTGCGCGCCATTTATAACACTAACATCTTTCAAATCGAAAACACCTCGCTCAGTACCTGCAGCAGCGTTTCGTCTATGAGGAATCACCTCATTCACTAACAATGTTATACCGTTATTATAAAACCAAAACATTTCGGGATTGTCAGTTGCTGTTTTTTTTATTTCTTCGTTGACATCAGTCTTCCCTAGCATATTTCTTATATTTTTTGTAAAAAGGCGGGTTCCATATTGTTTCCACCAACTACCAATTTGGTCTCCAGCTAAGGTTCCATAAAATGCTTTGTACGGTTCATTGATGAACCCATAGCGTTCCACCTCTACGCCATGTAAATCGATTTGGCCCCTTGAACCTGTCTGCAACCAATGAACTAAATCCTCTGATGAAATCAAATGAACTTGAAAACCCCACTCTTCTTTTGGTGCTTCAGTCGAAGTAAAAGAGGCTTCATTTAACTCTCTTTGCCACTCTTGCATGTCACGTAGAATATCCTCTGACGCACCTTTTTTCCCTGTATGAGTCATAGCAAAGACAAATTTATAATCAAATGAATTAAGAGCAGTACTTATATCTGAACTTTTATCCTGAAGAATCTGGTCGAAAAGTTCGTATCGCTCATTCTGTAATTTCTCGCAAGCATCCTTGAAGCAGACAAAATCAGGCCGGCTCCAGGTACCATTACCCGCCTGGTTAAATTTTGACTGGACAACTACTACTATTTTTTCACTATGATTTATAACAATACCATCAATACCACCATCATCAGTGCTATCACAAACTGATTCCCCGGCATGCTTTTCATCAACCCCCCCTAGCTGGTACATCGTAAACGCCGCCAACGCCCTACTCGCCATTTTGATGTTGTAATCTTGTTGAGTCGGCAGGCACTCTCGCTTATGAATAAAATCCTCAAACCTTTCTTTCAAAACGCCTCCTAGCCTTTGGGCTATGACTTGCGCCGTCGCAGGGGCAGCTACTGCGTTATCCTCAACTCGAAGGTCTACAACGAATGCCATTTCCTTTTCCTCATAGAATTTGTGACAGAGTTAGAATTATTAAAAGTTTGATCTCTAATAGTAATGGTACTACACCAAACCGCTAAATATCGATATATCAATGATTAAGCTTTCACCTTTTGTGAACTCACATACATTACGAAAAATTGCGTAGAAAGTGCCAAGCCCCTAAGTACAGTCATGAACATGGATGAAGATATGGTTTGCATAAAGATGTCTCTTTGCGTGACAACTTCCTATCACAATCCCTTTATGGTCCAGTCATATCAAAAAACTACCCTATAACTTCACCATGTAACGGTTGACCTCAAGCTAAGTGTTATTCCGTTCTGATAATTCATTCCGTATCCCATCGTTAGCACAAGGTGCAGATCTTTAGCGGTTCAACCCTGTGGCGCGCGCTCGTATCCCCGCCACGCCTGCCCGCTTTGTGTAGTGGTTTTCATGCAGTTGCATAACATAAGCAAAAGCCCGTCAGAACTGGCGGGCTTCGACATAAACGATCCACTAGCGATCATTCATTTTCATGCAGCATAGGTATGCACCAGAGTTACTTTGAGGTGCAATGGATGATACCTACAGATTTGCTACCCAAGGTCATGCTGAAAATCTATCGCATCTGTATGATGCCGCGGACATAGCGAAATCTCCCTATGCAGTGACAAACTACTTGAGTAAATACTGTTGTGTTACCACAAGAAGGGATTCCAAAAGGAAAACAACGCTATGTTATCTAGTACATATAGCTATAAATGTCTTAATTTCAGCCAATACATTGAATTAAATGAAAAAATACTTTAGTTTGTATACGATTTTTTAGCGTTCAAGATTATGCAATTTTTTGGAGAGAACTATAAGTGGGATCTTTCAGTTTACTTGCATCACGACCAATACCAACTGTGTTAGAAACAAGACAGTTTAACTCAGTTAACGGCAGTGACGCCGAATCTTATGCAATGAGTCAATTCATTCTTGCTTGTAGAGGAGAGGGACACTGGGGTTCCAGGGAAGACGACAATTCAAAAATAGATTTAATATTATCCTTCGAACATCCATGGGCATCAAAAGAAAGAATGCTTATATTGTCGCAAGTTAAATCAGGGGCAACTTATGGTCATTTATTAGAGAAAGGTTTTGTATTAAATTCGGCCGCAAAAAAAGCAGCCAAAAGGACAACTCACCATATATGTGTCGTTTGGGTTGACAGAACTAATCGTAAAGCGTTTTGGGCCTATATACATCCAAATACTACCCTTAAAAACCAAACTTATGGAGAATATCACTTAATCACTCCGGCTACACGTTTTGACCTGGCTCGCTGTATGTCCATGGTACGTGCAGGTGAATCTGGGGCAAAAGGAATCCATGTAAGAAGAAGAAACTCACTACTTAAAAATCGGCGAGCGTTTGTTAAAAAGCGTTATTCTGATCAAAAAGAAATAACATCTCCGGTGCTTGGGAAAATCGAGCTTACACGGCTTGGTTGGAGACATATGTTCAGAAAGAGTCGCAGAGAAGAAAACAAAGCAACAAGTTTGGACATTATTCCCTACTTGGGAAATTTACTAGTTCGGTTTCCTTCAACTCATGCTATTACTTCCTCTGATGTCCGTGATTACGGCTGTTTTACTTACCAAAGAAGAGAGCACTTATTGAAGTTTAATAATCTAGAGGTTACTTATGCCAAAGGAGAGGAAAAAAATAAAGTATGTGCTTATATTCGTGTTATAGAAGAAATAAGGTATCCAAAAGATTGGACTAACGCGGTAATGCTATCACAGCAGGTTGAAAGACGAGTGGTTTTGAAGTCAGCATATTATAAATAACGAGGCCGTTGGGAAGCCAGCACTTGCGCCCATGCTCTGCCAGATTCCGGTTTCGAATCGGTTCTCTGGCAATAATGCGGATAGCGTACTGGGCATCAGCCTTAGCTTTTGCACTCAACCCAACGACCAAGCGATGAAGCATACTAGTAAAGAAACTTTAATTCTAGATGTTTTGAAGCAATTCTCACATCAAGTATTAATTTTTCTAAAGCAATGACCTAATGGTATGTCAGGTTTCAACGAAAATTGGCAACCAATCTAGATAACTGTACCTTTTCAAAAAATTGGTGAGTATCGTTAGTCTCCTTTAGCCGTTGTTCCAGTCTGGTCGCTTCAATAAAAAGCAAGGCCGCCGTACAGCGAAACTATGTAATCATAGCTTAAGCCAAATCACTCATCTAAGGCGTGGCCCCATTAGTAGTTTGAGCGCTCACAGCCTCTCTGGCGATAAAACTACTCAATACCTAGCACGAAGTTACTATCATTTTGCCCATGACTAACGCCTCGCATGGCTCGTTGTTCAACCTTGCTAGCGTCAGAATCAAGTCCTAACGCCAGCAACGTTCCTATACCTAACTGGGGAGATCCATTGAACGGTTGTACTCATGCGCACGGATTTTCGCCATCAGTTCATCTGTCAACTCTGATACCCACTGGATAGCAAGCCGCTTCTCTTCATCATCGCATTCACTAGCAGCTACAAGCTTCACAAAAAAATCAATGCGCTGGAGCTTCAACGACTCCAAAAAATAGTCCTGCATTTTCCCCTCCATCAAAATAACTGTATATAAACACAGTATATAGTTAACCTTTAAATGTAAATTGTTTTTTCTATGTTTCAAACAGATGGCTCAAGTGCGATGCTTTACAAGAGACAACGGAATGAGGAATTAATCGATGCGTAAAGCATGTATTGAACTTATGGCAGGAACTAACGCAGCCTGTCTGGTTGCAGGCGAACTAGGCACTGGCCGCTGCCTTTACTTGGTTGTAGTAATGGAAGACATATTTGGTAAGCCCACAACAGAACAATGGCTTAAATCTTTAAGGCTTTGCGAGGCCAAAGCTGTCGAACTTAAGTATGAAGTTGCCCGCATTCGCGGCAAAAGTCTGGCTGGTTTGTAACCTTCAATTTGAGGCGGCTTAGTACCACTGCCGCCATTTGTCATCTTCCTGCAGCCGGTGGTTACGGTAAATAATACGCAGCCCGGCACCTGACGGAATGCTGCCGCCACGTAAAAGTAGATCCACTTCAGCATCGCTTGCATTAAATCCCCGGGAGCTGAGTTCTGCCTCAAGCTGCAGGCGCTGCTTTTCCGAAATGTTCTGTTTGTATGTTTTCTTCCTCTTCGGTTTCACCAGCCTTAGTCGCGCGGTAAGTTCCCGGCGTTCCTTCTGGCTCATGCTGTGGAGGTAATCATGCAATTCCTGCTCATCCATGGTTTTAATATCGGGTAGATCCCCCCCTGCCTGGTTCAAATTTTCAACAGGGGGACAGTTATTGCCACGAGTCCAAGGGGCGCAAGCGCCCTGGTCGGCTGACGCCTCCTGCAGGTCAACGTCAACGGCCTTACGAACCATTTTCCATTTCACCGCGTGCGTACAAATCCGCCCTTCCTGAATAGGGGACCAGACGCCATAAATACGGATACCATGATCGCCGTAGGCGCTCGGCTCATCGTTCAGCTCATAGGCAGTTCTGACCAGGTGGTGTTTGCGAGGGACCAGCACGCCGCCCTGTGCCATGATGTAAGTGGCAAAGCAACCGGCATCAGCCGCAGCCAGCACAGCATCAAGACGCGGGTTGCCGATAACAGGCCGCGCATTTGCAAGGGCCGCCAGAATCTCTGGCGTCAGTTCAGGTTTCCCCGGTACGGGTTTTAATGGTGGAAGGTCGCGTTTAGCCTGGCCCGCCAGCAATCGCAGCTCACGATAAGCCTGGCGGCCCGGAATACCGAAAAAGCGGAATTGCTGGACGCGATGCAGTGATGCCCAGGCGTTCACGTTCTCCACGTTATCGCGTAATGATTTGCCGGTTTCCTTGCTGACTTCATTAGCCAGGCCGCGCCCATCAATATTCTTACTGATGTATTTAGCGATATAGCTGGTTGGCGTGCCTTTGCGCGGGTTGATTAGCTCGGACTTAAAGCGCGGGCCGGTATTGTTTCCCAACTCCTCGCGGTCCTCACGAATGGCAAACTTGCGCAGCAGTTCCGTGATCGCTTTGCGGTGTTTCTTGCGCATAAAGCACAGCAGATGCCAGTGCACAGTGCCATCATGATGAGGCTCAGCCACTCGCACGCCGTACCAGCGCAACCCGGCTTTATGCATGGCCTTACGGAATGCCGCGAACGTATCAACCAGATAATCACTACTCTGCCGTACTGTGGCGCTGGTCCATTTCGGGTTTGGCCTGCCATTGTTGAGCGTGGCGTGGAAACGTGACGGGCAAGTGATGGTGTAAAATACAGCACAGTCGCCGCGCATTTCCGCAATCAGCTCCAGCCCTTTCACACAGGCCATCATTTCGTTGCGGCGGTGGGCCGGGTTGCTGGCGCTGGCGTTTACCACATCTTCCAGATCCAGCGTATCGCCCTGCTCATTGGTCAGTTCATGCGAACGGAAAAACTCCAGCGATTTGCGGCGCTGCTCACGCTTATGGATCACCGCCTCATAGCTAACGTACGGCGACGCCTTTTTGTTAACCAGACATACCGCGCGCAACTGCTCCTCGCGCCATTCGCAGCGCATCTGCCACAATTTGCGATACCACCAATCCGCGCACAGCATACGCGCCAGCGAGCCGGGAATAAGCTCATAGGGCACAGGCTTGCGTCGGCGTTTCTTACGGCGCAGACGCTCAAACGCTGGCGGGATAACATCAAGGCGCATAGCCTCCGCAGCAACCTGTTCCCACGCCTGGCGGATTTCTTCCGGCTTCACTTCGTCAGTGGAATAGAGATCACCGCAGGCAGCCTCCAGACACATGCTCATATGAGCCGCAACCAGCGTGGACAAGCGCTTGACCTGATCCTGATTCATTTCAGGCAGAACCAGCAGCCCTTCCAGCCCTTCATGGCTCGCCATGAATCGGAAGGAAGCAGACACCTGACTGTCACGAGCAAGCGCCAGCCGTTCAAGGCATGGCCTTACGGTTTCGCGCAAATAGCGGGAATATGCCTGCGGACGGCCCAGACAATGAAAATATTTAATGCGCTCAAGCAGAGGCTTGCTGATGTGTGATGGTTCAGCGCTTACGTCTGCCAGAATGACCAGATCGGGGTTAAACCGCTGCTGCTCACGTGCCATTTTGGCGCCGCTGATCAGTCGGTCCTGCTCCATTTCACGCAGAACTGGATCACGGGCTTCGTTATAGAAATAGCGTTCCCAGACCTCATCACTCATTTCTTCCCGGCGTAGCATTTCCTGCTCGTTGTCAGCCGCGTAAAGAGTGATCAGGTTTGAAAGCGCAGAAACCGGCGCAACTTCCGTCGGGGCGAGATACGGATTAACCGCTTTTTTTTCGGCGTTCCAGGAATGGCGGTAATTGCTCATGCTATCTCCAGCTCAAGCTGGAAAGGCTGTAACCCTTTTGACACCCATTCAGAAATTGACGGAGGCTGTACGGCTTCAATAGCCCCTTTAAGAATGGCGCACCTGTTTTTTAAAATGGTTGCCTTAAGCTCCTTTTCTGAAAGCCCACGGGAATATTCCGCCTCACATATCGCACGAGTCAGTTCTGGATATTTTGTATTGAACTTAGGAACATTACAGGCAAGGTTGGTGCTGTCTGCAGTGGCTAGCGGATAATTCCCCAGCACACGCCCATCCAGCATACGCAGGCCATGAATGCGGGTCTGAAAGTTATATTTACAGTAGATGGTCTCGAAAGCATCCTGCATACGACGATGCCAGCGCGGTGTTCTGATTACGGCAAATTCACCAGATGAACCGAAACAAACGGTGGGCCATTCACGGCAAAGCTCAACAAGCCTATCGATAGATTCATGAAGATGCCAAACAGGTACGGCCTTGCCGCGTAGCATTGCCGGCACCTGCCGGATCAGGACGTCATTATCCTTTTCGCCGCCCTCCACCACATCGGGAATAACATAAAAACTCACTTTCGGATGGTGGTAGTAAGCCAGCAGCCATTGATAGAACTTCGCCCAGTCGATCAGCAGGCCACGCTTCCATGCCGAAAAAGCACCATTATCAATACCGACAAGCTCGGCAAATTTGATAGATGCTTCGATTTGGTCCGGTCTCGCATAAGACACGAAAGCACCAGATCTGCTCACCGCAATACGATGAACATCACCAGCGCCTCCCCAAACAGGCGTACCATGAAAATGATGCACGCCGAGCTGTAACTGAGTCACTTCCGCACCTCAGCAGCACCAGATGCTGCTTTAGCTAAATCAACACCAAACCATGGAAATTCATCCGAATAGATAACGGGTGCTTTAGAAACGGCGATGATTTCAACTGCAGATTTACCTTCACCGGCAGCCACGCCCATGCTGCGTTTTGCATTGATGCGATTGCGGGTGAAGTTGCGATAAAGGGAGCGAGTCAGGGGCGTATCGCTATTGGACACGATGACCGGATGACCTTCTGATGAGCGACGTTCAAGGATAGACGCCAGATAATACTGATCATCCTCGGTAAATCCGTCAGTGTGATATGCAGTGAAAGTGTCGTCATACGGTGGATCGCAGTACACCACATCGCCGACTTTCAGCATTGCTAACGTTTCGTCATAACTGGCGCAGATGAAGGTGGCACGCTCTGCCTTTTCGGCAAATGCTCTAATTTCGCTTTCTGGGAAATAAGGTGCTTTGTAATTACCGTATGGAACGTTGAAATGGCCTTTCTTGTTATAGCGGCAAAGGCCACGATAACCATGGCGATTGAGGTATAAAAACATTGCCGCCTTTTCCACTGCTGAAATAGACGTTAAATAATTAAATAACTCACGAACAACATAATACCTTTCTGACGTATTATCTTTATCAAAATGCTCACGCGCAGTATTGATAAACCATTCCGTATTCTCTTTTATCTGGCGATATAGGTTAATTAAATCAGCATTAATATCTGCGACAAGATAATGAGGATAGTCTGTCGCCATCATGACAGCGCACGAACCTGCGAAAGGTTCAACAAGACGCTGACCTGCTGGCAGGTGTTTTTTCAGTTCCGGCATGATGGCAGTTTTATTGCCTGCCCATTTTAGGATGGTGCTCATTCAACACCCCCAACCGCAGCCATCGAAAGCGCCTGAACGTCATTTTCGTCGAGTGGGGCAATAGACATCATCACCCAATTACCGCCAGCGATGTTCAAGCCATCAAGCGGTAATATGTGCGTAACTTTTACTACCAGTTTATTTCCCGAATAATCCCCCGACCATTCGCGCAACAACAGAAAATCACCGCATTTATAATTACGGTCATTAACTCGCAATTCTGCTTTTTTCTCGCCATTGGATACGGCATTGAAAAAAAGCGGCCCTATTTTTACGCCATGAATTACGCTCATAATGTGCTCCCGTCGAATCTGGCTGTTAACCCAGCCTTAGCACCCGCACGAAAACCCTCGTAATTCGCGACTTGCTCCATGGTGTTCCATCCGCCTTTCGTTCTATCACGCTTCTCAGTCAGCCGATCCACTGCGCTCTCAAGGTCACCCCCCACTAACTGACCATCGTTCATACGGCGCTGCTGCAGTTCGACTAACCCAGCCAGCAGACGCGGGTGAAACCCTTCCGCTGTCAGGCCCCAAATCAGCCGCGCTAATTCGCTATCAGTAAGCGGATTAGTTAATTTCTCGGTAGTCATACAGCACCTCCCACGTAATGTTTGCCTTTCAGTTCAGCGATTTCCTGACAGGTGACGCAGCACTGCACACCCGGCAAAGCGCGGCGGCGAGCTGGCGGGATCGGTGCACCGCAGTCGATACACAGGACGCGAGAAACGCCCGGCGTTTTATTGCGGGCGGTGTGGATATGGCGCTGGCGTTCTTCTTCAACGCGCTGCTGTACAAGGTCCATAGAATCAGCCATCAGTGGATCTCCTGCGCTTCGTTCTGGATGTTTTCAGCTGCGACACGCAGCAGCTCTGCCGCCTCAACATGGTTAAGCTGACGGGAAGTAATACGGCTAGCCAGGCTATCGAGACGGGCAGCCATTGCTGCAGCACGCGCGCGGCGTTCTTCCATACGCGCATCCGTCAGCATCTGGTTGAGGCCAGCATCATCTGGGCCGCTTTTGGTGAATCGGGTTTCAATATTTCGCATCGTTCGTTCTCCTGAATTTGGGCAAAGGAATGCCCGGCGGGTTTACGCCTTTAATTTCTGTGGTTGGTTAATTCGGCATGGCTAGCCGAGTTGGAAATAAGCTCACCACTGTACGGAAATGGTTCATTGCTTTAATCAGCTCCCGCTTTTCGTCAGTCGTCAGCTCACTAACATTGACGCTATGACGTTCCGCTGGAATTTTTGCCATAAAGAATATTGCGGCTAGTGCGCGTTTATTCTGCTCATGGTTAATATCCCGTTGGTCCCGCATATCGCTAATAAAGCGCCCTAATTCTGAATCAATATTTAAGCCAAACACTTTCGCCCTTAATTCCGCGATGTGGTTTAACCCATTAAGGCGGAGGCCAGCGCTTAGCGGAACAGTCGCAGCATCGCCTTCAATAGCCATGGTTTCCCCTGTTTCGTGGTGGACAGGTCAGCCAGCAGCGCATCCTGCGAGCGGCAGGGATGCCAGCGCTTGCCATCCGTTCCAGTGATCCAGCCGTGACCGTAATGCGGGGCCGGGCTTTGCTTAACGAGCAGCGATGCAAAAGATGGCTCTTTAGTCAGCATAAGCACCTCACAGCAGGCCAAACGACGCGCCAAGGCCCGTCACTGTATCAACGGCACTAGCCATAGCCGGGCTGGACTGCAGGCGCGCCTGCATCGATACCGCGGTTAATGCCATCAGGCGAGTAACAGAGTTGATACTGTCGATAATCTGGCGGCGTCCTGCAGTCGTCAGTGACTCACCAGAAACAGCACCGGCAGCGACGTGCCCAATCTCAGCCGTTGCTTTAAGGACGTACTGCGGCATTTTCTCTTTTGCCACTTCATTCAGCGGCACGCACGGCAGGCAATGGATTTGTGCCAGGAAACCATCAACCAGCGTGGAATCCTCAGTAATATCCGTCAGCACCCAGATTTCCGGCGGCGTCAGTTGGTGCGGCTGGTCCGGGTTCAGTTTGTTGCGCAGAGTCTGGACGTTCATTCCGGCGCTGGCTGCCAGCTTCGCCATATTGTGACGTAGCGCGAAAGCGCGGCAGGCTTCGTCAAAGTGCGGATGTTTGGAAATCTTATAATCAAACATGTAACCCCCTTAGAAAGTTCTCATAATTGAACTTACTAACCGACAACTACGTTGTAGTTAAAGGCTGATTGGTCCATGTTTTTACGTGCCTGTTCCTTTTTATATTTGAGGTAAAGAATGAACACGCGACCTTTATTTTTTTCTTTCTTTTCAATGTAGTTAGCCAGTTTACCGCTATGAATCATCTGATAAACCGAACCACGGGAATAGCCTTCCCATTCAGCAAATTCGGCTGGCGTCGCTATCACTTTTGGTACACGAATTGAAATCTCTGTGCTCATAGTGCAGTATCTCTCGATTAAGGTTTGGTTTACGTCGTTTTATCTTGTTTTATTTGATTCAATAATTGATACATCGAGATACTACGATCCAATATTTGATACGTCAATAGGATTAAAAAATGATACAGGTGAAAGCTGGTGAGAATACCGGTGGAAGAGAGGCTATCCATAGGCTAATGGCTGCCTATGATTTCAAGTCCAGACAGCAACTGTGCGATCACCTAGGCGCATCAAAAAGCACTATGGCAAACAGATACTTAAGAGATAGTTTCCCAGCAGAATGGGTGATTCAGTGTGCTTTGGAGACAGGGGTTTCTTTACTGTGGCTCACTACCGGACAGGGCGAGATAGGTTCAAACATTGACCCCAAAAAAGATATCAATTTCGTGAACTCTAGCAAAGTTAAACCCCTTTCTGAGCTTGTTTCCCCCGAAATTGATAAGGCGACTCTCAACGGTGGTTTATTGGTCGATGCTGGAAAAGCAATCATTGATAGCAGCCTGCTCCCCTCAGACCCAAGCAACCTATTGCTGGTGAATACTTCTGGAGATTCTTATTTAGTGGACCGCAGCCAGACACCACCAGTTAACGGTATGTGGTTGGTAGATATTGACGGAATAAAAAGCATCGTGAAGTTAACACGGCTACCAGGGAACAGATTGGTGGTCCATCAAGACGAATCATCCTTTGAGTGCAGCCTTGATGATATCGAGGTAGTAGGCCGCGCATTAAAAATAATCAAGAGCCTTTGATATGACTATCAGAAAGCAGCCAAACGGAAAATGGTTGTGCGAGTGCTACCCTAGCGGGCGCGATGGCAAGCGTGTGCGTAAGCAATTTGCGACGAAAGGCGAGGCCATAGCATTCGAAAACTTCACAATGGATGAAGTGAACAAAAAGCCATGGTTAGGTGAAAAGGATGATAGGCGTCAGTTGTCAGAAGTGATTCAACAATGGCATTCGCTTTACGGGCAGACTCTTGCGGACCCTAAGCGCCTGATGGCGAAACTCAGTATTATTTGTAATGGCCTGGGCGATCCAATTGCCTCCGAGCTGACTGCCGGAGACTTTACTAAATACCGTGAAGCGCGTCTAAAAGGTGAGGTCAAAAATGAAGATGGCGTTCCTATGTCACCAGTTAAGCCACGCACGGTAAACCTAGAACAGCGAAATCTATCATCAGTTTTCGGCACGCTGAAAAAGCTGGGCCACTGGTCAGCACCCAACCCACTCGCCGGACTACCAACATTCAAGATCGCAGAAGGCGAGTTAGCATTCCTAGCGCCGGAAGAAATTAAACGCCTGCTGGATGCCTGCGGCGATTCAGAAAACCCCAGTCTGCTCATGATTGCAAAAATCTGCTTAGCTACCGGCGCCCGCTGGAGTGAAGCCGAAAACCTGCAGGGCCATCAGTTATCAAAATACCGAATCACCTACACAAAAACCAAAGGCAAGAAAAACCGTACTGTGCCCATATCACAGGCTCTGTATGACGAACTGCCAAAGAACCGAGGGAAGTTATTCACGCCATGCAGAAAAGCCTTTGAACGTGCAGTGAAACGAGCTGGCATTGACTTGCCAGAGGGCCAATGCACCCACGTCCTGCGCCATACTTTCGCCAGCCATTTTATGATGAACGGTGGAAACATCCTTGTGCTTCGCGATATTCTGGGCCATGCAGATATAAAAATGACGATGATATACGCCCATTTTGCACCTGATCATCTTGAAGATGCTGTGACAAAGAACCCACTATATTCATTAAACTATTTGTAAGGATAAAAATGGAAAGCGATAGTTTATCTAATGGTTTAAATAAAATATTTGCAATTGCAGCCAAGGAGAAAAGATTAAATTTACCATTTACAGTAGAGTCCGACATAATTAGTGATTTCAAAGACAAATGTCAAATCTACTTCAGCATTCTAAATAACTATGCTGAAAATAATGACAATGCTTTATCCAGGAGAATCGACAGACGTTTAGAAAAAATAAGTGAGATATATTTTGGCATAGTCTTCTCCCTAGAAAAATTCTTATCTGGTGACATAAAATCAGCATATGACCATTTTGACAAAACATTCTCTGATAAGGCTACATCTCGTTACATCCATCATATATCAACCCCACTTAATAAAATATGCAACAAATCCAAGCCTCTTTTTCGCGTCAGAAAATCCGATTCCTCTATAAAAGATAGAAAAGAGATGTTTCACATTCCTTTCTCTATGCGGCATCTAGTTAATGCACAAAGATACTCAGTTGCAGGCTTGCCCTGTTTATATCTTGGTTCTTCCTTATATGTCTGCTGGCTAGAAATGGACAAACCAGATTTTGATAAATTATATATATCTTCTTACTCATCAAATGAAGAAGATTCTAAAATTTTAGACTTCACCTCCGAAATCCTATACTCATCTTTTTATGGCATAGTCAATGACGATGAAATGTCATATCTTACAAAAATGTCATATATTTGTTTGATGCCATTAATTTATGCTTGCAATTTTAAAAAAAAGAACAACAGCACATCATTCACTCAGGAATACATCATCCCTAATTTATTAATGCAATGGATCAGTCGCCGAGGAAAATCTAACATTGTTGGTATCGCTTACAGATCAACTAAAATGGTTAAAACAAATGATGGAGATAAGTCAATCAATGTTGTACTCCCACCAAAAGTTACTTACCAACAAACAATCTCAAAGGATTTTTGCCCCAAATTAATTAAAATGTTTAAGCTAACCCCCCCAGTATCTTGGCAAGTACTCAAAACACTAGATTACACATGCGACCCAGATGAGAGAGATAAAGCCAAATCGGCTTCAAGGTTTTTGAGGCGCAATGAACGTCTGTCAGGGATCAAAAATTTTGACGATAGCATTGTTCACCTCTATCCACTCACTGACTTCCATAAACTCGAAAAGTGTATGGATAACTTGCTTGAGTATGGCGTCATCGAAGATAAGAAATGATGGCGGCATTTTGGCGGCAAAGACTTAAAATCACATAAAACCCAACAGATAGGAAAAACAATAAGATGATGATTTTAAAAATAAATGTATGTTTTCATTAGTGTATAAATGGTATGTAGGAATTTCGGACGCGGGTTCAACTCCCGCCAGCTCCACCAAAATTCTCCATCGGTGATTACCAGAGTCATCCGATGAAGTCCTGAAAGCCCGCACGGCGCAAGCCCTACGGGCTTTTTTGTGCCTATCGTTGTCCGAGGATATTCGGCTAAACCCAGAGAAAATCGGTCCACGTTTAGGTACACACTATACTGTGGTCCATTAAACGTGTATCAATTATGGAAGGGATCCAGACATGGCGCTTATCCCCCCCCTCACTAACAACGAAATCCTTAAAGCCAAATCTCGGGAAAAGACTTCACCCTTAATGATGGTGATGGCCTGTTCTTGCTCGTCAAAACCACCGGTAAAATACTCTGGAGCTTCCTCTATCAACGTCCGGTCAATGGCAGCCGAACCAATTTGAGTCTCGGCTCATACCCTGCTCTTACTGTCGCAGCCGCTCGTCAGTTACGCGCCAGCACTTAACCGCGCTCGCACAAGAGATAGATCCGCAGCAGCAACAAGAGCAGGCATCAGAACAGCGTCAGATTGAGCTTGATAGCATTTTCTCAACTGTGGCCGCTAACTGGTTCCAGTTAAAAAGCAGAAGCGTCACAGAGGATTATGCGAAAGAGACTTGGCGCTCACTAGATAAAGACGTGTTCCCTGCGATCGGAGCAATACCAGTGCAGGATCTTAAAGCCAGAACGATTGTCGAAGCACTGGAGCCAATAAAAGCGCGCGGCGCATTAGAGACTGTTCGTCGCTTGGTCCAGCGCATTAACGAAATAATGTTTTACGCAGTCAACACCGGCCTGATTGATGCTAACCCTGCATCAGGTGTTGGAATGGCATTTGAGAAACCCAAAAAGCAGAACATGCCCACGCTACGACCAGAAGAATTACCTACGCTGATGCGTTCTTTGGTCATGTCAAACCTATCCGTTCCGACTCGTTGCCTTATTGAATGGCAGCTCCTGACAGTTGTGCGCCCTTCTGAGGCTTCCGGTACTCGATGGGAAGAGATCGATCTCGATGCCAAACTCTGGATGATTCCCGCCGAACGAATGAAGGTTAAGCGAGAACATATTGTCCCATTATCAGCACAAGCATTAGAATTACTTGATACAATGGAACCTATCAGTAAACATAGGGAGTATGTTTTCCCAAGCAGAAATGATCCTAAAAAATATGAATAGTCAGACGGCTAATGCGGCACTTAAACGCATAGGCTATGGTGGGAAACTGGTCGCTCACGGATTACGTTCTATAGCAAGTACGGCCATGAACGAACATGGTTGGAATGCTGATATCATTGAATCAGCTCTTGCGCATATTGATAAAAATGAAGTTCGTAGAGCATACAACAGGTCAACCTACTTGAGTCAACGGAGAAAGTTGATGAGTTGGTGGGCGGAAATAGTTAAACCAAGTAAGTAGATAAAATTATGAGCGACTTCGATAGAATTGAGGAATTAGCAGGAGAAGGGGTCTACTCAGGCGTAGAACTCGAAGACGAGATGTCTCAGGATGACAACTCCGACAAGGAGCCATTCGATACAGATTCAATTTCAATTACTCCTAAGACAGTAGCATTGGATACTGTCTTACGCCGTATAAAAAATAATACAATAAAACTAGCTCCAGATTTTCAGCGTAGTTATGTTTGGGATAAAAAAAGGAAAAGTCAGTTAATTGAATCAATGATGCTGAAGATTCCATTACCGATGTTTTATGTTTCTGAAGATAAAAATGGTGTATGGGAAGTTGTTGATGGATTGCAGCGCCTTACTACTATTAAAGATTTTATTTTAGGACCAGACTATGATGGTAAAGGATTTAAATTATCTGGATTAGAGTTCTGGAGCACTCCATATGATGGCTATGATTATTTTAATTTAGAGAAGAATGATGAAAATATAAAAATAATCAATAATATTATGGAGACTGAACTATCATTCATCATTATAAACCCTGAAACACCAGAAAAAGTTAAGAGAAATATTTTCAAGAGAATCAACACAGGTGGAATGCGGCTATCAAATCAAGAGATTAGACATGCGTTATATCAAGGGCGCGCCAGCATACTATTGAAATCCATGGTTGAAAATGATGTTTATAATGATGTTGTAGGTAGAACAGTCAAAGATGACAGAATGGCTGGTAGAGAGCTTATACTAAGGTATTTAGCTTTTACATTATTCGGCTACCATAATTATTATGGAGATATGGATGATTTTTTATCAAACACAATGAAAGCTTTAAATAATGAGAAAATTAAAGAACTCCCTTTAATTGATATACCTGAGGATGACGTTATCATTAACACGTTCGAATTAGGTTTGCACCGAACATATGAGATTTTTGGAGAACATTCTTTTCGAAAATCGTTACCTGGAGATACCAGAAAAACACCCGTTAACAAATCTCTTTTCGAACTATGGTTGTACTTATTAACAAGAGCTAAAAAAGACTCATATGACGAAATCATCTTGAAAAAAGATATTTTACTGAATGAATATAAAGACCTTCTTAAAAATTATGAGTTTATGAATTCAATAAGCCGACATGGTGCTGGAGTACAAGGCGCTAAATTTCGTAAAGATTGTCTTTTGGACTTACTAAAGAGAGTAATCAATGCTTGATAAACTTGTTTTAAAATCATTTAAATCCTTTATCTATTCAAAGTTAGAACTTTCTAACATAACTGTACTCACTGGGCTAAATAGCAGTGGTAAAAGTTCAGTTCTACAAGCAATAAGAATGTGCAAATTAGTAGATAAAGACCACTCACCTTATATTCAAGGATTTGGTGGGTTTACCGATCTCAAATCAAAATTGACCTCTCAACAAAAGCCTGTGCAGATTCTTCTTTCTAGTAAAGAAATGAAAAACTATCTATATCTATCACTAAGAGAAAATATAAACAAACACAGAACAAGAATAGATAGGTTTTCGGTAGAATATATCTCAGCTGATAGACATGGTCCATGCGTAACATTACCTATTATGCCTCAGGATATTGATGATATTACTGTTGGTGAAAAAGGTGAGTACTTTGCAGATTATTACTCAAAATTTGAAAGTGTTATAATACCTGAAAAACTTCGCCATGCTAATTCAACAGGAAATACGTTAAAGCATCAAATTAATCACTGGATGGGAGAAATATCACCTGGTGTTGATTTGAATTTCTCCGTTACGAAAGAGCAAGATATTTCCCATCTAGGGGTTAATGGTTTCAGAGCAACTAATACAGGGTTTGGAATAAGTTATTCACTCCCGATCGTGTTAAGTGCATTAGTAATGTCTTCAGAGGCTCCCCTAGATAGCTTCAAGCAGTCAAAAATGAAAGCATGGCATTCTAATAAAAATAAAATTTTAATAATAGAAAATCCTGAGGCGCATTTGCACCCAAAAGGCCAAACAGCTCTCGGATTATTGTTAGCTATAGCATCTTCTTGTGGTGTCCAGATAATTGTTGAAACACATAGTGACCATTTTATTGATGGCGTTCGATTAGCAGTCAAAAACGTAGGTGCTACACTGGCTCAAAAAAGTATCATTTATTATTTTACGCGTGAGAAAGATAAGGATACAAAAATAGAGAAAATCAGAATAAAAGAAGATGG
Source organism: Klebsiella sp. SYXHC3 (assembly GCF_057196925.1). NCBI lineage: Bacteria > Pseudomonadati > Pseudomonadota > Gammaproteobacteria > Enterobacterales > Enterobacteriaceae > Klebsiella > Klebsiella sp. SYXHC3. The sequence goes on along the minus strand of NZ_JBXUNG010000007.1, from coordinate 186,392 downwards.
GAAGCTCACAAGCTGGCCAGAAGGTTTCTTTGACCAAAGCACAATTAATTTATCTAAATTAGCAAAAAAATAAAAATGAATATAATCAACTACTTAGATGAGAGATGGGTGGTGGAGTTATGTGCTAATATTCAAGATAACTCCAAAGAACTTGAGTGTTTCTTAGAATTGGCCGAAGCTGTTAAGAAAAGCTGCGGACGTTCAAGCCTCTCTCTCACCTCAAATATATGGATAATTAAATGCGGTCACGATAATTTATGTGACATCTTATATGGCCCTTTAACTCAAGATCCTGATTTAAGGGATTACCTTTTAAGACTGGCAAGAATCATTGATGAAACTGATAGTTATGAAATAGACAAACCTGAAAATCACGCATATAATTCAGAAGCTCACGCGGCTTTACACTATAATAAGACAGGCGGCCTTTTATATAAAGAAAATGAAGAATTACCTTGGTGGGATGATAGTTCTATGATATTAATTGACTGCCAAGATAAAATACTTTCTTTATTCCGAAAACTTCCTATTTACCACAATATGGGTCTAGACGAATTTGATAGTTATCTAGAGAAATGCTTTCCTAATATATATTTTCTCGATGATGCGAGAGATTTTTCTAAAACAGATATTAGCGAAAAAAACGACACGAAACTTTCGGTTATTATAAAGCATTTATCATATCTTAATGATCATGCACAATATGACTACCTTATAGATCCAGAACAGTTTGAGCAAAAAGCACTTTCTCATGGTGTAGAACTATCTAGAGAAAGCAGTAGTACAAAACGAAACCAAGATGCAGTTAAAGAAAGAACAAAAAAAATAAATGAGGAGGCTCTTTTCTTTGAATTACACACCAAACTCAGTAGAGAAAAAGGTAGAATCCATTTTCATATAGGCTCAAGCCTGAGCGAAAAAATAAATAAATTAAGTGAAGGTCATCTAATAGTTGGCATTGTGTGCAAACACTTATCAACTTAATTAGCACCTCAATATTAAGCTGCCACTTTAATCACTCATGATAAGTGGCACCTATTCATTTTAATAGAATCCCCCCTAATAAAAATCAGCACTTTTTTTTCAAATAAATAAATCAGTAACAATATTCACATGTATAGCGGCAGAATAATTTCTTCTTAAATATCACACAATCTACATCGTGGGCCGATTTTAATGTAAGAGTACGTGTCAGGATCTAATTTGCAAAGATAGATTATTGCACGTACACATATAATTCGTTCTAAAATCTATGAGTTGCGATCATGACGCCAATAAGTATGCCTTCACGATGCGAGCCCCCCTCGTCCTGTAAGTATCCCACATCCCCCTACCTACCAATAACTTGTTGTCACTACTTATAGCTCTCTTGTTTGAATCTCAACAACAACAGTAAAAATATGCACATTACTGCTGGCGCGCAATGCTCTCCCCGCCACGCCCGCCCGCTTAAGAAGTCGCTTTTAATGCAGATGCACGAACCGGCTCAAGCCGCATCGGTACTGGCGTGGTGGGGGAAATAAAATATGGGGATTTGCATGCAAAACCATGCACCTTAAGTATGCATGGCTTTTTTCGGGAAAAATAGCGGAATTTTCGCGGATTTGTTTGCGTGCTACCATGCGGCCAGTTCTGCACGTAGGCGGGTATAAATCAGGTTCTGTGCCGGGGTGAATATCTGGCGATTATCATCCCGCGAGGCTGCATCAGGCCTGAACCCGATGGCCGTTAAAATATCGCTGTCCTGCGCGGAATAATTAATTTTTTCACCTGCGGCCAGCCACACCGACAGGGCTTCACGCAGATAATCAACCGAGTGCTGCATGGCGCTCTGTTTTACTGCGGGGAGATGTTCGTTATATCCCATCAGCTCAGGGACCAGCTCCGCGCCGTGCTGATGCATAAAGTCATGGAGCCGATTGCGGATGCTTACAGCTGCACCTCCTCATGTGAGCGGATATAGCGATCGGCGGCCTGATTAATCTCCCTTTTTTTCACGTCAATATTGTCGCGTAAATCCTGCATTCTATACGGGATTTGTTCGTCACCGGCAAGGAGCTGTTCACGGTATTCCCGTTCAAGGTCTGCCAGTTCGGCTTTACGTTTCAGCTAGGTGTTTTTGTTTGTCTGACAGGCCTCAAAGACCTGCTGCAATGTCACAGTGGTCACGTGTCTCTGTAGAGATGGCATCCTTTTCGGCTGATCTCACAATCACCACAGCGGTTATCGGCGGAGGTCACCACTATGCTCAGATTCACAGCCGATAGTGCGACTGCACCAGACCCGACGGGAAGCTGCGGCTGGATAATAGCGTCAAATCGATATCATGGGGCAGGACTCCGAACAGCGGTTTTCCCGAACCGAGCAGAACAGGAACGATAGTGACAACGATATCGGCGACCAAACCTTCGCGCAGGAACGACTGTATTAACTGCCCGCCATCGATATATACCCTGTGCACGTTTTTCTCCTTCAGGTGAGCAAGAGCCTCCCCTGGCGTGAAGCATGAAAACTGCACCTTACCCTTCAGCGCTTCGGGCACGGGAGTATCAGTTAGCTGACGGGAAAGCACCAGCACGGGTCGGTCATAAGGCCATTCGTCAAAGGTCAGCACCTTCTCATAGCTGCCTCGCCCCATAATGATCCAATCTTTGTCTGCGATAAATGCGGCATAGCCATGATCTTCTGTCGGGTCATCGCGCTTCAACAGCCAGTCGATATCGCCATCCTGTCGGGCGATATAACCATCAAGACTGACCGCGATGAAAACATGTGTGGTGACCATTAAGAGCTCCGTATTCAGGTTGCATATATCTCGTTGAGTTTAGCAATGTTAGCGATATTGATATGCCCCGATAAAGCCACATCACCAGGTTAGCAACGTCCGCTCCAGGCATGAAGCAAAGCTGAGTGAGGAGAAAAGCCGATGTACCTGTTTTCTACTATTTAAGCCAGCCGATCGGCTGGCTTAAAATCTCCCCAAATTAAATCCAAATATCGTTTTCTGCGGTGCGTTCCCCACCTTCATGCCCGGTATTCCTGACACCACAGGGTTCTATCATCATCATTTTTACCGTCGTCTCAGCTGACGTTTTATGCTCAACACCTTTAGGTACAACAAACATTTCTCCTGGCTTGACAAGAACATACCCGTCACGAAAATCAATACGCAAAACCCCCTCAACTACGATAAAGGATTCGTCGGTTTCCGGATGTGAGTGCCAGATAAAGTCGCCCGCTATTTTCACGATTTTGAATTGGTAGTCGTTCATCTGCGCGATGACTTTTGGTTGCCAGTGAGTATCGAAGAGAGAGAACTTCTGTTCCAGATTTACAGGTGAGTACATGATGACATTCCTTAATGGCTAAGAAACGCCGAGGATAAATAATATTGCGGTACCGGTATTGAACGATCGTGCAACTCAGGGACGGCGTTTTTGAATAAATGTTTGCCAACGACCCGGTGAAATGCCATATGCTTTTATAAACTGGCGTGTCATATGACTTTGATCTGAAAACCCCGCCTCCAATGCAGACTCCGCAAGTGACAGGCCTAACTGAATCAGATGTCGACAGTATGCGAGACGGCGCATTGTTACGTAGCGATAAGGACTCGTTCCGAAAAGGGTTCGAAAATCCCGGCTCAGGCTCCAGCGATCTTTACCACAGACGGAGGACAACGTATCCAGCGTGATGTTCTGGCTGAATTCAGATTGTATATATTCGCGAGCGCGCTCGACAGACTGATAATCCACAAGGCATCGACGAAATCGCTGCCCTGACACGACTGCCAGAGTCTGGGCAAGATCGTAAAGGGCATCCTCCTCTTCAAGCGTATCAATAGAATCTTCTGGCGCTTTTAAAAGCGGCCCGGTAGCGGCAAACAACCGGGGATCAGATGAGATCCCGCTGTGAATAAATGGTAACGGTTTGCCGCCTAAAATTTTCTGAATTAAAGCGGGCTCGATATAAAACATCCGATACTGAAATCCCTCGAGCGTTCCTGCCTCTCCATCATGAATTTCATCCGGGTGTAAGACCATCGTCCCACCAGGTAAACTATGTTGTTTACTGCCACGATAACGGAAACGTTGCACACCAGACAATGTCCTGCCGATCGCATATGTATCGTGCCGATGAGGTTCATAACCATGCCCGCTGAAATACGCCTCCAGGCGCTCTATTTTCCCTGGCGTGTGTGCAAGCTTGACCCAGTCTTTATTCTTTTGTGCATTCGGCATCAATAACATCTGTTTCATAATTGTAGGAGAATCCACACCATAAACGTTTAGGATGCAGTTTTGAAAGAAGTATGATGAAAGTGCGTAAAGGTTCTTCTTCGAAATCTTTCAGGAAGGGGCATCTCAAACCCAGGGTAATCCTTGTAATCTTAGGTTACGGCTTTTTTTCCGGTGGAAAAATGCCTGCCATAGCAACCATAATCAGCAGTTGCATAAAGCAATACAATGATGGAGCCCCAATACTTAACAACCGTTTCTGGTACTCAGCAGACGACTAGCAGGATCACTTAGGACGTTATAAGCAAAGAGCAAACATAGTTTTCATCTCTACTGTTTATAGTGACGCTGACTGGATGCAGGATATCGCAGGAGAGATGCTTCGGGGCGTATTGGACGTCGCAGCAGTTCCCCTCCGCAGTTCGAGCACTGGCCATTAAGCCGTTGGGTCACGCAATCAATGCAAAATGTGCATTCGAATGAACAGATGTATGCCTCTTTCGATTCAGGAGGCAAATCTTTATCACAGCATTCACAATTAGGACGGAGTTCAAGCATGGTGGTCTCTTATTGTTAAGGGGCATCATTAGATATACCAAAGGCCAACTACCTGTATCGCCTTCGGCTAAAGATGACGTTATTGTTTCTCGCATGTATCAAATGAGCATGGTCTACAGGCGGGAAAAATCAAGAGAGTGAATTACCCGACAGAAACGCTCACTTCTGGAAACCGTTGCGAAGACGTAATTTCTAGACCAATCTATCTTAATCGAGAAAATATCAAATCTTTGCTTGGTGCAGGAAAAAGCAGTGGGTGCCTCACTATCAATTAGCCAGCAGGCCAAGACATTGATACTTTCATTGAGAGTTACAGCGACAGGCTGGATGATGAATTCAAAAGCCGATATGGATATGATTTTTCGCCTGAGTTGTGGGAAACGGCTACCTACGAATTCCTGACGTCGGTACGCAGGCTAGCGCTTACCTGGCCGGTTCGTCAAAGCCATAAAACAATAAAACGGACACTCCCTCACGGAAGTGTCCGTTTTGTCTTTCAAACGTCAGCTGCGGGTTACGCGCCTACCGGCACATCGTGCGCGGTGTTTTTCAGCACCGGTCCGGTGTACTTCTCGATCTGCAGCTGCGACATCTGTCCACAGTTCCCCTGCGCCAGGCTGGAGGAGCCAACGTCAAAGGTCAGACAGTTGACGTTACCGTTTTTACACAGCGATCCCGGCTGTGACGGATCGGCCGGATCAAACCATGCCCCTTCGCTGATGCGCACCACGCCTTCGCGAACGTTATCGGTAATCACCGCTCCGACCAGGATCTGCCCGCGATCGTTAAAGGCGCGAACCAGATCGCCTTCACTGATGCCGCGCGCGCTAGCATCTTTCGGATGGATCCAGATGGCTTCGCGATCGGCTACCGCGTATTTCTTGCGCAGCGGCGTATTATCGAGCTGAGAATGCAGACGGTTAATCGGGTGGCCGGTATTGAGCGACAACGGATATTTCTCGGCTTCCGGCCCGCGATACCACTCGTGCGGCGGCATCCAGGTTGGAATCGCTTTACAGTCCTCGTAGCCCATTTTGGCGATGGCGTCAGAGTAGATCTCGATTTTCCCTGACGGCGTCCCCAGCGGGTTGAGCAGCGGGTTCTCGCGGAAATCGGCGAAACGCACCCATTGAGTGTTCTCTTGCGGGATCGGGAAGCGAATGTAGTTGTTGGAAGCCCAGAACATATCAAACGGCGGCAGCGCCACGCGAGCGTTGCGCGCTTGGGCTTTCATCTCGTCATACATGCCCTTCAACCACAGCATCTCATCTTTGCCTTCGGTAAAGGCCTCATGCACCCCAAGGATCTCGGAAATCCCCGCAAAGACATCAAAGTCGTTTTTCGCTTCGTTCTGCGGCGGTACGCACTGGCGCAGCGGGAAGACATAAAGCTGCGAATAGTCGCCGCCCATATCCATGTCGTTGCGCTCGTAGGTGGTGGTCACCGGCAGTACGATGTCGGCGTGTTTCGCCGTCGCCGTCCAGTACGGTTCGTTCACCACCACGGTTTCCGGATGCTGCCAGGCTTTCACCAGGTTGTTGGTATCCTGATGCTGGTGGAAGGTGTTACCGCCCGCCACGTACACCATTTTAATATCCGGATAGGTGACTTTCGTGCCGTTATAGTCGATGGTCTTGCCTGGGTTCGCCAGCGCATCGGCGATGCGCGCCACCGGGAACGGCGTAATATCTTTCGCCGCCGGCGACGTTGGGCTACCGGCGGAGATCCCCGCCAGAATACCGCCGCGCGCGGTTGGGCTACCGCCGGAAGAGTAGTGATAGCTAAAGCCGAAACCGCCGCCGGGCAGGCCAATCTGCCCCAGCATCGCCGCCAGCGTCACCATCATCCAGTGGGCCTGTTCGCCATGATGCTGACGCTGGATGCCCCAGCCGCCCATGATCATGGTGCGATGCTTCGCCATATCTCGCGCCAGCTGCTTGATAGTCTCAGCATCAACGCCGCTGATATCCGCAGCCCAGTTGGCATCTTTGACGACGCCATCTTCTTTACCGTTCAGGTAGGCTTCAAATTTATCGAACCCTACGGTGTAGGTTTTCAGGAAATCTGGGTTATGCAGATTTTCAGCCAGCAGCGTATGGGCTACCCCCGCCATCAGCGCGCAGTCGGTGTAGCTGCGCGGGGCGATCCACTCGGCGCCTAACTCACGCGCGCTGTCGCTGCGCACCGGGTCGATACAGATCATCCGGGTGCCCTTTTTCTTCAGCGCTTCAAAACCCGTCTGGCCGACGTGATCCGGCAGGTTCCAGCTGTTTTTCAGCGTGATCATGGGGTTACAACCGATCATCACCACCAGCTCGCTGTTATCAATCACGTTTGGCCACGCGGTCTGCTGTTCGTAAACCTCAACGGAACCGACCACGTGCGGCATAATCACCTGCGCCGCGCCGGTGGAGTAGTCACCGGAATAGCCGACAAAGCCGCCCGCCAGGTTCATCATGCGCTGCAGCAGCGTTCTCGGGTTGTGGAACATCCCGACGCTTTTCCAGCCGTAAGAACCGGCATAAATAGATGATGGGCCATGCTCTTTTTGCAGACGGCTGATTTCACCCGCCACCAGATGCAGGGCTTTATCCCAGCTGACGCGGACCCACTCATCGCGGCCGCGTAGCTCCGGCTTACCGTTTTTCGCCCCGCCTTCTAACCAGCTTTTACGCACCATCGGATATTTAATCCGGTTTTCGGCGTGAACCTGATACGGCGCCATGGTAATCAGTTCGTTGGGATACGGATCGTCTTTAATCGGGCGAACGTCAACCATTTTGCCGTCGCGGACGATGGCTTCAAACGCGCCCCAGTGGGCACCGGTGAGAATACCGCTTTCAGCCTGGCGCAATGCGATAAACTGCGGCATCGCCTGGCTAATGGCCTCCGCCAGCGCCGAACGCGGCCACAGCCCCGCCAGCAGCGGCGCCGCCATCAGAGCGCTGGCGCCAGCCAGAAAACGGCGACGCGTCAGATTCATACCGGGTTCCTGGCTCTGATCCGCCATGTCATAATCGTTATTCTTTTTCATCATGGCTCCTTATTGTTTGTCCTGATTGGCCGCTGCTGGCATGTCGCTCGCATGTTTTTGTACATACTGGGTCAGGAGACGAACCTGTTCCTGAGTCAGTGAAGTACGGCCGGACATACCTTTAACCACCCCAATCCACTGGTTGGCGTTAAAGCGATTCAACTCGGTCAGGCCATGACAGCCGGTACAGTTGTTAGCCATTAATTCAGAAGCGTAACTCCAGATTTTTTGTTGATCGCCAATCAGATTTTTCGCCGGCAGCCAGACCTGCAGATCGACTTCATGCCAGACCTGTTTGGTCTCTTCATCGGTAACGGAGCCAGAGACTTTTAACGCTTTGCGAGCTTCTTCGCCCAGCAGCGCGCTCATGATGCGTTTGCCGCGCGCGGCGTAGAAGGCTTCGGTGACGCCATCCTGTTGCCAGCCATGAACATCCGCCAGCACCATGTCGCCTTCACGCTTCACCACTTTCACTTCAGTGGAGGCCATCAGGTTACCGTCGTTATGGTCGCCTGCTTTCTCGCTCAGCCAGAACGGCTGGGTCTGAATGGTGTAAAGGGTGGTCGCGGTCGCCGGAGTTTTCGCCGCCGCGTTAGCGAGCTCGCTCGCCCCTGCCGCCGCCAGGCCGCTCATGTTAGGCAGAATATGCGCCACGCCTTTATGGCAGTCGATGCAGGTTTCGCCCTCTTTGATTGCGACCGGGTGCTGCTTACGGGCTTCAGGGGTTTGCGCCAGAATATCCATCGCTTTATAGTCGTGGCAGGAACGGCAGGTCGCCGAATCGCTCTTCTTCAACCCATCCCAGACGCTCTGGGCCATCGCCAGTTTATGCGCCTCGTATTTTTCCGGGGTGTCGATTTTGCCGGTCATTTCACCCCAGACATCTTTCAGGGCGCCAATTTTGGTCAGCATATAATCGATCGGCTGATGAGGAACGTGGCAATCGGCGCACTCGGCGCGAATACCTTTATCGTTCTGGAAATGCACGCTGCCCTGATATTCCGCCAGAGGCTGCTGCATGGTATGACATGACACACAAAATTCGGTATCGCTGGTTTTATGCATAATAGTCGCGGTACCAGCCAGCAATACCACGCCAATAATGATCCCAACCAGCAAGGCGATAAATATAATTTTTCGCCTACCAGAGCGTTCCAGTGAAAGTTTACTCATCTTATTATTTAACCCTTTTCCTAAATGAAAGACGCAAAAGTCCCTGCCAGATGGCAATCGTTATATAAATAAATCTATAACGATTGCACTCACCTTCTAATCCAACTAAATTTTTGGAAATTTTCGGAGCCAGGATAATCAGCCGGGGATGATTATCCTGTGATTTCAGAGCGATAACCCATTGCAAATCCAATATGCCTTCGAACAATACTCACGTTATTTTAATTATTGCAGAATAGCGGCTTGTTCTTTTTTAGCCCGGTCAATACTACGAATGATAATTTCTCGCTGAGCATCATCCGCCGGTAACAGTTGCAGCATCAGCTGCCACGCTGCGATCGCTTTGTCATACTGCTGGTGCTCAAAGGCGTTAAACGCCGCCAGGCTAAGCACCCGCACATCGTTATGGTTATTCTTCAGCAACGTATCGAGCAGTTGCTGGGCTTCACGGCTATCGTTGGGATCCGTAGAGTGAAGTAACGCTTCGGTATATCCCAGCTGCGCATCGGCGTTGCCTGGCGCCAGCTGTCGCGCCTTATCAAACGCCTGTAACGCGGCGCCTGGATTATTGAGCACCAGTTGCAGCCTGCCGAGCATCGTCCAGCTCAGCTGGTCGGCCGGGTATTGCTGCAGGCGGGTGCGTAGCCCCAGCGCCAGTCGAAACAGCTCTTCTTCCGACAACGGTTTACCCTGTGGATCCATCACCCGCTGCATCAACTGCGGCGTTTGCTGGACAACTTGCTGCCACTCAACCACGCGGGTCATGTAACTCGTTCGGATAAAAACCCCTACGCATAAAGAGGTTAGTATAATAACCCCAAGAATATACACCCAATAACTACTATTTTTGTGATTCGTTTCGGCAGATTCGGGCAAATCTTCCAATAAATTCAAGCGTAAATCGTCAACCAGCTGCTGTTGCTGCGCCGCATTCACCGCTGAAAGATCCTCATCAAGCTCCTGCAGGCGCGCCCGATAAATCATATGGTTCATGGTATTGCGGTCAACGCGCTGCCTGCCGCTCCACGGAATAAACAGCAGCGCCGCGGTTCCCAGCAGTAACACCAACATGATGAGCAAAGCGACAATCATTTCAGGGTCCTTTTATTGTCATCAAGCAGCGCCTTTAAGCGTTCCTGTTCCTGCGCGCTCAGCTCGCTGATGCGTTCAGCCCGTGAGCGACGGCTTAAACGGAAAATCACCAGCGCGCCGCCCACAACGAAACAAGCCGGCAGCAGCCAGAGGATAATCGTCGCGGGGGTCACCGGCGGTTCGTAGGTCACGAAGTTGCCGTAGCGCGCCACCATGTAATCGGTGATTTGCTGATTGCTTTGTCCCTGCTCCATCAATTGCCAGACCTTTTTGCGCATGTCGGCGGCAATCATCGAGTTCGAATCGGCAATACTGTTGTTCTGGCATTTCGGGCAGCGCAGCTGTTCGGTCAACTGGCGGAACTGCTGCTCCTGAGCCTCATCTTTAAATGGATAGGTATCAATCGCCGCCAGCGCCTGAAACGAGAACAGCGCCGTCAGTAAAGTGATGAGCAGATATTTCACGCGCCCCCCTGCTGGCTATATTTATTCCACAGCGGCAGAATCTCCTGCTGCCAGACCCGCTCGTTCACATCGCCGGCATGGCGGTAGCGGATAATGCCTTTGCCGTCGATGAGGAAAGTTTCCGGCGCGCCATACACGCCAAGATCCAGCCCCAGCATGCCGTCGCCGTCAAACACCCCCAGCGCATACGGGTTGCCCAATTCGTGCAGCCAGTTCACCGCTTTCTGGCGATCGTCTTTATAGTTGATGCCAACGATGCGAATGCCCTGCGCCGCCAGGGAGCGCAAATACTGATGCTCCGCCCGACAGGTGGGGCACCAGGTGGCCCAGACGTTAATCAGCACCGGTTTACCATTGATAATGTTAGAGGGATCCAGCATGACATCCGGTTTTTCCAGCGACGCCAGGCGGAAATCCGGCAGAGGTTTACCCACCAGCGCAGATTCAAGCACGGTAGGATCGTCGCCGTCGCTATTGCGCATCAGTTGCCACATCAGCGCCGCCGCCAGAATCAGGAAGATAGCCAGCGGTAAATATAAGACTTTGCGGTTCATCACGCGTTCTCCGGCAGTGATTTACGTAAGCGGTAACGTGGGTCCAGGATGCACAGCACGCCGCCAAACGCCATTAACATCCCGCCGAACCAGATCCAGCGAACAAAAGGTTTATAGTACAAGCGCACCGCCCAGCTACCGTCGGCCAGCTCTTCACCCAGCGCAGCGTACAGGTCGCGCGCCAGCCCGCCGTCGATGGCGGCTTCGGTCATCTCCATCCGGCTGCTGCTGTAAATGCGTTTCTCCGCCCGCAGCGTACTCACGTGATGGCCATTCTGCGAAACTTCGATCACCCCTTCACCGCCAAAGTAGTTCGGCCCGGTGATATCCCGCACGTCACGGAACACAAAGTGATACTGGTGGATATCGACGCTATCGCCCGGCTTCATTCGCACGTCGCGTTCGATGCTGTAATTCTGACTGAAGGCGATGCCAATGACGGTGACCACCAGCCCCACATGGCCGGCGACCATTCCCCAGTGGCTGCGTCCGAGGCGGGTCAGCCCGCGCCAGAAGGGGTGGCGGTCGGTGGCGCGCTCCACCACTTCCATCACGGTAAGCACGAATGCCCACAGCGACATCAGCAGGCCAACTACGGTCATGGCTTTAATACGATCCTGCATCAGCCACGGCAGTGCGATGGCCAGTACGACGGCAACCACCGCGGCAATCAGCAGCCGCTTACGCAGCTTGTGGAATTCATCGCGACGCCAGCGCACCAGCGGCCCGATCCCAAGCAGCAACGAGAACGGGATCATCAGCGCAATAAAGAGGGAATTAAAGAACGGCTCGCCGATAGAAATGCTGCCTAGCCCCAGTAGCTTGTGTATCAGCGGCAGCAGCGTCCCCAGCAGTACCACCAGCATGGCGGCAATCAGCAGCACATTGTTGCCCAGCAACAGCGACTCGCGCGACCACAGTTCGTGACGCACCCGGGAACGTACCTTGCCGCCTTTGATGGCGAATAACAGCAGCGAACCGCCGATAGTGATCACCAACAGCGCCAGAATAAACATGCCGCGCGTAGGATCGGAAGCGAAGGAGTGTACGGAAATCAGTACCCCGGAACGCACCAGGAAAGTGCCCAGCAGGCACAGCGAGAACGCCAGAATCGCCAGCAGTACGGTCCAGGATTTAAAGCTGCCGCGCTTTTCGGTGACCGATAGCGAGTGAATCAGCGCCGTTCCCGCCAGCCACGGCATCAGGGAGGCGTTTTCTACCGGATCCCAGAACCACCAGCCGCCCCAGCCGAGCTCATAATAGGCCCACGCCGACCCCAGCACGATACCGACCGTCAGAAAGCTCCACGCCGCCAGCGTCCACGGGCGTGACCAGCGCGCCCACGCGCTATCAAGGCGCCCGGTCATCAGCGACGCAATGGCGAAAGCGAAGGCCACGGAGAAGCCCACATAGCCCATGTACAGCATCGGCGGGTGGAAGATCAGCCCGATATCCTGCAGCATCGGGTTCAGATCGCGCCCCTCGATGGGGAAATCAGGTAGCGTGCGCACGAACGGATTTGAGGTCAGCAGGATGAACGCCAGGAAGCAGAAGGAGATCATCCCCATTACCGCCAGCACCCGCGAAGAGGCTTCCAGCGGAATATTACGGCTCAGGGCCGCGACCGCGCAGGTCCAGCCGCTCATCAGCAATACCCACAGCAGCAACGATCCCTCGTGGGCCCCCCAAGTCGCCGCTACGCGATACCACACCGGCAGCAGCGTATTCGAGTTACTGACGACATACAGAACGGTGAAGTCATTCACCACAAAGGCATACACCAGAATGAGAAACGCCCCGAGGATGGCGGCAAACATCGCTACCGACAGCGGCTTCGCCAGCGCCATCATCCGCGCATCCTGCCGCATCGCGCCCCAGGAGGGAAATAGCGCCAGCAGGCAGGAAATGCCCAGCGCCAGGCACAGCAGGAAGAGGCCGATTTCGGGGATCATTGCGCGGCTCCCTGTGGCTTTTCAGCCGGATGATGATTCTCTTCCATCGCTTCTTTCACTTCCGGAGGGGTGTAATTTTCATCGTGTTTCGCCAGCACTTCTTTCGCGCGGATATGCGTCCCGTCCTGCAGCGTCCCCTGGGCTACGACCCCCTGCCCTTCGCGGAACAACGCCGGCAGGATCCCGGTATAGCTCACCTCGACGACGCCGCGGGCATCATAGAGTTTGAAGGTCACATCGAGGGTTTTATCGTCACGCTTCACGCTGCCGGGCATCACCATGCCGCCGATACGTAGACGCTGCCCCGGCTCTGGCTTCTGGCCATTTTCCCGTTTGCCGTATATCACTTCGCCTGGGGTATAGAAGAGATCGATATTGGAGCTTAATGCATACATCACCAGACCAACGGTCAGCGCCAGCCCCCCAATCACTCCGCAGGCGAGCCAGAGACGTACTTTACGCCGAGGATTCACAACGCATCTCCCTTCATAGTGCTTTGCTTACGCGCCGCCGATACCCGCCGCTCGCGCGCCATCTGCCGGCGTATATCCGCCAGTAGCGCCCGGCGCTGCCAGCGGGTATGGATGAACAAAATCAGCAGCGCGATGACCGTCACTGCAACCGCCAGCCAGACATAAAAGGCGTAGCCGCCCATCTGCCAGAAATCGCTCCAGGAGTGAAAAGCGCTGGTCATGAGTTCTCCTCGCGCTTACTAGCGCCAGCCAGCGCCACGACCCACGGACGGCGGCGCTCCTGTAACAGAATTAAATTACGCATACGCATTAATGTCAGAGTAATAAAGAGGAATAAGAAACCGAAAATGGTTAAACGCAACGGCATGCGCATCGACGGGTCGATGGTTTTCTGCATATTGGTCGAGCCCTGATGCAGGGTGTTCCACCATTCCACGGAATAATGAATAATCGGCAGGTTGACCACCCCGACCAGCACCAGTATCCCGGCGGCGCGCCCGGCCAGCCGGCGATCGTCAAAAGCGTGATACAGGCCAATCACCCCGACGTATAAAAACAGCAGGACCAGTTCGGAAGTCAGACGCGCATCCCACACCCACCAGGTTCCCCACATCGGTTTTCCCCACGCGGAACCGGTCACCAGCGCAATAAAGGTGTAAACCGCGCCTGGCAGCGCCATCGCAATCACCGCTTTATCCGCCATTTTCATCTGCCAGACCAGGCCGACAAAAGCGGTCACGGCCATTGAGCCGTAAATCCCCATCGACCACATCGCCGCCGGAACGTGCAGATACATGATGCGATAGCTTTCACCCTGTTGATAATCTGCCGGGGCGTAGACAAATCCCCAGACGCAGCCCACCACCAGAAACAGCGCGCTGAGGATAGCCATCAGCGGAATGCATCGTCCGCATACGCTATACAGGCGCTCTGGAATGGCGAGTTGATGTAACACTTTCCACATTTTTTTTGCCTCATTGCCCCGAGGGAACGGGAATTATTGCACGCTAATTCTGAGTGCCGCCGCGGTAGCAAACGGACTTAAGGTGGCGCTTCCCGCCAGAAAGGCGCCAAGAATGGCCATATAGCCGTCAACCGGCAACTGCATCTGCGCCGCGCCCACGGCGGCAGTGGCGAAAATCAGTAACGGAATCATCAGCGGCAGCACCAGCAGGCTCAGCAATACGCCGCCGCGCCGCAGACCGACAGTCAGCCCCACGCCGATGGCGCCAATAAAGCTCAGCGTTGGCGTGCCCATCAATAGCGTCAGGGCCAGCACCTGCCACTCCGCCGTCGAAAGTCCAAATAACATGGCGATCAGCGGAGAGATTATCAGCAGCGGCAGCCCGGAGACCACCCAATGCGCCGCGATCTTTGCCAGCACCACCAGCGACAGCGGCACCGGCATCAGCATCATTTGCTGCAGCGAGCCATCCAGCCAGTCATCGCGAAACAGCCGGTCCATTGCCAGCAGCGAAGAGAGGAGCGCAGCCACCCACACAATGCCCGGCGCAATCTGCCGGAGCAGCTGCGGTTCGGGGCCGATACTGAGGGGGAACAGGGTGATAATAATCAGGAAAAACCACAGCGGGTTGATAATTTCGGCGTAATTGCGAAAGGCGAGGCGCAGGTCGCGCCAGAATATCTGCTTAATCATGCCGCAACCGCCTCATCGTCGCTCAGCATAATCGTGCGTAAGGGAACGCACAGAGGGCGCAGGGGTTGATGGGTGGTCAGGATGACCGCACCGCCCTGGCCGACGTGCTGCTCCAGCCGGGTGGTCAGCGTTTGCACGCCAGCCGCATCGAGCGCGGTGAAGGGTTCATCTAAAATCCAGAACGTCGCGCGGCTGAGCCAAAGCCTCGCCAGCGCGACGCGCCGCTGTTGCCCGGCAGAGAGTTGCGCTACCGGAACATCCTCAAAGCCCACCAGCTCAACCTGCGCCAGCGCCTGCCAGCGCGCCTCAATGGTCGCCTCAGGATGGTAAAAGCGCAGATTTTCGTCCGCCGTTAGCGCCCCTTTAACCCCCACCTGATGACCGAGCCACAAGAGCTGCGCGTGCCAGCTATCGCGAGTACGCCGCAGCGGTTTGCCCTGCCAGAGAATTTCCCCTTCTTCTGGCGTCGATAACCCGGTCAGGAGGTGTAATAACGAGGTTTTTCCCGCGCCGTTGGGGCCTGAAATTTGAATAATCTCGCCGGGTTGTACCGCAAACGATAGGTGGGTAAAAAGGGTTCGTTCATCCCGCAGGCAGGCGATATTTTTTATTTCCAGCATCAGAAAGCAGGTCCATTCCGGGGGTCAGCGCATTCAAGTGCCTTATTATAACGAAAGAAAACAATCTGTTTTGCTGAATATATTAAAAATTTTGAACCCGCGCTAAACGGGTAAAAATGCTAAAAACTCATAATCGAACGTGCCAGTAGCGGTTGCATTTTCACCACTACCGGCATTCCTCTCTTTAGCGATGCAAGCGTAAGGTACTGGCAATAGAGGATATCGCCGCAATAGCGCAGGCGAGGCCAAACACATAAACGGCAAACTGTGCGCCGCCTGGGCCGGTTAAGCCGTTCAACAGCGCAATAACCATCGCCACCAGCGCCGCACCGATGGACAGCCCAGTCGTCCTGGCGGTGGATAATACCCCGGAGGCCGTTGCCGTGCGATTTGCTGAGACATTAGCAAACATCTCCTTATTATTTGGCGGCAGGAATAAGCCATACCCCACCCCGCAAACGGCGGTCCGCCACAGAAAATCATTCACCGTCGCAGCGCCCGGCAACAGTGCCAGCGAGCCTAAGCCAAGACAAAAGATAACCACCCCGACAGTTGAAATCTGCGTCGGATTAAAACGGTTTGACAAGCTTCCCGCCAGCGGGGCGCAGATTGCGACCGCCACCGGCCACGGCGTAAAGATAAAAGCCGATTCCAGTACTGAGTAATGGTAGGTATGTTGCAATACAAACGGTAAACCGACCAATGCCATTCCCTGGGCGATGAACAAAGAGCTGGACGAGATCACCGCCAGGGTATATTGGCGTGAGCGAAATATATCAAGCGGCAATAGTGGATGCTTCGCTCGCGTCTGGGCGATAAAAAAGAAGGCAAATAACGCCACTGATGCCACCGCGCAGTAGATAAGCGTTCGGCCCTCCCAGCGGCCAATTTGATCGACCGCCACCACCATCAAGCCTAATGCCGCCGCTGAACTCACGGCCCCGGCCCAATCAAAGCCCTGCTCCTTTTCGTTATCCTCCCCTAATGAAATCAAGGAGAAAACAATCGCAGCGCCGCCAGGCAGGATATTGATATAGAAAAGCCACGGCCAGGAGAGCGACGAGATGATAAATCCGCCCAGCGCCGGACCGATAGCCGTGCCAACCGCGAAGGCCAGCGCATTCAGCCCGAAAATCGTTCCTAGCGCGCGGGGTGGGAAAATAACCCGGTACAAGCCCAGCCCCACGCTTATCATGACCGCATAGCTTACCCCTTGCAGTATCCGCATGGTAACCAGTACGCCAAAGGTCGGCGCAAGGCTACAGCCCAGCGAAGAGAGCGTAAATAACGCCATTCCCGCCGTATAAAAACGCTTCTCACCGATTCTGCTGCCCAGCGACGCGCAAATCAGCATCGTCGCCGCGCTGGCTACCTGATAGCCGTTGGTGATCCAGATACCGGACGCCGAATCGACCCGTAACGCACTGGCAATCGAAGGCAAGGCGACATTGACAATGGAACTATCCAGCGCCGCCATTAGCACGCCAATTAATATGGCCGCGGCGGCTAAATAGCGCCTCGGCGCCTCAAAACCTTGATCAAGTGAACAACTATTTACCAGCGACATATCCGCAGGTCCTTATCAAAACAGATCAAATGGTTTTATTGTTATGAATGTCGCCAGAGGGAAAAACCAGAGAATAAAATCGAGATTATTAGCGAAAAAATCGATGGCCGTTCGTCACCGCGATAATCATCGCTATATTCGTCAATAATTAAAAATCTGATGACAAAGTAGTCACCAAAATTTATAAATATGCTGGCGGTTAGAAAATAACGCTCATATAAGGTTTAAGATGAAGCTTAATGAACTTCTGGCGTTCGTTACTGTTGTGGAAACGGGGAATATCACCCTGGCGGCAGAACGTCTGAATCGAGTGCAATCCAGTATTTCCCATCGGATACGCAGCCTGGAAAGTAGCCTGGATGCCACGCTATTAGACAGGAAGAACGAGGGGTGCATCCCAACCGAGCAGGGAAAGATATTGTATGAATATGCCCTCAAAATGCTTAACCTGGCGGATGATTGCAAACACAACATTACCCTTTCAAAAAGACGCCGATTAACGATTAAAATCGGCATCATTGAATGTTTGCCGCCCTATGTTATCAGCGCATTGATTGATTCAGGCCATGACTTAGGCTGGGATATTGATGTTTCAATCGGCAATACCAGCAGTTTACTTAATGCTTTCGATAGACACGAATATGATGCGGTCATTATTGGCGCGGGCTTCTCCTCCCCACAGCATACGCGCGCTATGTTGCTCACTAGTGAGTTAGTGATTATCACCGCGAAAGATCATCCAGCCATCACCGCGACCTCCGCTCTGGATGACAATGTCTTTTTATTGAGTAGTAAAAAATGCGCAACTTCAACGCGCAATCTGGATATGTTATTCCGTGAAGGCAACATTACTCCCAGGCGCGTCGTGGAGTGCGGCTCTTACCCGGTGCTGTTCTCAAATATCGCCGATGGCAAAGGGGTCTCGCTGGTGCTGCGTTGCTCAATCAGTGATGAGATCCAGCGCAAAATAAAAATCCATCCATTAACAGGTGAGTTTAATGATTTCGGAATTGAGCTACTCTGCCGCCCTGAGGGCGCCCATTTCGATTTGCAGCAGTTGAACCTCATGGTGGCATCCGTATTTCAGGATCCACGGCTGCGTGAGACTGGCTATTAATTCCGTCCGCCGGGATAATTTGATAGCCGGACGAGAATTTTTTAATCCTGGCGAAACCAGCTGTATCAAAATGCATCCCGGCAACCAGTATCTGTTCAGCGCAGACCTTTTCAAGAAGGCGAATGCGCGTCTCCTGCGCCAAAAGCGGGTCGAAGTCGAAGGCTATCGTGACCTCGGGGTCTAATAGCTGAATATGGGGAAAATGCACAATATCCCCCCACACTAATACGCGTTCTATGCTTCCAGAGAGGAGATACCCCGTATGACCTGGCGTATGTCCTTTTAATGCCAGGGCTCTGATACCAGCAAACACCTCGCCTTCATCAATCAGCCGTAAACGATGCTGATATTGTTTAAACACGCTGCGCGCGAACATAACATTACCTTTAACGCGTTCACTGGCTGTAACCAAATTACGATCATCTTCGAGATAACTGAATTCATCTTGAGGTATTATCAATTCAGCACGAGGAAATACCGCGTCTTGCTGCGAATTAATTAAGCCACCGATGTGATCGGGATGCGCATGGGTCAACAGTACGGCGTCAATATCCTCTGGTTTGACGCCAAGTTTAGCCAGATTATTGATCAGTTGGCCTCCCCACCCTTTAACGCCGCCAGCGCCGCTATCGATCAGGATATTCATCCCGGCTTGTTGTACCAGAAAGGTGTTTATGTTGACCGCATTCGGTTGTGCGCTACGGGCGTTAGCCTGGATGTTTCTGCACTCGTCTTCATCAATTTTGGTTAACAGGCCAAAACCTACCTGCAAATAGCCATCGCTTACGGCAGTAACGCGCATATCGCCGAGGACTATACTGGGAAAAGTAGTATTCATCGTTTACTCATCAGTATCAGTGTAATCGCCAAAAACAGCCTCCATTATTAGAGGCTCTCACCGCTATGCTCTAACGGATAATTTCGATATCACCATCGATATTGTTGATTGCCACTGACCGAAGCCCCCTTCCCCCACCTGCTACGCTTACTACTCCATTCCATAAAAAAGGCTCAACCATGAATATTGATTTATCGGGGAAAGTCGCGCTGGTGACGGCATCCACGGCCGGCATCGGTTATGCCATTGCCAAAGGGCTGGCGGCCAGCGGCGCGGAAGTGATTATCAACGGCCGCAGCGAACATAGCGTTAATGCGGCGATGGCGCGGCTGCAACAGGAGGTGCCGGGATTCCGGCCCTATCCCGCGGTGGCCGATCTCAGTGACGCCGCGGGCGTCAGCCAACTGCTGCAGGCGGTGAATGAAGTCGATATCCTGGTGAATAACGCCGGTATTTACGGCCCGCAGGATTTTTACGCCACCGATGACGCCACCTGGGAAAACTACTGGCAAACCAACGTGATGTCCGGCGTTCGCCTGTCACGCGCGCTGTTGCCCGCCATGGTGCGTAAAGGCTGGGGTCGGGTGGTCTTTATCTCCTCCGAATCGGCACGCAATATTCCCGCCGACATGATCCACTACGGCGTAACCAAAACCGCGCAACTGTCGCTGGCGCGCGGACTGGCGAAATACGTCGCCGGCAGCGGCGTCACCGTAAACAGCGTGCTGCCCGGCCCAACCCTTTCTGACGGTTTTGCCGAAATGATGAAAGATGAGGTCACGCGAACCGGTAAGCCGCTGGAACAACTGGCGAAAGAGTTTGTTATGGCGCAGCGCCCCGCTTCGGTTATTCAGCGCGCGGCCTCGGTGGATGAGGTGGCCAATATGGTGGTCTACGTCTGTTCGCCGCAGGCATCCGCCACCTCCGGCGCCGCGCTACGGGTCGATGGCGGCGTAGTCGATGATATTGTCTGAATTACCCCGCTAAGCAGGGGGAGCAAAGCTCCCCTTTCTCACCTGCAGTTGCGCTATTTAGCGCTAAATAGCTCAAAAGGTTTAAAACACGCCGCGATGTCGCACAAAGTGAACAGGAAGTCGCATTCACGATACTTATCATTGCTGTTTTGAACATAAATAGTGGTGTTAATGTCTGTCATCAGAAGCTTACTTTTCTTTCTCGGCGCAGCGGCGGCTTCCGCCATCGCGGTACTTTGTCTATGGATGGATATCCGGGTGTTTGGCAACGATATCCCGGAGATTTCGCTTACCGAGGTAGTGCAGGAGGGCGTGCTGGCGATAATCGTGCTGATGCACTTCCTGCTGGCGAAAAAATATGAGCTCCTGCGCTACTGTAATATCCTCGTTGGCGGCTTCTTCCTGGCGATGCTGATCCGCGAACTGGATGCGCTGTTTGATCTTATTACTCACGGCAGCTGGGTGTGGTTCGCGCTGGCAACGACGATAGCCGCGCTAATCGCTCCGCTGCGCCACGCTCGTCAAACGCTGTCGCAACTGGCGCAATACACCCGCACGCCTTACTACGGCATGATGATAAGCGGCCTGCTGGCGATTCTGGTCTTCTCACGGCTGTTCGGCATGCATGGCTTATGGTATGCCGTACTCGATGAGAACTACGCGCGGGTGGTGAAAAACACCGTTGAAGAGGGTAGCGAGTCGTTCGGCTACATGCTTTGCCTAACCGCCTCGATTGGCTACTACTGCTACTTCCGCTATCAGGCGCGGCAGAAAAGCTAATCCACTGCGCCGCCAGAATGTCGCATTCTGGCGGCAGCGGGAATCATGAATTACCCCTGAATTTTCCACTTCCGCTTGAGCACATTTTTGTCCTGGCTATCCAGCCAGTGGTTCACTTTCTCAAGCAGCGCCGGATTATCCTTATTCATCATATAGACCTTATAGCTGGCGGTGCCGGGGAACGGCGTCTCATTCGCCACGCAGAACACGCCGGGCTCCTTGCTCTGGTAGTAATCCCCTTCTATCAGGTCGGTCACCATCATATCGGCCGTTTTTTGCCGCAGCGCCTGCAGATTATCGATATTGTTCTGCACGCGGATGATCTGCGCATGCTTGATATGCTCATCAACGAAACTTTGGTTGGTACCGCCGGGGTTCACAATCACCTTCACATTCGGCTGGTCGATTTTTTCAAGGCTGCCGAGCGCTGGCGCGGCGCTGCAGTTCGCCAGAGCGATTTTACCATTGGCCACCACCGGATGGCTCAGGGAGAAATCTTTTGCCCGTGCCGCCGTCTCCGTTACGCCTCCCATAGCGATATCAAACTTATCGGCTTTTAAATCAGTCGATAACGTTGGCCAGCTGGTGATAATAAACGTCACCTTCACTCCCAGCGTTTTCCCCAGATCGTGCGCCATATCGACGTCGTAGCCGATAAGTTCGCCGGCGCCGTTATGAAAGGCCAACGGCGCGTAGTCCCCCGGCACGCCGACTTTTAACTCGCCGCTTTGTTGAATTGACTGCATATCACGCGCCTGGACGCCGCAGGCTATCACCGCCGCCATCAGGGCCACACCCAACTTTAACTTCATCTTAAATTCCTTATGATTTCATCTTCATGCTGCCAGCGACCACGGTTTTCACCACCGTTGCCGTCAGCTTTGGTAGCGCAAGCGGCGTGAGTTCACCTTGCTCCTGCGCATGGCGCAGTAATTCACAAAAGCGCGCCACCTCGTTCACCGGAAACATAGCAATATCCTGTGCAGAATATTGCCACCAGCGCAGCGCTAACAACTGCTCAACAATCGGTTCGGCAAAACGGTATTTGATGAGCTTCGCCGGGTTCCCGCCAACCATGGTATACGGGGCAACATCTTTCACCACCAGCGCGTTGGCGGCGATAACCGCGCCATCGCCAATGGTAATCCCCTGCGCCAACGTCACGTTTTGTCCAATCCAGACATCATTGCCAATCACGATGGGGCGCGTCTGTTTTTCAAAAGCGTAAAAATGATTTTCCCGTCCGTTATCCGCTGCCAGGGTTGCCATTAGCGCTGAATGACGGGCGTAAAAAACCGGGCTGGAGCTTGCCCACTCTAAGGGATGACGATCGCCTAATACCTGTAATCTATCAGCGATTGAGGTGTAGCGCCCAACCTGAATAAACGCCGGCAACAACGTACGGGTGTAACTGAAAGCCCCCAGCGAAGCCAACCGCTCGCCACAGCGCCCCCAATAGGTGGTATACGGTTCAGTGCATAAATTTTCTGGTACTTCAATTGGTTGCTCATCACGATAAAACGGATGGTCGCAAACCAGCCTCTGCCCGCCGAGGAAAATACGCTGACTTTGTAGTAACGATCTTATTTCGCCAAATGCGATTTTCATTTTTCACCCTTTCCTGTCCAGCGTAATGTCGTCACCCAGCCAGCACACCTCCTATTGATAGCATCCATGCTTTATCCATATCACAAAATGTTAATGAAATGTTTTTATTTTGTGATGCACAACCAGGATTCATTGCACCTTATTTGTGCAATGAATAACCAAATCCTACGCTCAGGATCCGCTCACCTCCCAATAATTTAGCGATATTGCTGGAAATACTATTTTCCGCAATAGCTGGCACACATCGTGCTTTGTTAATTGAGTATCAGAATTCTGTTAAATGAGAGCGAACTATCATTAAGGGCAGAGATGAACGATAGCAACGGCTTGTTTCACATTATTGAATCCACTTTCAGCCAGCTCACGCCGAGCGAAAAGCGTATTGGCAGCTGGCTGTTAAGCCATCGGGAGCATATCCCGTTTGAGACCGCCGACAGCATTGCGCAGGCCACCGGCACCAGCGGGATAACCGTAGGCCGCTATCTGCGCAAGCTGGGCTATCGCAATCTCGATGACGTGAAGCACAGCCTGAAGGAGCCCGCTTCAACGCCCTACCGCCAGTGGGGAGTTATCGACCGGCTTGACTCCTGGTCACAGCAGCAGGCGCAGCCGGATCGCGCCAGCCTGTCGTTGCAGATGGAGTTGGATGCCATTCGCTATGTCTATCAACTGGCGCAGGAACCGACCTTCGCCCGCGTCAGTCAACGCATCGCCGAGGCCGACGCGGTTATCGTGCTCGGCATTCAGTCGACCCGCGGCATCGCCAACACGTTCTTCAGCCATCTGGAATACCTGCGCCCGCGCGTGACCTACGCCGACGGCAGTTCCGGTAGCTGGCTGGAATCATTGAATTCTGAATACCAGCGCCCCTATGTGGTGCTGACCGATACCCGCGCTTACTCCGTCGCCGCGCGCCAGTTTTGCCGGGTCGCCTGCGAACGCGGGGTTGCCACCGCGCTGGTCACCGATATCTGGTGTCCGTGGGCGCGCGACTATCCGGTTGATTTACTACAGGTAAAAACCGATACCGGCCACTTCTGGGATTCGCTGGCGCCGATCGGTTGCCTTTTTAATCTGCTGCTCTCCGCGGTGGTGGAACGGCTGGGGCCGAACCTCTCCAGCCGCCTTGCCGCGAACCGCGCGCTGCAGCAGGAATTTGGTCAGTTTGAACGTTAAGGAAATTTTCGATGAGCCATCTTTCCCTGGTGGATATCGCCGCGCGTTTTCCCACGCTGCCTGTCGACCTGAAATACGCTACCGCCGATAACATTACCGGCCAACCGATTTACCGCGAAGCCCGCTGCCTGCTGCACCCCGACGCGGCCGTCGCGCTGGAGAAATCTATCGCCATCGCCGCGCTGGCGGGCTATCGCCTGCTGGTACTTGACGCCTATCGTCCACAGCGCGCCCAGCAACTGCTGTGGAATGCCTGCCCGAACCAGGATTATGTCGTACCGGCCAATATCGGCTCCAACCACAGCCGCGGCACCGCCATCGACGTAACGCTACTCGATGAACACAACAACCTACTCGACATGGGCACCGCCTTTGACGAAATGGACGATCGCTCGCATCCCTACCACCCGGCGGTAGCTCAGGAGGCCCAGCGCAATCGCCTGTTGCTGAACGCCATTATGTTCGGCGGCGGCTTTAAAGGTATTACCACGGAATGGTGGCACTTCGAACTACCGGACGCGGCCGGTTATCCGCTACTCGATGATGTTTTCGCCTGTTTCTCCCCCGCTCAGATTGACGGAGTTTCACCATGAACATGACTCGCCCAGCATCCGTAGGTTTTCGCCCGTTACTATTAGCCGCCGCGCTCTGCGCCGCCATCCCTTCCGCCTTTGCCGCGGTGCCGAAAGATATGCTGGTGATCGGCAAAGCCGCCGACCCGCAAACGCTCGACCCGGCCGTCACCATCGATAACAACGACTGGACGGTGACCTATCCGGCCTACCAGCGGCTGGTCAAATACAAAACCGATAATGGCAAAGGTTCAACCGATGTCGAAGGCGATCTCGCCGAAAACTGGCAGGCCTCCGACGACGGCAAAACCTGGACCTTCACGCTGCGCAAAGGCGCGCAGTTTGCCGACGGCTCGCCGGTGACGGCAGAGGCGGTCAAACTCTCTTTCGAACGGCTAATGCGCATTAAACAGGGGCCATCGGAGGCGTTTCCCAGCGGGCTGAAGGTGGATGTCGTCGATCCGGCCACCGTACGTTTCACGCTACCGGAATCTTTCGCGCCGTTCCTGCATACCCTCGCCAATGACGGCGCCTCCATCATTAACCCTGCGGTGCTGAAAGCCAACGCCGCCGATGACGCCCGCGCCTATTTGGCCGAGCACACCGCAGGCTCCGGCGCGTATAGCCTGCAGCGCTGGCAGAAAGGCCAACAGTTGGTGCTGGTACCCAACCCGCACTTCAGCGGCAACAAGCCGGCCTTTAAGCGCGTCACGGTGAAAATCATCGGCGAAAGCGCCGCTCGCCGTCTGCAGTTGACCAAGGGCGACCTGGATATCGCCGACGCCCTGCCGGTCGATCAATTTGCGGCATTGAAGAAAGAGGACAAGGTGACGGTCTACGACTATCCGGCTCTGCGCGTCACCTACCTGTATCTCAACAACAGCAAAGCGCCGATGAACCAGGCGGATCTGCGCCGCGCGGTGTCGTGGGCAACGGACTATAAAGGCATGGTCGACGGCATTCTCGGCGGTAACGGTAAGCAGATGCGCGGGCCGATCCCCGATGGCATGTGGGGTTACGACGCCAGCGCCATGCAGTATTCATTAGATCTCGACAAAGCCAAAGCGGCGCTGGACAAGGTAGCGGATAAGCCGAAAACGCTGACGTTCCTCTACTCTGATAACGATCCGAACTGGGAGCCGATTGCGCTCTCCACTCAGGCCAACCTGCAGGCGCTGGGTATCCAGGTCAAGCTGGAGAAACTGGCCAACGCCACCATGCGCGAGCGTGTGGGTAAAGGTGATTACGACATCGCGATCGGTAACTGGAGCCCGGATTTCGCCGACCCCTATATGTTTATGAACTACTGGTTCGAGTCGGACAAAAAAGGGCTGCCGGGAAACCGCGCGTTCTACGACAACCCACAGGTTGATGCGTTGTTGAAACAGGCGGTTGCCACCACCGATCAGGCGGCGCGGACCAAAGATTATCAGCAGGCGCAAAAAATCGTCATTGATGACGCCGCCTACGTCTACCTGTTCCAGAAGAACTATCAGGTCGCCATGAACAAGGAGGTGAAAGGCTTCGTTTTCAACCCGATGCTTGAGCAGATTTACAATATCGCCGACATGCACAAGTAGCGGGCCGTCTCTCCATCTTGTCGGGTCGGGCCGTCGCAGGCCCGACCGAGGAGCGCCATCATGAGTTTCTGGGGTTTAATACGGCAGCGCTGTTGGGGGCTGATTTTAGTTGTCGCCGGCGTCTGCGTGATTACCTTTATTATTTCGCACCTGATTCCCGGCGACCCGGCGCGGCTGCTGGCGGGCGATCGCGCCAGCGATGAAATCGTCCGCCATATTCGCCAGCAGCTGGGGCTGGATTTACCGCTCTGGCAGCAGTTTGCCCGCTACGTTGACGCCCTGCTCCACGGCGATCTCGGCACCTCGATTCGCACCGGCCGCCCGGTACTGGAAGATTTAAAAACCTTCTTCCCGGCGACGCTGGAACTGGCCTTTTGCGCGCTGCTGATTGCCCTAGTGGTCGGCATCCCGCTCGGCGTGCTGTCGGCGGTTTACCGCAATCGCTGGACCGATCACCTGGTGCGCCTGATGGCGCTGACCGGCATCTCGACTCCGGCATTCTGGCTCGGTCTCGGGGTAATCGTCTTGTTTTACGGCAAGCTCGATTGGCTACCCGGCAGCGGCAGGCTCGATGACTGGTTCGATCCGCCCACCCGCGTCAGCGGTTTTTATCTGCTGGATTCACTGCTGGAAGGCAATATTGAAGTCTTCTTCAATGCCCTGCAGCACCTCATTTTGCCGGCGGCCACCCTTGCCTTCGTTCATCTTGGCATCGTCGCCAGGCAGATCCGCTCGGCAATGCTCGAGCAGCTCAATGAGGATTACATTCGGACCGCGTTAGCCAGCGGCCTGCCGAAATTCACCATTGTGGTGCGCTATGCGCTACCCAACGCGCTGATTCCCTCCATCACCGTACTCGGGCTGGCGCTGGGCGATCTGCTGTACGGCGCGGTGCTCACTGAAACGGTGTTCGCCTGGCCTGGAATGGGCGCTTACGTGGTGTCTTCGATTCAGGCGCTCGATTTCCCCGCCGTGATGGGCTTCGCCATCGTGGTCTCCTTTGCTTACGTACTGGTCAACCTGGTAGTCGACCTGCTCTATTTATGGATCGACCCGCGCATGGGTCGGGGAGAAAGCTAAGTGATGATGACTCAGGAACAACCGCTTCCACGGCCAAAGGCTGAAAAAAGCGGCCACTGGAAGCGTCGTTGGTGGTTGATCCGCCAGAGCCCGCTAACGCTGATTGGCGCAGCGATCATGCTGATCATGCTGTTTTTAATGATCTTCTCGCCGTGGCTGACGCCGCACGATCCTAACGCTATCAACCTTGCCGCGCGTCTGCAGGCGCCGTCGTTCGATCACTGGTTTGGTACCGACGAGGTTGGCCGCGATCTGTTCAGCCGCGTGCTGATCGGCAGCCAGCAGTCGGTGGCCGCCGGGCTGGCGGTGGTATTGATCGCCGGGATCAGCGGCTCGCTGCTGGGCTGTCTCTCCGGGGTGCTTGGCGGGCGCAGCGACGCGCTGATTATGCGTCTGATGGACATTATGCTGTCGATTCCGTCGCTGGTGTTGACCATGGCGCTGGCGGCGGCGTTAGGCCCGAGCCTGTTCAACGCGATGCTGGCGATCGCCATCGTGCGTATTCCATTTTACGTGCGCCTGGCGCGCGGCCAGACGCTGGTGGTTCGTCAGCATACTTTCGTCGAGGCCTCGGTGACGTTTGGCGCCTCGCGCTGGCATCTGATCAGTTGGCATATTCTGCGTAACGCCCTGCCGCCGCTGGTGGTGCAGGCCTCGCTGGATATCGGCAGCGCGATTCTGATGGCCGCCACGCTCGGTTTTATTGGCCTCGGCGCCCAGCAGCCCACCGCGGAATGGGGCGCGATGGTCGCTAACGGCCGCAACTACGTGCTCGATCAGTGGTGGTACTGCGCCTTCCCCGGCGCGGCGATCCTGATCACCGCCGTCGGCTTTAACCTGTTTGGCGATGGCATCCAGGATCTACTGGATCCCAAAGCCGGAGGGCGCAACTAATGGAAAATCGGGTCTTAACTATCGATAACGTTCGCCTGAGTTTCCCGGTCTATCAGGGCCAGGTCAACGTGCTGAATAATATCTCGCTGCACATCGATCGCGGTGAAATCGTCGGCGTGGTGGGCGAATCCGGCTCCGGCAAATCGGTGACCGCGATGCTGGCGATGCGGCTGCTTCCCGCCGGTAGCTATCATATTCATAGCGGCGCTATCACCCTGATGGGTCACGATATGCTCAACCTGACGGAAAAAACGCTACGCGATATTCGCGGCAGCAAGGTCGCGATGATTTTTCAGGAGCCGATGACCGCGCTTAACCCCACCCGACGCATCGGTAAGCAGATGGTAGACGTCATCCGCCAGCACCGTCCCATGTCGTTGCGTGAAGCACGCGCCCGCGCCGTCGAGCTGCTGGCGGATATGCAAATTGCCGATCCGCAAAGCGTGCTCAAGCGCTATCCCTTCGAACTCTCCGGCGGCATGCGCCAGCGGGTGATGATCGCTATCGCCTTCTCCTGCGAGCCCGACCTGCTGATTGCCGACGAACCGACCACCGCGCTGGACGTCACCGTGCAGCGTCAGGTACTGCGCCTGTTAAAGCAAAAGGCCCAGGCGACCGGCACGGCGGTGCTGTTTATCAGCCATGATATGGCAGTGGTCTCTCAGGTGTGCGATCGGCTGTACGTCATGTACGCCGGCGCGGTCATTGAAAGCGGCAACACCGGAGAAGTACTACAGCAGCCGCAGCATCCCTACTCTATTGGCCTGTTAAACAGCGCTCCTGATAAGGGAGAACCGCGCACGCCGCTACGTTCTATTCCCGGCACCGTGCCGAATCTGGCGCATCTTCCCGCCGGCTGCGCCTTCCGCGAACGCTGCTTCGCCGCGGGTGAAGCCTGCGGTATCACCCCCACGCTGCAGGCTCATGATAGCGCCGCCGATAGACAGGCTGCCTGCTGGTACCCGCAACGGGAGAACGCCCATGTCTGAGACGCTATTAACCCTCAATGATGTGCACCTGACCTTTGCCGCGCAGAAAAACTGGCGCGGGAAAGTCATCGAACGCGTCTATGCGCTAAATGGGCTGGATATGACGGCCAGGCGCGGCGAAACCTTAGGGATCGTTGGCGAATCCGGCTGTGGGAAAAGCACCCTGGCGAAGCTGCTGATGGGCATGTTAAAGCCCTCTTCCGGCCACTTAACCCGCGCGCCGGCGCGCGGCGAAAACCAGAGCGGACGCATGCAGATGGTGTTTCAGGATCCGCTCTCATCGCTGGACCCACGGCTACCAGTCTGGCGCACCATCACCGAACCAGTGTGGATCCAGTCGCGCATGCCTGAAAAGGCGCGTCGCGATCTCGCCGAGCAGCTGGCGCTACAGGTGGGGATCCGTAGCGAATATCTCGATCGGCTGCCGCACGCTTTTTCCGGCGGCCAGCGCCAGCGTATCGCCATCGCCCGCGCGCTCTCGTCGCAGCCGGAGATAATCGTGCTTGATGAGCCGACTTCGGCGCTGGACATCTCGGTGCAGGCGCAGATCCTTAATCTGCTGGTCGAACTCCAGCAGCGGCAGAATCTCACCTACGTGCTGATTTCGCATAACGTCTCGGTGATACGCCATATGAGCGATCGGGTGGCGGTGATGTATCTCGGGCAAATCGTTGAGATGGGGGAGGCGCGGCAGGTGCTGGATAACCCTGCGCATCCTTATACCCGGCTATTGATGGAGTCGGTACCGCGCATCGGTTCACCATTAGGCGAAGGCGTGCGCAATACCGAACTACCGGGTAACCGCCGGCTGCCGACGGGCTGCTACTTTCGGGAACGCTGTCCTTACGCCAGCCAGGGCTGCGAACGGCCGCAGCCGCTGGAGGCGCAAGCGAATGGCGCGCAGGTCCGCTGCTGGAAAGCGCAAACAATAAGATGAGACCGGGCGCCAGTCCTGTAGCCCGGGGAAGGCGCTTACGCCGCCCCCGGGTCAGCCGTTATAAATGAATCAGAACAGCCCCAACGGCGCAGTGCCGTAGCTCACCAGCAGGTTTTTAGTCTGTTGATAGGCTTCCAGCGCCATCTTGTGGGTTTCCCGCCCGACGCCGGACTGCTTATAGCCGCCAAACGCAGCATGCGCCGGGTAAACGTGATAGCAGTTGGTCCACACTCGTCCGGCCTTGATGCCACGCCCCATGCGGTACGCCAGGTTAGTATCCCGCGTCCACACCCCGGCCCCTAAACCAAACTGCGTCTGGTTCGCGATCGCCAGCGCCTCCGCCTCGTCCTTAAAGGTGGTCACGCCGATGACCGGGCCAAAGATCTCCTCCTGGAAGCTGCGCATCTCGTTGTGCCCTTTAATCAGCGTCGGCTGAATATAGAAGCCGCTATCCAGCTCGGCGGTAATGCTCGCGCGATCGCCGCCGGTGAGGATCTGCCCGCCTTCATCACGAGCGATCTTGATATATGACAGGATCTTATCGAACTGCTGGCGTGATGCCTGAGCGCCGATCATCGTTTCGGTATCAAACGGATCGCCGCGACGGATCTGCATCACTTTTGCCATTACCCGCTCCATAAACGGCTCGTAGATCGATTCGTGGATCAACGCGCGCGACGGACAAGTACAGACTTCTCCCTGATTGAAGAAGCCCAGTACCAGCCCTTCCACCGCCTTCTCGATAAACTCCTCCTCGCCATCCATTACGTCGGCAAAATAGATATTCGGCGATTTGCCGCCCAGCTCAACGGTACAGGGAATAATATTCTCCGCCGCGCAGGCCATAATATGACGGCCTACCGGCGTCGAGCCGGTAAAGGCGATTTTAGCGATCCGCTTGCTGGTGGCCAGCGCTTCGCCGGCCTCTTTGCCAAAGCCCTGCACCACGTTCAACACCCCTGCCGGGAAGAGATCGCCGATAATTTCCATCAGCAAAGTAATACTCAGCGGCGTCTGCTCCGCCGGTTTTAAGACCACGCAGTTGCCTGCCGCCAGCGCGGGCGCCAGTTTCCATGCCGCCATCAGCAGCGGGAAGTTCCACGGAATAATTTGCCCAACCACGCCTAACGGTTCGTGGAAATGATAAGCCACGGTGGTGTCGTCAATTTCGGCGGTACTGCCTTCCTGCGCGCGCAGACAACCGGCGAAATAGCGGAAATGATCGACCGCCAGCGGCAGGTCGGCGTTCAGGGTTTCGCGGATTGGTTTGCCGTTATCCCAGCTCTCCGCTACCGCCAGATACTCCAGATTCTCCTGAATGCGGTCGGCGACCTGCAGCAGAAGATGAGAACGCTGCTGTACCGAGGTTCGCCCCCAGGCGTCCGCCGCCCGGTGTGCCGCATCAAGGGCCAAATCGATATCTTTGGCGTCGGAACGGGGAAACTGCGCAATGTTGCTCCCATCGACGGGAGAAGTATTCATGAAATATTCGCCGCTTAACGGCTCGACGAATTTACCGTCTATGAAGTTGCCGTAGGCCGATTTGAATGAAACCAAAGCGCCCGGTTTGCCAGGATGAACATAACGCATAGCAATCTCCTTCTGTAGGGTTAAGGCGCAGCGGCGTGGTGGTTTTTGCTATTGTCCGCTGCACGCTTTTTCCTGTAGCAGGGGTTATGCCAGGTTTGCGTACTTCACATAAAATTCATAATTTCCAAATAATTACATATATCCCTCTGCCGATTCGCGTCCTCTTTGTCGCACAGGATCCCGCTTCTGTGTTGCGAATCGCAACACCAAGAAAACCTAATTGCTACAATATTGCAACACAAACCAGCCGACCACGAGGTGCGCCGTGCAAGGAAATCCGTTCACTATCACCCCCGAGGCGCAGTCCAGCACGCTGCTGAGCGACTCCTGGCAACGCAGCCAGCGTTATGGCCTGCAGCCAACGAGCGACGAATTTCCGCGCCTGCGCGGCGGCGAACTGGCCGACGTGCTGGAAAGCAACCGCAGCCTACAACGGCTGGCGCAACCGGTGGCGACGCCGCTGGCGCAACGTGCCGCCGGGCTGCAATCGGTAGTGATTCTTTCCGATGCCAGCGGGCTGGTGCTCCAAACCTTCGGCAATAGCGCAGCGATGGAAAAAGCGCAAAGCTTCGCGCTGGAGCCAGGCAATATCTGGAGCGAAAGCGGTCGCGGCACCAACGCTATCGGTACCGCGCTGGCGATTGACGACAGCTGCGAAGTCGAAGGCCGCCAACACTATTTAACCCGTAATCAGGATTTGTATTGCGCGGCGGTTCCCCTACAAAGCCCCGATGGCCAGATTGCCGGGGCGCTGGATATTTCCGGCCCGGCGCATATCCCGCATCCCCACTCTCTGGCGTGGATAAAAGAGGCCGCCAAACAGATTGAATATCTGTGGGTGAAACAGAGTCTGCATCCGCAACAGTGGTTAATGAGCCTGCACTCGCGGGTACAGAAGCTCGATAGCGCCGAAGAGCTGCTGCTGGTTTTCTCCGATAACCTGCTGACCGCGGCCAATCGCCTGGCCATCCGCGAACTGGGCCTGCAGGCTGGACAGATCGGACAGATGACCTTCCAGCAGTTGTTCCCCCGCCTGACGCAAACGGCGGTCAGCGTGCCGCTACCGATGACCTTCCAGCAACGTGACTACTACTACCGTCTGCGCGCGCCAACCCGCGCCAGCGTCGCCGTCCCCGCACAACCAGCACTTAACCTGCCGTTTTGCGCGTCCGGCGAAGGCGAGAAAATGGTCCGCCTGCTCAACGCCGGTATCGCGTTGTGTATCGAAGGCGAAACCGGCTGCGGCAAAGAGTTCCTCAGCCGTGAACTGCATGCGCATAGCCGCTGGCGCAGCGGTAAATTTGTCGCCATCAACTGCGCGGCCATTCCAGAATCGCTGATTGAATCGGAGCTTTTCGGCTATCAGGCGGGGGCCTTTACCGGCGCGAATAAAAACGGCTATATCGGCAAAATTCGCGAAGCCGATGGTGGGGTGCTGTTCCTCGATGAAATCGGCGATATGCCGCTGGCTCTGCAAACCCGTCTGCTGCGGGTATTGCAGGAAAAAGAGGTCATGCCGCTGGGTGGGAATCGCAGCGCGCCGGTGAACTTCGCCTTGATTTGCGCTACCCACCGTCATCTCGCGCAGCGTGTCGCCGAAGGCGCATTTCGCGAAGACCTGCTCTACCGCCTGCGCGAGTATGCTTTTACCATCCCGCCGCTACGCCAATGGCCTGAACTCAAGCAGTTTATTCCAGCGTTGTGGCGCTCGCTTGGCGCGGCAGAACGCCATATAACCCTCTCTGACGCGTTGATTCATCAACTGACATTATGTCGTTGGCCGGGTAACGTGCGTCAGTTGCAAAGCCTGCTCAAAGTCCTGTTGGCGCTGGCGGACGATGGCGAATGCCTGGGCGTCGCGGCGCTGCCGGAGGAGTATCAAAGCTCGCAGCAAACCAGCGCTCCGGGCGGGCTTCAACAACATGATGCAAAGCTGATTGCCGATACGCTGGCCCGCTTTAACGGCAATGTGAGTAAAGCGGCGCAGGCGTTAGGCGTCGCGCGCAGCACGCTGTATCGACGGGCCGCGCGCGTACAAAGGAAGTGACTACGGCGTAAAGCGCGCCGGCAGCCAGGAGAAGAGACGGCGGCTCAGCGCTTCGCACAGCGCCACCAGCGTCTGCCCCAGCCGTTGCCAGACCACTTTTGCTACGCAGAGGCTCAGTGCTGAAATCAGCGCCGCGCCCAGCATATCCAGCGGGAAATGGACGCCGAGAAAAATACGCGCCCATGCTACCGGCAGCGCCGCCGCCAGCACCAGCAGCCCAATGCCGCGCAGGCGTAATGACAGCAGCGCGAAGGCGGCGCTGAACATTACGGTGCCGTGATCGCTTGGAAAAGAGTTATCCGCCGGGTGGCTTATCCAGGTATGACCCAGCGGCATCATAAACGGCCGCGGATGGAACCACAGGGTTCCACAGGCAACCCCCAGCCCTAACGCTATCAAAATCGTCATGGCGCAAAACAGCGCCTGTCGATGCCCCTGACGACCGCCAAGGAACCATAATCCCAGCAATATCGCCGGCACAATGAGAATAAGCCAGCTGGCGGAGAATTGAGCCAGTAGCAATAGGCTGTCCGGCGTACCTGGCCCGGCATTCAGCGTAAGGAAGGCGTTCTGGTTAAACGTTTCTAACAGGTTCATGGCGAGTTCTCGTCACAGTCATCATGCTGTCATTATCGCCGGCATACCTTAAGCCCGGATTAACCTGACGCTGAAGAATCCTCCTGGTTTTCTCCACCGGCTAACTGCTGCGGCAGCCGCGCCAGCAGTTCATCTACCACCACGCGAATTTTCTGCGGCACCCATACCGCTTCCGGCCAGACGGCGCTGATCGCAAAACTGCCGCTGACGGACGACGGCAATATTTGCTGGAGTTCTCCCCGCGCTATCTCGTCCGCCACCAGCCAATCCGGCAGCCAGGCGATACCCAGCCCGCTTTTTGCCGCCGCGGCGATGGCGGCGAAATCATCCATCGCCAGTCCGGGCTGAGGGCGAAACGCGAGCGCCGCTCCCTGCGTATCGCGCAAATGCCATTTCTGCATCTGCCCGGCGTAGAGATAGCCGATGGTAAGATGCTCGTGCAGTTCTTCCGCCGTCTGCGGCGCTGGTTGATTATGCAGATATAACGGCGATGCGCAGAGAATCATGCCGTGCTGGCCTAAACGCCGGGCCTTAAGAAAGCTGGAATCGCTCAACGCGCCGATACGTATCGCCATATCGAACCCTTCTTCAAACAGATTGACCTGACGGTCGCTAAACGACAGCTCGAGCTTAAGCTCCGGATAACGTTGGCTAAGAGGAAACAAGATCGGCGCCACGCAGCGCTGGCCAAACAGCACCGGCAGGCTGATTCGCAGCCGCCCTTGCACCTGGGTTTTCCCGCGCTGAATTTCATTTTCCGCATCCCGCAGGTTATCCAGCGCCCGGCGGGATTGCAGATAAAAGACCTCGCCTTCTTCGGTCAACGCCTGCCGACGCGTGGTGCGCTGAAACAGCGCGACGCCAAGCCGCTGCTCCAGCCGGGAAATGGTCTTGCCGACGGCGGAGCGCGTCACGTTCAGCTTCTCCGCGGCTTGCGCAAAGTTGCCGCATTCGACGACGGCGACAAATACCGGGATCGCATTTAAATCACTGCGCATTGATTGGTTCCTGAATAGATACAATGATAAAAAATAATGTCACTACTGGAGAAAAAAAGACAGTGTTACCCTGCGGACCATCAACTTTATGAGGAGTCCGTCATGAGTAACGTTTTGATTTTAAAATCCAGCATCAACGGCCCGGCGTCGCTAACCAACCAGCTAATAGATGAATATATGCAGACCCGCCGCGAGGCCGGTCATCAGGATTCGGTCGTCGAACACGATCTGACCACCCTCGCCTTGCCGAAACTCGACGGCGCGCTGTTTGCCGCGCTGCGCGGCGCGCAAGACCCGCGCCCGGCGATTCAGCAAGGCGTCGCCCTCTCTGATTCACTCATCGGCGAGTTAAAGGCCAGCGATCTGCTGGTGATCGGCGCGCCGATGTATAACCTCAACGTGCCAACCGATCTCAAAAACTGGTTCGATCTGGTGGCACGGGCGCGGGAAACCTTCCGCTACACCGAGACCTGGCCTCAGGGACTAGTGGAAAGCGTGCGTGCGGTGGTCATTAGTTCGCGCGGCGGCGTCCATGACGGGCAACCCAGCGATGCGGTCACCCCTTACCTGCGCGCGGTGCTGGGATTGATGGGGATTAGCGACGTCGAATTTATCTACGCCGAAGGGATGGATATTCGCCCGCACGGCCGCGACGCGGGCATTGCCCACGCCCGCCAGCATATCGCCAGGGCCGCTCAGCAGGCGTGAGCTCCGTTCTTTATACGGCTGGTAAAGGGTCATCTTTTATTTTAGAATAATCTAAATTTAGCAAATACTAAAATAAAATGACCACAGCACAACAACTGCAGGCCAGCGCCGGGGAAGCCGCTGTCCTGCTGAAGGCGATGAGCAATCCCCACCGATTACTGATTCTGTGCATGCTCTGCGAAGCCCCGCGTACAACCGCAGGCGAGCTGGCGCAAATCACCGGCCTGAGCCCTTCCGCCACCTCTCAGCACCTCGCACGAATGCGTGATGAAGGGCTAATCGACTGCGAGCGCGATGCGCAGCGCCTGCGCTATTTCATTACCCATCCCGCCGTTCAGCAGGTCATCGCTACGCTGAAGACCATTTACTGCCCGTAAGGAGTCCTTATGATTATCGCTACCGTTTCAGCCAACGAAGCCCTGGCGCTTATCGCCCAGGGGGCGCGGTTAATTGATATCCGCGCTGCCGACGAATACGCCCGCGAGCATATTCCGGCGGCGACACTGCTGCCATTAGAACAATTAACTCACGGCGCGGCGCTCAATGCGCAGCCGGGCGACACCATCATTTTTCACTGCCAGGCCGGCTCGCGCACGCAAAATAACGCCAGTTTTCTGGCCGCCGCCGCCGCGCCCGCGCAGGTTAAGCTGCTGGCTGGCGGTATTCAGGCGTGGCGGGCAGCGGGGTTGCCGATAGTCGAAGATAAATCCCAGCCGCTGCCGCTAATGCGCCAGGTGCAAATCGCCGCAGGCGCGCTGATTTTGCTGGGCGTAGTGCTGGGCTACGCCGTCAACAGCGGCTTTTTCTTGCTGAGTGGTTTCGTTGGCGCGGGGCTCACTTTCGCTGGTCTCACCGGTTTCTGCGGCATGGCGCGCCTGCTGGCGGTCATGCCGTGGAACCGGCGTTAAAACGCCTGCCAGATGAGTAGGGCGATGCCGCCGAAGAGCAGCCATTTGACGATGTAATAAACCGTTTTATTCCATTTTTTCAATCGCTTGCCAATAATGCGGATTTGATAAATGTAACGGAAGCTGCGATTAATTCCGCCGGTGCGGTCGCCGACGTCGTTCGGCGCGGCGGCGGCGCTCATTAAATTTCGCCCCAGCCAGTGGTTCACCTTCTGCGCCCAGCGGTAACGCATGGGCCGTTCGATATCGCAAAAAAGAATCAGCCGATTCTCACCGCTGGTATTTTCCGCATAGTGAATATAGGTTTCGTCAAACAGCACGCCTTCACCATCGCGCCAGCTGTAGCGTTCGCCGTCCACTTCAATAAAACAGCGGTCGTCATTCGGCGTCGCCAGCCCGAGATGAAAACGCAGCGACCCGGCGTAAGGATCGCGGTGGCGAGGCAAACGGCTACCATCGGGTAGCGTGGCGAACATTGCCGCTTTAACCGAAGGAATCCCACGCAGCAGCTCGGTCGTTTTTGGACATAGCTGGCTGGCGGAGGGATGCGCGTCTTCATACCATTTCAGGTAAAAACGTTTCCAGCCGGTTTTAAAGAATGAGTTAAAT
Source organism: Klebsiella sp. SYXHC3 (assembly GCF_057196925.1). Classification (NCBI taxonomy): domain Bacteria; kingdom Pseudomonadati; phylum Pseudomonadota; class Gammaproteobacteria; order Enterobacterales; family Enterobacteriaceae; genus Klebsiella; species Klebsiella sp. SYXHC3. Next base: position 149,008 of record NZ_JBXUNG010000007.1, on the reverse strand, counting down.
CCGGCATCATTATATTTTTCCGCCGCTTTTATTTGCTCCAGACGCTGCAGGTTAATCCCCTCTTCACGAATAACCAACCAGTTCTTTTGTAATATCGCCAACTCTGGAAAAGTCTCCGGGCGTAGATACGGCGTATTTGGCACGCGAGAAAAAAGGTACATAAAGCCATTAAGGGGCGCGGTAAAAGTTGAATGATCGGAAAGCTGTCGCCAGAAACGATAGCGAACCTTTCCGCGATAATGGACGTAGAGCACAGCAATTATAATAATAAGTAAAATGATATACTTCATATTCGCTTATCTGACCATGTTCTGTTTTTAATCATTCCTCGCTGGCAGCGTTAGTTGCCTTCACCGCAGCGCCGTTAAAACCATTAACAAAGATAATACATCCACCCCCACATTGTTTTAACAAAAAACAGCACGATCATTGAATCCGTCAGCGTCGTTGAGCTATCGTTTAGGTTCTTAGTTGTGACCAATGCACAGGAGAAACACCATGTTTGCAACAGGCGATCTGGTACAACCGCGCGTCGGCGGGCCAAAATTGAAGGTAGTGGAAGTGAATGGCGATAGTCTGGTCGTCGTTCAGGCAAGTAACGAGCAGGGTGAAAAGTTTACTCTGAAAGCGGTTGATGTTACGCCTTATACCGAAGAAGGCGATTTCGGCGTCTGCTAAGTAAAACGGTGGGGAATCCCACCGTTTTAACCTACGCTCGATTTAAATCAGGAAGCTCTCAAGCGATTTCCCTTGCGCGACGGCTAAAGCGATCGGCTTCGGCATACGTCCCTGCCCGGTCCAGGTTTTTTCTGCGCCGGTATGGTCGGTATAACGATATTTAGCGGGACGCGGCTTACGCTTTTTACTGCTCTTCGCCGGGGCCATTTCATGCAGCACTAATTCATCAGGTGAAATACCATCAGCAACCATTAATTCCAGCCAGGTATTAATTTTCTCCTGATATTCTGCCTGCTGCTGTTGCGTCTTCTGCTGCTCAGCGCGTTTTTCTTCAGTGACGATCCTGAGCTTTTCCAGCATCTCTTCAAGCACGTCAGTGGAGAATTCACGCGCCATAGCACGCAGTGAGCGAATATTATTCAGTTTTTGTAACATAAAAGACATAAAGATCAAAAATCCCAAATCGAAAAAATAAAACAAGAATTACCCGGTCAGTTTAATAGATATGTATATTTATTTCCAGCCTTAGCTTATTCAAATAAATATGTACAGGATTACACCTATGAACGCGCTGAAATTTATTGGCGGGTAATAGCGAAATAGAACATAAATACAGTCTAGCGCAGATGAATAATGCATAGTGCGACATGATAATATTCATAATGTTATATTTATAGCCACTTCAGTGAGTTATAAAATCTTCGCCCGCCGTGGGGAATGCCAATAGCTTTGTGGTAATGAATTTAAATTCACATAATCAGAATAAAACCCATTATTTACATACAGCAGCAAATGCTGATAAAAGGTATTCATACAGTAAATAACGCCAATAGTGACCAGCATCACATAACGTAATCAGGCGCCCGCCTTATCAACCTCCCTTCCCCTGTCATGCTTACTCGTCACCTTACAAAACAAAATCATATCTATTTGATATTAAACAACATAATCAAAAAAAGGAACAAAAGTAGCGCAAGCTGAGCAAAACGCCAGTTCACAGAGTGTTTTATCGACAAAAAGGCGATAAATAAATATTTATAGCTAGTTGCCACTTACTACACAGAGATATACTCTACACACATCAAAACAGGCAGCCTAAAACCGCTACAACATGCGCACTTTTCGGCGTTATTGACTTCATTTTTCGAGGAGCATACCGATGTTCTCTGCTCAATCCCGCTTGCGTCATGCGGTAGCAGACACCTTTGCAATGGTGGTCTACTGCACCGTTGTCAATATGATGATCGAAATTTTCCTCTCCGGAATGACCTTTGAGCAGTCGTTATCTTCACGCCTGGTCGCGATCCCGGTCAACATTATTATTGCGGTGCCTTATGGCTTCTATCGCGACTTCGCCATGCGCCAGGCGCGCCGAATCAGCACCTCGGGATGGATGAAAAACATTGCTGACGTCGTCGCATATGTGACTTTCCAGTCACCGGTGTATGTATTGATTCTACTGTCGGTAGGCGCAGACTGGCATCAAATTGCCGCCGCGGTCAGTTCAAACATTCTGGTATCAATGATGATGGGCGCAGTGTACGGCTACTTTCTCGACTTCTGCCGTCGCCTGTTCCGCGTCAGCCCTTATCAGCAAGCTAAAGCCTGATCCTTATCATTCAGCGACTGGCCGCTGCCAGTCGCCCGCTTTCAACCAACCCGCATTTGACTATTTAGCCGTGAGACATCTGCGGCTGAGCTTCGCCAAACAGCCCATTCAGAAAACGCTCAAGCGCCATCCGCGAACTAAAACCGTGGGGAATGCCGTAATGCTGCTGCGCATCCCCCGCCAAATAGAGCGGAAACTGTTCATAATGGTCGCAAGTTTTAATCTCGCTGGCAGGTTCAGCCAGTGAATTACTGCGCTCTTTGAGCGCCGGATGAATAACTAAAGCGGTACGCCCCATGCGCGCTTCGCGGTTCACATAAACATAATTATCGCCACGGCGATATCCATACGCTTTTTGCGTCACAACATCCATGGTGAAGCCGGCTTTTTCAAGAACACGCGCCACCTCATCGGGTCTTAAATACATACTGATTCCTCGTTATCTTTTACCGCACATTTACCTTACCTTATTCACGAATAGCAGCGCTTTCAGAAAATTCCATAAACTCCCGCAAAAGCATAATGCAAAATCATGTCCTACACTTAATAACTCGAATGGAACAAAGGGAGAAACCAATGGCTAACCGTGTGAACCGCAACGACATTGATGAAAGCGCCGAGGATATTCATAACGAAGTCAGCCAATTAGCGGATACGCTGGAAGAAGTGCTGAAATCATGGGGCAGCGATGCGAAAGATGAAGCTGAGAATGCGCGCAAAAAAGCGCAGTCGCTGCTGAAAGAGACGCGTGCCCGCCTGAACGGCAATACCCGCCTGCGCCAGGCGGCCTATGATACCGTTGAACGCGCCCGGGATGCCGCCGGCTGCGCCGACAGCTACGTGCGCGATAAACCCTGGCAGAGCGTTGGCGCGGCCGCCGCCGTTGGGGTATTTATTGGCGTTTTGCTTAATTTGCGTCGATAATAGTATTGATAGACTACATGTGAAGATAACAAATACGCGTCTGACCCTGCGTCCCAATGGTACGCAGGGTTTTTTGTTATTCCCCGCTGGCCAGCGCTTGCTTTAATTCGCCTACCACTTCACGCGCCATCACCGCCGACGTTATATTCGTAAAACTCATCAATAGCCCGCCCTCACCGCGGCTAAGCATGCGCCAATCGCTCAACGCCTGCACCGCCAGCCCGGCTCGTTGGCAGCGCCGGGCCTGCTCGCGATCGTCTCCCTTCACCGCCATCACCAGTTGGATCCCGCCGGACTGCGGTACCACCTGAAAACCCTGCTCCTGCAGCGCCGACTCCAGCCACTGCCTGCGCAACGCGTAGCTGGCGCGCATTTTTTTCAGATGGCGCCAGAAATGCCCCTCATTGATGAAGTCCGCCAACGTCTGCTGCCATAAGGTCGGTACATTACAGTGGCTCAATTCAGCCTGACGGCGAAACCGCGCCGCCAACGGCAGCGGTACCACCAGCCACGCGACGCGCAGCGCGGGAAACATCGATTTACTAAATGACCCGGCGTACAGTACCCGCTGTGGCGCATCGAGGCTTTTCAGCGGCGGTAGCGGTTTCCCCTGATAGCGAAATTCACTGTCGTAATCATCTTCAATAATCCAGCTATCTCGCTGCGCCGCCCACTGCAGTACCTGGCGGCGCCTCTCCAGCGATAGGGCCACGCCGAGCGGGCTTTGATGCGCTGGAGTCAACAGCGCAAAGCGCGCCTGCGGAAAGTGTGCCTGCGCCCAGTCGATATCCATTCCCTGTTGGTCAATCGGTACCGGATCGATATTGACCCCCGCCGCGCTAACCACCGGCCGAATGAACGGATATCCCGGATCCTCCATCCACATATGCTGCCCCGGTTGCGCGAGGGTACGCAAAATTAGCGCCATTGAGGCCGCATAGTTGCCGCTAATCACAACCTGCTCCGGCTGGCACTCGATGCTGCGCGACAGACGTAAATAGTCGACAATCGCCTGACGGAGAACCGGTTCGCCGCAGGGATCGCCGGGCGCGAGGTCGAAGCGCGATTGCGTCCGTAGCCGCCGCCCCATCACCCGCGCCCACACCCCGCGCGGGAAAAGATCCAGTGCCGGTAGCCCCATTTGAAAAGGCTGCGGCGCGGAGGATCCCTGGCCTACCGTCGGGCGCTGAGCCGTGACCTGCCGCGGGCTTAGGCGCTCGCTGACAAAGGTACCCGCCTGGCCGCGGCGCTCCAGCCAACCCTGGGCCACCAGCTCGCCCCAGGCATTTTCAATCGTCGCCCGCGACACGCCAAGCTCCTGCGCATAAACCCGGCTCGCGGGCAGGCGGCTTCCCGGGGCCAGCTCGCCATTCTCAATCGCTGATTTCAGCTGTCGGGCGATACGCTGGTAGTGCGGCACTTTTTTGGCTTCCATTATGGTCTGCTTTTTTCATCACAATATGGCTATCTTATGCAGTCCATTATAGTGCTATTTTGCCCGGGTCTTAGAGAGGAGAACTGCAAGATGACCACATTACGTCAGCCGTACAGCGAACTGAGCCCGGAAATCTATAAGGGGTTGGTTCAGGCCAGCATAGCGCTGGAAAAAAGCGAATTGGGCAGCACGATGGTGGAGCTGGTCTATTTGCGGGTGTCGCAAATTAACGGCTGCGCTTTTTGCCTTGAGATGCATAGCAAAGCGTTACGCAAAGCCGGCGTTGCCCAGGACAAGCTGGATGCGCTGGCAGGCTGGCGCGTAAGCGCCCACTTCAGCGCCGCGGAACGCGCGGCCCTGGCATGGGCGGAATCGGTTACTGATATCGCAGCCAGCCACGCTGAAGATGAGGTGTACCTGCCTTTAGAAGAGCATTTTACCCCCCGCCAGATTAGCGATTTAACCTTCGCCATCAGCCTGATGAACGCCTTCAACCGACTTGCGGTCGCGATGCGGATGTAATTTTCGGGTATCGACTTCCCTCCCCCGCCAGGCTAGTCGGTGGGGGATAACTTATCGAAAAACTCTATATATTGCGTGGTTGAAGTTTTAAATAACTACATCTAGTATTTCCTGAACAGTAAGCCCATAACGTTCGGCACGATTTTTTACGCCGTCTTGTTATCTTAAATGGAAATACGAATCATGCGCATTATTATTTACACTCGAAATGACTGCGTGCAATGCCATGCCACCAAACGCGCGATGGAGAGCCGCGGTTTCGCCTTCGATATGGTCAACATCGACCAACACCCTGAAGCCATCGACATGCTGCGCGAGCAGGGATTCCAGCAATTACCGGTGGTGATGGCCGGGGAAACCCGCTGGTCCGGCTTCCGCCCCGATATGATTAATCGCCTGCGTCCCGCCGCGGCTACGGCCAGCCTATGAGCCTCATCGTCTACTTCTCCAGCAGCTCGGAAAATACGCATCGCTTTGTGCAGCGTCTGGCGCTGCCTGCCGTGCGCATCCCGCTCAACGAGCGTGAGCGAATTCAGGTAGACGAACCCTATATTCTCATCGTCCCCAGCTACGGCGGCGGCGGGACGGCAGGCGCCGTGCCGCGTCAGGCGATCCGCTTTTTAAACGATCCGCATAATCGCCGGCTGATTCGCGGCGTGATCGCCGCCGGTAACCGTAACTTCGGCGAGGCCTATGGCCGGGCGGGAGAGGTCATCGCGCAGAAATGCGGCGTGCCGTATCTGTATCGTTTTGAGCTGATGGGTACCCAGCAAGATGTCGACAACGTGCGTAAAGGAGTAAGCGAATTTTGGCAACGACAACCGCAGAACGTGTAACCGCCGGGGCGTCTGATTTCCACGCCCTCAATGCGATGCTGAATTTATACGACAGCAACGGCCGTATTCCCCTGGAAAAGGACCAACAGGCGGTCGAAGCATTTATCCATAATCACGTGCGTCCCAACAGCGTACCGTTCGCCGGGCTGGAGGAGAAACTGCAATGGCTGAGCGACGAAGGTTATTACGATCCGGCAGTGCTGGCCCGCTATGAGCGACGTTTCGTATTGGCCCTCTTCGCCCACGCGCATCAACACGGTTTTCGCTTCCGTACTTTCCTCGGCGCGTGGAAGTTCTACACCAGCTATGCCTTACGCACTTTCGACGGCAAACGCTACCTGGAGCATTTCGCCGACCGCGCCTGCATGGTGGCGCTAACCCTGGCCCAGGGTGATGAAACCCTGGCGCGACAGCTGGCCGATGAGATCCTCGCCGGGCGCTTTCAGCCAGCGACGCCGACCTTCCTCAACGCCGGTAAACAGCAGCGCGGCGAGCTGGTCTCCTGCTTCCTGCTGCGTATCGAAGATAATATGGAGTCGATCGGTCGGGCGGTGAACTCCGCCCTGCAGCTGTCAAAACGCGGCGGCGGCGTGGCGTTCCTGCTCTCCAACCTGCGCGAAGCGGGCGCGCCGATTAAACGTATCGAAAACCAATCCTCCGGGGTGGTACCGGTGATGAAAATGCTGGAAGACGCCTTCTCATACGCCAACCAGCTGGGAGCGCGTCAGGGAGCCGGCGCGGTTTACCTTCACGCCCATCACCCCGATATTTTGCGCTTCCTCGATACCAAGCGGGAAAACGCGGATGAGAAGATCCGCATTAAAACCCTGTCGCTGGGGGTAGTCATTCCGGATATCACCTTCCAGCTGGCGAAAGAAGACGCGCAGATGGCGCTGTTCTCGCCCTATGACGTTGAGCGACTGTACGGCAAAGCCTTTGGCGATATCGCCGTCAGCGAGATGTATGCGCAACTGGTGGCCGACGACCGCGTTCGTAAACGCTGGATCCGCGCCCGCGATCTGTTCCAGCGGCTGGCGGAAATTCAGTTTGAATCCGGCTATCCGTACATCATGTTCGAGGATACGGTGAACCGCGCCAATCCGATCGCCGGGCGCATTAATATGAGCAACCTCTGCTCGGAGATCCTGCAGGTCAATAGCGCCTCCACCTTTGACGAAAATCTCGATTACGCTACCGTTGGCGAGGACATTTCCTGCAATCTCGGCTCGCTGAATATCGCCCACGCTATGGATTCGCCGGACTTCGCCCGCACCGTCGAAGTAGCGGTTCGCGGCCTGACGGCGGTCTCCGATATGAGCGATATCCGCTCGGTGCCATCGGTGGCGGCGGGTAATGCCGCATCGCACGCCATCGGCCTTGGCCAGATGAACTTGCACGGCTATCTGGCCCGCGAGGGGATCGCCTACGGCAGCCCGGAGGGGCTGGACTTCACTAATCTCTATTTCTACACCGTCACCTGGCACGCCCTGCGCACCTCTATGGCAATGGCGCGCGAGCGTGGCGTGCGTTTTGCCGGGTTTGAGCAGTCGCGTTACGCCAGCGGCGACTATTTCCAGCAGTATTTGCAGGGTGACTGGCAGCCGAAAACCGCCACGGTGCGCGAACTGTTCGCCCGTGCGGGGATTACCCTGCCCGATCGTGAGATGTGGCGCCAGCTACGCGACGACGTGATGCGCTACGGCATTTATAACCGCAATTTGCAGGCGATCCCGCCGACCGGTTCGATCTCTTACATCAATCATGCCACCTCCAGCATTCATCCGATTGTGGCGAAAATCGAGATCCGTAAAGAAGGTAAAACCGGCCGCGTGTACTATCCGGCGCCGTTTATGACTAACGACAATCTGGCGCTGTATCAGGATGCCTGGGAAATTGGCCCGCAAAAAATTATCGATACCTATGCCGAAGCCACGCGACATGTCGATCAGGGGCTGTCACTGACGCTGTTCTTCCCGGATACCGCCACCACGCGCGATATCAACAAAGCGCAAATTTACGCGTGGAAGAAAGGTATCAAGACGCTGTATTACATTCGCCTGCGCCAGCTGGCGCTGGAAGGTACCGAAATCGAAGGCTGCGTGTCCTGCGCGCTGTAAGGAGAACAGGATGACCCATTTATCGCGCATCAGCGCCATTAACTGGAATAAAATCGAGGATGATAAAGACCTCGAAGTGTGGAACCGGCTGACCAGTAATTTCTGGTTGCCGGAGAAAGTGCCGCTGTCCAACGACATTCCGCACTGGCAGACCCTGACGGCTCAGGAGCAGCAGTTGACCATCCGCGTCTTTACCGGGCTGACGCTGCTCGACACCATCCAGAATACCGTCGGCGCCCCGGCGTTGATGACCGACGCTCTCACTCCACATGAAGAGGCGGTGCTGTCGAACATTAGCTTTATGGAGGCGGTGCATGCCCGCTCCTATAGTTCGATATTCTCGACCCTGTGCCAGAGCAAAGATGTCGATGCCGCCTACGCCTGGAGCGAGGAGAACGCTCCGCTACAGCGCAAAGCGCAGTTGATGCTCAATTACTACCAGGCCGATGAGCCGCTGAAGAAAAAAATCGCCAGCGTGTTCCTCGAATCTTTCCTCTTCTATTCGGGGTTCTGGTTGCCGATGCATTTTTCCAGCCGCGGCAAGCTGACCAATACCGCCGATTTAATCCGCCTGATTATTCGCGACGAAGCGGTGCACGGTTACTATATTGGCTATAAATATCAAAAAGGGCTGGAAATCGTCAGCGCCGCGAAGCGTGAGGAGTTGAAAAATTTCGCCTTTGATCTGCTGATGGATCTATACGATAACGAACTGGCTTATACCCGCGAACTGTATGCCGACAGCCCGTGGCTTGACGACGTCAACGCGTTCCTCTGTTACAACGCCAATAAAGCATTGATGAACCTTGGCTATGAGGCGCTATTCCCGGCGGAAATGGCCGCCGTGAACCCGGCAATTCTTGCGGCGCTGTCGCCAAACGCCGATGAAAACCACGACTTTTTCTCCGGTTCCGGTTCTTCTTACGTCATGGGTAAAACTGAAGCGACCGCCGACGACGATTGGGACTTTTAATCTCGCGATCGCTGGGGAATATATCGATACATTCTCCAGTGATCTATTTCACATTATTTCCTATTATCACACAAATAACCCTCTGGCCATTTTCGTGTCATATTTCCTTCATTTACACCAATTTTCCCATTCATTATTCATGCATAATCAAAAAATATCACCAGCCGTATATGATGGCTCAGCCCTTATATCACGGGCAATTCAGCCAGAGATCCCTATTCAGATTTTGGCTAGCTATTCACATCGAGGGTTGTCACAGAATCTCAGTATGTTAGGGTGTAAAAAGGTAATAATCTTCACCAGGTACGATATCGATATAATTAAAGACAGGAAATCATTTATTGCATGGCAATTAAATTAGAAATCAAGAATCTCTATAAGATATTTGGCGAGCACCCGCAACGCGCGTTCAAATATATTGAAAAAGGACTTACCAAAGAGCAAATACTGGAAAAAACGGGGCTATCGCTTGGCGTTAAAGACGCCAGTCTGGCCATTGAAGAAGGCGAGATATTCGTCATCATGGGACTTTCCGGTTCAGGAAAATCCACCATGGTTCGCCTTCTCAATCGCCTGATTGAACCCACCCGCGGACAGGTGCTGATTGACGGCGTCGATATCGCCAAAATCTCAGATGCCGAGCTTCGCGAGGTGCGCAGGAAAAAGATTGCGATGGTTTTCCAGTCATTCGCCCTGATGCCGCATATGAACGTGTTGAATAACACCGCGTTCGGTATGGAACTGGCCGGCGTTTCCGCCGAAGAGCGCCAGCAGAAAGCGCTGGATGCGCTACGTCAGGTGGGGCTGGAGAATTACGCCCACGCCTATCCCGACGAACTTTCCGGCGGGATGCGCCAGCGCGTCGGCTTAGCCCGCGCATTAGCGATCAACCCCGATATTCTGCTCATGGATGAGGCCTTCTCAGCGCTTGATCCGTTAATTCGTACTGAAATGCAGGATGAGCTCACCAAATTACAGGCAAAGCATCAACGTACCATTGTCTTTATTTCCCACGACCTTGATGAAGCTATGCGTATTGGCGATCGTATTGCCATTATGCAAAATGGCGAAGTGGTGCAAATTGGCACGCCAGACGAAATTCTGAATAACCCGGCGAATGACTACGTTCGTACTTTCTTCCGCGGCGTCGATATTAGCCAGGTATTTAGCGCTAAAGATATTGCCCGCCGTAGCCCGGTTGGCCTGATTCGTAAAACTCCCGGTTTCGGCCCGCGTTCGGCGCTGAAATTATTGCAGGATGAAGACCGTGAATATGGCTACGTCATTGAACGCGGTAATAAGTTTGTCGGCATTGTCTCCATCGACTCTCTGAAAAGCGCGCTGAGCGAAAATCAGGGGCTCGATGCGGCGTTAATTGACTCCCCGCAGGCGGTGGAGGCACAAACGCCGCTCAGCGACCTGCTCTCCCACGTTGGCCAGGCGCCGTGCGCCGTCCCGGTGGTGGATGAAGGACACCAGTATCTCGGCATTATTTCAAAACGCATGCTGCTACAGGCTTTAGATCGCGAGGGGGCAAACAATGGCTGATCAATCAAACCCATGGGATACCGCAGCGCCAGCGGATAACGCGGCGCAGTCTGCCGACGCCTGGGGCAACCCAACACCGGCGCCCGCTGACGGCGGCGGCGCCGACTGGCTTAACAGCGCGCCTGCGCCGCAGCCAGAACATTTCAATATTATGGATCCGTTCCATAAAACGCTGATCCCGCTCGATAGCTGGGTTACCCACGCCATCGACTGGATCGTGCTGCACTTCCGTCCCCTGTTCCAGGGGATCCGCGTGCCGGTGGATTATATTCTCAGCGCCTTCCAGCAACTGTTGCTGGGGATGCCGGCGCCGGTGGCGATTATTCTCTTCGCGCTGATCGCCTGGCAGATCTCCAGCGTCGGCATGGGTATCGCCACCCTGATCTCGCTGGTAGCCATCGGCGCTATCGGCGCATGGTCGCAGGCGATGGTCACCCTGGCGCTGGTGCTGACCGCGCTGCTGTTCTGCATGATAATCGGCCTGCCGCTGGGGATCTGGCTGGCGCGTAGCCCGCGGGCGGCGAAAATCATCCGCCCGTTACTCGATGCGATGCAGACCACGCCGGCGTTCGTCTACCTGGTACCGATCGTCATGCTGTTCGGTATCGGCAACGTTCCGGGCGTGGTGGTGACCATTATCTTCGCCCTGCCGCCAATTGTCCGCCTGACGATCCTTGGGATTAACCAGGTGCCGGCAGACCTCATTGAGGCTTCACGCTCCTTCGGCGCCAGCCCGCGCCAGCTGCTGTTCAAAGTCCAGCTGCCGCTGGCGATGCCGACCATCATGGCTGGCGTCAACCAGACGCTGATGCTGGCCCTGTCGATGGTCGTTATTGCCTCGATGATCGCCGTCGGCGGCCTCGGTCAAATGGTGCTGCGCGGTATTGGCCGACTGGATATGGGGCTGGCGAGCGTCGGCGGTGTCGGGATCGTTATCCTCGCGATTATCCTTGACCGCCTGACGCAGGCCGTCGGCCGCGATTCCCGTAGCCGCGGTAACCGCCGCTGGTACACCACCGGACCTCTGGGGCTGATTACCCGCCCTTTCTGTAAATAAGAGAAGGAATAACGATGCGACATACAACTCTCCTTGCCACAGCGTTTACCGCCCTCGTCACGACCAGCGCGTTTGCTGCCGAGCTGCCGGGTAAAGGCATCACCGTGAAACCGGCGCAGAGTACTATTTCCGAAGAAACCTTCCAGACGCTGCTGGTCAGTCGCGCGCTGGAAAAACTGGGCTATAACGTCGAAAAGCCGAGCGAGGTCGACTATAACGTCGCCTACACCTCCATCGCCTCTGGCGATGCCACCTTTATTGCCACCAACTGGCAACCGCTGCACGATGATATGTACGCGGCGGCGGGCGGCGATAAAAAATTCTACCGTGAAGGAACCTTCGTCACCGGCGCGGCGCAGGGCTATCTGATCGACAAGAAAACCGCCGAGCAGTACCACATTAAATCCATCGACCAGTTGAAAGATCCTAAGATCGCCAAACTGTTTGATACCAACGGCGATGGCAAAGCCGATCTCACCGGCTGTACCCCCGGCTGGGGCTGCGAAGCGGTCATCAACCATCAGATTGATGCCTATGGGCTGAACAATAAAGTGGTCCATAACCAGGGTAACTATGCGGCGATGATGGCCGATACCATCGCCCGTTATAAAGAAGGGAAACCGATTCTTTATTACACCTGGACGCCGTACTGGGTCAGCGACGTGCTGAAACCGGGTAAAGATGTGGTCTGGCTGCAGGTGCCGTTCTCCTCCCTGCCGGGAGAACAAAAGGATATCGACACCAAGCTGCCGAACGGCGTCAACTACGGTTTCCCGGTGAACACCATGCATATCGTCGCCAACAAAGCCTGGGCCGAGAAAAACCCGGCGGCGGCGAAGCTGTTTAGCCTGATGAAGCTGCCAATTGCCGATATCAACGCCGAAAACGCGATGATGCATGCCGGCCATGCTTCAGAAGCCGACATCAACGGTCACGTTGATGGTTGGATTAAAGCCCACCAGCAGTTGTTCGATGGCTGGGTGAAAGAAGCGCTGGCGGCGCAGAAGTAATCTCTCCCTCTCCCCGCGGCGTTTTATCGCCGTGGGGACTGTCTTCCCCTGTACCAGCATGAAACGAATATGCATAAAAATGCGTATTTTCTGATTTCCCATTTTAGCGATTGTGAAGCCATCACGCCGTCTGCTAAGGTGAATAACTCTTTCCAGGCGTAATTTTCACCAACGTTATCAATAAGTCACCAATATGGAAACTCCTGCTCCCTGACGTCAGCCCCCGTGACTACCAACACGGGTAGGTTTCGTCGCGTTCAGGTTGAGCTTACAGGTGGCGAACAGCATTATTATCCCTACGCAACTCAGCGCTTTAGCCTATGGTTTGGCATGGAAAATCGGCGACTCGCCGGAGATTTTAAGTATTAATAGTGACCAATAATTCATTTGCTTTATTTGTCACAATAGTTATTATATCGGCTGTAATTAATGAGGTTATACCCAAATGGATAGTTCGTTTACTCCCATTGAGCAGATGCTCAAATTCCGCGCCAGCCGCCATGAAGATTTCCCTTTCCAGGAGATTCTCCTCACCCGTCTCTGTATGCACATGCAGGGTAAGCTGCTGGAAAACCGTAACAAAATGCTGAAAGCGCAAGGGATTAACGAGACATTATTTATGGCGCTGATAACGCTTGAGTCTCAGGAAAATCACAGCATTCAACCTTCCGAGCTGAGCTGCGCGCTGGGTTCGTCACGCACTAATGCCACCCGCATCGCCGACGAACTGGAAAAACGCGGCTGGATCGAACGTCGTGAAAGCGACAACGATCGTCGCTGCCTGCACCTGCAGCTGACCGACAAAGGTCATCAATTCTTGCGCGAGGTATTACCTCCGCAGCACAACTGTCTACATCAGCTGTGGTCTTCTTTAAGCACCGCGGAAAAAGACCAGCTGGAGCACATCACCCGTAAACTGCTTGGCCGCCTCGACCAAATGGAAGAAGACGGCGCGCTGGCGGGATCCCTGCGCTAAGCACGGAGCCGCACAATATTTTGAGTTGCAAGGAACACGGTCAGGCCAGCAGATCTTCTGCTGGCCTTTCTGGTAAACAGGTCGGCTCAGCCGATGTGAAATAATAAGAATGTAAAATTGTGGAGAATCAGATGAGCGAAAATGCGGCGAGCCAAACTCCGCAGCAATCAGGCAGCAAGAAAGGGAAACGCAAAGGCGCCCTTCTGCTCCTGACCTTGCTCTTTGTTATTGTGGCCGTAGCCTACGGCATTTATTGGTTTTTAGTCCTGCGTCATTATGAAGAGACCGATGACGCTTATGTGGCAGGGAACCAGGTACAGATCATGGCGCAGGTTTCCGGCAGCGTGACTAAGGTCTGGGCCGACAACACCGACTTTGTGCAACAAGGCGATCCACTGGTCACCCTCGACCAGACCGACGCCCAGCAGGCGTTTGAAAAAGCCAAAACCCAGCTGGCGGCTAGCGTGCGCCAGACTCGCCAGCAGATGATCAACAGCAAGCAGCTGCAGGCGAATATTGACGTCAAAAAAACCGCCCTCGCCCAGGCGCAGGCAGACCTTAATCGTCGTATCCCGCTGGGCGCCGCGAACCTGATTGGCCGCGAAGAGCTGCAGCACGCACGTGACACCGTCGCCAGCGCGCAGGCCGAACTCGACGTCGCCATTCAACAGTACAACGCCAATCAGGCAATCGTACTGGGCACCAAACTGGAACAGCAGCCGGCGGTGCTGCAGGCGGCGACCGAAGTCCGCAACGCCTGGCTGGCGCTGCAGCGTACGCAAATCGTCAGCCCGATTAGCGGCTACGTTTCTCGCCGCTCGGTGCAGCCTGGCGCGCAGATCGGTACCACTACCCCGCTGATGGCGGTGGTTCCAGCCACCAACCTGTGGGTTGACGCCAACTTTAAAGAGACCCAGCTCGCCCATATGCGTATCGGCCAGCCGGCGACCATCATCAGCGATATCTATGGCGATGACGTGAAGTACACCGGTAAAGTGGTCGGCCTGGATATGGGTACCGGCAGCGCCTTCTCCCTGCTGCCAGCGCAAAACGCCACCGGTAACTGGATCAAAGTCGTCCAGCGTCTGCCGGTTCGTATCGAGATAGATGCTAAACAGCTGGCGCAACATCCGCTGCGCATCGGCCTGTCGACGCTGGTTGAAGTAGACACCAGCAATCGCGAAGGCGAGATGCTGGCAAGCCAGGTACGAAGCTCGCCGGTCTATGAAAGTAATGCCCGTGAAATCGGCCTTGAGCCGGTGAATAAACTGATCGACGGTATCATCCAGGCCAACGCCGGATAATTCGGGGTGAGCGTAATGCAACAGCAAAAACCGCTCGAAGGCGCGCAACTGGTCATCATGACCATTGCGCTGTCGCTGGCGACTTTCATGCAGGTGCTGGACTCCACTATCGCCAACGTGGCTATTCCGACCATTGCCGGTAACCTTGGCTCGTCGCTGAGTCAGGGAACCTGGGTCATCACCTCGTTTGGGGTGGCGAACGCTATCTCCATCCCGATTACCGGCTGGCTGGCTAAGCGCGTCGGCGAAGTGAAACTCTTCGTCTGGTCGACGGTGGCATTCGCCATCGCCTCCTGGGCCTGTGGGGTGTCGAACAGCCTGACGATGCTGATTTTCTTCCGCGTGATTCAGGGGATCGTCGCCGGTCCGCTGATCCCGCTATCGCAGAGTCTGCTGCTCAGCAACTACCCGCCAGCGAAACGCTCAATCGCGCTGGCGCTGTGGTCGATGACGGTCATCGTCGCGCCGATTTGCGGCCCGATTCTCGGCGGCTATATCAGCGATAACTACCACTGGGGCTGGATCTTCTTCATCAACGTGCCGATTGGCGTGGCGGTGGTTCTCATGACGCTGCAGACCCTGCGCGGCCGTGAAACCCGCACCGAGCAGCGGCGTATCGACGGCGTCGGGCTGGCGTTGCTGATTATCGGGATCGGTAGCCTGCAGGTGATGCTCGACCGCGGTAAAGAGCTCGACTGGTTCGCTTCCAACGAGATTATCATCCTGACCATCGTGGCGGTGGTGGCGATAAGTTTCCTTATCGTCTGGGAGCTGACCGACGATAACCCGATAGTCGACCTGTCGCTGTTTAAGTCGCGTAACTTTACCATCGGCTGTTTGTGTATCAGCCTGGCCTATATGCTCTACTTCGGCGCCATTGTATTGCTGCCGCAGCTTCTGCAGGAGGTATACGGCTACACCGCCACCTGGGCCGGTTTGGCTTCGGCGCCGGTCGGAGTGATCCCGGTCATTCTGTCGCCGATTATCGGCCGCTTTGCTCATAAGCTCGATATGCGGCGGCTGGTGACCTTCAGCTTTATTATGTATGCGGTGTGCTTCTACTGGCGCGCGTGGACCTTTGAACCGGGAATGGACTTCGGCGCATCGGCCTGGCCGCAGTTTATCCAGGGTTTTGCGGTGGCCTGTTTCTTCATGCCGCTGACTACCATCACTCTCTCTGGCCTCCCGCCGGAGCGGCTGGCGGCGGCGTCGAGCTTGTCGAACTTTACCCGAACCCTTGCCGGCTCCATCGGTACCTCAATTACCACCACCATGTGGACCAACCGCGAGGCGCTGCACCATGCGCAGCTCACCGAGTCGGTGACGCCGTTCAACCCCAACGCCCAGCAGATGTACGATCAATTACAGGGTATGGGAATGACCCAGCAGCAGGCTTCCGGCTGGATTGCCCAGCAGATAACCAACCAGGGGTTGATTATCTCCGCCAACGAAATCTTCTGGGTTTCGGCGGGGATCTTTATCCTTCTGCTAGGCCTGGTGTGGTTCGCCAGGCCGCCGTTCAGCGCCGGCGGCGGTGGCGGGGGCGCACACTAAGTATTAACAAAAGGGATCTGCGGGTCCCTTTTTTATTGCCGGACCTTGTCCATTTCGCGCTAGCTTCTGTCCATTTCGCTAAAGCCGCCGATGGGTTATGTCATGCAGGATAAAGCTCCGACTACAGGAGAACATCATGCTGACCAATCCTTGCGAAAAATACAGCCCTTATCCACCTATCACCCTGCCCGATCGCCGCTGGCCCGAGCGGCAAATCACTACCGCGCCGCGCTGGCTTTCCACCGATTTGCGCGACGGCAACCAGGCGCTGGCCGAACCAATGGACGCCGCGCGTAAGCTGCAGTTCTGGGATCTGTTGCTGGAGTGCGGTTTTAAAGAAATAGAGGTCGCCTTCCCCTCCGCCTCGCAAACCGATTTCAACTTTGTGCGCCAGCTGATTGAGGAGCAGCGCATCCCTGAAGATGTCACCATTCAGGTGCTGACTCAGGCGCGGGAAGAACTCATAGCACGAACCTTTGAAGCGCTGCGCGGCGCCCGGCAGGCGACCATCCATCTCTACAATGCCACCGCGCCGCTGTTTCGCGAGCTAGTTTTCGGCATGGAAAAGGCCGAAGTGATCGAGCTCGCCACCCGCGCCACCCGGCTTATTCGTCTGCATTGCGAACAGCAGCCGGACACCCGTTGGCAATATGAATATTCACCGGAAACCTTCTGTTTTACCGAGCCGGAATTCGCCCTTGAAATCTGCGAAGCGGTGGCGGAAATCTGGCAGCCCTGTGGCGAACGGCCAATGATTATTAATCTCCCGGCAACGGTCGAAGTCAACACGCCAAACGTCTACGCCGATCGGATTGAATATTTTTGCCGCCACTTCTCGCGCCGCCAGGATGTGTGTATCAGCGTGCATCCGCATAACGATCGCGGTACCGGCGTCGCCAGCGCCGAGCTGGCGGTGATGGCCGGCGCCGATCGCGTTGAAGGCTGTCTGTTCGGCAATGGCGAGCGTACCGGCAACGTCTGTCTGGTCACGCTGGCGATGAATCTCTATAGCCAGGGCGTGGATCCGCAGTTGCGCTTTACGCAGATGAATCGGGTGGTAGAGATCGTCGAGAACTGCAACCAGCTCCCGGTACATCCGCGTCATCCATGGGCAGGCAGTCTGGCCTACACCGCCTTTTCGGGTTCACATCAGGATGCCATTAAAAAAGGGTTTGATGCCCGTAAACCGGGAGATCGCTGGCAAATGCCGTATTTACCTATCGATCCACAGGATATCGGCTGCAGCTATGAAGCGGTGATCCGCGTTAACAGCCAGTCAGGTAAAAGCGGCAGCGCATGGCTGATTGAGCAGAACCATGGTCTTAAGCTGCCGCGGGCGTTGCAGCAGGACTTCAGCCAGTACGTTCAGCAAGAAACGGATAGCCATGGTAAAGAAATGACCCATAACGCATTATGGCAGCTGTTTCGCAGCCGTTACGGCCTGCTGGCGCAGCCGACGCTGGCGTTACTCGACTATCAGAGCGACGGCCAGCAGGATGGCGAACTGACGTTACAGGCTGCGCTGCGGATGAATGGCGAAACCCGCCGCTTGAACGGACGTGGTAACGGTTTGTTATCCGCCGCCGCCAACGGCCTGAGCGCGCTGTTAAAACGTCATTTCGTTATCAAGGACTACCACGAGCATACCCTCGGGGCGCGCAGCGACAGCCGCTCCGTTGCCTATATTCGCTGCGTCTTTGCCAATGGCGAAAGTCGATGGGGCGTCGGCATTGATAATGACGTTGCCCGCGCGTCGTTACAGGCGTTGTGTAATGCCGTTCACGCCAGGGATTAATCCAACGGGCGAAAATAGTCGCTGGGCGCGGTCCCCATTACCCGGCGGAACATGGCGCTAAAAGCGCTGTGACTGCCGTAACCCAGATCCAGCGCTACCCGTAGTACCGACTGCCCCTGCGCCAGGCGAACCAGCGCCTCCATCAGCTTCGCCCGGCGCACCCATTCGCTCCACGTCAGACTGGTCTGCTGTTGAAAATGGCGGTTCAGCGTACGCTCGCTCATTCCGCCTGCTTGCGCCGCCTCACGGCTGCCCCATGGTTCACCGGGCGCTTCGCGCACCCGCTGGCATAACCGACGCAGGCTATCGCTATGCGGTTCCGGCAAACCGAAAGGTAATACCGACATCCCGCGAATTTCATCCAGCATCAGCTCATAGATACGTTCATCGCGGGTGCCGGGGAAATAGCGCTCTTCCAGCGCCAGCGACGCGACGATAAGCTCACGCAGCAGCGGTGAGATCTGCACGATCTGGCAGGTAGAGGGCAGATCGGCACGGGCCAGCGGATCGATAAATAGCGTCCGTGCGGCCACATTGCCGGTTATGCGCAACGCGTGCGGCGTATGTGCCGGTAGCCAGACGCCGCGCCCCGGCGGCACGACCCAGAATCCGACCGGCGTTTCCACCCGAACCACGCCGCTGAGAATATGCAATAACTGAGCGCAGTCGTGGCAATGCATTGGTTCGCTATCGCCGTGGGCGTAATCATGGGCAAATGGCACCAGAGCGCGGTGCTGGAAGGAAAAGGAGAGCGTTGTCGACATGATAAGCGGAGAGCGGCCCGACGCGATGGCCGGGCCGACGCATGCGCACTAGATGTGCAGTTCTTGCAGTTTTTCTTTCGGCAGCGCCAGTTCATCGTTGCTGTTGATGCGAACATCACGCTCAATGATGTGGCGGGCGATATCCTGCGCTTCCTCCAGCGAGTGCATGGTGTAGGTTCCGCACTGGTAGACATTCAGCTCAGGGATCTGATTCTGATCTTTGACTTTCAGCACGTCAGCCATCGCCGCTTTCCAGGCATCGGCCACGCGTTGCTCTTCCGGCGTACCAATCAGGCTCATGTAGAAACCGGTACGGCAGCCCATCGGAGAAATGTCGATAATTTCCACGCCATTACCGTTCAGGTGATCGCGCATGAAACCAGCAAACAGGTGCTCCAGTGTATGAATACCGCGCTCCGGCATCACTTCCTGGTTCGGTACGCAGAATCGCAGATCGAAAACGGTGATTTGATCGCCGTGCGGCGTGTTCATTTTCTTCGCGACGCGCACCGCAGGCGCTTCCATTCGGGTATGGTCGACTGTGAAACTATCTAACAACGGCATTCTTCACCTCCGATAGTGATTTTTTTTAAAATAAAATGAACTCTTCGTTCAACAGCGAGTCTGAGTATATGAAAGACGCGCATTTATTATCATCATCATCCCTGAATCAGAGATGAAAGTTTGGCCACAGTGATGTGGCCTTTTTCTTTTGTAGCGCTTTTTACTACGCGTGTCGTGCTAAAAGTGCCTCGAACGGCTCGCTATCTTCCGCTTCCACTTTCTTCTGTCGCGCGACCGACGCATCACGTTCGGCGATAAAATCTTCTTCGCTTAAAATTTCCAGCGGTTCATCGCGCAGCATCGTACGATACTCATCAGCCAGCTTACGCCCGGTACCGCCAATCCCTTCTTCAATCATAGAACGCAGAATGCGCGCTGAGAACGTTAATTCCGGATCGTCAAAGCACGCCAGCAGCTCATCGCACACTTGTTGATAGGCCTCGCCGCCGTGGATGCTGTCCAGCGTTTGCGCCACGCGCCGTAAATCACGGAACAGATCTTTACCCACCTGCGCCAGCGGGAACTGCGCGCTTTCACAGCCAATCCCCAACGTCAGGCCCGGTTTACGGCCCTCAAGAATCACCCGGTTCCAGTTAGTGCGGGTACACAGCAGTTCGCTGCTGCTCATCTCCGGCGCATCGGCCAGCACGCACCAGACCATAAACAGATCGAGGAAGCGCACCTGCTGCTCATCCACGCCGATCGGCGAGAACGGGTTGATATCCAGCGAACGCACTTCGATGTACTCGATGCCGCCGCGCAGCAGCGCATCGGACGGCGTTTCACCGCTACGGGTCACGCGTTTCGGGCGAATCGGCGCGTACAGCTCGTTTTCAATCTGCAGAATATTGCTGTTGATCTGCAGATGTTTGCCGTCTTTCTCAAGACCGATTTTAGCGTACTCTTCCGATGGCGTTTTAATCGCCCGCTTCAATCCTGCCACATACTCGTGCAGATCGTTAAACGTAATTCCGAGATTGCTTTGCGACTTATTGGTATAACCGAGGTCGCTAAGACGCAGAGAAGTGGCGTATGGCAGGTAATACATGCCGTTTCCGGCCTTCTCAAACGGCAGAGTCGTCGGTTTACCCTGCAGGAACGAGGAGCAAATCGCTGGCGACGCGCCGAACAGGTACGGGATCACCCAACCGAAACGGTAGTAGTTACGAATCGAGCGGAAATAACCGGCGGAAATCGCCTCTTTGCCGCTTTCGGCATCTTCCACGCCGCACTTGGCCTGCCAGAACGCCATCGGCAGCGAAAAGTTATAGTGCACGCCAGAAATGGTTTGCATCAGCGCGCCGTAGCGGTTTTTCAGCCCTTCGCGATACAACGTTTTCAGCCGGCCAACGTTAGAGGTGCCGTATTGCGCCAGTTCAATATCCTGACCCGGCGCGATATAGCACGGCATGCTCAGCGGCCACATCCGCTCGTCGCCGAGCTGGCGGGCGGTGAAGCGATGCACATCGCGCAGGAAAGTCAGCATATGATCGACATCGCCATCCACTGGAGTAATAAACTCCAACAGGGCTTCGGCAAAATCAGTAGTAATCCATTTATGGGTCAGCGCCGAACCTAAAGCTAAAGGATGGCCGGTCGTGGCCAGCGTGCCGTCGGCGTTAACGCGCAGCGTTTCACGCTCAAGCCCACGTTTAATGCCTTGCAGCGCCTGCGGATTTTTTTCCAGCCAGGCCAGCGCCTGTGATACATCCGGGATCAATTTGACCTCCCGCCTGTCGAAATCGTTTGAATTAGCATAATTGTAATGGTTGAACAATCAGTCCAATTAGTGCCACCACGTCATGCCCTGAAGGGTTGCCGCCGCTATGACGATATAACGCAACGCCTTACCAAGGCATAAAAAAAAGAGCACTGGTCCCCAGGAAATGCGCATCCATCCCGCTAGTAAACACAGCAAATCGCCTATAACAGGCGCCCAGCTCAATAATAATGTCACCGCGCCATAGCGTTTAAGCCAGCCGGTTGCCCTCTCCTGCCAGCGCGATTGCTTGCGCAGCGGAAACAGGCGCCCCAGAATAACGTTAGTTACCCCTCCAAGGCTATTGCCGATTGTTGCTATTAATACCAGCATCCACGGTTGACTTGCCCCCGTAAGAAGCATAGCAACCAGCACCACTTCTGAGTTACCGGGCAGTAAAGTGGCGCTTAAAAAGCTGCTGGCAAAAAGCGACAGGAGCGACAGCGCGTCGCTCACAACAGACGCACATCCACAGCATCCATACCCGCGCGCTTCGCCGCCTCCAGACCGAAGTCGGCATCCTCGAAGACCACGCAGGTTTCCGGTGCGACGCCCATGCGCTCCGCGCACAGCAGGAAGGTATCGGGCGCAGGCTTATGCTGCGCCACGTGATCGGCAGCCACCACCGCGGAGAAGTAGTGGCGCAGGCCAAGATGCGCCAGCAGCGCTTCGGCAACAGCGCTTTCGCTACCGGTACCGACCGACATCGGGCGACGGCCATGCCACTCTTTTACCACCTCTATCAGCGGTAACGGGCGTACGCTATCCAGCAGCATCGCTTTGACGGCGACGGTCTTTTCCTGCGCCAGACGATGCGGATCTAAATCAGCCTGATTCAGCTCGATAATCGCCTGGGCAATACGCCAGGTTGGAGAACCGTTGAGCGCGACCACGGCCTGCTCATCAAAACGCATACCGTAACGGCCCAGTACTTCACGCCATGCCTTACGATGCGTCGGCTCGGTATCGAGGATGGTGCCATCCATATCGAAAATCAGTCCTGCGTAACGTTGGTACATCGTGTTCTCACAAACCGGATAAGGAAACGTTACTGTATCGCAAAAGGCGGGTTTTGTCGCGGGGGAGCCAGAGACAGCAAAGGCGCCTGCAGGCGCCTTAATCAACTCGGGATAGCGAAAACGGTATTATTTGATTCGCAGGTCGTTCTCAACCACGCGCACGCCCTGCACGCGACGGGTGACCTCTACCGCCCGTTTAGCGCTCTCAGCCGACGATACGAAACCGCTCAGCTGTACGCGGCCTTTAAAGGTCTGCACGCTAATTTCTGAGGATTTGATATCTTTTTCGTTAAACAGCGCGCTTTTTACCTTGGTAGTTACCACGGTATCGTCAATATAACCGCCGGTGCTTTCTTTGGTGGACGATCCGGCACAGCCTGCCAGAGATACGGCGACCAGAAGCGTTGCGCAAAAGGCAGGTATTGCTTTGAACCATTTCATTGATTTCTCTCCTTGCATTCATCACACCCGGTTCAGGTAGATCTACAGGGATAAATTATAGTGGAAAGAGCGACTTGCCAATAAGAAATGTGTTGATTATCGAGGAGATAAAATGCGTCGTACTGCTGGGATGAAAATTGGAGAGTTTTATTGAAGAGAAGATGGTGCATCCGGGAGGATTACTCGGCTGCGCCTCGCCCTACGGGCCGTTGCTGACGCAACGTTATCCTCCCTGGTACTCGCGATAATTTCGCATACCATGCAACAATCGAGATTGCTGTTACTGAGGAGAATATGGTGCATCCGGGAGGATTCGAACCTCCGACCGCTCGGTTCGTAGCCGAGTACTCTATCCAGCTGAGCTACGGATG
>NZ_JBXUNG010000007.1:0-125652 GCF_057196925.1 Klebsiella sp. SYXHC3 | reverse complement strand
GGTGCATCCGGGAGGATTCGAACCTCCGACCGCTCGGTTCGTAGCCGAGTACTCTATCCAGCTGAGCTACGGATGCAAAATGGCGGTGAGGCGGGGATTCGAACCCCGGATGCAGCTTTTGACCGCATACTCCCTTAGCAGGGGAGCGCCTTCAGCCTCTCGGCCACCTCACCACACAACACGCCTCTTGCGAGTGCTTCGAAGAACTTGTTTCTGCTCTTCGTCGCTGCGATGGCGCACATATTACTTTCTGAGACTTATAAGTCAAACAATTTTTCGAGAGCTTTTTCCGTTTGCACACTTCACGCGCAATTAGCCTGCAAAAACGGCAAAAAGAGTATTTTATCAACAGGAAATAGCCCTTTACGGCCATTCAAAAGCGACAACGAAAAATGACGTACGGCGAATAAAAACAAAAGAGAGGATGTCGCGAGAGAAGAAACAGGAGAAGAAAAGAGAAAAACGACCGCCGGAGGGATGCGCCTCACAATAAAGCGAGGCGCGGAAAGCTTAGTAACTGGACTGCTGGGATTTTTCAGCCTGGATACGCTGGTAGATTTCTTCACGATGTACAGAGACTTCTTTAGGGGCGTTGACACCAATACGTACCTGGTTACCCTTAACCCCTAAAACTGTCACAGTGACCTCATCTCCAATCATGAGGGTCTCACCAACTCGACGAGTCAGAATCAGCATTCTTTGCTCCTTGAAAGATTAAAAGAGTCGGGTCTCTCGCATCCCGGCATTATCCATCATATAACGCCAAAAAGTAAGCGATGACAAACACCTCGCGGTGTAAGCAGTCACGGCATCACATTCTGTTAAACCTAAGTTTAGCCGATCTACACAACTTCAACCCGACTTTATCGTTATCAGTACTTATGACGCAAGGTGCCGTAATCCTCTGGTTACGGCACCTATACCCGTCATACTTCAAGTTGCATGTGTGTTGGCTTTCCTCGCTCACCCCAGTCACTTACTTGAGTAAGCTCCTGGGGATTCGCTGCGTCGCCGCCTTCCTGCAACTCGAATTATTTAGGGTAAATGCGTTTATAGTTATTACAGTTTTGCGCTGACCCAGCCTTTCACACTGGCTAACGCAGCAGGGAGAGCAGACGCATCGGTACCGCCGGCTTGCGCCATATCCGGACGACCGCCCCCTTTACCGCCCACCTGCTGGGCGACCATACCAACCAGCTCCCCTGCTTTCACGCGGTCTGTCACATCCTTAGACACACCTGCAATCAGAGAAACCTTACCATCCGCTACCGTAGCTAATACAACGACCGTCGAACCGAGCTGGTTTTTCAGATCATCAACCATGGTACGCAGCATTTTCGGCTCAACGCCGGCCAGCTCGCTGACCAGCAGCTTAACGCCGTTAATTTCTTCGGCTTTACTGGAGAGATTAGCGCTCTCCTGCGCTGCAGCCTGCTCTTTCAGCTGCTGCAGCTCTTTTTCCAACTGACGGGTACGCTCAAGCGCCGCGCGAACTTTATCGCCGATGCTGTGGCTATCGCCCTTCAGCAACTGCGCGATATCACTGAGCTGATCGCTCTGCGCATGCAGGCTGGCAATCGCCCCTTCGCCGGTCACCGCTTCAATACGGCGCACGCCTGCGGCGGTACCGGATTCAGAGGTAATACGGAACAGGCCAATATCACCGGTACGCGCTGCGTGAGTACCGCCGCACAGCTCGGTGGAGAAATCGCCCATCCGCAGTACGCGAACGCGATCGTCGTATTTCTCGCCAAACAGCGCCATAGCGCCGGATTCACGCGCGGCATCGATATCCATAATATTGGTTTCGATAGCCAGGTTACGACGGATCTGCGCGTTGACCAGATCTTCTACCGCACGAATCTCTTCCGGCTTCATCGCTTCAAAATGCGAGAAGTCAAAACGCAGCGCTTTATCGTTAACCAGTGAGCCTTTCTGCGCCACGTGGGTACCGAGGACCTGGCGCAGCGCCGCGTGCATCAGGTGCGTCGCGGAGTGGTTGAGACGGATACGCTGACGGCGAGCCTGATCGACATCGGCCTGCACCGCGTCACCCACTTTCAGGGAACCGCTGGCGACTTTACCGATATGACCAATAGCCTGGCCGTACTTCTGCGTATCGCTGACCGCGAAGGAGAAGCCAGCGCCTTTCAGTTCGCCTTTATCGCCTACCTGACCGCCGGATTCCGCATAGAACGGCGTCTGGTCAAGGACTACAACCGCATCCTGACCCGCGCTGACGCTATCAACCGCTTTGCCGTCGATGAACAGCGCAGTAACTTTGCCGTTCAGCTCCAGATGATCGTAGCCTTTAAATTCCGATGCGCCGTCAACGCGAATCATCGCGTTATAGTCAGCGCCGAAACCGCTGGACTCACGTGCGCGGCGGCGCTGCTCTTCCATCGCGGCTTCAAAGCCTGCTTCGTCAACCTTGATGTTGCGCTCGCGGCAGACATCCGCAGTCAGGTCAACCGGGAAGCCATAGGTGTCATACAGACGGAAGGCGGTTTCGCCGTCCAGCGTGTCGCCTTTAAGCTTCGACAGTTCCTCATCCAGCAGCGCCAGTCCACGCTCCAGTGTGCGCGCAAACTGCTCTTCTTCGGTTTTCAGCACCTGCTCAACCAGAGCCTGCTGCTGTTTCAGCTCTTCACCGGCGGCGCCCATCACGTCGATAAGCGGAGCAACCAGTTTCCAGAAGAAGGTGTCTTTCGCGCCCAGCATGTTGCCGTGGCGAATCGCGCGGCGAATGATGCGACGCAGCACGTAGCCGCGGTTTTCATTCGACGGGATCACGCCATCAGCAATCAGGAATGCGCAAGAACGAATGTGGTCGGCGATAACGCGCAGCGACTTGTTAGTCAGATCGGTCGCGCCGGTGACTTTCGCCACGCTCGCAATCAGATTGCGGAACAGGTCGATGTCATAGTTGGAGTTAACGTGCTGCAGAACAGCGGCAATACGCTCCAGCCCCATACCGGTATCAACGGAAGGTTTCGGCAGCGGCTCCATGGTACCGTCAGCCTGACGGTTGAACTGCATGAAGACGATGTTCCAGATCTCAATGTAACGGTCGCCATCTTCTTCCGGGCTTCCCGGAGGGCCGCCCCAGATGTGGTCGCCATGGTCAAAGAAGATTTCGGTGCATGGGCCGCACGGACCGGTATCGCCCATCTGCCAGAAGTTATCAGAAGCAAACGGCGCGCCTTTGTTGTCGCCGATGCGGATAATACGCTCGCGCGGAACGCCCACTTCATTGGCCCAGATGTCGAAAGCTTCGTCATCGGTCTCGTAAACGGTAACCCACAATTTTTCTTTCGGCAGGGCGAACCAGTTCTCACCGGTCAGCAGTTCCCATGCGTATTTGATGGCATCCTGCTTGAAGTAATCGCCGAAGCTGAAGTTGCCCAGCATTTCGAAGAAGGTGTGGTGACGCGCGGTGTAACCGACGTTTTCCAGATCGTTGTGTTTACCGCCCGCACGCACGCAACGCTGCGCGGTGGTCGCGCGCGAATAATTACGTTTGTCGAGACCAAGGAAGACATCCTTGAACTGGTTCATCCCGGCATTGGTAAACAGCAGGGTCGGATCGTTGTGCGGCACCAGGGAGCTGCTGGCAACTACCTGATGTCCCTTACTATGGAAAAAGTCGAGAAACGCCTGACGGATCTCAGCGGTGCTCTTGCTCATAATTATCCTGAAATCAAGCTACACTTCATCCTTCAAGTCGCCTCTGACCTGGCGGAACGTCCTCTCCCGGTAGTGAACTCACGTACGCCCCAGAAGCTGTTCTCTCTTGCCGCCGTGATGCAGCTTGAATGATTTTGTGTATAAGGAATAATCGCCCTGGACGCTGATTATGCAATCACAAGCAGCGGCCCGACGGAATAAAGTGGGAATAAGATAAGTTTTCTTTAGAGGGAAGTAAAATCCCCGATGGGTCAATCTGCAAAATTTCGCCAGATTTCCTGGATATCTTCCATCAGATAGCCGCGGTACAGCAAAAATCGCTGGATTTTAACTTTTTCAGTAAAGGCGGTAGGTAACGGTTCGCCGTATTTACGCTGCGCCTGCTCTTTCGCCAGCGCCGCCCAGTCGATTTCACACTCGCGCATCGCGCTTTCGATGTCGCTGCGGCCAATGCCCTTTTGATTCAACTCCTGGCGGATACGTGCCGGCCCGTAGCCCTTGCGGCTCCGGCTGGCAATAAACTGGCGAACAAAACGCTGGTCATCAAGATAGCGGTTTTCCAGGCACCAGCCGACCACCTGTTCGAGCTCTTCCGGCGTGATGTCCAGCTTTTCAGGGCCGTTTTTACTCATTACCGGCGCCGCCAGCTTACGCCGAAGCTCCTGTTCGCTATGATCGCGCATCGCCAGAATACGAATTGCGCGATCCAACAGACGCGCATAGCCGGAGCGGCGTGGTGAAGTCTCAGTCACAGGCACCTCGATAATCTAAGAAAAGCAAAAGGGCCGCATCAGCAGCCCTTTGTCACTCTTTTAGACGATATCAGAAATCTTGTTCGGTTTCTTCTGCGTCGTTGCCGTCAACCGCGAAGTCCGGCGTGGAGTCCTGGTTGTTGAGCAGCAGTTCGCGAACTTTCTTCTCAATTTCTTTCGCCGCCGCCGGGTTATCTTTCAGCCAGGAGATTGCGTTCGCTTTACCCTGACCGATTTTGTCGCCGTTGTAGCTATACCAGGCGCCCGCTTTTTCAATCAGCTTCTCTTTCACGCCGAGGTCAACCAGCTCGCCGAAGAAGTTGATGCCTTCACCGTAGAGGATCTGGAATTCAGCCTGTTTGAACGGCGCGGCGATTTTGTTTTTCACCACTTTCACGCGGGTTTCGCTGCCGACAACGTTGTCGCCCTCTTTCACCGCGCCGATGCGGCGAATGTCCAGACGCACGGAAGCGTAGAACTTCAGCGCGTTACCACCGGTGGTGGTTTCCGGGTTACCGAACATCACGCCGATTTTCATACGGATCTGGTTGATGAAGATCAGCAGCGTGTTGGACTGCTTCAGGTTACCAGCCAGTTTACGCATCGCCTGGCTCATCATACGCGCCGCGAGGCCCATGTGAGAGTCGCCGATTTCGCCTTCGATTTCCGCCTTCGGCGTCAGCGCCGCCACGGAGTCGACGACGATAACGTCTACCGCGCCGGAACGCGCCAGCGCGTCACAGATTTCCAGCGCCTGCTCGCCGGTATCCGGCTGGGAGCACAGCAGGTTGTCGATATCAACGCCCAGCTTGCGGGCATATACCGGATCCAGCGCGTGTTCGGCATCGATGAACGCACAGGTTTTGCCTTCACGCTGCGCTGCGGCGATAACCTGCAGCGTCAGGGTAGTTTTACCCGATGATTCCGGCCCGTAGATCTCAACGATACGGCCCATTGGCAGACCGCCTGCGCCGAGCGCGATATCCAGAGAAAGCGAACCGGTGGAGATGGTTTCCACGTCCATGGAACGGTCTTCACCCAGGCGCATGATGGAGCCTTTACCGAATTGCTTTTCGATCTGGCCCAGTGCTGCCGCCAACGCTTTCTGTTTGTTTTCGTCGATCGCCATTGTTACTCCTGTCATGCGAGGTGAAGCGCGTTCGCTTCGCCGTTAATATTTGTTCAGTTGAGGCAATTATACTGTATGGTCATACAGTATCAAGTATTTTGTAGAAATTGTTGCCAGAGCAGATTTAACGCATAGGCCGTCGCCTGACGACGCACCGCTTCGCGGTCTCCGGCAAAGCATTCGCGGCGGGTCACGCCCTGCCCGTTCGCACAGGCGACGCCGAACCACACGGTGCCGACGGGCTTCTCCGCGCTGCCGCCGTCCGGGCCGGCGATACCGCTGACCGATACCGCATAGGTGGCGCGCGCCGCGCGTAGCGCGCCAATCGCCATCTCGACAACCACCGGTTCGCTCACCGCGCCGTTATCCAGTAACGTCACTTCGCTCACGCCAATCATCTGCGATTTGGCTTCGTTGCTATAGGTCACGAAACCGCGCTCAAACCACGCTGAGCTACCGGCAATATCGGTCAGCGCTTTGGCTATCCAGCCGCCGGTGCAGGACTCCGCGGTGGTCACCGTCGCGCCCTGAGCTTTCAGCGCCAGCCCAACCTGTTCGCTTAGCTGCATTAATTCTGAATCGGTCATTTTTGCCCCGCTTAAGCCAGATAAAGAGGCCATCAAAGATAGCACTTTCGGCAGAGATATGGGGACGAGCTGGTGATTTTACGAGGGGGGATCCAAAAATGGGCCGTCCCGCTGCAACCAGGACGACCAGACAACCCGTTACTTCATACTATTGACGATGAGCTCGACGTTATGGCGCAGCATTTTAACGTAGCTATCGGCCACGCCGCCCGGCTTAGACAGCGCTTCCGGATAGAGTTCGCCGCCCGGTTGCGCCCCCGTCGCGCCAGCGATTTGCTGCACCAGACGCGGGTCCAGCTGGTTCTCCATAAACCAGGTATGCACGCCATCGGCTTTGATTTGCTTAATCAACGCCGCCACCTGCGCCGCGCTGGCTTCGCTCTCGGATGAGAGTCCCTGCGGCGCGAGGAACGTCACGTTGTAAGCGCGGCCAAAATAGCCGAAAGCATCATGGCTGGTCAGCACTTTACGCTTCGCCTGCGGGATGGCGCTAAACTGCGCCTTCGCCCAGCCGTCAATTGCCGTCAGCTGCTCGATATAACGCTTACCGCTGCTCTGGAGCGCCGTTTTATCCTGCGGATCGGCTTTCACCAGGCCATCAAGGATATTCTGCGCGTACAACGCGCCATTAGCGGCGCTATTCCAGGCGTGCGGATCGGTCACCGTTTTACCGTCTTCATCAAGGGTATGCGTCTTAACCCCTTTTGACGCCACCACTAATTCGCCCTTAAAACCGGACGCTTTCACCAGCCGATCCAGCCACCCTTCCAGACCAAGCCCGTTGACCACCACCACGTCGGCTTTGCTGAGCAGCGCGCTATCCTTCGGTGAAGGTTCAAAGGTGTGCGGATCGCCATCCGGCCCTACCAGCGTATCGACATGAACATGCTCGCCGCCGACCTGCTGCACCATATCGCCCAGCACCGAAAAGCTGCTTACCACGTTCAGCGTTTTTGCTATCGCCCCCTGCGCCATCAGCCCCACGGCTAACGCCATCACCACTGCACTTCGTTTCATCATTTCCTTACCCCATTAATTTGCGCCAGCCAACGACCAGCCGGCTGCGCGTGCCAAAAAACACTGAAATAAAAAACAGTACGCTGGCGGTCAGCACGATGGCGGGCCCGGCGGGTAAATTCACTGCCCACGAAAGGCTCAATCCCATCCAGGCGCAAAACGCGCCGATCGCCGCCGCCAGCAACAAAATGCCCGGCAGCGTTCGCGCCCAGCAGCGCGCCGCTACCGCGGGCAACATCATCAGCCCTACCGCCATTAGCGTGCCGAGCACCTGGAACCCCGCCACCAGATTCAGTACCAATAGCGCGAGAAACAGGCCGTGCAGCAGCGCCGGTAGCCGCCGCGCGTTGACCTGTAGCCAGGCGCTATCGAACGCCTCGCTGACCAGCCCGCGATAAAACAGCGCAATGCACAGCAGCGTCAGGCTCGCCACGCCGGTGACAAAGAACGCCGCGTCGCTATCCACCGCCAGAATCGAACCGAACAGCAGGTGCAGCAGATCGACGCTGGAGCCGCGCAGCGAGACCAGCGTGACGCCAAGCGCCAGCGAGCCGAGGTAAAACCCGGCAAAACTGGCGTCCTCTTTCAGCGGCGTTCGCCGACTGACCCACCCCGCCACCAGCGCCACCGCGATCCCGGCGATAAATCCGCCAACGCTCATCGCCAGCAGCGACATGCCGTTAAGGAGATAACCCGCCGCCACTCCCGGCAGAATGGCGTGCGACAGCGCATCGCCCATCAGGCTCATCCGTCGCAGCAGCAATAGCACGCCTAACATGGTGGTGCTCAGCGACAGCGCGAAGCACACCACCAGCGCCCGGCGCATAAAGCCAAATTCAATAAAAGGTTGAAAAAAGGTATGCCAGATCATGCCTGCCTCGCGGTGTTGAAGGCGGGAAGCACGCTTGATGTCTCGCCCCAGCGCGCGTGCAAAGGTTCAAGCAGCAGCGTCTCGGGAAAGAAATCGGCCACGCACTGGTTATCGTGCAGCACCGCCAGTATCGTTTGCCCCTGGCGGTGCATATCGACGATAAGCGCCATCAGCTCGCGGCTGGTGGCCTCATCGACGCCGGTAAACGGCTCGTCCAACATCACCAGCGGCGCCTGTTGCACCATCACCCTGGCAAAGAGCATGCGCTGGAACTGGCCGCCCGAGAGCTCTTCAATCGGCGTATTGGCCAGCGCGCTGAGCCCCACCCGCTCGAGCGCCGCCTTGATGCGCTGACGCTCGTCGTCGCCCAGACCGCGCAGCAGCGAGACCCGCGGCCAGGCCCCCTGGCTGACGACATCGCGCACCAGCAGCGGAAACTGTGATTCCAGGGCATGGCGCTGCGCCAGCCAGCCGACCACGGGCCGCCCTTTGCGCCAGTTAAGCCGTCCGCTAACCGGCGGAATAAATCCAGCCAGCGTTTTCAGCAGCGTCGATTTACCGCAGCCATTAAGCCCGACAATCGCCGTCAGGCTTCCCGCCGCAATCACGCCGCTCATCGCCGGAGTGATTGCCATGCCTTCATACCCGGCAACCAGATGATCCAACTCAATCATGGCAGCGCCACCGCCCACCATGTGGCCAGCCATAGCGCCGCCAGCAGTCCGCAGGCGATTGCCACGCGCGCCGCGCCGGATGCCATAAAAACCGATGTGAACATATTTCCGCCCCAATAAAATGTTATAACATAACGATATGGGATTCAGAAAAGAATGTAAATCTGCGTCAGCAAGAGGAAATGTAACAAAGGTCAACAAAAGGCATGCAGAAGGGAAAAAACGGATGGATAAGCGCGGCGTCCCGGGGCTACCAACCGGATACCAGACCGTAGCCCGGATAAGGCGCTACGCGCCGCCATCCGGGGAACTCGAAATATGTCGGCTGGATGAAAGGATCAATACCCGCCGCGGGCCTGCGAAACCGCCAGCCCCAGCTGCCAGACAGCCATCGCGTAGTGGGTGCTGTGGTTATATCGGGTGATAGTGTAGAAGTTCGGCAGACCATACCAGTACTGGTACCCGGTGCCGATATCCAGCCGCAGCAGACTGGCCTGCTGATGGTTGCCAAGCGGCTGCGTTGGGGTTAATCCCGCCGCCGACAGCTGTGAAACGCTGTATTTGGTTTTAAAGCCGTTATCCAGACCCGGCGCCTGGCCCAGCGCCTGCACCGCGACGGTATCGCCGCTCACCCAACCGTGCTGTTTAAAGTAGTTCGCCACGCTACCGATGGCATCAACCGGATCCCACAGGTTGATATGACCGTCGCCGTTGAAGTCCACCGCGTATTGCTTATACGACGACGGCATAAACTGGCCGTAGCCCATCGCGCCGGCAAAGGAGCCTTTCAGATCCAGCGGGTCATCGCTTTCGCTGCGCGCCATCAGCAGGAAGGTTTCCAGCTCAGAGGAGAAGTATTCAGCGCGGCGCGGATAGTTAAACGACAGCGTCGCCAGCGCATCGAGGATGCGGGTTTTGCCCATCACCCGGCCCCAACGGGTTTCCACGCCGATAATGCCGACGATGATTTCCGGCGGTACGCCGTAGACCTGATACGCGCGGTTCAGCGCGTCCTGATACTGGTTCCAGAACACCACGCCGTTCTGCACGTTATCCGGCGTAATAAACTGTTTCTTATAGCGTAACCAGGCGCCGTTTGGCCCGGTCGGCGGCAGCCCGCTCGGCGCCTGGCGATCCATCAGCCGCAGCACGTAGTCCAGGCGCTTAGCCTGCGACAGGATCTCCTGGAGCTGCTGTCTATCGAAGCCGTGCTTCGCCACCATCTTATCGATGAACTGCGCCGCCGCTGGGTTATTGGCGAAATCGCCGCCCATCTGCATCACGTTATGCTGCGGTTCCAGCAAAAAGCCGCCGGTTCCGCTCGCCATCTCCGCTTCCGCGGGGGTCTTAGGTTTGCTGCTGCAGGCAGCCAGAAGTGCACATAAAGGGAGTAAAGCCAGATAGCGACGCTTCAACATGGGAATTCCATTTAACAAAATCGGCAAAGGGTAATTATGGTAAAGCATGCGCCCGCCAACAAGGAAGCGGCAATACATTTGCAGACAAAATAGTCCTTTTTTTGCACGTTCTCCGAGTTCGATCCGCACGTTAATTTTTTCACTCATCGCGCACAAACTTTCAAAATAAAATATTTATCTTTCATTTTGCGATCAATTTAACACTTTTAAACCTTTCAAAGTAATTAAAATCAGCCTCCAGTTAGCAAGAAAAATAACACGCTGAAGGAGAGAACAATGATTGAAATCGTTACCCACGGCGCTGAGTGGTTCATCGGCCTGTTTCAGAAAGGCGGCGAGGTGTTTACCGGTATGGTGACCGGTATCCTGCCGCTGCTGATAAGCCTGCTGGTGATCATGAACGCGCTGATCAACTTTATCGGCCAGCAGCGGATCGAAAAGCTGGCGCAGCGCTGCGCCGGCAACCCGCTTACCCGTTACCTGCTGCTGCCCTGCATCGGCACCTTTGTCTTCTGCAATCCCATGACCTTAAGCCTTGGCCGCTTTATGCCGGAGAAATACAAACCGAGCTACTACGCGGCGGCCTCCTATAGCTGTCATTCGATGAACGGGCTGTTTCCGCACATCAACCCCGGCGAGCTGTTTGTTTATCTCGGCATCGCCAACGGCCTCACCACGCTAGGCCTGCCGCTTGGCCCGCTGGCGGTGAGCTACCTGCTGGTTGGCCTGGTAACCAACTTCTTCCGCGGCTGGGTCACCGACCTGACCACCTCTATTTTCGAGAGAAAAATGGCGATTCAACTTGACCAGAAAGTGCGTCTGTCAGGAGCGACATCATGACCCGTATTCGTATTGAAAAAGGGACCGGCGGTTGGGGCGGCCCGCTTGAACTCGACGTTGTTGAGGGCAAAAAGATTGTCTATATCACCGCAGGCACCCGCCCGGCGATCGTCGATACGCTCGCCAGCCTGACCGGCTGGCAGGCGGTTGATGGATTTAAAGAAGGTGAACCGGCGGAAAGCGAAATTGGCCTCGCCATTATTGACTGCGGCGGCACCCTGCGTTGCGGCCTCTACCCGAAGCGCCGTATTCCGACCATCAACATCCACGCCACCGGTAAATCCGGGCCGCTGGCGCAGTATATCGTCGAAGATATTTACGTCTCCGGAGTCAAAGAAGAGAACATCAAACTGCTGGAAGATAGCGGCGAGACGGCAGTGCACCCACTCCCCGCCGCGGGCCGCGATTACGATGCCAGCAAGAAGATTACCGAACAGAGCGACGGCCTGCTGGCTAAGGTCGGGATGGGGATGGGATCGGTGGTTGCGGTACTGTTCCAGGCCGGGCGTGACACCATTGATACGGTGCTGAAAACCATTCTGCCGTTTATGGCCTTCGTCTCGGCGCTGATCGGCATCATCATGGCCTCCGGCATCGGCGACTGGATTGCCCACGGCCTGGCGCCGCTCGCCAGCCATCCGCTGGGGCTGGTGACGCTGGCGCTGATCTGCTCCTTCCCGTTGTTATCGCCGTTTCTCGGCCCCGGTGCGGTGATAGCCCAGGTGATCGGCGTGCTGATTGGCGTCCAGATCGGCCTTGGCAACATTCCACCGCATCTCGCCCTGCCCGCGCTGTTTGCCATTAATGCCCAGGCCGCCTGCGATTTTATCCCGGTAGGCCTGTCGCTGGCCGAAGCCCGTCAGGATACCGTACGCGTCGGCGTGCCGTCGGTGCTGGTCAGCCGCTTCCTCACCGGCGCGCCAACCGTGCTGATCGCGTGGTTCGTTTCCGGATTTATTTACCAATAAGAGGTTCCTGAAGATGACCGTCATTTACCACACCACTATTACCCGTATCGGTGCCAGCGCGGCGACGGCGCTGGAAGAACAGATGCTCATTACCTTCCGCGAGGGCGCCCCAGCGGATATCGAAGAGTATTGCTTTATTCACAGCCACGGCGAGCTGTGCGGCGAGCTGCACCCGGGCGCAGAGCTACAGCTCGGCGATCGGCATTATCCGGTGACCGCCGTCGGCGAGGTCGCCGAGCAAAACCTGCGCGAGCTGGGCCACATCACCCTGCGCTTTGACGGCCATCGTCAGGCGGAGTTTCCCGGAACCGTTCACGTCGCGGGCCCGGTACCGGACGCCATCGCGACCGGCTGTGTACTGAAATTTGTTGCTTAGAAGGAGAGAAAGATGAATCAGGTTGCTGTTGTCATTGGTGGCGGACAAACCTTAGGAGAGTTTCTGTGCCGCGGTCTGGCCGCCGAGGGCTACCGCGTGGCGGTGGTCGATATCCAAAGTGAAAAAGCCAGCCGCGTCGCCCAGGAGATCAACGCTGAATATGGCGAAGGTACGGCATACGGCTTCGGCGCCGACGCCACCAGCGAAGCCAGCGTCACGGCGCTGGCTCACGGCGTGGATGAGATTTTCACGCGCGTCGATCTCCTGGTCTACAGCGCCGGTATCGCTAAGGCCGCCTTTATTAGCGACTTCGCGCTGGGCGATTTTGACCGCTCACTGCAGGTCAACCTGGTGGGCTATTTCCTCTGCGCCCGCGAGTTCTCACGGCTGATGATCCGCGATGGCATTAAAGGTCGCATCATTCAGATCAACTCGAAATCCGGCAAAGTCGGCAGTAAGCATAACTCAGGCTATAGCGCGGCGAAGTTCGGCGGCGTCGGGCTGACCCAGTCGCTGGCGCTGGATCTGGCGGAATACGGCATTACCGTGCATTCGCTGATGCTCGGCAATCTGTTGAAATCACCGATGTTCCAGTCGCTGCTGCCGCAGTACGCCACCAAGCTCGGCATTGATGAGAGCGAAGTCGAGCAGTACTACATCGATAAGGTGCCGTTGAAACGCGGCTGCGATTACCAGGATGTGCTGAACGTGTTGATGTTCTACGCCAGCCCGCAGGCATCGTACTGCACCGGGCAGTCGATTAACGTCACCGGCGGCCAGGTGATGTTTTAAAAGGTTCCCGGATGGCGCTGCGCTTATCCGGGCAACAAAACTGTAGGTCGGGTAAGGCGTTAGCCGCCACCCGACAAAAAACGGTACCCGGGTTGTACCCGGCATCACACCTTCAGGAGACATTATGGTTACCGCACTCATTACCGTCGCCGCTATTGCCTGGCTTTGCCAACTGGCGTTCGGCGGCTGGCAGATCCGCCGCTTCAATCGCGCCTTTGATAGCCTTTGCCAGCAGGGCCGCGTCGGCGTCGGCCGCTCCTCCGGGCGCTTTAAACCGCGCGCGATTGTCGCTATCGCCGTCGATGAAAACGATCGTATTTGCGATACGCTGTTGATGAAGGGACTCACCGTCTTCGCCAGTCCGCAAAAAATCCCCACGCTTAGCGGTAAACATCTCGAGGAATTGCAGCCTGATGTGATCTTTCCCAATGATCCGCTCTGTCAGAATGCACTATCATTAGCGCTTAATCCGAAACATGCATAATTTCGTTGTGAAAGTTAATATCTTGCGAAATTATCACTTCGAAACTTAAACGCAGGATACAACGCCTATGAAACCACGTCAGCGCCAGGCAGCCATTCTCGAGTACCTGCAATCGCAGGGCAAATGCTCGGTCGAAGAGCTGGCGCAACACTTCGACACCACCGGCACCACTATCCGCAAGGATCTGGTGATTCTGGAGAATGCCGGGACCGTCATCCGCACCTACGGCGGCGTAGTGTTAAATAAAGACGAGGCCGACCCGCCTATCGACCACAAGACGCTGATCAACACCCATAAGAAAGCGCAGATTGCCGAGGCCGCCGTGCGATACATCCACGATGGCGATTCAATTATCCTCGACGCCGGCAGCACCGTGCTGCAGATGGTGCCATTGCTGAGCCGCTTCAATAACATCACGGTGATGACCAACAGCCTGCATATCGTCAACGCGCTTTCCGAGCTGGATAACGAGCAGACCATCCTGATGCCGGGCGGCACCTTCCGTAAAAAATCGGCCTCCTTTCACGGCCAACTGGCGGAAAACGCCTTCGAACAATTCAGCTTCGACAAGCTGTTTATGGGCACCGACGGCATTGATCTGGTCGCGGGCGTCACCACCTTTAACGAGGTCTATACCGTAAGTAAGGCGATGTGTAACGCCGCCCGCGAAGTGATCCTGATGGCCGACTCATCCAAGTTTGGCCGTAAAAGTCCCAACATTGTCTGCGGCCTTGAACGCGTGGATAAATTGATTACCGATGCCGATATTGACCCTGAATTCCAGCGGGCGCTGGAAGCCAAAGGTATTGAAGTCATTATTACTGGAGAACATCATGAGTAACTTTTTGTTAGAGGCCGGACGCCAGACCCTGATGCTTGAGCTGCAGGAGGCGAGCCGCCTGCCGGAACGCCTGGGCGACGACTTCATCCGCGCGGCGGAAACCATCATCCACTGCGAGGGCAAACTGATTGTCTCCGGTATCGGTAAATCCGGCCACATCGGTAAAAAGCTGGCGGCAACCTTCGCCAGCACCGGCACCCCGGCCTTTTTCGTCCATCCGGCGGAAGCCCTGCACGGCGATCTCGGCATGCTCGATAGCCGCGACGTGATGCTGTTTATCTCCTACTCCGGTAGCGCGAAAGAGCTGGATCTCATCGTGCCGCGGCTGGAAGAGAAATCCATTCCGCTGCTGGCGATGACCGGCAAATCCACCTCGCCGCTGGCGCTGGCGGCGAAAGCGGTGCTGGATATCGCCGTGGAGCGCGAAGCCTGCCCGATGCATCTGGCGCCGACCTCCAGCACCGTCAACACGCTGATGCTGGGCGACGCGCTGGCGATGGCGGTGATGCAGGCGCGCGGTTTCAATGAAGAAGATTTCGCCCGTTCCCACCCGGCGGGCGCCCTCGGCGCGCGTCTGTTGAACAAAGTACATCACCTGATGCGCCGCGACGAAGAAGTACCGCGGGTCAATGCCGACGCCAACGTCATGGACGCCATGCTTGAACTAAGCCGAACCGGGCTCGGCCTGGTGGCGGTCTGCGATGAAGCCAACCGCGTGCAGGGCGTTTTCACCGACGGCGACCTGCGCCGCTGGCTGGTTGCTGGCGGTACGCTCAACGATAGCGTCACTCGGGCGATGACCCGCAACGGCGTAACGCTGCAGGCGGAAAGCCGCGCGGTGGAAGCCAAAGAGCGGCTGATGAAACACAAAATCAGCGCCGCGCCGGTCGTGGATGAAAACGGCCAACTGGTCGGCGCCATCAACCTGCAGAACTTTTACCAGGCAGGGATCCTTTAAGCCCCAGTCGTTTCGCCAGCCGATGCAGGTTGGCGACGTCCAGCTCCAGCGCACGGGCGGTCGCCGCCCAGTTGCGCTGGTTCGCCTCCAGGGCGCGGCTAATCGCTTCTCGCTGAAAAGAGTCAGTCGCCTCGCGCAAATTGACGTTTTCCGTCGCCGGCGCCGCTGCCGCCGTCTCAGTCGGCAACATCGGCGCCGTCACCGCAAACTGGAAATGCTGCGGCTCCAGTACCACTTCATCACCGGCCTGGGTGGCCCGCGCCAGCACCACCGCCCGGTGAATAGCATGCTCCAGTTCGCGCACGTTGCCCGGCCAGGACCACTGCTGCAGCCTGTTTCGCGCCGCCTCAGCCAAAATGACCCGCGCCAGCCCCATCCGCAGGCGGCACTGCTCACAGAAATAGCCCGCCAGCAGCACCACATCGTTCTCCCGTTCGCGTAGCGCCGGAACCGACAGCGGGAAGACGCTCAGCCGATGGTACAGATCGGCGCGAAAGCGCCCTTCCACCACCTCCTGGCGCAGATCGCGGTTCGTCGCCGCCAGCACCCGCACATCGACCCGCAGGCTGCGGTCATCGCCGACGCGCTGAATATCGCCATACTGCAACACGCGCAGCAGCTTCGCCTGCAACGCCAGCGACAGTTCGCCGATTTCATCAAGGAACAGGGTGCCGTTATCAGCCATCTCAAATTTACCGCTGCGGTTGCTGATAGCCCCGGTAAATGCCCCTTTCACATGGCCGAACAGCTCGCTCTCCGCCACGCTTTCCGGCAGCGCCGCGCAGTTGAGATAGACCAGCGGATTGGCGGCTCGCGGCGATCCCTGGTGCACCGCCTTCGCCACCAGCTCTTTACCGGTGCCGGTTTCGCCGCTTATCAGCACGTTTAAATCCGAGGCGGCGACGATATCGATCTCTTTTTTCAGCTGCAGCATGGGTGCCGACAGGCCGATAATCTCCTGACGCTCAGGCTGCGCGTCATTCACCGGTTGCACCGGCAACACATTTTGCGCCTCAAGGCGGGCGATGAGCAGCGCGTTATTCAAGGCGCCAGCCACCAGCGCGGCAATCAATCGCAGCTCTTCATCGCTGAAACTATCGAAACGATCGGCATCCATACCATCAAGGGTCAGCGCGCCAATCAGCGTCTGTCCGGCAAACAGCGGCAGGCCAACGCAGGCGTGAACCTTCAGGCTCTCATGACCGGGGATCAGCCCGTCATAGGGGTCGGGCAAATCGCTATCCGCCGGGAAGCGCACCACATCCCCGGCGCGCGCAATCGCCTCAAGCCGCGGGTGTCCTTCCAGGGCAAAGCGCCGACCAAGCACATCCTGCGCCAGGCCATCGATCGCCAGCGGCACAAACTGATGCGCCTCATAGCGCAGCAGCGCTGAGGCATCGCAGCCGAGGATCTGCCGCAGGGTAGTAATCAGGCGCGAAAAACGGTCGGCATGACCGATATCGCTTTGTAAATCAATGGCGATTCTCGCCAACTCGTCGACGGAAAAACTCATTGCCGCTCCATTGTCATTGTGACAATACACATTGTCATAACGACTATTTTAATCATTGTCATTTTGACAGCAACCAAAATCAGAAAAAATTAAAAATAGCTAATTATCAATGAATTAAAAAGTTGGCACGCAACTTGATATAAGCCAATCAACTGAGTTTAAACACACTGTATTGATTGAGGTTGCTATGTCTATTGCGGTTAAAAATAACATTCTTTGGGTTGGCCAACGCGATTGGGAAGTGCGTGATTTCCACGGTACCGAATATAAAACGCTGCGCGGCAGCAGCTACAACAGCTATCTCATCCGCGAAGAGAAAAACGTGCTGATTGATACCGTCGATCATAAATTCAGCCGCGAGTTCGTGCAGAACCTGCGCAGCGAAATCGATCTGGCTGACCTCGACTATATCGTCATTAACCACGCCGAAGAGGACCATGCCGGCGCGCTGACCGAACTGATGATGCAGATCCCGGATACGCCGATTTACTGCACCGCCAACGCCATCGACTCGATCAACGGCCACCATCATCATCCGGAGTGGAACTTCCACGTGGTGAAAACCGGCGATACTCTCGATATCGGTAATGATAAACAGCTGATCTTCGTGGAAACGCCGATGCTGCACTGGCCTGACAGCATGATGACCTACCTGACCGGCGACGCGGTGCTGTTCAGCAACGACGCCTTCGGCCAGCACTACTGCGACGAACACCTGTTCAACGATGAAGTGGACCA
This sequence comes from Klebsiella sp. SYXHC3, assembly GCF_057196925.1. NCBI lineage: Bacteria > Pseudomonadati > Pseudomonadota > Gammaproteobacteria > Enterobacterales > Enterobacteriaceae > Klebsiella > Klebsiella sp. SYXHC3. The sequence continues at coordinate 108,007 of NZ_JBXUNG010000007.1, read as the reverse complement.
GATTGAACTGTACGAACAGTGCCAGCGCTACTACGCCAACATCCTGACGCCCTTCAGCCGCCTGGTGACGCCGAAAATTACCGAAATCCTCGGCTTCAACCTGCCGGTGGATATGATTGCCACCTCCCACGGCGTGGTCTGGCGCGATAACCCGACGCAAATCGTCGAGAAATACCTCGAGTGGGCGGCGGATTACCAGGAAGATCGTATCACCCTCTTCTACGACACCATGTCCAATAACACCCGCATGATGGCGGACGCCATCGCTCAGGGGATCACTGAAGTCGACCCGCGGGTAGCGGTAAAAATCTTCAACGTCGCCCGCAGCGACAAAAACGACATTCTCACCAATGTTTTCCGCTCGAAAGGCGTGCTGGTGGGCACCTCCACCATGAACAACGTGATGATGCCGAAAATCGCCGGGCTGGTGGAAGAGATGACCGGGTTGCGTTTTCGCAATAAACGCGCCAGCGCCTTTGGCTCACACGGCTGGAGCGGCGGCGCGGTAGACCGCCTGTCCACCCGCCTGCAGGATGCCGGTTTTGAGATGTCGCTGAGCCTGAAAGCCAAATGGCGCCCGGATATCGACGCGCTGGAACTGTGCCGCCAACACGGACGCGACATCGCCCGCCAGTGGGCCCTCTCTCCGCTGCCGGTTGCTGAAGCAGCGACAACGCCGGAACCACAGGATTGCGTCTGCGCCGCCGCCGCGGCCGCTGACCTCGGTCCCATGATGCAGTGCAGCGTGTGCCAGTGGGTCTATGACCCGGCGAAAGGCGAACCTAACCAGGATGTACAGCCGGGTACGCCGTGGAATGAAGTGCCGGACAATTTCCTCTGCCCTGAGTGTTCTCTTGGCAAAGATGTCTTTGACGTACTGGCGACGGAGGCAAAATGAGTGATGGCATCGTCATCATCGGCTCGGGCTTCGCGGCCCGCCAGCTGGTGAAAAATATCCGTAAGCAGGATACGCAAATCCCGCTGACGTTAATCGCCGCCGATAGCATGGATGAGTACAACAAACCGGACCTCAGCCATGTCATCAGCCGCGGGCAGAAGGCCGACGATCTGACCCTGCAAAGCGCCGGCGAGTTCGCCGAGCAGTACAATCTGCGTCTGTTTCCCCATACCTGGGTAAGCGATATCGACGCCGAAAACCGGTTAGTGAAGAGCCAGGATAACCAGTGGCGCTACGACAAACTGGTGCTGGCCACCGGCGCGACGCCGTTTATCCCGCCGGTGCCGGGACGCGAGCTGATGCTGACGCTGAACAGCCAGCGCGAATATGGCGCGGCGCAGAGCCAGCTGCACGACGCGAAGCGCGTGCTGATCGTCGGCGGCGGCCTGATTGGCTGTGAACTGGCGATGGATTTCTGCCGCGCCGGTAAAGCGGTAACGGTAGTCGACAATTCAGCCAGCGTGCTGGCGGCGCTGATGCCGCCGGAGGCCAGCAGCCGCCTGCAGCATCGGCTTACCGAGATGGGCGTACATCTGATGCTCAAGGCGCAGCTTGAGGGGTTAGAGCAAACCGCCGACGGCATTCGCGTCAGTCTCGATCGCCAGCGCGCGATAACCGTCGATGCGGTGGTGGCCGCCGCCGGCCTGCGCCCGGAAACGTCGCTGGCGCGCCATGCCGGATTGCAGATTAACCGCGGCGTGGTGGTCAATAATCAACTGCAAACCAGCGACCCGGCGATTTATGCGCTCGGCGACTGTGCGGAAATCAACGGTACGGTACTGCCGTTCCTGCAGCCGATTTTACTCAGCGCCATGTGCCTGAGTAAAAACCTGCTGGCGCAAACGGGCGAGCTCACCTTGCCGCCAATGCTGGTGAAAGTGAAAACGCCGGATCTGCCGCTGCATCTGGCCGGCGACACCCGCCGCGACGATCTGACGTGGAATATCGTGGCCGCCAAAGAGGGGCTGGTGGCGAAAGGCGTGGATGCCGAAAACCAGCTGCGGGCCTTTGTGGTGAGTGAAGACAAAATGAAGGAAGCCTTTGCGCTGCTCAAGCAACTGGTGAGGTGATTACCGTCCAGGCGACCCTGTTTTGCCGGGTGGCGCTACGCTTACCCGGCCTACGGTCCGTGCGGCCTGCCTTTAATTTATTCACCATGCGGGCTGAAACTGCCGCTGTTGGTGGCCTCAAAATCGCTGAGACGTTCCCGGAAGGCCGGGGCACTCTTGGTAGCTCGGCTAAGCGCAGCGCAAGCCGGGAAAATATCCCGGCTAGCGCGCCAGATTATCGTAGCCGCGCCAGCGATAATTAAGCACCGACAGCGCCCAACAAACGACGAACAACCCCACCACCACAAACCCGGCATCGCCGAGGTTATCGTTTAACGCCCCTACCCAGCGCCACACCCCGCCGCTTAGGGCGAACTTATCCATTAACAGCCCCAGCGCCTCCAGGCCGCCGATAAACAGCGCCACCACCACCGAGGTGCCGGTGATGGTCATATTGTAATAGAGCTTGCGCTGCGGCTTGCTGAACGCCCAACCGTAGGCGCCGACCATCAACACATTATCAAGCGTATCCACCAGCGCCATGCCGCTGGCGAACAGCGCCGGGAAGACCATTATCGACCAAATCGAAATGCCGCTCGACGCGCCGGCGGCGGAAATACCCAGCACGCCGATTTCGGTGGCGGTATCAAAGCCGAGACCGAACAAAAAGCCCACCAGATACATCTGCCAGCTGCGGCTTATCAGCCGGAAGGTTTTGCCAAACAGCCAGCTCATCATGCCGCCGCCGCTGACGATTTCGTCGCTGACCTTTTCACCGCGCTTCCACGCCTGGAAGCTGCGCCACACGCTGCGCAAAATCACCAGATTGACCAGCGCCATTGCCAGCAGAAACAGCGCCGATACCGCAGTGCCAATCACGCTGCCGGTATCGTGTAGCCAGCTCATCTGCTGGCTGAAGGCGGTGGCCGTCGCGGCGATCGCCGCCGACGCCAGCACCACGATCGACGAATGCCCTAGCGAGAACCATGCCCCGACGCCAAACGGCCGCCGCCCCTGCTGCATCATTTTGCGGGTGACGTTATCAATCGCCGCAATATGATCGGCGTCGACCGCATGGCGCAGGCCGTAACCCCAGGCCAGCAGACTGGCGGCCATCAATGCCCCGCTGTCGCCAAACGCCTGAAACGCCCATAGCCAGGCCAGGGCGTTCGCGGCGATAAGTCCCAGAACCAGCGCCGCCGCACGCGGCTGTTGGCGTAAAATCATCGTTATCATCTTAAATCCTTTGAGACTGCCAGCGGGCGGCGGCCACCACCGCCTGACCGTAGGCGATCGCGCCATCGCCAGCAGGAAGCTGCTGCGGCAAAAGCAAAGTAAAATCAGAAAGGTAATCACTGAGGCGGGCGGCGAGCAGCTGATTATGCAGTACGCCGCCGCTACAAACGATCGTCTCGATCCCGCGGGAAGCGGCGCGGTCACGCGCCAGCGCCGCCAGCCCGCAGGCCAGCGCATCATGAAAGGCCCAGGCTTTCTGCGCGGGCGTCGCCTGCCAGCGCAACCACTGTCGCCAGAAGGTGGCTAAATCCAGCTCGCCGCCGCGCCAGGGCAGCGTGATCGGATGGCTGACGCCCGGACAGCTGGCGGCCAGCGCCTCCAGCCGACAGGCCGCCTCGCCTTCGTAGCTCAGGCTCTCCGGCGCGCAATCCAGCGCGCAGGCGACGGCATCAAACAGCCGTCCGCAGGAAGAGGCTCGCGGCGAATTAATGCCGCGTTCGATGGCCTGCGCCAACAGCGGCCAGTTTCGCTGCCCCAGCGCGGCGGTTTGCGGGTATGACTGCCAGTCGGGAATAAATGCCAGGCACTGGGCCAACAAATTTCGCCACGGCTGGCGCGCCGCCAGATCGCCGCCCGGCAGCGCGACGGCCGGGAGGCCGCCAAGATGTTCGCATTCGCGGTAGTTCACCCGCAGGCATTCGCCGCCCCACAGCGCGCCGTTTTCCCCCATCCCGATGCCATCAAGGGTCAGGGCAATCACATCGCCGCCGTCGAGCGGCCAGCGGTGTTCCGCCAGGCAAGCCGCCGCGTGGGCATGGTGATGCAGTACCGGCTCGACCGGTAACGACATTGACGCCGCCCACTGTGTCGAGCGATAGCCGGGATGGGCGTCAACCGCCACCCGCTGCGGCGCAAATGCATAAATGCTCTGCATTAACCGCAGCGCACTGCGCCACTGTTGCTCGACGCCCTCCTCGCCGAGATCGCCAAAATGCTGGCTCAGCACCGCCTCGTCGCCGCGCGCCAGACAGAAGGTATTTTTCATATCCGCCCCCAGCGCCAGCAGCGGCGGAATATTATCCAGGCCCGGCGGCAGCGGCAGCGCATCCGGCACGTAGCCTCGGGCGCGGCGCAGCATCTCACCGCTTGAGCGCACCAGCGAATCGTCCATACGCTGCACGATATCGCGATTATGTAGCAGAAAACCGTCGGCGATAGCGGCTAAGTCGGTGAGCGCTTCGTGATTACTCAATGCCGGAGGGCGGCCGCTGAGGTTGCCGGAGGTCATCACTATCGGGCGCGCCAGCGCCTGCAGAAGTAAATGCTGCAGCGGATTAGACGGCAGCATCACCCCGACTTCCGCAAGCCCTGGCGCAATCTCGTCACACAGGCCGGGAACCTGCGCTTTAGCCAGCAATACAATCGGCGCGGCAGGCGAGCGCAGCAGCGTTGCCGCCGCGGCGGGTAACCCCATTGCCGTCGGCAGCATTACCGCCAGCGGTTTTGCCGGGCGCCGTTTACGCGCGCGCAGCGCTGCCACCGCCACGCTATTGCCGGCATCGCAGGCCAGATGAAAACCGCCAATCCCTTTTATCGCCACAATATCGCCTGCCGCCAGCCGCACGATGGCCGCCTGCAGCGCCGCTTCAGCGAATAGCGTTAGCGTTCCCGCCCGCCACTCCAGCTGTGGGCCGCAATCGGCACAGGCCACCGGCTGGGCGTGAAAACGGCGATCGGCAGGCTCCCGGTACTCGGCAGCGCAGCGCGGACACAGCGGGAACGGCGCCATCGCGGTAAAGGGGCGATCGTATGGCATGGCGCGAATAATGGTGAAGCGCGGCCCACAGTGGGTACAGTTGATAAAGGGGTAGCGGTAGCGGCGTTCTTGCGGATCGTTCATCTCCGCCAGGCACGCCGGGCAGGTTGCGGCATCGGGAACAATCTGCGTACGCATACTGCCACCGCCGCTGTGGCGAATGGTGAAATCCTGAGGAAGCCTGTGCCAGTGAAACGGGGTGCAGTCGGTGCTGTCAATGCGCGCCAGCGGCGGGCAGTGACGAGCCAACGCGGCAGAAAAGCCACCGTCGTCGCCGATCAGCCTGACCAGCACGCCGTTGCCGTCGTTACAGACATCGCCGCCGCGCGCCATTTGCCGCGCCAGTTGCCAGACGAAGGGGCGGAAACCCACCCCCTGCACTTTGCCGCGAATGCGGATTTGCACCCCGTTCATGCGGCGTATTACCAGGCCAGCGCCGTACGGCGACGTTTTTCGAGGTTCATCTGCTCAAGCTTGTTGCGGTCGACGCAAACCAGCGCGTGGGTCGGGCAGGCTTCAATGCAGGCCGGACCGCTATCGCGCTGGTGGCACAGGTCGCACTTGTTGGCTTCGGCTTTTTCCGCCATGACGTTCAACCCGGCGCCGCTGTGGCGAACGACCGGGCGCACAACCACTTCCATCGCCCCATACGGGCAGGCCACGACGCAGGTTTTACAGCCGATGCAGCGCTCCTGCATCACGTGGACAAAACCTTTATCACGGCTGATGGCGCCGTTCGGGCAGACGTTGGCGCATGGCGCGTCTTCACATTGACGACAGGCCGTCGCCGTCGACACATTGACGCCTTTGATCACGTGAATACGCGGCAAGAACGACTGCGGCGTCAGCGCGGCGCAATCCTGATTTTCCTGATGAGAGACCACGCAGGCCACTTCACAGGTGCGGCAGCCGATGCATTTGCTCGCATCGGCGATAATGAAACGGTTCATCCATTTCTCCAGCGGAAAGAAGTTAACGCGCCGGATTATGCATAATACGTTCCAACTTTTATTTTATTGAAATATAAGAGAATTAAATTAAACTCCGCTGTCATCGTCACAACTGACGATGACAGATGACGACATCAGGCATGCGGGCCGCGCGCCAACGACTCGCGTTCAATCAGCTCGCCGGGGAAAGTTTGCTGATATTTAAATTCGCCGCCGTCGAGCATAAAGATCAGCCTGTTGATGCTCTCTTTCATCATTTCGGTGACCGGAATTTTAACGCTGGAGAGCGAAGGGATCACATACGGCGCCAGCGCGATGTCATCGAAACCGATCACCGATACCTGCTGCGGCACCGCGATCCCCTGCTGGTGCAGTTGCTTAATCGCGCCGATCGCCATGTCGTCATTACTGGCGACCAGCGCGCTGAAACTGACGCCGCGTTGGCAGAGCGCTTCGACAGCGGCGGCTCCGGTTTGTGGCGTCCAGCGCCCTTCAACGATCAGTTCTTGCCGCACGGGAAGCCCCAGTCCTGCCAGCGCGTCTTTATAACCAGAGAGACGCTCAACCCCGGTAGGCGAATCCAGCGAACCGGTGATAAACGCAATGTCGCGATGCCCGCTGGCAATTAACTTTTCAACCGCCATCCGCGCCGAGGCTTTGTGATCGGACCATACGCAGTGGCTGGCGTGGCGGCGCAGGCGACGGTTCAGCACCACGATCGGCTGCTCATGATTGTCGATTATCTCATCCATCTCATCGACGCTAAGAAAGCGCGGATAGATGATGATCGCATCACAGCGCATATCGAGCAGATACTGAATCGCCTCACGCTCCTCTTGCGCGCTGTGTTTGCCGTCGGCCAGGATCAGCTGCCGCCCCTGATCTTCCGTCAGCCGCGCCACGTGAAACAGCAGCTCGCTGAAATAAACGCCGTGATAAAGGGTGTTGGTTACCACCAGTCCGATAGTCTGGCTTTTTTTAGTCGCCAGATTACGCGCCAGCAGATTCGGCCGATAACCGCTTTCGGCAATTGCCTGAAACACCCGGTCTTTGGTTTCCTGGCTGACATAGCCGTTGCCCGACAGCACCCGCGACACGGTCGCCTTTGATACTCCCGCGCGCTTCGCAACCTCCAGCATCGTTGCCATGGGGTTCTTCCTGTAACTTAAGTTGCCTGCAGTGTACTGCACGTCTCGCCGTTTTTCAGCAGTCGGCATCGCCCTGATGTTGCTCTGCCCCTGCCCACAAAGCGATCAAAATCACAAATTTGCAAAGTGATTTTTTTAGTTCTTGTATGACTCAATGAAACTCATCATGATTTTGTGGAACCGGTTTCCTATGCATATACCGCGCATAGCCGCCGTCAGGCGCTGGCGTGTAATCAGTACCCTATTGATAAAACAGGATAAAATCCGATGTCTAAAAATTATGCAGCCCTGGCGAACCAGATCCTGACGGCGCTCGGCGGCGCAGATAATGTCGTTGCCGTGACCCACTGCATGACCCGCCTGCGCTTCGTGGTGAAAGATAACCAACGCGTGGACGCCCCGGCGCTGAAAGCGCTGCAAGGGGTACTTGGCGTCGTGCGTAGCGATAACCAATGTCAGGTGATCATCGGCAATACCGTCTCGCAGGCGTATCGCGAGGTGCTGAATCTGCTGCCCGGCGAGTTGCGCCCGGCGGAGCCGCAGGGGAAACCGCCGCTGACCTTAAAACGCGTCGGCGCCGGGATCCTTGATGCGCTGATCGGCACCATGTCGCCGCTGATCCCGGCGATTATCGGCGGATCGATGGTCAAACTGCTGGCGATGATCCTGGAGATGAGCGGCGCGTTGCCAAAAGGCTCTCCGACGCTGACCATTCTGACGCTTATCGGCGACGGCGCGTTCTTCTTCCTGCCGCTGATGGTTGCCGCTTCCGCGGCGGTAAAATTCAAAACCAATATGTCGCTGGCTATCGCTATCGCCGGGGTGCTGGTGCATCCGGGATTCATCGAATTAATGGCTAAAGCCGCGCAGGGAGAACACGTTGAGTTCGCCTTCATTCCGGTTACCGCGGTGAAATACACCTACACGGTGATCCCGGCGCTGGTGATGACCTGGTGTCTCTCTTATATCGAACGTTGGGTCGATCGCATCACCCCGGCGGTGACGAAAAACTTCCTTAAACCGATGCTGATCGTGCTGATTGCCGCGCCGCTGGCGATCCTGCTGATTGGCCCGCTCGGTATCTGGATCGGCAGCGCGATCTCCGCGCTGGTGTACACGATCCATAGCTATCTCGGCTGGCTGTCGGTGGCGATCATGGGCGGACTCTGGCCGCTGCTGGTGATGACCGGGATGCACCGCGTCTTTACGCCAACCATCATTCAAACCATCGCTGAAACCGGCAAAGAGGGCATGGTGATGCCATCGGAAATCGGCGCCAACCTGTCGCTGGGCGGATCGTCGCTGGCGGTGGCGTGGAAAACCAAAAACCCGGAGCTACGCCAGACCGCATTAGCGGCGGCGGCATCGGCGATTCTGGCCGGGATTTCCGAACCGGCGCTGTACGGCGTGGCGGTACGTCTGAAACGCCCGCTGGTCGCCAGCTTAATCAGCGGCTTTATTTGCGGCGCGGTGGCAGGAATCGCCGGGCTGGCCAGCCATTCGATGGCGGCACCGGGGCTGTTCACCAGCGTCCAGTTTTTCGATCCGGCCAATCCGATGACTATCGTTTGGGTCTTTGGCGTGATGGCGCTGTCGGTGGTGCTCTCCTTTGTGCTGACGCTGCTGCTCGGTTTTGAAGATATCCCGGTAGAAAATGCCGCTGCCGACGCCAGACAGCGCCAGGGCGCGGCCACTCACGCCTGAACACTTTTTTGAACGCGAGGTAACGCATGTCGAGTTTTCCACACGGATTTTTATGGGGCGGCGCTCTGGCCGCCAACCAGTCTGAAGGCGCTTATCTTGAAGGCGGCAAAGGGCTGACGACCGTTGATACTATTCCGCACGGCACCCATCGCCTGGCGGTGAAGCTGGGTCAGGAGAAGCGATTTACGCTTCGCGAAGACGAATTTTATCCAAGTCACGTGGCGATCGATTTTTACCATCGCTATAAAGAGGATATCGCCCTGATGGCGGAGATGGGGTTTAGCGTCTTCCGCACCTCTATCGCCTGGAGCCGACTGTTCCCGCGCGGCGATGAACAACAGCCAAACCCGGAAGGTATCGCCTTCTATCGTGCGATGTTTGAAGAGTGCAGAAAGTACGGGATCGAACCGCTGGTCACCCTGTGCCACTTTGATGTACCGATGCATCTGGTGACGGAATATGGCTCCTGGCGTAACCGGAAGATGGTCGATTTTTTCAGCCACTATGCGCGCACCTGTTTTGAAGCGTTTGACGGACTGGTGAAATACTGGCTCACCTTCAATGAAATCAACATTATGCTGCATAGTCCCTACTCCGGCGCCGGTCTGGTATTTGAGGAGGGAGAAAATCAGGAACAGGTGAAATACCAGGCCGCACATCACGAGCTGGTGGCCAGCGCGCTGGCGACAAAAATAGCCCATCAGGTTAACCCGCAAAACCAGGTCGGCTGCATGCTGGCGGGCGGTAATTTCTACCCCTATTCCTGTAAGCCGGAAGATGTCTGGATGGCGTTGGAAAAAGATCGTGAAAACCTGTTCTTTATCGATGTGCAGGCACGCGGCGCGTATCCGGTGTGGGCCGCGCGGGTATTCCGCGAGAAAGGCGTCACTATTGCCAAACAGCCGGGCGACGACGAAATCCTCAAAAACACCGTTGATTTTGTCTCCTTTAGCTATTACGCCTCGCGCTGCGCGTCAGCGGAGATGAACGCCAGCAATACCAACGCCGCCAATATCGTCAAGTCGCTGAAGAATCCGTACATTGCGGCCAGCGAATGGGGCTGGGGCATCGATCCGCTCGGCCTGCGCATCACCATGAACATGATGTATGACCGCTATCAGAAACCGCTATTCCTCGTGGAAAACGGGCTCGGCGCGCGCGATGAAATTGACGCCAACGGCGAAATCAACGACGACTACCGCATTAGCTATCTGCGCGAGCATATCAAGGCGATGCACGACGCCATCGATGACGGCATTCCGGTCATCGGCTATACCAGCTGGGGCTGTATCGATTTGGTCTCCGCCTCCACCGGCGAGATGAGCAAGCGCTACGGTTTCGTGTACGTCGATCGCGACGATGCCGGTAACGGCACGCTTGCGCGCAAGCGCAAGAAATCGTTCTGGTGGTATAAGAAGGTCATCGCCAGCAACGGGGCGGATCTGGAATAGCCGGTATTGCCGGGTGGCGGCTTACGCCTTACCCGGCCTACGGTCCATACGGCCTGCCGTTATTTTATTCACCACGCTGGCTGAAACTGCCGGTGTTGGTGGCCTCAAAATCGCTGAGACGTTCCCGGCCTGCCGGGATAAGTCGAAGGAACCACGAAGTGGCGATTTTGGCGGCCAGAGCCCGGGAGTACAGAGGGCGGCGGCGACTGGCCGCCCTCTGTGCGCTCCCTGCGCCATGAGAGCCATAACGCAGAAAAAATATCGGGAGCGCAATGTGCTCTGAATTAACACAAAACACGTGTTTTTCCCGGACCCAAACGGTTGCAAAACGATAACAATATCAACGGTCCGTACCATTTATAGCCCGGCGAAGCATTAGCGCAAGCCGGGGAACGCCTGCTCCTCGGCCGCTTCCAGCGCGGCAAAACCGCCCTGCCCCTGCCAGCCATCAAGCCGCGCATATAACGTCGCGACGGCATCCTTAACAGGCTGAGTCATCGGGTAATAGAAACCGACTATATCGGGCTGAATGCCCACAAAAATCACCTCGCCAACATCCTCTTTTAACTGATCGATAAGATAGTTAAGCGGCATATTGTGGGTGGTCATCATAAACATCTCGGCGATATCTTCCGGGTCAACAATGCGGATTTCGCCGGGGTTGAGCCCCATATCGGTCGCATCGACAATCAGTAGCCGGGTCGGGCGCAGCTCGCGAATGGCGACGATATCGTTTTCCGGCGCGCTGCCGCCGTCAATCACCACCCAGCCGCCGACCGGATTGTCCGCGCACATCTCCGCCAGCAACGGGCCTGCGCCGTCATCGCCCATCATGCTGTTGCCGACACACAGTAAAACGTCAGTCACGTAGTCTCCTCACCATCAGATAGATGGCGCTTTCCTGGTGAATATCGTGCAGCATGCTGAGCAGGGTTTTACTCCACGCCTGCTGCTGCGGGGTCTGCGCGGGCTGCGCTTTATCAAAGGCGTTAGCCAGCATCGCCACGTGATTGCTGTCGATAACGATCTCGCCATACTTCGGTACGCCTTCCATTTTGCGCCGCGCGGCGCTGCCCGCTTCCAGCGTACCGATCCACGCCAGATAGTCCTCCCACGGGCAGCTTAACGCCGCCTCCAGGCAGTCAATGACGCCGAGGTGGTGGCCAATCGCCAGGCTGTAATAGACCACCTGCTGCGCCTGATCCGGCGTCGCGTCGTTCTCATCAATAAATTTACGGCTCAGCTGACTGAACACCACCGTCTCGCTCATCGGATACGCGCCCCCTCGACCACCTGATTCAGGTGCGTGACGATCTCGGTCAGACGCGGATCTTTCTCCGCCTCCAGCCAGCGCAGTACCTGGTTATCGCCCTGCCCCAGTAGACGCATATAGTCGTCGGCGATCTGGCGGCCATAGCGATAGCCGGCCAGACGGCGCGCTTCGCGATCGATACGCACCCGCAGCGGCTGCACCATGTTGGGATGCAGCAATTCGGTTGGCTGGTCGTCAAGCTCGCCCGGCTGGCGGGCATGGATTTTTTGCTCCAGCAGACCAAGCGCCATCGCAAAACCGTACAGCGTGGCGGCAGGCGTCGGCGGACAGCCCGGAATATAGACATCGACCGGCACGATTTTGTCGGTGCCGCCCCATACGCAATACAGATCGTGGAAGATACCGCCGCTGTTGCCGCAGGCGCCGTAAGAGATGCAGATTTTCGGATCCGGCGCCGATTGCCAGGCGCGCAGCGCCGGCGAACGCATCGCGCGGGTCACCGCGCCGGTAAACAGCAGAATATCGGCATGGCGCGGCGACGGCACTACTTTAATCCCGAAGCGTTCGGCATCGAAAAGCGGCGAAAGGGTGGCGAAAATCTCGATTTCGCAGCCGTTACAGCCGCCGCAGTCGACGCGGTAAACGTAGGCGGAACGTTTGATTTTTTTCAGCAGCGAGGCCTTCATGCTGGCGATGGATTCATCCACCGACATCGGCAGCGGAATGCCGTTTTCATCGCGCGGGCCTAATAAATTGCTCATCAGCTGGCCTCCCTCATGTGGCGAGTCAGTTCAATACGATCGGATGGCACCAGGCATTTCTGACGCTTGCATTCCGGGCAGGTCTCAAAACTTTCGCGATGCAGTTCGGCGCGGGTATCGCCGTTGTGCTTAAGCAGCGCGATAGCGTAGTCGATCTCTTTTTGTACCGCGAAAGGCCGTTCGCAGACCCGACAGTGACAGATGGCAAAGCGCGACTGCTGGAGGAAATCCTCTTTTTTCCACACCGCCAGTTCATACTCCTGCGACAGCTTAATCGCCGCCGTCGGGCAAACTTCTTCACAGCGGCCGCAGAAAATGCAGCGTCCGAGGTTGAACTGCCACGCCAGCTGGTTAGTCGCCAGATCGGTCTCTACCGTCAGGGCGTTAGACGGACAGGCATTCACGCAGGCCGCACAGCCGATGCACTGCTGAGGATTGTGTTCCGGTTTGCCGCGGAAGTTTTTATCCACCGGCATCGGCTCCAGCGGATAGGAGTGGGTTGCGGTGCCGGTCTTGATGACTTTTTTGATAAAGGTAAACATGGCGATTCCTTATTTCAGCGGCGAGTTTTTACGCTCGATGCTGTAGCGCTCCAGCTCTTTGTACGGCACCACTTTGCTTTTCTTCTTACGTACATCGACCACCGTCATGCGGTCGGTACAGGAGTAGCAAGGGTCGAGGCTGCCAATAATCAGTGGCGCGTCGGAGACGGTGTTGCCTCGCAGCATATAGCGCAGGGTCGGCCAGTTGGCGTAGGTCGCCGCACGGCAGCGCCAGCGGTACAGCTTTTGGTTGTCGCCGGTCATGCTCCAGTGGATATCGTCGCCGCGCGGCGCTTCCGAGAAGCCCAGCGCGAAGCGGTGCGGAATATAGGTGAAGCCATCCACCATCAGCGGGCCGCCGGGCAGATTGTCGAGACCGAAATCAATCATATTCAGCGCGGTATAAACTTCGTTGATACGCACCTTGAGGCGGGAAATCACGTCGCAGCCCTGCTCGCTGTGAACTTCCATCGGCAGCAGACCGTAACCAACGAACGGGTGATCGGCGCGAGTATCGCGGGCGTGGCCGCTGGCGCGGACCATCGGGCCGACGTTACTGAAGTCGCGGGCGATTTCTGGATCCAGACGGCCAATACCGACGGTGCGCTGTTCCATGTTCGGCGTGCTGAGCAACATATCCACCAGCTCCTGCACATCGCGGCGCATCTGCTGCGCCAGCTGGCGGGTCTGGATCATGTCCTCTTTCAGCAGATCGCGGCGAATCCCGCCGATCAGGTTCATACCGTAGGTTTTACGCGCGCCCGTGAGGATCTCCGCCATCTTCATTGAGGTTTCGCGCACGCGGAAGAACTGCATAAAACCGGAGTCAAAACCGGTGAAGTGGCAGGCCAGGCCAAGGTTCAGCAGGTGCGAGTGCAGGCGTTCTACTTCCAGCAGAATGGCGCGGATCATCTGCGCGCGCTCCGGCACCACGATGCCCATCGCGTTTTCCACCGAGGTGGTATAGGCGGTACTGTGGGCGAAGCCGCAGATGCCGCATACCCGGTCCGACAGGAACGTCACTTCGTTGTAGCCCATGCGGGTTTCCGCCAGCTTTTCCATGCCGCGGTGGACATAGAACAGGCGGTAATCGGCGTCGATAATGTTCTCGCCGTCGACAAACAGACGGAAGTGTCCAGGCTCATCGGAGGTGACGTGCAGCGGGCCAATCGGCACCACGTTGTTTTTCTTACTGCCGAGCTCGTTAATGAACTCGTAGGTCTCCGCGTCGGTGGTCGGCGCCGGGCGCTGGCGGTAGTCCATGCTGTCTTTACGCAGCGGATAGAGTTCATCCGGCCAGTCATCCGGCAGCACCAGGCGGCGCTCGTCCGGCAAGCCCACCGGCACCAGACCGTACATATCGCGTACTTCGCGTTCACCCCATACCGCCGCCGGCACGCGCGGGGTCACCGACGGATATTCCGGTTTGTTAGCGTCGACTTCCACGCGCACGGTGATCCAGCATTTAGTGCCCTGCTCCATCGACAGCACGTAGTAAACCGCGTAGTGGCCGTTCAACTTACGTTCGTCGTTGCCGAACAGTACCGACAGCCAGCCCCCCTGCTTGTAGTACAGGAACTCGACCACTTCCGGCAGGTAGTTAACCTTCACGGTGACGGTAAGCTGATCTTTGGTCTGCCAGGCTTCATCCAGCACCACGCCAGGAAAGGCCTGGTGCAGCGCCGCAAGATAGTGTTGACCGATTTTTTCTTCAGACATGCTCAAATTCTCTTAATCACGCCACCAGCAAGGAGACGAAAGCTAAAAAGGCGAAACCAAACCCGGCCCAGGTAACGCGGGAGGTGGCACAAAAGCGCAGACGCGCCATGCTGTTTTCGAACAGCGCGATAATCAGCACTCCCGCCACCAGCTTGACGATGGCGACCACCAGCGCCAGCAGCAGGCCTGGCGCGCTAAAACTGGTCATCTGTCCCCACGGGATAAATACGCCGACGAACATCTGCAGCACCACCAGCTGTTTCAGGCTGATGCCCCACTTCAGCACCGCGAAACCGCTGCCGCTGTACTCGGAAAGCGGCCCTTCCTGCAGTTCCTGTTCGGCCTCGGCTAAATCGAACGGCAGCTTGCCCATTTCGATAAAGGTGGCGAAAGCGCAGGCGCACAGCGCCAGGATCAGCGGGATGCTGCGCTCGGCGGGCCAGTGGTAAACGGTATCGGTAATCGCGCTAATATGGGTGGAGCCGGCAACCTGCGCCGCGACCCACAGCCCAAGCAGCAGGATCGGTTCGACCAGCACGCCGAGCATCGCTTCACGACTGCTGCCGATGGCGGTGAACGGACTGCCGGTATCCAGGCCGGAAATGGCGAAGAAGAAGCGGGCGATGGCGAACAGATAGATAAGCGTAATCAGGTCGCCCAGCCCCGGCAGCGGTGAATCTACGGTCACCACCGGCAGCGCGGCGGCGATGGTCAGCATCACGCCAACCATCACAAACGGCGTCAGGCGGAATACCCAGCCGGAAGCGTCCGGGCCCACGCTCTGGCGACCCAGCAGTTTCAGGATATCCCGATACTCCTGCAGTACCCCCGGCCCGCGGCGGTTATGCAGGCGCGCGCGGGTAACGCGGGTCAGGCCGGACAGCAGCGGCGCGACGGCAAACAGTACCAGCGCCTGTATTAATGCAACGAATAGGTTCACTCTCAGGCTCCTCGCGAAATCACAATCACCACCAGTACCGCCAGTTCGATCAGCGCCACGCCGCGCAGCAAGGCGGGCGCGGCGGCATTCTGCCAGCCGGGCACCAGCCGTACCGGATTCAACCAGTGACGCAGCTTCAGCAGCGGCGCAAAGGCTTCTTTCACCGGCATGGCGAAGCCGTGGGCGGTGACCACCATCGCTTGTTCATGGTCGTAGCCGCAGACCCACGCCGCGCCGCGCGAGCGCGCCGGCAGGCGGTCGCCTTTGAAGAAGATCATCAGCAGGAACGGCAGCAGCGGACAGGCAATCAGCAGAATGGCGATCAGCGGCTGCGACACGACGCTTGTGGCCTGCGCAGGAACCGGAATAACGTGGCCGACCAGCGGCAACAACCATGGCGCCGCCACGCCGCCGATGACGCAGCACGCGGCGGCCAGCACCACGCTTAAGGTCATCAGCCAGGGCGCGCAGGTGGCGTTTTCCGCCTCTTTACTGCGCGGCGCGCCGAGGAAGGTGACGCCGTAGACTTTGGCCATACACATCACCGCCAGCGCCCCGGTAATCGCCAGGCCAACCGCCAGCAGCGGCCCCAGCAGACGGCCGATAAACACCTCGCCGGTGCTCAGCTTGAAGAAGGATTGATAGATAACCCATTCGCCGGCAAAGCCGTTCAGCGGCGGCAGCGCGGCCATCGCCATCAGCCCCACCAGCATGGCGAGTGAAATCAGCGGCATTTTTTTACCGATGCCGCCCAGCTTCTCGATATCGCGATGCCCGGTACGGAACCACACCGCCCCCGCACCAAGGAACAGCGTGGTTTTGAACAGGCTGTGGTTGATCAGGTGGTACATGCCGCCGATAAAGCCCAGCACCATCAGCGCATTATTGCCGGTAGCAATACCGGTGACGAACGCGCCGAGGCCAAGCAGAATAATGCCGATGTTTTCCAGGGTGTGGTAAGCCAGCAGGCGCTGGATATTATGTTCCATCAGCGCGTACAGCCCGCCGATAAAGGCGGTAATCATTCCCAACACCAGCAGCAGCACGCCCCACCACAGCGGTGGCACGCTACCGGCCAGCGACACGGTCAAGATGCCGTACAGACCGACCTTCATCACCACTGTAGAAAACAGCGCGGCGGCCGGGGCGCTGGCGCCCGCATGCGCCTGCGGCGCCCAGCCGTGCAGCGGGATCACCCCTGCGAGCAGGGCAAAACCGAGCAGACCCGGCAGCCACAGCGCCATGTTCTGCGGCGCGCCAGCGGCCAACTGGCTAATCGCCGCCAGATCGAGAGTGCCGTAGAACGACCACACCAGCCAGCAGGTCCACGCCAGCAGCAGGGTACCGAGACGCCCCAGCGCAAACCACAGTTTGCCGGACTGCGCGCAGCCGGTAAGGAACGCGGCGCACAGCGCCATGATTTCCGCCATCACCACCAGACTGCCAAAGTTAGTCACCACCACCGCGCAGGTGGCGGCAGCCAGCAGCAGATTAACCAGCAGGCCGTTGGATTTGACCTGCGGATGACGATGCCAGGAAATGTTAAACAGCGAAATCGGCAGCGCCGACAGGCCGATAGCCAACAGCCACAGAGCGTTAATCCCGCCCACCCGCATCGCCAGATGCAGATACTGCAGCATGCCGCCGTTGATCCGCTCCGGCGCGATCAGCGCCGAAAAGCCAGCGACGATTAACATCGCGCTGGCAACCGCGCCGCCGATCCCGGCAATCGCGCCGCTCAGCGGTTTACGCAGACTAAATAAAAACGCCAGCACCGCGCTGGCGGTATACCAGGCAACCGCCTGATTCACTAATGCAACCACGCTCATTTCACGCCCCCTTGTTGCGCCTGAAACAGCGACAAATCGCCGAGGTCGGTATTAAAGGTCAGTTCACGCTTACGCTTGCTGGACTTAGCTATGTCGCGAATATCCACCAGCACTAAGGCTTTGGTCGGACAGGTCCGCACGCACGCCGGGCCCTGCTCATCAAAGTGGCAGAGGTCGCATTTCACGGCGATAGCGCGAACGCCAGGCACCCAATCGAGCAGCGAGCTGACGCGGGCCGGAGCCGGCGGCGCGGCGGGCGCCATCGGCGTGTTAGCGTTGGCGGGAATATCCAACGGGCGGCTGCCGGAGAATTCAATCGCGCCGAACGGGCAGGCGATGCCGCACAGTTTGCAGCTCACGCACAGGCTTTCATTCAGCTGTACCGCGCCGTCAACGCGAGTAATGGCGTTGACCGGACACACCGCGGCGCAAGGCGCGTCTTCACAGTGGTGGCACATCTGCGGCGCAGACTCTTTTTCATTACGCATGACCTGCAGGCGCGGCATACTTTGCAGGCCATACTGGCGGTGCGTCTCGGAACAGGCGGCTTCGCAGGTGCGGCAGCCGATACAGACGCTGGAATCAGCAATTACAAAACGGTTCACCGGGTCATCCTCGGGTGAAAGTCACTTTTGACGAAATCAGGCCGCGCAGGTGTCGGTTTCGACACTTGTCGACACTTCATAATTAATGGACCTGCGCCAGATGGTTTAAATCCACCGGCTGGTCACGCTCCATGGCCTCATACAGGCGGTCATAGACGGTGGCGATGATCGCCAGGTAGTGTTCCAGCACCGCTTCGCGGGAACGGTTACTGATGCGACCGTCAATTACGCCTTCCGCATCCAGCGTCGCCTGGGCGATCAGCCGTTTGTCATCGCCATTTTTGCTTTCTACGTAGTATTCGATGGTGTGGCTGTTAAAGCCTTCCGCCAGCGCGACATATACCTGAAAGTGGCCGAACAGCACGAAGCACAGCTCTTTGTCCGGCGCGCAGCTCATCGCGTGATGCAGACGCGCTTTCGACAGGGTGATGCCCTGAACCAGCGAGTTGCAGTAGGTGTGCCACTGCTCCTGATGCTGGCGGTGACGATCGGCGATGTAGTCCGCCTTTTCACTTAATTCCCAAATTGTCATCCCGGATCCTCCCGTTACATGAGATGCACCGGTTAAGCATTTTCCATGCCAAAATTTATTTATTTGAATTTAAAGGAATTATTATAAAACCACGCACCATCACGACATGTCGATGACAGCCGCACGTCGTCGTCATCGACAGTTCCCCCACCGTTTATGGTCTCCTGGCATCGTTATTGCATATAGCCGCCATAGTATTAACGGAGGCCAATATGCACGAAATCACGCTAAGCCAGCGGGCGCTGGAAATTATTGAGCAACAGGCGCGGCAAAACGGCGCACGCCGGGTCACCGGCGTGTGGCTGAAGGTTGGCGCGTTTTCCTGCGTGGAGGCCAGCGCCCTCACCTTCTGTTTTGAACTGGTGTGCCGCGGCACGCTGGCGGAAGGCTGCGCGCTGCACATTGCCGAGCAACAGGCCGAATGCTGGTGTGAACGCTGTCAGCAGTATGTGCATCTTGTCTCTCAGCACGTCCGCCGCTGCCCGCACTGCGATAACGACCAGTTGCAGATCGTGGCGGATGATGGCTTACAGATTCAGCGTTTAGAATTGGAGTAAAAGATTATGTGTACGACATGCGGCTGCGGAGAAGGCAACCTTTATATCGAAGGCGATGAACATAACCCGCACTCGGCGTTTCGCAGCGCCCCCTTCGCCCCCGCCCCGCGCCAGACCATGACCATCACCGGCGTGAAAACCGATAACTTCTCCCCGACCCGCAGCGCGCAAGGCGATCTGCATTACGGCCACGGCGAAGCCGGTACCCACGCGCCGGGCCAGAGCCAGCGGCGGATGCTGGAAGTCGAAATCGACGTGCTGGATAAAAACAACCGCCTGGCGGCGCGCAACCGCGCGCGCTTCGCGGCGAATAACCAACTGGTGCTAAATCTGGTCTCCAGTCCCGGCTCCGGTAAAACCACCCTGCTCACCGAAACTCTGATCCACCTGAAAGGCATCGTCGACTGCGCGGTCATTGAAGGCGATCAGCAGACGGTCAACGATGCCGCGCGCATCCGCGCCACCGGCACGCCGGCGATTCAGGTCAATACCGGCAAGGGCTGCCATCTCGATGCGCAAATGATTGCCGACGCCTCTGCGCGCCTGCCGGCTGGCGATAACGGCATTCTGTTTATCGAAAACGTCGGTAACCTGGTCTGCCCGGCCAGCTTCGATCTTGGCGAACGCCATAAAGTGGCGGTGCTGTCGGTCACCGAAGGAGAAGATAAACCGCTGAAGTATCCGCATATGTTTGCCGCCGCCAGCCTGATGCTGCTCAACAAAGTCGACCTGCTGCCGTACCTCAACTTTGACGTCGAGAAGTGCCTCGCCTGCGCGCGGGAAGTGAATCCGCATATCGAGATTATTTTGCTCTCCGCCACCAGCGGCGAAGGCATGGACCAGTGGCTTAACTGGCTGGAGACGCAGCGATGTGCATAGGCATTCCGGGGCAAATTAGCACGATTGACGGCGCGATGGCGAAGGTGGAAGTGTGCGGCATTCAGCGCGAAGTCGATCTGACCCTGGTCGGCGCCGTCGATGAACAGGGCCAGCCACGCATCGGCCAGTGGGTGCTGGTCCACGTCGGGTTCGCCATGAGCGTGATTAACGAAGCCGAAGCGCGCGATACCCTCGACGCGCTGCAAAACATGTTCGAGGTTGAACCGGACGTCGGCGCGTTGCTATACGGCGAGGAGCGATAATGCGTTTTGTTGATGAATACCGCGCGCCGGAGCAGGTGCTGCAGCTGGTCGAACATCTGCAGCAGCGCGCCCGGCTGCTGGACTACAGTGAAGCCCGCCCGCTGCGGATGATGGAGGTCTGCGGCGGCCATACCCACGCCATCTTCAAATTCGGCCTCGACCAGCTATTACCGAACAATATTGAATTTATTCACGGCCCCGGCTGCCCGGTGTGCGTTCTGCCGATGGGCCGCATTGATGCGTGTATCGAGATAGCCAGCCGTCCGGGAGTGATTTTCTGCACCTTTGGCGATGCAATGCGCGTGCCGGGAAAAAACGGGTCGCTGCTGCAGGCGAAGAGTCGCGGCGCCGATGTGCGAATCGTTTACTCGCCGATGGACGCCCTGCGGCTGGCGCAGCAGAATCCGCAGCGCGAGGTGGTGTTTTTCGGTCTCGGTTTTGAAACCACCATGCCCGCCACCGCGCTGACGCTGCGTCAGGCCCGCGAGCGCAACGTCGGCAACTTCTACTTTTTCTGTCAGCACATCACCCTACTGCCAACGCTGCGCAGCCTGCTGGACCAGCCGGACAACGGTATCGATGCGTTTCTCGCCCCCGGCCACGTCAGTATGGTGATTGGTACTGATGCCTACGGTTTCATCGCCAGCGACTATCATCGGCCATTAGTCGTTGCTGGATTTGAACCAGTTGATCTACTGCAAGGCGTGATCATGCTGGTTGAGCAGAAAATAGCGCAGCGCAGTCAGGTAGAGAATCAGTACCGTCGCGTGGTGCCGGATGCCGGTAACGCGCTGGCGCAGGCGGCAATCGCCGAAGTCTTTTGCCTGAGCGGCGATAGCGAATGGCGCGGCCTGGGGACGATCAACGATTCCGGCGTTTGCCTGACGCCAGATTATCAACGCTTTGACGCCGAGGCCCATTTCCGCCCGGCGCCGCAGCGCGTTTGCGACGACCCGCGCGCCCGCTGCGGTGAAGTGCTGACCGGGCGTTGTAAACCACACCAGTGCCCGCTGTTTGGCCGCGTCTGCAATCCACAGAGCGCCTTTGGCGCGCTGATGGTCTCCTCAGAGGGCGCCTGCGCCGCCTGGTATCAATATCGCAGTCAGGAAAATAAAGCATGAAAAGCATTCAGTTAGCTCACGGTAGCGGCGGTCAGGCGATGCAGCAACTCATTGGCGAGCTGTTTATGCAGGCCTTCGCCAACCCCTGGCTGGCCGAACAGGAAGATCAGGCGCGTTTAGATCTCGCCGGGCTTGCCGCCCAGGGCGATCGGCTGGCCTTCTCAACGGACAGCTACGTTATTGACCCACTGTTTTTCCCCGGCGGCGATATCGGCAAGCTGGCGGTCTGCGGCACCGCCAACGACGTGGCGGTCAGCGGCGCCGTGCCACGCTATCTCTCCTGCGGGTTTATCCTCGAAGAGGGGCTGGAGATGGCGACGCTGGAAGCGGTGGTGCGCAGCATGGCAACTACCGCTCAGCAGGCCGGGATTGCCATTGTGACCGGCGATACCAAAGTGGTGCCGCGCGGCGCGGCAGATAAAATATTCATCAATACCGCCGGTATTGGCGCCATCCCCGGCGATATTCACTGGGGAGCGCAGCAGATTAGCGCCGGCGATGTGCTGCTGGTCAGCGGCACGCTCGGCGATCACGGCGCCACCATTCTTAACCTGCGCGAACAGCTGGGGCTGGACGGCGCGTTATCCAGCGACTGCGCGGTGCTGACGCCGCTTATCCAGACCCTGCGCGAGATTCCGGGCATTAAAGCGCTACGCGACGCCACCCGCGGCGGCGTCAACGCGGTGGCGCACGAGTTCGCCGCCGCCAGCGGCTGCGGTATCGAACTGCATGAAGCGAAGCTGCCGGTCAACGATACGGTGCGCGGCGTCTGCGAACTGCTGGGGCTGGACGCCCTGAATTTCGCCAACGAAGGTAAACTGGTGATTGCCGTCGCCAGAGAAGCCGCGCCGCGCGTACTTGAGCATTTACGGTCTCACCCGCTCGGACAGAATGCCGCGATAATTGGCGACGTTGTCGAGCGCGCCGGCGTGCGCTCTGTCGGGTTATATGGCGTTAAACGTACGCTCGATCTTCCCCACGCCGAACCGCTGCCGAGAATTTGTTAACCATTGAACCCACCCCGGATTGTGGCTTTCGCCTTATCCGGGCGACCTCAACAACGGCAACAATTGTTTTATTAACAGACTATTATTTGATTCATCTCTTTATTCTGCGCCGCGCTGCGGCGCTTTTTGGACTTAAGCAATGTCGTATACACCAATGGGCGATCTCGGGCAGCAGGGTCTGTTTGATATCACCCGTATTTTATTACAGCAGCCCGATCTGGCCGCGCTGAGTGAAACGCTAACCCGTCTGGTGCAGCAATCCGCGCTTGCCGACCGGGCGGCGATTATCTTGTGGAACCACGGCAACCATCGCGCCGTCAGGTACGCCTGCGACGACGCCGGGCAGCCGGCAAGCTACGAAGATGAAACCGTACTGGCGCACGGCCCGGTACGCCGCCTGCTGTCGCGCCCCGACGCGCTACATTGCGACAACGTGACCTTCGCCGAAACCTGGCCGCAGCTGGCCGCCAGCGGCATTTACCCGGAATTCGGCTACTACTGTCTGCTGCCGCTGGCGGCGGAAGGCCGCATTTTCGGCGGTTGTGAATTCATCCGCGACGACAACCGGCCATGGAGCGAAAAAGAGTACCAGCGCCTGCATACTTTCGCGCAGATTGTCGCCGTCGTGACCGAGCAGATCCAAAACCGGGTCAGCAACAACGTCGATTACGACCTGCTATGCCACGAGCGCGATAACTTCCGTATCCTGGTGGCCATCACCAACGCCGTCCTGTCGCGCCTCGATATTGACGAGCTGGTCAGCGAGGTGGCGAAAGAGATCCACCGCTATTTCCGCATCGACGCCATCAGCGTGGTGCTGCGCAGCAACCGCAAAGGCAAGCTTAACATCTACTCTACCCACTATCTCGACGCCAGCCATCCGGTCCACGACCAAAGCGAAGTCGATGAAGCCGGCACGCTAACCGAGCGGGTGTTTAAGAGCAAAGAGATGCTGTTACTCAATCTGCATGAGCACGACTCGCTGGCGCCGTATGAGAAAATGCTCTTCGAGATGTGGGATAACCAGATCCAGACCCTGTGCCTGTTACCGCTCATGTCCGGCAATACGCTGCTCGGAGTGTTGAAGCTGGCGCAGTGCGATGAACAAGTGTTTACCACTACCAACCTTAAACTGCTGCGGCAAATCGCCGAGCGCGTGTCGATAGCTATCGATAACGCCCTCGCCTATCGCGAGATCCAGCGGCTGAAAGAACGGCTGGTGGATGAAAACCTGGCGCTCACCGAACAGCTCAACAACGTCGAAAGCGAGTTCGGCGAAATCATCGGTCGCAGCGAAGCGATGCACAGCGTGCTTAAACAGGTGGAGATGGTGGCGCAGAGCGACAGTACGGTGCTGATCCTCGGTGAAACCGGCACCGGTAAAGAACTGATTGCCCGCGCTATTCATAACCTGAGCGGGCGCAACGGCCGACGGATGGTGAAAATGAACTGCGCGGCAATGCCTGCGGGCCTGCTGGAAAGCGATCTGTTCGGCCACGAGCGCGGCGCTTTTACCGGCGCCAGCGCCCAGCGCATCGGCCGTTTCGAACTGGCGGACAAAAGCTCGCTGTTCCTCGATGAGGTCGGCGATATGCCGCTGGAACTGCAGCCGAAGCTGCTGCGCGTTCTCCAGGAGCAGGAATTCGAACGTCTGGGCAGCAATAAACTGATTCAGACCGATGTACGGCTGATCGCCGCCACCAACCGCGATCTCAAACAGATGGTTATCGATCGTGAATTCCGCAGCGATCTTTACTATCGTCTCAATGTGTTCCCGATCCACCTGCCGCCGCTGCGCGAACGCCCGGACGATATTCCACTGCTGGTGAAAGCATTCACTTTCAAAATCGCCCGCCGTCTGGGGCGCAACATCGACAGTATTCCCGCGGAGACCCTGCGCACGCTTTCGCGCATGGAGTGGCCGGGCAACGTGCGCGAGCTGGAAAACGTCGTCGAGCGCGCGGTGTTGTTGACCCGCGGCAACGTACTGCAACTGTCGCTGCCGGAAATGCATATTGAACAGGAGACGCTGGCGCCGGAAGTGCTGCCGGAGGAAGGCGAAGATGAATATCAGCTGATCGTCCGGGTACTGAAAGAGAGCAACGGCGTGGTGGCCGGGCCAAAAGGCGCCGCCCAGCGCCTGGGGCTCAAGCGCACGACGCTGCTGTCGCGCATGAAGCGTTTAGGCATTAATAAGGATCGGTTAGTCTAGCCCGGCGATATGTCTCTAATGGCTTAAGGATTCTCCCGGAGGCGGCGCATTGCGCCTTCTCCGGGCTACCAAATCGCGCATGAACCGTAGGTCGGATAAGCGTAGCGCCATCCGACAAAATAACGGCACAACAGCTTGCGCTCTCCCCGGTGGCGCTTACGCTTACCGGGGCTACCAAATCGCGCATGAACCATAGGTCGGATAAGCGTAGCGCCATCCGACAAAATAACGCGGCGCCCCATCGAATACCGGACCGAATCCGGATTACCCCTCCCTCCCCAATCCCTTCTCAGCCTAATCATTACCCCAACATCTAAATAAGAATTATTTTCATTTATAAATAGCTTGTGCTATATAACATAGCAAAGGCTATAAACGATGATTAATTAATCGCAATACCGTGAGGGATCCTATGCCGCATCTGCCGCCGTTCAAGTACCTGTTGTTCTCCGCCGCATTAGCGCTGCTTGCCATCGCCCCGGCTCAGGCGCAAGAAAAATTTAAAGTCATTACCACCTTCACCGTGATCGCCGATATGGCGCAGAACGTCGCCGGCGACGCCGCAGACGTCAGCTCAATCACCAAGCCGGGCGCGGAAATTCACGAATATCAGCCGACGCCGGGCGATATCAAACGCGCGCAGGGGGCGAAGCTTATTCTCGCCAACGGTCTCAACCTCGAACTGTGGTTCGCCCGTTTTTATCAGCACCTGAACGGCGTACCGGAAGTGGTGGTCAGCAACGGTATCCAGCCGATGGGCATCAGCGATGGCCCCTACAACGGCAAACCTAATCCGCACGCCTGGATGTCGGCGGATAATGCGCTGATTTACGTCGATAACATTCGCGATGCACTGGTGAAATACGATCCCGTCAATGCCGACACCTATCGCCGTAACGCCGAGGCCTACAAAGAGAAGATCCGCCAGACTATGGCGCCGCTGAAGGCCGAACTGGCGAAACTGCCGGCGGACAAACGCTGGCTGGTCACCAGCGAAGGCGCATTCTCCTATCTGGCGCGCGATAACGGCCTGCAGGAGCGTTATCTGTGGCCGATTAACGCCGACCAGCAGGGCACGCCGCAGCAGGTGCGTAAAACCATCGACACCATGAAGAAGGAGCATATCCCGACCATCTTCAGTGAAAGCACCATCTCCGACAAACCGGCGCGACAGGTCGCCCGTGAAGCCGGCGCCCACTATGGCGGCGTACTGTATGTTGACTCGCTAAGTGCCGCCGACGGTCCGGTGCCGACCTATCTTGACCTGCTGCGCGTCACCACCGAAACCATCGTCAAAGGGATCAACGATGGCCTGAGGAAACAGTCATGATTGCGCCACAAGCGGGACTTATCGTCGACCAGGTCACGGTGACCTATCGCAACGGCCACACCGCCCTGCGCGATGCCTCGTTCAGCGTACCGCGCGGATCGATTGCCGCGCTGGTGGGGGTCAACGGATCCGGTAAATCGACGTTATTCAAAGCGCTGATGGGCTTCGTGCGCGTCGGCCACGGCGATATCGCCATTCTCGGCCAGCCGGTCAACCGCGCGCTTCGGCAAAATCTTGTTGCCTACGTACCGCAATCGGAAGAGGTGGACTGGTCTTTTCCGGTGCTGGTGGAAGAAGTAGTAATGATGGGCCGCTATGGCCATATGGGCTGGCTGCGGCGGGCGAAGCCCCGCGACCGGCAGATTGTCGATGCCGCGCTGGCCCGGGTAGGAATGAGCGAATACCGCAAAAGACAAATTGGCGAGCTCTCCGGCGGGCAGAAAAAGCGCGTGTTCCTCGCCCGCGCCATTGCTCAGGAAGGCAAAGTGATCCTGCTCGATGAGCCGTTTACCGGCGTCGATGTGCAGACCGAGGCGCGGATCATTGCCCTGCTGCGAGAACTGCGCGACGAAGGCTGTACCATGCTGGTTTCTACCCATAACCTCGGTTCAGTCAGCGAATTTTGCGATTACACGGTGATGGTGAAAGGCACCGTGCTGGCCAGCGGCCCGACGGAGACCACCTTCACCGCCGAGAACCTGGAGCTGGCCTTCAGCGGCGTATTGCGTCACGTCACGCTCACCGGCGCGGAAGAGCGCATTATTACCGACGATGAGCGGCCGTTTATCAGCCATCGCGCGGCGGGGGGCCAACGATGAGCTGGCTGCTGGAGCCGTTTGGCTATCAATACATGCTCAACGCGATGTGGGTCTCGGCATTAGTCGGCGGCGTCTGCGCCTTTCTCTCCTGCTACCTGATGCTCAAAGGCTGGTCGCTGATTGGCGACGCCCTCTCCCACTCGATCGTTCCCGGCGTCGCCGGCGCTTATATGCTTGGCCTGCCCTTTGCGCTGGGCGCGTTTCTCTCCGGCGGCCTGGCGGCAGGCAGCATGCTGTTTCTTAACCAGCGTTCGCGGCTTAAAGAGGACGCCATCATCGGGCTGATTTTCTCCTCGTTTTTCGGCATCGGTCTGTTTATGGTGTCGCTGAATCCGACCTCGGTGAACATTCAAACTATTATTCTCGGCAATATTCTCGCCATCGCTCCGGAGGATATTATCCAGCTGGCGGCAATTGGCTGTATTTCGATGGCGATCCTGTTGCTGAAGTGGAAAGACCTGATGGTCACCTTCTTCGATGAGAACCATGCCCGCTCGATTGGCCTTAACACCAGCGGTCTGAAGCTGCTATTTTTCACCCTGCTGGCCGCCTGCACCGTGGCGGCGCTGCAAACCGTCGGCGCGTTTCTGGTCATCTGTCTGGTCGTGACGCCCGGCGCCACCGCCTGGCTGTTAACCGACCGCTTCCCGCGTCTGCTGGCCATTGCCGTCGCTATCGGCAGCCTGACCAGCTTCTTCGGCGCATGGCTGAGCTACTACCTTGATGGCGCCACCGGCGGCATCATCGTGGTGGCGCAGACGCTGCTGTTCTTAGCTACCTTTGTCTTCGCGCCGAAGCACGGCCTGCTGGCCAACCGCCGCCGCGCCAGGGAGGCCTCATGCTAACGATGCTCCTTGAACCATTACAGTTCCCGTTTATGGTCAACGCGATGCTGGTGGCGACGATCGTCGCCGTCCCCTGCGCGCTGCTGTCGGTATTTCTGGTATTAAAAGGCTGGGCGCTGATGGGCGATGCCATGAGCCACGCGGTGTTTCCCGGCGTGGTGGTGGCCTACATTATCGGCATCCCCTTCGCCATCGGCGCGTTTATTGCCGGCTTATTCTGCGCCGTCGCCACCGGTTTTCTCGACGATAACAGCCGCATCAAGCGCGATACCATCATGGGGATCGTCTTCTCGGGGATGTTCGGCGCCGGGCTGGTGCTGTACGTGGCGATTCAATCCGAGGTCCATCTCGACCATATTCTGTTTGGCGATATGCTGGGAATATCCGCCAGCGATATCGGGCAAACGGCGGTGATTGCGCTGGCGATTGCGCTGATTATCGGGCTAAAGTGGCGCGATTTTTTACTGCACGCCTTTGATCCCAATCAGGCCAAAGCCAGCGGCCTGCGCTGCGGGCTGCTGCATTATGGTCTGCTGTGCATGATCGCGCTGACTATCGTCGCGACGTTAAAGTCGGTGGGGATTATTCTGTCGATTTCGCTGCTGATAGCGCCCGGCGCTATCGCTCTGCTGCTGACGCGGCGCTTTGTCAGCGCATTATTGCTGGCAACGGTAATCGCCGTGGGCTGTTCGCTGGCGGGCGTCTGGCTGTCGTTTTATCTCGATAGCGCGCCGGCGCCAACCATCGTGGTGCTATTTACCGCGCTGTTCGTGCTGGCCTTTGTCGCCAGTACTATCCGTGACGGTCAGAAACAAAGGGCGTCAGCAACGATCTCCGATGGCGGCTAACGCCAGCGCGAGCAGGGAGAATTGTCGGATGGCGCTACGCTTATCCGACCTACAGTACGTGCGGCCTGCCTTTAATTTATTCACCATGCTGGCTGAAACTGCCGGTGCTGGCGATCTCAAAATCCCCCGGTGGCGCTGCCGCTTACCGGGGCTACAGCGCTTTGCGATTTGGTAGCCCGGAGAAAGCGCAACGCGCCGCGTCCGGGAAAACCCTTAAAAAAAGTTGCAAACCGATGACAGTATCTACGGTCTGTGCGGCCTGCCTTTAATTTATTCACCATGCTGGCTGAAACTGCCGGTGTTGGTGGCCTCAAAATCGCTGAGACGTTCCCGGAAGGCCGGGGCAGCCCGCATGGATGCGGGCTGAGGGCCGTGACTTGCAGGGACGCAGCCTCGGCCCGACCCGAAGCCTGTAGGGATAAGTCGAAGGAACCACGAAGTGGCGATTTTGGCGGCCAAAGCCCGGGAGTACAGAGGGCGGCGGCGACTGGCCGCCCTCTGTGCGCTCCCTGCGCCACGGAAAACATATTGCATAAAAATCAAACGGGAGCGCAATATCCTCTGAAGCGACACTCGATAAACGTTTTTCTCAAGCGAAAAAGTTGCAAACCGATAGCAGTATCTACGATCCTTCAACCGCGATCCCGGTGGCGGCGAAGCGCAGCGCAAACCGTGGAAAGGCCGCTATTTTTTCGGCCGGTATTTTTCCGGCAGCTCCGGCGCCGGTCGCCTGTCGTCAATCAGGTGACGAATGGTCAGAATCGGGTGGCGCCAGAGCATCCGCGGCCCGGCCCAGCGCATGATCCGCTTCATCTCTTCCCGCTTCGCCGGCTGATAGCAGTGTACCGGACACTGTTTACAGGCCGGCTTCTCTTCGCCAAATACGCACTTATCCAGCCGCTTGTCGGCGTAAGCGTTAAGCGCCAGGTAATGTTCGCCGTCGTTGCGCGCATCCGGGCAGCGGCGCTGATAAAGCCTGATCATATTGCCGATAGTCTTCTTTTCGCGATCGATGCGTTTGCCCATGTCACAGCCTCAAGCCAATAAGATGCATTGATTATACACCTTTGTGTCTGTCAGGGCATCTCACTGCTTCAGATGCTGGATTAACTGCAGCGCGGCTCCGGATAACACGCCAAAATGGCTCCAGGCATAGAAATCTCGGACAAACACGCTGCCTTCCGCTTCCAGCGGGCGCAACAATCCAAGCTTCTCTTCCAGTCGATAGACGGGGGCGGGCATTGACGTTAAAAGATCGCTCTCAGCGATAAAGGATTTTATCGCTGCGGATGAAGCGCACTCGATAATCGGAACCGGACAGGGCAGCTGATGCGAGCGAAAAATATCTTCGAGGATAAGCATCGGCGTGCTTAACGGCGGCGGCATGATCCACGGATAGTCGAGCATCGCCGCAAGCGACAGACGTTTTTCTTTTTGCAGCGGATGGCCTGGCCTTGAAATGATACAAATACGATCCTGCCAGTTAATTTTTCCACGAACTACGATTTTATCGTCGTGCGGTAAAGGCCCGCAGAGGGCGATATCAATTTCATGCATCAGCAGCAACTTAAACAACTCTGAGTCAATGCGGTCGAATATTTTGATGTGTATCTGGGGATGGCGTTTATGAAAGGCGGCTAATTTATCAATAAAATGGCTGGTTAACAGACTGGATACGCAGCCGATTCTCAAAATCCCCTTGCCCGCCCCGCGGATCAGCGCCATTTCCTCTCTGGCCTTGTTCTCCGTGTTCAACATTGTCATGGCATAGGGTAAAAACGCGCTGCCATACTCGCTTAACGCCATTCCATGCTTATGTCGTTCAAATAAGGTGGCATTCAGATCCTCCTCCAGGGTCAGCAATAATCGGCTGAGCCCGGATTGCGTAATCCCCATTTTCTCCGCAGCCAGGGTTAAATTTCCTTCGCTGGCGACGGTAAGAAAGGCTTGTATCTGTTTAATTTTCATAGCCATGACAATTACTCATTGAACGAATTATTTTTACATTTCCCTGACGCTTCTTTTTGCGTCAAGAATGCAGTAAGCAACGAAAAAAAAGAATAGTGCAACAGCGGCGCATTTCCGTGGGAAACACTCTCAATATTTATAGATCAACACCCTGACCCTAACGATAATTTATAATGAGAATAAATCACTATGACACAGAACAACATTCTATTAATCCTCGGCGCTATTTTACCCGTTATCATTACCGTTCTCATTGGCTATATCAGCGGTAAACGCAAAGACTTCAACTGGCAGCAGGCTGGTGATATTAATAAAATTGTGATGCTGTATGCTTTACCGCTGAGTATTTTCAGTAATATGGTCATGACGCCGCGGCATATCGTGATGAGCATGGGGCCGGTCGCTATCGCCATTATCCTGGCGCTAATTCTGAGTTTCCTTATTCCCTTAGCTATCGCCCGTTATATCTGTAAACGCTCCCTGGCGCTCAGTACCCTACAGGCTCTGGCCATCGGCTCGCCGGCCGTTCCCTTCATTGGCACCTCGGTACTGGCTTTTTTATTTGGCACCGTCAGCGCCTCACTCATTACTGTTTCCAGTATTACGCAAAATGTCTTCCAGCTCCCGCTAGTGATGATTCTGATGTCCGTTGCAACGGGGGATAAAAGCCAGAATATCTCTTTTGCCACGCGGGTCATCAACGCCATCAAGCAGCCGGTGGTATGGTCGCCGGTTGTCGCGCTGATATTAGTATTAATGGATATTCATATTCCAGAAACCGTATCAATGTCGCTAGGTCTGCTGGGTAAGGCCTCCGGCGGACTGGCGCTGTTTGCCGCAGGCATCGTGCTCTATACTCGCAGCATTGTCATCACCTCCGCCACCATTATTACCGTCATCGCCCGTAATATTCTGGTGCCCGGCGCCTGCTACCTCATTTTGTTAAAAATGGGTTTCAGCATGGAGCAAATAAAACAAGTGGTATTAACGATGGCGATTCCTGTGGGCTCGATCGCCATTATTATTGCTATGCAATATAAGTCCGGCGAGCAAGAAATGGCCTCGACCATGGCGCTAAGTATTATTACTTCCATCATTACGATGGGCGCATTTATTTTCCTGACCTTTTAATCACGGCGATAACATCGCGTAAATCCGGAGAGAATATGACTTCTATCACTGTATCGGCCGCTGAATTATTACTGCACCGGCTTCAGGCCCTCGACGTGGCCTATATTTTTATTAATTCGGGTACCGATTATCCCCCGGTTATTGAAGCGTGGGCCAAAATGCGCGCCACGGGACAACAGGTACCGGAGCTGGTGATATGTCCCCACGAGAACGCCGCTATTGGCATGGCCCATGGCTATTATCTCGGGAGCGGGAAAGTGCAGGCCGTCATGGTTCACACTAACGTAGGCCTGGCCAATGCCGCCTGCGGCGTCATCAATCTGGCCAACAGCAATATTCCGGTACTGATTTTTGGCGGACGCACGCCGATTAGCGAGCATTCACACTTTGGTTGTCGCAACACGCCGATTGGCTACGGCCAGGAGATGCGCGATCAGGCGGCGCTCATTCGCGAGTCGGTGAAATGGGACTTTGAATTACGCATTGCCGATCAGATCGGCGAGCATGTTGACAGAGCATGGGCGATAGCCCGTTCATTGCCAAAGGGGCCGGTGTATTTGAGCCTGCCGCGCGAGCCGCTATGCGAAACGTTCACGATCGATGAACAAGCGCTTCATGCCGAACCAACCCAACAGCCGGTACGCTACGCGCCAACGCGAGCGGATATTGCCAGCGCCGCCGATGCGATAGCCAATGCCAGACAGCCGGTCATCTTCGCCCAGCGCGGCGCAAGAACGTCTGGTGGCTTTGCGCGGCTCAATACCCTGGTTAAGGAGTGGGCCATTCCGGTGGTGGAATACTGGGGCACTGAAGTCACCCTCGGCAGCGACAATCCTATGCTGGCAGGCAGCGATCCCGAAGGCTGGCTTTCTGCCGCCGACGTCATCATCGTTATCGACTCGCAGGCCCCGTGGATCATCGAAGAAAGCCGCTGCAACGACAGCTGTAAGGTGATCCAGATCGGCCCCGATCCGCTTTTTTCCCGCTACCCCGTCCGCGGTTATCGCGCCGATATTAACCTGGCCGGAGAAACCGACGAGGTATTCGAACTTTTACAAGAGGCGCTCCAGCCGCTTGTGGCGGCGAAGCAACGGCAGGTGGCTGAACGTGAAAAGCATGTGCTTAACCTGATACAACACGCGAAGAACCAACGTGAAGCCCTCCTCCACGCCGGCCAAAAAGGAGCGATTGGCAAACCCTGGCTGAGTTACTGTTTGGGCCAGCTTGCCAATCAACATCAGGGGAAGATCGTCTCTGAACTGACAACAATGCCGCAGTTTGCCGGCCTGACTCAGGCGGACAGTTATTATCAGGAAGCGCTGGCGGGCGGTCTGGGTGAAGCGTTGCCCATCGCCTTAGGGCTGCAGCTCGCCCGGCGAGGTGAGCTTATCATCGCCGCCGTGGGCGACGGCTCCTATCTCTTTGCCAATCCGGCGGTGTGTCATCACATCGCGGAAGTGATGAAGCTCCCCGTGTTGGTGGTGGTCGGCAACAATGGCGGCTGGGGAGCGGTGGCGGGCGGCACCCGGGCGCTCTATCCCGACGGCTATGCCGCTAAAATGGACGCGATCCCGGCCACCGCGTTCTCGTCGTCGCCAGATTTCGCCGCGCTCGCCGCCTCCAGCCGCGCGGCTGCGCTGACGGTTTCGCTGGCGGAAGATCTCCCCGGGGTACTGGAAGAGGCGGTCGCTATTATTCGCACTCGCCGACAAAGCGTACTGGTCAACGTTGAGCTAGGACGTTAATCGCAACCAGCCGTTTTAGATCTGCTTCCCGGCATTATCCACGTGCCCCAGCGCTTTTTCCGGGAAGCAGACGTCCCTCACCCGCCGTTTCAGCTCGGCAGCGTCCGGGAAACCGCCGTCCCGTTTACGCTCCCAGATGAGCGCCTCATCGACGCTCACCGTAAAAATGCCGCCGGTACCGGGCACCAGCGTGACCGAAGCGATATCGGTACTAAAGGTATGCAGCAGCTCCTGGGCCATCCAGCTGGCGCGCAGCATCCAGTTGCATTGGGAACAGTAGTGAATGGTAATCATCGCTTTATGGCTCATGTTGGCTTGCTCCCGTCCGCACGAATGTAAACAAAATTCAGAATAGATGATTATTTTGTTGCAAACGATAATACCTATCATTACCATTCGCAATTACTAAATCAGGAATACCACTGTCCGCCAGGGAAAACACGGACCAACCTGCACTCTGGAAGTAACGCGTGAGCCGATACTAATAATTATCAAGGCGTGGCTACAAATGTACAAATCGACTCAATCAGCAGCATGGTGTAAGAAAAGCCTGCTGGCGACTTCTCTGCTCGCAGCAATCGCGCAGAATGCCGCTATCGCGGCCGTGACCCAGGATAACACGACGGATAGCGCGGAACAGATGGTGGTGACCGCCCCGGCCCCACAGCTGAAAGCCGGCAGCGAGCACTCGGTGAGCGCGCAGGAACTGCAGGACAAAGGCGCCAACGACTTCGGCTCAATCATGCGTTATGAACCCCTCATCAGCGCCACCGGCGCCAGCGGCGGTTCCGGCAACGGTAAAAGCGGTTTCGATCGCGGCGGCTATACCGGCTACAACATCCGCGGCCTCGAAAGCAACCGCGTCGGCATCGATGTTGACGGCATTGCCCAGCCAAACGCCACCGGCCGCGGCTACGTTGGCCGTTCCGGCCTCAACACCTTTGGCATTGGCCGCGATTATATCGACCCCTATATGTACGGCAGCGTGGATATTCAGTCGGGCGCCACCTCAACCGAGACCGCTAACAGCTCAATCGGCGGCAACGTCTCCTTCCGCCCGAAATCGGCGGATGACTATCTGCGCCCGGGCAAAACCAGCGCCTTTGGCTATCAGAGCGGCTACGACTCTTCCGACCGCAGCTGGCATAACGGCGTCACCGTCGCCGGCGGCGATGAAACGCTGCGCGGCATTTTCGTCTACAGCCGCCGCGATGGCCAGGAAACCGAGAACAACAGCGGCAGCGTCGACGCTTACCCGGCAAACTGGCACTCTGACGCGTTTATGGCCTCCGGCATCTGGCAGCCGAACGATGAACATAAGTTCACCAGCACCTTCGACTACTATCACAAGACCAACCACAGCCACTTCGATTCGTGGGACTCCAGCGGTAACAGCGTGATCGGCACCGCCAACCAAACCAACCAGACGCGGCGCTGGGGGCTGAGCCTGAAAGACGACTGGACGCCGATGAACGATTACATCGACAGCGTCTCGACCAAGGTGTATTACCAGCATACCGAGGCTCACGACTGGACCTGGATGCCGGATAGCGTCACCCGCAAAATGCAGACGGTCAATTCCGACTACGATACCGATACCTGGGGCCTGCAGACCGCGCTCGCGAAAAGCATCGGCCGCCACGACCTGAGCGCCGGTTTTAACGCCAGCACGACCAAAACCCAGCGGCCATTTAGCCAATCGCCGATCCCTAGCGTCTACAGCGAAATTATGCAGCCGGAAGCGGACAGCCGTAGCTACACCATCGGCGGTTACGTGCAGGATCAGATCAACTTCGATCTCGATAGCCACAACTTCGCGATTATTCCCGGCGTACGCGTGACGCATCAGTCCACTAAACCGGAAGATCTGTCCGATCTTAGCGCTAACAGCAGCGTGCTCACCGAATCGTCGGTGGCGAATCTGTATGGTAAAAACAGCGACACCCAGGTGCTGCCGTCACTGACGTTCCAGTACGACATTACGCCGCGGCTGATGACCTATCTGCAGTACCAGCGCGGCGCGCAGTTCCCGAATGCCAGCCAGCTGTATGGTTCGTGGAACCTGGGCTCCAGCTATGCCGGCAGCCAGCAGTACGCGCTAATCGGTAACAACGATCTGAAAACCGAGACCAGCGACAATATTGAATGGGGTATCAAGGGCGAAGTCACCGAAGGCATCACCGTGCGTACCGCGCTGTTCTACAACAGCTATAAGAACTTTATCGCCTATACGCGTTATTCGCGCGCCAACAATCCGGGTAAATTCACTAACGTCCCGTCGAATATTTACACCATTTATCAAGCGGAAAACCGCGATAAGGCCTATATCTACGGCGGCGAGATCAGCACTAAATTTAACTTCGGCACCTGGTTTGAGCAGGTGGATGGCCTGAGCGCCACCCTCGCCTGGGGCTATAGCGAAGGGAAATCGAAATCCAGCTACTACGGCGATAAATACGTCGACCTCGACAGCGTCGCGCCGATGAAAGCGATCGTCGGCGTGGCGTGGGACGATCCGGCTAAGCGCTACGGTACGGCGCTGACCGCCACCTTTGTTAAGGGCAAACAGGCCACTGCCACCAGCCGCGAGAGCTACAACAACACCGGCTCCGCCATCGCCGATTCCAGCACCGAATATATGCGCGTGCCGGGCTACGGCATGCTGGACTGGACCGCTTACTGGCAGGTGGCGAAGAACGTTCGTCTCAACGGCGGGGTTTACAACATTACCGACCGTAAATACTGGGACTACCTGAGCAGCCGTAACATCGAGACCAGTACCAATCAGGATGCCAACGATAAAGCGCTGGCTGTGATGCCCGGAAGGACCTGGCAACTGGGCGTGAATATCGATTTCTGATCGCCCGAATAATAACAAACCTGCCCCCCGGCCCGCGGGCCGGGGAAATTCATCGTAGAGAAGGATGTGAATTATGCAAAACGCACACGACGATCTGTGGCAGCGCTACCAGGCCACCAAAGCCCGTTCCACCGCCAAATATGCCCGCGACATCGCCGCAGAGATGGGAATTAGCGAAGCCGAATTAACCGCCGCGCGCGTCGGTCACGATGCCGTGCGTCTGCACGACGACGTACGGGCGATTATCGCCGCCCTGGAGAGCGTCGGCGAAACCAAATGCATCTGCCGCAACGAATACGCGGTGCACGAGCAGGTCGGCGAATTTACCCATCAGCACCTGAGCGGCCACGCCGGGCTGGTGCTCAACCCGCGGGCGCTCGACCTGCGCCTGTTCCTCAGCCAGTGGTCGAGCGTGTTCCACCTCAACGATAACGGCCGCCAGAGCATTCAGTTCTTCGACCCGCACGGCGACGCGCTGCTAAAGGTTTACGCCACCGGGAAAACCGATATGGCGGCATGGCAAACGCTGGTAGCCAAATTCAGCGAGACAGCGCCCGGCGCGCTGACGATTCGCCCGGCCGACCGCGTAAAGTACGCCGACTCCGCCGACGCCGCGGCGCTGGAAAAGGAGTGGCGCGCGATGACCGATGTGCACCAGTTCTTCGGCCTGCTGCGTAAACACAATCTTTCCCGTCAGCAGGCCTTCCGCCTGGTGAGCGACGATCTAGCCTGCCGCATCGACAATAATGCGCTGCCGGGACTGCTGGAAACGGTGCGCCAGGACGGCAATGAAATCATGATCTTCGTCGGCAACCGCGGCTGCGTGCAGATCTTCACCGGCGCGCTGGAAAAGCTGGCGCCGATGCGCGGCTGGATCAACATCTTCAACAGCGCCTTTACCCTGCATCTGCGTGAAGACAGCGTGGATGAAATCTGGGTCACCCGTAAACCGACCTCCGATGGCCACGTCACCAGCGTCGAACTGTTTGCCAAAGACGGTACGCAAATCGCCCAGCTGTACGGCCAGCGCAGCGAAGGCCACCCGGAGCAACAACAGTGGCGCGCGCAGGTGGCGCGTCTGTGCGCGGAAGGGCAGCCGGCATGAAACGTTGGTTAATACTGCTTGCCGCACTGCCGCTGTTCGCCAGCGCGGCCGCCGAACGAGTAATTTCCCTCGGCGGCGACGTTACCGAAATTGTCTACGCG
This sequence comes from Klebsiella sp. SYXHC3, assembly GCF_057196925.1. Taxonomy (NCBI): domain Bacteria; kingdom Pseudomonadati; phylum Pseudomonadota; class Gammaproteobacteria; order Enterobacterales; family Enterobacteriaceae; genus Klebsiella; species Klebsiella sp. SYXHC3. The sequence goes on along the minus strand of NZ_JBXUNG010000007.1, from coordinate 70,704 downwards.
CTGAACGCCGGGCAGCAGCTGGTGGCGAAAGACAGCACCAGCACCTGGCCTGCCGCCGCGCATAAGCTGCCGGATGTCGGCTATCTACGGCAGTTAAACGCCGAGGGGATCCTCTCCTTACGCCCGCAGCTGGTGCTGGCCAGCGCGCAGGCGCAGCCGTCGCTGGTGCTGCAGAAAGTGCAGGACAGCAAGGTGACGGTCGTCAACGTGCCGGGCGGCGATAACCTTGCCGCCATCGATAACAAAATCGCCGTTATTGCCAAAGCATTAGGTAAAACTCCGGCAGGCGACGTGCTGCGCCAGCAGGTCAAGCAGCGGATAGCCGCCATTCCCTCACGGCCTATCGCCAAACGGGTGCTGTTTATCCTCAGCCACGGCGGGATGAATACCATGGTGGCCGGACAGCACACCGCCGCCGATGGCGCGATCCGCGCCGCCGGGCTGCAAAACGCAATGCAGGGCTTTGACCATTATCGCGCGATGTCGCAGGAAGGCGTGGCCGCAAGCCAGGCGGATCTGGTGGTGATTTCCGCCGATGGTCTCAAGGGGATGGGCGGCGAAAGCGGGTTATGGAAATTGCCCGGTCTGGCGCAAACACCCGCTGGCCGCCATAAACAACTACTGGCGATCGACGATATGGCCCTGCTTGGCTTCGGCCCGCGTACGCCGCAGGCGATCCTCGAACTGCGGAAAAAAGCGGAGCAGTTGCCCTGATGCGCCCTGCCCTCGTTCGCCATTTGCTGTTGATGACGCTGCTGCTGGTCGCCTTGACCCTTTACGCCACCACCCTCGGCGCAATGCGATTGCCATTGGTCAACCTGCTGCCCTCCGGCGATGAAATCCTGCGCCATATCTGGCTGACGATCCGTCTGCCGCGGGTGCTGCTGGCGCTGCTGGTCGGCGCCGCGCTGGCCCTGTCCGGCTGCGTGATGCAGGGGCTGTTTCGCAACCCGCTCGCCGACCCGGGGCTGCTGGGCATCAGCAGCGGCGCGGCGCTGGCGGTGGCCTGCTGGCTGGTGTTGCCGCTCAGCGTGCCGGCGCTGTTAGCTCTGTATATGCCGATGCTGGCGGCGTTTATCGGCAGCCTGGCGGTGATGGTGGCGATTTTTATCCTCAGCCGCGCAGGCGACGGTTCGCTGTCGCGGCTGCTGCTGGTGGGGATCGCCATCAACGCCTTATGCGGCGCGCTGGTTGGCGTGCTGGCCTGGCTAAGCAACGATGCTCAGCTACGCCAGCTGTCGCTGTGGGGAATGGGTAGCCTGGGTCAGGCCGAATGGCCGACGCTGCTGGTGGCGGCCAGCCTGATTATTCCGGCGTCAATAGCGGTGTGGCGGATGGCAACACGTCTTAACCTGCTGCAACTCGGCGATGAAGAGGCGCACTATCTCGGCGTTAACGTGCGGGCGATACAGCGGCTGCTGTTGTTATGTAGCGCGGTGCTGGTTGCCGCGGCGGTGGCGATAAGCGGCGTCATCGGCTTTATCGGCCTGGTGGTGCCGCATCTGATGCGAATGTGGCTGGGGGCGGACCACCGCGGGCTTATCCCTGGCTCACTGCTGTCGGGCGCGATTCTGCTGTTGATTGCCGATACCCTGGCGCGCACCGTCGCCGCGCCGGCGGAGATGCCGGTGGGGCTGCTAACCAGCCTGCTCGGCGCGCCGTGGTTCCTGTGGCTGATATTTCGTCGGGAGAAACCAATCCATGGATAACAACTATCGGGCGCAAGGGCTGTCGCTGCGGCTCGGCCAACGTCAGGTGATTGACCAGGTTTCGCTGACGCTTCGCGGCGGCGAGATGACCGCGCTGATCGGCCCGAACGGCGCGGGCAAATCCACCCTGCTGCGGCTGCTAACCGGCTTCCTTACCCCGGATAGCGGCGAACGCATGATGGACGGCAAAGCGCTGGAGCGTTGGTCGCCGCAGGCGCTATCGCGCCGCCGGGCGGTGATGTTGCAGCGCACTCCACTCCAGGCCGACTGGACGGTGGAAACGGTTATCGCCATGGGGCGCTCGCCATGGGAAGCGACCGCCAGTCCGCAGACTCTGCACGATATTATGGCGAAAACCGGCTGCGATCATTTGCGCGGCAGGCGCTATCCGTCGCTTTCCGGCGGCGAGCAGCAGCGGGTACAGCTGGCCCGCTGTCTCGCGCAGCTGTGGCAAAACGGCGCGCCGCAGGGATGGCTGTTTCTGGATGAACCCACCTCGGCGCTGGATCTCTATTACCAGCAGCATCTGTTACGCCTGCTCAAGCGGCTGACCGCTTCCGGCCAGCTACATGTCTGCGTGGTGCTGCACGATCTCAACCTCGCCGCCCTGTGGGCCGACCAGATTCTGCTGCTGCACCAGGGACAGGTGGTCGCGCAGGGCACGCCGCATCAGGTTATCCAGCAGGAAATCATTAGCCGCTGGTACGGCGCGGACGTGCGCCTCGGCCAGCATCCGGAAAAAGCGATTCCACAGGTTTATCTGGCGCCCTGAACGTCACGCGCGGCCAGCTTAGCGATGGCCGCGCGTTCGCGAATTGGAATCAGGATCGCTGCATCTACTTCGTCACTTTCCCTCAAATGCCTATCTCCGTTATCATGTCTTCCTCATGCGATAACGACGACAATAATAAAATCGCACTCTATTAAAAATCAGGGACCTGGATAACACCCTATGAGCACAATCGACAATTTAGACGCCCATACCCCAATGATGCAGCAGTATCTGAAGCTGAAGGCTCAGCATCCGGAGATCCTGCTGTTTTACCGGATGGGCGACTTTTACGAGCTGTTTTATGACGACGCCAAACGCGCCTCGCAGCTGCTCGATATCTCGCTGACCAAACGCGGCGCTTCCGCGGGCGAACCGATTCCCATGGCCGGCATTCCCCACCACGCGGTGGAAAACTATCTCGCAAAGTTGGTAAACCAGGGCGAGTCGGTCGCAATTTGCGAACAGATTGGCGATCCGGCCACCACCAAAGGGCCGGTTGAACGCAAAGTGGTACGCATCGTCACGCCGGGCACCATCAGCGATGAAGCGCTGCTGCAGGAGCGCCAGGACAACCTGCTGGCCGCCATCTGGCAGGACAGCAAGGGCTTCGGCTACGCGACGCTGGATATCAGCTCCGGGCGCTTTCGCCTGAGCGAACCGGCCGACCGCGAGACCATGGCGGCGGAACTACAACGTACCAATCCGGCGGAACTGCTATATGCGGAAGATTTTGCCGAATCGTCACTGATTGAAGGCCGCCGCGGCCTGCGCCGTCGCCCGCTATGGGAGTTCGAAATCGATACCGCGCGCCAGCAGCTCAACCTGCAGTTCGGCACCCGCGATCTGGTGGGCTTCGGCGTCGAAAACGCCCCGCGCGGGCTGTGCGCCGCCGGTTGCCTGTTGCAATACGTCAAAGATACCCAGCGCACCTCGCTGCCGCATATCCGCTCCATCACTATGGAACGCCAGCAGGACAGCATCATTATGGATGCCGCCACCCGTCGCAATCTGGAGATCACCCAGAATCTCGCCGGCGGCGTTGATAACACCCTTGCCTCGGTACTCGACTGCACGGTCACGCCGATGGGCAGCCGCATGCTCAAACGCTGGCTGCATATGCCGGTACGCGATACCGCGGTGCTGGTTGAACGCCAACAAACTATTGGCGCCTTACAGGAACGCTATACCGAGCTGCAGCCGGTGCTGCGTCAGGTCGGCGATCTCGAACGTATTCTGGCGCGTCTGGCGCTGCGTACCGCCCGCCCGCGCGATTTAGCCCGTATGCGCCATGCCTTCCAGCAGCTGCCGCTGCTGCGCGAGCTGCTGGCCGACGTTGACTGTCAGCCGGTGCAACAGCTGCGCGAGAAAATGGGCGAGTTCGCCGAACTGCGTGAACTGCTGGAACGCGCGATCATCGACGCGCCGCCGGTGCTGGTGCGTGACGGCGGCGTTATCGCTCCGGGTTATAATGAAGAGCTGGATGAGTGGCGGGCGCTGGCCGATGGCGCGACCGATTATCTCGACAAACTGGAAATCCGCGAACGCGAGCGGCTGGGCCTGGATACCCTGAAGGTCGGCTACAATGCCGTTCACGGTTACTACATCCAGATCAGCCGCGGCCAGAGCCAGCACGCGCCGATCCACTACGTGCGCCGCCAGACGCTGAAAAACGCCGAGCGCTACATTATTCCGGAACTGAAGGAATACGAAGATAAGGTCCTGACGTCTAAAGGCAAGGCGCTTGCGCTGGAAAAACAGCTCTATGACGACCTGTTCGAAAAGCTGCTGCCGCATCTGGCCGACTTACAAACCAGCGCCAGCGCGCTGGCCGAGCTGGACGTACTGGTGAACCTCGCGGAACGCGCGGAGAGCCTGAACTACTGTTGCCCGACCTTTATCGATAAACCCGGTATTCGCATTAGCGAAGGCCGTCACCCGGTAGTGGAACAGGTACTGAAAGAGCCGTTTATCGCCAACCCGCTGCAGCTGGCGCCGCAGCGCCGCATGCTGATCATCACCGGCCCGAACATGGGCGGTAAAAGTACCTATATGCGCCAGACCGCGCTGATTGCGCTGCTGGCCTATATCGGCAGCTACGTGCCGGCGCAGAAAGTAGAAATTGGCCCGATCGATCGCATCTTTACCCGCGTCGGCGCGGCGGATGACCTGGCGAGCGGCCGTTCCACCTTCATGGTGGAGATGACCGAAACCGCCAATATTCTGCACAACGCCACTGAACACAGCCTGGTGCTGATGGACGAGATTGGTCGCGGCACGTCTACCTACGACGGTCTGTCGCTGGCATGGGCCTGCGCCGAGAATCTGGCGAATAAGATCAAGGCGTTGACCCTGTTCGCCACCCACTACTTCGAGCTCACCCAGTTGCCGGAAAAAATGGAAGGCGTGGCCAACGTGCACCTCGATGCACTGGAGCATGGCGATACCATCGCCTTTATGCACAGCGTGCAGGACGGCGCGGCCAGCAAGAGCTATGGCCTGGCGGTCGCCGCGCTGGCGGGAGTGCCGAAAGAGGTGATCAAGCGCGCGCGGCAGAAACTGCGCGAGCTGGAGAGCATTTCGCCAAATGCCGCCGCCACGCAGGTTGATGGTACGCAGATGTCGCTGCTCTCCGCGCCGGAAGAGACCTCGCCGGCGCTGGAAGCGCTGGAGAATCTTGACCCGGATTCGCTGAGCCCGCGTCAGGCACTGGAGTGGATCTACCGCCTGAAAAGCCTGGCGTAATTAACCGTTAAATAACAAAAAGCCTGGCGTCATCGTCAGGCTTTTTGTTTTTAGCATCAGTTATATTGCAGAGTGATCGTCCCGGTGGCATTGGCGGTACCGGGGGTCACCGCCGAACCGGTTTTGTAGTAATCCGCCCGGAAGCGGATCGCTTCACTTGCCCCTGCCCCTCCCCTATTCGCATCATCGCTATAGGTCGTTGCGGAGCCAATATCGGAAATGGCATTGCCATCGGCATCCTGTCCGCTATTTGCCGCCGCCGCCGCGTCACGATCGGAGCTAAAGACGCCAAACGTCTGGCCAATAGGTAGAGAAATAAAAGATTGTCGATTCGGATTATAGGTTAGGATTTTCACGCCAACGCCGGTCGCTACGCCGTCAGAGCCGGCGTCGGTCAGTGCGAAGACCGAACCGTTGTCATTGTCTCCCGACGCCACCGCGCCACTAAATTTCAGCGTTACGTTAGTTCCCGGTTCGCATGAAAGCCCCACGCTCTGTTCAGGTCCTTCTACCGTTTGCTGGTTATCAAACGAAGAGACATCGACACTCCCCATATCAAAAAGCAAAGAAGAGACTGAAGCCGTACAGCCCATCGCATGTACTTCAACCGTGGTGGTCGACAGCGTCAGCGTGGAGGCGATGTCGCCATCGCTGCTATCAATACTCTGCGTTTCGCGATAATCGACCCGCGCCAGCGGGCTCGGTACGTTAAACGTGCCGCTGGTTATCGGCCCGCCGGTGGCGATAATTTGCACCCGATAAGCGGAATTGTTGAGGGTGTGGTCGGAGCCCGCCCCGGCATCGTGTTCCTGCCAGCTGTTATCGATCGCCCGTTCGTCATCAAACGGGCCTGCCTGATTAATGGTATAGACGCGAATACCGAGCCCTGTGGCGGTTGAACCATTGGTCAACGGATAGACATTATCCTGCAGCGGGCTGGCGGTGGTTAACGCGCCGGCGTAGTGAAAACCAACGTAATAAGTCCCCGCACAGTTCTTGATAGTTGTCGTGCCGCCGGACATATATCCGGAGTCATAAAGGATCTCGCCCGGCGCATAATTTTTACTGGAGACCAGTAGCTGCTGCGGCATCGCAACATAAGATTGCGACGGGGTGTCGTCGGTACGATGACAAACCGCCTGGACCGCCAGCGGAAACAGCCCCAGCAATAACAGGGTGGAATATAAAAATTTTAACACGTTGTTTGCCTTAAATCGGGGTTAGTTATAGGTCACGTTCAACGTGACCGCGGAGCTGAATTTACCCGCCGTTGGGGCGCCATGAGGGGTGTACATACGGGCAATAAATTTCAATGCGCCCGCGCCATTTTCAATGGGTACCGGATAACTCACCCCATTGGCCAGCGCCACGTGGATAGCGGGATAATCGAACAACTGCAATCCAACATCGGTAGCGCCATCTGCATCAGGCGTCACCTGATTGGCATAAATGACCGAGCCATAGGTAGGGTCTTCGGAATAGGGCGTGCCGGTGAAGGTGACGGTGGCCTGGCTGATTTCAGCAGTACAGCTGTCAAAACTGATGGTGACTGGAACGTTGCCGGTGTTACCGCCGGCAACAGAAAAGTCTCCTTTATAGTATTTCCCCAGATCTACGGTTTCAGGATTGGTGACATTACAGGTCCCTGCGGCAATCCTGCCGTGAAAGGTAATATCACGTGTCTCCCGGAGATTATTATCCCCAGCCAGAGCTGGCATTGCGCTAACCAGCATCCCCGTTAAAAACAGAACAGCATATAAAAATTTTGACATGTCTCCTGCCTTTTATCAGGTAACTAGTTATAAACAACGTTCAGGGTGACGACGCTCTGGAACTCCCCGGTACCGGGGTTGTGGCCTGGAGTTGCCATTCTTGCGATAAAAATGATTTCACCGGCATGGCTGTCTGACTGCAGAGTGACGTCATGACTCTGCCCGTTAGACATTTGCCAGTGATCCGCATCGGTTAATAATTCCAGTGCAACATCGGTTGCGCCGCCCCCCTCTGCCGTAATCCCGTTGGCAAAATAGAATGGCTGGGTTCCATCTACGGCACCGGTAAACGCTACCGTCGCTTTAGTCAGCGAGGGAGAACAGTTAGTGAAAGAGACAGTGAAAGGGACATTGTCCGTGCTATCGCCTTCATTAATAAAATCCGTTGGCAGATAGGTTCCCAGTTCAACGGTCGCGGGATAACTAACATTACAGCTGCCTGCCACAATATTCCCCGTGACGCTGAAGTTAATGACATCCTGTGTGTTGTACGCCAGCGCAGACGGCAGCCCGGCAACGAAAAGCAGGCTCGTCGCCGCCATGCGTCGGACGGTAGCAAAATGAAAGCGTGACATCAGTGAGCCCCCTGGACGGGATGGCATATCCCGTTGATAAACAGAATATCGGCCTGCGACTTCGCGCCCGCCAGTGTGTAGTCAACGGCACACTGTTTGTTCGCCCCGTCGCCCCACTTGACCATCAGTTGCCCTTTATCGGCGAGACCAACCAGGTACACTTCGCCACTGTCGCCGACGATGCTGCTGCGGGTGTCGTCCGAATCATCGCTGGTTTGCGTGACTACCGCGCCGAACGGCACCGGCTTACCGTTGAAGATCAATGTCATCATCGCCTTCCGGCCAATCCAGGTGTTGTACTTCACGCGGACCACCGCGCCTTTGGTCGGCACCACGGTTTTGGCGACGTTATCAATGGCCGCAGTGGCATCGCTGGCCTCCACGGTATTGAGGGAAATCTGGTTACTGTGGTACGGACGCACGTACGGCACAATCGCATTACCAAAGTAGTCGGTATGGACGTTAGTCTGGCCATTGATCGGCACCCCGGAGACGCCCGGCGTTTCCACCAGCGCTACGCTGTCATTCAACTGACGGGCCAGGGTAATACCGCCGCTGTGAACCACCATTCCGCCGCGCAGGCTATAGTTCAGACGACGGCTGTAGTCGTCGTAGCTGTAACCGGCGGACACATCGGCATACGAGCTCTGGTAGCCGACGGTAACGTTGCCGTTGGTCGCTTCTGAATCGGCGTTATAGCCTTCCGATACCTGCCAGTTGAGCTGGTTTTGCTGCATTGCGGTGCCGGAAATACCGATGTTATGCGTGGTATCGCCGTGTTTGCTGCTGTTCATCGAGTAGTTAGCCGAAATCGACTGCGCCGCTTCACTATTGCTGAAGGCGCTGAACGGTACGCTAAAGTTAAGCGAGAAGACGTTATCGTCATCGTATTCATCGGAATCGTTGCCATAACCGCCATCAACGTTTTTCGTGTGCGCATAGTTCAGCGAGTACGATACCGGCCCCAGCGTGCTGCTGAAGCCGAGGTTTAGCGAGTCGGCGTGCTGGCTGTTCCAGTAGGAGGCGTCATACATGGTCAGGGACAACGTCCCGAAAGGCAGCGTCTGCGAGATAGTCACGTCGAAACGGTTACGTTCGCGACCGTTATCGATGGCGCTGTTGCCCGGGTCCCAGTCATTGAGGAAATCCTGGAACGACAGATAACCGCGGGTTGAGAATTTGTAGCCAGCCACCGCAATATCGGTGTTGGTCTGCTGCAGCGTCTTGCTGTAGCGCACGCGGTACGACTGGCCGCTATGGTGTTCCATCTGCCGTATATTGTCCGGCTGCGGGACATCCGCCCACGACTGTGAAATATCAAAAGAGAGCGCACCGGCGCTGCCGAGGTTAAAACCGGTACCGGCAATCAGGTTGGAGTATTTGTCTTCCGCCTGAATATAGCCGCCGTACAGCGTCACGCCTTTGCCGACGCCCCAGGCCGCCGATCCCTGGACAAAGTTAAAGTCTTCCGCCCGCGAATCCGAGCCGTCCTGACGGGTTTTACCCGCCACCAGGCCATACTGCACCTGCCCTTCACGCTGCAGCACCGGCAGCGTGGCGTAAGGGACGATAAAGCTGCTTTGCGAACCGTCAGACTCCTTGATCACCACTTTCAGGTCGCCGGAGCTACCGGTCGGGTACATATCGCTGAATTCGAATGGCCCCGGCGGCACCATAGCCTTATAGATGCTGTGTCCGTTCTGGTACACCGTGACCTCGGCGTTGCTGCGGGCGATACCGCGGATCACCGGCGCGAAGCCCTGCATGCTGTCCGGCTTCATATCATTATCGGAATACATCTGTACCCCGGTAAAACCCACGCTATCGAACACGCCGCCGCGGGTGGTGCCCTGCCCGAGAACCAGTTGGCTTTTCAGAGATTTAATATCGCGGGAAGCGTAGGTGTACACCGAATCCCACTCACTTTCGGATTCAGAGTGGCTGTAGGTGGAATAGTTACGCAAACGCCACGCCCCCAGGTTCAGCCCCGGCTGTAGGCTGACGAACTGGTTGCTACTGTCCACGCCATTACGGTGGTGCAAATCCTGCTGACCAGAGACGCTGTAGTTAAGCAAACCGGCGGCAATACCTTCATCCCATCGCTCTGGCGAAACGTAGCCACGGGCGGTGTTGAGCAGGGCAACCTGCGGGATAGTGAGATCAAAGCGCTGATTCGCCAGATCCATTTTCTGTTCCAGACCCGGAATAGCCTGCAGGCTGGCGCACTCGCTGGTTTTGTCCTGTTCGCTAAAGTAGTTATCGACCCGCACATTCCAGGCTTTCAGCTCAGACACGCTCAGGCACGCTCCAACAACCTGCCCGGCGGTGGTGTTTTTGTCGTCCGACAGCTTGCGAAAGGAAATGGTTTTAGTATCCACCAGGCTACCGTTGATATAAATATCGACGTTATAGTCACCAGGCGGTACCTCATCTTTGGCAAACAGACTGAGATCCATCATTGGCGTCTCTGTACTATCCGTTTCCAAAAGACGAGGGTTAAAATGTTCCTGAGCAATGGCGCTGAAAGAACTGAAGGCAATACTGAGCCCCAGCCCTAAAGAAAGGACATAGGTATGCTTAACTTTTTCCATTATTACCCTGTATCCGTACGGGATACGTACCGTGCCGATTAATATGAAGAGACTTTGTCCTGACCTTTCACGCCGTAATCATTAATCAGCGACCAGGTCACTTTGCCGTGGGAGGGGATCTTCTCTTCGGAAATATTCAGCGTGGAGAACGGTGCGACAAAATATTGGCCGCTGAGCGCATGATTATTAATTTCTATACGGGAGAAGTTCATATAAAACGGCGTCGGGTTATTGACCTGCACACCGCCGGCAGCCGGCTTCCATACCACTTTATTTGCACTGCTTTCCGGCGACTGGCCTTTGAGCGCAACCGGGCGATAGATCAGCTTAATTTTCGAATTGATGGCAATCTGCATGGTATTTTTGCCAGCAGAACTATCATCCGTAGCGGGAATACCTTTTACGTTTAGCCACAATAATGATTCGCGATCTTCCGGAACCGGCATCCCTGAACGAACAATCCGGATCGACGCTTTTTTCCCGGCTTCGAGGCGAAACAGCGGCGGCGTAATAATCATAGTTTCTTTTTTCAGCGCGCTACCTTCGGCGGGACTGACCCAGGATTGCACCAGATTGGTAACTTTGTCCGAGTTTTCCACGGATAACGAGGCGGCCTGATGGGAGCCGTCAAAAATCACCCGCGTTCCGCCGGTAACGATACTGGCAGACGCATTCAGACTGGCAACGGCGGCCACACAAAAAACAAAAGCTGCGATGGGTTTCATTATGCAATGCACTCACAGAAATATAAGGAGGGTTTCCCCTCCTTCAGGATTAGTTATAGCGGACGTTATAGGTCACGACGGACTGAACCGTACCAGCAACAGCCTGATCAACAGCAATCATCGATGCGGTGTAGGTCTCGGTAGCAGAGCCAGAGTCCAGGGTAATAGGATCGTTGTCTGCATTGTTCTTCACGATGGTGCCATTAGAACCGCCTTGCTTCAGTTGAACGGCAACGTTTTGTGCAGCAGTGACGCCAACCCCAGAGGCAGTATTCGCGAAGTACGAGTCATCACCAGCCACCGGGTCAACCGGCGCAGAGAAGACAATATTGACATTGGACGCAGTCGGGCACTGGTCCAGATTAAAAACGAACTGTTTCGGCGCGCCGAGGTCACCTTTTGCTACCAAATCAGTTGCTGCCACGCTGCCCAGTTCAACGGTTGCATCCGGAGTACCGCCATCAACAGTGATGTTGCAACCCGTCTCCAGCACTTCACCGTTAAAGGTAATGGTGTTAGATGCCATCGCTGCCGCGCTCATGCCAAAAGTCAGAACCAGAGCTGCGCCGATTTTAGTAAGTTTCATTCTTTAATATCCCAATAAAAATAATAAACATCGCAATTATTAATTGTTGTCAAAATGACAACCGAAAAGCATTATCAACAAACGCCCATTAAATAATGCACGTTCAGTGATAATGTTTATTAACTCGTTTAGAAAAAATGGACGTCAATATGCATTTTAAAATACCCCATCGAGTCCATATTTAGACTACAAGATATTTACAGATTGATTCAAATTGGATGCATTTAATTAAAAACTTATGGAGGGTTGACTGTTTAAAAAATAAACAGAGAGAAGCAGAAATGAGTAATGATAGCTGACAAGATGTGAATTATAATCATTAATGATTAAGTCACTAGTTATAATCTAATTGAAAATAGTTGTCACGCCCTTTAATTCTAAATAAAAAGGCCCGGAATATCCGGGCCAGTCATTTAACGCTTATCTGCCGCCAACAGCGGTGGAATATGCGGCACCTGCGGCGCCTCATCAATATCTTTCTGCGTCATGCGGAACGCTTCCGGATAATGTTCGCGGCTGGTACGACGCAGCGGTTCGGTATTACGCCAGGTATAGAGGCAGTGCTGGCACTGGTAAACGATCCACCCCCCTTTTACCGGCGACGTCGCCATCACTTCAATCTGCTCATCAGCGCAACGTGGACAAATCATCTTCTTCTCCTTATTTACGGTTGGCCAACATGGCGGTCAGTTTTTCAGCCCAGGCTTTGGTTTCCGGTAAATCCTGAACCGGCTGGCTGTAGTGACCGCGAAGGTCAGGCGCAACCGGGGTGGTGGCGTCGATAATCAGTTTGTCGGTGATCCCCGCCGGACTGGAACCAGGGTCAAGCTCCAGCACCGACATGTTCGGCAACTGTACCAGGTCGCCCGCCGGGTTGACCTTCGAGGAGAGCGCCCACATCACCTGCGGCAGGTTGAACGGATCGACATCTTCATCGACCATGATCACCATTTTCACGTAACCGAGGCCGTGCGGGGTAGTCATTGCCCGTAATCCCACCGCGCGGGCAAAACCGCCGTAGCGTTTTTTGGTGGAGATAATCGCCAGCAGACCATGGGTGTACATGGCATTGACCGCCTGCACCTCCGGGAACTCCGCCTTCAGCTGCTGGTACAGCGGCACGCAGGTCGCCGGGCCCATCAGATAGTCGATTTCGGTCCACGGCATTCCGAGATACAACGATTCAAAAATCGGTTTTGTGCGATAAGAGACTTTATCGATACGCACCACCGTCATATTGCGGCCGCCTGAGTAGTGGCCGGTGAACTCGCCGAACGGCCCTTCGATTTCACGCTTGCGCCCTTCAATCACCCCTTCAAGGATAACCTCTGAGCCCCAGGGAACGTCAAAGCCGGTCAGCGGCGCGGTGGCGATGGGATACGGGCTTTCGCGCAGCGCGCCCGCCATCTCATATTCTGACTGGTCATATTTCAGCGGCGTGGCGCCCATCAGGGTAATAATCGGGTCGTTACCCAGGGTGATGGCAATGGGCAGATCCTCACCGCGCTCTTCCGCTTTATGCAGATGCAGCGCGATATCGTGCATCGGTACCGGCTGCAGGCCCAGCTTGCGCTTGCCTTTCACTTCCATCCGGTAAATACCGACGTTCTGTTTGCCGAAGTGGTCCGGGTCAAGCGGATCGCGCGAAACCACACAGGCTTTGTCGAGATAGAAACCACCGTCGCCATCGTTCAGGCGGAACAGCGGCAGAATATCGAACAGGTTGATATCGTCGCCATCAACGGTGTTTTCCGCCCACGCCGGGTTGGCGCGACGCTCCGGAGTTACCGGGAATTTATCCCAGCGGCGAATAAATTCATCAATCTGCTTTTTCACCGGCGTGTTTGGCGGCAGCCCCAGCGAAATCGCGTGGTTTTGCCAGGAACCGATGGTGTTCATGGCGACACGGGCGTCGGTAAAACCGCGAATGTTATCAAACCACAGCGCCGGCGCGCCGTCGCCGATGCGCCCAGTGGCGTTAGCGGCAGCGGCGAGATCCGGCTCGGCATTCACCTCTTCGCTAATTTTTAGCAGTTGCCCCTGCTCATCCAGCGCCTGCAAAAAGCTGCGTAAATCATCAAAAGCCATGACTAATTCTCCTGTGATAAATTCCCGACCGCGCGTAAGCCGTTCCAGCGACGCGCTTTGTGGTATTCGAGACCAAACTGATCCAGCACCCGGGTCACGATATGGTTGGTGATATCCTCTACCGTTTCCGGGTGGTTGTAATAGGCAGGCATGGGCGGCACCATCGCCACGCCCATGCGCGACAGCGCCAGCATGTTCTCCAGATGAATGGTGCTCAGCGGCATTTCACGCGGCACCAGAACCAGCTTGCGCCCCTCTTTCAGCACCACGTCCGCCGCGCGGCCGACTAACCCTTCCGCATAGCCAGCGCGGATACCTGCCAGCGTTTTCATGCTGCAGGGGATAACAATCATGCCGTCGGTACGAAACGATCCTGATGAGATGGTCGCGGCCTGATCCGCAGGGCTATGGCAGAAGTCCGCCAGCGCGGCGACTTCACGAGCGCTATAGGGCGTTTCCAGCTCAATGGTGGTTTTTGCCCATTTCGACATCACCAGGTGCGTTTCCACATCCGGCATTTCGTTCAGCGCTTGCAACAGCGCGACGCCTAACGGCGCGCCGGTCGCCCCGGTCATCCCAATAATCAGTTTCATTCGCTACCTCATACATTGTTCGCATACGAACATTTGTATTAAAACTACGCTCATTCTTGCGAGATCTCAATATCGTTCGTACACGATCGCATCAATAATCAAAAAAATGAGATGTGAAAAGAAGCCGAAAATACGGCTATCATAAAGGTGATATTTTTGTGACGGAGTGTCCATGGAGTTACGTAACGAGGCGTTCCACCTTCTACGCCAGCTTTTTCAACAGCATACCGCGCGCTGGCAGCATGAATTACCGGAACTGACCAAGCCGCAATACGCGGTGATGCGCTCGGTCGCCGAACATCCTGGTATCGAGCAGGTGACGCTTATCGAAGCGGCCGTCAGCACAAAAGCGACGCTGGCGGAGATGCTTAGCCGGATGGAGAAACGCGGGCTGGTACGCCGCGAACACGATCCGAGCGATAAACGTCGCCGCTTTGTCTATCTGACGAATGAAGGGCAGGCGCTGCTGGCAAATTCCGTGCCGCAAGGCAATCGGGTCGATGAAGAGTTTTTGAGCCGCCTTAACGAAGAGGAGCGCGCGCAGTTTTCCCGGCTGGTGCTGAAAATGATGGAAAATAAAAACGCGGATTAAGCGGTTCGTTCGCGCAGAAAATCGATAAATGCCCGGACCTTGGTTGGCACATGCTGCGCGTCCGGGTAGACGGCGTATACCCCCTGCGATGGAAAAATATACTCTGGCACTACCCGCACCAGCTCCTGCCGCGCGATAGCGTCGGCCACCAGCCACTCCGGGAGTAGCGCCACTCCGCTTCCCGCCAGCGCGAAGCCCATTAACGCTTGTGCGCTATCGGCTGAGATCTGCGGTGGTTGCGTAATTTCAAAAGCGAACGATTGCCCTTCGGCGGTCAGGAGCTGCCAGCGCAGCGGCGTCGCTAAGCGCTCGTTAACTATCCACTCCGCCTGCGCAAGGTCGGCAAGCGTGCGTAGCGGATGTTTATCCAGCCAAATCGGCGAGGCCACGGGCACGATGGCAAAACGCGAAATCCGGGCCGCGTGATAGCGCGAATCGGCCAGGGTCCCGAGGCGTATCGCGACATCAAAACGTTCAGAGATCAAATCCGCGTGATAAGACGATGAGACGTGACGCACCCGCAACGCCGGATGTCGACGAGCAAATTCCGCCAGTGCCGGGATAATCACCTGGGCGCCATATTCCGGGGTGGTGGTGATCCGCAGTTCACCGCTTAACCCGGCGTGGCTGGCGCGCACCTCATCCTGTAAATTCTCCGCGGCTTTCAACAACCCGACGCCGCGCTGGTAAAACACCGCCCCGGCTTCGGTGAGCGTTAACCGACGCGTCGAACGCAGCAGCAACGTCACCCCCAGTTCACTCTCTAGCTGGCGAACGTTAAAACTGACCACCGCTTTGGTCTGCCCAAGCGCCGCCGCCGCGGCAGTAAAGCTTCCGGCATCAACAACGGCGACAAACATGGTAACGCGCTGCAGGTTTAGCATTTGAATAGGGCTTATTGTCAAAAATTTTTAGACAGTATATCCCTGAAAAGCGCATTTATCCGCCCCTGAGACGCGGTTTACAGTAATCCCCTGCATTGCCTGCAGCTTAATCCGGAGAAAACATGAACCCATGGATCCAAGAAGTTATCGACGCCCACGTGATCATTGAACAATGGCTGGGCCGGAAAGAAGGTAGCGCACAAGCGCTGATGAGCCGTTTTGCGCAAGAATTTACAATGGTTCCTATCAGCGGCGCTAAGATGGATTACCCGACGGTAAGCGGCTTTTTCCATAGCGCTGGCGGCAGCCGCCCGGGATTAAGTATCGTGGTTGATAATGCGCAGGTGTTGAGCGAATGGCATGACGGCGGCGCGGTGCTCTACCGCGAAAGCCAGACCCTGCCGGAACAAGGCGAAGTCGTGCGCTGGTCCACGGCGATATTTCAACGCATTGAGGGAAAAATCCTCTGGCGTCACCTGCAGGAAACCCGTATCGGTTAATGCAAAGGAAAAGGCCCAATCGCTGGATTGGGCCTTTTTGAGAGAAAAAGATTTATTCGCGGAATAGCGCTTCGATGTTTAGCCCCTGTCCCTGCAGGATCTCCCGCAGGCGGCGCAGGCCTTCCACCTGAATCTGACGCACGCGTTCGCGGGTCAGGCCGATTTCACGACCCACATCTTCAAGCGTTGCGGCTTCATATCCCAGCAGCCCGAAACGACGAGCCAGTACTTCGCGCTGTTTGGCGTTCAGTTCGAACAGCCATTTGACGATGCTTTGTTTCATATCATCGTCCTGCGTGGTGTCTTCCGGGCCGTTGTCTTTTTCATCGGCCAGAATATCCAGCAGCGCTTTTTCTGAGTCACCGCCCAGCGGGGTATCCACTGAGGTAATGCGCTCGTTCAGACGCAGCATACGGCTAACGTCATCAACCGGTTTATCCAGCTGTTCGGCTATCTCTTCGGCGCTTGGCTCGTGGTCCAGCTTATGCGACAACTCGCGCGCGGTACGCAGATAAACGTTCAGCTCTTTCACAATATGGATGGGTAAACGAATGGTACGGGTTTGGTTCATAATCGCCCGTTCAATCGTTTGACGGATCCACCAGGTGGCGTAGGTTGAAAAACGGAACCCACGCTCCGGGTCAAACTTCTCAACTGCGCGGATCAGGCCGAGGTTACCTTCTTCAATCAGATCCAGCAGCGCCAGACCACGATTGCTGTAACGACGAGCAATCTTCACCACCAGACGCAGGTTACTTTCAATCATGCGACGGCGTGAAGCAACATCTCCACGTAGTGCGCGACGGGCGAAATAGACTTCTTCTTCGGCCGTCAGCAGCGGGGAATAACCAATCTCACCAAGATACAGCTGTGTCGCATCGAGAACGCGCTGGGTGGCGCCTTGCGACAGCAGCTCTTCCTCAGCCAGATCGCTATCACTGGGTTCCTCTTCTACTAAGGCTTTCTCGTCGAAAACCTCCATTCCGTTCTCATCAAATTCCGCGTCTTCATTTAAATCATGAACTTTCAGCGTATTCTGACTCATAAAGGTGGCTCCTACCCGTGATCCCTGAGCAAAGCACCTTCCGCGACCCATCACTAAACGACGCCGGAGTTATCCTCTTTATGCCTCCACTGAAGGAGGCATATCGCGACCGCCCTGGCGCCTTTCATGGTGTTACGCTTATCCGTACTTTGCCAAATTATCGCTGCGGTAAGTACTGCAGCGGGTTGACGGATTTCCCCTTGTAACGAATTTCAAAATGTAATCTTGTTGAGCTGGTTCCGGTGCTACCCATGGTAGCGATTTTCTGCCCCGCTTTGACTTCCTGTTGCTCCCGAACCAGCATGGTATCGTTATGAGCGTAGGCACTCAGGTAATCATCGTTGTGTTTGATGATAATAAGATTACCGTAACCGCGCAGTGCGTTACCGGCATAGACGACGCGCCCATCGGCGGTCGCGACAATAGCCTGTCCTTTACTGCCTGCAATGTCGATACCTTTATTGCCGCCTTCCGCGCCGCTAAAGTTCTCGATAACCTTGCCATCAGTCGGCCAGCGCCATGATGAGATCGGCGAACTGGTAGACGTACTGCTTGCAGTCGGTTGGGTTGTGCTAACGGTTGATGGCGCCGTAACCGGAGCGACCGCTGTCGTGGTCGTTGCTGGTTTATTATTCGGCAACATCTTAGTAGCACTCTGTTCACCTGAAGATTCAGAATACGTAATAGTCGGTTGTGACGCAACCACTGCGGTGGATTTTTGTGCAGAAGTTGTGGTGGCCGTCGCACCGCCGCTTGCTTGCGCGCTAGCCTGAGATACCGGGTTTTCGCCGGTGATCGGCTGGCCTGCGGAGTTGCCGACCTGCAGCACCTGGCCCACGTTCAGCGCGTACGGCGCCGGGACGTTGTTGCGTTCCGCAAGGTCGCGGAAATCGTTGCCGGTGACCCATGCGATATAGAACAGGGTATCGCCGCGCTTAACGGTATAGGTGCTGCCGCCGGTGTAGCTGCCTTTCGGAATATCGCCATATTTACGGTTGTAAACGATCTTACCGTTCACCGTCTGCACCGGTTGCTGAGCCATCGGCTGAACCTGGGTCGGCTGAGTCTGAATTGGCTGGGTCTGCATCGGCTGAATCGGCTGAGCCGGCGGAACTTGCTGCGCGCCGGAGGATGGCGGTGTAATCAGCATCCCGGAATTGGTGCTGGAGGACGCAGCGCCGCTTGCCGAATTCACCGGCGCAGGCGGATTATTGGTATTTGTACACCCGGCCAGCCAGAGTGAAACCAGTGACAACGCCGCAATACGGCTTACGGTAAATTTTGGGCTTCCCGCGCTCATTTATCCCCCAGGAATATGTTAACTGCCAATATCTTGCTTACCGGGCAGCGCCCGGCCAGGACACTGAAAAATGTGTCCACCCTACGCCTAAACTTAGGCAAAAAAAACCTGGAATAATCCGGGTTCAGGCCAGTTCCCCTCTGACGAGCGGAACAAAGCGAACGGCTTCGACGGTATCGATGAAAAATTCGCCGCCGCGGCGACGGATCCGCTTCAGGTACTGATGTTCTTCACCGACAGGCAAAACCAGCACGCCGCCTTCATCAAGCTGCGCCATCAGCGCGGCCGGAATTTCCGGCGGCGCGGCGGTGACGATAATCGCGTCAAAAGGCGCGCGAGCCTGCCAACCCTGCCATCCATCGCCATGACGGGTTGAAACATTATGTAAATCAAGTTGTTTAAGACGCCGACGCGCCTGCCACTGCAGGCTCTTAATCCGCTCAACCGAGCAGACGTGGTGCACAAGGTGCGCCAGGATCGCCGTCTGATAGCCGGAGCCGGTGCCGATTTCCAGCACCCTTGAGTCCGGCGTCAGTTCCAGAAGCTCCGTCATCCGCGCCACCATATAAGGCTGCGAGATGGTTTGCCCCTGGCCAATCGGCAGCGCGGTGTTTTCCCACGCCTTATGTTCAAAGGCTTCATCAACGAATTTTTCGCGCGGAACCTGCGCGATTGCCTCGAGGACCCGCTCATCGACGATGCCCTGAGTGCGTAGCTGATTCAACAAACTTTCAACACGTTTACTTACCATTGCGTATCAACCCCGACGCGTTCTAACCAATCGGTTACCACCTCATGTGCCTGATGAGCGGTTAAATCGACATGCAATGGCGTTACGGAAACATAGCCTTCATCCACCGCCGCAAAATCGGTCCCCGGCCCGGCATCGCGCTTATCTCCCGGCGGGCCGATCCAGTACAGCGTATTGCCGCGCGGATCTTTTTGCGGGATGACCTGGTCGGCCGGATGCCGGTTACCGCAGCGGGTGACGCGAATGCCTTTGATTTGCTCGAGGGGAAGATCCGGCACGTTGATGTTGAGGATCCGCCCGGTACGCAGCGGCTCGCGGCTTAACGCGCGCAGAATGGTGCACGTCACTGCCGCCGCGGTATCGTAATGTTGATAGCCGTTCAGCGAAACGGCAAGGGCGGGAAAACCAAGATGGCGGCCTTCCATCGCGGCCGCGACGGTACCGGAATAGATAACATCATCGCCAAGATTGGGGCCCGCGTTGATTCCAGAGACCACAATATCCGGGCGCGGGCGCATCAGCGCGTTAACGCCGAGATAGACGCAGTCGGTCGGCGTGCCCATCTGGACGGCGATATCGCCATTTTCAAAGGTGAACGTGCGCAGAGAAGATTCCAGCGTGAGCGAATTTGAGGCGCCGCTGCGATTACGATCGGGTGCAACGACCTGGACCTCAGCAAATTCGCGTAAGGCCTTCGCCAGGGTTTGGATCCCCGGCGCGTGGATACCGTCATCGTTACTCAGCAATATTCGCATAGTCACCCGTTGTATTGATAAGTTCCCTTACCACGCTGGTGGCAAAACTTCCCGCTGGCAGCCAGAAGCGCAGTTCAACAGTGACATCATCCCACCAGTTCCAGCACAATTGCTGCGGATACAGCAGCATCGCCCGGCGCGCGGCTTCAACTTTCTCGCGCGCCAGCAGCGCCTGTAGCGACGTTTCTTCGGCTATCGCGGCTTGCTCGGCGGCCAGCGCGTCGCGTTGGCTGCCCCAGTCGCCGCTGCCCGGCAGCGCAGCGGTAATCATCAGTTCGCGGTTATCGACCCGCGTCTGCAATTCCGCCAACTCTTCGGTGGTTGCCACAAACCAGCTTCCGCGCCCCGCTAATTGTAGCGCATCGCCATCAACAACCTGATTAAATTCCGTTTTTTTTAATCTAATTGCAACTTGCTGATTAAACAACGCGCTGCGAGCCGCCGACAACCAAAAACTGCGTTTATTGCGATCGCGCACCGGTTCGCCGCTCTCGGCCCAGCGCAAAGCGCCCTGCAGGTTACTGCCGCCGATACCAAAGCGTTGCGAGCCGAAATAGTTCGGCACGCCGCAGTCGGCAATCGCCTGCAAGCGCTTTTCGACATCGTCGCGTTCGCTGATTTCCCGCAGGATCAGCGTGAACTGGTTGCCCTTCAGCGCGCCTAAACGCAGCTTACGCTTATGGCGGGCATACTCCAGCACCTGGCAGCCTTCGAGCTGAAACTTGCTCAGATCCGGCATCTCTTTGCCCGGCACGCGGGCGCACAGCCACTGTTCGGTGACCGCGTGCTTATCCTTTTGCCCGGCAAAGCTCACTTCGCGCGCATGGATTTTAAGGAATTTCGCCAGCGCATCGGCAACAAAACGGGTGTTGCAGCCATTTTTCAGAATCCGCACCAGCACATGTTCGCCTTCGCCATCAGGGGCGAAACCGAGGTCTTCGACCACCAGAAAGTCTTCCGGATTGGCCTTCAGCCGCCCCTGGCCCAGCGGCTTGCCGTGCAGGTATGTTAAGTCATCAAAGGCGATCATTGCGCAGCCTTACGCAGCAGCGCCACCGCTTCACAGGCGATGCCTTCGCCACGGCCGGTGAAGCCAAGCTTCTCGGTGGTGGTCGCTTTCACATTGACGTCGTCCATATGGCAGCCGAGATCTTCGGCGATAAACACGCGCATCTGCGGGATATGCGGCAGCATTTTTGGCGCCTGGGCGATGATGGTGACGTCAACGTTGCCAAGGATATATCCCTTAGCCTGAATCCGCCGCCACGCTTCACGCAGCAGCTCGCGGCTATCCGCGCCTTTAAAGGCCGGATCGGTATCCGGGAACAGTTTACCGATGTCGCCGAGCGCCGCAGCGCCCAATAGCGCGTCGGTCAACGCGTGTAGCGCGACGTCGCCATCGGAATGGGCGAGCAGCCCTTTCTCATAAGGAATACGTACCCCGCCAATAATAATTGGCCCTTCACCGCCAAAAGCGTGTACGTCAAAACCGTGTCCAATTCGCATTAAGCCTTCTCCTGGTGTCGGGAACGGGTAAGGTAAAATTCGGCCAGCGCCAGATCTTCCGGGCGCGTTACTTTAATATTATCAGCTCGTCCGGCGACCAATTCGGGATGGAAGCCGCAGTACTCCAGCGCCGACGCTTCATCGGTGATGGTCGCGCCTTCATCCAGCGCGCGCGTCAGGCAGTCAAATAGCAGTTCACGCGGGAAAAATTGCGGCGTCAGCGCATGCCATAAATCATTGCGTTCAACGGTATGGGCGATCGCGGTTTTGCCCGGTTCGGCACGCTTCATGGTATCGCGCACCGGCGCCGCCAGTATGCCGCCGACGCGGCTGGTTGCGCTCAGCGCCAGCAGCCGCGAGAGATCGTCCTGATGCAGGCACGGTCGCGCGGCATCATGAACCAGCACCCATTGCGCATCCGCTAACGCTTTTAGCCCCGCGAGTACCGAATCGGCGCGCTCGGCGCCGCCGTCAACGACGGTGACCTGCGGATGATGGGCTAAGGGAAGTTGACTAAAGCGGAGGTCGCCGGGGCTGACGGCGATCACCACCCGCTGAACGCGTTCGTTCGCCAGCAGCGCGGCGACCGAATGTTCGAGAATCGTTTTGTTACCGATTGAGAGATATTGTTTCGGGCACTCCGTTTGCATACGGCGGCCAAAACCGGCTGCCGGCACCACGGCGCAAACGCCCGGAAAAGTGGCTGCCATATTGTCATCCTGGGCTTGTTTATCGATTATTCTGCGCAGAACCCTGATTGCGTTTTGAGGCATCCGGCACCAGACGATAGAATGTTTCGCCCGGGCGGGTCATGCTGAGTTCATTGCGTGCGCGTTCTTCGATCGCTTCCTGACCGCCGTTGAGATCGTCAATTTCGGCGAAAAGCTGATCGTTGCGCGCTTTTAATTTGGCGTTAGTGGCCTGCTGAGCGGAGACATCGTCATTAACCCGGCTATAGTCGTGCAAACCATTTTTGCCAAACCACAGCGAGTACTGTAGCCAGACCAGCAAAGCTAATAATAGCAGCGTTAATTTACCCATCCTGCCCCCTGAAAAACGGCATCATCATCCCATAACTCGCCGGAGTACTCTACCCTGGCGCGCGGACGATGCCGCGTAACGCGGGGACTGTACCACATTTTTGCGATGGATACCCAGGCTTGATTCATCCCAAAAAGGCTATCCCAACAGCCAGAGGAACAGCAGACCAAACATCAGCCCGACGGTTAAAATCGTCGCGCAAACGCTGTAAATCAGCTTGCCGTCCAGTAATGAATGTAGCGCAATACCGACCACCACGGCGACCGGCATAATGGCAAGGAAGAAAGGCCAGGTGTAGAGGAAGAAAAAGAGCGTATTACCGCCATACAAGAGGAAGGGAATACCCAGCGCCAGCAGCCACGAAATAAAGCCCACGGCGGCGCCCGACAAAGACCAGGTGGTCTCGTCGCTGGCCGCCGGAGGCGGTTCTGAACGAATAATACTGAGGTTCTGGGTATTGCGCATATCGAATCCTGTTGACCGGCCGACCGGCACCCCTCGATGCCGTTGCCTTTTCAGGATCTGATAATATCGCTCTGTCGAAGCAGGTCTAATAGTTGGTGCACCAAATTTGTTACCAATTGTTCACCATCCAGATGAATTTCAGCATTCTCCGGGGATTCATAGACCGAATCAATACCGGTAAAATTGCGCAACTCCCCTGCCCGCGCCTTCTTGTACAATCCTTTTGGATCCCGCGTCTCACAGATGGCTAACGGGGTATCGACAAAGACCTCGATAAAGCGTCCTTCCCCCAAACGCTCACGTACCATCTGCCGTTCCGCTCGATGCGGAGATATAAACGCCGTCAATACAACCAGCCCGGCATCGACCATCAGCTTAGCCACTTCACCGACGCGGCGAATGTTCTCTTTGCGATCGTCGTCACTGAATCCCAGATCGCTGCACAGCCCGTGACGCACATTATCGCCGTCAAGCAAATAGGTGCTTACGCCAAGCTCGTGCAGCGCCTCTTCCAGCGCCCCGGCGACGGTGGATTTACCCGACCCCGAGAGGCCGGTAAACCACAGCACCACGCCGCGATGGCCATGGTGCTGCTCGCGCTGCTCTCGGGTCACCGGATGCGCATGCCAGACGACGTTTTCGTCATGCCGGGCCATTACTTGCCTCCCAGCAGATCGCGCGCGTCCCAGTGCGGGAAGTGTTTCCGAATCAGCTGATTCAGTTCCAGTTCAAACGCGCTGTACTGCGACGTCGGGGCCTGCACCTGCAGGTGCGGTTCGTTGACCATTCCCGCGCCAACCGTCACGTTGCTCAGGCGATCGATAAAGATAAGCCCGCCGGTCACCGGGTTGTTCTGATATGGATCAAGCACCAGCGGCTCGTCAAAGGTCAGCTCCACCAGCCCAATGCCGTTCAGCGGCAGGGTTTCGACTTCACGCTGGGTCAGATTGTTGATGTCCACCTGATAGCGGATAGCGTCAACGCGGGCGCGGGTTTTCTTGCCAGCCACTTTAATGTCATAGCTCTGGCCCGGCGACAGCGCCTGTTCCGCCATCCACACGACGTCGATGCTGGCGCTTTGTACCGCAGGCAGCGAGGCTTCAGCGTCAACCAGCAAATCGCCGCGGCTGATGTCGATTTCATCTTTCAGAACGATAGTGATCGCTTCCCCCGCCCCGGCCTGCGGCAGGTCGCCGTCAAAGGTGACAATACGCGCCACGTTCGACTCGACGCCCGACGGC
The DNA here is from genome assembly GCF_057196925.1 of Klebsiella sp. SYXHC3. Taxonomy (NCBI): domain Bacteria; kingdom Pseudomonadati; phylum Pseudomonadota; class Gammaproteobacteria; order Enterobacterales; family Enterobacteriaceae; genus Klebsiella; species Klebsiella sp. SYXHC3. Next base: position 46,471 of record NZ_JBXUNG010000007.1, on the reverse strand, counting down.
AATACCTTCAGGCGCTGGCCAACGGTGACCGTACCGGAAGCGACGGTGCCGGAGAAACCGCGGAAATCCAGGTTCGGACGGTTCACGTACTGCACCGGGAAGCGCAGCGGCTGGCTTTCAACCTCGCGCTGGATGTCAACGGTTTCCAGCACTTCCAGCAGCGTCGGGCCGCTGTACCACGGCATTTTATCGCTCTGGGTGGCGACGTTATCCCCTTCCAGCGCCGAGAGCGGCACGAAACGGATATCAAGCTTGCCCGGCAGCTGTTCGGCGAAGGTCAGATAATCTTCACGAATTTCATTGAAGCGCGCTTCGCTGAACTCGACGAGATCCATTTTGTTCACCGCGACCACCAGGTGCTTAATCCCTAATAGCGTAGAGATAAAGCTGTGGCGGCGAGTCTGGTCGAGCACGCCTTTGCGGGCGTCAATCAGCAGGATCGCCAGATCGCAGGTGGACGCGCCGGTCGCCATATTACGGGTGTACTGCTCATGGCCCGGCGTGTCGGCAATGATAAATTTGCGTTTCTCAGTCGAGAAGTAGCGATAGGCGACATCAATGGTGATGCCCTGCTCGCGCTCGGCCTGCAGGCCATCCACCAGCAGCGCCAGATCCAGTTTCTCGCCCTGAGTGCCGTGACGCTTGCTGTCATTGTGCAGGGAAGAGAGCTGATCTTCATAAATCTGGCGCGTATCGTGCAGCAGGCGGCCAATCAAGGTACTTTTGCCGTCATCGACGCTGCCGCAGGTCAGAAAACGCAGCAGGCTTTTGTGCTGTTGCGCGTGCAGATAAGCTTCTACGCCACCTTCTTTAGCAATTTGTTGTGCAATCGTAGTGTTCATGGCGGCTCCTTAGAAATACCCCTGACGTTTTTTCAGCTCCATGGAGCCTGCCTGGTCGCGGTCAATGACGCGCCCCTGACGTTCGCTGGTGGTGGATACCAGCATCTCTTCAATAATTTCCGGCAGCGTTTGCGCGTTGGACTCTACCGCGCCGGTCAGCGGCCAGCAGCCGAGGGTACGGAAGCGCACCATCTGCTTTTTGATCATCTCGCCCGGCTGCAGATCGATACGGTCGTCATCAATCATCATCAGCATGCCGTCACGCTCCAGTACCGGGCGCTCTGCCGCCAGGTACAGCGGAACGATTTCAATATTTTCCAGATAGATGTACTGCCAGATATCCAGCTCGGTCCAGTTAGAGAGCGGGAAGACGCGAATGCTTTCGCCTTTGTTAATCTGGCCGTTGTAGTTATGCCACAGCTCCGGACGCTGATTTTTCGGGTCCCAGCGGTGGAAACGATCGCGGAAGGAGTAAATGCGCTCTTTAGCGCGGGATTTTTCTTCATCACGACGCGCGCCGCCGAATGCGGCATCAAAGCCGTATTTGTTCAGCGCCTGCTTCAGGCCTTCGGTTTTCATGATATCGGTGTGCTTGGCGCTGCCGTGAACGAACGGGTTGATGCCCATCGCCACCCCTTCCGGGTTTTTATGCACCAGCAGTTCGCAGCCATAGGCTTTGGCGGTACGGTCACGGAATTCATACATCTCACGGAATTTCCAGCCGGTATCGACGTGCAGCAGCGGGAACGGCAGGGTCCCCGGATAAAACGCTTTGCGCGCCAGATGCAGCATTACGCTGGAATCTTTACCGATGGAGTACATCATCACCGGGTTAGAGAATTCGGCGGCCACCTCACGAATGATATGGATGCTTTCCGCCTCCAGTTGCCGCAGGTGAGTGAGTCGTTTTTGGTCCATAACCGTTCCTTAAGCCAGATTTACCACAGAAGAGTTAAACCCTTCCGCTGTCGTTGTGTGTTGAAACCAGGCGAGCTGCTGATGCAGCTGTACCACTTCGCCCACCACCAGTAGCGCGGGCATTGGGGCATCTTTCGCCAGATGTTCGAGCTGTTGTAACGTGCCTGTCAGCGTCTGCTGATCCTCGCGAGTGCCGCGGGAAATCACCGCCACCGGAGTATTCGCGTCGCGGCCATGGGCGATCAGCTGAGCGCTGATGTCCGCCGCTTTCATGGTGCCCATGTAAATCGCCAGCGTTTGTTGGCTCTTCGCCAGCAGCGCCCAATCAAACGGCGCGCTGTCAGATTTATAGTGACCGGTGACGAAAACTGCGCTTTGCGCATAATCGCGATGGGTCAGCGGAATGCCGGCATAGGCCGTCGCGCCCGCCGCGGCGGTAACGCCTGGCACCACCTGGAACGGGATCCCGGCGGCGGCGGCCGCCTGCAGTTCTTCCCCGCCGCGTCCGAAAATAAACGGATCGCCGCCCTTCAGGCGCACCACCGTTTTCCCCGCTTTGGCAGCCTCCACCAGCATTTGATTCGTTTCGTGCTGCGGTACGGAGTGCTCGCCCGCGCGCTTGCCAACGCAGATCATTTCGGCATCGCGGCGCACCAGTTCCCGCACGCTCTCGGTCACCAGATGGTCATAAAACACCACGTCCGCCTGTTGAATCGCCTGCAGGCCGCGTAGCGTCAGCAAGCCGGCATCCCCCGGCCCGGCGCCTACCAGAATAATTTCGCCCACGCTGCGTTCCGGCTTGTCGAGTTCATCCTGCAGCGCCCGTTCCGCCGCCGCGTGGTTACCGGCCACCATCAGGCTGGCAAAACGCCCGGTGAAAACGCGCTCCCAGAAGCGACGACGCGCTTCGGTGGTGGTCAGCCGGGTTTTCAGATGATGGCGCCAGTAGCTCGCCGTTTCGGCCAGTCGCCCCAAATTTGTGGGCAGTAGTGCTTCGATTTTTTCACGCAGAATGCGCGACAGCACCGGCGCCTTGCCGCTGGAGGAGATCGCCACCAGCAGCGGCGACCTGTCGACAATAGAAGGAAAGACGAATGAGCACAGTTGCTGGTCATCCACCACGTTTACCAGGCGGTAACGCGCGTTAGCCGCGGCAAACACCCGCTGGTTAAGTTCACGATCGTCGGTGGCGGCAATCACCAGAAATACATCGTCCACCTGCTGCTCATCAAAGGCGGTTGCCCGCCAGCTGATTTGCTGACGTTCAACCTGTTCAGCGAGCTCCGGCGACAGGACGGCGGCGACCACCTGTACCTTCGCCTGCGCCCGCAGCAAGAATTTAATCTTACGGACGGCAATTTCACCGCCGCCGATAACCAGCACAGGTCTCTCTTTCAACTCGGCAAACAGGGGCAAGTAATCCACGGCGCAACAACTCTCTTACATTCAGCAATAGAGGGACTATAGGGGGCGGCCTTGAGCAAATGAAATTACGAAATGGAATGAGTTGTGACGCAAAAGAATAACGAGCTGGAAATCTAAATATCAAAAAGTGCTTAACACGCTCATTTTCCGCTATTTAAGAGCAAATGAAATTGTTTAAGCGCCGTCACAGTTTCATACTAACGCGGTCGAAATGTTTCGCTTGTGTAAGGACCCATTATGTTTTCCGCGATGTGCCGCCGTCTGCTGCCGCTGGCGCTTGGCACAGGTTTTGTCTTCTCCGCCGCTCCGGCATTCAGCGCCCTGGGCGACACCGCCAATACCCAGGCCCGCCATATTGCTACCGTCTTCCCCGGAAGAATGACCGGTACGCCGGCCGAGATGCTATCAGCCGATTATCTTCGTCAACAGTTTGCCCAGATGGGTTATCAGAGCGACGTACGTAGCTTTAATACCCGCTACATCTATACCGACAGCAATCAACGTAAGAACTGGCACAACGCCACCGGCAGCACGGTTATCGCCGCGCATGAAGGCCAGTCTCGCCAGCAAATCATTATTATGGCGCACCTCGATACCTACGCGCCGCAGAGCGATAAAGACGTTGAGAACAACCTTGGCGGCCTGACGCTGCAGGGTATTGACGATAACGCAATGGGGCTCGGCGTGCTGCTGGAGCTGGCGGAACATTTAAAGAACGTCCCCACCCGTTACGGCATTCGCTTTATCGCCACCAGCGGCGAGGAAGAAGGCCGCCTGGGCGCGCAAAATATACTTAAGCGCATGAGCGAGGCGGAAAAGAAAAATACGCTGCTGGTGATTAATCTCGATAACCTGGTGGTCGGCGATAAGCTCTATTTCAATAGCGGGCGCAGCACGCCGGCATCGGTACGCAAGCTGACCCGCGATCGCGCGCTGGCTATCGCCCGTAGTCACGGTATCGCCGCGTTCACCAATCCAGGGCTGAATCCGGAGTTCCCGAAAGGTACTGGCTGCTGTAACGATGCCAGCGTTTTTGATAGCGCCGGGATCCCGGTACTCTCCGTGGAAGCAACTAACTGGTCATTGGGTAAAAAGGATGGCTATCAGCAGCGCAGTAAAACCCGTAGCTTCCCGCAGGGTACCAGCTGGCATGATGTACAACTGGATAACCAACAGTATATCGACAAAGCGCTGCCGGGAAGGATCGAGCACCGCGGGCGCGATGTAGTCAAAGTGATGCTGCCGCTGGTGAAAGAGCTGGCGAAAGTTGAGAAGAAAAAGTGATTTGCGCAAAGCGAACCCGCGGTATAGCCCGCGTGTCCGCTTTGGAATAACACTCTCCGGCATAGCGCATCGCTTAGCCTTCGTGCAATCCGCACTCTCTTTTCAGACCAAAGAATCGGGTTTCTTCTTCCGCCATACCGGGTTCCCATTTACGGGTAGTGTGAGTGTCACCAACGGACAAATACCCCTGCTCCCAAAGCGGGTGGTATTTCAGGCCGTGCTTTTGCAGATACTGATAAACCGTCCGGTTATCCCAGTCGATAATCGGCAGCAGCTTAAAGACGCCGCGCTGGATAGCAAGCACCGGTAAATGCGCCCGGCTGCCGGACTGCTCGCGGCGCAGGCCAGCAAACCAGGTGCGGGTGTTGAGCTCCTTCAGCGCCCGGTTCATCGGCTCGACTTTGTTGATTTCATTGTATTTCTCAATGCCTTCAACACCCTGCTCCCACAGTTTGCCGTAACGCGCTTCCTGCCAGGCGGCGCTTTCCGTCGCCCGGTAGACTTTAAGGTTCAGGTTGAGCTTCTCGGTCAATTCATCAATAAACTGATAGGTTTCCGGGAACAGATAGCCGGTATCGGTCAGGATCACCGGAATGTCCGGGCGCAGCTGGTTCACCAGATGCAGGCTGACCGCCGCCTGAATACCAAAGCTTGAAGAGAGCGCATAGTCGCCGGGCAGGTTTTCCAGCGCCCACGCCACGCGTTCTTCGGCGCTGAGTTTTTCCAGCTGAGTGTTAACTTCCGCCAGCGCCATGACGCGTTCTACTTTAGGCAGATCGTTCAGCGCGTTTAGATCGAGTTTGGACATAGATTCCTCACTGTGTGCCTTGCCTGATGGCGCTTCGCTTATCAGGCCTACGCGAATGGTAGGCCTGATAAAGCATTCATGCCGCTATCCGGCAATTCAGGTTATTCCCAGAAATCTCGCGCCGGGTCGAGCACCGGGCGAATGATGCCCGCACGCACCGTAAAGTCGCCGAAGCCTTCACCTGCTTCGCGCTCTTTCGCCCAACGCCCTACCAGCTCGTCGAGCGAGGCCAGGATCTCCGGCTCGGTGATATTTTCACGATACATTCGTGGAATGCGCGTCCCGCTGCGGTTGCCGCCGATATGCAGGTTATAGCGGCCAGGGGCTTTACCCACCAGGCCAACTTCCGCCAGCATCGCGCGGCCGCAGCCGTTCGGGCAACCCGTGACGCGGGTTACGATATGCTCATCGCCAACGCCGTGCTTGCTCATCACCTCTTCGACCTTGTCGATAAACGACGGCAGGAAACGCTCGGCTTCGGCCATCGCTAACGGACAGGTCGGGAACGACACGCAGGCCATTGAGTTCTCACGCTGCGCCGTGACGGCATTCATCAGGCCATGATCGCGGGCCAGTTTCTCGATCCGCGCTTTCTGATCTTCCGGTACGCTGGCGATGATCAGGTTCTGGTTGGCGGTGATACGGAATTCACCTTTGTGAATCTTCGCGATCTCCAGCAGGCCAGTTTTTAGCGGGCGGCCCGGATAATCCAGAATACGGCCGTTCTCAATAAACAGCGTCAGGTGCCAGTTATTATCGATACCCTTAACCCAGCCGATGCGGTCGCCGCGGCCAGTAAACTCGTACGGACGAATCGGTTCGAATTTGATCCCGGCACGACGCTCAACTTCCGCCTTGAAGGTCTCCACGCCGACGCGCTCAAGGGTATATTTGGTTTTCGCGTTTTTACGATCGGTACGATTACCCCAGTCGCGCTGGGTGGTCACGACCGCTTCCGCCACTGCCAGGGTATGCTCCAGCGGCAGATAGCCAAACTCGCTGGCGGTACGCGCATAGGTTTTCTTATTACCGTGCTCGATAGACAACCCGCCGCCCACCAGCAGGTTAAAGCCGACCAGCTTGCCGTTTTCCGCAATCGCCACGAAGTTCATATCATTGGCGTGCAGATCGATATCGTTCTGCGGCGGGATCACCACCGTCGTTTTGAATTTACGCGGCAGATAGGTCTGGCCGAGGATCGGTTCCTCGTCGGTGGTGGCGACCTTTTCCTGATCCAACCAGATCTCAGCATAGGCGCGGGTACGCGGCAGCAGATGTTCAGAGATCTTCTTCGCCCACTCGTAGGCTTCGGCGTGCAGCTGCGACTCAAACGGGTTCGAGGTGCACAGCACATTGCGGTTCATATCGTTGGCGGTCGCCAGCGCGTCCAGGCCAACGGAGTGCAGCATCTGATGCACCGGCTTCACGTTCTTCTTCAGAATACCGTGGAACTGGAAAGTCTGACGGTTGGTCAGACGAATACTACCGTAGATGGTGTTATCCGCGGCGAATTTATCGATCGCCTGCCACTGTTTGGTGGTGATAACGCCGCCCGGCAGACGGCAGCGCAGCAGCATCGCGTGGCGCGGCTCCAGTTTCTGCGCCGCGCGTTCCGCGCGAATATCGCGGTCGTCCTGCTGGTACATACCGTGGAAGCGGATGAGCAGGAAGTTGTCGCCTTTAAAACCGCCGGTCAGGCCGTCATTTAAATCTTCCGCGATGGTGCCGCGCAGGTAGTTGCTCTCGATCTTCATACGCTCGGCGTCGGAGAGTTTACCTTCGACCACCAGCGGGCCAGGATGTTTTTCGCTCATTAGTAGACATCTCGCTGATAACGGCGCTCAACGCGCAGCTCACTTAAAAATTCGTCCGCCGCTTCGGCGTCCATCGCGCCGTATTCGGCAATCACTTCCAGTAACGCCTGCTCGACGTCTTTCGCCATACGATTGGCATCGCCGCAGACATAAATATGGGCGCCGTCGTTAATCCAACGCCACACTTCAGCCCCCTGCTCGCGCAGTTTGTCCTGTACATAGATTTTTTGTTGTTGATCGCGGGACCAGGCCAGGTCGATTCGGCTCAGCACGCCCTCTTTGACGTAGCTCTGCCATTCCACCTGATAGAGGAAATCTTCCGTGAAATGCGGATTGCCGAAGAACAACCAGTTCTTCCCTTCCGCCCCTTCCGCCGCGCGCTGCTGCATAAAGGCGCGGAACGGCGCAATCCCGGTTCCTGGGCCAATCATGATAACCGGGGTTTGCGGGTTAGCAGGCAGACGGAAATTGTCATTGTGTTCGATAAAGATGCGCACTTCGCCATCTTCTTCCACGCGGTCGGCGAGGAAGCTGGACGCACCGCCGGCGCGAGCGCGGCCTTCGATGTCATAACGCACGACGCCAACGGTAACGTGGACTTCGTTTTCCGCTTCCGCCTGTGAGGACGCAATAGAGTAGAGGCGCGGCGTTAGCGGGCGCAGCAGACCGATTAAGGCTTCGGCATCCAGCTGTGCCGGCGAGAAGCGCACCATATCGACGATAGGCGTCGTCGCAGCGTAGTGCTGCAACTGCGCTTTATCGCCAACCAGCGGCAGCAGCGTTTCACTGCGGGTCAGGGTGGCATAATTCTCAACAATATTGGCGGTATTGACCGTCAGCTCGAAATGCCACTCCAGCGCTTGCGCCAGCGGCAGCGTTTTGCCTTCGATCGTGACCGGTTCATCACCCTTAAGCCACAGCAGCTCTACCAGCTCTTTGACCAGCGCAGGATCGTTCTGATACCACACGCCTAGCGCATCTCCCGGCTGATAACGCAGGCCGGAATCACCCAGATCGATCTCAATATGACGGACATCTTTTTTCGAGTCGCGACCGGTTATTTTTTGATTCACAGCAAGCGTCGCCGTCAGCGGCGCTTCTTTAGTATATGGACTGGTATGAATTTCATTCACGGCGCCGCTGGTCGCAAGCTGGGCAGGCGCAGCCGTCGGCGCGCGCGCCTTCAGCACATCCACTACGCGAGCGCGCCATTCCGCCGCCGCGGCTTGATATTCAACGTCGGCATCAACGCGGTCTAGCAGGCGTTCGCCGCCCAGTTCGGCCAGTTTGCTATCGAAATCTTTGCCGGACTGGCAGAAAAACTCATAGGAGGTATCGCCGAGGCCAAACACCGCGAAGGCGGTGCCATCGAGCTTCGGCGCTTTCTTTGAAAACAGGAATTTATGCAATGCGACGGCTTCTTCCGGCGGTTCACCTTCACCCTGGGTCGACGTCACCACGACCAGCAGTTTTTCACCGGCGATTTGTTTGAATTTATAGTCGCCAGCGTTCACCAGTTTCACGTTCAGCTGCGCGGCCTGCAAATCGTCGCGCAGCGCTTCGGCAACCCGACGCGCGTTGCCGGTCTGCGAAGCGGAAATCAGGGTGATGGCCGGCGCTTCTACCGCCTGAGCGGGCGCGCTTACCACGGCGCCGGGCTGCTGATTCAGCATGCCCCAGAAGTAGCCGGACACCCAAGCCAGTTGGGTTGGCGTAAAGTCAGTCGTGGCCGCCTGTAGGCGCGCCAGTTGCTCCGGGTTTAGCGGCAGCAGATTGGAAGGTGGGGCCTGTGTCGTCATGCGTCGTTATGTTCCAGTAAGCAAAGCTGTTATTCACGCCCTGTCAGCGCGACAAAAACAGAAGAGATTGTAAGGTTAACGGCGGGCATACTAACAATTAAAGAAGGGATGGAAATAACAAATAACCAAATGGACTAACCTGTTTTAGTTATAGTTATTAACAACAAAAACGATTAATTAACCTGTTGAAAAATAATAAATTAAATCATCAAGACACCACAAAAATGGCGATTTTGCGTTCAGGGCCGTTTTAGTTAATGCTAAAAAATGTACTTTCCGGTACCCTACGGCGGTTTTTTTCGTCCTGTTGAGAGTTAATGATGTCCACCACGCTGTTTAAAGATTTCACCTTCGAAGCCGCCCACCACCTGCCGCACGTACCGAAAGGCCACAAATGCGGTCGCCTGCATGGTCACTCTTTTATGGTGCGTCTGGAGATTACCGGTGAAGTCGATCCCCATACCGGGTGGATCATGGATTTCGCCGAGCTGAAAGCCGCGTTTAAACCGACCTACGATCGTTTAGACCACTATTACCTGAACGATATCCCAGGACTGGAGAACCCAACCAGCGAAGTGCTGGCCAAGTGGATTTGGGATCAAATGAAACCGCTGGTTCCTCTGCTGAGCGCGGTAATGGTAAAAGAGACCTGCACCGCAGGCTGCGTCTATCGCGGCGAGTAATGCCCTGTCTATCCGCCATCGGGCTGCTGCCATGGCGGTTTTCTGTTTCATCCCACGCCGTTGGAATCAACGCACCAGATAGCCGCCATCCACTGCCAGAATATGACCGTTAACGTAATCCGAGGCCCGGCTGGCGAGGAACACAACGGCGCCCATTAAATCCTGCGCTTCTCCCCAACGGCCTGCGGGTATATGCGCCAGCACGCGTCGGTTCTCTTTTGGGATACTACGGGTGATAGCGGTCATGGCGGTTTCGTAATAGCCAGGCGCGATGCCGTTAACCTGAATATTATGCGGGCCCAGCTCATCGCAGTAGGCTTTGGTTAAGCCAGCCAGCGCATGCTTGGTGGCGGCATAGGCCGGCGACCAGCTGCCGCCGAGATAAGAAAACACCGAACAGATATTAATAATCTTACCGCTTCGCCGCGGAACCATAATTTTCGCGGCTTCGTGGCTGAGCTCGAACGCTGCGGTCAGGTTAGTCTCGATCATCGGATCCCAGTCTGTTCGCCCAAAGCGCAGCACCTTATTCAACTGACAAATACCGGCATTGTTCACCAGAATATCAACGGTACCGAAACGTTCGCAGCAGGCGGCGATAATCCGCTGCGGCATACCGCCATCGGTGATATCCGCCAGCATGAATTCCAGCTCAACGCCCTGCTGTTCGATAAGTTTGCGGGTTTGCGTGTGTTCTTCGCGCAGAGCGGGAACAAACAGATTCGCGCCGGCGGTCGCCAAAGCAACGGCAAAGGCCTGCCCCAGGCCGCTATTACCACCGGTAACGATAGCGGTTTTCCCCTTGAGCGAGAAGAAGTCCATAGAGAAGGCAGTGGATGGATCAATTGGCTGCATGGTTAACTCGTTCCTTAAGTCAACGTATCAGCCGCCCGCTTCAGGCGGCTGAATTAATGCGCCAATGATAGCACTGCTGTCATGAAGGCGTATCTCAACCCCGGCGCTGAAATCGAGTGCAAAGATGAATTCATATATGAAGAAGAGAGCTGCCGGGCGGTTAGCAACCAACCCGGCAATGAAAGCGGGTATCAGGCGATGTTCAGGTATTTATGCGTCTGCATGGATAAGCGCCAGTTTCGGGCGATACAGGTCTCAATGCACAGCCGCGTGGCATCTTCTTTTTGGCTAATCGGCTGCAAGGCAATAATACGCGGCTTTTCATCGGCCAGCGTTTCCAGCAGTTCATCCAGCGCTTCGATATCGCGCACGCGGCCAACCGGATGCTTGATTTCATCGGCGCGCTGCAGCGCCTGCGAAAGCACATCATAGCCGCCGCGCATGTTCACTTTCGGCGAGACCGTGACCCAGGTGTTGTGGCTGCAGCGCACTTCATGGGTACCGCTGGTTTCAATCTGGCAGCTGAAACCATGTTGCTCAAGCAGATCGGTCAACGGCGTGAGATCGTGAATACAGGGCTCGCCGCCGGTAATCACGACGTGACGGGCGGTCCATCCCTGACGGCCAATGATCGCCAGCAGATCGTCGCTGGTCGCCGGGCCCCACTTATCGCTCTCTTTGGTTTTAGCGAGGATACTAAATAGAGACACTTCCCGATCGGCCAGCTTATCCCAGGTATGTTTGGTATCGCACCAGGCGCAACCAACCGGGCATCCCTGCAAACGAATAAAAATGGCAGGCACGCCGGTAAAGTAACCCTCGCCTTGCAAGGTCTGGAACATCTCGTTAATCGGGTACTGCATAGTCATCTCTGTTCAGGTGGTAAAAAGGTATTATCGCAGATTCAGGCGCTCAGGTCTTGTCCTCAGCTGCGATTACCAGACCCCATCGTCAGCTTTTCGTAAGCCATCTTTTTATATTAGCTAGCAAACTATAAAATAAGCACAAAATGTATTTACGATATTTTGAGTATTATTTTAGCATGCGCCGCACTTGGTCATTGAATTGGATTATTTATTACTTTCTTCAGATGTATCTGCGCGCGGGTAAAGATGTAACAAAGAATGTCTTTGATGATCGTAATGACATTATTCATCGCTGTCCAAAGCAAAAAAAAGAAATTATTAATCAATGATGTACAAACCGATACATGAAACAATGAATCTTTTAACTTCGCTCAGGGTCAAATTCAATTCACTTGATTTCCATAGCTTAAAATAAGCTTAAGAAAGCGCTTGTTGCCGCCTGTTTTTATTTAATCTCCGTTTAATTTTCCGCGCCTAGAATCCAGTCGACCAACCATGAGAGACTGCATTCATGAATACATTATTAATTACAGGCGTTACCGGATTTCTGGGCGGCGCGGTATTAGAGAATATCCTCAATAATGAAAACGGGATTAATCTACTGCTCCTGGTGCGAGCCAATAACGATGAAGCGGCTCTGGCCCGGGTGAAGGAAAACCTGCGTAAATTCAATATTGCAGAGGAGAAGCTGGCCGCATTAACCCCCCGGCAGATCCTGCTCGGCGATTTGTCATCACCGGAGACGTTCCTGAGCGACCCGCGCCTGGAGCAGGTCACTCACGTGATCAACAGCGCCGCCGTCGCCTCATTTGGTAATAACCCACTCATCTGGAAGGTGAATGTCGAAGGAACGTTCAAATTTGCCCAACGGATGTCCCGCGTAGCTGGACTACAACGTTTTCTGCACGTCGGGACCGCGATGTCCTGTACCCCGGAGCCAGATTCACTGGTCGCTGAAAGCGCTGAATTCCGCGAACACGCCGAGCATTTGGTGGAGTATACCCATTCCAAATCGACGATTGAGCGTCTGATGCAGGAGCAATGTCCGACGTTACCTTTAGCCATCGCCCGCCCTTCTATCGTCGTTGGCCATACTCATCACGGTTGCCAGCCCTCAAGCAGCATTTTTTGGGTGTTCAGCATGGGGCTGATGCTGCAAAAATTCCTCTGCTCCCTGGAAGACCGTGTTGACGTGATCCCGGTCGACTACTGCGCCGACGCGCTGTTGATGTTATTACAACGTCCGTTGGCGCGTGGTGAAGTCGTGCATATCTCCGCCGGAGAAGAAAACAGCGTGAAATTTGCGGAAATCGATCGCGCAATGGCCTCAGCGCTGGAGCAGGCTCCGGTAGGCGACCGATACGCGCAGGTCAGCTACGAGACGCTGGTTAAAATGCGCCGTGAGTTGAAAGATATTTTTGGCCCGTGCAACGAGCGCCTGATGCTCAAAGCGATGCGCCTGTATGGCGCCTTCGCGACGCTGAACGTCCGCTTCAGCAATGATAAGCTGCTGAGCATGGGCATGCCTAAACCGCCGCGTTTCACCGATTATATCGACCGCTGCGTACAAACCACCCGCGGGCTCTCTATCCCGCAGCAGATGGCCGTCGATTTTAAGTAAACACAATGCGCAGGTAAAAAAAATGCCAGTCCGCAGACTGGCATTTTTATTTCACAAAAAGTCAGGATTAAGCCTGGCCTTTGATCTCTTTACGACCGTTGTACGGCGCTTTTTCACCCAGCGCTTCTTCGATGCGAATCAGCTGGTTGTATTTAGCAACGCGGTCAGAACGGCTCATAGAACCAGTTTTGATCTGGCCTGCAGCGGTACCAACAGCCAGGTCAGCGATGGTAGCGTCTTCAGTTTCGCCAGAACGGTGAGAGATGACAGCGGTGTAGCCAGCGTCTTTCGCCATCTTGATTGCAGCCAGAGTTTCGGTCAGAGAACCGATCTGGTTGAATTTGATCAGGATGGAGTTAGCGATGCCTTTTTCGATGCCTTCTTTCAGGATCTTGGTGTTGGTTACGAACAGATCGTCACCAACCAGCTGGATTTTGTCGCCCAGTACTTTGGTCTGGTATGCGAAACCGTCCCAGTCAGACTCGTCCAGACCATCTTCGATGGAGACGATCGGGTACTGTTTGGTCAGCTCTTCCAGGAAGTGGGTGAACTCTTCAGAGGTGAATGCTTTGTTGCCTTCGCCAGCCAGAACGTATTTACCGTCTTTGTAGAATTCAGAAGCTGCGCAGTCCATCGCCAGAGTGATGTCTTTGCCCAGTTCGTAGCCTGCTGCTTTAACCGCTTCAGCGATAACAGCCAGCGCTTCGGCGTTGGAACCCAGGTTCGGCGCGTAGCCGCCTTCGTCACCAACTGCAGTGTTCATACCTTTGGATTTCAGAACTTTCGCCAGGTGATGGAACACTTCAGAACCCATGCGTACGGCTTCTTTCAGAGTCGGCGCGCCAACCGGCTGAATCATGAATTCCTGGATGTCGACATTGTTGTCAGCGTGCTCACCACCGTTGATGATGTTCATCATCGGAACCGGCATAGAGTATTTGCCCGGAGTGCCGTTCAGTTCAGCAATGTGTTCGAACAGCGGCTGGCCTTTAGAAGCAGCAGCTGCTTTGGCGTTCGCCAGGGATACCGCCAGGATTGCGTTCGCACCGAAGTTGGATTTGTTTTCAGTACCGTCCAGGTCGATCATGATCTTATCGATGCCAGCTTGATCTTTAGCATCTTTACCCAGGACTGCCTGAGCGATCGGGCCGTTTACCGCAGCAACAGCTTTGGTTACGCCTTTACCCAGGAAACGGGATTTGTCGCCATCGCGCAGTTCCAGCGCTTCGCGGGAACCAGTAGAAGCACCTGACGGAGCAGCTGCCATACCGACGAAACCACCTTCCAGGTGTACTTCGGCTTCAACAGTCGGGTTACCACGGGAGTCGATGATTTCACGACCGATGACTTTAACGATTTTGGACATTAGGTTTTCCTCAGTACAAGTTAAACTAAAACTCCAGACAAACAATGCACCCAATTGGGTGCATTGCCGTTCTAACTCTTTTTACTTCGCCTGACGCTTCTGGTACTCGCTCGCGGCTTTCACAAAGCCTGCAAACAGCGGGTGGCCGTCACGCGGCGTCGAAGTAAATTCCGGGTGGAACTGGCAGGCCACAAACCACGGATGGTTCGGCACTTCGATGATCTCGACCAACTGATCATCCCCGGAACGGCCCGCAACGCGCAGGCCGGCAGCTTCAATCGGTTTCAACAACATGTTGTTGACTTCGTAGCGGTGACGATGGCGCTCGGTGATAGTCGGCTCGCCGTACAGCTGACGGACCAGAGAATCATCACCCAGCTGGCACTGCTGCGCGCCAAGGCGCATGGTGCCGCCGAGGTCGCTCTTCTCGGAACGAACTTCAACGTTGCCTTCTTCGTCACGCCATTCGGTAATCAGCGCCACCACCGGGTACTTACAGTCTGGCACAAATTCCGTAGAGTTGGCGTTTTCCATGCCCGCTACGTTGCGCGCGAACTCAATCAGCGCAACCTGCATACCCAGGCAGATGCCCAGATATGGAATATTGTTCTCACGCGCATAGCGCGCGGTGGCGATCTTACCTTCAACGCCGCGGTAGCCGAAGCCGCCCGGGATGAGGATCGCGTCCAAATCTTTGAGGATTTCGACGCCGCGCGTTTCAACATCCTGCGAATCGATAAGCTTGATGTTGACGGTCACGCGGTTTTTCAGACCACCGTGTTTCAGCGCTTCAATCACCGATTTGTAGGCATCCGGCAGTTCAATGTACTTACCAACCATACCAATGGTGACTTCGCCTGCCGGGTTAGCTTCTTCATAGATTACCTGTTCCCATTCGGCCAGGTTTGCTTCCGGACAAGTTAAGCTGAATCGTTTACAAATATAATCGTCCAGCCCCTGAGATTTCAACAGGCCTGGAATTTTATAAATGGAATCGACGTCTTTCAGAGAAATCACAGCCTTTTCCGGGACGTTACAGAACAATGCAATTTTTGCACGTTCGTTGGCCGGAACCGCGCGATCGGAGCGGCAAATCAGGATATCTGGCTGGATACCGATGGAGAGCAGCTCTTTAACAGAGTGCTGAGTCGGTTTAGTTTTGACTTCACCCGCCGCCGCCATGTATGGCACCAGGGTCAAGTGCATGAACAGAGTATGCTCACGGCCGATTTCTACCGCCATCTGGCGAATAGCTTCGAGGAACGGCAGGGATTCGATATCGCCTACGGTACCGCCGATTTCAACCAGCACCACGTCATGGCCTTCGCCGCCAGCCAGTACGCGCTCTTTGATGGCGTTGGTGATGTGCGGGATAACCTGTACGGTTGCGCCCAGGTAGTCGCCACGGCGCTCTTTACGCAGAACGTCGGAGTAGATTCGACCGGTGGTGAAGTTGTTGCGGCGAGTCATCTTGGTGCGGATGAAACGCTCGTAGTGGCCCAGGTCCAGATCGGTTTCAGCGCCGTCTTCAGTAACGAACACTTCCCCGTGCTGGATTGGGCTCATGGTGCCCGGATCGACGTTGATGTACGGATCCAGTTTCATGATAGTTACATTGAGCCCACGGGCTTCAAGAATGGCTGCCAGGGAAGCTGCGGCAATGCCTTTA
Source organism: Klebsiella sp. SYXHC3 (assembly GCF_057196925.1). Lineage (NCBI taxonomy): Bacteria > Pseudomonadati > Pseudomonadota > Gammaproteobacteria > Enterobacterales > Enterobacteriaceae > Klebsiella > Klebsiella sp. SYXHC3. The sequence continues at coordinate 30,521 of NZ_JBXUNG010000007.1, read as the reverse complement.
CCCAGAGAGGATACGACCCCGCCGGTCACAAAAATATAGTTCGTTGTCATGCTGAACCTGAGAAGTTAGGGTAAAACGATGGAATAACCAGGACGGGAAAGTAGTATACCCGAACATGCGTGACGCCACAAACTTTCATTCTCCCCTCCTCTTCTTTCTACCAGCCGCACCTGCGTTGCGACTCGAACAACTCGAAGAGGCAGGCTACATGGTGTTTCAACAACATAACGGAATGAGAAAATAGCCGCTTTTGGCGAAATGTTTTTGACGTAAATCAAGCGCTTGTTATTTATAAAATCACACAAATAGCGCTTGATCACGAAAACTCGTTAGAGATCAGTTTCCTGGCGTTTTACTTCCTGCCACACTTCTTCCATGGTTTCGAGGTCAACGCCGGTCATTTCCAGACCTCTGGCGGCGACAATCCTCTCAACTTCGCGGAAGCGGCGCTCAAATTTAAGGTTCGCTTTCTGCAATGCGACCTCGGCTTTAACCCCTAAATGACGGGACAAATTCACCGTGGCGAACAGCAAATCGCCCACTTCTTCCTCAAGTTTAGCTTCATCAACCACCGCCTGCTGCGCTTCATGCATGACTTCATCTATCTCTTCATGCACTTTATCGAGCACCGGGCCAAGCGAGGTCCAGTCAAAGCCCACCGCCGAGCAGCGACGCTGAATTTTATGCGCGCGCATCAGCGCCGGCAGGCTATGCGGAATATCATCCAGCGCCGAGTGTTGCGCCTTTTCCGCTCGTTCCGCGCTCTTAATCTGCTCCCAGCGCGCCAGCACTTCCGCACTGTTCCCGGCCGAAGCATCGCCAAAGATATGCGGATGACGACGTTCCAGTTTGTCGCTGATGGCGGCGCAGATATCGTTGAAATCAAAACGCCCTTCTTCCTGCGCCATCTGCGCATAGAACACCACCTGGAACAGCAGATCGCCAAGCTCGCCGCGCAGATCGTCAAAATCTTCGCGCGCAATGGCGTCCAGCACTTCATAGGTCTCTTCAAGGGTGTAAGGGGCGATAGTGGCAAAGGTCTGTTCTTTATCCCACGGGCAGCCGTTTTCCGGGTCGCGCAGGCGGCGCATGATGCCGAGCAGGCGGTCAATTTGAGTCATGTAACAATCCTGGAAATTTAAAAATAGTAGGCCGGATAAGGCATTTATGCCTTATCCGGCCTACAGACGAATTAACCGCCGTGCAGACGACGCGCGTCGATCACATCCGGCACCTGGTTCAGCTTGCCGAGCACCCGACCCAACACCTGCAGGTTGTAGATTTCAATGGTCATATCGATGGTCGCCAGCTGCTGTTTCGTATCGCTGCGGCTGGCCACCCCCAGCACGTTCACCTTCTCGTTGGCAAGAATAGTGGTAATGTCGCGCAGCAGGCCGCTGCGGTCGTTGGCGACCACGCGCACCACCAGCGAATATCCCGCCGAATAGCTCTCGCCCCATACCGCATCAACGATGCGTTCCGGCGCGTGAGACTGCAGCTCAGCCAGCTGATCGCAGTCGGCGCGGTGTACTGAAATCCCGCGCCCCTGGGTGATAAAGCCGACGATTTCGTCGCCGGGGATCGGCTGGCAGCAGCGGGCAATGTGATGCATCAGATTGCCGACGCCCTCAACCACCACCCGGCCATTATCTTTGCTCCGGTTCTGCGGGGTGTAGGTTTTTTGCTGCAGTTGCTTCAGCGCGGCGGCATCCTGCTCGGCGGCGCTCGGTTTGTTGAACTGCGCCTGCAGGAAGTTGACCATCTGGTTAAGGCGAATATCGCCGCCGCCGATAGCCGCCAGCAGTTCATCCAGTTCATTAAAGTTGTAGCGCGGCAGCAGATGTTTCTCGGCATCCTTCAGGCTGATGCCCAGATGCTCGAGCTCATCGTCAAGGATCTGCCGCCCGGCGAGAATGTTTTTATCGCGATCCTGTTTACGGAACCAGGCGTGAATTTTGGAGCGTCCACGGCTGGTAGTCACGTAGCCAAGGTTCGGGTTCAGCCAGTCGCGGCTTGGGTTCGGCTGCTTCTGGGTGATTATCTCAATCTGATCGCCCATCTGCAGCTGATAGGTGAACGGCACAATGCGCCCGCCAATTTTGGCGCCGATGCAGCGGTGCCCGACATCGCTATGGATATGGTAGGCAAAGTCGAGCGGAGTTGAGCCCGCCGGCAGATCAACCACGTCGCCCTTCGGCGTAAACACGTAGACCCGGTCATCGAAGACCTGGCTGCGCACTTCGTCGAGCATTTCGCCGGAATCGGCCATCTCTTCCTGCCAGGCGATCAGCTTACGCAGCCAGGCGATACGGTCTTCATGGCCGCGACCGCCGCTCGCCCCGGCGCTGGCACCCTCTTTATACTTCCAGTGCGCCGCCACGCCGAGCTCGGCGTCTTCATGCATCTGTTTGGTGCGAATTTGGATCTCAACCGTTTTCCCGCCCGGCCCAAGCACCACGGTGTGAATAGACTGGTAGCCGTTCGGTTTCGGGTTGGCGACGTAATCATCAAATTCGTCAGGCAGATGACGATAGTGGGTATGCACGATCCCCAGCGCCGCGTAGCAATCCTGCAAACGTTCAGCGACGATACGTACCGCGCGCACATCAAACAGCTCATCAAAAGCGAGATGCTTCTTCTGCATTTTGCGCCAGATGCTATAGATATGCTTCGGACGCCCGTATACCTCAGCCTTCACGCCTTCATTTTTCATTTCTGAACGCAGGTGGCCGACGAACTCATCGATGTAATGTTCGCGGTCGATACGGCGTTCGTGCAGCAACTTAGCAATACGCTTATATTCGGCTGGATGCAGGTAACGGAAGCAGTAGTCTTCCAGTTCCCACTTCAGTTGACCGATGCCTAAGCGGTTCGCCAGCGGCGCATAGATGTTGGTACACTCTTTTGCTGCCAGTACGCGCTCATCTTCGGGTTCATCTTTTACCTCGCGCAGGTGAGCGATACGTTCCGCAAGCTTGATAACCACGCAGCGGAAATCATCGACCATCGCCAGCAGCATGCGGCGAATATTGTCGACCTGTTCTGAGGAGACGGTGTCGGTGTGCGTGGCTTTAAGCTGGCGAATCGCCGCCATATCACGCACGCCGTGAATCAGGGTAACGACGGATTTGCCGACGCTCTCTTGCAGGACCTCTTCGCTGACGACGTTGCCGTCCGCCAGCGGAAACAGTAAAGCGGCCCGCAAGGTATCGATATCCATATTGAGCATGGAGAGAATTTCTACCATCTCCACGCCGCGCCAAAGCAGGAGATCCGCCTGCGGGTGTCCCTGCGTTGTTACGCGACAATAATCCCAGGTCTCGGCTAAGCGCTCACACGACTGCTGGCTGGAAATCCCCAGACTCGCGATCCATTTCTTCGGGTCAAACTCACCAGCTTTATTAAGATGTGCACTTCTTACCGCAACCATTGTCCTCTCCTTAAGGGACTCAGCCTACCGAAGTCAGCAAGCCGTATTTTATACCCGTCATACTTCATCCTTCAGTCCACACCGCCATCAGGCATCTTCACTGTCGCCTCGATGCGGGCTGAACAATTTTATGTAAGCTCGCGCTCAAACAATACTATCGATTCCAGGTGCCCGGTGTGCGGGAACATGTCCAGCATCGCCAGACGTTGAATGCGATATCCCGCCTGAAGCAACGCTTCGCTATCGCGCGCCAGCGTCGCCGGGTTACATGAAACATAGACCATCCGCCGCGGTGCCAGCTTGATAATATGCGCCATCACGCCCGGCGCCCCGGCTCTTGCCGGGTCGAGTAGAATTTTATCAAAGCCATGCTTCGCCCAGGCCTGCCGGGTAACATCTTCTTCCAGGTTTTCATGAAAGAAAGTCACGTTCTGCAATTCATTGAGGGCGGCATTTTCCCGCCCCTTTGCCACCAGCGCGGGTACGCCTTCGACGCCCACCACGCTCGCCGCCACTTTGGCCAGCGGCAGGGTGAAATTGCCCATACCGCAAAACAGATCCAGAACGCGGTCCTGCGGCTGAATATCTAACCAGGCCAGCGCCGTACGCACCATTTTCTGGTTTACGCCATCGTTGACCTGGATAAAATCGCGCGGACTGAACACTAAGCGTAGTCCGTCTGACGTGTACCATGGTTCATCGCCGCGAATATGTTCAAGTATCTCGCTTTGCGGCGCGAGGTACAGGGATAGACCGTGAGTTTGCGAAAAACGTTCCAGTTTTTCTTTATCCGCCGCCGTCAGCGCGGCGGTATGGCGTAAAACCATCAACGGGCCATTGTCCGCCTGCACCAGTTCAACGTGGCCAAGTTGACGTTGTGATTGTAGGCTGGTTAAACACTCGCGCACCGCGGGTAACAACGCCTCAAGTTGGGGCACCAAAACGGGGCACTGCACCACATCGATGATTTCGCTGGAGTTGGCCTTGCGAAAACCCATCTGCAGTTGTTGGGTCTTTGGCTGATAATTCAAGCTCAAACGCGCCCGACGCCGGTAGCCCCAGGGTTCAGCGGCTATAATGTCGTCAACGTCACGTTTCATCAGGCGGGAGAGCGCGGCGCGCTTGCTTTGCTGCTGTAGTTCAATGCTCGCATGTTGCTGCTGACATCCGCCGCAGACGCCGAAATGCGGGCAGCGCGGCGCAACGCGCTGTGGACTGTCGTTGAGGCGGCGTTTAACCTGAGCGCGGGCATACTGTTTTTTATCCTCTACCAGCACGACTTCCGCCTGCTCTTGCGGCAACAGGCCGGGGACAAACAGCGCCTTACCCTGATGACGGGCTACGCCCTGGCCAAAGGGATCAAGGTCATTTACCGTCACGGTTATGATCTGGCGCGTCGTCACACGCCGTTTTGCAGAGTAGAATTGCGCCATCGTAGAGGATTATCTCAAAAATATACTGACTCTATACATGAAATCATTCGGGCTACCAATGCAGAAGCCGTCTGAAGGTTGATATGTATATTCTCCCATAATGGAACCGCATGACCAACTACAGCCTACGTGCTCGCATGATGATTCTTATTCTGGCGCCGACCGTTTTGATTGGTTTGCTGCTCAGTATTTTCTTCGTTGCCCACCGCTATAACGACCTGCAGCGGCAGTTGGAAGATGCCGGCGCCAGTATTATCGAACCGCTGGCGGTATCCAGTGAGTACGGCATGAATTTGCAAAATCGCGAGGCGATCGGCCAACTTATCAGCGTACTTCACCGCCGCCATTCCGATATCGTGCGGGCTATTTCTATTTATGATGCTAAAAACCGGCTGTTCGTTACCTCTAACTTCCAGCTCGATCCGCGGGAAATACAGCTCCCGCGCGGCGCGCCCTTCCCTCGCCGACTGAGCGTCACCCGCCACGGCGACATCATGGTGCTGCGCACGCCTATTGTGTCAGAAAGCTATCTGCCCGATGAGTCGCCGGAAAGCGATGCTAAAATGCCGGACAATATGCTCGGCTATGTGGCGCTGGAGCTCGACCTTAAATCTGTGCGCCTGCAGCAGTACAAAGAGATATTTATCTCAAGCGTCATGATGCTGTTTTGTATCGGCATTGCGCTGATTTTCGGCTGGCGCCTGATGCGCGACGTGACCGGACCGATTCGTAATATGGTCAACACCGTTGACCGCATCCGCCGCGGCCAGTTGGATAGCCGCGTTGAAGGTTTTATGCTCGGCGAGTTGGATATGCTGAAAAACGGCATTAACTCGATGGCGATGTCGCTGGCGGCCTACCACGAGGAGATGCAGCACAATGTCGATCAGGCGACCTCGGATCTGCGCGAAACGCTGGAGCAGATGGAGATTCAGAACGTCGAGCTGGATCTGGCGAAAAAGCGCGCCCAGGAGGCCGCGCGCATCAAGTCCGAGTTCCTTGCCAATATGTCGCACGAGCTACGAACTCCGCTTAACGGCGTGATTGGCTTTACCCGCCTGACCTTGAAAACCGATCTCAACGCTACCCAGCGCGACCACCTGACCACCATCGAACGTTCGGCGAATAATCTGCTGGCCATCATCAATGACGTGCTGGATTTCTCCAAGCTCGAAGCGGGCAAGCTGATTCTGGAAAGCATTCCTTTCCTGCTGCGTAATACCCTGGATGAAGTGGTGACCTTGCTGGCACATTCGGCGCACGATAAAGGCCTTGAGCTCACCCTCAACATTAAAAACGATGTCCCGGATAATGTGATTGGCGATCCGCTGCGCCTGCAGCAGGTGATCACCAATCTGGTGGGTAACGCGATTAAATTCACCGAGCACGGCAACATTGATGTGCTGGTTGAACAGCGGGCGATGAGCAATTCGCGAGTACAAATCGAAGTACAGATTCATGATACCGGCATCGGCATTCCGGAGCGCGATCAGTCGCGGTTGTTCCAGGCCTTCCGTCAGGCCGATGCCAGTATCTCACGCCGCCACGGCGGCACCGGCCTGGGGCTGGTTATCACCCAGCGGCTGGTCAAAGAGATGGGCGGCGATATCTCATTCCATAGTCAGCCGAACCGCGGTTCCACCTTCTGGTTCCATATCAGCCTTGACCTGAATCCGAACGCTATTACCGACGGTTTCGATACCCATTGCCTGGCGGGCAAGAAGCTGGCCTACATTGAAGCCAATACCACCGCTGCGCAAAGCACGATGGAACTGCTGGCAACCACACCGCTGGAAGTGGTCTACAGCCCGACGCTGTCAGCGCTGCCGGATGCGCACTACGATATTTTACTGGCCGGTATTCCGGTGTCGATGCGCGATCTCAGCAACCAGCGGGAAAAACTGGTCCGCGCTTGCTCACTTTCCGATACCCTGGTGCTGGGGCTGCCTTGCCACGCGCAGGTTAGCGCCGAAGAGCTGAAAAGAAACGGTGTTACCGCCTGCCTGCTTAAACCATTGACCTCCACGCGGCTTTTCCCGGTGCTGATGGCCTCTTGCCGCGCGCAGCCGCCGGTGCCACAGCCCTATATCGATAGTGATAAACTGGCGATGACGGTAATGGCGGTAGATGATAACCCGGCCAACCTCAAGCTTATTGGCGCGCTGCTGGACGATCTGGTGCAGCATGTCATTCTGTGCGATAGCGGCCAGGATGCCGTAGAGCAGGCCAAACAGTCGCAGTTGGATCTCATTCTGATGGATATTCAAATGCCGGATATGGACGGCATTCGCGCCTGTGAATTGATCCGCCATCTCCCGCATCAGCAGCAGACCCCGGTGATCGCGGTAACCGCTCACGCCCTTGAGGGGCAGCGCGAGAAACTGCTGGCCGCCGGGATGAACGATTATCTGGCGAAGCCGATTGAAGAAGATAAGCTTAGCACCCTGCTGTTGCGCTATCAGCCCGGCATGCACGTCGCCGCGCCGCAAATCGCCGAACCGGTGGAGCCGGTTATCGATCATAACGTCACTCTCAACTGGCAGCTGGCGCTGCGTCAGGCTGCCATGAAACCAGACCTCGCGCGGGAGATGCTGCAAATGCTCCTCGCCTTTATGCCGGAGGTGCGCAATAAAGTTGAAGAACAGCTGGTTGGCGAAACGCCGGAAGGGTTGCTGGATTTAATTCATAAATTGCACGGCAGCTGCAGCTATAGCGGCGTACCGCGGCTGAAAAAACTGTGCCATACCCTTGAAAGCCAGTTGCGCGCAGGTACCGCGCCGGAAGAGCTGGAGCCGGAACTGCTGGAACTGTTAGACGAGATGGATAACGTCGCCCGCGAAGCGTGCAAGATGGGAGTGTAAACCCCGGATAGCGGCGCTGCGCGTCTTATCCGGGCTACGATCCGGTACTCGGTTGGTAGCCCCGGTAAGCGTAAGCGCCACCGGGGAGGGTTCCCGGATAAGGCGCTACGCACCTTATCCGGGCTACCAATACCACTGCCCCGGGCAGGTTACCGCTTACCGCCCATCTCTAATACCGCCGCCACGTTACGTGCCGTCATCCGCACGTTGGCGGCGGCGTTAGCCAGCGCCTCGTCCAGGGTACAGACGGAATAGAGCACGCTAAAGACGGCATCGAGGCCATGCTGATGCACGACGCCAACATCGGCGGTCAGGCTGCCGGCAATCCCAATCACCGGCACGTTGAAGCGTTTCGCAACCTTCGCCACCCCCACCGGTACCTTGCCGTGAATGGTCTGGCTGTCGATGCGACCTTCGCCGGTAATTACTAAATCGGCATCAGCCACTAAATCCGCCAACCCCAGCGCATCGGTCACAATCTCAATTCCCGGACGTAGGTTGGCGCCGCAAAACGCATACAACGCCGCCCCCATACCACCCGCCGCCCCTCCCCCTTCCAGGCTCAGCACGTCAATATCCAAATCGCGGTCGATAATCTGCGCAAAGTGTTGCAGGCCGCGGTCAAGACGCTCAATCATCGCCGCCGTCGCCCCTTTTTGCGGGCCAAACACCGCGCTTGCGCCCTGCGGGCCGGTTAACGGATTGGTAACGTCGCAGGCGACATCAATCCGGCAATCCGCCAATCTTGGATCCAGTTCGCTAAGATCGATCCGCGCCAGCGTCTCCAGCGCGCCGCCGCCCGGCGCAATTTGCTGTTGGCCGGCGCTCAGCAGTTTCGCTCCCAACGCCTGTGCCATACCGGCGCCGCCGTCATTGGTCGCGCTGCCGCCGATGCCAATAATAATCTGCGAAACCCCTGCATCCAACGCGTGACGAATCAGCTCGCCGGTTCCCCAGGAGGTAGTCAGTAGCGGATTACGTCGCGTGGGCGGCACGCTTTCCAGTCCGCTGGCTGCCGCCATTTCGATATAGGCGCAGCGCATATCGCCGGAGAGGCCGTAAAAGGCGTTGACCGGCTCGCCAAGCGGCCCGGTAACGCTGACCTGTACGATATGCCCTTGGGTCGCGGCCACCATCGCCTCAACGGTACCCTCGCCGCCGTCGGCAACCGGGACTTTAACGTACTCCGCATGGGGATAAATTTCGCGGAACCCCGTTTCTATCGCGGTGGCGACGTCCAGCGCACTCAGGCTCTCTTTGTAAGAATCCGGCGCGATCACTATCTTCATAAGTGTCCTTAATATGAATAACCCCGGCGACCGGCAGTTGCCGACCCTTACAGGGTCGGCGTTATCTTAGCGAACCATGCAAGGACGTTTGTTATCAAAGGTCCAGTTCGGGATTAAATATTGCATCGCCATGGCATCATCACGCGCGCCCAGGCCATGTTTCTTATATAGCTCATTAGCCTGCATCACGCGGTCCATATCCAGCTCAACGCCCAGACCCGGCGTCGCCGGCACCTGCACCATACCGCCTTTGATTTCAAACGGCTGTTTGGTCAGACGCTGGTTGCCCTCCTGCCAGATCCAGTGGGTATCGATAGCGGTAATTTTACCCGGCGCCGCCGCGGCAACATGGGTAAACATCGCCAGCGACACGTCGAAGTGATTATTGGAGTGCGAACCCCAGGTCAGGCCGAATTCATGACACATCTGCGCCACGCGTACCGACCCTTGCATGGTCCAGAAGTGCGGGTCCGCCAGCGGAATATCCACCGATTGTAGCGACAGCGTATGGCCCATCTGCCGCCAGTCGGTGGCGATCATGTTGGTCGCGGTCGGCAGCCCGGTCGCCCGACGGAATTCGGCCATCACTTCGCGGCCGGAGAAACCTTGTTCAGCGCCGCAAGGATCTTCCGCATAGGCCAGCACGCCTTTCAGCTGTTTACCTATCTGGATGGCTTCATCCAGCAGCCAGGCGCCGTTCGGGTCGAGGGTCACGCGCGCATCAGGGAAACGCTTCGCCAGCGCGCTAATCGCTTCGGCTTCTTCAAAACCGGCCAACACCCCGCCCTTCAGTTTAAAGTCATTGAAGCCATATTTTTCGTAAGCGGCCTCCGCCAGGCGAACCACCGCCTCCGGCGTCATCGCCTCTTCATGACGAATACGATACCAGTCGCACTGTTCATCCGGCTGGCTTTGATAAGCCAGCGGCGTCGCGTGGCGGTTACCGACAAAGAACAGGTAGCCCAGCATTTCGACTTCGCTCCGCTGCTGGCCGTCGCCAAGCAGAGAAGCAACGTTCACGCCCAGATGCTGGCCCAGCAGATCCAGCAGCGCCGCTTCAATCCCGGTCACCACGTGAATGGTAGTGCGCAGATCGAAGGTTTGCAGGCCGCGGCCGCCGGCATCGCGGTCGGCAAACTGGTTACGCACGGCGCTCAGCACATTTTTGTACTCGCCCAGCGTTTTACCCACCACCAACGGCGCGGCGTCTTCCAGGGTCTGGCGGATCTTTTCGCCGCCGGGGATTTCGCCAACGCCCGTGTGCCCGGAGTTATCTTTGATGATAACGATATTACGGGTGAAGTACGGCGCGTGCGCGCCGCTCAGGTTCATCAGCATGCTGTCATGCCCGGCGACCGGGATAACCTGCATAGCGGTCACAATTGGCGTTGAAGATGATGTAGTCATAGCGTAATCCTTTTTAATTAATGACGGCCGAAAACGGGGCGTTTACGGTCGAATGTCCAACCGGGAATCAGATACTGCATCGGGCCCGCATCGTTACGCGCGCCGCCTGGCAGCGCCTTATAGGCCTCATGAGCTTTATGCACCTGTTCCCAGTCCAGCTCCACGCCGAGTCCCGGCGCGTCTGGCACGGCGATTTTGCCGTTGATAATCTGCAGCGGATTTTGCGTCAGGCGCGCATCGCCCTCCTGCCAAATCCAATGGGTATCGATAGCAGTCGGATTGCCCGGCGCCGCGGCGCCGACGTGGGTAAACATCGCCAGCGAAATATCAAAGTGGTTGTTCGAATGACAGCCCCAGGTCAGCCCCCAGTCATCGCACAACTGCGCCACCCGAACCGCGCCGGAGAGCGTCCAGAAGTGCGGGTCCGCCAGCGGAATATCGACGGCGTTGAGCATGACCGCATGCCCCATTTCGCGCCAGTTGGTGGCTATCATGTTAGTCGCCACCGGCAACCCGGTGGCGCGGCGGAACTCAGCCATCACTTCCCGACCGGAAAAGCCCTGTTCAGCGCCGCACGGATCTTCGGCATAGGTCAGGACATCCTGCAGCCCTTTGCACAGCGTAATCGCTTCATCCAGCAGCCAGGCGCCGTTCGGGTCAACGGTAATGCGCGCGTCAGAGAAGCGTTTTTTCAGCGCGCGGGCGGTGTCGATTTCCTGCTCGCCAGGTAATACGCCGCCTTTTAGCTTAAAGTCTTTAAAACCGTAGCGATCCTGCGCCGCCTCCGCCAGTCGCACTACCGCGTCGCTATTCAGCGCCTGCTGGTGACGAAGACGGTACCATTCGTGGTCGCCCGGCGTCCGCGCAAGATAGTCCAAATCGGTTTTTTCGCGGTCGCCGATATAGAACAGGTAGCCCAGCACGGTCACCGCATCACGCTGTTTGCCCGGCCCCAATAGTTCGCACACCGGGACATTCAACACCTTGCCAAGCAGGTCGAGCAGCGCGGCTTCCAGCGCCGCTACCGCATTGACTTTCAATTCGAAGGTCCATGCCCCTTTGCCGAAGGTGTCGAAATCCGCCGCCTGATTGCCTTTATGTACCTGCTGCACCACGCGGTTGAGGCGAGCGACTTCCTGCCCAACCACCTGGGGTATGGCATCGACCAACGTCTGGTAGATGACTTCGCCGCCGGGCGCTTCGCCGACGCCGGTATGGCCGGCGTTGTCGGTTAACACCACAATATTGCGGGTAAACCAGGCATTATGCGCGCCGCCGATGTTCATCAGCATGCTGTCGTGCCCGGCGACCGGAATCACCTTCATTTCGGTAACGATTGGGCTGGATTGGGTATTCATGATTAACGCCCCGCAATCGGTTTAAGTTCGATACGTTTGATATCGCCAACCAGCACCAGGTAGCTGAATACCGCCACCAGAGCGTGGATACCGACGTAAATCAGCGCGCCGTTGAAAGAGCCGGTGGTGCCGACGATATAGCCGATAGCGATAGGGGTGACGATGCCGGAAATATTACCGAACATGTTGAACAGACCGCCGGACAGGCCGCTGATCTCTTTCGGCGCGGTGTCAGCCATTACCGCCCAGCCCAGCGCGCCAATGCCTTTGCCGAAGAAGGCCATCGCCATAAAGCCGATGATCATCCATTCCGCGTTGACGTAGTTACACATCAGCATGGTCATGGACAACAGCATGCCGAGTACGATCGGCGTTTTACGCGCGATATTCAGCGAGCCGGTACGGCGCATCAACCAGTCGGAAATAATCCCGCCCAACACGCCGCCGACAAAGCCACACACCGCCGGAATCGAGGCGACAAAGCCCGCTTTGAGGATCGACATGCCGCGCGCCTGCACCAGATAAACCGGGAACCAGGTGATAAAGAAGTAGGTTAACGCGTTGATGCAGTACTGGCCGATATAGATCCCGACCATCATTCGCGAGCCGATCAACTGCTTGATTTGGCCCATTTTTACGCTAAAGGGCACCTTCTGCGCACTGCTCTTCTGATCCATGTTGATCAACGCGCCGCCTTCGGCGATGTAGTCCAGCTCTTTCTGGTTAACGCCTGGGTGGTTATTGGGATCGTGGATCACTTTCAGCCACACGAAGCTGATGACAATACCCAATCCGCCCATAAAGAAGAATACGTGCGACCAACCCACTTCATGGGTCAACCAACCCATAATCGGCGCGAAAATAACGGTGGCAAAATACTGCGCGGAGTTAAAAATCGATACCGCCGTCCCTCTCTCCTGCGCCGGGAACCAGGCGGCCACAATGCGGCTATTACCCGGGAACGAGGGCGATTCGGCAAGGCCGACGAGGAAGCGCAGGGTAAACAGCGCGATGATAATGCCAAAGCCGCTAAAGATATCCACGAAGCCCTGCAGCAGGGTAAACACGGACCAGATAAAGATGGACCAGAAATAGACGCGTTTAGAACCAAAGCGGTCAAGCAGCCAGCCGCCTGGGATCTGTCCGATCACATAGGCCCATGAAAACGCGGAGAAAACGTAACCCATGCCAACAGGATCGAGGCCGATATCCTTGGCCATTTCAGAACCGGCGATCGACAGCGTCGCGCGGTCGCCATAGTTAAAGGATGTGACGATAAACAGCATCACCACTATCCAATAGCGAGCATTGGTGCGCTTTTCAGCGGCGCTCGCAGCCTGACTTAATGAACTCATCGTTGTACTCCTGAATCATAGCGTTTAGCTACGTTCATTCTGAACAGCACAACCTGTAGGGTAATCAGAATGACGTGTTAGTGTTTTTTTCGTTATATCTGGCGTACTGCTTTTGTCACTGGCAGGAAAAGTATAAAAAGAGGCGTCGGCGGGCTCACCGTGCATATACACAGCTTTAGCGGGTGATACTGCGTTAGTTTATGGCGTATGCCTAAGGTTGTGGGGAGTAGTTCACGGAAATGGAAAACCGCCGCCCGCTGATGGGTCGATGGACGACATTACCTTCAGAGTGTGAATCGGCTCTCTTGACGCCGGGGAAACGCAAAGAAAAAAGCCATATCGATAAAGTGGTTATCAGGCAGATGCCCGAAGCCGGGCGCGATGGATAACGTTAAGATAACCCTGACCGTTTATCCGGCCACTGGCAGCTTAAGCGCGCCCTCTACGTAGGGAGAGGGCGTTCTTAATAGGATTAGTCGAGCAGTTTAGCCCACGCTTCTACCCAAGGGTTGGAAACGCTTTCCGGTTCCGGGTCTTCGCTGGCGTCAATGGTGAGCATCTCGCCAATACGACGCGCGCCCTGCTCCTGCAGCAATGCATCAAAGGTTTTACCGCCGCCGCAGAAGTTGGCGTAGGTACTATCGCCAAGCGCGATAATGCCGTAGCGCAGATGCGGTTGATACATATCTTTAATGCCTTCATACAGCGGAACGATGCTGTCCGGCAGATCGCCCTGCCCGGTGGTCGAGGTCACGACCAGCACGTATTTGCCGGTATAGGATTCCCAGTCTTTTACCTCCGGATCCTCAAAGACCGTCGCTTTATGCCCCAGCCCGCTCAGAATGGCTTCCGCCTCTTCGGCGACCAACAGCGAGTTTCCGTACATCGTGCCGACAAAAATTCCGACTTCTGCCATAGTGATTATCTCCCTGGATTATCCGCGATACTCTCATCCTGACCGCTGTCGTCGGCAAACTCAACCCTTTCATTTAGCGGGAGAAGCCCGCGCCAGCCAAACTGCGACAGCGCGCGCATCCAGACATCATCCAGACCCGCGCGAATCGTCAGCGGCTCGCCGGTAAACGGATGCGTTAATGACAGCTGACTGGCATGCAGCATCAGGCGATTACAGCCGAAATGTTCAGCGGCGCTGCGGTTTTGCCGTAGATCGCCATGTTTGCTGTCGCCGAGGATCGGATGGCGCAGATGGGCCAAATGGCGACGCAGCTGATGCTTACGCCCGGTTTTCGGCTCCAGCTCCACCAGCCCGTAGCGGGTGGTCGGGTAACGGCCGGTGGCGACCGGCATTTCTACCGTCGCCAGCCCGCGATAGTGGGTCACCGCCGGCTGCGGGCCTTTATCTTCACGAGCGAATTTATCGGCGATTTTATCCAGCTCTTCTACAAGCGGATAATCCAGTACCGCCTCTTCAGTCAACCAGCCGCGAACGATGGCGTGATAGCGTTTTTGCATCTGGTGTTGTTCAAACTGCTGCGCCAGCAGCCTGCCCGCCTCGCTCGATAACCCCATCAGCAGCACGCCGGAAGTCGGCCGGTCCAGACGATGGGCGGTGAAGACGTGCTGGCCAATTTGATCGCGCACGGTCTGCATCACCACCACTTTCTCATCGCGATCCAGCCAGCTACGGTGCACCAGCCAACCGGATGGTTTGTTCACCGCCACCAGCCACTTATCCTGGTAAATGATCTCCAGCATCAGGCGTCTTCATCCGCGAATAATGCATCCAGCAGCAGCAACTCGGCCACGATAGCTTCGCGCGCCGGATGGGCTTTATCCAGCGCCATCTCGTAATAAGGCGCGACGGCAAAGTTCTGCGGCAGCGGCATACCGCTGGCAATCAGTTGATGCATACGTGGGATCAGCACCCACTGTAGCCATTCCAGCGGCTCGAGCGTGTCCAGGCAAAACGGCTGCTCGCTGGCGAAAGCGCGGCTATCCGGGGCCTGTTCCTGCCAGTGGTTTGTTTCGCGCAGCAGCGCTTCAATGGCGTGCAGGCGATCGCACACGCTAGCGTGAAGGGTCATGGGGAAACCTCGATGAATTGTAAACCGGGCGCAGGATAGCAAATCCGCGAGAGAAATAAAAAAAGGGAGCACTGTATAAACAGTGCTCCCGGTTCGTTTTGCAGCATTCCAGCTACATTGGTGCTCCCTGCTCGTCCTTGAAAACTTTTCCTGAGGTCTCCTGACCAAGTTCATCCATAAACTAGCGCATCCTGCTTTCACACCACCCCGATGTGAAATAACTTATCCCTAAGTGTGTCCAGATCTTCCTGATCCACCGTTCATCCTGAGCGGCTCTCGTTCTCCATCCTGGAGGTGTCCTTTACGCTTTCCTGCGTTATCCTTGCTTCATCCTGAAGCCTGTCCTTGCAACGCCATCCTGGCGGGTCCTGTAGAAGAGCCATCATCCTGATGTTCTCTTCATCCGCGACTTCCTGTCGACGTACATAGGATCACTGATTCCGCCTCTTCTTACAAGACTTACTACGACAATCTCTTAAGATTAGTGGCCAAACTAAAAGCGCGCATAATCATCAAATCATTTAATAACAATAAGTTACATGTAATCACTACGTAAAAAATTGCTGAAAATGATGACGATCTCTTACAGGTCTTGTAAGAGATCTCTCACAAACAACTTGGGGAAATGGATTACAGAAGGGGCTCAAGCTGATTCAGGAAACTCGCAAGCGAGTGGGAAAGGGTCTCTCTTTTTCGAGTACCGAGCGTCTCTTTAATCACTTCGCCGCTCAGGTTACAGACCGAAATAACCTCCAGTTCGCTATCCAGCGTGGCGATAAACAGCGTCGGCGATAGCTTCAGACGTTTTTGTACCACCAGGTGACCAATGAGGTTTTCCTGTACTCGCTGGAAATCATCCGGGCTCCATGCCTGCAGCAGAGTGAGGTTCTGTTCCGCGAAGCGGGCGTGCATATCGCCAGCGAACTGAGTGGTATAATAACTATGAATCGGCTGTTGTACCACAATCTCCAGCGCCCGTTCAACCCCATCGAGATGGTGTTCTAACGTAAACGGCTGCGGCTGCCAGAAAACGGCATCGTCTTCGCTAGCGCTAATACAGGGAGATGGGATGCCATAAAGGTCTTCGCTACGCGGCAGGCTGGCATAACGCTGCTGCCACGCATCGCAGTAACGTTGGGTAAATGATTGCAGCGCTTCTATGGTCTGATGATCCACCGGTTTCTCTCTTCACGTTAGACAGGATACACTTGGCATATAGTGTACCCGCTTTACTATGGTGAAACATGTCTTCTTACGATAATCATCAGGCGCTGGCCGGCCTGACGCTCGGTAAATCAACGGATTACCGCGATACCTATGACGCTTCGTTGCTGCAGGGCGTGCCCCGCAGCCTGAACCGCGATCCGCTCGGCCTGCATGCCGATAATCTGCCGTTCCACGGCGCCGATATCTGGACGCTGTACGAACTGTCGTGGCTGAACGCCAAAGGCCTGCCGCAGGTCGCCGTCGGCTACGTGGAACTGAGCGATACCACCATCAATCTGGTGGAATCGAAAAGCTTCAAACTGTACCTGAACAGCTTCAACCAGACCCGCTTCGCCGACTGGCAGGAAGTTCAGGCCACGCTGACCCGCGATCTCAGCGCCTGCGCCCAGGGCGAGGTCAAGGTTTCGCTGTACCGACTCGATGAGCTTGAAGGGCAACCGGTCGCTCATCTGCATGGCACCTGCATCGACGATCAGGATATCGAGATTGATAACTATCAGTTCAGCGCCGACTACCTGCAGGACGCGGCCAGCGGCAAAGTCGTCGAAGAGACGCTGGTCAGCCATCTGTTGAAATCGAATTGTCTGATCACCCACCAGCCGGACTGGGGCTCGGTACAGATTCAGTATCGCGGGCCGAAAATCGATCGCGAAAAACTGCTGCGCTATCTGGTGTCGTTCCGCCACCACAATGAATTCCACGAACAGTGCGTCGAACGCATCTTTAATGATGTGCTGCGTTTCTGCCGCCCGGAATCGCTTTCCGTGTACGCTCGCTACACCCGCCGCGGCGGCCTGGATATCAATCCGTGGCGCAGCAACGGTGAATTCGTGCCGGCAACCGGCCGTCTGGCGCGGCAATAAGCGAAATTTTTCACACTTTGCGTGCGTTAACGCGTACGCAAGGTTGTGGAAAGACTACGGCCAGGGCTATTGTAATCACAGGAAGACGATAATCGTCCTGTAAGGAGTTCACTTGATTACACACGTTAGCCCGCTTGGTTCAATGGATATGCTGTCACAGCTGGAAGTGGATATGCTTAAACGTACCGCCAGTAGTGACCTGTATCAACTCTTTCGCAACTGCTCGCTTGCTGTGCTCAACTCGGGGAGCCTGACCGATAACAGCAAGGAGCTACTGTCTCGTTTTGAAAACTTCGATATTAACGTGCTGCGCCGCGAACGCGGCGTGAAGCTGGAACTTATCAACCCGCCGGAAGACGCTTTCGTCGATGGCCGTATTATCCGTTCCCTGCAGGCCAACCTGTTTGCCGTGCTGCGCGATATCCTGTTCGTCTACGGGCAGATCCACAACACCGTCCGCTTCCCGAATCTCGATCTCGAAAGCTCAATTCATATCACCAACCTGGTGTTCTCGATTCTGCGCAACGCCCGCGCGCTGCACGTCGGCGAAGCGCCGAATATGATTGTCTGCTGGGGCGGCCACTCTATTAATGAAAATGAATACCTGTACGCGCGCCGCGTCGGTACCCAGCTTGGCCTGCGCGAACTGAACATCTGCACCGGCTGCGGGCCAGGCGCCATGGAAGCGCCAATGAAAGGCGCCGCCGTCGGCCACGCCCAGCAGCGCTATAAAGACAGCCGCTTTATCGGCATGACCGAACCCTCCATTATCGCCGCTGAGCCGCCAAACCCGCTGGTCAACGAACTGATCATCATGCCGGACATCGAAAAGCGTCTCGAAGCGTTCGTGCGCATCGCCCACGGTATTATCATCTTCCCGGGCGGCGTGGGTACTGCGGAAGAGCTGCTTTATCTGCTGGGCATCCTGATGCATCCGGATAACAAGGCGCAGGTGCTGCCGCTTATCCTCACCGGGCCGAAAGAGAGCGCCGACTACTTCCGCGTGCTGGACGAGTTCATCGTTCATACCCTCGGCGAATCGGCTCGCCGCCACTATCGCATTATTATTGACGATGCCGCGGAAGTGGCGCGCCAGATGAAAAAAGCGATGCCATTGGTCAAAGAGAGCCGCCGCGAAACCGACGACGCCTACAGCTTCAACTGGTCGATTCGTATTTCGCCGGACCTGCAGATGCCGTTCGATCCGACGCACGACAATATGGCCAATCTCAAACTTTATCCTGACCAACCGGTGGAAGTGCTGGCCGCCGACCTGCGTCGCGCCTTCTCCGGGATTGTCGCCGGCAACGTGAAAGAAGTCGGTATTCAGGCCATCGAGAAATATGGCCCTTACAAGCTGCATGGCGATCCGGAAATGATGCGCCGCATGGACGATCTGCTGCAGGGCTTCGTTGCCCAGCACCGCATGAAGCTTCCGGGCGGCAGCGCCTACATTCCGTGCTACGAAATCTGCTCCTGATAACGTGATACCTCTCCCGGGCGGCGGTCGATACCCTGCCCGGACACCCCCGTCCTCAATTTCCAGTTAATTAATTTTTCTAATTAATGATTCGTAGAGTTTCCACATAGCCAAACGTTTGCGTTTCCAAAAAGAGCAATAAAATTCACCATAAAAATAACATTCTGGCGAAAAAACGTCGTTTACATCACTTTTTTGCAGCAAAAACCTCGTTATTTGGTAACAGAGCTTTTATCTCATGTGCTGCAAATGATAGCCTTCGCGCCACATTTATCTGGCTGATCACCATAAACAGACTGTTGGGCTAAAAACGTTCATATTTAAAGTGGATTATTGCATTTGGGATCCCGATCACTGATGTATTTTCCATATAAATGTATCTTGCCGCCCAATTGTTACGGAGAAAATTTCTAAAAAACCGTAAAGCAACGAATTTCATATTATTTAATCGTTTTTATTTACTAGATTTTGTTGATTCCTCCAGGAGATACAGATGGAAACCACACAAACCAGCACTATCGTTTCGGGTGAATCCCGCAGCGGATGGCGCAAAACGGATACCATGTGGATGCTGGGCCTGTACGGCACGGCGATCGGCGCGGGCGTTTTGTTCCTGCCAATCAACGCCGGCGTCGGCGGTATGATCCCACTAATTATCATGGCGATTCTGGCCTTCCCGATGACCTTCTTCGCACACCGCGGTATGACCCGCTTCGTGCTGTCCGGTAAAAATCCGGGCGAAGACATCACCGAAGTCGTTGAAGAACACTTTGGCGTAGGCGCAGGTAAACTGATTACGCTGCTCTACTTCTTCGCAATCTACCCGATCCTGCTGGTTTATAGCGTGGCGATCACCAACACCGTCGAAAGCTTCATGGCGCACCAGCTGCACATGACGCCGCCGCCGCGCGCCATTCTGTCCCTGATTCTGATTGTCGGCATGATGACCATCGTGCGTTTCGGCGAGCAGATGATCGTTAAGGCAATGAGTGTCCTGGTATTCCCGTTCGTTATCGCGCTGATGGTTCTGGCGCTGTACCTGATCCCGCAATGGAACGGCGCGGCGCTGGAAACCCTGTCGCTGAGCAGCGCGTCAACAACCGGTAACGGTCTGCTGATGACCCTGTGGCTGGCGATCCCGGTAATGGTCTTCTCCTTTAACCACTCGCCGATCATCTCCTCCTTCGCGGTAGCGAAGCGTGAAGAGTACGGCGAAGGCGCAGAGAAGAAATGCTCCAGCATCCTGGCGCGTGCTCACATCATGATGGTGCTGACCGTTATGTTCTTCGTCTTCAGCTGCGTACTGAGCCTGTCTCCGGCGGACCTGGCGGCAGCGAAAGAGCAGAACATCTCGATTCTGTCTTACCTGGCGAACCACTTTAACGCACCGGTTATCGCCTGGATGGCGCCGATCATCGCGATGATCGCTATCACCAAATCCTTCCTCGGCCACTATCTGGGCGCTCGTGAAGGTTTCAACGGCATGGTGATTAAGTCTCTGCGCGGCAAAGGCAAAACCATCGAAATCAACAAACTGAACAAGCTGACCGCGCTGTTTATGCTGGTCACCACCTGGATTGTGGCCACGCTGAACCCGAGCATCCTCGGCATGATTGAGACCCTGGGCGGTCCGATTATCGCGATGATTCTGTTCCTGATGCCGATGTACGCTATCCAGAAAGTTCCGGCCATGCGCAAATACAGCGGCCACATCAGCAACGTCTTCGTTGTGATTATGGGCCTGATTGCCATCTCCGCGATTTTCTACTCTCTGTTCAGCTAATTCTCTTAAGACCTCCCCTCGCGCCGCTTAACGGCGGCGCGCTTTCCGACAGTACTGGAATACATCATGATCAGCGTATTCGATATTTTCAAAATCGGCATTGGCCCATCCAGCTCCCATACCGTTGGACCGATGAAAGCGGGCAAACAATTTACTGACGACCTGATTGCGCGCGGCCTGCTGGCCGACGTCAGCAAAGTCGTCGTCGACGTTTACGGCTCCCTGTCTCTGACCGGTAAAGGCCACCATACCGATATCGCCATTATCATGGGACTGGCCGGCAATCTGCCGGATACCGTCGACATCGACGCGATCCCGGGCTTTATTCAGGACGTTAACACCCACGGCCGCCTGCTGCTGGCGAACGGTCAGCACGAAGTCGAGTTCCCTGTCGACCAGTGCATGAATTTCCATGCCGACAACCTGTCTCTGCATGAGAACGGCATGCGCATTACCGCGCTGGGCGGCGACAAGGTGCTCTACAGCCAGACCTACTACTCCATCGGCGGCGGCTTTATCGTCGATGAAGAGCACTTCGGCCTGACCACCGAGGCGCCGGTTGCCGTGCCTTATCCGTACAAAAACGCCGCCGACCTGCAGAAACACTGCAATGAAACCGGCCTGTCGCTCTCCGGTCTGATGATGCAGAACGAGCTGGCGCTGCACAGCAAAGAAGAGCTGGAACAGCACTTCGCCGCGGTGTGGGAAGTGATGAGCGCCGGTATCGAGCGCGGTATTACCACTGAAGGCGTGCTGCCGGGCAAACTCCGCGTTCCGCGCCGCGCCGCCGCGCTGCGCCGCATGCTGGTAAGCCAGGACAATACCAACAGCGACCCGATGGCGGTAGTGGACTGGATCAACATGTTCGCGCTGGCGGTGAACGAAGAGAACGCCGCCGGTGGCCGCGTGGTGACCGCGCCAACTAACGGCGCGTGCGGTATCGTTCCGGCGGTACTGGCCTACTACGACAAGTTTATCCGCAAGGTGAACGCTAACTCTCTGGCCCGCTATATGCTGGTCGCCAGCGCCATTGGTTCGCTGTATAAGATGAACGCCTCTATCTCCGGCGCCGAAGTCGGTTGCCAGGGCGAAGTCGGCGTGGCCTGCTCGATGGCCGCGGCCGGTCTGGCGGAGCTGCTGGGCGCTAGCCCGGCTCAGGTGTGCATCGCCGCGGAAATCGGTATGGAACATAACCTCGGCCTGACCTGTGACCCGGTTGCCGGCCAGGTGCAGGTACCGTGCATCGAGCGTAACGCCATCGCGGCGGTCAAAGCGGTTAACGCCGCGCGCATGGCCCTGCGCCGTACCAGCGAACCGCGCGTGTGCCTCGATAAGGTTATCGAGACCATGTATGAAACGGGCAAAGATATGAATGCTAAGTACCGCGAAACCTCTCGCGGCGGCCTGGCGATGAAAATCGTCGCCTGCGATTAACGCCTCTGGCCCGGCACGCTTCGGCATGTCGGGCCAACTCTCCTCCAGCCCTGGCTCATTCTGCGAGCCTGCTTCCCGAACTTCGCGCTACCAATAGCCTCATCTTGCCACCGATGTTACCCTTACAGCCTGAGAACAAAGGGAGGTATCTTGTGGCTGTTCATCTGTTAATTGTCGACGCGCTCAACCTGATCCGCCGTATTCATGCGGTACAGGGTTCACCCTGCGCGGATACCTGCCTGCACGCCCTGGAACAGCTTATCGTCCACAGCCAGCCGACGCACGCCGTGGCGGTGTTCGACGATGAAGACCGCGCCCACGGCTGGCGCCACCAGCGGCTGCCGGACTATAAAGCCGGGCGCGCGCCGATGCCGGAAACGCTGGAAACGGAAATGCCGGCGCTGCGGGCGGCTTTCGAACAGCGTGGTATCCGCTGCTGGGCGCTGCCCGGCAGCGAAGCGGACGACCTGGCGGCCACGCTCGCCGTTAAAGTTGCCCAGGCCGGGCATCAGGCGACTATTGTCTCGACCGATAAAGGCTACTGTCAGCTGCTGTCGCCGACCATTCGCATCCGCGACTATTTCCAGAAACGCTGGCTGGATGCGCCGTTTATCGCCAATGAATTCGGCGTGATGCCGGAGCAACTGCCGGACTACTGGGGCCTGGCGGGAATTAGCAGCTCGAAAGTACCGGGCGTTGCCGGGATTGGGCCGAAAAGCGCGGCGCAGCTGTTAACGGATTATCAGGATTTAGAAGGCATCTACGCGCGGCTTGCCGAAGTGCCGGAGAAGTGGCGTAAGAAGCTTGAAGAGCATAAAGAGATGGCATTTACCTGCCGGGAAATCGCCCGCCTGCAAACGGATTTACAGCTCGATGGCAACCTGCAGCAGCTGCGTTTGCCATCCGCGTGATCCCCGGCCGCGCTGATGCGTGGCCGGGGCTGCTGAGCGCTGATTAGCGCTCGTCGCGGCGGCCGCCGACCGCCGCCCACAGGCGACGCACGTGTACGGTCACTTCTTCACGGTCGTGATACAGCTGACGGGCCTGAATCTGCGCGTTAATACCGTGCTCATCAAGCTGCGCCTGAATATAGGCCAGGTTTTGCGACACCTCTTCATAGCGCTTTTTCATCGGCAGCTTAAGGTTAAAAATGGTCTCGCGGCACCAGCCGTTCACCAGCCACTGCGCCATTAACGCCGCCACCTTCGCCGGTTTCTCAACCATGTCGCACACCATCCACGAGATGTTGTTGCGGTTCGGACGATAGCGGAAGCCATCTTCACGCAGCCAGGTCACCTGTCCGGTATCCATCAGGCTCTGCGCCATCGGGCCGTTATCGACCGAAGAGACCCACATGTTGCGCTTCACCAGTTGATAGGTCCAGCCGCCCGGGCAGGCGCCGAGATCCACCGCGTACATGCCATTCGCCAGACGCTCGTCCCACTCATCCGCCGGAATGAAGACGTGAAATGCCTCTTCCAGCTTCAGCGTCGAACGGCTCGGCGCATCGGAAGGGAACTTCAGGCGCGGGATCCCCATATAAAACGGCGAGTTGTTATTGCTAAAGGAGTAGCCGGTGTAACAGCAGCCGGGGGCGATAAAGAACACGTGCACCACCGGACGCTTCGGCGTTTCATAGTTGGTCAGCACGCCGGCTTCACGCAGCGCCGCGCGCAGCGGCACCGTGAACTTGCGGCAGAACTTCATCAGCTCTTTGCTTTCGTTGGTATCCGCGACCTCAACGCGCAGATCGCCGCCCTTTTCCACCACGCCCTGCAGCATGCCGACGATTGGCGTGATTCGGTCTTCCGGCGGCAGGTCGCGCAGCAGTTCGCCAACAACGAACATCTGACGCGCGAAAATCAGCGAGCTAAACGGTAGATCGCGCACCAGCTTCTCGCCATCGCCCTGCTGATAGCACTCAAAAATCACATATCCGGAGTCGTCTTTGACCCGGGCAAAACCAAATACCTCAAGGCGGGCTGCCTTATCGGTAATTTCTGCTGCGCACTCTTTCTCAAACCCGGGGCGACAATAGAGGACAACCTTATTCATGAACAACGCCCTTACGTTTCAGACGAATTGCACCAATTAACATTAATACCCAACCGGCAAGGAAGCAGACGCCGCCTACCGGGGTAACGAACGCCCACAGGCGTAAATGCGACAGCGCCAGGCAATATAAGCTGCCGCTGAACAACACGGTTCCCAGCGCCAAAAACACGCTGCTCCAGTAAAACCAGATGCTTATCCGCCGCTGCATGGCGACAGACAGGCCTAAAATCGCCAGCGTATGAAACGCCTGATACTCAAGGCCGGTGTGGATCCAGGCCATTTCGGCCGCACCCAGCGATTTACTTAATACGTGTGCGCCAAAGGCGCCCAGAGCCACAAAGATAAAGCCGCTGATGGCGGCAAAAATCAGCATAAAACGGCTGGTCATGTTGATACCCTACAAAGTCAGTTAACGCCTGGTCATCAGGCCGTTATTGTTCGTAACGAAAGCGGAATTTTTCTTGTTCGCTCGCCGCCTTCGCTAAAATCCACTGGCGGAAAGCGGCTATTTTACCCAGTTCAGCCTGACTGTCATGACAAACAAGGTAAAACGCGTTCTTACTGACCAGAACATCATTAAACGGGCAGACCAAACGGCCTGCTTCAATTTCGGACTGGGCCATGACGTTATTGGCCAGTGCGACGCCTTGTCCATGGATTGCCGCCTGCAGCACCATCGCGCTGTGGCTGAATATCGGTCCCTGTTGCACATTGATATGATTTAGACCCAGTTGCCGGGTATAAGTTTGCCAGTCTCGGCGAGAGGCATCATGTAACAGCGTATGTTGCGCCAGATCGGCAGGCGTTTTCAACGCTTTGTCACCGGTTAACAACAACGGCGAACAAACCGGTAGTAAATATTCGGCGTACAGTTTTTCAACACGCAGCCCCGGCCAGTTGCCGCGGCCATAGAAAATCGCTACGTCGACGTCGTCGGCCAGTTTATCTTCCTGACGGTCCACCGCCTGGATCCGCACGTCGATCCCCGGATAAGCTGAGTTAAAGCTTGAGAGTCGCGGCACCAGCCACTGAATGGCGAAACTGGGCAATAAACTAACAGTTAGCGCCCCTTTCGCGCTGCGCGCCTGCAGTTTACGCGTCGCTTCGGTGAGCTGCGAAAAAATCTCTTTAATATCCTGAAAATAGCTTTGCCCCTCTTCCGTTAACAGCAGCGAGCGATTGCGTCGACGAAACAGCTTCAGGCCCAGAAAGTCCTCTAGTGACTTGATTTGGTGACTTACTGCGGCCTGCGTCACAAAAAGCTCATCGGCTGCGCGAGTGAAGCTCAGATGACGTGCGGCTGCATCAAAAACACGTAATGCATTCAGAGGTGGTAATCGCTTCGACATGGTTATTCTGACTGAGATGTTAACGAGTTTTAACAAATAGGAAACAACAGTTAACCTATTAGTTTTTTTTATCTGAGCCATTATAAATTGTCCGTTGAGGTTCTACCAGCAAATACCTATAGTGGCGGCACTTCCTGAGCCGGAACGAAAAGCTTTTTTTGGAATGCGTGTTCCAACAAGCTTTTGGCTTACGGTTGTGATGTTGTGTTGTTGTGTTTGCAATTGGTCTGGGTTTGCAGACCATGGTAGCAAGGCTACCTTTTCACTTCCTGTACATTTACCCTGTCTGTCCATAGTGATTTAATGTAGCACCGCAATGCGCGGTGCTTTTTTTTGCCGAAAAATCACCGTTCTCCCCGCCTCCTCGCTATCACCAGCCTTGCCCTAATGGGGAATTTGCGCGACGATCGTGATATCGATATGAGGAATTCCATGAACGCATTCAATCCCGCCCACTTCCGCGCCCAGTTTCCAGCCCTGGCGGATGCCGGCGTCTACCTGGATAGCGCGGCGACGGCGCTAAAACCGCTGGCCGTGATCGATGCCAGCGACCAGTTTTATCGTCTGAGCGCCGGCAACGTCCACCGCAGCCAGTTTGCCGCCGCCCAGCGTCTTACCGAGCGCTACGAGGCGGCGCGCGAACGCGTCGCCAGTTGGCTTAACGCCTCTTCCGGCAAAGATATCGTCTGGACCCGCGGCACCACCGAAGCCATCAATATGGTCGCGCAGAGTTACGTGCGCCCGCGCCTGCATCCTGGCGATGAAATAATCGTCAGCGAAGCCGAACACCACGCCAACCTGGTGCCGTGGCTGATGGTTGCCGAACAAACCGGCGCGCGGGTGGTCAAGCTTCCGCTGGGCGCCGATCGTCTGCCGGATGTCGCGCAACTGCCTTCGCTTATCTCTCCGCGCAGCCGGGTGCTGGCGATTGGCCAGATGTCTAACGTCACCGGCGGCTGCCCCGATCTGCGACTTGCTATTGATTTCGCCCATCAGGCGGGAATGATAGTGATAGTTGATGGCGCGCAGGGCGCGGTGCACTTTCCGGCCGACGTGCAGGCGCTGGATATCGATTTTTATGCCTTCTCCGCCCACAAGCTGTATGGCCCAACGGGTATTGGCGCGCTGTATGGCAAAAGCGAGTTGCTGGCGGAGATGTCGCCATGGCTCGGCGGCGGCAAAATGATTACTGAAGTCTCATTCGATGGCTTTAAAACCCAGCCCGCCCCCTGGCGGCTTGAAGCCGGGACGCCCAACGTCGCCGGCGTTATCGGCCTCAGCGCCGCGCTGGAATGGCTGCAGGAAATCGATCTTACACAGGCGGAAAGCTGGAGCCGTAGCCTGGCGACGCTTGCGGAAGATGAGCTGGCAAAGCGGCCCGGTTTTCGTTCGTTCCGCTGTCAGGATTCGAGCCTGCTAGCCTTTGATTTCGAGGGCGTACACCATAGCGATATGGTTACGTTGCTGGCGGAGTCCGGCATTGCGCTACGCGCCGGGCAGCATTGCGCGCAACCGCTGCTGGCGGTATTAGGCGTCAGCGGTACGCTGCGCGCCTCATTCGCGCCGTACAATACGCAAGATGATGTTTATGCGCTGGTGCACGCTATCGACCGCGCGCTGGAAATACTGGTGGATTAATGATGACCTCCCAACCTTTAAGCGCCGCGCTCAGCGAAGCGACGCTGCGCCAGATCTTCGCCCCGCTAACTCAGTGGGAAGATAAGTACCGCCAGTTGATTTTAGTAGGTAAGAAACTGCCGCCATTAACGGATGACCAGCGGGCGCAGGCGAAAGAGATCGCCGGCTGCGAAAACCGTGTCTGGCTGGGGTATCAGGTTGATGCTGAGGGCAAGATGCACTTCTTTGGCGATAGCGAAGGGCGTATCGTGCGCGGCCTGCTGGCGGTGCTGTTAGCCGCCTGCGAAGGAAAAAGCGCCGCTGAGATTTTAGCGAATGATCCGTTGGCGTTATTCGATGAGCTGGGTTTGCGCGGGCAGCTTAGCGCTTCGCGCAGCCAGGGGCTGCAGGCGCTAAGCGACGCGGTGCTCGCCGCCGCCCGCGAGAACTAATTCAAACGCCCTCTCCCCGGCTTGCGCTACGCTGAGCCGGGCTACTCCCACTACAACCGCATCAATGCTGACTGAAACTGCCGGTGTTGGGGGCCTCAAAATCGCTGAGACGTTCCCGGCAGGCCGGGGCAGCCCGCATGGATGCGGGCTGAGGGCCGTGTTTTGCACGGACGCTGCCTCGGCCCGACCCGAAGCCTTCCGGGATAAGTCGAAGGAACCACGAAGTGGCGATTTTGGCGGCCAGAGCCCGGGAGTACAGAGGGCGGCGGCGACTGGCCGCCCTCTGTGCGCTCCCTGCGCCATGAGTGCCATAACGCAGAAGAAATATCGGGAGCGCAATGTGCTTTGAATTAACACAAAGCACATGTTTATCCCCAACCAAAACCGTTGCAAACCAATAACAGTATCTACGGTTCCTGGCCAATAAAGGAAACGCCTGCCGGACTATTCCCCCTGACGCTGCGCTTTCGCCAACATCTTCTTCAACGCATGGGATACGGCGACAAAACCAAAAGTCGCCGTCACCATGGTCGCCGCACCAAAACCGGAGGAGCAATCCATCCGCTTCGGCCCTTCCGCCGTGCTTTTCATTGCACATACGCTGCCGTCAGCCTGCGGGTAGACCAACGCTTCGGTCGAGAAGACGCAATCGATGCCCAGCTTTCCTTTACTATTCTTCACTACGCCAAACTGGCTTTTCAGCCGTTCGCGCAGTTTCGCCGCCAGCGGATCCTGAATAGTTTTCGCCAAATCGGCCACCTGGATCTGCGTCGGATCGATTTGCCCGCCGGCTCCGCCGGTCGTCACCAACGGTACTTTATAACGGCGGCACCAGGCGATCAGCGCCGCTTTTGGCCTGACGCTATCGATCGCGTCGATAACATAGCTAAAGCCCGCTCCCAGGTATTCCGCTACGTTCTCGGGCGTGATGAAATCATCGATAACCGTGACCCGACACTCCGGGTTAATCAGACGTATACGCTCGGCCATCACTTCCGCTTTCGCCAGCCCAACGTTGCCGCCAAGGGCGTGGATTTGGCGATTGGTATTGGTGACGCAAACATCATCCATATCAATCAGCGTAATCGCGCCAATCCCGGTACGCGCCAGCGCTTCCGCCGCCCATGAGCCGACGCCGCCGATCCCGACCACGCAAACATGCGCCTCGGCAAAACACTGCAGCGCCTTTTCGCCATATAAACGCGCCGTGCCGCCAAACCGCTGGCGCCAGGCATCGCTGATTACTACAGACATAAAACCTCGGAATAAAGTAGAGACCCCGGATTCGGCGCGTTGCGCGGATCCGGGTTAGAAACGTACGGACGTTTGAACGTTAACCGCTAAAGACGCTACCGGCGCCTGGCGCGTTTTTCAGTACCCACACGCGGCCATAGTGGTTATACCAACCGGCGCGATGACCGGCATCCGGGCCGATGCCCTGGTAGATATCGAAATGCTGGCCTTTAATCGCCCCGCCGACATCCAGCGCCACCATCAGGCGTAGCTCGTATTGACCATTAAACTTACCGTTATTATCCAGCAGAGGCACCTCGGCCAGCAAGGTGGTTCCCGGCGGAATAATCGAACGGTCAGAGGCGACCGACGCGCGGCCAATCAACGGTACCGCGCTCGCCCCTTTCACCGGCGCGTAGGACTGCGGTTTAAAGAAGACAAAAGATGGGTTCTGTTCCAGCAGCTCGCGGACTTCCGCTTCGCTATGTTTTTCGCCCCATTCACGGATCGCCTGCATCGACATATCTTCCCGCTTCACTTCACCGCGGTCGATAAGCACTTTACCGATACTACGGTAAGGCCAGCCGTTTTTCCCGGCGTAGCTGAAGAAGTTAAGCGGCGAACCGTCGCCGAAATCGATATAGCCGCTGCCCTGCACGTCCATGATGAAGTTATCCATCAGCGAGTTGCTGTAGGCCAGCACGTAGTTATCGCTGAGCGCTCCGGCATAGATGCTGGCGCGGGAAGGGAGCTTGCCGTTTTTCGGCGGCATACGGTAAATAGGATACTGGAACTCGCCCTGGCGAGTGTGGCGGGCCTGTACGACCGGGGTGTAGTAGCCGGTAAACTGCACGTTGCCGTAGTTATCAGCCCCCTGCATCTGCCAGGCATCAATACCAAACTGGCGTAACGTGCGGGTATCGCCGCCGGAACGCAGCCACTCCTGAATCGCGTTATAGACGCTGCTCTGGCTATTATAGAGACGCGGAGAGGCGCTACGAATCTGACCAACCTGCTGGGAGAAGTCGCCGGCGTTAATCGGCGCGCCTACCGCATCAGGTTGGTTTACCAATGAAAACGGCTGGGTAAACTTGCCATCACTATATTGCTGACCGCGATCGGTCGGTTTCGAGGTACAGGCGGCGAGCATCGCCAGCATTGCCCCCGTCGCTACATATTTTGCCCAACATCCTTTCATGGTATCTCTTCTTTATTGCTGCTAAGCCTTAGTGCGTGATGAAGATAACAAACCCATGCGGCTAATGAAATGCACGAAAGCGCCCCGCAGCCCAAATTGTGTAAAAATTCGCCCATTACTGTATTTTTAGCCGCCGTTTTTTACAAAATTGACGATTTCTACGAAAAAAGGTTGCATCAGAACGCTAGCGGAGTATAGTGCGCTTCCACGGACGCGGGGTGGAGCAGCCTGGTAGCTCGTCGGGCTCATAACCCGAAGGTCGTCGGTTCAAATCCGGCCCCCGCAACCAATTAAAATCTGAAGTAAATCTACTCGATGGAAGAGTAGACGTGGACGCGGGGTGGAGCAGCCTGGTAGCTCGTCGGGCTCATAACCCGAAGGTCGTCGGTTCAAATCCGGCCCCCGCAACCAATTAAAATCTGAAGTAAATCTACTCGATGGAAGAGTAGACGTGGACGCGGGGTGGAGCAGCCTGGTAGCTCGTCGGGCTCATAACCCGAAGGTCGTCGGTTCAAATCCGGCCCCCGCAACCAATTACAATCAGAAGCAAATTTACTCGATGGAAGAGTAAAGACGGACGCGGGGTGGAGCAGCCTGGTAGCTCGTCGGGCTCATAACCCGAAGGTCGTCGGTTCAAATCCGGCCCCCGCAA
>NZ_JBXUNG010000006.1:0-254358 GCF_057196925.1 Klebsiella sp. SYXHC3 | reverse complement strand
ACGGAACCCAGCACTGTACTGCCGTCGTAAATGGTGACCGTCGACCCGGCTTCCGCCGTCCCGCTCAGGGCCGGCGTTGCATCATTGGTCAGTCCCCCGCTGGTCAGCGGCCCGGTGTGCTGCTCCGCGTCATCCGTCACCTGCAGATCGCTGACCGGCGCCACGGTGGTGTCCACCGTGAGCACAAAATCCGGCGAGTGGCCGCTGGTGTGACCTTCCGTATCAGATACGGTGGTGCTAAGCGAATGTTCACCATCACTTAGTGTTGGGAGCGTAAAACTCCACTTCCCGTCAGCACCAACGACTACCTTACCCACTACAGTCGTGCCATCGTATATGGTCACTGTCGTACCAGCCTGCGCGGTTCCGCTTATTGTCGGAGTGGCATCATTGGTCAAGCCGCCATTAGATATACTCCCGGTATGTAGAGCAACATCGTCTGTCACCGTAATGTTTTTAGCGGCGGAGAGAGGGTCGACCCCAGGCCCTGTATCCGAATCACTATCTGCATCTGCATCACTATCCGAATCCGAATCACTGTCCGCATCAGAGTCAGTATCATCGTTCGAAGAATGCGAGGAGTGATCTTTATCGGAAGATCCCGCGATCATTGCCCCCACACCAAGCAAAGCCGCACCCGCCATTACCCATGGCGCGATACTGCCGCCAGAGCTTCCAGCGGCTAAAAGTCCTGAAATATCACTGATGAGAGAATAATGCGCATCGCTGGTTCCGGCTCCCTCAAGCCACCACAACGCGCCAGTGTCATCATCCTGCAACACTAAATCGCTATGATGCCCATTAGCATCATTCACAAAAAAGTTTTTTAGCGTAACGGTGCTACCGTCATTTATTTTCAGAACAAGATCATTACCTTGCCTGGTGTAGGAACTAATATCCTCACGCTTAATATGCAATACCACCACTGACTGCGTGTTTAAGTTAACTTGATTGCCATCAACGGTGTATTTCACACCTGTATCTTTTGCTGTCACATTTATATTTTTCATCAGGAAGCACCCTTGAGATGAAGACGCAGTCAGAGGTATGGGATAATTCTTAATTATGCATCTTATTAGATATACCAGAACCTCCGGCCTCGCAAGGATGTTACAAAATAAAAATGAAACATACTGAAACAGCTGCAACACCATGATTAAATTAATAAAACAATGAAAAAACACATTTTGACATGAGATTATTTTTCATGCCAACTTTCCAACTCATAACTGAAATCTATGGTAATAAAAATTATACTTCCTGGCTTCTTCATTTCTTTTTGTATCAAGTTCGTGTCATATCAATAAAATCCGTGACGGATATCATCTATTTCAATCATAAAAAGATAAATTATTTTTTAATTATTAAAATTTACAAATAACACAAAATAAAAACCGCAACTTTTCCGCGGCAATTAGAAAAACGATTCTCGGAGTCTTTTTTAATATTTTTTTATTCTATTACTGCCCGCCAAAAATAAATAAACATTAGTTATATTGTGGATAATTAACATTTATTAGATTACAATTTTATTGACGAAACGTTTCGCTCATCTAAATAAGTAATAACGTCCTTGTTTGCAAATTAAGTCCATAAAAAAACCCGCAAATGCGCTGAGGGATCCCCAGTAATGGCTCAATCTTTAGTAGCACGAATGAATTTGAAGCCAGAAAAATCATGAAGCTATACAGCTGAAAAATGCAGATAGAGCAGAATTTCCGCGATGAAAAAAGTGAACGCTTTGAGTTTGGTCTGAGGGCCAGTCACAGCCATTCAGCGGGTCGTCTGCTGGTACTGAGTCTGCTGCAAATCTGGTGACTATAGTAATGTGGCCGTTGGGTTATCATGCTGAAAAAAAAGATTTCATCTTAGATATCAGGCGAATAGTCTCAAGTAGAGAAGAGTTATTTCGTATCTGAAATTAGTGGAGAATATCCTGAGGAATTCTCCACTAATTTTAAAAAGAACAGTGCTGAGCACTGTTCTTAATCACCTCGCCAGAACCTGCCAGAATATGGTACTGGTTTATTAGCGCTGAGTTTGTGGGGATCCCTCAGCGCCGGGGTGGGGTCATACTTTACTTCGCTAACCCTAGTCGGGGAATTTCAATGGCCGGACAGCGGTCCATCACCACATTTAACCCCGCTTCACGCGCCATCACCGCCGCCTGTTCATTAATAACGCCGAGCTGCATCCACAACGTCTTCGCCCCGATGGCCACCGCTTCTTGCGCCACACCCCACGCCGCTTCCGAGTTGCGGAACACATCAACCATATCGATTTTTTCCGGTACTTCCGCCAGGGTGGCATAGCCTTGTTGACCAAGTAGGGTTTTACCTGCGACCTTTGGTGAAACCGGAATGACGTGGTAGCCCTGTTCTAGCAGATATTTCATTACCCGATAGCTCGGGCGATCGGGTTTGTCGCTGGCGCCTACCAGCGCAATCGTCCGGGTGGTGGTCAGAATGCTAGCTATATCGTTCTCTTTCATCATAATCCTCCTGCGCTTTAGCCCTAGTGTAAGCTAATCCATGTAAACCAGCCATCCAGCCTAACTCACAGATACGGCAAAATTTTTCTTTCCGACGCTTGCAGCATCAGTCACTTCCAGTACTCTGTCTGCAGGTTAATATAAGTGGAACCCCATTATGGAACTGACAACACGTACCTTACCCGCACGCAAACATATCGCGCTGGTAGCACACGATCACTGCAAAGATCTGCTGATGAAATGGGTCGAACGTCACCAGGCGCTACTGGCTCAGCACCAGCTCTATGCAACCGGGACCACCGGCAACCTGGTCTCACGCGCCACCGGGCTGGAAGTGAAAGCGATGCTGAGCGGACCGATGGGCGGCGACCAGCAGGTAGGCGCGCTGATTTCGGAAGGGAAAATTGATGTACTGATCTTCTTCTGGGATCCGCTCAATGCGGTACCTCACGATCCTGACGTCAAAGCGCTCCTGCGTCTGGCGACGGTGTGGAATATCCCGGTAGCCACGAATGCCGCCACCGCTGACTTTATTATCCAGTCGCCGGACTTTAATCAACCGATTGAAATTTTAATCCCTGATTACCAACGCTACCTTGCCGAGCGCCTGAAGTAATCCCCACGGCGGCCTGATGGCCGCCGACGATCAGGGCTTTCGCGCTACCGGCACGCCCAGTTCCTGCAGTATCTCAACAAATGACGAAGGCCGTTCTTTATTGAACAGCAGCCAGACCCGCAGGCGAGCGCGGGTTATCGCCACATACAGTAGCCGACGCTCTTCAGCATCCGGGAAATCTTCCGGCTGTGGCAACAACGCTTGTTCCATTACCGACTCTCTTGCCGGCGCCGGGAAGGCGTCATCCCCCTCCTGCAGGCCCAACACAATAACAAAGTCAGCCTGCTGGCCTTTGCTGGCATGAATTGTCATAAAATCTAGCTGCAGATGCGGCCAGCGGGTCGCGGCTTTTTCCAGCGCGGCGGGTTTCAGATGGTGATAGCGTGCCAGCAGCAAAATTCGCTGTTCGGGTTTAACGTAGCCGCTCAACTTGTCGAGCAGATCGTCGAGTTTATCGTCAGGCAGCAGGGTCACCGCTTTCTTATCGCCAGCCGTGAGACTATTCAGCGGTTTAGCCAGTTGATGCGGGTTTTGCTGAATAAAACCATTAGCAATCTCGCCGATACGACCGTTAAATCGATAGGTGGTATCCAGCGCGCAGCAATCTCCTTCGCCAAAGTAGTGGTTAAACGCCGTGGTTAAAGAGAGCTGCGCGCCGCTGAAGCGATAAATCGCCTGCCAATCGTCACCCACGGCAAATAACGAGGTCTGTTTATTTTGCCGGCGCAGCGCCGCCAGCAATTCAGCACGCTGTGGAGAGATATCCTGAAACTCATCAACCAGAATATGTTTCCAGGGGCTCACAAAACGGCCTTTATCCAGTATGTTGACCGCCTGGTGTATAAGCCCGGAGAAATCAACGGCATTTTCCTCTTTCAACGCTGCTTTCCAGGCTTTCAGCAGCGGGGCCATCAGTTTCACACGCTTATTAAAAAGATCGCTGACTTCTTCAGGGGCGCTGGCGATCATCTCCGCCTGCGAGCCGCCGTGCATGCGCATTAAACTAACCCAGCGGTCAAGGCGGCCGGCCAGGCGGCGCAGCAGCGCGCGATCCTGCCAGAAATCGCCTTCGTCAATCTGCCACTCCATCTCATCTACCAGCCACTGACGCCAGCCTTTGGCCTGCGCTTTTTTCTCCTGACACTGCTGCTGCCAGGCCTTCAACAATAGCTTTTGCCGGGCGGCTGTATCGTTTTCCAGCTTACTGATCGCCGGCACTTTCTTGCTGCCCTGCTGAATAATATGTAACGCCAGTGAATGGAACGTTCGCGCGGCAATCTCGTCAGTTCCCAACCGCTCCTGAATACGTTCATCCATTTCCTGAGCCGCCTGACGGCCAAAGGCCAGTAGGAGGATCTGATCCGCCGCTGCTTCGCCGCGATTTAATAACCACCCGGCACGAGCGACCAGTACCGACGTTTTGCCGCTACCGGCGCCGGCAAGAACCAGCAGCGAACGCTCGCCGTTAACTACCGCCCGCGCCTGCGCCGGGTTGAGCGGCGAAGACTCAATCTTATCGAAGAAACCGCGATACTGTTCCAGCATGGCTTCGGTATAGGCTTGATTATGCGCCAGGCGAGCCTCGTCGATATCGCTAAGCCAGCATTGACACTGGCGCCACAGTTCGCGGCAATTATCGAATTCATCCAGACGGCTTTCAGGGAAAGGCAACCCGGTTAAGGCCCGGCGGATTTTATCCTGCACGTCCGCGACCTGCTGACGCGTCAACCACTTACCTTCAGCGCTGGCTCGTTCAATTTCACTTAACTGCTGGCGCAGCAGGTCCGCGGCAATTTCACTCATCTCCGCGCTCCACTGCTGCCAGAGATTATTGAGATGATGAAAGAAATGCTGCGTCTCAGTCCATTCGGTACCATGCAAACGCACAACTTTGCTTTCCGGCAGCACGAATTCCAGTTCACCCCACACCAGGCCACGCTTACATTGAACTGACAATAACTGATTGAAAGGTATAAGATACTCATGACGATCGCCTGAGACTTTTACCCCGGCATTAAGCAACTGCACCCGATCATAAGGATGCTGTGCCATGCGTTTGCCCAATGTTGTCGCTTTAAGTTCCATATATCGCCAAATTTCAATCAGTTTGAATGTTTTTAAGTTTAACCGCCCGCGAGCAGGTGCTCCAGCGCAAAAAAACGTTACAATTGCCGGGTCTTATTATCCACAGGGTTAACCAGAGGGTTTATGCGTACCATTCTGAATATTTTGAACTTTGTTCTTGGCGGTTTCGCCACCACGCTCGGTTGGCTACTGGCGACGCTGGTCAGTATTATTTTGATCTTCACGTTACCGCTGACGCGTTCATGTTGGGAAATCACCAGACTATCGCTGTTCCCCTACGGTAATGAAGCAATTCATGTTGATGAACTGGAACCTGAAGCAAAAAACAGTTTACTGAACGCGGGCGGCACTATTTTGAATATTTTGTGGTTCATGTTCTTCGGTTGGTGGCTGTGCCTGATGCATATTTTCAGCGGTATTGCGCAGTGCCTGACCATCATTGGTATCCCCGTGGGGATCGCCAATTTTAAAATTGCCGCCATTGCACTTTGGCCGGTAGGACGCCGCGTGGTCTCCGTTGAAACGGCTCGCGCCGCGCGCGAAGCCAACGCCCGCCGTCGCTTTCAGTAATTGTACGGAACACTGTTATGTTAAGCCCCCTGCTCCGCCGTTATACATGGAATAGCGCCTGGCTATATAACGCCAGGATATTTATTGCGCTTTGTGGCACCACGGTTGCGCCGTGGTGGATTGGCGAAGTCAAACTCACCATCCCGTTAACGCTTGGGGTGGTTGCCGCGGCGTTGACCGACCTCGACGATCGCCTTACCGGGCGGTTACGTAATCTCGCTATTACGCTGGTCTGCTTCTTTATTGCCTCCGCGTCGGTGGAGTTACTGTTTCCATGGCCGTGGCTGTTTGCTATTGGGTTAACCCTGTCCACGACGGGTTTTATCCTGCTCGGCGGGCTGGGTCAACGCTATGCCACCATTGCTTTCGGCGCCTTACTGATCGCTATCTACACCATGTTAGGGGTCACTCTGTATAACAGTTGGTACCTGCAGCCGCTCTTTTTGCTGGCTGGCGCCATCTGGTACAACGTATTGACGCTCGCAGGGCATCTTATTTTTCCCATCCGCCCACTGCAGGATAACCTTGCGCGCAGCTATGAACAGCTGGCCCAATACCTTGAACTTAAATCCCGACTGTTCGATCCGGATATCGAAGATGAAAGTCAGGCCCCGTTGTACGATCTGGCGCTCGCTAACGGCAAGCTGGTTGCGATGCTTAACCAGACGAAAGCGTCTTTACTGACACGCCTGCGCGGCGACCGCGGGCAACGCGGCACTCGTCGCACCCTTCAGTATTATTTCGTCGCCCAGGACATTCATGAGCGTGCCCGCTCATCACATATTCAGTATCAGACGCTTCGCGACCATTTCCGCTACAGCGATGTGATGTTCCGTTTCCAACGGATGTTGTCAATGCAGGCGCAGGCCTGTCAAAAACTTTCCCGCGCTATTCTCTTACGCATCCCGTATCAGCATGATGCGCACTTTGAACGTGCCTTTATGCATCTGGACGCGGCGCTGGATCGCGTCCGCGCCAGCGGCGCGCCGCAAGATCAGGTCAAAGCGCTGGGTTTTCTGCTCAATAACCTACGCGCTATTGATGCGCAATTGGCAACTATCGAATCGGTGCAGACCAGCGTGCTGGCCAGCAACCATCCCGAAAATCTGCTTGCCGACGATCGCCCTAGCGGGTTTAGCGATATCTGGTTACGACTGCGCAGCAATATGACGCCGGAATCGGCGCTTTTCCGCCACGCGGTGCGAATGTCACTGGTGCTGTGCGCGGGCTATGCGTTCATTCAGTTTACCGGCCTCAACCACGGTTACTGGATTTTGCTTACCAGCCTGTTTGTTTGTCAGCCGAACTATAACGCGACCCGGCATCGTCTGGCGTTAAGGATCATCGGTACATTGATTGGCGTCGCGATCGGCCTACCGGTGCTGCTGCTGGTTCCCTCGGTTGAAGGCCAGCTGCTGCTCATTGTACTAACCGGCGTGCTGTTTTTCGCTTTTCGCAACGTGCAGTATGCGCACGCCACGATGTTTATCACGCTGCTGGTACTGCTGTGCTTTAACCTGTTAGGTGAAGGATTCGAAGTCGCTTTACCGCGTATCCTTGATACGCTGATCGGCTGCGCCATCGCCTGGGCGGCAGTGACCTTTATCTGGCCTGACTGGAACTTCCGTAACTTACCTCGCGTACTGGATCAGGCCATCAACGCTAACTGCCGTTATCTTGACGCTATTCTCGAGCAGTATCATCAGGGGCGCGATAACCGTCTTGAGTATCGCGTTGCCCGGCGTAACGCACATAACCGGGATAGCGAACTGGCATCAGTGGTATCAAATTTATCCACAGAGCCTAAAGCCGACACCACGATGCGTGAAACGGCATTCCGCCTGTTGTGTCTTAACCATACCTTTACCAGCTATATTTCCGCGTTGGGGGCGCACAGGGAAAAACTGACGACTCCGGAAATACTGGCGTTACTCGATGATGCCGTCTGCTACGTCGATGATGCGCTGCATCATTCTCCCGCAGACGAACAGCGTGTTCAGCAGGCGCTCAGCAACCTGCAATCGCGAATTCAACATCTGGAGCCGCGAGCCGACAGTAAAGAACCATTGGTCCTGCAGCAGATTGGGCTACTGCTCGCACTGCTGCCGGAAATATGTCGTCTGCAGCGCCGGATTGCTGGTCAACCGGAATAATCCTCCACGCTGTATCCTTGTGTATTAGCCCACTCCCGTAGCTCCTGGCGCCGCTGCGCCGGGAGCGCGGCGGAATGAATGCCGGCAATCGCGCCCGCCAGGGACTCAAGGACATTGATTGATATTCCTTTATTATGCTCTCTCAATTTTAACCAGCTCTTTTCCGCCCCGAGTGTACGCAGCATTTTCACATCGGTTATTCCGGCATGGATCAACATCAACTCCATATGGAAGCTGATATTAGGCAAATTCTTTAGTCTGCCGGAATCACGCTGATGCTGCTTTTCGCTTCGCGCCGAATGCAATGACAGCTGCGATAGGTGAAACAGCATTTTACTGTCCTGCCATAGTGCTTCATCTATCCGGTAATACTTTAAGGCCACTGGCCGGCCATTCTTGCGCATCATCAGCATCGGGCTGTGATGTTCAACCCGATAAGAGGCGCTTTGTTCGCAAACCCTAAGATAGATTTCGCCCTCAGCCACCATGGCGAATACGGTATTTTCAATCGCCAGACTATACCCGCCGAATAAAGGCCGGCTACTGATTTTACCTAAGGGGGAAAGGCACTCCTGAAACTGGAGGAACCGTAATTTTGAAATTTTCTTCATGATCATTCCTTTGGTAATCATGCACATAAAAGTAATTTTATTAACGGATCCGTTATTGAAGAAAATAAGTGAGTTCGTTTTGTGCAGCAAGATGAATTTTGGCTTCATCTCAATCAGCTCGCTGTTTTGCGAGGCGCTTTCAGGAAAAAGTTATTCTGCAAATTGTGTTACAGAGACTCGCTGAATACTTAAGCAATGTTAATTGATGAACAGCATATCGGCCCCATTGAGGACACGCCCGGCAGCCGTGAAGTAAAGATTAACGGAGGAAAATGTCGCCTGCGGGTTCAACATAGAGACAGTGAATTCATATAAATAAGTCGCCGCAGCGATAATTCATAGCCGGGTAGAGCGCATAAAATATATGCAAAAATGGGAAAATGAGGTTGACGACGCCCCCTGGCAGATATACTGTATATGCATACAGTAACCCACAGGCGAGATAGACTATGTTTACTTCAGCTCACGCAAATCGTTCACCACTGACTTCGGCTTCAGTACGTCGCCCTTCGCACAGCGTCGTCGAACATTCAGCCACTGGGCTGATTAGTGAAATCGTCTATCGCGAAGATCAACCCATGATGACGCAGCTTTTGCTGCTACCTTTATTACAGCAGCTTGGCCAGCAGTCGCGCTGGCAACTGTGGCTCACCCCGCAGCAAAAGCTGAGTAAAGAATGGGTACAGTCGTCCGGCCTTCCGCTTTCAAAAGTGATGCAGATTAACCAGATGTCGCCCTGCAATACTTTGGAATCGATGATTCGCGCTTTACGTACCGGGAATTATAGCGTGGTTATTGGCTGGCTGACGGATGAACTTACTGAACAAGAACATGAACGTCTGGCGCTCGCCGCAGAAGAAGGTCATGCGATGGGCTTTATCATGCGTCCGGTGAGAAATACAAGCCAGCCTGGGAGACAATTAAGTGGGCTAAAAATTCACTCAAATTTATATCATTGAGTGAAATTAGGATTAATCCTGGAATTTTTTTTGCCTCGTCAAAAACCATTCTCGCAAAGTGGTTAATTTCACAGAGATCCCGGTGTGGTGCGGTTTTGCGACTTTTCACCGCGTTCACAAATTAACCATATTTGTTAAATATTGTGTATACAACCCTTTTTTTTCATATGCCTGACCGAGTTCACACTTGTAAGTTTCTAACTAAGTTGTAGACTTTACATCGCCAGGGGTGATCGGCTTACGCTGCATGTATCAGCATAGTTAACAACGAGTCACGCCCCCGGTGAAGGATTTAACCGTGAGGTCTTATGTACCTTCATGGCGAATTTTGGATGATAATGAGGCGCAAAAAATGAAAAAGACAGCTATCGCGATTGCAGTGGCACTGGCTGGCTTCGCTACCGTAGCGCAGGCCGCTCCGAAAGATAACACCTGGTATGCAGGTGGTAAACTGGGTTGGTCCCAGTTCCATGACACCGGCTGGTACAACAGCAACCTGAACAACAATGGCCCGACCCACGAAAGCCAGCTGGGCGCTGGTGCGTTCGGTGGTTATCAGGTTAACCCGTACCTCGGTTTCGAAATGGGTTACGACTGGCTGGGCCGTATGCCTTACAAAGGCGACAAAGTTAACGGCGCATTCAAAGCTCAGGGCGTTCAGCTGACAGCTAAACTGGGTTACCCGATCACTGACGATCTGGACATCTACACCCGTCTGGGCGGCATGGTATGGCGCGCTGACTCCAGCAACAGCATCGCTGGCGACAACCACGACACCGGCGTTTCCCCAGTATTCGCTGGCGGCGTTGAGTGGGCTATGACCCGTGACATCGCTACCCGTCTGGAATACCAGTGGGTTAACAACATCGGCGACGCTGGCACTGTAGGCGTTCGTCCGGACAACGGCATGCTGAGCGTTGGTGTTTCCTACCGTTTCGGTCAGGAAGACAATGCACCGGTTGTAGCTCCGGCTCCAGCTCCGGCTCCGGAAGTCACCACCAAGACCTTCACCCTGAAGTCTGACGTACTGTTCAACTTCAACAAAGCAACTCTGAAACCAGAAGGTCAGCAGGCTCTGGATCAGCTGTACACCCAGCTGAGCAACATGGACCCGAAAGACGGTTCTGCAGTTGTTCTGGGTTACACCGACCGCATCGGTTCCGAGCAGTACAACCAGAAACTGTCTGAGAAACGTGCTCAGTCCGTTGTTGACTACCTCGTAGCTAAAGGCATCCCGGCTAACAAGATCTCTGCTCGCGGTATGGGCGAATCTGATCCGGTTACCGGCAACACCTGTGACAACGTGAAAGCTCGCGCTGCACTGATCGACTGCCTGGCTCCGGATCGTCGCGTTGCGATCGAAGTTAAAGGTTACAAAGACGTAGTAACTCAGCCGCAGGCTTAAGTTTCCTACGATAAAAAACCCCGCTAATGCGGGGTTTTTTTTGGCCTGAATTTGAGCTCAGAGGAAAATCTCAAGCAACGTTGGCCGCTACTTACTCTTTTCCTAAGAGCACCTGCAGATCGTGCTTCAGGCTCGACATCTTGCTGGCATATTTTTCTTTATGCTCGGCGTCTTCAATTAGCTGTACGATGGTTTCTGATAATGTCTTGCCTCGCCGTTGCGCAAGCCCGGCCAGGCGTTGCCAGACAACGAACTCCAGATCGATGGACTTTTTCCGCGTATGCTGATGCTCGGCGTTAAAATGACGCTTGCGTCGTGCGCGAATAGTCTGCTTCATCCGGTTAGCGAGCTCCGGATTCATATGCTGATCGATCCAGGTATTCACCAGAACAGGTTCATTTTCGAGCGTCAGCAAGACATCGACCGCGGCTTGCGCAGCGCTGGCTTCAATGTAGCGGGTAATCAACTCACCTTCCCGGTGCTTCTTTACCAGATATTTCCATTTCCAGCCGCTTTCAAGGTTTTCCAGTTGTTGATATTTCATTGCGATCTCAATGTGACCGTGTAACTCATTTCAGGATATCAGTTTTTTCTGGATGTGCTGAGAATAAATCATCTTTCGTGAAGTGGACGATTCCATTATCAGCGTGATAAACGCAATCCTCCGTGTGCGCAGACGCGGTATCGGGTATAATCGCTCGTTTTACATCTGACTAAAAAACAGCGACTTTGACCATTACGAAACTTACCCGAAACGACCTCGCTCCTGATACGGAAAGTTATCAGGCGCTGTTTACCCAGGTCAATCTCGCCGAGACAGAGGCATCCCTCGCCGGCGATCTACAACCCCGTTTATTTTATGCGCTGGAACAGCTTCTGATCACGCCAGCCATTTCATCATTTATGCTGGTAAAGGCGCCGGAAGAACCTGAATATCTGCATTGGGTAGCCGAAGCCGCGCGCAGCCTGCAGCAGTCCACGACAGCGCTATGCGGTGTACGCTATCAGGTCAACGGCGGCAACGTAACCATGTCGCCGGCACAAAGCGCGGAAGACAATTTTGCCAGCAACGGTCCGGTTGAATCCGCCGACTGGATTGAAGCGGAACAGCTCTTTGGTTGCGTACGCCAGTTTAACGGCGAAATTTCGCTGCAGCCGGGTCTGGTGCACCGCGCGAACGGCGGCGTCCTGTTGCTCTCCCTGCGTGCGCTACTGGCCCAGCCGCTGCTATGGATGCGCCTGAAGAACATGGTGACCCGTCAGCGCTTTGACTGGTTGTCCATTGATGAATCCCGCCCTCTTCCCGTTAGCATTCCTTCCATGCCGCTGAACCTGAGGATCATTCT
Source organism: Klebsiella sp. SYXHC3 (assembly GCF_057196925.1). Lineage (NCBI taxonomy): Bacteria > Pseudomonadati > Pseudomonadota > Gammaproteobacteria > Enterobacterales > Enterobacteriaceae > Klebsiella > Klebsiella sp. SYXHC3. The sequence continues at coordinate 242,122 of NZ_JBXUNG010000006.1, read as the reverse complement.
GATCGGCGAGCGTGATGCGCTGGCTGACTTTCAGGAGATGGAACCGGAACTCGCGTCGCAGGCCATTTATAGCGAGTATGAAGATAACCTGCAGATAGCCGATGCCGACACCCTGAAACTCTGGTGCCAGTGGGTCTGGCAACATGCTCGTCAGCTTTCGCTGCCGGGGCCGGCGGCTGACGCATGGCCGCTGCTGATTGCAGAAGGCGCGCGCGACACCGGCGATCAGGAGACGCTTCCGCTTTCCCCTCTCTGGATTGGCCGTCAGCTGCGTGAAGCGGCAGCCTTCTGCGAAGGCGAATTGATTAGCGGCGCGGAGATGCAAACTATGCTTGAGCGCCGTGAATGGCGTGAAGGCTACCTTGCCGAGCGGATGCGCGATGAAATTCTTCTCGATCAGATCATGATTGATACCGAAGGCGAATGCATCGGCCAAATCAATGCCCTGTCGGTAATCGAGTTTCCAGGACACCCGCGCGCCTTTGGCGAACCTTCGCGCATCAGCTGCGTGGTACATATCGGCGACGGCGAATTTATTGACGTTGAGCGTAAAGCTGAACTGGGCGGTAATATTCACGCCAAAGGCATGATGATCATGCAGGCGTTTATTATGTCCGAGCTCGAACTTGAACAGCAGCTGCCATTTAGCGCTTCACTAACCTTCGAGCAGTCCTACAGTGAAGTGGATGGCGATAGCGCCTCAATGGCTGAGCTGTGCGCGCTTATCAGCGCGCTGGCCAATGTGCCGATTAACCAGAGTATTGCGATTACCGGCTCGGTCGATCAGTTCGGTCGCGTCCAACCGGTCGGCGGACTGAATGAAAAGATTGAAGGTTTCTTTACCATCTGCCAGCAGCGCGGATTAACAGGCAAGCAAGGCGTCATCATCCCTTCAGCCAACGTCCGTCATCTGAGCCTGGCGGCGGAACTTCGCCAGGCGGTGGCTGACGAGCAGTTCTTTATCTGGGCCATTGACGACGTTACCGAAGCCCTGCCGCTTCTCACCCAGCTGCAGTGGGATGGTGAAGGACAAACGCTACGACAAACCATTCAGGAACGGATTGCGCAGGCGATGCAACAAGAGACTCGCCATCGTTTTCCATGGCCGCTACGCTGGTTAGGCGGATCAAATTCGAACTGATCGGACTTGTTCAGCTTACACGTGTTAGCTATCCTGCGTCCCGAACTCAAAATAAGGCTTACTGAAAACATGGTAGATAAACGCGAATCCTATACAAAAGAAGATCTTCTTGCCTCTGGTCGTGGTGAACTGTTTGGCGCGAAAGGCCCGCAACTGCCGGCGCCGAGCATGCTGATGATGGACCGCGTCGTCAAGATGACCGAAACCGGCGGCAACTACGACAAAGGTTACGTTGAAGCTGAGCTCGACATCAACCCGGACCTGTGGTTCTTCGGTTGTCACTTCATCGGCGACCCGGTAATGCCTGGCTGCCTGGGTCTGGACGCAATGTGGCAACTGGTTGGCTTCTATCTGGGCTGGCTGGGCGGCGAAGGGAAAGGCCGTGCGCTGGGCGTAGGCGAAGTGAAATTTACCGGTCAGATTCTGCCGACGGCGAAAAAAGTCACCTATCGTATCCACTTCAAACGCATCGTAAACCGTCGCCTGATCATGGGCCTGGCGGATGGCGAAGTGCTGGTAGATGGTCGTCTGATCTACTCTGCAACTGACCTGAAAGTAGGTCTGTTCCAGGATACTTCCGCGTTCTGATTTACCTTCCGTACTTATCCTTAAGTACAAAAGGCGAAGCCTTCGCAATGCGAAGGCTTCTTTTTTAAAGAGACAGTCAGGCAGTCTGCACCCTGTCCTCCATGGCTTCTCGCCAACCTCCTAGCCAATGGGACCTCTGATTAAGGGTCTGGTAGGGACACATTTCTTTCGATCTACCGGTAATGCCGGCCTGATATCCACGCTGATGTGCCCGTTCCAGGCGATCTCGTTTTTGTCTCTTCATGCCTCGTTTCCCTCATTATTTGATCTGGTGGAAAAGAAAACAGTGGTCACTAAATATGCAACCACGTATAACCTTTACCGCGAAACGCAGGCAGCGTCAATGCGCAAAATTCACGCCAGTGTCATATTTGTGAGCTATATGAAAGTTCATTTGTACAAAAATCGTGAGCCAGCACAACTATCAACCTGATGCGGCAAATAAAAAAGCCGCGGCGATTTTTCAGGTCGCGGCGGCTTTAATTTTATTAATTTTACTTATGGCAGGCGGTTCAACTCACTCGCAATCGCGGTGGCTTCCTGGCTCCAGGCCTGCGCCAGGGTCTTAACCATCGCGTCATAGCCATCTTGCTGTTGCTTAAGTTCAATATTGAACGGACGCTTGATTAACTGCCCCTGATGCTTAAGCAGCCATTCACCGCTAACAATGACCCGGCCGTCGTAGCGGCCGTGGAAGCCGCTAACGGAGACATTAAGCGTATCCTGCTCGCTGCCTAACGGCTGCGATGCCACCACCCAACCCGGCAGTTGATTGCTCAGATTCGCCACCAGCGTGGTACGTAACTGCTGGTCCAGCGGGCTCGCCCACAGATTGTTATTAGCAATCACATACTGCACATCGGTAGTCTGATAAACCACGCCATTCCCGGCCAGATAATCAGGGATACTGACCTGCTCAACCCACAGCAAATTCTTGCTCTGGTTGACGGCGCTTTGCGCGCCGCTCTTTGCTACCGGTAATTGATAGTAAGTTTTATTCTCACCACCGCTGCTGCAGGCCGTCAGTACGCATACCGCTGCCGCTACTAACCACTTTTTCATTATTTCGCTCCCTTCGGCTGCGGATCTTTTTTATCCTTGGCCTCAAATACCAGCGCATTGCTCTTGTCGTTGAGGGTTTTCAGTACCGGCTGCAGTTCACGAAGCACCTGATCCAGTCGCTGCATATCCGCAACCATCTTATTGTAGGCCGCCGAGCCAGGCTGGAAGCCCTGCATACTGCGGTTCAACTCGCGCAACGTACTCTGCATATCAGCTGGAAGCTGCTGCATCGACTGGCTTGAAGTGATCTTATTCAAGTTGTCGAGCGTAGTCTGGACACGCTGCATGGTTTTCTGGCTCTGCGCCAGGGTACTGGTCGCCTGCTCCAGCAGCGGGTTAATCGGCAGATTGTTAATCTTATCGAGCGCATCCATCAGACGCTGCTGGATCTGTGCCAGACCGCCGCTGACGGTTGGAATGATCGGATAGCCGCCGAACTCCTGAATCTTGCCGCGCGGAGGCGCTTTCGGATAGAAGTCGAGATCGATATACAGCGCGCCGGTGACCAGGTTGCCGGTTTTCAGCGAAGCACGAAGCCCGCGGTTGATCAGATCGTCAATATGCGCGCGAATGTTCGGATCGCCGCCCAGTTGATTGATCAGACGTTCCGGCTCGATACGTATTTCAACCGGGATACGATAATCATCGTTCAGGCTCTGTTTCAAACCGGGGATAAAGAACGGCACTTTGCCGACGGTACCAAGACGAATACCGCGGAATTCAACCGGCGCCCCTGGCTGCAGACCACGCACTGAATCTTTAAAGAACAGGACGTAATCAATATGCTGGGTGAACACCGAATCCTGAATACTCTTCTGATCGTCAAACAGGTGGTATTCCGTTTTATTCGCCACCGGCTCGCCGAGATCAAGTCCTTCCGGAATGTCAAAGCTCACACCGCCGCCAAACAGCGTCGACAGCGATCCCATCTCGACGCGCATTCCCGCGGACGTGAGGTCAACCGCGATACCGCTATCTTTCCAGAAGCGAACGTTGGTCGTCACCAGACGGTCGTTCGGCGCATTGATAAACAGCTGATAAGTGATGCGGCGCTTCTGCGTATCAAAGGTACTGGTTTCAACCGAACCGACGCGATAGCCGCGGAACAGCACCGGATCGCCAGGCGAGAGTTGCCCGGCTTTGCTACTTTCCAGCAGAACACGGATGCCTTTGGCATCCGGTGAAGCCAATGGCGGCGAATCCAACAGCGGATACTGCGGCGCCACAGAACCTTCTTTACCTGGCTGCAATTCGATATAGGCACCGGAAAGCAAGGTGCCGAGGCCGCTAATCCCCTCGCGCCCCACCTGCGGTTTCACCACCCAGAACACCGAGTCTTTATGCAGCAGCTTCTGCATCCCCGAGTTCAGACGCGCTTTAATTTCTACATGTTTCAGGTCATCAGTCAGGATAGCGCTTTCCACTACCCCGACATCAACGCTGCGGCTCTTGATACGCGTTTTACCCCCTTCAATGCCTTCGGCGTTGGTGGTGATAAGCGTCACCTCCGGCCCCTGGTGGCTGTAGTGGTAAAACAGTATCCATGCGCCGATGAGCACAGTCACAATCGGAAAGATCCAGACCGGTGACCAGTTCTTCACCTTCTGCACTTTCGCTTCTCCGCTCTTATTTTCCATGCTGTTGCATTTCCTCATGGCTTGGATCTGGTTCACGGTCCCACAATAGACGTGGGTCAAACATCATGGCCGAGAACATGGTCATAACAACGACCAGCGCGAACATCACCGCGCCTATCGCCGGATAGATATTCATCAAGCCTCCCATACGCACCAGCGCCGAGAGTACCGCGATGACAAAAACGTCGATCATTGACCAACGGCCAACAAATTCAACCACTTCATAAATCAGGTGCATACGCTCTGAATCACGCGCGCCGTTTCCGTTCGCACTCCAGCATAGCCAGCCGATAGCGATCATTTTTAACGTCGGCACCATGATACTGGCGATAAAGATAACCAGCGCGACCGGGTAAGAGCCCTCACTCCACAGCAGAACGACGCCCGCCATGATTGTCGACGGCATTTTATCGCCCAGCAGATCGGTAATCATAATCGGCAGAATATTGGCGGGTAAATAGAGCACAAATGACGTCATCAGCAGCGCCAGCGTCCACTGCAGGCTGTTTTTACGCCGCGGGGTACCTTTGGTGTGACAGCGCGGACACTCTTTCTCATCCGCTGGCAGCACCGCCGTGCAGCACGAGCAGGAACGCAATCCCTGACGAAGCCCCGGCACGCCAGGGCGCAGCGGCTGCTTAATGACCGGCATTGGCGCAATGTCGTCCCACAGCCAGCGGCGATCGACGCACTGAAACGCCCGCAATTGCAGCAGGCAGAACAGACACCAGGGAACAAAGCTCAGCCCAACGCCGATATCACCATAGGCCATGAGTTTAACGAAGCTGACCAGCACCCCGGCGAGGAAAATCTCCGCCATCCCCCAGCTTTTGAGGTGAAACAAAATCCGCGCCAGAAACGCCTTCAAGCGTGAAGGCATATGAACGCGATTGACCAACAATAAGATGGTCACCAGACAAAACGCCGGGACCAGTTGGACAAAGAGTAAAAAGAACGTACCGAGGCTGGCGTAATCCTCGCTGAACAGCACATTAGGGATTTCCAGCAGCTCAATTTCGCTGCTGATCCCGCCGACTTTCATATAAACAAAAGGAAACAGGTTCGCCAGCAGCAACATGAACAGCGCCACCAGCGCATAGGCCGTGGGGCGCTGCCGCGGCGCGTCCCACGATGTGGTGAGCGTGGTGCCGCAGCGTGGGCATGCGGCTTTCTGGCGATGCTCCAGCGGCGGCAAAGCCACCAGCAGATCACATTGTGGGCACAATATGTGCCGCGCAGCATGATGATGATCGCACATGAACACTCCTCAGCTTAAGCGCCGTTTTTGAGTCCTTCGAGATATTCCCAGCGTTCAAAGGCCGCTTCCAGGGCCTGTTCCGCTTCCGCTAACTGCGCCAGCACCTGCTGGGTCTGGTCATGCGGCTGGCCGAAGAAAGAAGGATCGGCAACTTTTTCCTGCAGCGTCTGCAGTTGAGTTTCCAGATCTTCCAGCTTCTGCGGCAGCTGTTCCAGTTCGCGCTGCAGGTTATAGCTTAGTTTGCTGGCAGAGCGTTTGACACTTTCTGCTTTCGGTTGAGCGACTTCCGCCGGTTTTTTTACAATCGGCTGTTTATTCGCCAGCGACTGCGCTTGCTGTCCGCGCGCGTCGTGATAACCGCCGATATATTGGCCGATACGCCCGCCGCCCTCGAAGATCCAGCACTCGGTCACGGTGTTGTCAACAAATTGACGGTCGTGGCTCACCAGCATCACGGTGCCCTGGTAGCCATCGATCAGCTCTTCCAGCAGTTCCAGCGTTTCGACATCAAGGTCGTTAGTCGGTTCATCAAGAATCAATAAGTTACTGGGTTTCAGGAACAAGCGTGCGAGCAGCAGGCGGTTACGCTCCCCGCCGGACAACGCGCGTACCGGAGTCATCGCCCGTTTTGGATGGAACAGGAAGTCCTGCAGATAGCCCAACACGTGACGCGGCTTACCGTTAACCATCACCTCTTGCTTACCTTCCGCAAGGTTATCCATCACCGTGCGGTCCGGATCCAGCTCCGCGCGGTGCTGATCGAAGTAGGCGACTTCCAGCTTGGTACCGACGTGGATACGCCCGCTATCGGCCTGTAGCTGGCCGAGCATCAGCTTCAGCAACGTGGTTTTACCGCAGCCGTTCGGGCCAATCAGCGCAATCTTGTCGCCACGCTGGATTTGTGCGGAGAAATCTTTGACCAGCACTTTGCCGTCAACCTGATAGTTGACGTTTTCCATCTCAAAGACGATTTTGCCGGAGCGAGAAGCCTCCTCGACCTGCATCTTCGCGCTGCCCATCACTTCACGGCGCTCTCCGCGTTCGCGACGCATCGCCTTCAGCGCGCGGACGCGGCCTTCGTTGCGGGTACGGCGCGCTTTAATCCCCTGACGGATCCACACCTCTTCCTGCGCCAGCTTGCGGTCGAATTCAGCATTCTGTAACTCTTCGACGCGCAGCGCTTCTTCTTTATCCAGCAGATACTGATCGTAATTGCCCGGATAGGTCACCAGCTTGCCGCGATCGAGGTCGACGATGCGCGTTGCCATATTGCGGATGAAAGAACGGTCGTGCGAAATGAAGATGATGGTGCCTTTAAAGGATTTGAGGAACCCTTCCAGCCAGTCGATAGTTTCGATATCGAGGTGGTTAGTCGGTTCATCCAGCAGCAGCACGCGCGGCCCGCTGACCAGCGCGCGGCCAAGCGCCGCTTTACGCAGCCAGCCGCCGGAGAGCGACGCCAGCTGCGCGTCGGCGTTAAGGCCAAGCTGCTCGATCACTTCATTAATACGGCTATCTAACTGCCACAGCCCCAGGTTATCCAGCTGTTCCTGCAGGCGGGCCAGTTCATTTAAATTTTTATCGCTCGGATCGGTCATCACCTGATGCGAAACATCATGGTAGGCCTTCAGGTACGCCGCCTGCTCGGCAATACCTTCCGCGACAAAATCGTACACCGTACCGGCGACATTACGCGGAGGATCCTGCTGCAGACGCGCGACGATCAGATCCTGTTCATAAATAATACGCCCATCGTCCAGACCCTGCTCGCGGTTGAGGATTTTCATCAGGGTCGATTTGCCGGCGCCGTTACGCCCTACCAGGCAGACGCGTTCGTTATCTTCGATATGCAGTTCAGCGTTATCCAGCAGCGGCGCATCGCTGAACGAAAGCCAGGCGCCGTGCATACTAATCAGTGACATTCTTTATTCCTTTCAGGCCGCGGTAATCAGCCAGCAGTTGTGGATCTGACGGTTGCGGGCAAAATCCTGCGACAGCGTTTTTTGCGAAATTTCTTGCGCCTTCAGGCCAAGCGCCGCCAGCCCGTCATGATCCATACGGAAACCGCGTTTGTTATTCGAGAACATAATCGTGCCGCCTTTACGCAGCAGACGTTTTAAATCGGTCATCAGACGGATATGGTCGCGCTGCACGTCAAAGGCATCTTCCATACGTTTGGAGTTGGAGAAGGTCGGCGGATCGATAAAGATCAGATCGAACTGCTCGGTACTTTCCCGCAGCCAACCCAGCACGTCCGCCTGCATCAGGCGATGCGCGCGGCCGGTTAAGCCGTTCAGACGCAGGTTGCGTTCCGCCCACTCCAGATAGGTGCGCGACATATCGACGGTCGTAGTTGAGCGCGCGCCGCCCAGACCGGCGTGAACGCTGGCGCTGCCGGTATAGGAGAACAGGTTAAGGAAATCCTTACCCTTGCTCATCTGGCCGAGCATACGACGGGCGATACGGTGGTCAAGGAACAGACCGGTGTCGAGATAGTCGGTAAGGTTAACCCACAGACGCGCGTTATACTCCTGTACCTCGATAAAGTCGCCCTTCTCCGCCATCTTCTGGTACTGATTTTTACCCTTCTGCCGCTCGCGGGTCTTCAGCACCAGCTTATTCGGCGCGATCCCTAACACCGCGATAGTCGCGGCGATAATATCGAACAGACGCTGGCGCGCTTTGTGCGCATCGACGGTTTTCGGCGGCGCATACTCCTGCACCACCACCCACTCGCCGTAGCGGTCGATAGCCACGTTGTATTCCGGCAAATCGGCATCGTACAGGCGATAGCATTCAATGCCTTCCTGACGCGCCCACTTTTCAAACTTCTTCAGGTTTTTACGTAAGCGGTTGGCGAAATCTTCCGCCAGCATCGCCGGCTTGCCGCCTTCGCTTTCCGCCAGATGATAGTTCTTCTGTACGCAGTCCAGCGGGCCGTTTTTGGCTTTAAACTGTTTATCGGCACGCAGCTGCAGGCAGCTCAGCAATTCCGGCGAGGCGCTGAAGACCGACAGGTTCCAGCCGCCAAACTGGTTTTTCATAATCCGCCCCAGCAGGCTGTGCAGGGCAATCAGTGCCGGTTCGCTTTCCAGGCGCTCGCCGTACGGCGGGTTGCTGATAACGGTGCCGTACGGGCCTTTCGGCAGCGGATTATTAAGTTGCGCGACGTCTTTCACTTCAAAATTGATGAGCTCGCCAATTCCGGCGCGACGGGCGTTGCGGCGCGCGCGTTCAATCACGCGCTCGTCGACGTCAGAGCCGTAGAAGCGCGATTCATAAGCGGCCAGCCCCTGGCGAGCGCGCGTTTGCGCCTCGGCTTTCACCTCTTTCCAGATGGCGTCATCATGCTGCGCCCAGCCGCCGAAGCCCCAGTGGCCGCGGTGCAGGCCCGGCGCGCGATCGGTCGCCAGCATCGCCGCTTCAATCAGCAACGTGCCGGAGCCGCACATCGGATCGAGCAGCGGCGTTCCCGCTACCCAGCCGGAGCGCATAACGATGGCCGCCGCGAGGTTTTCTTTGATAGGCGCCATGCCGGTACCGTCACGGTAGCCGCGCAGATGCAGGCCTTCGCCGCTCAGATCCAGCGAGATATGCGCCGTCTCTTTGTTCAGCCAGACGTTGATACGCAGATCGGGGTTTTCACGATCGACATTCGGACGCGGCAGGTTTTTACGCGTGAAGCTATCGACGATAGCGTCTTTGACTTTCAATGCGCCATACTGACTGTTGCGGATCTCCTCGTTGAGGCCGCTAAAATGCACCGCAAAGGTGGCGTCAGTGGTAAAGATCTCCGTCCACGGAATCGATTGAACCCCCAGGTAGAGATCCAGATCGCTATACACGCTGCACTCACCCAGCGGCAGCATGATGCGCGAGGCCAGCCGGCTCCACATCAGGCTTTGATACAGCAGTCGCGTATCTCCCTGAAAATGAACCCCGCCCTGGACGACCTGGCACGCCGTGGCGCCAAGTCCTTCCAGTTCAGTTTTTAACAGCTCTTCAAGACCACGAGCCGTGCTGGCAAACAGAGATTTCATATCGTCACTTTTACTTAAAGAAAATTGGTGCGCATTATAGCCAATATGTGCCCTATGTCATAAAGTTAAAGGCTTATTTTTGAACCCAGGGGCAGCGTATGGTAACGCTATCGAAACTTTTTATTCATCCCGTCAAATCCATGCGCGGAATTGGCGTCACCCATGCCTTTGCCGATATTAGCGGCATGGCCTTCGACCGCATCTTTATGCTGACCGAAACCGACGGTACGTTTATTACCGCGCGCCAGTTTCCGCAGATGGTGAAATTCCTGCCTTCGCCGCTTCATGACGGCCTGCACTTGACCGCGCCGGATGGCAGCAGCGCGCTGGTGCGCTTTGATGATTTCGCTCCCCAGGGCGAGCCGACGGAGGTGTGGGGCAACCATTTCACCGCCTTGATCGCGCCAGCCGCCATCAACCAGTGGCTCAGCGGCTTCTTCAACCGCGACGTCCAACTGCGCTGGCTCGGGCCGCAGCTAACCCGGCGAGTAAAACGCCACGACGCGGTGCCGCTCTCCTTCGCCGATGGTTATCCCTACCTGCTCGCCAATGAAGCCTCGCTTCGCGATCTGCAGCAACGTTGCCCTGCCAGCGTAAGCATAGAACAGTTTCGCCCTAATCTGGTGGTCACCGGCGCCGCGGCGTGGGATGAAGATAGCTGGAAAGTTATTCGCATCGGCGAAGTGGTATTTGACGTCGCCAAACCCTGCAGCCGCTGCATTTTCACCACCGTCAGCCCGGAGCGTGGGCAAAAGCATCCGTCCGGCGAGCCGCTGGAGACGTTAAAGCGTTTTCGTACCGCGCAGGATAATGGCGATGTCGATTTTGGCCAGAACCTGATCGCCCGCAACAGCGGCGTTATCCGCGTGGGTGATGAGGTGGAAGTGCTGACGCGCGGCCCGGCGAAAGTCTATGGCGCTGGCGATAGCGACGATACGCTGGCGGCCGATGCGCAGCCAAAAGCGACGGTTGAGATTGAGTGGCAGGGGCAACAGTTTACCGGCAATAACCAGCAGGTACTGCTGGAGCAACTGGAACAACAGGGCATTCGTATCCCTTATTCCTGCCGCGCCGGGATCTGCGGCAGTTGTCGTATCCGCCTGGAAGAGGGTGAAGTGAGTCCGTTAAAGAAAAATGCGGTCGCCGCGGATGGCACCATTTTATGCTGCAGCTGCGTACCGAAAACCGCGCTGCGCCTGGCACCTTAAACCGCCTGCCCCAGGCTGTAGCTGGCCGCGCTCTGTGCCGGCTGCAGTCTGTCGTTCATAATTTTAATCACATCGCCTAACTGCATCACCCGCCCTGCCAGAGTTAGTCCAGGCTGCGCCAGCAGGCAAAGCGTGGCGTTTTCACCCGGTTCGACCACCAGCAAATTGACCTGCTCGCCGGTATCGCTGATCCACACGCTGGCGGCGTCGCCGCTGGTCGGCTGCCAGTTCTGCTGGTGAGTAGTGAAATGCCAGCTCTTCGGCATCTGCGGTTTCAGAAAACGGATCGCGGTTAAGGCATTTAATACTAATTCGGCACGCTGCTCTTTGTTTAATTCAATATCGCGGCATTTTTCTTCAAAAGAAAAATAGAGCGCCGCGTCATCGACGCAAAATCCCGACGGCGCGAAAGCGTCAGGCGTTAACATGCGCCGGGCGAAACGTGAGCGAAATAACATACCATTGGCCAGATCGAGCATCATGCGGTCATGCTCTTCGTCGTAATACCAACGCCAGTTATCGTCAGGTTTAATCCGCATTTCTACCCCCGTCCTCTTCCACTTCCTTCTGCAAAGCAATGGCATCCTGCTACAGAATAATTTCTAAAATTAAGAAAAGACTAAAATGTCTAAATAAGCAACAATGAAGGAATATAAAACAACCAGGGCCGGAAATAAAGCCCTGGGGAAGATTCAGAAGGGGAAAAGATTAGATGTGTGTAACAATTTCTTTAATCAGCGGTGGCCCTTTAAAAATAAACCCGGAATAAATCTGCACCAGCGTGGCGCCAGCAGCCAGCTTTTCACGAGCGGCAATCACCGAGTCAATACCGCCAACTCCGATAATGGGCAAACGACCATTTAATTCCGTGGCCAGCATACGAATAATCTCGGTGCTTTTTAATTGTAATGGACGACCACTCAACCCACCGGTTTCATCACAATGCTTCATCCCCTGCACCAGTGAACGATCGAGGGTGGTATTGGTAGCAATGACGCCATCAATATTATGGCGGACTAAGCTGTCGGCTACCTGGATCAATTCTTCGACAGAAAGATCCGGGGCGATCTTCACCGCCACAGGAACATATTTTTGATGTTTCTGTTGAAGTTCGAGCTGCTTATTTTTAATACCGCTGAGTAAATCATCCAGCGCTTCACCATATTGCAGAGTACGTAACCCTGGGGTATTCGGCGAGGAGATATTAATGGCGATATATCCAGCGTATGGATAGACTTTTTCCATACAAATCAGATAATCATCTTTACCCTGCTCTACCGGGGTATCTTTATTTTTACCGATATTAATCCCCAGTACGCCGTCAAAATGCGCTTTTTTCACATTCTCGACCAGGTTATCAACGCCGTGGTTATTAAAGCCCATGCGGTTGATCAAACCTTCGGCATCGACGAGACGGAAGATCCTCGGCTTGTCATTGCCCGGCTGCGGACGCGGAGTCACGGTACCAATTTCGATTGAGCCGAAGCCCATCGCACCGAGCGCATCAATGCACTCGCCGTTTTTATCAAGCCCGGCCGCCAGCCCCAGCGGATTCTTGAAAGTGAGCCCCATGCAGGTAACGGGTTTCGACGGTACTTTTTGTCGAACCAGCATTTCCAGCGGCGTGCCGGTGACGCGGCGTAATTGTTGGAAGGTTACTTCATGAGCGCGCTCAGGATCGAGCTGAAAAAGAGCTTTACGAACGAAGGGATAGTACATGAACTCTCCTGGATTCCCGGTGTGCAAACCGGGGGCGTATTATGTTCGATCCGCGCCCGAAAGGGAATTGACCTGCGACAAAAAATCACGCGTCCAACGCAAACGTTTACTTCTCTGCCGCCTGTTATGCGCATTTTGGCAATTTAACCCCGGAAAAATCATTTAGGGAAATAAACGCCCTCTGTCACACTGCCATAAAATGTTATCAATTATAGATAAATGCAAACATTTGGTTATAAGGAGAGAGTATGCGCGTTATTACACTCGCGGGCAGTCCCCGCTACCCTTCTCGCTCAAGCGCATTGCTGGAGTACACCAGAGAGAAACTTGCCGCCGCCGACATCGAAGTCTATCACTGGCATTTACAGAATTTTGATCCCGAAGATCTGCTTTACGCCCGCTTCGATAACCCCGCTCTGCATACCTTAAATGAACAACTGGCCGGCGCTGATGGCCTGATTATCGCCACTCCCGTCTATAAAGCCTCTTTTTCCGGCGCGCTGAAGACGCTACTGGATTTGCTCCCCGAACGCGCTCTGGAAGGCAAAATTGTCCTGCCGCTGGCGACAGGCGGCACCATCGCCCATATGCTGGCGGTCGATTACGCCCTGAAGCCGGTGCTTAATGCTCTCAAAGCGCAGGAGATCCTCCATGGCGTATTCGCCGATGACAGCCAGGTCACCGATTATCAACATAAACCGCAGTTCACACCGAATCTGCAACACCGTCTCGACCAGGCGCTGGAGACCTTCTGGCAGGCGCTGAATCGCCGTAACAGCCGCATCCCGGGGCTAAAGACCTTACAGGGGGTTGAGCATGCTTAATCCTCTGCGTGCCCTGACTCTCGGCGGGCTACTCGCGCTTTCCTTTATTACGCATGCGGCCCCGCAGGCGCCGGAAGCGTTACGCATCGGCTACCAGAAAGGCAGCGTCAGTATGGTGCTGGCGAAGAGCCATCAGCTGCTGGAGCAGCGCTATCCGCAAACTAAGATTTCGTGGGTCGAATTTCCTGCCGGGCCGCAAATGCTGGAAGCGCTGAACGTCGGCAGTATTGATATCGGCAGCACCGGCGATATTCCACCGATTTTCGCTCAGGCTGCCGGCGCCGATCTGGTCTATATCGGCGCTGAACCCGCGAAACCGAAAGCGGAAGTGATTCTGGTCGCCGATAAAAGCCCAATCAACAGCGTGGCTGAACTGAAAGGCCGTAAGGTGGCGTTCCAGAAAGGCTCAAGCTCGCACAATCTGCTGCTGCGCGCTCTGCAGCAGGCAGGGCTGAAATTCAGCGATATCCAGCCAGTGTATCTTGCCCCCGCCGATGCCCGCGCCGCTTTTCAGCAGGGTAATGTTGATGCCTGGGCTATCTGGGATCCCTATTACTCTGCGGCGCTGCTGCAAGGCGGGGTACGGGTACTGAAAGATGGGAGCGACCTGAAGCAAACCGGTTCGTTCTATCTTGCCGCCCGTCCTTATGCCGAAAAGAACGGCGCCTTTATCGAAGGGGTGCTGGCGACCTTTAGCCAGGCGGATGCCCTGACCATCAGCCATCGCCAGCAAAGTATTGCCCTGTTGGCTAAAACGATGGGGCTACCCGAAGCGGTGATTGCCAGCTATCTCGACCATCGTCCGCCAACTGCGATATCGCCGGTAAGCGCTGAAACGGCCGCTCGCCAACAGCAAACCGCCGATCTGTTCTATGAGAACAAGCTGGTACCGAAAAAAATCACTATTCAAAACCGTATCTGGCAGCCTGCCCCCGCACAAGGAGCGAAATCATGAGTCTGAATATGTTCTGGTTCTTACCCACCCACGGTGACGGCCGCTATCTGGGTACCGACGAAGGCGCGCGCCCGGTAGACTACAGCTATCTGCAGCAAATCGCCCAGGCCGCCGACCGCCTCGGCTTCACCGGCGTACTGATTCCCACCGGGCGCTCGTGCGAAGATGCCTGGCTGGTTGCCGCTTCAATGATCCCCGTCACCCAGCGGCTGAAGTTTCTTGTCGCGCTGCGCCCAAGCGTGGTATCCCCCACCATCGCCGCGCGCCAGGCGGCTACCCTTGACCGGCTCTCTAATGGCCGGGCATTGTTCAACCTGGTCACCGGCAGCGATCCGAATGAATTAGCTGGCGATGGGGTATTCCTCGACCACACCGAACGCTATGAAGCCTCCGCCGAGTTCACCCATATCTGGCGCAAACTGATGGAAGGTGAAACCGTGACTTTCCACGGCAAGCACCAGCACGTGCGCGGCGCGAAACTGCTCTTCCCACCGCAGCAGCAACCGCGACCGCCGCTCTACTTTGGCGGCTCCTCGGACGTTGCACAGGATCTGGCCGCCGAACAGGTCGACCTTTACCTGACCTGGGGTGAACCGCCGGCTCAGGTGGCGGAAAAAATCGCCCAGGTGCGTGAGAAAGCCGCGCGCCTCGGCCGCAGCGTCCGCTTTGGTATTCGTTTGCACGTCATCGTCCGCGAAACCAATGAAGAGGCATGGCAAGCGGCGGAGAGCTTAATCTCCCATCTGGATGACGAGACCATCGCCCGCGCGCAGGCCGCCTTCGCGCAAACCGATTCTGTTGGCCAACATCGCATGGCGGCGCTGCACAACGGCCGTCGCGACAAGCTGGAAATCAGCCCGAACCTGTGGGCCGGGGTCGGGCTGGCGCGCGGCGGCGCGGGTACCGCGCTGGTTGGTGATGCGGCAACCGTCGCTGAACGTATCAATGAATACGCTGAACTTGGCATCGACAGTTTTATCTTCTCCGGCTACCCGCACCTTGAGGAAGCCTGGCGAGTCGGCGAACTGCTGTTCCCACTGCTTGATGTCAACGTCCCGACGATCCCTCAGCCGCAAAACCTGCGTCTGCAGGGCGAAGCGGTAGCGAATGAATTTATCCCGCGTAAAGCGGCGCAAAGTTAGGGAGCGAACTATGGCAGCTTCTTCGCAGAAACTTCTGTTACGCCTCGCCCCCTGGTTTTTACCGGTGGGCACCGTGCTGATCTGGCAATTGGCGTCATCGGTAGGCTGGCTCTCAACCCGTATTCTCCCCTCTCCGGAGGGGGTACTGAAAGCTTTCTGGACGCTCTCCGCCAGCGGCGAGCTGTGGCAACACCTGGCCATCAGTTCCTGGCGCGCCTTACTTGGCTTCGCCATTGGCGGCTCCATCGGCCTGACGCTCGGGCTCATTAGCGGGCTCTCGCGTTGGGGCGAACGCCTGCTGGATACCTCCATCCAGATGCTGCGCAATGTACCGCATCTGGCGCTGATCCCCCTGGTGATTTTGTGGTTCGGTATTGACGAAAGCGCCAAAATATTTCTTGTCGCGCTGGGGACGATGTTTCCGATTTACATCAATACCTGGCACGGCATCCGCAATATCGATCGCGGTCTGGTGGAAATGGCGCGTAGCTATGGCTTATCAGGATTCGCCCTCTTCCGCCACGTGATCCTTCCCGGCGCCCTGCCCTCGATTATGGTTGGCATTCGCTTCGCCCTCGGATTGATGTGGCTGACGCTTATCGTCGCTGAGACCATCTCCGCGAATGCCGGAATCGGTTATCTGGCTATGAACGCCCGCGAGTTTCTGCAAACTGACGTGGTGGTGGTCGCCATTATTCTTTACGCCATTCTCGGCAAGCTCGCCGATTTTAGCGCGCAACTGCTGGAGCGCGTGTGGCTACGCTGGAACCCGGCGTACCGTCTTCAGGAGGCTAACGCATGAATACTGCTCGCATTAATCCCGGGATCCCGCTCTTACTCAATGGGGTCAGCAAACGCTACGGCGACAATGTCATTCTCAATGAGCTGGATTTACATATTCCTGGCGGGCAATTTGTCGCGGTGGTCGGCCGCAGCGGCGGCGGCAAAAGCACCCTGTTGCGCCTGCTGGCCGGGCTGGAAAAACCCAACGGCGGCGAACTACTGGCAGGCGCGACGCCGCTTGCGCAGATTCAGGATGAAACGCGTATGATGTTCCAGGACGCGCGGTTGCTGCCGTGGAAGACGGTTATCGACAACGTTGGACTTGGGCTGAAGGGCCAGTGGCGCGATGCCGCCCGCCAGGCGCTGGCCAGCGTCGGGCTGGAAGAGAGAGCCGATGAGTGGCCGGCGGCCCTCTCCGGCGGGCAAAAACAGCGTGTTGCGCTGGCCCGCGCGCTGATCCATCGCCCGCGTCTGCTGCTGCTGGATGAACCGCTGGGAGCGCTTGACGCCCTCACCCGTCTGGAAATGCAGGAATTGATTGTTTCGCTCTGGCAAGAACACGGCTTTACCGTGTTGCTGGTAACTCATGATGTGAGTGAAGCGGTGGCGATGGCCGACCGGGTGCTGTTAATAGAAGAAAAGAAAATTGGCCTCGATTTGAGCGTGGATATTCCGCGTCCGCGGCGGTTCGGCTCGGCAAAGCTGGCGGAACTGGAAGCACAGGTGCTCGATCGGGTGATGAAGCGCGGCGACAGCGAGCGTGCGCCGCGTTTGTTTAGTCATGGCTAACTAATGTCCCCGGCCCGCGCTTCGCTCGGCCGGGCTACCAAATCGCACAGCGCTGTAGCCCCGGTAAGCAAGAGCGCCACCGGGGATTTTGCGGCCGTTACGCCAGCGCTTTGGTAATCTTCTCGAACAGATCGCCGGAGAGATTCTCCAGCCCTTTCAGCTGTTCCAGCGCCGCACGCATCTTGGCCTGACGTTTCTCATCGTAGCGTTTCAGACGAATCAGCGGCTCAATTAGACGCGACGCCACCTGCGGGTTGCGGCTATTGAGCTCGGTCAGCATTTCCACCAGGAACTGGTAACCGCTGCCGTCTTCGGCATGGAACGCCGCCGGGTTGCTACTCGCGAAGGCGCCGATCAGCGAACGTACCCGGTTTGGGTTGCTCATCGTGAATGAACGGTGCTTGAGCAAGCCGCGTACCGTCTCAACCACATTGGCCGCCGGGCTGGTGGACTGCAGAATAAACCACTTGTCCATCACCAGGCCGTCCTGGTGCCACTTATCGTCATACTCCTGCATCAATGCATCACGGCACGGCAACTCAGCCGCCACCGCCGACGACAGCGCAGCCAACGCGTCGGTCATGTTGTCAGCATGATGATACTGGGCTTGCACCAGCTTATCTGCCAGTTCAACATCGCCAAAAGCCAGATAGCGCAGGCAGGTATTGCGCAGGGAACGTTTACCGATATCGGCATGGTCTACGCGATAGCTGTCGAGCTTGTTGGCGTTGTAAACCACCAGCAGCTCATCGGCCAGCTCTTTCGCCAGCGTACGGGTCAGCGCTTCGCGCACCGCCGCGATGGCAATCGGATCGATGATGGTGAACAGTTCGGCGATTTCGTTGGCCGACGGCAGCGTTAAAATTTCCGCCGCCAGCGCCGGATCGATCTTCTCGTCGAGCAGAATCGCGCGGAAAGCGTCAGCGACGTGGATCGGCAGCGACAGCGGCTGCCCCTGCTGATGGCGGTTAACGTTGAGCTTGATGTAGGTCGCCAGCAGGCTCTGCGCGGCATCCCAACGCGAGAAGTCGTTACGCGCGTGGCGCATCAGGAACGTCAGCTGCTGGTCGCTCCACTTATATTCAAGCTTGACCGGCGCGGAGAATTCACACAGCAGCGCCGGTACCGGCTGGAAGTAAACGTTATCAAAGACGAACGTCTGTTCCGCCTGGGTGACATTCAACACGTGGTGCACCGGATGGCCGCCTTTCTGCAGCGGGATCGCTTTGCCTTCGTTATCGTACAGCTCGATACTGAACGGGATGTGCAGCGGCTGCTTGTCGGCCTGTTCCGCGGTCGGCGGCGTACGCTGGCTGATAGTCAGGGTGTACTGCTCGGTTTCCGGGTTATAGTCGTCATGCACGGTAACGACCGGCGTGCCGGACTGGCTGTACCAGCGACGGAAATGCGACAGATCGACGTTCGAAGCATCTTCCATCGCCTGCACGAAATCATCGCAGGTGGCGGCGCTGCCGTCGTGGCGCTCAAAGTACAACTGCATCCCTTTCTGGAAATTGGCTTCGCCGAGCAGGGTGTGCAGCATACGGATCACTTCCGCGCCCTTTTCGTATACCGTCAGGGTGTAGAAGTTGTTCATCTCAATAACCATATCCGGACGGATCGGGTGCGCCATCGGGCTGGCGTCTTCGGCAAACTGCAGCCCACGCATGGTACGAACGTTGTTGATGCGGTTCACCGCGCGCGAGCCGAGGTCGGAACTGAATTCCTGATCGCGGAATACGGTCAGCCCTTCTTTCAGGCTGAGCTGGAACCAGTCGCGACAGGTCACGCGGTTGCCGGTCCAGTTATGGAAATATTCGTGACCAATGACGCGCTCAATATCGAGGTAATCTTTATCGGTCGCGGTATCGGTACGGGCCAGCACGTATTTAGAGTTAAAGACGTTGAGGCCTTTGTTCTCCATCGCCCCCATATTGAAGAAGTCGACGGCGACGATCATATAGATGTCGAGGTCATATTCGAGACCGAAACGGGTTTCGTCCCACTTCATTGAATTTTTCAGCGAGGTCATCGCCCATGGCGCGCGGTCGAGGTTGCCGCGGTCAACGTATAGTTCAAGCGCGACTTCACGCCCGGAACGGGTGGTGAAGGTGTCACGCAGCACATCGAAATCGCCGGCCACCAGCGCGAACAGGTAACAGGGTTTTGGGAACGGATCCTGCCACTGGATCCAGTGACGGCCATTGTCCAGCTCGCCCTGCGCGACGCGGTTGCCGTTAGAAAGCAGGTAGGGGTATTTGGCTTTATCGGCAATGATTTTGGTGGTGAAGCGCGCCAGCACATCCGGGCGGTCCAGATACCAGGTAATATGGCGGAAACCTTCAGCTTCACACTGGGTACATAGCGCTTCGCCTGACTGATACAGGCCTTCCAGCGCGGTGTTCGCCGCCGGGCTAATTTCGTTGACGATAGTCAGGGTGAAACTGTCCGGCAAACCGCCAATCACCAGCTGATTATTTTCTTCTTTATAGTCACTCCACGGCTGACCGTTCACCTGCAGTGAAATCAGGGTCAGGTCTTCGCCATCCAGACGCAATGGCACATCAGACGCAGCCGCGTGACGGGAAACCTTACTCTCGGCCGTGACAACGGTTTTCGCGGCATCCAGGTCAAAGGTCAAATCAATATCGCTAATCAGATAATCCGGCGCACGGTAGTCGTGGCGGTATTTGGCTTGGGGCTGTTGTGTCATAAAAAACCTTTAGCGTGTCTGTAAAGTATCGGCTCCAGTCTATTCCTGTTGCGCAGATCGCGCTATGCAGAATCTTCATCTTTTCAACGTTCAACACGAAAATCGCTACATATTGATAACACATGAGGCACGAAATGCGCTCGACCCGGCGCAAAGCTTGTGGTGTGATCCGTGTTCAATATATTAAACTAGGCCTCGCAAATGACCGTCAGCGTTACCGTCGAGCCATCGCAGCAGGACAGCACCGGGTATTAAAGGTATACTCCGCCTCCTTTTTTCTGCTTTGGTTTGAATGGAACGCCCCAGTGAGAGGATGCTACTGCGCACCATGACACAATTCACTTCTCCTGTACTGCACTCGCTGCTTGATACGGATGCCTATAAGCTGCATATGCAGCAGGCCGTCTTCCACCGCTACTATGATGTGGAGGTGGCGGCAGAGTTCCGCTGCCGCGGAGACGACCTGCTCGGCATCTATGCCGACGCGATTCGCGAGCAGGTTGAAACCATGCGCGACCTGAAGCTGCAGGACGATGAGTATCGCTGGCTGTCCACCCTGCCGTTCTTCTCGCAGGACTATCTCGCCTGGCTGCGCGACTTCCGTTACGACCCAAGCCAGGTCACCGTCATCAACGATCATGGTAAGCTGAATATTCGCCTCACCGGGCCGTGGCGCGAAGTGATCATGTGGGAAGTGCCGCTGCTGGCGGTCATCAGCGAACTGGTGCACCACTACCGTTCGCCGGAAATCAGCGTCGGCCTGGCGCTGGAGACGCTCGAACATAAGCTTGCCGACTTCGCCGACATGACCGCCGACATCGATATGTCGGCATTCCGCCTGATGGATTTTGGCACCCGCCGCCGCTTCTCCCGCGAAGTACAGCAGGCTATCGTGCAGCGCTTGCAGCAGGAGCCGTGGTTTGTCGGCACCAGCAACTACGATCTGGCCCGCCGATTGAATTTAACCCCGATGGGTACCCAGGCGCACGAATGGTTCCAGGCCCACCAGCAGATCAGTCCAAACCTGGCCAGCAGCCAACGCGCGGCGCTTGCCGCCTGGCTGGCGGAATATCCGGATCAGCTGGGTATTGCCCTGACCGACTGCATCACCATGGACGCTTTCCTGCGTGATTTCGGTCCTGAATTCGCCACCCGCTATCAGGGGCTACGCCATGACTCCGGGGATCCGCTGGAGTGGGGCGAGAAAGCAATCGCCCATTATCAGAAATTGGGTATCGACCCGATGAGTAAAGTGTTGGTGTTCTCCGATAACCTCGACCTTGGCAAAGCGGTCGATCTGTATCGCCACTTCTCCTCGCGGGTGAATCTCAGCTTCGGTATCGGCACCCGTTTAACCTGCGACATTCCACAGGTGAAACCGCTGAATATTGTGATAAAACTAGTAGAATGTAACGGCAAGCCGGTGGCGAAACTCTCCGACAGCCCGGGTAAAACCATCTGCCATGATAAGGCGTTCGTCCGCGCCCTGCGCGAGGCGTTTGACCTGCCGCCGATTAAAAAGGCGAGTTAATTTCAACAAGGAGCCTGGCAGGCTCCTTTTTCTTTATTAATTATTATCAAATTATCCCTTTATGATGCGAATTCTGCTTGTCTGATGGAAGATGACAGGTAACATAGATATCCCCCCGTTGCAGGGGAAGAGACTTTTTTATTGGACTATATAGAGAGAATATTATGAGCGTTGTGCCTGTAGCCGACGTACTCCAGGGCCGCGTTGCCGTTGACAGCGAAGTCACCGTGCGCGGATGGGTGCGTACCCGCCGAGATTCTAAAGCTGGCTTTTCTTTCCTCGCCGTCTATGACGGTTCCTGCTTTGATCCTGTACAGGCCGTTATTAATAATTCTCTGCCCAATTACAATCAGGAAGTGTTGCGCCTGACCACCGGCTGCTCGGTTATCGTCACCGGTAAAGTCGTGGCCTCCCAAGGTCAGGGACAGAGCTTTGAAATCCAGGCCTCCAATGTGGAAGTCACCGGCTGGGTTGAGGATCCGGACACCTACCCGATGGCGGCGAAGCGCCACAGCATCGAGTATCTGCGTGAAGTGGCGCACCTGCGTCCGCGCACCAACCTGATTGGCGCGGTAGCGCGCGTACGTCACACCCTGGCGCAGGCGCTGCACCGTTTCTTCGACGAACAGGGTTTCTTCTGGGTATCCACCCCGCTGATCACCGCTTCCGATACCGAAGGCGCCGGTGAAATGTTCCGCGTATCAACGCTGGATCTGGAAAACCTGCCGCGTAACGACCAGGGTAAAGTCGACTTCGATAAAGACTTCTTCGGTAAAGAGTCGTTCCTGACCGTTTCCGGTCAGTTGAACGGTGAGACCTATGCCTGCGCATTGTCCAAAATCTATACCTTCGGCCCAACCTTCCGCGCCGAAAACTCCAACACCAGCCGCCACCTGGCGGAGTTCTGGATGCTGGAGCCAGAGGTAGCCTTCGCTAGCCTCAACGATGTTGCCGGTCTGGCGGAAGCCATGCTGAAGTACGTCTTCAAAGCGGTACTGGAAGAGCGTGCGGATGACATGAAGTTCTTCGCCGAGCGCGTAGATAAAGACGCCATCGACCGTCTGCAGCGCTTTGTCTCTGCTGATTTCGCCCAGGTTGATTACACCGACGCCGTCACTATCCTGGAAAACTGCGGCAAGCAGTTTGAGAACCCGGTGTATTGGGGCGTGGATCTCTCCTCCGAGCATGAGCGTTATCTGGCCGAAGAGCACTTCAAAGCGCCGGTGGTCGTGAAAAACTATCCGAAAGACATTAAGGCGTTCTACATGCGCCTTAACGAAGACGGTAAGACCGTCGCCGCAATGGACGTTCTGGCGCCGGGCATCGGCGAAATCATCGGCGGGTCCCAGCGTGAAGAGCGTCTCGACGTGCTGGACGCGCGTATGGCCGAAATGGGTCTGAATAAAGAAGATTACTGGTGGTATCGCGACCTGCGTCGTTACGGCACCGTACCGCATTCTGGCTTCGGTCTGGGCTTCGAGCGTCTTATCGCCTACGTAACCGGCGTACAGAACGTTCGCGACGTGATTCCTTTCCCACGTACGCCACGTAACGCCACTTTCTAATCGCGTTTCGTTAAAATACTGACAAGGTCGGCGCAAGCCGGCCTTTTTTTATGTCAATTTTCGTGAACGAATTTCAACAAACTTAAACATCAACCTTCACAATTCGTAATTATGTTACTCACTATTTCCTTACCCTTCGTACGTAGATTTCGCACCTTATGTTAAGACATAAGTGAATACACTGATTGATTTGATTATTTTTTAATCATTCTGCGCACGTTATGCAAAAATAGCGCCTGAGCAAAAAAGGGACCGAATTGAGCTAAAAAATAATCAAATCTGTCTTTAGCGAAAATATTCATAACTAATTCATATAGATATATATGAGAAGGTGACAATCTTCGCAAAGTGGAACGGAATTTTGATTGAGTTCACAAAGTTCCAAAAAATACATATTTAGTTACATGTTTTTTCTTTTCGTAACCAATTTACGATATTGGTAGCATTTTCCGGCTAGCGAAACGGCACTACCGATGGAAAGATGCCTTCAGACACCAAACTATCTTCAATAGTTCTGTAAATTTTCATTGACGGAAATTATTGCTGGCGGTGGCAAGTGTCATATAAAAAATATTAATGAGGGTAATAAATAATGATGAAGCGCAATATTCTGGCAGTGGTGATCCCTGCCCTGCTGGTAGCCGGTGCGGCCAACGCTGCGGAAATCTATAACAAAAATGGTAACAAACTGGATTTCTACGGAAAAATGGTTGGCGAACATGTCTGGACCACCAATGGTGACACCAGCAGTGACGACACCACCTATGCCCGTATCGGCCTGAAAGGCGAAACCCAGATCAACGACCAGTTGATCGGTTACGGCCAGTGGGAATACAACATGGATGCGTCCAACGTTGAAGGTTCCCAGACCACCAAAACCCGTCTGGCTTTCGCCGGTCTGAAAGCGGGTGAATACGGTTCATTCGATTACGGCCGTAACTACGGCGCCATCTACGACGTTGAATCCGCAACCGATATGCTGGTTGAGTGGGGCGGCGACGGCTGGAACTACACCGATAACTTCATGACCGGCCGTACCAACGGCGTGGCCACCTACCGTAACTCAGACTTCTTCGGTCTGGTGGACGGCCTGAGCTTTGCGCTGCAGTATCAGGGTAAAAACGATCACGACCGCTCAATTCGCAAACAGAATGGCGACGGTTTCAGCACCGCGGCAACCTACGCGTTTGATAACGGTATCGCGCTGTCTGCAGGTTACGCTAACTCCAACCGTAGCGTTGACCAGAAACGTGACGGCAACGGTGACAAAGCTGAAGCATGGGCAACCTCTGCCAAGTACGATGCTAACAACATCTATGCCGCAGTTATGTACTCCCAGACTTACAACATGACGCCGGAAGAAGATGACCACTTCGCGGGCAAAACTCAGAACTTCGAAGCCGTAGTTCAATACCAGTTCGATTTCGGTCTGCGTCCGTCCCTGGGCTACGTGCAGACTAAAGGTAAAAACCTGCAGGCTCGCGGTGGCTTCGGCGGCGGCGATGCGGACCTGGTTAAATACGTAGAACTGGGTACCTGGTACTACTTCAACAAAAACATGAACGTGTACGCGGCGTACAAGTTCAACCAACTGGATGATAATGCCTACACTCGCGCAGCTGGCGTAGCCACCGACGACCAGGCTGCGGTTGGTATCGTTTACCAGTTCTAATCTGTAGTACACCCCTTCGTGATATGCCTAAAAAGCAGGACTTCGGTCCTGCTTTTCTGCGTTACTAAGACGAAGATCGTAACTTGCAAAAACCTTCTCGCTTTTTGTCGCAAACGGTTGGCAATTTGTAAATCTACCGTTACCCTGATAGCGGATTTCCCTCAGTAATCACAATGGAACCTCGTCATGTTTGAGAACATTACAGCCGCCCCTGCCGACCCTATTCTGGGCCTGGCCGATCTGTTTCGTGCCGATGACCGCCCAGGCAAAATTAACCTCGGAATTGGTGTTTACAAAGATGAGACAGGTAAAACGCCTGTTCTGACCAGCGTAAAAAAAGCCGAGCAATATCTGCTGGAAAATGAAACCACCAAAAACTACCTCGGTATTGATGGTATTCCGGAGTTTGGTCGCTGCACTCAGGAGCTGCTGTTCGGTAAAGGAAGCGCAATTATCAACGATAAGCGCGCCCGCACCGCCCAGACCCCAGGCGGTACCGGCGGCCTGCGCGTTGCGGCTGATTTCCTTGCCAAAAACACCGACGTTAAACGGGTATGGGTAAGCAATCCAAGCTGGCCAAACCATAAAAGCGTTTTCGGCGCCGCCGGGCTGGAAGTGCGCGAATATGCTTATTATGATGCCGCCAACCACCAGCTGGATTTCGACGGCCTGCTGGCCAGCCTGAACGAGGCGCAGGCGGGTGATGTCGTACTGTTCCACGGCTGCTGCCATAACCCAACCGGCATCGATCCGACGCTGGAGCAGTGGCAACAGCTGGCGCAAATGTCTGCTGAAAAAGGCTGGCTGCCGCTGTTTGACTTCGCCTACCAGGGCTTCGCCCGCGGTCTGGAAGAAGACGCTGAAGGCCTGCGCGCGTTTGCCGCGCTGCATAAAGAGTTGCTGGTCGCCAGTTCTTACTCGAAAAACTTCGGCCTGTATAACGAGCGCGTTGGCGCCTGTACGCTGGTTGCCGCCGATCAAGACACCGTCGATCGCGCGTTCAGCCAGATGAAAGCGGTGATCCGCGCCAACTACTCTAACCCGCCGGCGCACGGCGCCTCCGTGGTGGCGACGATTCTCAGCAACGACGCGCTGCGCGCCATCTGGGAACAAGAGCTCACCGATATGCGCCAGCGTATTCAGCGCATGCGCTTACTGTTTGTGAATACCCTGCAGGAAAAAGGCGCCAGCCGCGACTTTACCTTCATCACCAAACAGAATGGGATGTTCTCATTTAGCGGCCTGACCAAAGAGCAAGTACTTCGTCTGCGTGAAGAGTTCGCTATTTATGCGGTCGCATCCGGGCGTATCAACGTTGCTGGCATGACGCCTGATAACATGTCGCCGCTGTGCGAAGCCATTGTCGCGGTGCTGTAATTTTCAGCCGTGACGCATAAGAAAAAGGCCGCAGACGCGGCCTTTTTTATTTCTTTGAGGTCAGGCATTACCAGACCGGCATTTCATCCTGCAGGAACGGATTGTGAAGGCGCTCATATCCCAGCGTCGACAAGGGGCCATGACCGGGGATAAACGTCACGTCGTCGCCCAATGGCAACAGCTTACGTTTAATCGCATCAATCAACTGGCCATGGTCGCCGCGCGGGAAGTCGCTGCGCCCTACTCCGCCCTTGAAAATCACATCGCCGGAAATCAGCAGGCGAGAGGCATCGTCAAAGAAAACCACGTGCCCCGGCGTATGACCTGGACAGTGCAATACCTGCAAAGCGATATTGCCGACGGTCACCACATCGCCTTCATTTAGCCAGCGGTCCGGCTGCAACGGCTGACATTCATCCAGCCCGAACATACGGCTTTGCGCCGGCAATCCTTCCAGCCAGAACTCATCTTCTTTTTCCGGTCCAATAATTGGCACACCGTAATGTTGCGCCAGCTCGGCTGCAGCGCCGACGTGATCCAGGTGACCATGCGTCAACAGGATCTGCATCAGGCTGACGCCTGCCGCCGCCACTTCTTCCTTGATGCGCTCGGCATCGCCGCCAGGATCGACCAGCGCGGCAAGCCGGGTTTGTTCACACCAGATTAAAGAACAGTTCTGGGCGAACGCCGTGACCGGAATAATACGATAGTTCATGATGCTCCTTTCGTTACCAGTGCCGTACCGGACCGGTATCAATATGCACAAAGTTGCTACGTGGGTAGTATCCTACACCACCTGAGCGCATAGATAACGCCGCTTTGCGAATATTGCTTAAGGCAACGCCTTCAATGTGGAAATCCATCGCCTGGCCTTTGGTGTGATAGCTGTGTTTCGCTACACCACGGCTTCGTGCGCGAAGTTCATCGTTGGTATCGACGGAGCGATAACCGGAGATGAGCTGGACAGGCTTGTTGGTGCCGAGTAGTCCCTGCAGGCGGTAAAGCTGATCGAACAATCCTGGGTCAATAGACTTAATTTTGTTCGCGCGGAAATCACGGAAAAAGTGGTTAAGTCTTGCTAATTCATCCTGAATATAGCCTCTACCATCGAAAAACTCCGCCTTGAGTGATTCACCGGTGTGCAGGTTATTCAGCGTCAAAATACGCGGTCGGGGGGTCGAGAGGGTGGCAAATGCCGGCGCAGGGAGAATGGCGGCAGCACCGAGGGCAGCGCCACCCAACGCCAGCAATCTGCGGCGATTAGCGTCAAATTTGTCCATGATAATCAGGTCTACAGGTAAATGAATCGTAATATACTTTTCCGCTAAAATGTCCTTGGCTGGGTCGTATTGACCGCCGCAACACATTTTTGCGGATTATATGTATATGCACTTCTGGCGCACGAAAGGCACCTTACCGGGCATTATTGCCAACGTCAAGGCAGCCTCACCCCAGGAAATACGGGCCTTGTAGACGACCAGGGCCCGATTTCGTTCAGTGCTAGGACAACATTTTTCGCAGAACTACTTCATTTACCTGATTAATTGTTCCGCTTTTGGCAGAATTTGTGCGCTGGATCGCGCGGTGAGATCGTAATTGTAAATATCTGTTCGATATTGTGTACGTCCATCAGCGCCAACAAAGGCGGTTAAATAATATAAATTAACCGGAATATTTTGCCGAATATTGACGTAGCGCGTATCCCCCTGCTTCAGCGCGTCGGAAATGCGTGAATCATTCCAGCCCGCATCCTGCAATAGCATATTCGCCAGCTCAGAGGCTTTATTGACGCGAACGCAGCCCGAGCTCAACGCGCGAACATCTTTCTGGAACAGATTGTGGTTCGGCGTATCGTGGAGATAAATAGCATCCGAGCTTGGCATATTGAACTTATACCGCCCCAGCGAGTTGCGTGCGCCCGGCGCCTGCTGGAAACGGAACGGTAGATTCTTCTCGGTGATGGTAGACCAATCGACACCATACGGATCGATAGCTTCTTTGCTGTTCCAGCCGCGCATCAACGTATAGCCATGCTGCTCCAGATAGCCCGGATTGTTACGCACCTTCGGCAGAATATCTTTGCGCGCCAGCGTCGGCGGCACGTTCCACGGCGGGTTGACCACCACGTTGTTCAACGCGCTGCTCATCATCGGCGTTTTACGATCCGGACGACCGACAATGACCCTCGATGCCAGCACCTGACTGCCGTCCTGATAGTAGACCAGCGAGAACGCTGGAATATTGACCATGATGCCGGTGGACAATTTGCTCGGTAGCAAACGCAGACGCTGGATATTCAGCGCCAGCACCCCGGCACGCTGCGCCGAAGAGACGTTCAGCCAGTCGCGGGTGGACTGGCCGATGACGCCATCAGCGCCCAGCCCTTGCCAGGCCTGAAAGCGCTTAACGCCTTCTACCAGTTGGCGATCGTAAACGCCACGCGCGGCAGGTTTTGCTTTCGACTTCGGTTTCGCCGATGGGCTAACCACATCGCCCGGTAAGGCGATTTTCGCCGAATCATCCAGCATGCCGGTACGCTGCAGGATTTCACGCAGCGCGCCGATATCGTTACTCCACTCTCCCGGACGAAGCGAGGCGTTGCTGGTCAGTTGCGGCCACGGACGGTTATCCGCCACCAGCGTCAGCAGCGCCTGATGCATTGCTTCATATTGCGAATGTTGTGGCGCCAGTCCGGCAATAAACTGTGGTAGCGAACCGTTATCCAGCGCCAGCTGCCACTGGTTAATCACCGACAGCGGCGGCGTCGCCATTTTGTACGGTGTTGAGCCATACAGCCAACGGTTCCCCTGCATCGGAATACCGCTAATAAAATGCAGATATCCCATCATGGCATCGGAAAGCACGACATCGCGAGCCATGCCGCTGACGGACGGATCCGTCAGCAGGCTCACCCAGGTGGTGAACTGCGGCTGGAAACCGGCGATAGCGACCTCTGCCAGCTGCTGCTGGAAGGCCTGTACTGCTTCGCGGTTCTCCCACATGGGTTTCATGTCGCGGGCAGCGTATAGCGCCACCAGCGGGTTGATATAAACCGGATGATAACCCGACGGCAGCATGGCCTCGATTTCAGCGCGGCTTTTCGCCACCGCATCCGCCGCCAGCGGCTGCTCGCCGGCCATTTGCGCGACCGCAGCGGACTGACCATCGTTTTGTACCAATGCCGACGACAGATCGCCCACCGTCGCGGAACTATCTGTGGGTATGACTTCAGGCTCTGCGGCCTGAACATTAAACAGCGGAGCAAATGCAAAAGCCAGGCTCAAGCTGAGCACCGACAATTGTCGACCATACCGTTTCTTTAGCAACATCCCTTGCCCCCTGTTAACACATTGCTGCCCGCCTGATGGGGCTTATTCTCAGTATATAAAGGCGAAAACGCTTTTGCCTTACCAAATGTAAAGAAGTTTAAAGACTATACCTTGTTAGCGTACTGTACAGAAAAACAAAAAGGGCGACAAATTGTCACCCTTTTTCCTATTAATCGACGCCCTTTCAGGAGGCGTCAGCGGTTCCAGGCAGCGCTTCCGGTACCGGCGCGGCAAAACCGCGCAGCCCGACAACGTGTACATGTTCGTGATTATTGAACACTTTACGCACCAGTTTATAGGTGGTGCCTTTTTCCGGGCTGATATTTTCCGGCGCCGCGATAATCAGCTGCATCTCCAGACGTTCACACAGTTCGAACAGCGTGGCGATAGAGCGAGCATCCAGACGTGCTGCTTCATCGAGGAACAGCAGACGGCAAGGCGAGATATCCTTGCCGCGCAGGCGACGGGATTCATCTTCCCAGCTCTGCACCACCATCACCAGAATCGACATCCCGGTACCGATCGCTTCACCGGTCGACAGCGCGCCGGACTCCGCGCGCAGCCAGCCGTCTGAACCACGGTTAACTTCCACTTCCATCTCCAGATAGTTGCGGTAGTCGAGCAGTTCCTCACCGATGGTTTGCGGCGTACGTTGCCCCATGTCAATCTGCGGATTCAGGCGCTGATACAGTTTGGCCAGCGCTTCCGAGAAGGTCAGGCGATTGCTGTTAAACAGATCCTGATGTTGCTCATGCTGTTCAGACAGGACATCCAGCAGCGTCGAGTGGGTCTCGCGCACGTTGACGTTCAGACGCACGCTGTTGACCTGGCCGAACGACACGCTCTGCAGCCCCTGGTTGAGCATGCGAATACGGTTCTGTTCACGCTGGATGGTCTTGCGAATGATATTCGCCACGCTGCGGGAGCTAATTGCCAGCTTCTGTTCGCGATTGGTCAGCTCTTCGGTCAGACGGCTGAGCTCGATTTCCATCTGCTCGATCGCTTCTACCGGATCGTCAGTGCGAATAATATCCTGGCGGATTCGCTCGCGCAGATGCTGATAAACCGCAACGAAGAACTGAATTTTGCGCTCCGGACGTTTCGGATCTTCCGAAATACGCAGGACGTCGCGCAGGTGTTCGTTATCGGCGACCGCCAGACGCAGCGCGCCCAGCGCCTTATCCGACATCGAACGCAGTTCGTCGGCGGAGAGATAGGCCAGCTCGCGGCGGTGCAGACGACGTTCCACGCCGTTGTCTTTCACCAGACGCATCACCGCGCACCATCCCGCTTTAGCGCTCACCACCTGCTCGCGCATTTCGCAGTAATCGCGCTCCAGCTTGCGCAGTTTGCGGGTCAGGTTGTCCATCTCCGCTTCGCAGAAGGTCAACGCTTTCTCCAGCTGATTACGACGGGAGCGGTTGTTGCTCAGCTGCATATGAAGTTCATCACGACGCGCACGCGCACGCTCTTCCGCGCCGGTATCGGCGCGTACGCCGATATCCTGCAGCTCTTTATACAGATCGTTGAGCAGCTCTTTCTTGGTGTCATACGAGCTTTTCAGCGACGCCAGCACCTGGTTGTACTGGTTCAACTGCGCAACGTGGCTACGCATCGCTTCGCGAGCGCGACTGCGCTCAGATTCTGCTTGTTGCAGGCGCTGGCGCAGCTTCTCGTTGAGATCGCTGTTGCCGCTGAGCATCTCCGCCGAGTCAGAGTAGCTGAAGTGGGCGCGGCGCTGCACGACTTCCGCCAACGCGAAAGCCTGCTGACGCGCATCGCGCTGCATTTGCTGCGAATAGGCATAGTCTTCTTTCAGCTGTTCAAACTGTTCCGGGTCGCTTTGCAGTACCGAGACGATCGGTTCCAGTTTCGCCAGCTGATTGCCATGCTGCTGGATAAAGCGCGCCGCTTCCTGCGCTTCGTCCAGACGCTCCTGGATTTCATCTACGCGATCGGCCAGCGTCTCATCGGCCAGCAGGTTCAGGCGCGGCAGCAGGCGGTTCAGCGCCGATACGCCCTCTTTCGCCTGCTCGTACTGGACGCGATTCTGTTGGTTATCGCTTTCATGCGCATTCAGCGCACGCTCGAGTTCACCGCGGCGGCTATTGAGTTTGCGGATCTCTTCTTCCGGGTCGTCATCAAAGGCAACCGCCAGATGGCTACCGATGAAGCGGCTGAAGGCCTGATGCAGGCGCTGCGTTTTCTGCACGTCAAACGACAGCGTAGCAAAACGCTCGGAGAGACTTTCACGCTCGGCGTGCAGCGTTTCGATGCGGTTTTCACGGGCGGCGCGGCCAAACAGCGGCAGCGTCGGAAAACGCGAATAGCGCCACTGGCGGTCGGCAATCTTCACCACCACCGCTTTTTCCAGCTCATCGACGCTGAATACGCTGTCATCGAAGGACTGCGGATCGCCTTCGATCAGATACAGGTCTTCCGGGCAATCTTCCAGCCCTTCGAGCTGCTCCGCCACCTGTGACAGATCCGGAACCACGATCGCATGGCGCGATGGGCCATACAGCGCGGAGAAGTACGGCGCATCGTCGAGGCTAACGTCGTCATAGATTTCCGACAACAGCACGCCGCCAAAGCGCTCCGCCAGCGCGTTCAGACGCGGGTCTTCAGAGCCGCCCGGTTGGCTGAGACGCTCAATTTCTTCGTCAATGGCGCGCTTGCGGGCGCCGACTTCATCGCGCTCAACAATGGCTTCGCGCTCGCGCTCCAGCAGCTGCTGCAGGTATTCGGTGACGTCCTGGCTTGATTCAAACTGCTCACCGCACTGCTCGCACAGTTGGTTGAGGCTGTTTTGCGCCGCCAGCCAAATCGGCGCCCGGCGCATCAGCGTCTGAGTACGCGACTGCAGCTGCTCAAGCTCCTGACGCAGAGCCATGCGCTGTTCCTGAGCGTTAGAGACGCTGTCGGCCAATGAGGCAATGCGCGCTTCCAGTTCCTGATGCAGCGTTTCCAAATCGTCAATATCGTAGCGTTTGCCCTGGCGCTTACAGAATTCGGCCAGCTGGCGCTCGGCGTCTTGTTGTTCACGCAGACGCTGTTCCAGCTCGTTGAGACGGCTACGCAGCCCATGCGCCTGCTCCGCCAGATGACGCTGGTTGACGCCATCGCGTAGTAATTCACGCGCCACATCCCAGGCTTCATTACGCGCCAGCGGCCCGTTGATCGCCGCAACCAGCTGATATGCTTGTTCAAACTGGCTGTGCGCGGTTTGCGCCACGCTCATTTTCTGTTCCAGCGACAGCATTTTTTCCGTCGCTTCCAGCTCTTTCGCCTGGAACGTTTCCAGCCATTCGTCGGCGCTGTCGGCGGTTAAATCCGGCAGGTGACACAGCGCGCGCGCGCGTTCCAGCGCCTGTAGCGCCTGATTGTACTGAATGGCGCGAGTCTGCTGCACGTCGAGCGCCTGCTGGTAATCGGCGAGCTGGCTCTTCAGCTCATCAACTTCCAGTTCTGCGGCCTCGGCGCGGGCTTCGTTCTCTTCCTGCTGGTCGGCGGCTTCCGCCACCACTTCATTTTGCTCTTCCAGACGGATCTGCAGTTCGTCGAGATCCGCCTCGTAGCGCTCGATTTTTTCCTGCTGACGCAGCGCGGTTTGTACCAGGTTCAGGTGATCGCTGGCGGCCTGGTAGTCGGCTTCCAGATCGCCTTCTGCGCCGTTGTGTTCCTGCAGCTCGCGTGCCATATCGACATGTTTGTACTGCTCTGCCGCCAGCTGCGAACGCGAGGTAAAGAGCTCGCGACGGTACTCCAGCGCTTTATCCAGATGGATGCGCCGCTCGTTGGCGTGACGCATGTAGTCCGCCGCCACGTAGTTGGTGGCTTCACTGATAAGGTGCTTAAACAGATCGCGATCGGACTGGGTAACGCGAATCGCTTCCAGCGTCATACGGTTTTCACGCAGCGCCGCTTCCATATCCTGGAATGCCTTACGTACGCCGCTGTTTTCCGGCAGCAGGTAATCGCGCAGGGAGCGGGTAATGGTGCTGGAGATCCCGCCGTACAGCGAGGCCTCAATCAGGCGGTAGTATTTGCTACGATCGGATGCTGAACGCAGACGACGCGCTACCACGCCCAAATCAAACATCAGCGAGTGATATTCGGTAATCGAGTTAAACTGTTTGAACTGCACCCCTTCCATCGCGTCGAGCTTCTCTTTCAGCTCGTTGAGGCTCACGACGCGCACCTGGCGCTCGTTAAGGGTTTCGGTCAACAGTTGGGTCGGCTGGATCGAGGTTGGCAATCCCTGGATGGCAAATGGCTTAATATCGACTTTACGGTCGCGCCCGGCAACCTGCTGCAGACGCACGCCAACCACCACGCGCTGGTGGCGCGAGTTGATCACGTCAAGCACCGAGTAACAGACGCCGGCGCGCAGTTTACCGTGCAGGCCTTTATCACGCGAACCGCTGGTGGCGCCCGCTTCGGTGGTGTTACGGAAGTGCAGCAGGGTTAAATCGGGGATCAGCGCCGTGACGAAAGCCGCCATGGTCGTGGATTTACCGGCGCCGTTACCCCCGGAGAGCGTCGTTACCAGCTCATCAAGATCGAAGGTCCGGGCAAAAAAACCGTTCCAGTTAACCAGCGTCAGCGAGCGAAACTTACCGCGTTCAATCATTATTCTTCCTCCCCGCTATCCGGCTGATTCTCTTCATTCTCATCATTGAGCTGCAGGTGATTCTCCAGCGCCATTGCTTCGCCGTCGCGGATCATGCGCAGCTGCGCTTCGCGCGGATCGTCGCCGACGCGCACGTCAGCGCCAAAGCGGAACACCGATTCGGTGATGCGGAATTTACTGCTGTCGTGACCCATAAACCACACCATGCCGAGGCGACGCAGGCGGTTGAGAGACGCGCGCATTTTCTCCTGCAGCTTCTGGCGGTCGAGGTCGGAACCGGTGGAACGGTTGTTGACCAGCTTCAGCAATTTGCTTTCGTCCGCCAGCGTCAGGAGCTCATCGTAGAGCTCCTGCTGGGTGAAGATGCCTTCATTAGCCAGACGTTCGGGGCTGAGGTAGAGGTAGCAAAGAATTTTGCCGACCATCATATCCAGCTCTGACAATACCGAGCGCGGGATCAACGTCGTGGAGCGCGGACGCAGGTAGAAGAACCCCTCCGGCGCGCGAATCAGCTCAACGTTGTAGCGCGCGTAAAACTCTTCCAGGTAATCCTGAAAATCCATCAAAAATGCGTGATTATCCAGCTCATCCAGGCCAATGTGGCGGCCCGCACGCAGGGCGCTGTCCAGCGCCGGAAATAACGGATTGGCCAACGCCTGCGCCAGCTTAGCTGGCATCACTTGTTCAATATTTGTCAATGACATGCGCCTGTACCTTGGCTCCGTAATCATTAATCGGCTGCCATTTTGCCGGCAGTCCGGTGAAATCTGCCTGGGCGACGCCCAGCTGTACCGCCTGGTCAACAACGATTCGCGCGACGTCAAAGTGACGCGCGCGCGGATACTGCGCCAGAAACTCTCGCGCCACCAGGCCGAGATCCAGCGGCATACCCTTCTCTTTGTAGACCGCCAGCTGCGCTTCAATCAGCGCGGCCAGCTGCTCGCGAATTTCGTTGAACTCTTCGAATTCAAGGTCTGCCGGCAGCTCGCCGGTGACTTCTTCATCGCGCAGCGCCATCTCTTCATCGCGCATATCCAGCAAACGGTCGGCGCTGGCATAGGTCAGCGCCCACGGAGCGTCGAAGTAGGTCTGTACCGACTGACGCAAACGCTGGGCGAACACGCGGTTTTTATCCATATCGATGGCGGTACGGATAAATTTATGTACGTGACGATCGTAACCGATCCACAGGTCGATAGCCTGTTGACCCCAGCTGACAATACGGTCGAGCTTGCTTTGCAGGTCGAACACCAGACGGTCGACAAAATGCAGATCGTCGCGCGCGATGGTGGCGTCCTGGATACGCAGCAGGTTGGCCTGCAGCTTATCGCCCGCCGCATCCAGAGTATCTTGCAATTCGCGCAGAGTACCGGAGGTTTCGGACAGCAACAGTTCGCAGCTGGAAATCGCCGCGCGCCAGTCTTTGTTCAGCAACTGGGCGATATCGTCTTTCACCTGCTGTTGCTGCTCATCCATGATGCGTTGAGTCAGATCGATACTATCGAAGATTTCCGCCACCGAATATTTCAGCGGCGCAAAGACGTTGCGATGCCAGTGGAATTCATCGCCGCCCTCATCCGCGGAATCTGCAGCCCGCTTCAGTTCGCCGGCCACAATCGACAGCTGCATCGACAAACGCAGGGTGGAGAATTCACGCTGGCGAATATAGTAGTCGGTAATGCCAATACCTAACGGCGTCAGGCGGTAGATCGCATTCCCTTCCGTTATTTCGCTGGTAAAGCGGTTCAGCAGACGCTGGCGCACCATATCGTTGATGGCGTTATTGGCGCGCTGGCTGATGGTTTCGCTGGTCTGCTCAAACGCATCACTGACGTGGCGGAACGCGTCCACCAGTTCTCCCTCGGTCATTTCCCCTTCCAGCCGCTCGCCGTTCAGCGTGGCGACAGCCAGCAGAAAAGAGAGTCTGTCGACCGGCAGCGAGATGGAAAAATCATTTTTCCTGGCCCAGGCAACCAGTTCGGGGACTGTCTGGGAAAATTCACTCATAGTTTATCCTTGCATCTGCGGCTGTGCGCCTGGATCTTTCTTAAGCGCAGTGACATGAATATAGCGGCCCAGGCTGATATACGGCTCCTGGCGACAGTAGCGCGTTTCCAGCTCCAGCAGCGCAGTAAAGCTGTCATGCTGTTTACGTTTCTCACGCAGATAATCATGAAACACCCGCACGCCGGTTTTACCGGTTATCTGCCAACCGAGAGCTTCCAGCCAGCCGTATACCTGCTGCGGATCGCGCGGATAATCCGGCGACAGCGTGCGTTTTTTCTTTTTCGGCATGCCGATTTGCACGTAGTCGAAGTTTCCGGCGACCATATTGTGCATCAGCAGGCCGTTAGCATTGTAGAACATTAACGACAGCGCGCCGCCAGAGCGCAATACCGACCACAGCGTGCGCAACATTTCCTGCGGTTCCGCGACCCACTCAAGCACCGCATGAAACAGTATCAGATCGACGGGGCTTTCCAAATGCTGAGCAATATCCTGCGCCGCGCATTGTACAAAATGCATGTTGTCGATCACACCTTTATCGCGGGCGGCCTGTTGAGCGCGCGCCACCATTTCGGCGGAAAGATCGCATAGCGTCACGTGATGGCCTAATTCCGCGACGCGGATCGCCGTTTGCCCTTCGCCGCCGCCGGCATCAAGTACCCGCAACGGCCCTGGCCCCATCTGCGCGAGCAGCGGTTCCAGATCCTGCCAAAGGATCGCCTGGCGCAGTTGGCCTTTGGTGGTGCCATAAATATTGCGCGAAAACTTTTCAGCGATGTCATCAAAATTGCGATCCTGCACGGACGACTCCACAAGCCAACACAAAACCGCTATTTTGTCATACCCACGGCGATAATGAAGCGATCTGTTATAAGATCCGTATATAACTTTGGTTATATGGTTAAAAAAGGAACCATTCGGGATGCTTTTCACACTGAAAAAGGTATTGGGCGGCATGATGCTGCCGCTTCCTCTGCTGTTATTGCTGATGGCGATCGGCATCATTCTGCTCTGGCGCAGCCGTTTTCAAAAAACCGGCAAAGCGCTGGTCACCCTGAGCTGGCTGTTGCTGGCGCTATTAAGCCTGCAGCCGGTGGCCGACGGGTTGTTAAAACCTATCGAAAAAAGCTACCCGACCTGGCGTGGCGGCCAATCCGTTGAGTATGTCGTGGTGCTGGGCGGCGGCTATACCTGGAATCCGCAGTGGGCGCCGAGCTCCAACCTGATCAACAACAGCCTGCCGCGGCTGGCAGAGGGGATCCGCCTGTGGCGGGAAAACCCAGGCGCGAAAATGATCTTTACCGGCGCGGCGGCTAAAACCAACCCGGTTAGTACCGCCGAGGCGGGGGCGCGCGTCGCCGAAAGCCTCGGCGTACCGCGCAGCGCGATTATCGTCCTTGACCGACCAAAAGATACCGAACAGGAGGCGGCTGAAGTAAAAAAAGCCATCGGCGGCGCGCCATTCCTGCTGGTGACATCCGCCTCGCATCTGCCGCGAGCGATGATATTTTTCCGCCATGCCGGACTGAATCCATTACCGGCGCCAGCCAACCAGTTGGCGGTGGAATCGGCGCTTAACCCCTGGGAACGCGCGCTGCCGTCACCGTATTGGCTGATGCACAGCGAACGCGCGATTTACGAGACCCTGGGACGAAGCTGGCAGTGGCTGAAGGGAGCGTCAGGCGATCCAGGGCAGGATTGATTTCGCGGCAAGCGAGAAACGGGCGCGATCGAAGCGCCCGGTATTCACCAGATTTTCGACTTCATCCCATAACTGATATAGCCAACGCCGCCAGACGAAAGACTCCGCTACCGGCGCCCGCTGCAGGTAGCGCCATAATAACTGCTCCCCTAATCCGCCGTCGGCAAGGCGGAACAGTTCGTACTCCCGCGGCGCCCACAGCATCATCCCCGGACCGACCATCGCCAACAGCTGATCGCTGCGCGAGTCTTTGAGCATACTTCGTAGCGTAAAGCAGCCATGGACCAGTACGCAGTTATCGTTGAAATCGCTAAACAACTGCGGCAGGCTCTCACGACTGCGGAATAAAATGCGCTTATCCTGCATCGTTAGCCCGGTGTCATGATAGAGGTTGAGCGTGCTCCACAGCATTTCTACCCGCTGGCGATACCAGTGCGGCCAGAGGTTTTCCTGAGTGCTATCGACCATCCCCACACAGCCGCCGCTATCATGCCGATGCCACGCCAGTAACCCCTCGACAATCTGATCCTGCAGCTGCTCCCAACGCTCGGGCGTGCGCGCTGGCGCTTCAACTGAAACGCCGCGTAACCGTTCAATGAGCAATACGTCAGGCCCCGGATGTTCTTCATGCGTCATGACGCCGTATACCACCGGCATACGAACGGTGCCGCTACGGGCAAGCAGCGAAATTTTCCACGCCAGCTGGCGCGCCACGCCGGGCGTGGTAAAGCTTTTCGCCAACAGCGGCATCGGGTTTCCCTGCGCATCATACAGCGACCATAGCGCTGACGAGGGTTTCTCGCTAACGCACTCCACGCGGCTTAGCTTCTCGCCAAGCAGGTGGCTCAGTTCGGCTCGCAACTGTTCCATCATAGATACCCTCATGAAGACTACTGTTTTCATAATGAGCGTCTGGGGGCGACTTGTCAGCGGATAAGATCAAAAATGGGCTAATTAGCGGCAGAAATATGTCCCCTTCAGCCGAAGGGGACGGCAAGGATTAACGCAGCTCGGCGCGGACGCGCTCCAGATCTTCCGGCGTATCAACGCCGGTGCCAGGAACCACTTCCGCCACCGCGACGTGGATTTTTTCGCCGTACCATAGTACGCGCAGCTGTTCGAGCATCTCAATTTGCTCCAGTGGGCTTGGCGCCCAGCTGACGTAGCGGCGAATAAAACCGGCGCGATAAGCGTAAATACCAATATGGCGCAGCAGGGAATCGCCAATTTCTTCGCGCGATTTTGCAAAACGATCGCGATCCCAGGGAATAGTCGCTCGAGAAAAATAGAGCGCATAGCCGTCGGCATCCATGACCACTTTGACCGCATTCGGGTTAAATGCTTCTTCGGCATCGTGAATAGGCACCGCCAGCGTTGCCATCCCGCTGGTGCTGGCCGCAAGGTTTTCCGCCACCTGGCGCACGATCGCCGACGGGATCATCGGTTCATCACCCTGAATATTGACGATGATAGTGTCATCGCTGAAAGCACATTTTTCAACGACTTCCGCCAGACGTTCGGTGCCGGATTGATGGTCGGCGCGGGTCATACAAACCTCGCCGCCCGCGGCTTCCACCGCACGCGCGACATCTTCATGGTCGGTGGCGACGATAATGCGATCCGCGCCGGATTCGCGGGCGCGCTCCAGCACGTGGACGATCATCGGCTTACCGTTGATATCCTGCAGCGGTTTCCCCGGCAGGCGCGTGGAGGCAAATCGCGCGGGAATAATGACGACAAAACTCATGGCTGGCTCTCTTCAACCGCGAGCGAACGCGCTTCGTTTTCAAGCAGTACCGGGATCCCGTCGCGCAGCGGGAAGGCCAGGCTGTCGGCTTTACAGATAAGCTCTTGCTTATCCTGGCTGTAGTACAGCTTACCGTTGCAAACCGGGCAGGCGATAATTTCGAGTAAACGGTGATCCATGATTCCTCCTGATGGACCGAATAGATTTGGCAGCAGCATATCACAGGATGGTAGCCCGCGTATCACGCGGCATCAACGCCCCAACCTTGCCGCTGGTTAGCAAATAGCGTCGCGGGTAACTGGCGCAGCACAACCTCTTCTGCCCCTTGCCAGCGCGCAAAATCATTAATTGCTCGCTGGAGTCCGCTCTCCAGCCCGGCAGTCACTTTAACCCCCTCTTCCAGCCACAGCGAAAAGATCTCCAGCACGCCGCCCTTACGGTGCAACTTGCTGTCCATCCTGCCTACCAGTTTGCCCTGATGCAGCAACGGTAGCACAAAGTAGCCGTATTGCCGTTTCGGCGCCGGGGTATAGCATTCCAGTCGATAGCTGAAGTTGAATAACTGCTCGGCGCGTTTACGGTCCCAGACTACCGGATCAAACGGCGAGAGCACGGCGCTATGGCTGGCGGTTAACTTACCGCCGGATGCCGATTCCAGCACAGCTTGCAGATCGCGATGCAGCCACATCTCACCCAACTCCTCAACCATCACCGGCACCACCAACCCCTCATCCTGCCAGCCCTTCAGCAGCGCCGGTAATGCAGGCTGGCGTAGACGATAATAATCGGCCAGCCACTGTGGACGAAAAACGCCCAGGCTGCGCGCGCTGTTACGTAGCATAATGGACTCGGCCTCCTGACGGGAGAGCGCATCGCGCCCATCATCCCAGTGCGGCATCGCACGATGGGTTAAATCATAGACGCGATGAAAATTACGCCGCTCAACGACCATCAGTTTGCCGGCGGTGAACAACCCTTCCAGATGACGTTTATGTGGTTTCCACTCCCACCAGCCGCTGGCGCCTATACGTGGATGGGAAAAATCCGCCGAGCGAACCGGGCCATTTTGCGCAATATGCTCCAGCAACTCTTCTATGCTCGCGGCATGCTCGAGCATCCACTCTTTATGGTATTTCCAGCCCATCTTGTCGGGATTCAACATCCGGTGGCGCACGAGGGCGAAATCGCTGCGTGGCAAAAAACAGGCTTCATGCGCCCAGTATTCCATCAGTTCGCCGCTACGCAAGGAATCATCCAGCCAGTGCTGCGGATAGCTACCAAGGCGGCTAAACAGCACCAGATAAGGGCTACGGGCGACCACGTTGATCGTATCGATTTGCAGCAGCGACATCTGCTGGATGGTGGAAAGGATGTCAGTCTGGCGAGCGCGACGTCGGGGCTTTTTCAGTAACCCCTGCGCCGCAAGATGAAGATGGCGAGCCTCTTTTAGCGATAGTTGCAATACCGACATGCAGGTTCTCCGTAGGGGATTCAAGCACAGCGGCGAGCAAAGCCAGCACGCAGGTTAACGTTGCGCCAGCGTCACTAAGTCCGCGAGCAACCGCTGTGCGCGATCATCGGTCATTATGGCGTCAACCGGCAGATACCACCAGTTAGCGGCGGCGAATTCACGGCATTTTACCGCGTCTTTCTCGGTCATCAACAACGTCTGCGACGGGGTTACCAATGCGGCGACAGCGCTTTGACTCAGCGCCTGATGATCCGCCAGCGCCACGGTTTTCACCGGCCGCACGCCGCAGTTTTCTAGCGTCGCGAAAAAGCGCGGCGGATGGCCAATGCCGGCCATCGCTACTACGTTATCGAGGGTCGCAACATCGCGACGCTCGCCGGTAAGCAGGTTCACCGCCATGCCGGGACGCAAGTGCATCGGAATTTCACCCGGACTCGCGACGCCGCCGTTGACGATAACGGCATCGACGCTTTGCAAACGGGATGCGCGCTCGCGCATCGGCCCGGCCGGTAACCACCAGCCGTTGCCAAAGCGGCGTACACCGTCGATCACGACGATTTCTACATCCCGCGCCAGCTTATAGTGCTGTAGACCATCATCGGTGACGATAATTTGCAAATCGTGGGCGGCCAATAACGCTTTTACCGCGTCGCTGCGTAGCGGAGAAACCGCTACCGGCGCGCCGGTACGCTGATGAATCAACACCGGTTCATCGCCCGCCTGCGCCGTACTGGTCGCGTCATCCAGAACCAACGGATAGCTGTCGGCTTTGCCGCCGTAACCGCGAGACACCACGCCGACGCGAATGCCTCGCTGCTGTAGTTGCTCCACCAACCACACCACCACCGGCGTTTTACCGTTGCCGCCGGCGGTCAAATTACCGACTACGACAACCGGCACCGGCGCGTGCCAGGCTTTTTTCCACCCCAGCTTATAGCTGAGGCGAATGAAAGCGCTCACCAGGCCATACAGCCAGGAGAGCGGCAGCAATAGCCGCCATAGCGGCGATTTGCCTGACCAGATGCGCGCTATCATTGACCGAATTGCATCTTATGTAGCTGCGCGTAAACGCCTTTATGCTCCAGCAGCTCCAGATGGCCACCGCGCTCAACGATACGCCCATCTTCCACAACCACGATTTCGTCAGCCTGCTCGATTGTCGACAGACGGTGGGCGATAACCAGTGATGTACGGTTTTTCTGCAGTTCATCCAGCGCCGCCTGAATCGCACGTTCCGACTCGGTATCCAGCGCCGAGGTGGCTTCATCGAGGATCAGGATAGGGCTGTTGCGCAGCAGCGCGCGCGCAATAGCGATACGCTGACGTTGACCGCCGGAGAGCATGACGCCATTCTCGCCGATAATCGTGTCCAGGCCATTATCCATCTTGTTGATAAAGTCCATTGCATAGGCCATACGCGCCGCTTCTTCAATTTGCTCGCGGGTGTACTCTTCGGTACGCGCATAGGCGATGTTATTGGCGACGGTGTCATTGAACAGGTGTACGTTCTGCGAAACCAGCGCCACCTGGTCACGCAACGAGCTCAGTTTGTACTCGCGCAGATCGTGGCCATCCAGCAGAATTTGCCCCTCGTCAACATCGTAAAAACGGGTAATCAGGCTGGCGATGGTGGATTTACCTGAGCCGGAACGCCCTACCAGCGCAACGGTTTTTCCCTCCGGAATGCTCAGATTAATGTTACGCAACGCGGCAACTTCGCGACCAGGATAGCTAAAGGTGACGTTGTGGAACTCCAGGTTACCTTTGGCGCGCTCAATCACGCGCGTGCCTTCATCTTTCTCCTGCTCGGAATCCAGAATGGAGAACAGCGTCTGACATGCCGCCATCCCACGCTGGAACTGAGCGTTGACGTTAGTCAGGGATTTCAGCGGACGCATTAGCGCGATCATCGACGAAAAGACCACGGTGATGGTACCGGCGGTCAGGGTTTCCATGACGCTTGGGAAGCTCGCCGCATAAAGCACAAAGGCCAGAGCCAGAGAGGCAATCAGCTGAATGACCGGGTCGGAGATAGAGGACGCGGAGACCATTTTCATCCCCTGCAGGCGCATCTTATTACTGACCTTGTCAAAACGCTTGGTTTCAACGGCCTGGCCGCCGAACATCAGCACTTCTTTATGCCCTTTGAGCATCTGTTCAGCACTGGTGGTCACCTGCCCCATAGTGTTCTGCATATTCTTACTGATATTACGAAAACGCTTCGAAACCACCCGAATCGCCACTGAGACGATAGGCGCCAGCACGATAAGAATCAGCGACAATTGCCAGCTGTAATAGAACATCATGGCGAACAGACCGATAATTGAGGCCCCCTCTCGCACCACGGTGATCAACGCGCTGGAGGAAGATGACGCGACCTGCTCAGAATCATAGGTGATACGCGACAGCAATGTCCCGGTGGACTGTTTGTCGAAGAAGGCGACAGGCATACCCATCATATGGCCAAACAGGCGGCGACGCATCGTCATCACCACTTTGCCGGAAACCCAGGAGATGCAGTAGCTTGAGATATAACTGGTGATGCCGCGCAGCACCATTAAACCGATCACCACCAGCGGCATCCATAACAGTACTGAGCGATCCGTTTTACCAAAACCATCATCCAATAACGGTTTAAGAAGCGATAACATGAAGGTATCACTTGCCGCGTTAAGCACCAACGCCACGGCCGCTACGATTAGCCCGGCTTTAAACGGCGCTATCATCGGCCAAAGTCGGCGGAAGGTCTGCCACGTGGAGAGATCTTTATCGTTCTGCATTCAATAAACCAGCTTATGTTGAAATAGCCGCATATTCTACCCGTTCTACGCCTCTGCGCCAAACCACTGATGATACCAACGAGGTAAAAGTTGATCCCGTAAGCTCTGGATTTGCCAACCATCTGGAGAAAAAATAATCGTTATTTGCCCCGAGTGCGGCGTATCAAACCACAGATATCCCTGCTTACGATAACGCTCTTCGACTTTTTTGGAAGGCATCTTCCATGCATTGTAACGCGCTGCCGAGGCGATAGCCGCCTCTCCTCCTACCCGCTGCAGCAATGTCACGCCGGATGACGTATTACTGCCATGGTGCGGAACCTGAATAAGTGTAGACGTAAGATGTTGCCAGTAATGGCTTATCATTTGCTGTTCGGCAGGGATTTCGATATCACCGGTAAGCAAAACGCTACGCCTGCCGTCATCGACCCTAACCACGCAGGAACCATTGTTTCCCTTATGCTCGCCTGCAGGCAACGGCCAAAGCGCCTGAAATCGAAGCCCTCGCCAGCGCCAGGCTTCCCCTCTGCGGCAAGGGAGATGTCCACGCAGATTAAGCGAGCTACGAATAACGAGATTTGGCCACGCCTGAACAATCGCATTCAGGCCACCGCGATGATCAAGATGTTCGTGGCTCAAGATGACTCCTTCAGGATGGAGACCACGCCAGCGCAACCAGGGCACGATGAGTCGCTGGCCGCTATCGC
This sequence comes from Klebsiella sp. SYXHC3, assembly GCF_057196925.1. Classification (NCBI taxonomy): domain Bacteria; kingdom Pseudomonadati; phylum Pseudomonadota; class Gammaproteobacteria; order Enterobacterales; family Enterobacteriaceae; genus Klebsiella; species Klebsiella sp. SYXHC3. The sequence continues at coordinate 197,742 of NZ_JBXUNG010000006.1, read as the reverse complement.
CCCCCGGCCAGGCGGGGCCGGTATCGTACAGAATAGCTGCTCCCTGACGCTCGATAACCACCGCTAACCCTTGTCCGACATCCAACATCGTCACTCTCCACTCGCCTGGCGTCGCGGTGCGCCAGAAGGGCCAACTGAGTAGCGCCACGCCGCTCATACAGAGTAACGGCATCTGACGCCAGGCCTGAAAACGCCATGCCAGGAGCGCCAGCCACGGTAGTACACTGATCGCCAACCACCGTTCGTCAAGCGATAACCATCCGGCAGGCAAATGGCGTAAGAACCAGAATAATATTGCCAGCAGACGATCGGCGAGTTGCCATAACGCCATTTCAAGCAACACCGGGCCGCTTAGATGCAGTAGCATCGCCGCTAAAATCAGCGGGACTATCAGAAATGTCACCAGCGGAACGGCAACCAGGTTTGCTATCAATGAAGTCAGGCTAATCCCATGAAAAAGCCCTATCTGCAGCGGCGCCAGCAGTAACATCAGGCCGCATTGCAGGTGGCCCAGCGCCAACAGTTGCCGCCACGGTGAACGACAGCGGAGCCGGCGAAGCGGCGCAAGCTGATACCAGAAAATCAACGCAGCCACCGCAAACACCGATAACCACAGGCTTTCTGAAATCATCGCCAGCGGATCAGCCAACAGTATTGCCGCAATACAACAGCAAAAGATTTGCCACGGCGACCAACGCCTGGCCTGTAGCCTTAACAGACATCCTGCGCTTAAGGCCGCACAGGTACGCAGCGCCGGGGGTTGCATGCCGGTAAGCCAGGCGTAAAACAGCGCGCAGCCTAACCCGACAAGTAGCGGTATCCGCCAGCCTATCCAGCGGCACGGAAGAAAGAACTGTATTCCACGAACCAGCAACCAGCCAAGCGACGCCCCCAGCGCAATATGCAGGCCGGAGATAGCCATTAAATGGGAGGTTCCCGTCTCCTGCATTAATCTTTTTATCTCATCCGCAACTGCCAGGCGCTCCCCCATTCCCAGCCCCAGCATCACCGTTTTCCATGGATACTCAGCGAGTGTGCGGTTTAACGAGGCCAGATAGCGAGCCCGGAAGCTGCAACGTGAATCAAGCGATGAGGCATTTAGAAAACGTCCGCTAAGCGGGCGATGCTGTGCAAGAGCGTAGCGCTGGCTATCGAAGCCGCCCTCATTTAACTGCCCATGTACCGGACGAGCGCGGATGGTCATCAGCCAGCGCTGCCCAACGCAGCCTGCTTCAGGTAGTTCGCTGCCGTAGAGGGTAATCCCAACCGCAGGATATAAACGCCGACCCTCAAGACGAATTATCTTACCTTGCCAGCTCGTCAGGCCATCACCGCCTACCAGCTCAATAATGGCCTGTCGGTTGCGACCGGGAATATGCTCAGTGGGCCACAGCGCTTGCCGGGCATGTAATATTCCCCATACGAAAAATAGCAACGTCAATGCGGCATACGTTGTGCAAGGTTTGCGCAGCGTTGCAATGATTAGCGCAGCGCCAATCAAGCACCAGACGCTTAGCATATTCGGTAGCGCCGGTAGCCAAAGCAGCGGCGAAATTCCGATTATGGCGCAGCCTGCCAGATGTGGTAATCGCATAACACCTCCCTGTTATCGGGGAGTGTCAGACAATTCGCCGCCGTGATCATGCATAAAAGAATGGAGTTGCGTCGCGCTATCCGGGAAATGTTGGCGCTTGCTATCAGGTAACAAAAGTTTTGCGAGCGGACGCGAAAAACAGACATAAAAAAAGCACCCTCAGGTGCTTTTTTATTAAGTAAGTCTTTGCCTGATGCGGAAAAACTTACTCTTCGTAAATATTGGCGCGGTCGCGTAGTTCTTTCCCGGGCTTAAAGTGAGGAACGTATTTACCTTCCAGTTCCACTTTATCGCCAGTCTTCGGGTTACGCCCGGTGCGAGGTGCTCGATAGTGCAGAGAGAAGCTGCCGAAACCGCGGATTTCAATGCGCTCACCTTGAGCAAGCGTTGAGGCCATATGCTCCAGCATTTCTTTAACAGCATCTTCCACCGCTTTCGCCGGGATATGAGATTGCTGGCTGGCAAGTCTTTCTATCAATTCTGACTTGGTCATTTTTCCTCCGGTTTCCTTCAAGGCAAAGTTAGCTTACAGCTTAAACAAGGGCGGCCGTAGCCGCCCTTTGTGCTTGATTACAGGACGAATCCTGCAATCTGTCAAGTAAACTCGTCATTATTCAGGCCGTTGTGGCCTGAATAACTAAGATTACTCGCCTTTAGCTGCTTTGAAAGCTTCAGCCATTGCGTTGTTAGAGAAGTTTGCATCTTCCTGTTTGTTAACAGTTGCGATTGCATCTTTCTCGTCAGCTTCGTCTTTCGCACGAACAGACAGGCTGATTGCGCGGTTTTTACGATCAACGCCGGTGAATTTAGCTTCAACTTCGTCGCCAACGCTCAGAACCAGAGTTGCATCTTCAACGCGGTCACGGGATGCTTCAGAAGCACGCAGGTAACCTTCAACGCCGTCAGCCAGTTCTACGGTTGCGCCTTTAGCGTCAACTGCAGTTACTTTACCGGTTACGATAGCGCCTTTCTTGTTCAGAGCAACGTAGTTGTTGAACGGATCTTCCGCCAGCTGTTTAACGCCCAGGGAGATACGCTCACGTTCTGCGTCAACCTGCAGTACAACTGCAGCGATTTCGTCGCCTTTTTTGTATTCACGAACTGCTTCTTCGCCTGCAACGTTCCAGGAGATGTCAGACAGGTGAACCAGGCCGTCGATGCCGCCGTCCAGGCCGATGAAGATACCGAAGTCAGTGATAGACTTGATTTTACCTTCAACACGGTCGCCCTTGTTGTGGGTTTCCGCGAACTGCTGCCATGGGTTAGATTTGCACTGCTTCAGACCCAGGGAGATACGACGACGTTCTTCGTCGATATCCAGGACCATAACTTCCACTACATCGCCAACGTTAACAACTTTGGACGGGTGGATGTTTTTGTTGGTCCAATCCATTTCGGAAACGTGAACCAGGCCTTCAACGCCTTCTTCGATTTCAACGAAGCAGCCGTAGTCGGTCAGGTTGGTCACGCGACCGGTCAGTTTGGTACCTTCCGGATAACGCTTAGCGATAGCTACCCACGGATCTTCGCCCAGCTGTTTCAGGCCCAGGGATACACGGGTACGCTCGCGGTCGAACTTCAGCACTTTAACAGTGATTTCGTCGCCAACGTTTACGATTTCGCTCGGATGCTTAACGCGTTTCCAGGCCATATCGGTGATGTGCAGCAGGCCGTCAACGCCGCCCAGATCAACGAATGCACCGTAGTCAGTGAGGTTCTTAACGATACCTTTGACTTCCATGCCTTCCTGCAGGTTTTCCAGCAGCTGATCGCGCTCTGCGCTGTTTTCGGATTCGATAACGGCACGACGAGAAACAACGACGTTGTTACGTTTCTGGTCCAGCTTGATGACTTTGAATTCAAGCTCTTTGCCTTCCAGGTGCAGCGTGTCGCGCACCGGACGAACGTCTACCAGGGAACCCGGCAGGAACGCACGAATACCATTCAGCTCAACAGTGAAGCCACCTTTAACTTTGCCGTTGATAACACCGACTACAGTTTCAGCGTCTTCGTAAGCTTTTTCCAGCGTGATCCAAGCTTCGTGACGTTTAGCTTTCTCACGGGACAGCAGGGTTTCACCGAAGCCGTCTTCTACTGCATCCAGAGCAACGTCAACTTCGTCACCAACCTGGATTTCCAGCTCGCCCTGGGCGTTTTTGAACTGCTCAGCCGGGATGGCGGACTCAGATTTCAGACCAGCGTCAACCAGTACGATATCTTTGTCGATAGCAACAACAACACCACGAACGATGGAACCCGGGCGGGTTTCGATTTCTTTTAAGGATTCTTCAAATAGTTGAGCAAAAGATTCAGTCATGTTTAATCTTCAGGTTTCATATTTAACGTCCACCTGGCTCCGTGCCGGATGGGGTTGTTTAACATACCCGCTAACACTCCGTTGCTGCGGGGGTACTGCTATAATTCGGAGGCTTGCGACGCTTTGCCGGTTAACGGTTAAGCGATAGCCAGTTTTTCGCGCGCATATTGTAGCGCTTTTTCAATTACTTGCTCAATGCTTAGTTCAGTGGAATCGAGAACTAATGCATCAGCGGCCGGGACAAGCGGCGCCACAGCACGATTACGATCGCGATCGTCACGCTCTTTTATCTCGGACAAAAGACGTTCAAAGTTAACACTAAAACCCTTCTCCTGCAACTGTAGCAGGCGGCGCTGGGCACGTTCTTCCGCCGACGCATCGAGGAAAATTTTAACCGGCGCATCCGGGAACACGACGGTGCCCATATCGCGGCCGTCGGCAATCAGGCCAGGCAGTTCGCGGAAGGCGCGTTGACGGCGCAGCAGCGCTTCACGTACACGTGGGAAAGCCGCGACCTTAGAGGCGGTATTGGCCACTTCCTGGGTACGGATCTCTGCGCTGACATCCTCGCCTTCCAGCACCACTTCCAGGTTGCCGTCAGTAGAAATAAACCGCACATCGAGATGAGCTGCCAGCGGAACCAGCGCCTCTTCTGACTCGACGTCTACGTGATGATGTAAGGCTGCCAGCGCAAGAACGCGGTAAATGGCCCCGGAATCCAGCAGATGCCAACCAAGCGCTTCCGCCATTGCCTTGCACAACGTGCCCTTACCCGCACCGCCAGGTCCATCAATGGTGATTACCGGAACATTTGCCGTCATCTTTTTCTCCTTCAGCAAGGCGCATGAATATAAACGCCGCGCATTATACGCATCAATGCGCCAGAAAGTGAGCATTGCGTGCAAATTACGGAATAGAAGAAATTAAATGTAGAAGAATTGCGCAATTATAGCGGGCTGGCAGAATACCAGCCCGCAAGATGACAAAGCTTTACCTTAAAGGACAGAACAGACTTTACGCGAGGGTACTAATTCGCGCCAACTGCTCGAAATAATCCGGGAACGTTTTCGCCGTGCATTTCGGATCAAGGATAGTGACCGGTGTCGCCGATAAGGCCACCAGCGAGAAGCACATCGCCATGCGGTGATCGTTGTAAGTACCGATTTCAGCAAATTTCAGCGTCTCAGGCGGCGTAATACGAATATAATCTTCGCCCTCTTCTACTTCGGCGCCCACTTTACGCAGTTCAGTGGCCATCGCGAACAGGCGGTCGGTCTCTTTCACCCGCCAGTTGTAAATATTGCGTAGCACCGTGGTGCCTTTCGCGAATAGCGCCGCAGTGGCGATGGTCATTGCAGCATCCGGGATATGGTTCATATCCATATCGACAGCATTCAGCTCACCGCGGGTACAGGCGATGAAATCGTCGCCCCAGGTAATTGTCGCGCCCATTTTTTCCAGCACATCGGCAAAGCGAATGTCGCCCTGAACGCTATTGCGGCCAATCCCGGTCACTTTTACCGTACCGCCTTTAATCGCGCCGGCAGCAAGGAAATACGAGGCTGAAGAGGCATCACCTTCCACCAGATAGTCGCCCGGCGACTGATACTGTTGCTTGCCGCGTACGACAAAGCGCTGGTAGTTGTGGTTTTCAACGTCAACGCCAAAGGTTTCCATCAGGTGCAGCGTGATGTCGATGTAAGGTTTGGACACCAGGTCGCCTTTAATCGCGATCGTCGTGTCCTGCGGCGCCAGCGGCGTAGTGATCAGTAAAGCGGTAAGGAACTGGCTGGAGACGCTGCCATCGACTTCCACCTGGCCGCCGTTGAAACCGCCGCGCAGGCGCAGAGGCGGAAAGTTTTCCTGCTCCAGATACTCAATTTGCGCGTCCCCCTGGCGTAAAGCATCGACCAGGTGGCCTATCGGTCGCTCTTTCATCCGCGGCTCCCCGGTCAGCACAATATCGTTGTCGCCGAGGCACAACGCCGCCGCCAGTGGGCGCATCGCCGTACCAGCATTACCGAGAAACAACTCCAGCGCGCCGCTGGCCTGAAGCGGACCGCCGTTGCCGGTGACTTCACAGCGAGTACGATCGGCGGACAGGGTATAGTGAACTCCCAGGGCGTTAAGCGCATTAAGCATGTGGCGAACATCATCGCTGTCCAGCAAATTGGTCAGCACGGTGGTGCCGTGGGCTAATGCCGCCAGCAGCAAAGCGCGGTTAGAGACACTTTTTGACCCGGGTAGGTTTACGGTGCCATCAACGCGCGCAATGGGTTGTAACGTCAGGGATTCCATGAAACTCGACTCTCAAAAAAACAGAATAAAAACCCCGCAGACCGGCCGCGGGGATGAAAATAAGCGCTCAGCAATTAGCCGCGACGACGTTCAAAGTCCTGCATGAAGTCGGTAAGCGCCTTGACGCCGGCCAGCGGCATCGCATTGTATATAGAAGCACGCATACCGCCCACCACGCGGTGGCCCTTCAGCGCATGCAGACCAGCCGCAAAAGATTCTTCAAGGAACAGTTTGTCCAGCGCGCTATCCGCCAGTTGGAACGGCACGTTCATCCGCGAGCGGTTGGCCGCGGCAACATCGTTACGATAGAAATCGCTATTATCAATCACGCCATACAGCAATTCAGCCTTCTGCTGGTTGATTTTATCCATCGCAGCGACGCCGCCCTGCTCTTTCAGCCATTTAAATACCAGCCCCGCCAGATACCAGGCGAAGGTCGGCGGCGTGTTGAACATTGAATCATTGGCGTTCAGCACGGTGTAATCAAGGATCGATGGGCAGGCGACGCTGGCTTTACCCAGCAGATCTTCACGCACGATAACCAGCGTTAACCCTGCCGGGCCGATATTCTTCTGCGCGCCAGCGTAAATCACGCCATAGCGGCTGACGTCAATTTCATGCGACAAAATACTGGAGGAGTAATCCGCGGTAACGACCACATCATCGCCAAAGTTTGGCGTTTCGTGGATAGCGATACCATCAATGGTTTCATTTGGACAGAAGTGCAGGTAAGCCGCGCCCGGCGTCAACTGCCATTCGCTCATCGGTTTAACGGCTCGCAGGCCGTCAACGGTGGTTTTCGCATCAATAACGTTTGGCGTGCAGTATTTTTGCGCTTCTTTCACTGCGCTCGCCGCCCAGTAGCCAGCATCCACATAATCTGCTGTTGTTTTGTCACCCAGCAGATTTAACGGGATCCCGGCAAACTGGCCGCGACCGCCGCCATGACAGAACAGCACTTTATAGTTGGAAGGGATATTAAGCAGATCGCGGAAATCCTGTTCTGCCGTTTCAGCCACCTGGATAAACTCTTTACCACGGTGGCTGATTTCCATTACCGACGTCCCCAGACCGTGCCAGTCGCACAGTTCCTGTTGCGCCAGTTTGAGAACTTCTGCCGGCAGCATTGCCGGGCCCGAACTAAAGTTATAGACCTGAGCCATTTCCCCTCACCACGTTGCTATATTGTCTGCACGCGAACCGTCGCGGGCATAAGTTATTCCTGTGGCTATCGGTTTTATCATTCAGTGACACACACCGCAACGAGTAAAACTAAGCGGCCCATAAATGAGGCCATCGTCACACAAAAGAATCAACCAGCTTGACGTCATTAAACCGACATAATTGCTGCAAGAGAATCGCTTTTTAGCCTGTGTTCCGTCACCCATTCCGGATTTTGACCCACGGCATAAATAGTTATCCACTACATTCACAGGTAACGATCTCGCCATAGCGCAATCCGTCAACTCATTTAATACTTGAATATTATCTTAATTCTTCATGAATTATGTTTCCGCGAGAGCATCGCCATTTACCGCTGCATTTCCAGATCATTAAAATTTTTAAGCCAGCCGATGAAGACTGGTATTAATCACTTTTAAAGGAATAGTTATGCGTGAATTAACCTATAACGAAATGTCTGATGTGAGCGGCGGCTTTGGCCTGTTATCCATTCCGGCAGCAATTGGTTTGCTGGTCAGTATCCCGACAATTGTCATCGGCGCGATTACCGGGCCCTTTACGCTGGGGGCAGGCTTCGCAGTGATGGCGGCAGGCATCGTCGGTACCAGTCTTGCTGGCGCCGCTATGATCGTTAGCATTTGTACGCCAATCCTGTAACTTGCTATGGCATGTGGAGTTTCTCCGCATGCCATTTATCGCTCTTCTCTTTTTATCCCTTAGCGCGGCTAACGACATAGCCACTTACCGGTAAAACCCGTATCATTGCCCATCCTGCCAACAATAAACGAATTGCTATGACCCAGACATTTATCCCCGGCAAAGATGCCGCCCTGGAAGATTCCATCGCTCGCTTCCAGCAGAAACTGCTCGACCTCGGATTTGATATCGAAGAGGCCTCGTGGCTGAACCCGGTACCACACGTGTGGTCCGTTCACATTCGCGATAAAGAGTGCGCGCTGTGCTTTACCAACGGTAAAGGCGCGACGAAAAAGGCGGCGCTGGCTTCCGCGCTGGGCGAATATTTTGAGCGTCTGTCCACCAACTACTTCTTCGCGGACTTCTGGTTAGGCGAAACCATCGCCAACGGTCCATTTGTTCATTATCCGAACGAAAAATGGTTCCCGCTGACCGAAGACGATGAAGTACCGGAAGGCCTGCTGGATGCCCGCCTGCGCGCCTTTTACGATCCGGACGATCAACTGACCGCCAGCATGCTCGTTGACCTGCAATCCGGTAATGATGAGCGCGGCGTCTGCGGCCTGCCGTTTACCCGTCAATCAGACGGCGAAACCGTCTATATTCCGATGAATATCGTCGGCAACTTGTACGTTTCTAACGGCATGTCAGCGGGTAATACCCCGAATGAAGCGCGCGTACAGGGCTTGTCTGAAGTCTTTGAGCGTCATATCAAAAACCGTATCATCGCAGAGAGCATCAGCCTGCCGGAGATCCCGGCGGAAGTGATGGCGCGCTATCCGGGCGTCGTTGAATCTATCGCTAAACTTGAAGCTGAAGGTTTCCCGATCTTCGCTTACGATGGCTCATTGGGCGGCAAATACCCGGTTATTTGCGTAGTTCTGTTTAACCCGGCTAACGGCACCTGCTTCGCCTCTTTCGGCGCCCATCCGGATTTCGGCGTGGCGCTGGAGCGTACCGTCACCGAACTGCTACAGGGCCGCAGCCTGAAAGACCTCGACGTCTTTACCCCGCCGACCTTTGATGACGAAGAAGTCGCCGAGCACGCCAACCTGGAAACTCACTTCATTGATTCCAGCGGCCTGATCTCCTGGGATATGTTCAAACAGGATGCCGACTATCCGTTTGTAGACTGGAATTTCTCCGGCACGACTGAAGAAGAGTTCGCCACCCTGATGGCTATCTTCAAAGCAGAAGATAAAGAAGTTTATATCGCCGACTACGAACATCTGAGCGTCTATGCCTGCCGAATCATCGTTCCAGGGATGTCCGATATTTATCCGGCGGAAGACCTGTGGCTTGCAAACAACAGCATGGGCGCGCATCTGCGCGACACGATTCTCTCCCTGCCGGGTAGCGAGTGGGAAAAAGAAGATTATCTGGCGCTTATTGAGCAAATGGACGACGAAGGTCTTGATGACTTCACGCGCGTACGCGAGCTGTTAGGACTGGCAACCGGCAAAGACAACGGCTGGTATACCCTGCGCATCGGCGAGCTAAAAGCGATGCTGGCGTTGGCCGGCGGCGACCTGGATCAGGCGTTGATTTGGACGGAGTGGACCATGGAATTCAATGCCTCCATCTTCAGCCCTGAGCGCGCCAACTATTATCGTTGCCTGCAAACGTTGCTGCTGCTTAGCCAGGAAGAAGAACGCCAGCCGTTACAGTATCTGAATGCCTTCATCCGTATGTATGGCGCGGATGCAGTAGAAGCCGCGAGCGCCGCTCTGAGCGGCGAAGCGCCGTTCTATGGCCTGCAGGCGGTCGATAGCGATCTGCACGCTTTCCCGGCGCATCAATCTTTACTGAAGGCCTACGAAAAGCTACAACGTGCAAAAGCGGCCTTCTGGGCCAAATAACCCTTTATAGGTAAAAAAATAACGTACGGAGCCGACAGCGGCTCCGTTTTCTTATGATTTTTGCCAAAACCATGCCATTTTGTAGCCCATGAGTTAACTTTAAGTAAAAAACAATATTTGGTGATATTTAGATTGTTAATTTTAATAAAAATACTCCATTCTAATTAACCGTAATCAATGGTCACCCATGGAAATTTTCAACATTATTTATAAATATTAAAATTTAGTTTTTTATTAAAAATCAAAAAGATAAAGCAATAACAGGCTAATTCCACACGCAAAATGGGCCTATGACTCCGGTAGGATATGATCTACATCAAATTCCCTTCTATAATGCTTTGTTAGTATCACACCGCCAACTTATATAAAGAGAGAGTTAGTGTGAAAGCTGACAACCCTTTTGATCTTTTACTCCCTGCCGCGATGGCGAAAGTCGCCGAAGAAGCAGGTGTCTATAAAGCGACGAAACATCCGCTGAAGACGTTTTATCTGGCGATTACCGCCGGTGTCTTCATCTCCATCGCTTTTGTGTTTTATATCACGGCGACCACCGGTACTGCCGCAATGCCATTCGGGATTGCCAAACTTATCGGCGGGGTATGCTTCTCACTAGGTCTGATTCTTTGCGTCATCTGCGGTGCTGACCTTTTCACCTCTACCGTACTGATCGTCGTGGCGAAAGCCAGCGGGCGTATTACCTGGGGTCAGCTGGCAAAAAACTGGCTTAACGTCTATGTTGGAAACCTCATCGGCGCACTGCTGTTCGTATTATTAATGTGGTTATCCGGCGAGTATATGACGGCCAACGGCGGCTGGGGCTTAAATGTTCTGCAAACTGCAGACCACAAAATGCACCATACGTTTATTGAAGCCGTCTGCCTGGGTATCCTGGCGAACCTGATGGTTTGTCTGGCTGTCTGGATGAGTTACTCCGGCCGCAGCCTGATGGACAAAGCGATGATCATGGTGTTGCCGGTTGCGATGTTTGTCGCCAGCGGCTTTGAACACAGCATCGCTAATATGTTTATGATCCCGATGGGTATCGTAATTCGCAACTTTGCTAGCCCGGAATTCTGGACCGCTATCGGTTCAACTCCGGAGAGTTTTTCTCACTTAACCGTTATGAACTTCATCACTGATAACCTGATTCCAGTCACTATCGGAAACATCATCGGCGGTGGTTTGTTGGTTGGGTTGACATACTGGGTCATTTACCTGCGTGGCGACGATCATCATTAATGGTTGTCTCAGGCAGTAAATAAAAAATCCACTTAAGAAGGTAGGTGTTACATGTCCGAGCTTAATGAAAAGTTAGCCACAGCCTGGGAAGGTTTTGCGAAAGGTGACTGGCAGAACGAAGTCAACGTACGTGACTTTATCCAGAAAAACTACACCCCATATGAAGGTGACGAATCCTTCCTGGCTGGCGCAACTGATGCGACCACCAAGCTGTGGGACAGCGTAATGGAAGGCGTTAAACAGGAAAACCGCACTCACGCGCCTGTTGATTTCGACACTTCCCTCGCATCCACCATCACTTCTCACGACGCGGGCTACATCGAGAAAGCGCTCGAGAAAATCGTTGGTCTGCAAACTGAAGCTCCGCTGAAACGTGCGATTATCCCGTTCGGCGGTATCAAAATGGTTGAAGGTTCCTGCAAAGCGTACAATCGCGAACTGGACCCGATGCTGAAAAAAATCTTCACCGAGTACCGTAAAACTCACAACCAGGGCGTTTTCGACGTATATACCCCGGACATCCTGCGCTGCCGTAAATCCGGCGTGCTGACCGGTCTGCCGGATGCTTACGGCCGTGGTCGTATCATCGGTGACTATCGTCGCGTTGCTCTGTACGGTATCGACTTCCTGATGAAAGACAAATTCGCCCAGTTCAACTCGCTGCAGGCGAAACTGGAAAGCGGCGAAGATCTGGAAGCAACCATCCGTCTGCGTGAAGAAATTGCTGAACAGCATCGCGCGCTGGGTCAGATCAAAGAGATGGCGGCTAAATATGGCTACGACATCTCCGGTCCGGCGACTACCGCTCAGGAAGCTATTCAGTGGACCTACTTCGGTTACCTGGCCGCCGTTAAATCTCAGAACGGCGCGGCAATGTCCTTCGGTCGTACTTCCAGCTTCCTGGATATCTACATCGAACGTGACCTGCAGGCAGGTAAAATCACCGAACAAGACGCGCAGGAAATGGTTGACCACCTGGTCATGAAACTGCGTATGGTTCGCTTCCTGCGTACCCCGGAATATGATGAACTGTTCTCCGGCGACCCGATTTGGGCAACGGAATCTATCGGTGGTATGGGCGTTGACGGCCGTACTCTGGTAACCAAAAACAGCTTCCGCTTCCTGAACACCCTGTACACCATGGGGCCGTCTCCGGAGCCGAACATCACTATCCTGTGGTCTGAAAAACTGCCGCTGAGCTTTAAGAAATTCGCCGCTAAAGTATCCATCGATACCTCTTCTCTGCAGTACGAGAACGATGACCTGATGCGCCCGGACTTCAACAACGACGATTACGCTATCGCATGCTGCGTAAGCCCGATGATTGTTGGTAAACAAATGCAGTTCTTCGGCGCTCGCGCTAACCTCGCGAAAACCATGCTGTATGCTATCAACGGCGGCGTTGATGAAAAACTGAAAATGCAGGTTGGTCCGAAATCTGAGCCGATCAAAGGCGACGTCCTGAACTTCGACGAAGTTATGGAACGCATGGATCACTTCATGGACTGGCTGGCTAAACAGTACGTCACCGCGCTGAACATCATTCATTACATGCACGACAAGTACAGCTACGAAGCCTCTCTGATGGCGCTGCACGACCGTGACGTTATCCGCACCATGGCGTGTGGTATCGCAGGTCTGTCCGTTGCTGCTGACTCCCTGTCTGCTATCAAATATGCGAAAGTTAAACCGATTCGTGACGAAGACGGTCTGGCTGTTGACTTCGAAATCGAAGGCGAATATCCGCAGTTTGGTAACAACGATGCTCGCGTCGATGACATGGCCGTTGACCTGGTTGAACGTTTCATGAAGAAAATTCAGAAACTGCATACCTACCGCAACGCTATCCCGACTCAGTCCGTTCTGACCATCACTTCTAACGTCGTGTATGGTAAGAAAACCGGTAACACCCCAGATGGTCGTCGCGCTGGCGCGCCGTTCGGACCAGGTGCTAACCCGATGCACGGCCGTGACCAGAAAGGCGCTGTAGCCTCTCTGACTTCCGTTGCTAAACTGCCGTTTGCTTACGCTAAAGATGGTATCTCTTACACCTTCTCTATCGTGCCGAACGCGCTGGGTAAAGATGACGAAGTTCGTAAGACCAACCTGGCGGGCCTGATGGATGGTTACTTCCACCACGAAGCGTCCATCGAAGGTGGTCAGCACCTGAACGTGAACGTCATGAACCGCGAAATGCTGCTCGACGCGATGGAAAACCCGGAAAAATATCCGCAGCTGACCATCCGTGTATCTGGCTACGCAGTACGTTTTAACTCCCTGACTAAAGAACAGCAGCAGGATGTTATTACCCGTACCTTCACTCAGACCATGTAATTCCCTGTCTGACTGAAAAAGCGTACAATAAAGGCCCCACATCAGTGGGGCCTTTTTAACACGTGATTCCCTGCCCCAGCCTGCTTTGCCAGTTATCTATACTTTGGGTACCTGTCAAAACAGACTTAACACAGCCGGTTTGAGCTGTGCATCACAGGCCCTGGAGGGCCGAACCCGGAGATATCACCGCAATGTCAACTATTGGTCGTATTCACTCCTTTGAATCCTGTGGCACCGTCGATGGCCCAGGCATCCGCTTTATTACCTTCTTCCAGGGCTGCCTGATGCGCTGCCTTTACTGCCATAACCGCGACACCTGGGATACCCATGGCGGTAAAGAAATCACCGTTGAAGAATTGATGAAAGAAGTGGTGACCTATCGCCACTTTATGAATGCTTCCGGCGGCGGCGTCACCGCCTCCGGCGGCGAGGCGATCCTGCAGGCTGAATTTGTCCGCGACTGGTTCCGCGCCTGTAAAAAAGAAGGTATCCACACCTGCCTGGATACCAACGGCTTCGTACGTCGCTACGATCCGGTGATTGACGAGCTGCTGGAAGTCACCGATCTGGTGATGCTTGACCTTAAGCAGATGAACGATGAAATCCACCAGAACCTGGTCGGCGTTTCTAACCATCGTACGCTGGAGTTCGCACAGTATCTGTCGAAGAAAGGGATTAACGTGTGGATCCGCTACGTCGTGGTTCCCGGCTGGTCTGATGATGACGATTCCGCACATCGTCTGGGTGAGTTTACCCGCGATATGGGTAACGTCGAGAAAATCGAACTCCTGCCCTACCATGAGCTGGGTAAACACAAATGGGTGGCAATGGGCGAAGAGTACAAACTTGACGGCGTACACCCACCGAAGAAAGAGACCATGGAGCGGGTAAAAGGCATCCTGGAGCAATATGGTCATAAAGTGATGTACTAAACCGGCTGCGGGCCGGAGGTACTCTCACCACGGCCCGCAACTATAATAGTATCAATCCCGCCGATAACGCCTCATCATGAGCGCGATACCGTCTGCCCGCAGAAAGATTGGTTACGCGTGTGCCACCGGCGTCGGGTGATGTCCGGCTTTGCGCAGCAGGGTCAGCAGATAGATAAACGATACGCTGGCGATCATGATAAACAGCAGATTATCCGAGAAGTTCTGCATCAACATCGCCGTCAGGGTCGGCCCCAGCAGACTGCCGATGGTATAGCTCATCAGCAGCGCCTGGTTCATCGCCACCAGTTGATGGTGTTCAACCTTCTCGCAGGCCCAGGCCATCGCCACCGGATACAGAGTAAAACCGGATGCGCCGAGCACAAAAAGCGCTGGCGCCATTGCCGCCTGGCTCAGCATCGCCAGACAGCCCAGAATCACCACAAAGACCTGTACGCGCAGCACCAGCAGGCGGCCATAGCGGTCAGCCAGACGCCCGACCGGCCACTGCCCGAGAATGCCTGCGCTAACCATCACCGCCATCCAGAAACCAATACCCGAATCGCTGACGCCCTGATGATTTAGCCACAGCGGCATCAGGCCGTACAGTGAACCAAGCACGATGCCGGAGATGATGCAGCCATTCACACCGTGACGTGCCTGACGCAGTTTCAGCATCGGCCAGATACGTACCGTTTCATGCGGCTCGTCGGCCTGGCTCATAATACGTGTAAACATCAGCGGCAGGATCGCCGCCAGCGCCAGGCCGGTAACCCACGGCAGCACGCTCATTAAATCGGTCGGTAATTTGCTGACCATCAGTTGGCCCAATACAGTACCGATGTAATAGACCATCATGTACGCCGCCAGCAGTCGACCGCGGCTGCGGGAAGTACCGCTGCACACCAGTGCGCTTTCGACCACCACCCAAATCATTGCACAACCCACGCCGGCGATAAAACGCCAGCTCAGCCATGTCCAGAAGCCGAGTGTGATACCCAGACCAACGCAGCCGACAGCAAAAATTAATGACGCCAGATAATAGCTACGGTTAAACCCCAGACGTTTAATGACCCAGCCGGCAAATAGTGTTCCCACCAGATTACCGGTGAAATAAGAAGAGCCGACCATCCCAACCTGCCAGGTTGGCATATTTTCATGGGCGAGCCACAGCGGGACAAGCGTATTTAAAACCGCGATTGCCAGCGTCAACAGAAGCAGGCCACAGAGCAGCATTTGCACTGGGCGAGTGTAGATGGTCATGGGTATTAACCGTGAGGAAGTTCAGATTTCGTGCGCATCATGCCACTGCTGTAAACATTGTCAATCCGCCAGAATTCAGGCCTGACGCGGTTTTCAGGGCAACGATAGAAGTTTTTTATCCAGCGGAACGGCAACGGAATTATTCTTTATATTATTCCATTGTTTTTATTAATTTATTGGAAAACTATAGTGGGAATTTCAGTAGAAAAATTTCATGAATCAACCGCATTTTTTAATCACGCCGGAATAGGCTTCCGGCGTGATTTCACGTTATTAACTGGCGATAGCCATACCGACGGTCATATGCAGAC
Organism: Klebsiella sp. SYXHC3; assembly: GCF_057196925.1. NCBI lineage: Bacteria > Pseudomonadati > Pseudomonadota > Gammaproteobacteria > Enterobacterales > Enterobacteriaceae > Klebsiella > Klebsiella sp. SYXHC3. The sequence continues at coordinate 181,720 of NZ_JBXUNG010000006.1, read as the reverse complement.
CATAGAATACGCCGCGGCCAATCATCTCGCCGACCAGCACCAGCACAAACGCCAACCCCAGCAGCGGCAATGCGGGTTGATAACCTTTAAGCTGCGGTACAATCCAGCAGACCAACGCCAGAACTAACGCGACCGTCCGCCATGCCATTAAGGAACCATAATTCGGCACCAGCGCCGAGGCCTGTTGGATTGAACTATGGATCGTCGCCAACTCGCTGCCCTGAATCAGCGCGACGGTCACGCTAATCACCAACGCCACCAGCATGATCACCGGCAATAAACGCATCGCCCAACCGTCCACACCCGCGACACGCAGCAGCAGGTAACCCAACAGCGGCCCGCCGATAAACAGGGTCAGGAAGAAGTTGAGCGGTGTCCAGATGGTGTACCAGGTGGGTACGGTATCGATAGTGTTATATACGCGGATCATCATCCAGACAAAGATGACGCCGAGGATCATGGTGACGACCAGCCACAGATTACGCAGCCCGGACGGTAATTTATTTACCACCGCCAGCAGCCAGCCAATCCCGCCGACGGCGAAGAAAAGCGCGCCGCTGGCTATTTCATTGCTTAACGAGGATGCGCCAACGCGATTCAGCGAATTAAACGCGCGCATTGGCGAACCAAGGTGCATGGTGGAGGCGATAAAACCGATCCCCATTAATACCCATAGCCCAAACATGCTCATTATCACCTGCCGCTGCTGCTCGCGCGAAAGTTCGCCCTTCATCAACGCCAGCGCGAGAACGATAAAGCCCCCGGCGACGCATTGACCGAAGACCGTGAAAATCATCAGCGGCCATTCATGCCATCCATTTCCCATTTTAGACCTCCTTCGGATTGGCCAGATAGCCGGTGGTATCGCCGCACGGACGGCTGTTGGCGTTTGGTTTTATCACAATGCTCGGCCTGGTGAAGTGCGCCGACGGCAGCGGCGCCACGGCGGCCAGTTGGCCGTGCTTTTCACGCAGTTCGGCAATCGGCCCGAAGTCCAGCGCCCGCAGCGGGCAGGACTCGACGCAAATCGGTTTCTTGCCTTGTGCGACGCGTTCGTGACAGCCGTCGCATTTAGTCATATGCCCTTTAGCGGCGTTGTACTGCGGCGCGCCATACGGGCAGGCCATATGGCAGTAGCGACAGCCAATGCACACCTCTTCATTGACCACCACAAAACCATCTTCGCGCTTGTGCATCGCCCCACTTGGGCAGACCTTGGTGCACGCCGGGTCTTCGCAGTGGTTACAGGCGATGGAAAGGTAGTAGGCAAAAACGTTCTGATTCCAGACGCCGTTGTCCTCCTGCCAGTCGCCGCCGGCATACTCGTAGATACGACGGAAGCTGACGTCCGGCGTCAGGTTCTTGTAGTCTTTACAGGCCAGCTCGCAGGTTTTGCAACCGGTGCAACGGGCGGAATCGATAAAAAATCCATACTGAGTTGTCATCGGTTACTCCTTACAGCTTTTCAACCTGGACGAGGTTGGTATGCGATGGGTTGCCTTTCGCCAACGGCGACGGACGTTGGGTGGTCAGCACGTTAATGCTGCCGGCCTGATCCACGCGTGAGGCGTCCGGGTTATACCAGGCGCCCTCGCCCAGCGCGACGACGCCCGGCATCATACGTGGCGTCACTTTCGCTTCGATATGCACTTCGCCGCGGTCGTTGAAAATACGAATGCGATCGCCATTGACGATGCCGCGCGTCTTCGCATCGATCGGATTGATCCACATTTCCTGACGGCAGGCTGCCTGCAGGACATCAACGTTGCCATAAGTTGAGTGGACGCGAGACTTGTAGTGGAATCCCGTCAGCTGTAACGGATATTTAGCAGTCAACGGATCGTTGTAATTTTCAAACCCAGGAGTGTAGATCGGCAGCGGATCGATGACATCGCCTTCCGGCAGCTCCCAGGTCGCGGCGATTTTAGCGAGCTCCTGGGAATAGATCTCGATTTTGCCTGATGGCGTGGTCAGCGGGTTGGCCTGCGGATCGTCACGGAAGGCTTTATACGCCACATGATGACCTTGCGGGTCACGCTGCTTGAAGATGCCCTGCTGGCGGAAAGTATCGAAATCCGGCAGTTCGGGAATCGCTTTCCGCGACTGCTCATACAAATAGCGCATCCAGCCTTCCTGAGTCCGGCCTTCGGTAAACTTCTCCGCTACCCCCATGCGTTTCGCCAACTCGGTGGTCATCTCATAGATGGTTTTGCATTCGAAACGCGGTTTGATTGCCTGGTCGGCAAAGATGACATAGGACATATTGCCGCAGGAGGCGTCCAGTGCGAAGTCCATCTGCTCAGAGGCGGTACAGTCCGGCAGCAGAATATCGGCGTATTTCGCTGACGACGTCATGTGGCAGTCGATTACCACGATCATTTCGCACTTCTTATCGTCCTGCAGGATTTCGTGGGTGCGGTTGATCTCGGAGTGCTGGTTGATAAGGCAGTTACCCGCGTAGTTCCAGATCATCTTGATCGGCACGTCGAGCTTATCTTTGCCGCGTACGCCATCACGCAGCGCGGTCATTTCCGGACCACGTTCAATCGCATCGGTCCACATAAACATAGAGATGCTGGTCTCAACCGGATTTTCCAGCGTCGGCATACGTTCGAACGGCAGGCTATATGAACCTTCACGCGCGCCGCTATTGCCGCCGTTAATCCCTACGTTGCCGGTCAGAATGGCGAGCATGGAGATGGCGCGGGTGGCGATTTCGCCGTTGGCGTGACGCTGAGGTCCCCATCCCTGGCTGATATACGCCGGTTTCGCCGTCGCTATCTCGCGAGCCAGCTTCACAATGCGCTCACGCGGGATCCCGGTAATGGTGGATGCCCACTCCGGCGTTTTAGCGATACCGTCGGAACCCTGACCAAGGATGTAAGCTTTATAATGTCCATTAGCCGGCGCATCGGCAGGCAGGGTTTTCTCGTCGTAGCCGACGCAGTATTTATCGAGGAAGGGCTGATCGACCAGATTTTCAGTAATCATCACCCAAGCCAGCGCTGAAATGAGCGCCGCGTCGGTTCCCGGACGAATCGGGATCCATTCATCTTCACGCCCGGCGCCGGTGTCGGTATAACGCGGATCGATAATGATCATGCGGGCATTGGATTTCTGCCGCGCCTGCTCAAGGTAGTAAGTCACCCCGCCGCCGCTCATGCGCGTTTCGCCAGGGTTATTGCCAAACAGCACCACCAACTGACTGTTTTCGATATCCGACGGGCTATTGCCATCGGCCCAACCGCCATAGGTGTAATTCAAACCAGCCGCAATCTGCGCCGATGAATAGTCGCCATAATGATTGAGATAGCCGCCGCAGCAGTTCATCAGACGAGCAATCAGCGTTTTTCCTGGCGGCCAGGAACGAGTCAGAGTCCCGCCGAGCGTACCGGTTCCGTAGTTCAGATAGATAGATTCGTTGCCATAATCTTTAATCAGACGCTGCATATTGCTGGCGATAGTGTCGAACGCCTCTTCCCAGCTAATTTGTTCAAATTTTCCTTCACCGCGTTTGCCGACGCGCTTCATCGGATATTTCAGCCGGTCAGGGTTATAGACCCGACGGCGCATAGAGCGGCCTCGCAGACAGGCGCGAACCTGATGCAGACCGTCGTAGTTATCATCGCCGGTATTATCGGTTTCTACGTACTTAATCGCACCATCAACCACGTGCATGCGCAGCGGACAGCGGCTGCCGCAGTTTACGGTGCAGGCGCTCCAGACCACTTTCTCACTCACTGGCGCCAGCGTATCAGCGGCGTGCGCAATACGCGTGAAGGGCAAGGTCAATGCGTTGCTGGCCATCGCCAGGCCGCCTATCGCCGTGGTTTTCATTAAACCACGTCGGCTAACTTCGGCAGCCAGTAAAGCATCGGGGGCTTTGATTTTCATAGATACTCGCTTTGGTTGCTCACAATAAGCTGACAATCGTTATATAATTTTATATATATCGGATTTTATTGGCTTTTTATGCTGTATTAATCCAAAGGGAGTATCACCGGATTTACTGAGGGGATTATTGCCCGGTATCAATAAGGATATAAAAAAAGCGCCCGCAGGCGCTTTTAAGGAAAGAGCAGAAAAGATTAACCGATATATTCGAGGCCGCGCATATACGGGCGCAGGACTTCCGGGATCTCGATACGGCCATCGGCCTGCTGATAGTTTTCCATCACCGCAACCAGCGTACGGCCAACCGCCAGACCAGAACCATTCAGGGTATGAACGAGACGAGTCTTTTTGTCGGACTTGCTGCGGCAACGCGCCTGCATACGACGTGCCTGGAAATCCCAGACGTTGGAGCAGGAAGAAATTTCGCGATAGGTATCCTGCGCCGGAACCCACACTTCGAGGTCATAGGTTTTACAGGCGCTAAAGCCCATATCGCCGGAACACAGCGCTACCTTACGGTACGGCAGACCCAGCAGTTGCAGAACCTTCTCAGCGTGGCCGGTCATCTCTTCCAGCGCCGCCATAGAGTCTTCCGGACGTACGATCTGCACCATTTCAACTTTGTCGAACTGGTGCATACGGATCAGACCGCGGGTATCACGACCATACGAACCCGCTTCAGAACGGAAGCACGGAGTATGGGCGGTCATTTTAATCGGCAGATCGTCTTCGTCGATGATTTCGTCGCGGACCAGGTTGGTCAGCGGCACTTCGGCGGTCGGAATCAACGCATAGTTGCTGCTATCAGCTTCTTCTTCCAGCGGACGAGTATGGAACAGGTCGCCGGCGAATTTCGGCAACTGGCCAGTACCATACAGCGTGTCCTGGTTCACCAGGTAAGGAACATAGTTCTCGCTATAGCCGTGCTGTTCGGTGTGCAGATCCAGCATAAACTGCGCCAGCGCGCGGTGCAGGCGAGCCAGCTGGCCTTTCATCACCACGAAACGGGAACCGGTTAGCTTAACGGCGGCGGCGAAGTCCAGCCCCCCGTGCATTTCACCCAGCGTAACGTGGTCGCGCACCTCGAAATCGAACTGACGCGGCGTCCCCCAGCGGCTGACTTCAACGTTGTCGTTTTCGTCGCGGCCCACCGGCACGTCATCGTGAGGAATGTTCGGGATCGCCAGCGCGATATCGCGAATTTCCGCCAGCAGCGTTTCCAGCTCGGACTTTGCGGCATCCAGCTGTTCGCCAAGCTTGTTCACTTCCAGGCGTAATGGCTCGATATCTTCCCCGCGCGCTTTCGCCTGGCCAATGGATTTCGATCGGGAGTTACGCTCCGCCTGCAGGTTTTCGGTTTGAACCTGCAGAACTTTACGACGCTCTTCAAGAGCGCGCAGTTTATCTACATCCAGCTTAAAGCCCCGGCGTGCCAGTTTTTCTGCGACTGCGTCTGGCTCGGTACGCAGCAGATTGGGATCGAGCATGCTTATCCTGTGCTTATCGAATTTAAATAGGAAAAATGGCCGCAAACTACGGCCACGGAAATAGAGGTAATAACCTTACCGCAACGCCACAATTAGCGGTAGCGTTTTATCTGGCTATTTTGATCCAGTTCGGCAAGCCAGGCGAGCTTTTCAGCGATTTTGCCCTCGAGCCCCCTGTTTGTTGGCTGATAATAGCGCGTTTGCGCCATTTCCTGCGGGAAATACTGCTCGCCAGCGGCGTAGGCGTTAGGTTCATCGTGCGCGTAGCGGTACTCCTGACCATAACCCATTTCTTTCATGAGTTTGGTCGGCGCATTGCGTAAATGTACCGGCACGTCGTAATCAGGGCGATCGCGGGCATCGGCCAGCGCAGCCTTAAAGGCGGTGTAGACCGCGTTACTCTTCGGCGCGCAGGCCAGATAAACAATCGCCTGAGCAATAGCCCGTTCGCCTTCCGCCGGCCCAACGCGGGTAAAACAATCCCACGCGGAAATGGCCACCTGCATGGCGCGAGGATCGGCGTTGCCGACATCCTCAGACGCGATAGCCAGACAACGGCGAGCGACATACAACGGGTCGCCGCCTGCGGTAATGATTCGTGCGTACCAGTACAGCGCCGCATCCGGCGCGCTACCGCGCACGGACTTATGTAACGCGGATATAAGATCGTAAAAACGGTCGCCTTTATTATCAAAACGCGCGCTACGCTCGCCGGCAATTTCGGTAAGCAGTTCCGCTTTCAGCACTCGCTTGCCTGAATCGTCGTTTTCAGCCATATCGGCCATCATTTCCAGCGTGTTCAACGCCCGGCGCGCATCGCCGTTGACCAGCTCGGCAATCGCTTTGCGGGTTTCATCCGGCAGGATAATATCTTGCCCACCGTAGCCTCGCGCTTTATCGCTCATCGCCTGGTTGAGCACCTGCTCGATATCGTCCGTGGTCAGTGATTTGAGCAAATAGACTCGGGCGCGGGAGAGCAAAGCGGAATTAAGTTCGAATGACGGGTTTTCGGTCGTCGCGCCAATAAAAGTAATAGTGCCGTCTTCGATGTGCGGCAGAAAGGCATCCTGCTGGCTTTTATTGAAACGATGCACTTCATCAACAAACAGGATAGTGCGTCGACCAGCGTTGCGATTTTGCCGCGCACGTTCGATAGCTTCGCGGATCTCTTTGACGCCAGATGTAACAGCCGAGATACGCTCGACATCAGCATTGGCGTAGCGAGCGATCACTTCCGCAAGGGTAGTTTTACCGGTGCCCGGCGGCCCCCACAGGATCATCGAGTGCAGATGCCCTGCCTCAATCGCCCGCGGCAGCGGTTTACCCGGCGCCAGCAGGTGCTGCTGGCCAATGTACTGCGCTAAATTTTCTGGCCGCATACGGGCGGCCAGAGGTTGAAATGCATTATCGGAAAAATCGAGCGAAAAGTTGCTCACATTCGCCTCTACTTACGTTGATCGTCCACCGTCACCCCTTGCGGCGGCGTAAAAGTGAACTTAGATGCGTCGACGGCGCCATTCTGCTGCGACTTCAGCTGATAGCTGCTGCGCTGGTCGTCTTGCTCAACGGCGCTGAACTGATGGATAGTACCGTCACGGCCCACATTGATTGTGAACTGCTTGAGGTTGCCGTTACCGCTTTTCGGCGTCAGCACAAAATCATCGCCGTTTTGTTTGATGTTGTATTGCTGCCAGTCCGCTGACTGGTTGCGGGCGATCAGCATGAACGGCGTGTTGCTGGTCGCGTTTTTCAGCCAGGTTGCGGTTGCCTGCTCCACAAACGGATTATAGAACCACAGCGTTTTCCCATCCGATACCAGAATACTTTCATCCGGCTGGGTCATATGCCAGTTGAACAGATTCGGGCGCTTCACCCACAAATCGCCCTGCCCGTCCTGCACGGCATTACCGCTTGCGTCGGTCACTTTCTGAGTGAAGCTGGCATGGAAACTGCTGACTTTATCCAGACGGCTTTTTAAGTCGCCGGCAGCGTCTGCCCAAACCTGGCTTACCACGAAGCCAGACAATAATGCACAGGTGATGGCAAGTTTCTTCATTGTTGATCCTTATTGTGCGTCACTCCCGACGCGGGAGCCTGTTCTGTCCCTACTGTAGAGCCGTTGAGAGCAACGGAATAGCAGAACAGGCTGATTTTGCGCTTATTTACCGAACTTTGCACTTACTCGAAGGGCGGCGGCGCCAGGACTTCACGGTTACCGTTATGGCCTTGCTCGCTGACGATCCCCTGAGCTTCCATCTGCTCAATGATACGCGCCGCGCGGTTATAGCCGATACGGAACTGACGCTGCACCCCCGAGATCGAGGCTTTGCGCTTCTCGGTTACGAAGTTGACCGCCTGATCGAACAGCGGATCCAGCTCTTCCCCGCCATCAAAGCCGCCACCACCGCCTTCGCTTTCGCTATCGGAGGTAATACCGTCAACATACTGCGGACGACCGCGCGCTTTCCAGTCCTGCACCACGGCGTGTACTTCCTGGTCACGGACAAACGCGCCATGGACGCGAACCGGCATCGTGGAGTTCGGCCCGGAATAGAGCATATCACCCATGCCCAGCAGCGATTCTGCGCCCCCCTGGTCAAGGATGGTACGCGAGTCAATCTTGCTCGATACGGTGAAGGCGATACGCGTCGGAATGTTGGCCTTGATAAGACCGGTAATCACGTCAACCGACGGACGCTGGGTCGCCAGCACCAGGTGAATGCCCGCCGCGCGCGCTTTCTGCGCCAGACGCGCAATCAGTTCTTCCACCTTCTTACCGACGGTCATCATCAGATCGGCGAATTCATCCACCAGCACCACGATGTACGGCAGTTTTTCCAGCACCGGATGCACGGCGTCCATACTGTCGCCCGGTTTCCAGTAAGGATCCGGGATCGGGCGTCCCATGCGTGCGGCCTCAGCGATCTTCTCGTTGTAGCCCGCCAGATTACGCACGCCCAGCGCCGACATCAGCTTATAACGGCGCTCCATTTCATTGACGCTCCAGCGCAGCGCATTGGCGGCGTCTTTCATGTCGGTGACCACTTCCGTCAGCAGATGCGGGATACCTTCGTACACCGACAGCTCAAGCATTTTCGGGTCGATCATGATGAAACGAACGTCTTCCGGCTGCGCCTTATAGAGCATGCTGAGGATCATGGCGTTCACGCCGACCGATTTACCCGAACCAGTGGTACCGGCAACCAGCAGATGCGGCATTTTCGCCAGATCGGCCACCACCGGATCGCCGGCGATATCTTTGCCCAGCACCACGGTAAGCGGCGATGGGTTCTCGCGGAATTTCGGACAATCGAGCACTTCGCGCAGGTATACGGTCTGGCGTTTTTTGTTCGGTAATTCCAGGCCAACGTAAGGTTTACCCGGAATAACTTCCACCACACGCACCGCCACGGTCGACAGCGAACGCGCAAGGTCGCGCGACAGGTTAGAGATACGCGCGGCCTTCACCCCCGGCGCGAGGTTCAGCTCGAAACGAGTGATCACCGGACCCGGTGAGTAGTTCACCACATCCGCTTTAATGCGGAAATCGGCGAGACGCGCTTCGACCAGACGCGCCATCTGCTCAAGCGCAAAGGTATCAACAGGTTCAACTTCGCTCGGCGGCGGCGTCAAGAGATCCAGCGACGGCAGCGGCGTTGTTGGTCTTTGCAGTGGACGGCTGTCGCCATTACGCATCAGTAGCGGATGAATAAGGCTATCCTGCGGCGACGGCGCGGGCTGCTGATAAGGCTGCTGAGCAACCGGCTGTTGTTGCTGCATTGGCTGCTGCGCAGGTTGATAAGCCTGCGGCTGCGGCGCTACCGGCTGATGGTGTACGGGCGGCTGCGCAGGTTGATAACCCTGCTGTGGCGCAGCTGCCGGTTGTTGATAATGCTGAGCCGGTTGCTGGGGCTGCACTTCCGGCGTCGGCGTAAACAACGGCTCGCTTGGACCATCATTGACCAGCGTTTTCATCGGCGAGAACTCATAGTCCGCCGGTGAGAAGGGATTGGCTCCCGGCGGCTGCTCGCTGGCATAGCGCTGCTGCTGGGTCGCGGCAAACTGGCGCGCCAGTTCGGCTTCAGCGGCAGCGTCTTCGTCCTGCTCATCGCTTTCGGATTCCCAGGACTCGCCATAGCGCTGTTGCTGGGTAGCGGCAAACTGACGCGCCAGCTCGTCCTGTTCCAGCGCATCGGCTTCTTCGTCGCTCAGCGGCTCATTATCGTAATGATGTTCAAGCTCGGCCCGACGCGCGCGCTCTTCAGCAATACGCTGAGACGGCAGCTTAATGCCATAGGAAGCAAGCTCCCGACGTGTCGGCACACGGACGCGATTCGGACGCGGCAATTTCGGACCAATGCCTTCTTTTACCTGTACCCGCGGGCCGCTGGATGCCGGGCTGAAAACTGGCGCTGCGTCAGCGGCGGTTGACGCCACTGAGGCGGCTGCGGCTGCGCTGCCAGAAGTGGTGGCCTGATGAACGCCTGCGGCGACGGCCGTCACGGCGGCGGCATCAACTGACGGTTTGGATGGGGCAGCCGGGGTGGTGATCGGTTTGGTCGCCACCGGGCTCGCCGGTTCAGGGATTGGCTGATACCAGGATTCAAGCAACTCACGCTCGCGCGCGCGCTTCTCTTCGACTTCCTCGAAGTAGTACATCGGCGGGCGTTTAGTTTCTTCCTGAGGAGTCTCAGGCTCAGCGGCTGGCGCCGGTTCCTGATGATAAATAGGTTGTTGAACAGCCGGTTCAGGCTGGTATATCGGCTGCTGCGGATGCGCGGCTTCCGGCTGGTAAACCGGTGGCTGCTGCGGCGCATACTCAGGCTGATACACAGGCTGTTGTGGATGCGCGGCTTCCGGCTGGTAAACCGGCGGCTGCTGCGGCGCATACTGAGGCTGATACGCCGGCTGCTGTGGATGCGCGGCTTCCGGCTGATACACCGGCTGCTGTGGATGCGCGGCTTCCGGCTGGTAAACCGGCTGCTGCTGCGGCGCGTATTCCGGCTGATACACTGGCTGCTGAGGATGCGCGGCTTCCGGCTGGTAAACCGGCGGCTGCTGCGGCGCATACTCAGGCTGATACGCCGGCTGCTGAGGATGCGCGGCTTCCGGTTGATAAACCGGCGGCTGCTGCGGCGCATATTCAGGCTGATACACCGGTGGTTGCAGGTGAGCGGCCTCCGGTTGGTATGCCTGCCCTGTCCCCTGCTCCGCCCATGCCTGCGGCGCAACGACAGCGGCGGAGGCGGCGCCGATCGGGTCGGCCACCGTATGGCCATTCAGTAGCGGATCGTAAGGGTCTAAATCGCCAGGACGCGCGGCGCTGGCGCCTGAGAACAGGACATCATCCGCAGCGACAGGCGCGCCGCTGGCGCTGTATTGTACTGCTTCCGCATCATCCATACGTTTACCGGAGAACAGCGCGGCATCGGTTTTACGCCCCATCGGGTTGGCGAACTTTTCCGCCAGACGCTTACGACGCGCTAGCGCACTGCGTAAGATGCGGGCGCGACGCGATTCCCGCGGCTGTGCGGTATCGTCGTCTTCTTCATCTTCATATTCATCATCTTCATATTCCCCTTCATCAACCCAGGTATCGTCCCGACGGGTACGATTACTGGCAAAGGTCAGAATAGAAAGGATTGCGCCGCCGAGTTTCTCGGCAATGCTGACCCATGACCAGCCGGTAAACAGCGTTAAACCCGCGGCCCAGATACAAAGCAAGGCGATAGTGCCGCCGCTACTGTGCAGCAAGGGTTGTAAGGTGGTGCTAAGCAGGCTGCCAATGACGCCGCCGGAAGCAAAGTACCAGATATCATCGGCGTTAATTGCCGCCAGGCCGCAGGAGGTGAGGATCAGCGCCAGCGCGCCGATCAGGCGCAACGAAACAGCGAAGTAATCGACATACTCGTCATTTTCCTGATGACGCCATGCAAACCAGCAGCCGCCGATGATGATCACGGGGATGGTGTAGGCCATTACGCCAAAGATGAAAAATAACGTGTCCGCCAGCCACGCGCCGGGCATGCCGCCCAGATTATGGATAGGCTCATGCCATGCGGTCTGTGACCAACTGGGATCGGATGGATTAAAGCTCAGTAATGCCGCCATCAGCCAGATGGCAAAAAGAGAGCAAAGGATGAGTAACGCCTCAAGAACGCGGCGCCCGCTGCTTAGCTTCGTTAGTTTGACTTCTTTGTCTTCGGTGTATTCCTGGCTCAAGAAAGGCTCTCCAGGTATCAGGCAATTTCCTGCCTGCTGCTAAAACGGACAACAGCGCCGGGTCTCCCCGGCACTGTTGCTGTATGGATTAACAGGAGTGTAATCAAACTACGTCGATTTTGCACCTGTTCCGTGTTAGCGCGTCTTGATTACCAGACGATTACTCTGCTTGACTTCTTCCATAACCACGTAGGTACGGGTGTCGTTTACGCCCGGCAGGCGCAGCAGGGTTTCGCCCAGCAATTTACGATACGCTGACATGTCCGGTACGCGGGTTTTCAACAGATAGTCAAAATCACCGGATACCAAGTGACACTCTTGAATTTCTTCAAGTTTTTGTACTGCGGCGTTAAATTGCTCAAACACATCTGGCGCACCACGATTCAGAGTAATCTCAACAAATACCAGAAGTGATGCATCCAGATAATGCGGGTTGAGCAGCGCCGTATAGCCCTGAATAAAACCCTGTCTTTCCAGTCGACGCACACGCTCAAGGCAAGGCGTCGGAGAAAGTCCCACCCGTTTGGAAAGCTCGACGTTGGAAATACGCCCGTCTTTTTGCAGTTCATTCAGAATGTTACGATCGATGCGGTCGAGATCTTTGCCAGGGCGTTTCTTGCTATCTACCATTATTATTGTCTCTCTGTATTCCTTCCCTACTCCTGTTCTGACTCTGCGCCTTCACTGCCAGAGCCCATCCCGTTATTACCCGTACGACGTTGAGTAACCCAGGGGTACGTGAGAAGCCCGTTGCCTGATGGCAGTCACCGACATCACGCATGGCGTCTGTCCACACCATGCGTAGATTTCGCTGACCCGGATAAAAATGGCATTTGCGTGCATGAACATTCGCCGCACGCGAAACACTGCTTTTCTTCTTCCATGAATGTTTTCGCAAAAGCACAGGGGATTGTCAAAGCAAAACATCGATTTTTAGTACAAGATGCCAGATATTCATCATCAACCCCCTCTGAATCTCATGTTTTCATCTTATAATCAGGGCGCTAACAGTAGAATTAATTATATTTTCCGCTCGTTAAATCGCCAATCCATCGGCGGGTTCTATTGCACATATCGTTAACAAAATCGCTACGCTCTTTTTTTACGCCCGCAAATTCCCTACAATCCAGCCCAATGTATGCCAATAAAATATGGGGATCTCATGGGCACAGCCAAACACAGTAAACTGCTTATTCTAGGTTCTGGACCTGCAGGATATACCGCGGCGGTCTATGCTGCGCGCGCCAACCTGCAGCCGGTGCTGATCACCGGCATGGAAAAAGGCGGTCAGCTGACCACCACCACTGAAGTGGAAAACTGGCCAGGCGACCCAAACGATCTGACCGGTCCGCTGCTCATGGAACGTATGCACGAGCATGCCACCAAGTTCGAAACTGAAATTATTTTCGACCATATCAGCAGCGTCGATCTGCAGAACCGTCCGTTCCGCCTGGTCGGCGACAGCGGCGAGTACACCTGTGACGCGCTGATTATCGCTACCGGCGCTTCCGCCCGTTATCTGGGGCTGCCTTCTGAAGAAGCTTTCAAAGGACGCGGCGTCTCTGCCTGCGCCACCTGCGACGGTTTCTTCTATCGTAACCAGAAAGTCGCGGTCATCGGCGGCGGCAACACGGCGGTTGAAGAAGCGCTGTATCTGTCCAACATCGCTGCTGAAGTGCATCTGATCCACCGTCGCGACACCTTCCGTGCGGAAAAAATCCTGATCAAGCGCCTGATGGATAAAGTGGAAAGCGGCAATATCGTGCTGCACACCGATCGCACCCTGGAAGAAGTCACCGGCGACCAGATGGGCGTCAGCGGACTGCGTCTGCGCGATACCAAAAATAGCGATAACGTTGAGACGCTGGACGTCGCCGGTCTGTTTGTCGCCATTGGACACAGCCCGAACACCGCTATCTTTGAAGGTCAGTTAGCGCTGGAAAACGGTTATATCAAAGTACAATCCGGCATCCACGGCAACGCCACGCAAACCAGTATCCCTGGCGTGTTCGCTGCGGGCGACGTGATGGACCATATCTACCGTCAGGCGATTACCTCCGCCGGCACCGGCTGTATGGCGGCGCTGGACGCGGAACGCTATCTGGATGGTTTAGCTGACGCTTGCAAATAATCTTTACAAGTCAGTAACAAAGGTAAAGAAGGCGACGAAAAGTCGCCTTTATTTTTGCCCCGTTGTAACATTGCCGTGCCCAAAAATCTCATAACGACACCTGCTAAGCGCGCAATGAATAAAACCCGTCAACAAGAGTTAACCCGCTGGTTAAAAGAAAAAAGCATTATCTCCCGTCGCTGGTTGATGATTTCTCGCCTGCTGGGCGTCGTGAGCGGTCTATTGATCGTCGCTCAGGCGTGGTTCCTGGCGCGAATACTTCACCGAATGATAATGGAAAATATCCCGGCGACGGCGCTGCTGCTGCCGTTTACCTTGCTGGCGCTGGTGCTGATCCTGCGCGCCTGGGTGGTGTGGCTACGCGAACGCGTCGGCTTCCACGCCGGCCAGCATATCCGTTATGAAATTCGCCGCCAGGTGCTTGACCGTCTTCAGCAGGCGGGCCCAGCCTGGATTCAAGGAAAACCCGCCGGCAGTTGGGCGACGCTCATCCTTGAGCAAATCGACGATATGCATGATTACTACGCGCGCTATCTACCGCAGATGACGCTGGCCGCCTGCGTGCCGCTGCTGATTGTTATCACTATCTTCCCCAGCAACTGGGCAGCCGCGCTAATTTTACTCGGCACCGCCCCGCTGATCCCGCTCTTTATGGCGCTGGTCGGGATGGGCGCCGCCGATGCTAACCGGCGCAATTTCCTTGCGCTCGGTCGCCTTAGCGGCCACTTCCTCGACCGTCTGCGCGGCATGGAAACGCTACGCCTGTTCAACCGCGGCGAGGCGGAAATTAACAATATCCGCGATGCGTCGCAGGATTTCCGCCAGCGGACGATGGAAGTCCTGCGTCTGGCCTTTCTCTCCTCCGGCGTGCTGGAATTCTTTACCTCGCTCTCTATCGCGCTGGTGGCGGTCTATTTCGGTTTTTCCTACCTCGGCGAGCTCGACTTCGGCCACTACGGCGTCGGCGTCACGCTGATGTCCGGTTTTTTAACCCTGATTCTGGCCCCGGAGTTTTTCCAGCCGCTACGTGATTTAGGCACATTTTACCATGCCAAGGCGCAGGCCATTGGCGCGGCGGATAGCCTGAAGACTTTTATGGAAACGCCGCTGGCGCAGGCTGAACGGGGCGAGAAAACGCTAAGCGATCATGAACTGATTCGCCTCGAAGCCCGCGATCTGATGGTGAAATCGCCGGATGGCAAAACGCTGGCAGGCCCGCTGAGTTTCACCCTGAACGCTGGCGAGCGCGTGGTCCTGGTCGGCCAGAGCGGTTCCGGTAAAAGCTCGCTGCTGAATACGCTGACAGGCTTTCTTCCCTATGAAGGTTCGCTACAGGTTAACGGCGTGGAGCTGCGCGATCTCGATGCTGAACGCTGGCGCCGGCTAATTAGCTGGGTCGGTCAAAACCCGCAACTGCCCGCCGCCACGCTGCGTGAAAACGTGCTGCTAGCGTGGCCAGAAGCCACGGAAGCGCAACTGCAGCTAGCCCTGGATAAGGCCTGGGTCAGCGAATTTATTTCCCAATTGCCACAAGGTATTAATACCCCGTTAGGCGATCAGGCTGGCGGCCTCTCGGTCGGCCAGGCTCAGCGTATTGCCGTTGCGCGCGCGCTGCTGGTGCCGTGCCGCCTGTTGCTGCTTGATGAACCAGCGGCCAGCCTTGACGCTCACAGCGAACAGCGTGTGATGCAGGCGCTATCTAACGCTTCTACCCAGCAGACCACGCTGATGGTTACTCACCAACTGGCAGGACTGGCCGAGTGGGATGCTATCTGGGTAATGCAGGATGGTCAGATTGTCGAGCAAGGCGGCTATGCGCAGCTTTCTGCCGCTGGAGGCGCGTTTGCCTCACTGTTAGCCCATCGCCAGGAGGAAATTTAAATGCGCGCACTGTTACCCTATCTGGCGCTATACAAACGCCACAAATGGCTGCTGACCCTCGGCGTGGTGCTGGCTATCGTCACTCTGCTGGCAAGTATCGGGCTATTAACGCTTTCCGGCTGGTTCCTGTCGGCCTCTGCGGTGGTCGGGGTCGCCGGGATTTACAGTTTTAACTACATGCTGCCTGCCGCAGGCGTTCGCGGCGCGGCAATTATTCGTACCGCCGGCCGCTACTTTGAGCGTCTGGTGAGCCACGATGCCACTTTCCGGGTATTGCAGCACCTGCGCGTCGCCACGTTTAGCAAACTACTGCCGCTCTCCCCTGCCGGGCTGGCGCGTTTTCGTCAGGGTGAGCTGCTCAACCGCATCGTGGCAGATGTCGATACGCTGGATCACCTCTATTTGCGCGTGATCTCGCCGCTGGTTGGTGCACTGGTGGTCATCCTGGTGGTGACCATCGGCTTAAGCGTACTCGATGTCACCCTGGCGCTAACGCTTGGCGGAATTATGCTGGCGACGCTACTCCTGCTGCCGCCGCTGTTTTACCGTGCTGGTAAGCCGACCGGGGAGCAGATCACCCAGCTCCGCGGGCAGTATCGCCAGCAACTCACCTCCTGGCTACAGGGGCAAGCCGAGTTAATGCTGTTTAATGCCAGCGATCGCTACCGTAAACAGATGGAAAAAACGGAACAGCGCTGGCAGGAGGCGCAGCGCCGCCAGGCTGAGCTCACCGCCCTGTCGCAGGCGCTGATGCTGCTGATTGGCGGCATCGCAGTGATCGCCATGCTGTGGATGGCCTCCGAAGGCGTTGGCGGTAATAGCCAGCCGGGGGCGCTGATCGCCCTCTTCGTGTTCTGCGCCTTAGCGGCATTTGAAGCGCTGGCGCCGGTCACCGGCGCCTTCCAACATCTCGGCCAGGTCATCGCGTCCGCTCGCCGCATTACGCAGATTACCGAGCAGCAGCCCGAGGTGACGTTCAGCCAGCAGACGCCGCAAAGCTTCTCCCAGGTAGCGCTTACCCTGAATGAGGTAACCTTCAGCTACCCGCAGCAGTCGGCCCCGGCGCTAAAAGATATTTCTCTGCAGGTCGCGGCAGGCGAGCATATCGCCATTCTTGGCCGTACCGGCTGCGGTAAATCGACTCTGCTGCAGCTATTGACCCGCGCCTGGGATCCGGCCAACGGTCAGATTCAGCTAAATGGCCAGCCACTTAGCGAGCTGTCTGAAACGACACTGCGCCAGGCGATGAGCGTCGTGCCGCAGCGGGTGCATCTCTTCAGCGCGACGCTGCGCGATAATCTGCTGCTCGCCGCGCCGCAGGTCAGCGACGCCAGGCTTGCCGATATCCTGGCGCGAGTCGACCTGGAGAAATTGCTTGAAGATAGCGGCCTGAATAGCTGGCTTGGCGAAGGCGGACGTCAGCTTTCCGGCGGCGAATTACGTCGACTGGCTATCGCCCGCGCGCTATTGCACGATGCGCCGCTGATGCTGCTTGATGAACCCACCGAAGGCCTGGATGCAACAACGGAAAGCCAGATCCTTGATTTACTTAGTGAAGTGATGCGCGATAAAACCGTGTTGATGGTCACTCACCGTCTGCGCGGGCTGGCGCGTTTTAATCAGATAATAGTCATGGACAACGGCCAAATTATTGAGCAAGGTAGTCACGCAGAGCTGCTGGCGAAACAGGGCCGTTATTACCAGTTTAAGCAACGTCTGTAAGCTATTATTGTCAACAATTGCTGGTGCGTATTGAGGTCAAAAATGCGTCTGGTTCAGCTCTCTCGTGACTCTATCGCCTTCCCTTCCCCGGAAGGCGCTCTGCGTGAACCAAATGGCCTGCTGGCGCTGGGTGGCGATCTCAGCCCAGCCCGTTTGTTGATGGCCTATCAGCGCGGTATTTTTCCATGGTTTTCTCCCGGCGACCCTATTTTATGGTGGTCGCCCGATCCACGCGCCGTACTGTGGCCGGAGCAATTCCACTATAGCCGGAGCATGAAACGTTTCCATCAACGTTCGCCCTATCGGGTGACGCTCAATCACGCCTTCGGCCAGGTTATCGAGGGCTGCGCCAGCCATCGCGATGAAGGCACCTGGATCACCCATGGTATCGTTCAGGCCTATCACCAGTTACATGAACTCGGTCATGCTCACTCCATCGAAGTATGGGATGAGGATAGGCTGGTCGGCGGCATGTATGGCGTGGCGCAGGGAGCGCTGTTTTGCGGCGAGTCGATGTTCAGCCGGGCGGAAAATGCCTCCAAAACCGCGCTAATGATCTTCTGTCAGGCTTTTGCCCAGGGCGGTGGCAGATTAATTGACTGTCAGGTTCTTAATGCGCATACCGCCTCTTTAGGAGCGATTGAAATCCCGCGCCGCGATTATCTCGATTACCTTTCCGTATTACGCACCTATCGCTTACCGGAGCGATTTTGGGTACCAAGGGTGCTATTTACCGGTAATGGATAAATGTTTTCAGCACATTTCTTAGCGCGGTGGTATAATTGCGCGGTAGAGTAGCTTCTGCCTGTTGCCCCGCCGCCGTTTGGGAATATTAAGAGTCAGATAACGCCCATCGTTCTGTCACTGCCCTTTACGTTTGCGCCTGTCATGTGGTTTTACCGCGTGTATTCCGGGCAATGCGCCAAAACTACTTCGGCGATTTATACCCGTCATGTTTTAAGCTGCAGGCGCTGGCTGCGCGCTATTATTTACCGCCAGCCTGCGACGCGAACTGTTTTGGGTATACGTAAAACTTTACATACTTGCTGAACTTCGGCATTATCTTGCCGGTTCAAAACTACGGTAGTGATACCCCAGAGGACTAGATGGCCAAAGAAGACAATATTGAAATGCAGGGCACCGTACTTGAAACGTTGCCTAACACTATGTTCCGCGTAGAACTGGAAAACGGTCACGTGGTAACTGCGCATATTTCCGGTAAAATGCGTAAAAACTACATCCGCATTCTGACGGGCGACAAAGTGACTGTTGAGCTGACCCCGTACGACCTGAGCAAAGGCCGCATTGTCTTCCGTAGTCGCTAATTGTTTCCGCCGCTAAGGCGTCAGATGCTGAAGGCCGGGCTCCTGCCCGGTCTTTTCATTTCAACTTCCCTCACAGCGACTTATTATTGCGCCTCTGTAATCAACGGCAAGGTGTCGTTTTGCGCTTCTTTCGGTACCTGAGCGCTGATTTTATCGATGCCAATAAAATCGGAAGCGAACCCAGCATATATCATTAAGCCATATTCGGTGGTAATGGTTTTCTCGGTAGTGTAGTTCTGTGACTGCGTCATCACATCCACCTTTTCCCCTTTGCTGGTTTTCATCATCATACCAACACGCTGGATAATTAATGCGCACTCCGGTATCTGCTGCGTCTTCATCTCTTCCGCGGAGATATCGACCGTTTGCACCCGGGTAAACTGGCCCGCTTCGTTGGGGAAAAAAGCGTTATAGCGTGATTGTCCTGGGATTTTCACCAGGTAGAAGGGATGTTCAGCACCGGTAAAACGATAACTTCCCGTCATATCCGGACATTGCGCCTGAGCGGTAATAGAAAACAGCGCCAGTGAGGCGCAGAGCAATAGCTTGCCGGGTTTCATGGTTCATCCTTGTGATGTGATCCGTCCTGCTCCACGCTAATAAAAAAAGACCGGGCTGTCACCAGCCCGGTCTTTATCACTGAACAATTCAGAATTTATTAATGCGCCGCTTCCGGTTTGTGCTTCTGCGCGCTGTGGAAGCCGTAGGTCAGCACATTGTTGGCTTTATCCAACTCAACGGTAACCTGGCCGCCGTCCACCAGCGAACCAAACAGCAGCTCGTTCGCCAACGGTTTCTTCAGGTTATCCTGGATCACCCGCGCCATTGGACGCGCGCCCATTGCCCGGTCATAGCCCTTCTCTGCCAGCCAGTCACGCGCTTCCTGACTCACCTCCAGCGATACGCCTTTCTGATCCAATTGTACCTGCAGTTCGACGATAAACTTATCGACTACCTGATGGATCACGGTGGTAGAGAGGTGATCGAACCAGATGATGTTGTCGAGACGGTTACGGAACTCCGGCGTAAAGATCTTTTTGATCTCTTCCATCGCATCGGTGCTGTTATCCTGCTGAATAAGACCAATCGATTTACGCTCGGTTTCACGCACCCCGGCGTTGGTGGTCATCACCAGCACCACGTTGCGGAAGTCCGCTTTACGGCCGTTGTTATCGGTCAGCGTACCGTTATCCATCACCTGCAGCAGGATATTGAAGACATCCGGATGCGCTTTTTCGATCTCATCAAGCAGCAGCACCGCGTGCGGATGTTTGATAACCGCATCGGTCAACAGCCCGCCCTGATCGAAACCGACGTATCCCGGAGGGGCGCCAATCAAACGGCTGACGGTATGACGTTCCATATACTCGGACATATCAAACCGCAGCAGTTCAATACCCAGCGCTTTCGCCAGCTGCACGGTGACTTCAGTTTTCCCAACCCCGGTCGGCCCGGCGAACAGGAAGGACCCAACCGGTTTATGCTCATGTCCAAGCCCGGCACGCGCCATTTTGATGGCTTCGGTAAGCGCTTCAATCGCTTTATCCTGACCAAAGACCAGCATTTTCAGGCGGTCGCCAAGGTTTTTCAGCGTATCGCGATCGCTGCGGGAGACGCTCTTCTCCGGAATACGCGCGATGCGCGCAACCACGGATTCGATATCCGCCACATTGACCGTTTTCTTACGCTTGCTGACCGGCATCAGCCGCGCCCGCGCGCCCGCTTCGTCGATCACGTCAATCGCCTTATCCGGCAGATGACGATCGTTGATGTATTTCACCGCCAGCTCGACCGCCGCTCGCACCGCTTTAGCGGTATAACGCACATCGTGGTGCGCTTCATACTTCGGTTTCAGGCCGTTGATGATCTGCACCGTCTCTTCGACAGAAGGCTCGGTCACGTCGATTTTCTGGAAACGACGCGCTAAGGCACGATCTTTTTCGAAGATGTTGCTGAACTCCTGGTAGGTCGTGGAGCCAATCACCCTGATCTTGCCGCCGGAAAGCAGCGGTTTAATCAGGTTAGCCGCATCAACCTGGCCGCCGGAGGCCGCCCCTGCGCCGATGATGGTATGGATCTCATCGATAAACAGGATGCTATTGGTATCCTGCTCAAGCTGTTTCAGCAACGCTTTAAAGCGTTTTTCAAAATCGCCGCGATATTTGGTTCCTGCCAGCAGCGAACCGATATCCAGCGAGTAAATAGTGCAATCCGCCATCACTTCCGGCACGTCGCCCTGGACGATACGCCAGGCGAGCCCTTCCGCAATCGCGGTCTTGCCGACGCCGGATTCTCCCACCAGCAGCGGGTTGTTCTTACGGCGGCGGCACAATACCTGAATAGCACGCTCCAGCTCTTTATCACGGCCGATCAGCGGATCGATACCGCCTACGCGCGCAAGCTGGTTGAGATTGGTGGTGAAGTTTTCCATACGATCCTCCCCGCCTGCTTGCTCTTCGTTACCCGGCTGGCTCGCATTGTTTTCCGAAGGCTGGCTGGGCTCGTCTTTGCGCGTGCCGTGAGAGATGAAATTCACCACATCAAGGCGGCTGACTTCATGTTTACGCAGCAGATAGGCGGCCTGCGACTCCTGCTCGCTGAAAATCGCGACCAGTACGTTAGCGCCGGTCACTTCGCTGCGACCGGAGGATTGGACGTGGAAAACCGCACGCTGCAGCACGCGCTGAAAGCTTAGCGTCGGCTGGGTGTCTCGCTCTTCTTCCGTAGCCGGAAGGACGGGAGTGGTCTGTTCGATGAAGGCTTCAAGTTCCTGACGCAAAGCGACCAGGTCCACGGAACAGGCTTCCAGCGCTTCGCGTGCCGAGGGGTTGCTGAGCAAAGCCAGCAACAAGTGCTCGACGGTCATAAATTCATGACGGTGCTCGCGCGCTCTGGCGAAAGCCATGTTTAAACTGAGTTCCAGTTCTTGATTGAGCATAGGCACCTCCCCCAATTTTCATGCCTGTAATCAGGCTTTCTCTAGCGTACACAGCAATGGATGCTCGTTCTCCTTGGCATACTGGTTCACCATAGCGACTTTGGTTTCCGCAACTTCGGCGGTAAAAACGCCGCAAATCGCCTTACCTTCATAGTGAACCGTGAGCATCAGTTGCGTTGCACGTTCTACATCATAAGAAAAGAATTTTTGTAACACGTCAATAACAAACTCCATTGGAGTGTAGTCATCATTGACTAATATCACTTTATACATAGATGGTGGTTTAAGCGCATCACGAACTTCATCTTCTACCAGTTGATCGAAGTCCAGCCAATCTCTCTTACTCATCGTCAATGTTCGTCATCGGTTGCTGTTGCCAACAGGCCGCGGCCTGTCGATGATCTGAGGTTATGCACGTTACAAATCTACAATAGATCATAGATAACTATCATCTATTGCTTCCATCCGCGACGCCTGTCACATTCCCCAGCAATAGCGTTAACTGCTTCAAATTTTGACGCATTTTTCACCGTCCACCCTCGTCAATTGCTTGACGCATTTCCGTATTTCTCTAAATTGTACTGGCGAGAGTTGGCGAGCAATTGTACAACTCGTGACTCCCTACCGGTTCATTCCATCTTACTTATAAAGATTTACGAAGGATGTCGAAGTATGGAAATGGGTACTGTTAAGTGGTTCAACAATGCCAAAGGGTTCGGTTTCATTTGCCCTGAGGGCGGCGGCGAAGACATTTTCGCCCATTACTCCACCATCCAGATGGATGGTTACAGAACGCTAAAAGCCGGGCAATCCGTTCGGTTTGATGTTCACCAGGGGCCGAAAGGCAATCACGCCAGCGTGATTGTTCCTGTGGAAGCAGAAACGGCTGCATAACTCTTTTGCTTCATTGTGTACATCCTGCTAATAAAATGCCAGTCCTTCTGACTGGCATTTTTATCACCTTACTCTCGTGCCAACGCATCCACAGGGTCTAATCGCGCGGCATTACGCGCCGGCAACCAGCCAAACAGCACCCCGGTCAACGTCGAACATAAAAATGCGGTCAATAGCGCCAGCGGCGAAAAACCGATTTCCCAACCGGGTAAGAACAGTTGCAAAATGAACGCAATCATCAACGATAAACTCACGCCGATGGCGCCGCCCACCAGACAAACCAGCACCGCTTCAATAAGAAACTGCTGCAGAACATCCCTGGCCCGGGCGCCAACCGCCATTCTGATGCCGATTTCACGGGTACGTTCCGTCACTGAAACCAGCATGATATTCATCACCCCAATTCCGCCGACGACCAGCGCGATCACCGCCACCAGGGTCAGGAACAGCTGTAAAGTATGTGTGGTCCTTTCCGCCGTTTTCAAGACACTGTCCATATTCCAGGTGAAAACATCTTTTTTGCCATGGCGGAGCTCAAGCAATCGCACCAGCTGCTGTTCAGCGGTGGCGCTATCGTAGCCCTCCTGCACGCGGACGGTTATCGAGTTTAGCCACGATTGCCCCATCACCCGTCCGGCCATCGTGGAGTAAGGTAGCCAGACGCGAAGAATTTTGCTGCTGCCGAACATCGATTGCTTCTCATCGGCCACGCCGACAATCGTCGCCGGCATATTACCGACCAAAATCACCTCGCCAACCACTTTCGCCTTGTGAGGAAATAGCTGGCGGCGGGCATTGCTATCCAGCACCACCACCTGCGCCCGGCTATTCAGCTGCAGCTCATTGAACGTATTTCCCTCGCTGAACGTCATACCGTAAACATTGAAATATTGCGCGCCAACGCCTTCGGCGCTGGCGGCCACATCGATATTATTGGCGCGCAGGCGCAGGCTTTTCGATACCGCCGGCGTCGCAGAGCTCACCCACGGCTGTTTTTGAATTGCCAGCAGATCATCATATTTTAACGCCTGCTGATAACGCGGATCGTCATCGCCAAAATCTTTGCCGGGGTAAACGTCGATGGTATTGGTGCCGATAGCGCGAATATCGGCTAAGACCAGTTGTTTCGCCGCATCGCCAACCACCACAATAGAGACCACCGAAGCGATACCAATAATGATGCCGAGCATAGTAAGCAGCGTACGCATTTTATTCGCCGCCATCGCCCGCCAGGCCATCACCAGCGCCTCGCGAAAACCGCTACTGAACTGACGCCAGACGGAAGGCTCCGCACGGGATTCGGCGCGAAGCACGCCGCCTTTCTCCGGCGATGACGGCGGCGGGTTACGCACAATTTCACCGTCGCGCAGCTCGATGACTCTCTCCGCCTGAGCCGCGACCTGCGGGTCGTGGGTGACGATAATCACCGTATGCCCCTGCGCCTTTAGCTGATGCAGGATGGCCATAACCTCTTCGCCTGAGCGGCTATCCAGCGCCCCGGTCGGTTCATCGGCGAGGATCACCTCACCGCCGTTCATCAGGGCGCGCGCGATACTCACGCGCTGCTGCTGGCCGCCGGAGAGCTGCGACGGGAAGTATTCCGCTCGCTCGCCCAGACCTAATCGGGTGAGTAAATCTCGCGCCCGTTCAAGACGAATCCGGCGCTCTTTGCCGGCATAAATAGCAGGGACCTCGACGTTTTGCGCCGCCGTGAGGTGCGATAACAGATGGTAACGCTGGAAAATAAAGCCGAAGTGCTCGCGGCGCAGCCTGGCCAGTTCATCGCCGCTCAGATGCGCCACATCGACCCCGGCAACCTGATAGGTGCCGCTGGTGGGCTTATCAAGGCAGCCAAGGATGTTCATCAGCGTCGATTTCCCGGACCCTGAAGCCCCGACGATCGCCACCATTTCCCCGGCGGCAATACTAAGGGTGATCCCCTTAAGCACGTCAACTTCACCGTCGCCAGAGGGGTAACTGCGGCGAATATCACGCAGTTCAAGCAGCGCCGTCATTTTGTCGCTCCGGGCGTGCTTTCGCTGATAATGACCTCATCGCCCTCTTCCAGCCCTTTCGCCACCGCCACATCGGTATCGTTACGCGCGCCAATAACGATTTCACGCTCTTTCACTTCCCCGTTGCGCAGCAGGCGCACGTTATAGCGGTTATCGCCGATGGCGTCGCCCAGCGCGCTGAGGGGAATAGTAATCACGTTTTTCACTTCCGCTAGCTGGATATGCACCTGCGCAGTCATTTCAAGACGCAGGATCCCCTGCGGGTTAGGGACTTCAAAACGCGCATAATAAAATATGGCATCATTGACCTTTTCCGGCGTCGGCAGAATATCCTTCAGCGTACCTTCGTAACGAGTCAGAGGATCGCCGAGTACCGTAAACCAGGCTTTTTGTCCCGGCTTAAGATGGATCACGTCAGCTTCCGAAACCTGCGCTTTGACCAGCATGGTACTGAGGTCCGCCAGGGTCAGAATGTTTGGCGCCTGCTGGGCGGCAATCACCGTCTGTCCCTGCAGGGTCGTGATTTGCGTCACTTCACCGGACATCGGCGCCAGGATACGCGTATAGTCGAGGTTGGTTTTCGCGGTGTCGAGGGTCGCCTGGTTGCGTTTGATCTGCGCTTCGATGGTGCCGATTTGCGCCTCTTTCACCGCCACATCGGTGGCGGCGGTATCCAGATCCTGGCGAGAAACCAGCTGACGCTGCGCCAACTGCTGCTGGCGCGCTAATGTTACTTGCGCGAGCTTGCGTTCGGCCTGCGCCTGTTTCAACTGCGCGCGCAGTTCCATGAGCGTCGCGTCGACTTCTTTAATCTGGTTTTCCGCCTGCTCCGGATCGATGACCCCCAGTAGCTGGTCTTTCTGCACTTTATCGCCAATATTGACGCGCAGCGTTTTCAACTGGCCGCTGACCTGGGCACCGACGTCGACTTTACGCAGAGCATCTAATTTGCCCGTCGCCAGAACGCTTTGCTGCAGATCGCTTTTGCGCGCCACCAGCGTTTGATACTGCGGCAACGGCGCGTTAAGAATGCGCCATCCCCAGATGGCCGCTATCACTACCACTAACGCCAACAGCCACCAGACTTTCCTGCGTTTTCCATTCAATGTCATAAAAAAATTCCTGATCTTTTCCCCGCAGCTCGGATGATGATTCTATCTAAACCGCGTGACAACAGAACTTAATTTTTAGCAATCCTTCATTTTTGTTTAAGCGGTGTTAATCGGGGGGATGATGAAATGGCGAAAAAATAACAGAACCAGGAATGATCATGTCTTCAATCGCTGAAAATCCAGATTCCGAACTATCGCAACCTAAAACAGGCTGGAAACTTTTCTGCCGTCTCGCCAGCGGAGAGATAACGCCGGGACGTGCCTGGCGTAACCCGGCATACCGCCGCAAGTTTATTTTACGTTCATTGATGAAGCCATTTGCCACCGCGCAATTATTAAACGACCTGGCGCGTCAGCCTCAGCTTCCGGCCATGCTTAACGTACAGCCGGGTTTACCCTGCCGACTGCATCGTCCCTGGTTGTCGGTAAATTGCAGCCAACAGCAGATTCTGGATGCGCTCAATTTCCACTATCAAGCTATGAGTGAACAATTGACGCCGCTGGCGCTAAATGGGTATTTATCACGTGCGGGAACCCTGCTGGCGACTATCAGCGGTAAAGACGATCGGCAGTTTCGTATTGTGCTGCGCGCTGAGCCGAATCTCGATAAGGAAGGCGAAGCCACGCTAAGTTTCGTGACAGAAGAAGATATCGTACTTGCCGAACTCACCTTTACGCTTTGTCGACTGGAAGGCAAACGCGTCATGTGGATTGGCGGGCTTCAAGGTGCCAAAGCAAATGTATCGCATCAGTTGATACAAGATGCGACTAAAGCCTGTCATGGACTGTTCCCGAAACGACTGCTGGTGGAAGCGGCGATGTCAATGGGGCAATCATTCTCTGTTGAGCGCCTGCAGGCAGTGAGCAATACCACACATATTTATCGCAGTATTCGCTATCGCAAGAAAAAACAGGGATTACTGCATGCGGATTACGATAGTTTTTGGCAATCGTTAGGCGCGCATCCGCTGGCGAGCGGCGATTTCCAACTGCCGCTGGTCATGCCGCGTAAACCAATGGAAGAGATTGCCAGTAAAAAACGAGCGGAATACCGCCGTCGTTATGCCTTACTGGATAGCCTACAGCAACAGAGCGTCGCATGCTGCCGCCCCTAATCAGCGCGCCCACGCGCCAGCCACAGCACGCGGGAAAACATCTTTTTCAGTAACGTCGGGACGGCGTCTACTCCCCGCCGCCCGGCCTCCATCGCGACCTCTATCGCCAGATCGGGTTTCGACGAACGATGTATGGCTTTTGTTATCACCCGGCGCATGTTCATCGGCATATTCTCCGGGATCTGCGCCACACGGTGGTAGACATCGTCGAACCCCTGACGATACATAAAGTGTTCCATGTCCATTGCCGGAAGCATGGTTAAGTGCACCCGTTCCAGTTCGTTATCATTGTTGAGCAGCCCACGTACCGTAGCGGCATACTTCTTTCCTGCCTCATCGCCATCAACCAGCACATGCCATTCAATCCCCATCCGGCGGGCGAATTTAATCAGCGGCTTGAGCCCGGATTGGGCGAATTCAATCACCTTCACCCCTTCAGCGTCGAAATGATGCCCGCACTGGCGCGCCAGTTCGTTGATAACCCAGGTTTCCGTTTCGCCTTCCACCAGCAACCAGCAGCGGGCAAACAGCGATGAGGCGCGGTTGAAGCGAATGTGAAACGCAATGCGGCGGCTATCTTCCGCATTCATCCCGCCGGGACCGAGCCGCCACGCCGAGACGCGGGACGATTCACGCACCAGGCGACACACCTGCTCAACCGGCGTCAACGACAAAAGCTCGCCGGAATTGGTCGTGGTCACTCGCTGCAGCGGTAGCAGATTCAATAAATGCCAGGCGACCGAGAGCATGATCGGATGCAGACGCGTTTCCGGGTCCTCAATCAGCAGCAGCGGCCGTGCATCGCGATCGAGTCGGACGGTTCCCTTCGCCTGTAATAAAGTGGAGAACAGCCCAAGCAGGATCACCCGATGACTGCGTCCGCCGGGTTTATCAATCATTCGGTTAATAATATCGAGATAGCGCCAGCTGCGTTGTTCGTCATGAGAACGGCGGCGCATCAGGCGATTGCGGCTTTGCGCGCTGCTCTGCTCGGCGAAATAATGTTCCAGCAGTTGCACCATCGCCGACAGCCCTTCGCGGATTTGCCCATCGGTGAGATTTTGCGGATGATTGACCAGTTCGCGGGAGAGAAAATCCAGCTGACGGGCGGTGATCTCAATTTGCGGCGAATGCGGCACGGTACCGTTGTGAATTCGGCGCATAAAGCGGGCGTCGCGCAGGCGCAATACCGGCATTAAGCGCACCAGGTGGCGCGCCAGTTCGTCGATATCTTGCATCTCCAGCGCCTCTCCCTGGCAGTTAATAAAACTACGCAGGGTCATCACGCTGCCGTCATCCGCCAGCTCACCCTCAAGGCGATAGAAAATGCGCTGATAGCCGTCATCACAGGGCACCCAGCAATCGCTAAGCGGACGAAAACGGCGCACGCGATGGTGCCCGGGTTCATTTTCACGGAAAGTTAAAATGATATGCAGATGATGCTCGCGTCCCTGAATATCGCCAGGTGGAAACCAGAAGTCATCGCGCACGAAATGGTACAGGTCAAATTCCGGCGATAACAGCAGCGTCAGAGCGTCCAGCAGGCTGGATTTACCCCAGGCGTTTTCGCCGATCAGCACATTGTTTTGCTCAAGCATCAACGATAAACGGTTGATACCGCGAAATCCGACGATCTCTACACGCTCAAGATGCATATCCCCTCCGCCTGGCCCACATTCTCCTTCAGTAATCAGTAGTATAGCGAGACGCACACGACATGGCACCCCCAGCGTCGCTGGCCGATAATTGAATCCAGAAATGAATGAGTTTGTAAGGTAACGGCTCTTGATTTCATATAATTAATAAATTAATTCATCTTCGGTAGTAGTTTATTTTTCAGCATTGTGTTCTACACTTGCATAAATCATGCATGGTGAAAGGAAAATCATCTCATTGCTCTAAATCAAATTACATCAATTTATTTAACTAGTCTGAGGGTGGCGTTCGTCCCTAAAATAGCGACGCTTTATTTTTATCGTCATCCTTTGCGTCGATAAATAAAGACCGGCACGTCATAACGTGTTCGTTTACATTATTATTTGAGGTGGTTATGTTCAGAAAATTAGCAGCAGAGTGCTTTGGCACATTCTGGCTCGTATTCGGCGGCTGCGGCAGCGCAGTGCTGGCGGCGGCTTTCCCGGAATTGGGAATTGGTTTTGCCGGCGTGGCTTTAGCCTTTGGTTTAACCGTATTAACCATGGCGTTCGCCGTGGGCCATATTTCCGGCGGTCACTTTAACCCGGCGGTGACGTTAGGTCTGTGGGCTGGCGGTCGTTTCCCGGCTAAAGACGTCATTGGTTATATTATCGCCCAGGTTGTCGGTGGTATTATTGCCGCCGCGGTGCTGTATGTTGTCGCCAGCGGTAAAGCCGGTTTTGACGCTGCAGCGAGCGGCTTCGCTTCAAACGGTTTCGGCGAACACTCTCCGGGTGGCTACTCCATGCTGTCCGCTATCGTTATCGAAATCGTGCTGACCTGCGGATTCCTGCTGGTCATTCACGGTGCGACCGATAAAAACGCCCCGGCGGGCTTTGCGCCGATTGCTATCGGCCTGGCGCTGACCCTTATCCACCTGATTAGCATTCCTGTGACCAATACGTCCGTTAACCCGGCGCGTAGCACCGCGGTGGCTATCTTCCAGGGCGGCTGGGCGCTGCAACAGCTGTGGCTGTTCTGGGTGATGCCAATTATCGGCGGTATCCTCGGCGGCGTACTGTATCGTACCCTGCTCGAAAAACGCGATTAACCCTCGCGAGAAGCCCGGCGACGCCGGGCTTTTTCTTTTTGCCGACAGCTTTACTCGGCCTGGCGAATTGGGTAGTGTCATTGGCGCTATTCTTAATTCGCAAGGACCATGCCGTTCATGTTTTCGGGACTATTAATCATTCTGCTGCCGTTGATTGTCGGCTATCTGATTCCGCTGCGTCACCCTTCCGCACTTAAACTGATTACCCGGCTGCTGAGCTGGATTGTTTACGTGATCCTCTTTTTCATGGGGATTAGCCTTGCTTTCCTCGATAATCTCAGCAGCAATCTGTTATCGATACTGCATTACTCCGCGGTAAGCATTGTGGTTATTATTCTGTGCAATATTGCCGCACTGCTATGGCTGGATAAAAAAATGCCGTGGCGGGTCAAGCATCGTCCGGAAAAATTACCCTCGCGCCTGGCGATGGCTCTCGAGTCGCTGCAGCTGCTTGGCGTGGTACTAATTGGTTTCCTGCTGGGGTTAAGCGGCCTCTCATTTTTACAACACGCGACTGAAGCCAGCGAATATACGTTAATTTTCTTGTTATTCCTTATCGGTATTCAGCTGCGTAATAATGGAATGACATTACGGCAAATTGTGCTTAATCGCCGCGGAATGATTGTCGCGGTAGTGGTCGCGGCCAGCTCATTATTTGGCGGAGTGATTAATGCCCTTATTCTTGGCCTGCCCATTAAAACCGGTCTGGCGATGGCGTCCGGCTTCGGCTGGTACTCCCTTTCCGGGATCCTGATGACCGAATCCTATGGCCCGGTCATTGGCAGCGCGACATTCTTTAACGATCTGGCCCGCGAACTGCTGGCGATAATGTTAATCCCCGGCATGGTATTGCGTAGCCGCTCTACCGCGCTTGGGCTGTGCGGCGCAACCTCAATGGACTTTACTCTACCGGTGCTACAGCGCTCCGGCGGCGTAGAAATCGTCCCTGCGGCCATCGTACACGGTTTTATCCTTAGTCTGCTGGTGCCGGTACTGATGGCGTTCTTCTCAGCCTGATCCCCCGTGGCGGTAGATTCCCTACCGCCAAAATTGCGCTAAATCAATCTCCCTTTAAGTTGTGTCAGAAATACCTTTTCTCCGTACAGCCACAGGCATAACCTTAAACATGTATCTAAAATATAACTTTAAAAGGTGTGATCATGTTTTGTGTGCAATGTGAACAAACTATCCGTACGCCGGCAGGAAATGGCTGTTCTTACGCGCAGGGTATGTGCGGTAAAACCGCTGAGACCTCTGATTTGCAGGATCTGTTGATTGCTTCTCTGCAGGGTCTGTCCGCATGGGCCGTTAAAGCGCGTGAATATGGCATCATCGATCATGAGGTGGATAATTTTGCCCCGCGCGCATTCTTCTCTACTTTGACCAACGTGAACTTCGACTCGCCGCGTATCGTTGCTTACGCCCGTCAGGCGATCGCCATGCGCGAGGCGCTGAAAGCGCAATGCCTGAATATTGATGCCAACGCTTCGGTCGACAGCCCGGTAGCCGATCTGCAACTGGTCAGCGATGATCTCGGCGATCTGCAGCGTCAGGCGGCGGACTATACGCCAAATAAAGACAAGGCCGCGATCGGCGAGAATATCCTCGGCCTGCGCCTGCTGTGCCTGTACGGCCTGAAAGGCGCCGCGGCCTATATGGAACACGCGCACGTCCTCGGTCAGTACGACAACGACATTTACGCCCAGTATCATAAAATCATGGCGTGGCTGGGTACCTGGCCTGCCGATATGAACGCTCTGCTGGAGTGTTCGATGGAAATCGGCCAGATGAACTTCAAAGTGATGAGTATCCTCGACGCCGGTGAAACCACGAAATATGGTCACCCAACGCCGACTCAGGTCAACGTTAAAGCGACCGAAGGTAAGTGCATCCTGATCTCCGGACACGACCTGAAAGATCTCTATAACCTGCTGGAGCAGACTGAAGGCACCGGCGTTAACGTCTATACCCACGGTGAAATGTTGCCGGCGCACGGTTATCCGGAGCTGCGTAAGTTCAAACACCTGATTGGCAACTACGGCAGCGGTTGGCAAAACCAGCAGGTTGAATTCGCCCGCTTCCCGGGCCCCATCGTGATGACCTCGAACTGCATCATCGACCCAACCGTCGGCGCCTACGACGACCGCATCTGGACCCGCAGCATCGTCGGCTGGCCGGGCGTCAATCATCTGGAAGGCGAAGATTTCTCCCCGGTTATCACCCAGGCACAGCAAATGGCAGGCTTCCCGTACAGCGAAATCCCGCATCTGATCACCGTCGGCTTCGGTCGCCAGACGCTGCTCGGCGCGGCGGATACGCTGATTGATCTGGTTAGTCGTGAAAAACTGCGTCACATCTTCCTCGTCGGCGGCTGCGACGGCGCGCGCGGCGAACGTAACTACTTCACCGATTTCGCTACCAGCGTACCAGACGACTGCCTGATTTTGACCCTCGCGTGCGGTAAATACCGCTTCAACAAACTGGATTTCGGCGATATCGAAGGCCTGCCGCGTCTGGTTGACGCCGGTCAGTGTAACGATGCCTACTCGGCGATTATTCTCGCGGTAACGCTGGCGGAAAAACTGGGCTGTGGCGTAAACGATCTGCCGCTGTCGCTGGTGCTCTCCTGGTTCGAACAAAAAGCCATCGTCATCCTGCTGACGCTGCTGTCGCTGGGGGTGAAAAACATCGTCACCGGTCCGACCGCGCCAGGCTTCTTCACCCCGGACCTGCTGGCTATCCTCAACGAGAAATTTGGTCTGCGTTCCGTCACCACCGTAGAACAAGATATGCAGCAGTTGCTGAGCGCATAAGGAGTCACCGCATGACAATGCCAACCGATCAGTGCCCGTGGCGGATGCAGGTTCATCATATTCAGCAGGAAACGCCTGATGTGTGGACCATTTCGTTGCTGTGCCACGACTACTATCCCTATCGCGCCGGACAGTACGCGCTGGTCAGCGTGCGCCATTCGGCGGATACGCTGCGCGCCTACACCCTATCCTCAACGCCGGGGGTCAGTGAATACATTACGCTGACCGTTCGTCGTATTGATGATGGCGCAGGCTCACAGTGGTTAACCCGCGATGTGAAACGCGGCGACTATATCTGGCTGTCGGACGCGATGGGCGAGTTTACCTGTGAAGATAAAACAACCGATCGTTTTCTGATGCTGGCCGCCGGCTGCGGCGTGACGCCGATTATGTCGATGCGCCGCTGGTTAGCGAAGTATCGTCCGCAGGCGGATGTGCAGGTTATCTTTAACGTGCGTTCGCCGCAGGATGTCATTTTCGCCGAAGAATGGCGTCAATACCCGGTCACACTGGTGGCGGAACACGACGCGACGTCGGGCTTCGTCGCCGGTCGTCTCACCCGCGAGCTGCTGCAAAGCGTGCCGGATTTAGCCAACCGTACCGTAATGACCTGCGGCCCGGCGCCTTATATGGAGATGGTCGAACAGGAAGTGACGGCGCTTGGCGTGACGCGTTTCTTTAAAGAGAAGTTCTTTACCCCGGTGGCGGAAGCCGCTACCGACGGATTGAAATTCACCAAGCTGCAGCCGGCGAAAACGTTCTACGCGCCGGTCGGCACCACGTTGCTGGAAGCGCTGGAGAGCAATAAAGTACCGGTGACCGTCGCCTGCCGCGCTGGCGTCTGCGGCTGCTGCAAAACCAAAGTGGTTGCCGGGGAATATAGCGTTACCAGCACCATGACGCTGACCGATGCCGAAATCGCCGACGGCTACGTGCTAGCCTGCTCCTGCCACCCGCAGAGCGATCTGGTTCTCGCCTGAGGTTAAAATCCCCGGGGGCGCTACCGCTTACCGGGGCTACAGGGCCGTAGATACTGTTATCGGTTTGCAACGGTTTTGGTCGGGGAAAACATGTGCTTTGTGTTAATTCTGAGCACATTGCGCTCCGATATTTCTTCTGCGTTATGCCCCTCATGGCGCAGGGAGCGCACAGGGGGCGGCCAGTCGCCGCCGCCCCCTGTACCCCCGGGCTCTGGCCGCCAACACCGACAGTTTCAGCCAGCATGGTGAATAAATTAAAGGCAGGCCGCACGGACCGTAGGCCGGATGAGGCATTAATGCCGCCATCCGGCACTTTTTTATCGCCAGGCCGACTGACCGGCCAACGAATAACGCCCAGCCCCTAATAGCGCAATCGCCAACGCGCCGATAAAGAAATAGACCAGGCTTTCAATCGCCCATGCACCGACGGCATCCAGCGCAAATGTCTTTCCTGTCCCAACCATCAGCCAGGCCACCGCCATGGTAAATGCCAGCACCAGCGCCGCCGGGCGCGTCAAGACGCCAAGAATAAGTAAACAAGGCGCGACGACTTCCCCCACCAGCACGCCGTAGGCAATGAACCCCGGTAGCCCTTTCGCGACCAGCATCCCGCTAATGCCATCCACGCCGTCGATGAGCTTATGCAGACCGTGAAACAACATTAAGCCGCCAACGGCAAGTCGTAACAAGAGTTTACCGGCATCTTCATGCGACAGCGTTTTATTTACTACGTTTAACAATCCCTTAACCATTTGATGTGCTTCCTGTTTTACACCCTGTGTGATCCCAGAGTATGCCCAATATTCCGCCAACAAAACCAGCGAAAAATAAGGGGCAATTGGCAACGTAACCTGTAGTTTCATCTAAGCTTGATAGCGTTATCACAAAAAGGAGATGGAAAACCATGAAACAGACCGTAGCGTCATATATTGCCAAAACGCTTGAACAGGCCGGCGTGAAACGTATTTGGGGAGTGACCGGGGATTCCCTCAACGGCTTGAGCGATAGCTTAAACCGCATGGGTACCATCGAATGGATGCCGACCCGCCATGAAGAGGTCGCCGCTTTTGCCGCCGGCGCGGAAGCGCAGCTCACCGGCGAACTGGCGGTGTGCGCCGGTTCCTGCGGACCAGGAAACCTTCATCTGATTAACGGTCTGTTTGATTGCCATCGTAACCACGTACCGGTGCTGGCCATCGCCGCCCATATTCCGTCGAGCGAAATCGGCAGCGGTTATTTCCAGGAAACGCATCCGCAGGAGCTGTTCCGCGAATGTAGCCACTACTGCGAGCTGGTCTCCACTCCGGAGCAAATTCCGCAAGTTCTGGCTATCGCCATGCGTAAGGCGGTGATTAACCGCGGCGTGTCTGTGGTGGTCCTGCCCGGCGACGTGGCGCTGAAACCGGCCCCGGAAAGCGCCAGCAGCCACTGGTATCACGCTCCGCAGCCCACGGTCACTCCGGCGGATGAAGAGCTGCACAAGCTGGCGCAGCTGATCCGCTACTCGAGTAATATTGCCCTGATGTGCGGCAGCGGCTGCGCCGGCGCGCACCAGGAGCTGGTGGAGTTTGCGGCAAAAATTAAGGCCCCTGTCGTCCATGCCCTGCGCGGGAAAGAGCACGTCGAATACGACAATCCTTACGATGTTGGCATGACCGGGCTTATCGGCTTCTCTTCCGGTTTCCATACCATGATGAACGCCGACACGCTGATCCTGCTCGGCACCCAGTTCCCCTATCGCGCGTTCTACCCTACCGACGCCAAAATTATTCAGATCGACATCAACCCCGGTAGCATCGGCGCGCATAGTAAGGTCGACATGGCGCTGGTGGGCGATATCAAATCGACACTGAAAGCCCTGCTGCCGCTGCTGGAAGAGAAAACCGATCGTCGCTTCCTCGATAAAGCGCTGGAGGATTATCGCGAAGCGCGTAAAGGGCTTGACGATCTCGCCAAACCCAGCGAAAAAGCGCTCCATCCCCAGTATCTGGCGCAGCAGATTAGCCGCTTTGCCGACGACGACGCGATCTTTACCTGCGACGTCGGTACCCCCACCGTCTGGGCGGCACGCTATCTGCAGATGAACGGCAAACGCCGCCTGTTGGGTTCGTTTAACCACGGCTCGATGGCCAACGCCATGCCGCAGGCTATTGGCGCCAAAGCGACCGCGCCGAATCGCCAGGTCATCGCCATGTGCGGCGATGGCGGTTTCAGCATGCTGATGGGGGATTTTCTATCGCTGGCGCAGATGAAGCTGCCGGTGAAAATCGTTATTTTTAATAACAGCATTCTCGGCTTTGTAGCGATGGAGATGAAAGCCGGCGGCTATCTGACCGACGGTACCGAGTTGCACGACACCAATTTCGCCCGCATTGCCGAAGCCTGCGGGATCAAAGGAATACGCGTCGAGAAAGCTTCTGAAGTTGATGAGGCGCTGCAGACCGCCTTTAGCACCGACGGTCCGGTATTAGTCGATGTAGTGGTAGCGAAGGAAGAGCTGGCGATCCCGCCGCAAATTAAGCTGGAGCAGGCCAAAGGATTTAGCCTGTATATGCTGCGGGCGATTATCAGCGGACGCGGCGATGAAGTGATCGAACTGGCGAAAACCAACTGGCTCAGGTAAAACAATGCTATCACCCTGAATCAGAACAAGGATATGCCGTGATAGATCTTCGCAGTGATACCGTAACTCGCCCCGGGCGCGCCATGATGGAGGCCATGATGGCCGCCCCGGTCGGGGACGATGTGTATGGCGACGACCCAACCGTCAATGAACTCCAGCGCTATGCCGCTGAGCTCGCAGGCAAAGAGGCGGCGCTGTTTCTGCCTACCGGCACCCAGGCCAATCTCGTTGGCCTGCTTAGCCACTGCCAGCGCGGCGAAGAGTACATCGTCGGCCAGGGCGCGCATAACTATCTGTATGAAGCCGGCGGCGCAGCGGTGCTGGGCAGTATTCAGCCGCAGCCGATCGATGCCGCGGCGGACGGTTCGCTGCCGCTGGATAAAGTCGCGGCCAAAATTAAGCCCGACGATATCCATTTCGCCCCCACCCGCCTGTTAAGCCTGGAGAATACGCACAACGGTAAGGTGTTGCCGCGCGGCTATCTGCAAGAGGCCTGGACGTTCACCCGCCAGCGCAATCTGGCGTTACATGTCGATGGCGCGCGTATTTTCAACGCCGTTGTAGCGTACGGCTGCGAGCTGCGCGATATTGCGCAGTACTGTGATTCGTTCACCATTTGCCTGTCAAAAGGGCTCGGTACGCCGGTCGGTTCTCTGCTGCTGGGCAGCGAAGCGTACATCCGCCGCGCCATTCGCTGGCGTAAAATGGTCGGCGGCGGGATGCGTCAGGCAGGCATTCTGGCCGCTGCCGGTCTGTACGCGCTGCAGAATAACGTAGCCCGTCTGCAGGAGGATCACGACAACGCCGCGTGGATGGCGGAACAGCTACGCGCCGTCGGCGCTGATGTGATGCGTCACGATACCAACATGCTGTTCGTACGCGTCGGTGAGGAGCAGGCTCGGGCGCTCGGCGAATTCATGCAGGCTCGCGGCGTGTTGATCAACGCCTCGCCAGTCGTGCGTCTGGTCATGCATCTCGATGTTAATCGCCAGCAGTTGACGGAAGTGGTCGGTCACTGGCAAGCCTTTTTACAACGCTAAGGAGTCAGGCGTGTCGCAATCTATTCTGGTGCTTGGCGCCAGCGGCTATATTGGCCAGCATCTGGTGCGCGAATTAAGCGCACGAGGTTATCCGGTGTTGGCGGCGGCACGCCATATCGACAGGCTGCAGAAGCTCGATCTTCCCGGCGTTACCTGCCACGCTATCGACCTCAATCAGCCGCAGGATCTCCCGGCACTGCTTCGCGGGGTCGATACCCTTTACTATCTGGTGCATGGCATGGGCGAAGGCGGCGATTTCATCGCCCATGAACGTCGGGTCGCCATTAACGTGCGCGATGCCTTGCGTCAGACGCCGGTGCGCCAGGTGATATTTCTCAGCTCGCTGCAGGCTCCGGCGCAGGAGCAGTCCGACCATCTGCGCGCCCGCCAGGTGACGGCCGATGTCCTACGCGAGTCAGGGATCCCCGTTACCGAGTTACGGGCGGGTATCATCGTCGGCGCCGGATCCGCCGC
The DNA here is from genome assembly GCF_057196925.1 of Klebsiella sp. SYXHC3. Taxonomy (NCBI): domain Bacteria; kingdom Pseudomonadati; phylum Pseudomonadota; class Gammaproteobacteria; order Enterobacterales; family Enterobacteriaceae; genus Klebsiella; species Klebsiella sp. SYXHC3. Next base: position 144,308 of record NZ_JBXUNG010000006.1, on the reverse strand, counting down.
TTTTGAAGTGATGCGCGACATGGTTTACAACCTGCCGGTGCTGACGCCGCCGCGCTGGGTACGCTCACGCACAACCCCCATCGCGCTGGAAAATCTGCTCTACTATCTGGTGGAGTTACTTAACCATCCGGCTCGCGAGCACCGCGTCTTCGAGGCCGCCGGCCCGGATATTCTCAGCTATCAGCAGCAGTTCACCCATTTTATGGCGGTCAGCGGCAAGCATCGCCTGTTGATCCCTATCCCCTTTCCGACCCGCTGGATTTCGGTGTGGTTCCTGAACGTTATCACCTCGGTGCCCCCCACCATCGCTAAAGCGCTGATTCAGGGTCTCAAGCACGATCTGATCGCCGACGATCGTTCGCTGCGCGCGCTGATCCCGCAAACCTTGATTCCCTTCGATCAGGCGGTGCGTCGTACTTTGAAAGAAGAAGAACAGCTGGTGAACTCCAGCGATTGGGGCTACGACGCTCAGGCTTTCGCCCGCTGGCGGCCGGAGTATGGCTACTACCCAAAGCAGGCTGGCTGCACCGTTAGCACCCAGGCAAGCCGTAAGGCGCTATGGCGAGTGGTGAACCAAATCGGCGGTAAAGAGGGTTATTTCTTCGGCAACATTCTGTGGAAAATCCGCGGTGCCATGGATCTGCTGGTCGGCCATCGTTTAGCAAAAGGGCGGCCGCAGCATGATTATCTGCAAACTGGCGATACTGTCGACAGTTGGAAAGTGATTATTGTGGAAGAAGAACAACAGCTAACCCTATTGTTTGGCATGAAAGCCCCCGGTCTTGGTCGTTTAAGCTTTACCATTAGCGATAAAGTCGACCATCGTGAACTGGACGTTCGCGCCTGGTGGCATCCGCACGGCATGCCCGGCCTGTTCTACTGGCTACTGATGATCCCGGCGCATCTGTTTATTTTTCGCGGCATGGCGCGACGCATCGCCCGCCAGGCCGAGCAAATCACAGGCAAAAACGAAGATTAAGCGTTATTCTTTCATGATTCTCATTGCATACTCGGGAGAATCACGGAAAAATGCGCACGAAATTCTTTTCTGGGACAGTAGATTGATATGAAGGTACTGGTTACCGGTGCGACCAGCGGATTAGGCCGTAATGCGGTGGAATATCTGCGCAACAAGGGCATCAGCGTGCGAGCGACCGGGCGCAACGAAGCGATGGGTAAGCTTCTGAGCAAAATGGGCGCGGAGTTTATTCCTGCCGATCTAACCGAACTGGTCTCTTCGCAGGCTAAAGTGATGCTCGCCGGTATTGATACGCTTTGGCACTGTTCCAGCTTTACCTCGCCGTGGGGTACCCAGCAAGCCTTCGATTTAGCCAACGTTCGCGCAACGCGCCGCCTTGGCGAATGGTCCGTTGCCTGGGGCGTACGCAATTTCGTCCATATTTCTTCTCCTTCGCTCTATTTCGATTATCACCACCATCGCGATATTCAGGAAGATTTCCGCCCGCACCGCTTCGCCAATGAATTCGCCCGCAGCAAGGCGGCCAGCGAAGAGGTTATCAACCTGCTGGCGCAGGCGAACCCGCATACCCGCTTTACGATTTTGCGCCCGCAAAGCCTGTTTGGGCCGCATGATAAGGTCTTTATTCCGCGAATGGTGCAGATGATGCGCCACTACGGCAGCGTGCTCTTGCCGCGCGGCGGTAACGCGCTGGTGGACATGACTTACTACGAAAACGCGGTGCATGCGATGTGGTTGGCCAGTCAGCCGCAGTGCGACCACTTACCTTCCGCGCGGGCGTGGAATATCAGCAACGGCGAGCCGCGGACGCTGCGCAGTATCGTGCAGAAGCTCATCGACGAGCTGGGCATCAAGTGCCGAATCCGCTCGGTGCCCTATCCGATGTTGGATATTATTGCCCGCAGCATGGAGCATTTCGGCAATAAATCGGCAAAAGAACCCGCTTTCACCCATTACGGCGTTTCGAAGCTCAATTTCGACTTTACCCTCGATATCAGCCGCGCTCAGCAGGAACTTGGCTATCAGCCGATCGTTACCCTCGATGAGGGGGTTACCCGCACCGCCGCGTGGTTAAAAGACCACGGTAAACTACACGATTAAAACCGACGCTTACGGCAGCAAGCCACCCTGTTTGCTGCCAAATACTCATCCTTGTCCATATTTTTCCAGCAACGCCTCGGCGATCGCCTGCGTTTGCGCATCGGCCACGCCGTCCCAGCGTGCCGGCCTGAAGTGCATCTGGAAGGCCATAATCACCCGTTTTTGCTGCGCCGGGGTCATCTCCGGGGTGACCTGATAGCCGTAGCGCGACAGCAGGTCTAACAATTCTCCGCTATCAACTGGCTGCCAGCTTGGACGCCCTTGCAAATAAAAGGCGACGCGTGAATCATCAGGCCAGGCGCCAATTCCCTGCTGCGCCAGCGCCCGCCACGGGAACAGCGGGCCAGGGTCGTCCTTGCGCTGCGGCGCGATATCGGCATGAGCCACGACATTTTGCGGCTGAATGTGATAGCGGGCGATGATATCTTTCGCCAGCGGGATAAGCGCGTCAATTTGCGTCGGATTAAATGGGGTAAAACTTTTTATATCGCCGTTTTTTTGCCAGCCGCGATTTTCCAGCTCAATACCAATAGAGGTATCGTTGATACGCGTGCTGCCGCGCCAGAAGCTGATACCGGCGTGCCAGGCTAAATCTTCCTCCGGCACCAGTTGCCAGATACGCGGTTTACCGTGGTGCAGAGGCGGCTGCTCGGGAATTAAATAGTGCGAACTAACCTCTTTATCGGTCAGGGTCGCCAGCGAGACATCAAAGTTATCGGCGGTATAGTGAATGACCAGGACTTTAATACGCGGATAGGCCGCCTGCGCCGGATGACGGGTATCCAACTGATAACCCTGTTTGTCGACAATACCCTGCTCCTGCGCACAGCCTGCCAGCAGCAAAGCGGCAAGCGCAAGCTGGATAATGCGCTTTGCTAATAAGACCATCGATTACGTCCTTCTTGCTTGGCTTTATACAGCGCAGCATCCGCCTGCGCGATTAACTCTGACGCCGGGACGCGCCCGTCCGAGGCGACAATACCCATACTGACCGTCACTAGCGGCCCGGCATCGGATTTGGCATGCGGCAGCGCCGCTTCGCGAATCTTCTGTTGGATCCGCTGCGCCACCGCCGTGGCGCTATCTAATGATTGCAGCGGCAGGACAATCACAAACTCCTCGCCGCCATAGCGCGCCACCATATCCTCCTGCGCGCGTACCGACATTTTCAGCACGGAGGCGATGCAGGAGAGGCAGTAATCTCCCGCCTGGTGACCGTAGTGATCGTTATAACGTTTAAAAAAGTCGACATCGAGGATGATCAGCGCCAGCGGCTCTTTACGTTCCCAGGCCTGCGCTAAAAAATTGTCCAGAGCCCGGCGGTTGGCGGTCGCCGTCAAGGCATCCTGATTCGCCATGTTTTCCAACCGATTAATCAGTTGCATGTTCTCCTGATGGGTTTTCCAGGCCTCGTCATACCAGCGCTGTAATATCTGCCGGCCATAAATCATAATGGCGGTGCATATTCCCCACAGAATCAGAAAACGTAAATCGACACCATGATGTATTTGCACGCCAGCGAGTAATGAAATACCCCATAAAGGAACAAGGTAAGCCACGAGGCCCACCGGAAAATAATAGAGCGCGGCAAGACCGGTGGTCATTAAAATAACCAGCAGCGGCCACGCGAACGGCAGCGACCATAAAATGATGAAGCAGTAACTACTCACCGACCAGCATAAACTGAGAATCAACAAAATAGCGGAAATCACTTTTGTGGCATAAATACCGCTTAATATCCGCCCGGAGATAACCATCATGCAAAGCGCCAGCGAGAAAACGATAATGGCCCCAAGCGCCATCTCCAGATAAGGAATAATATCCTGGTGAGTCAAGCTCTGATGATCGAACTCGGTGAACAGAACGTTGCGGAAGATGACCATCAAGGCAAAGGCGATATTGACGAACGCTAACCACGGCATGCTGCGCGACAGTGCATGTTTTTGCACATTTTCGCGATTGGCCCACAGCATTGCTCGATCCTGGCGCGGATCCAGCCGTTGTTCGGTCGGCATAGCTACTCCTTTTTTAGCGACTGGACAAGCAGTTGAGCTGCCCGCTGTGTCTTTCTCTTTATGATAAACCATCAACCCCGGAATGTCTGTTGCTGGCCGCTTCAGCCCCTCGCCGCTTAACGTCATTTTCAGCTAACGACAGATGAAAATGGTCTTAGGCTCCGACAACGTCTATTACGCAAAAAAAAGCAAGCATTATCAATGAGAACCCTGTCATCTTTTCTTTAAAAAATCGTTAATTTTAGGTCATAAAAATGCAGCATTTCGCTTGAAAAAAAGACGGGCTTGATTCAATCTGATGGCGCTCATTGGTTAGTTAAAACAAGAGCATGATGATAGCAAGATAAACAATGGAGATTAATAATATGAAATATGCAGCTTTAGTGGCAGGTGCAGCATTGTTTTTAACCGCGAACGCGTTTTCTGCAGAAATTCTGAGCAAAGAAGATTTCGCTAAGGTAGAGGGTCAATACCAAAAAATTGGCACCATCTCCTCTACCGGACAAACTGCGCCAAGCGATGCGCGCGAAGAACTGATCAAAAAAGCCGATGAAAAAGGCGCTGACGTTGTGGTGCTCTCTTCCGGTAACACCGATAAGAAACTGCACGTATCCGCGAATATCTATAAGAAGAAATAATTAGTTATTGCCGATATAGAAACATTATCATCGTATGGTGATAGTGTTTCTTACTTATTACTCTGTGAATATTTATTTTTATACTCTTTTTCCATTTACCCCTCGTTAATAGTCATATCAAATATGCGCCTTCATCAGGATGCTAATCCGTATAACGCCTAAAATTGGTAATCCACTCCGTTAACGGACTCGCAATATATCCCCCGGACTATCAGTATAAATCCGACGCTAAAAAAGATATGTCCTCTATACTTTGGGCATAAGAATATGCTCGCGTTTTACATTACCGCAGGTGGCAAATGAAAAAAATCGCATTCCTTATTTCTGGGTTGCTCTGCTCTGGCTTCAGCCATGCCAGCGCACTCTATTTTTATGAAATCGGCACCGAAGACGTCGGCCTGGCAGGCGCAGGTCAGGCCGCCCGCGCGCAGGACGCCTCCACCATCGTCACCAACCCAGCCGGCATGACCCGGCTTCCTGACCATATGTTTACCGGCGGCGCGCAGGTCATGGGCGGCGATATCCCGTATCAGATGAATAACGAACACGGCGGTAATAGCCCTGGTAACGTGATGAATCTGTTTCCTAACGCCAGCGGCTTTTACGCACAGAAAATTAACGATGATTTATATGCCGGGATTGGCTTGTACGGCAACTACGGTTTAGGCATCGATTTTGGCAACTGGGCCGGCGATCGTCTTATCAAGAAAAGCACCATGGTGGCGATGACGCTGAGCCCGTCGCTGGCGTGGAAACTTAACGATCGTCTCTCTGTCGGCGCATCCGCCAACCTGAACTATGGTTATTTATCGCTGACGCGTAACGTCGACGGTAATGACGAGAAAGATAAAGACCATGACTGGGCGATGAGCTATCGTCTGGGTCTGCTGATGCAGTTAACCGACCAGACCCGCGCCGGCATCACCTGGAACAGTAAAACCGATTATGACTTTAACGTTAAGGGCAAAGCGCGTTTTCCCAATTTACCGAACGTTGCGTATGATTTGCCTATCTCCGCCCAGGTCCGCGCGCCGCAGCAGATCATGCTCAGCATGGTCCACGATATTAATAAACAGTGGTCGGTGATGGGCGATCTCGGCTGGCAGGACTGGAGCCAGTTCGGCAGCCCGCAAATCACCGTTTCCGGTCACGAAAGTAGTAAAAATAACCGCCTGAAGGACTCCTGGCATACCGCCGTCGGCGTACAGTACCGGCCGACCGAGCAGTGGCGTCTGAACGCCGGCGTCGGGTTCGACAGCACGGTTTATGATTCACAAAGCGACACGGCGCTCTCGCTGCCAACCGGCGATGAGTGGCGCTTCGCCACCGGCGCGCAATACCAGATAACCCCGGCCAGCAATATCGGCGTCGCGGTCTCTTATCTGCACATGCAATCTTCCCACGTAAAATCACCGGAAATCGTCTCCGGCAGCTACGATCACCCTTACCTGTGGTTCGCCAGCGTCAACTATAGTTATCAATTCTGATACGCCGGCTGCCCGCATAAGAGGCGCGGGCAGCCGATGGCCGTTGTCACATCAAGGTCTTAGCTCTTTGCGTCAAGTACAATTGTCGCGCTTACGCTATGCTTTAGCAGAATCTAACAACGTAGTGAGTTCATAAGGAAATCATCATGCGCTACAACATTCTTGCACTTGTTTTGCCTTGCGCACTGGCGCTGAGCGCCTGTACCACCGTGACCCCGGCTTATAAAGACAACGGCACCCGCAGCGGTTCCTGCATCGAGGGCGGCCCGGACGAGGTAGCGCAGCAGTTCTATGATTATCAAATCCAGCATCGTAATAACGATCTCACCGCGCTGCGCCCGTATCTGAGCGACGATTTGGCTAAACTGCTGAACGACGCTCGTCAGGACCCATCGCGTAACGGGCTACTGCAATCAAATCCATTCTCCAGCAGTTCCACCCCGGCGGATAGCGCCGACGTCGCCAGCGCCTCAACCATCCCGAACCGCGATGCACGCAATATTCCGCTGCGCGTTGAATTAAAACAGGGAACCCAGAGCTGGAAAGATGAAGTGCTGATGATTCAGGAAGGCCAGTGCTGGGCGGTTGACGATGTCCGCTACCTCGGCATAAACAGCCACGCTCCGGCCGGCTCGCTGCGTCAGAGTCTTGAGAAACGCTAATTTCGGCGTTAAAGCCACCCCGCTGAAACGATAACCCCGGTAAAATGTCGGTATTCCGTGTGGTAATGCCGACATTTGTTCCCCCCTACCACACGAACCCATATTTTGTGCTAACTTTAGTGATAAATGTGGTTTACATTTAACTTTTAACGCATAAATATTGCATAACTATTCTGTCAAAGGTACTATTTGCGGCCTCAATAGCTATTTGTATCAGACTGCCCAGATGAGTATTAAACTAAACGGCATTAATTGCTTCTACGGCGCGCACCAGGCGCTGTTCGACATCACGCTGGATTGCCCGCAGGGGGAAACGCTGGTGCTCCTCGGCCCAAGCGGCGCCGGTAAAAGCTCGCTGCTTCGCGTACTCAACCTGCTGGAGATGCCGCGTTCCGGTACCTTAAACATCGCCGGTAATCAATTCGACTTCACCAAAGCGCCGTCTGACAAAGCTATTCGCGAGCTGCGCCAGAATGTCGGGATGGTCTTCCAGCAGTACAACCTGTGGCCACACCTGACCGTGGTGCAAAACCTGATCGAAGCCCCGTGCCGCGTGCTGGGCTTAACCAAAGATCAGGCGCTGGCGCGCGCCGAAAAACTACTTGAGCGTTTACGCCTTAAACCTTACAGCGACCGCTATCCGCTGCATCTGTCAGGCGGTCAACAGCAGCGCGTAGCGATTGCCCGCGCGCTGATGATGGAGCCACAGGTGCTGCTGTTTGATGAACCCACCGCCGCGTTGGATCCGGAAATCACCGCCCAGATCGTCAGCATCATTCGCGAACTGGCGGAAACCGGAATCACCCAGGTTATCGTTACCCACGAAGTGGAAGTGGCGCGTAAAACCGCCAGCCGCGTGGTGTATATGGAAAACGGGCATATCGTTGAGCAAGGGGATGCTAACTGCTTCGCGCATCCGCAAACCGACGCCTTTAAAAACTATCTTTCACATTGATGTTTTCGGGGAAATAACGATGAAAAAAGTACTGATTGCCGCTCTGCTCGCGGGCATGAGCCTTTCCGCTACCGCAGCCCAGACTATCCGTTTCGCCACCGAGGCCTCCTACCCTCCGTTTGAGCTGGTAGACGCCAACAACAAAATCGTCGGCTTTGACGTCGATCTGGCTAACGCGCTGTGTAAAGAGATGGACGCGACCTGCACCTTTACTAACCAGGCTTTCGATAGCCTGATCCCAGGACTGAAATTCCGCCGCTTCGACGCCGTCATGGCCGGTATGGATATCACCCCTGAGCGTGAAAAACAGGTGCTGTTCAGCACCCCGTATTATGAAAACTCGGCGCTGTTTGTCGGCCAGCAGGGCAAGTTCACCGGCATTGACCAGTTGAAAGGCAAGAAAGTTGGCGTGCAGAACGGTACTACCCATCAGAAATTCATCACTGATAAGCATCCGGAAATCACCACCGTTCCTTATGACAGCTACCAGAATGCTAAACTGGATCTGCAAAACGGCCGCATTGACGCCGTCTTCGGCGACACGGCGGTAGTGACCGAATGGCTGAAGAGCAATCCGAAGCTGGCGCCGGTGGGTGATAAAGTGACGGATAAAGACTACTTCGGTACCGGTCTCGGCATTGCGGTTCGTCAGGGCAATACCGAGCTGCAGCAGAAATTTAACGCTGCGCTGGAAAAAGTGAAGAAAGATGGGACGTACCAGACCATCTATAGCAAATGGTTCCAGAAGTAACGCTGAATGAACGAATTTTTTCCATTAGCAAGCGCCGCCGGGATGACCGTCGGCCTTGCCGTTTGCGCGCTGGTCATCGGCCTGGTGCTGGCGATGCTTTTCGCCGTGCTGGAGTCGGTGAAATGGCGCCCTGTGGCATGGTTGGCGACCGGCATCGTGACGATTTTACGCGGCCTACCGGAAATCCTGGTGGTGCTGTTTATCTACTTTGGTTCCTCACAGCTGCTGCTGACGCTGTCTGACGGTTTTACTCTTAATCTTGGGTTTGTGCAGATTCCGGTACAGATGCAAATTGAGAATTTCGACGTCAGCCCGTTCCTCTGCGGCGCCATTGCGCTTTCCCTACTGTATGCCGCCTATGCCTCGCAGACCCTGCGCGGCGCCTTGAAAGCGGTGCCGCAGGGGCAGTGGGAGTCCGGACAAGCGCTGGGTTTGTCGAAGGCGGCGATATTCTTCCGCCTGGTGATGCCGCAGATGTGGCGCCATGCCCTGCCGGGCCTGGGCAACCAGTGGCTGGTGCTGCTGAAAGATACCGCGCTGGTCAGCCTTATCAGCGTCAACGATCTGATGCTGCAAACCAAAAGTATTGCTACCCGTACTCAGGAGCCGTTTAACTGGTACATCATTGCGGCAGCTATTTATCTCGTCATCACCCTGTTGAGTCAATACATTCTCAAACGTATTGATCAGCGTGCGACGCGCTTCGAACGGAGACCAGGTTGATGCTCGATTACTTACCCGAACTGCTGAAAGGGCTGCATACCAGCCTGACGCTGACGGCGGCATCGATCGTCGTGGCGCTGATCCTGGCGCTGATCTTTACCATTGTGCTGACGTTAAAAACGCCGGTGGTGGTGTGGATCGTCCGCGGCTATATCACCCTGTTTACCGGGACACCGCTGCTGGTGCAGATCTTCCTGATCTACTATGGACCAGGACAGTTCCCGTCATTACAGAATTACCCGGTGCTGTGGCATCTGATCTCTGAGCCCTGGCTGTGCGCGCTGATCGCTTTGTCGTTAAACAGCGCGGCTTATACCACCCAGCTGTTCTATGGCGCCATCCGCGCCATTCCGGACGGCCAGTGGCAGTCCTGCAGCGCGCTGGGGATGAGCAAGAAGGATACGCTGGCGATTCTGCTACCGTATGCTTTTAAACGCGCCCTCTCCTCGTACTCTAACGAAGTGGTGTTGGTCTTTAAAAGCACCTCGCTGGCTTACACCATCACGCTGATGGAAGTGATGGGTCATGGCCAGCTGCTATACGGGCGCACCTATGACGTGATGGTCTTCGGCGCAGCCGGTATCATTTATCTGGTGGTGAACGGCCTGCTGACGCTGCTGATGCGTCTGGTGGAAAGAAAAGCGCTGGCCTTCGAGCGCCGTAACTAACATCACGAAATGCATAAACAGTAATATATGAAACGGGTAAGTGCTAATGCTTACCCGTTTTTTTTATAACCAATAAAATAAACATACAACTTTATTGCATATAAATTCATTTAGTGGCATTGTGAACTTCAGCCGTAAACCGGCACAACATCATAAGATTGACCGACGGGAGTCCCACTATGAAAAAGTTAGTTCTGGCCGCACTGCTTAGCTCTTTCGCCTTTGGCGCCGCTGCCGCGGAAAAAATCAGCTTTGGCGTTTCCGCGACCTATCCGCCATTTGAATCCATGGATGCGAATAACCAGATTGTCGGTTTCGATCTCGATCTGGCCAAAGCGCTGTGTAAGCAAATGCAGGCTGACTGTACTTTTACCAACCACGCTTTCGACAGCCTGATCCCGGCGCTAAAATTTAAAAAGTATGATGCGGTGATCTCCGGCATGGACATCACGCCTGAGCGTAGCAAACAGGTCGCGTTTACCGACCCGTACTACGCCAACTCGGCGCTGGTAATCGCCAAAAAAGACGCGTACCACTCTTTTGATGACCTGAAAGGTAAGCGTATCGGCATGGAAAACGGCACCACGCACCAGAAATACCTGCAGGATAAGCACCCGGAAGTCAAAACCGTCGCTTACGATAGCTACCAGAATGCCATTATCGACCTGAAAAACGGCCGTATCGACGGCGTCTTCGGCGATACCGCGGTGGTCAACGAATGGCTGAAGACCAACCCGCAGTTAGGCGCGGCGACGCCGAAAGTGACCGATCCGCAGTATTTCGGTACCGGCCTCGGCATTGCGGTGCGCCCGGATAATAAAGCACTGCTGGAAAAACTGAACGCCGCGCTGAAAGCGATTAAAGCTGACGGAACCTACCAGAAAATTAGCAACCAGTGGTTCCCGGAGTAAGATCTACGCTTCCCGGCTTACGGCGCAGCCGCCTGAGCCGGGTCTATCGGTAACGCCCCCCCCTCACAGCGGCAGGGTAAACTGAAAACAGGCCCCTGCCGGTACTTCCAGCAGGCGAATTTCCCCCCCGTGCAGTTGCAGCATCCGGCGAACAATCATCAACCCCAGCCCGCCCCGTGAGGCGCTCTGCTGCCCCGGTTCCAGTACCGATGGCCGCTCAAACAGATTGGCCCGTAACTCACCGGCGACGCCCGGGCCGCTATCGGCCACCTCGACCACCACCTGCGCCCCCTGCAGGCGCGACGACAGACGAATTTCGCCCCCGTGCGGAGTATGGCGAATGGCGTTATCCAGCAGATTGGTTAATACCCGCTCCATCATCGAAAGGTCTGCCTCAACCAAAGGCAAGCCTGACGCCAATTCCAGGCGCAGACGGATTTCGCGGGTGGCAATCGCCAGATCGAATTTTTGCGCCACGTCCTGAATCAGCTCGGCAAGGATAAACTTTTCCGGCTGCGGCTTAATACCGCCATGTTCAAGGCGTGCCAGCTCAAATAGCTGCTGCGACAGATGACGAACTTTATTTCCCTGGCGTAGCGCGATATTCAGATACTGCTTACGCTCCTGCGCCGTCAGGCGATCATCCTTTAGCGATAACGTCTCCAGATATCCCAGCAGCGAAGTGAGCGGCGTGCGCAGGTCATGCGAAATATTGGCAATAAATTCCCGGCGCTGACGATCGCTATCAGCCAGCCGATCCCATTGCCCGGCGATCTGCTGCGCCAGTTCGATAAAGCGGTTATGCAGCAGCGCCACTTCATTTCCGGGATGCGGGTCCGGCGCCTGCGCCGCCAGCGCTTTGATTGCTCGAATACTATCGCTGTCTCCGGCTGCCACCTGCGCCGTCAGCTGGCGTACCGGGCGTGTTACCCAATACCACGCCAGGCCGCCGGCCAACAGGCCAAACAGCGCCACCAGCAGCAGGGTCCATAGCAGCAGGCTCCACAGCGTCTTCTGCCAGGCGTTTTGTGCCAGTTCATTAAAAGTTTCGCCCTGCAGGATAATGTAGAGATAGCCACGTAGCTGGCCGTCAAGGCGCAGCGGCGCGGCGCTAAACACTTTTTGCTGGTCCATGCTGCGCGGATCGTCACCATAAATTGGCCACGCGCCGCCGGAGAGAAACGCCTGCACCGGCGCCATGGCAATGCGCTGGCGTTTAATGTGCCCCGGCGGCGCGGCATCCGCCAGCAGCTCGCCATCCGGCGAAACGAGGTACAGCTCGACGCTTGGGTTAAACACCATCAGACGGTCGAATAGTGGTTTCAACGCCGCGCGATCCACCTCGCCGCGCACGTTGAGCAGCGGCTCGCGGGCGGCGATCTGCTGCGCCAGACCGGCTGAAAGCCGTTGCACCATGACGTTACCGTACTGCGCGCTGCTATAGAGCTGGAGTAGACAAACGGACAGCGCACACAGCAGCAGCAAGGCGATAAACACCAACGATAACCGCTGGCTGAGGCTGAGTCGGCGGATCATGACTGCGCCCCGGCGCTATAGGGCGCAAATTTATACCCCTTCCCCCAGACGGTAAGAATAATGTCCGGCTCTGCCGGGTCGCGCTCTATTTTCGTACGCAGACGATTAATATGCGTGTTGACCGTATGTTCGTAGCCTTCATGCTGATAGCCCCAGACGCTATCCAGCAGCGCCAGACGCGAAAAAACTTCACCGGGATGGCGGGCAAAGTAATAGAGCAGATCGAATTCGCGCGGCGTGAGGTCTACCAGTTCACCGTGCAGCCTGACCTCCCGGGACAGCGGGTCGATATTCAGGCCGTGGCAGGCGATACGTCCGGCATCCATCAAGAGATTTTGTCCCATCGCTTCCTGACGGCGGAAAACCGCCTTCACCCGGGCAATCAGCTCCAGTAGAGAAAAAGGTTTCGCCAGATAATCATCGGCCCCCATTTCCAGCCCCTGCACGCGCTGGGTTTCGCTGGAACGGGCGCTAATAATAATCACCGGTAGATAGCGCGTTTGCTGACGGATGCGACGGCAAATCTCCAGCCCGTCGACGTTGGGCAACATCAGGTCAAGAATCACCGCATCCCAGACGCCGTTATCCAGCTGGCGCAGCGCCTGCGCGCCGTCCGCCTCGTGCACGATTTGATACCCTTCATCCTGCAGATTCAGGCGCAACAAAGCCGCAATATCATCATCATCTTCCACCAGCAGGATTTTTTTACTCATCAGATTCGCTCCACGAATTTCACGCTCGTTTCATAAAGCTTACCCGATTTCAGCCGCTTAAAGAGTTCACATTTTGTTTAAACTTCACGAACCAGCAGCGTCAGCACTTCATAATGCGCGGTATGTGGAAACATATCGAACAACTGCACCCGCTCAAGGCGATAGCCCTGCAGACGATCAATATCTGCGGCCATCGTCCGCGCGTTACAGCTCGAATAAATAATATACGGCGGCGCCATGCGGCTTAGATAATCGCACAGTTCGGCGCCGATGCCGCGCCGCGGCGGGTTGACCAGCACCAGCTGTGGAATATCGTCTTCATGCGTCGCGAATTGCGTGGAATCCAGCGCCTGAAAATGAAGATTGGTTAATCCCAACTGGGCCGCGGATTGCTTCGCGCAGGCGATGGCTTCCGGGGCGATTTCGATACCGGTAAGGCGCATCTGCGGGGTTGCGCAGTGCAGGCCGAAACCGCCGACGCCGCAAAACAGATCCCACATGTGGTTGACCGGCAGCGCGCGTACCCAGTCGCGGGCGGTAGCATAGAGCTGGCTCGCCACCGTCGGGTTGGTCTGGAAAAAGCTTTGCGGGCGGATCCACAGCGGTACGCCGTTAAAGTTCTCCGCCAGCGCCTGTTGATCGCTGAGGAAAATCTCCTGCTCCCCTTCCATGATAGCCATATGCACGGGCTGAATATTGGCGGTAATCACCTTAAGCTGCGGCAACTGCTGCTGTAACCACGGCAGCGCGGCGCGCAACTGTGCAAGCTTAGCCGCAGAGCGCAGAACGAAACGCAACATCATGCCGCCCTGTTGGCTTTCGGTCAGCAGCAAATACTTCAGTTCGCCGCGCTTGCGGGCAACGTTATAGGGGGTGAGTCCGGCGCGGGCGATAAACGGCTTCAGCGCGGCGAAAACCGGTTCAAAACTCGGCGGATACAGCGGGCAATCGGTGAGATCTTCCGGCGTGCCATCGCGATGCAGCATGCCGAGCAGCGGGCGCTCGACGCTACCGCTTACGACCATTTTCGCTTTGTTGCGAAACGCCGTCTCCGGACCTGAGACCGGAGCAAGCCATCTCGCCGCTGGATGACTCGCCAGCAGTTCGCGCAGGTTCGCCATTTTATCGGCGAGCTGTTGCGTCAATGGCAATTCCAGCCACTGACAGGAACGGCAGCGGCCCGCGTCGTAAAGTGCGCAATGCATAAGAAGACCTTCAAGAAAACCGGGGCGGGGATTGTATCACCGTTATTGCAAGCGGAAAAACCGTCGGCACGACGCCGGGATAAACAATAGCGCCAGCACCAGCAGATCCGGCAGCTTTTGCAAAAACAGCGCATGGAGAATTTCCCGCTTTGACTCCCCGGCCACGCTGAACAGTTCCGGATAGCCGTAGCCAATCGAGGCCGCCCACAGATAAGAGATGACGATAATTTGCGTCAGCAGGTAGAGCCAGCGCGCCCAGTTACGGCCTTTCACCAGCGAAAAGGCGCACCAGATCTCGATAAACACCAGCGCCAGGCTCGCCAGAAACACCAGCGTCAGGGCCCAGGTTTGCACGCTACGATGGACAAAATCGGCAATCCCCTGCACGCCAAGCTGATTGAGGATCATTAACAGGTCAAGACCGCGAATTAAGATAATAGCAAAGGCCGCCACCTGTACCAGCGCAGGGACGTTAAGACGAGCATGAGACGATCGAGTTTTTGTAAACAATCCCAACGTAAAGTCATCCATGAAAACGGCGCCACGAGTGCGGCGCCAATGTTAACTCTATTGCAGAGATTATACCCTAAATAATTCGAGTTGCAGGAAGGCGGCAAGTGAGTGAATCCCCAGGAGCTTACTCTAGTAAGTGACTGGGGTGAACAAACGCGGCCAACGCACATGCAGCTTGAAGTATGACGGGTATAGGGGGTTCAGCCCCTTCTTGCACGCTGGATATCACGCACTCGCTGCTTTTCTGCGCGAGCCATTAAATACCTGGCGATAAAACCGACAATTCCCACCACGCCGAGAATTAATGTCGCCAGGGCGTTAATTTCCGGGTTAACACCCATCCGCACGCTGGAGAAGACCAGCATCGGCAGCGTCGTCGCCCCTGGCCCGGAAACGAAGCTGGCAATCACCAGGTCATCAAGAGACAAAGTAAACGCCAGCAGCCAGCCGGAAATGACCGCGGGCATAATCATCGGCAAGGTTATCACGAAAAACACCTTCAGCGGCGCGGCGCCAAGATCCATCGCCGCCTCTTCGATTGACCTGTCCAGCTCGCGCAGACGTGAAGAGATCACCACCGCCACGTAGGCGGTACAGAAGGTGACATGCGCCAGCCATATCGTCAACATGCCGCGATCCGATGGCCAGCCGATGGAATGCCCCAGCGCGACAAACAGCAGCAGCAGCGACAGCCCGGTAATCACATCGGGCATCACCAGCGGCGCGGTGATCATAAAAGCAAAACCGTTGGAACCGCGAAAACGGCCAAAACGCACCAGCACCACCGCGGCAATCGTGCCGAGGATCGCCGCCGCCGTCGCCGCGCAGGCGGCAATGGTCAGGCTTAACCCCACCGCGCTCATCATCGCGTCATCATGAAACAGCTCGCTATACCAGCACGTCGACCACCCTGCCCATACCGTCACCAGCTTCGAACTGTTAAATGAATAGATAACCAGCATCAGCATCGGCGCATACAGGAAGGTAAAACCGAGCACGAGGATCAGAATCCGCCATGGCGAACGTACTACCGGTAAGTCATTCATCCATGATCCCCCATCTGTTTTTGCTGATGCTTGTGGAACCACATGATCGGCACGATCAACAGCAGCAGCATCACAATCGCCACCGCCGATGCTACCGGCCAGTCGCGGTTATTAAAGAACTCCTGCCACAGCACGCGGCCAATCATAATGCTGTCGGGGCCGCCGAGTAGTTCCGGGATCACGAACTCGCCCACCGCCGGAATAAACACCAGCATCGAGCCGGCGATAATGCCGCCTTTCGTTAACGGAACAATCACCTGGAAGAAGGTCTTTAACGGCCTGGCGCCGAGATCCAGCGACGCTTCCACCAGCGAATAGTCGATACGCGTCAGCGCGGTATAAATCGGCAGCACCATGAACGGCAGGTAGGCGTAAACGATACCGATGTACACCGCCAGATTGGTATGCAAAATCTCCAGCGGTTGATCGATAACTCCGAGCCACAACAGGAAGTTATTGAGCACCCCGTTGCTTTTCAGCAGCCCCATCCAGGCGTAAACGCGGATGAGGAACGAGGTCCACGAAGGTAATATCACCAGCAGCAGCAGGATATTGCGCGTCGACGGCTTGCTATGCGCCACCGCCCACGCCAGCGGATAGCCCAATAGCAGACAGCAAAAGGTGGAAATTGCCGCCACCTGCAACGACTGCAGATAAGCCTCAAAGTACAGCGGATCGTCGGTCAGCTGCAGGAAGTTGCCGAGGTTGAGCGTCAACGTCAGTTGACCGTCGGCCCACGACAGTAACTCGGTATAGGGCGGGATCGCCCGCGCCATTTCGGCCAGACTGATTTTAAAAACGATCAGGAATGGCAGTAAAAACAGCAGGATTAACCACAGATACGGCAGCGCAATCACCAGCTTACGCCCGTGAGCCATCTGCTGGCGCGCCAGCCACAGGGCAAAACCGCCGGGCTTTTTGCCGCCGGCTGGAGGTTCTAATGTGCTCATCGTCCTCTCCTTACACCGTCAGAACAACGCAGCTATCGGCATCCCAGCACAAGCGAACTTCATCACCCCAGGTCGGCATTCCTTTGCGATGGCGATGCTCATTTTGCAGCTGCGCGCTGATCATCTGCCCGCTTTTCAGACGGACATGATAGATAGACAGATCGCCGAGGTAGGCAATATGGATAACCTCGCCTACCGCAAAGTTAAAGCCGTCCGCCGGCGGTTCGTCGCAGAGCATGATTTTCTCCGGACGCAGCGCCACCCAGACCGGCACGTTATCCACCACCGAGGCATCCGGATCGACTTTCAGCGGATGCACCAGCCCCGGCGCATTCAGTACCAGGCCATCTTCCAGCCGCTCTTTGACCAGCCCTTCGAAGACGTTTACCGAGCCGATAAACTCGGCGCTATAGCGGGTCGTCGGATGTTCATAGATCTCCTCCGGCTCGCCGATCTGCACGAACTTACCGCGGTTCATGATGGCGATACGGCCTGCCATGGTCATCGCCTCTTCCTGGTCATGGGTGACCATCACGCAGGTGACGCCGACGCGCTCAAGAATATCCACCACCTCAAGCTGCATCCGGTCGCGCAGTTTTTTATCCAACGCGCCCATCGGTTCATCAAGCAGCAGCAATTTCGGCCGCTTCGCCAGGCTTCGCGCCAGCGCCACGCGCTGACGCTGCCCGCCGGAGAGCTGGTGCGGTTTGCGTTTGGCGAACTCCTGCATATGCACCAACGCCAGCATCTCCTGGACGCGGGCGTTAATCTCCGCCTTCGGTAGCTTGTCCTGCTTAAGACCAAAGGCGATATTTTGCTCCACCGTCATGTGGGGAAATAGCGCGTAAGACTGGAACATCATATTGATCGGCCGCTGATACGGCGGCACGCGCGCCAGGTCGACGCCATCCAGCACAATTTGCCCGGCGGTGGGCAACTCAAAACCTGCCAGCATGCGTAGCAGCGTCGATTTCCCGCAGCCGGACGCGCCCAGTAAGGCAAAGATTTCGCCTTTATAAATAGTGAGGTTGACATCATCGACGGCGTGTTGCCCATCGAAGGATTTGGTTAAATTACGGATTTCCAGCAGCGGGGTCAGCGCTTTGGGGGCTTTCGCCTGTGGGCGGGGCATTGCGTCATTCACTCGGGTGCTCTCCGGCAAATACAATCACCGTATGGCCCGGTTGCCATACATTCTTCAGTTCTATGTCCGCCAGCGAACAGCAGGTCAGACCTTTACAGGCCCGGCGTACCGGGCCTGACGGCGTTATTTTCCGCTTTTCACTTTGGTCCACGCGCGGGTGCGCACGCGGTCAATCTTCGGATCCTGCACCTTGAGGGTGAACAGCTTGGCGAAGACATCCTCTGGCGGGTAAATCGCCGGATTGTTGCGGATGTCGGCGCTGACCAGCGGCGTCGCCTCTTTGTTACCGTTAGCGTAGTAGACGTGATCGCTGATATGCGCAATAACCTCCGGACGCAGCAGATAGTTCAGGAACTGATAGGCTTCGTCTTTATTTTTGGCATCCGCCGGCATGGCGAAGACATCAAAGAAGGCCAGCGCCCCCTCTTTCGGAATAAAGTAGGAGATATTGACGCCGTTCTTCGCCTCTTTGGCCCGATTCGCCGCCTGCCAGACATCGCCCGCCCAGCCGATAGCGACGCAAATATCACCGTTTGCCAGGTCATTGATATATTGCGAAGAGTGGAAGTAACGGATATTGGGCCGCAGCTTCAGCAGCAGATCGGTTGCCGGTCCGGTGTAATCATCGGCTTTGGTGCTGTTTGGATCTTTGCCGAGATAGTTCAGCACCGTCGAGAAAATCTCTTCCGGAGCATCAAGGAAGGAGACGCCGCAGCTTTTCAGCTTCTCAAGGTTTTCCGGTTTGAGCACCAGATCCCAGCTGTTCAACGGTACGTCTTTACCCAGCGCCGCTTTCACTTTATCGACGTTATAGCCGATGCCGGTGGTCGCCCACATGTATGGCATCGCATATTTATTATCGGGATCGTGACGCGCCACCAGTTGTAAAACTTTCGGGTCGAGGTTTTTCCAGTTCGGCAGTTTGCTTTTATCCAGCGGTTGGAATACCCCGGCCGCCAGCTGGCGTTCAAGGAAGCTTGCCGACGGCACCACCAGATCGAACCCGGTGCTGCCGGCCATTAATTTACCTTCCAGCACCTCGTTGGAATCAAATACGTCATACACCACTTTAATACCGGTCTCTTTTTCAAAATTGGCAACCGTGTCCGGCGCAATATAATCAGACCAGTTATAAACGTGCAGCGTTTTTTGTTCCGCTGCGAGCGAGCCGGCAGAAACGGCCATCAGCGCACCCGTAATTACACCTGTTAACCATTTTTTACCCAAGGCGGTCATATCTCTGTTTCCTTCTCAAGGCCCGTTAATTCACGGACGCAATAGACGAACCTGAACGCATGCAAGAATCATGCATATTTTTCATTGCCTGAGATAAGGAGAGGAAACCTCTCCCTGATTGGCTGCCCGCAAAAGGACGCCTCGCCAGAATAACTGTAGCCAGAATAAGAGGATATAGCCCAGGCAAAAAAACGCCCTGGATCATATTTCCAGCCAATAAAGGTCTACGAGATAAAAGCGAAGCGCTAAAACAGCAGTGAATAATTCTTTAAAGACGGGTTTGAGACAGAATAAATAAGCAACCGCCATCGCAGCGGCTGCTTTTATTAATTAGTGCAGAAAATGGTATTGCACTTCTTCGGCTGCGGCCTCTTCTTCCTGTTCTTCCGCTTTATACAGCAGTTGATTGGCGCCGGCTTCCAGAATGACCATCGAGACCTGCTCTTCGCTCTGGCGGAAGAACCAGGCAAACTGTTCGAGAGTGACGCCCGCGCCAACGGGCAGCGCCTGGCAGACCACCAGCTTCGGCAGGTTATCATCCTGAATATCAAGGAACGCTTTTACGGTCAGCGAACTGGCGTTAATCGCCGACAGATCCGCCGACAGCGGCAGCAGCGCAGAGGGCTTCACTTCCGCCAGCGCCGAAAACAACACCACGTTGTCCAGCAGGTCGATTTTGGCATCGAAAATACCGTCGAAATTCTGCATATGCGGCAGGTGCAACGCCTGGCAGGAGTCGCACTCAAAAAAACTGATGCCTAACTCGTCGAGCCAATGACGTAATGTATCAAGACCCGGAACGACCAGTGAATCCATAGTGCCTGTGACCTCTTGCTGGATAAAAAACGACGCATAGCTTACGCAAAAAATGCGTCGCATTCCATGAAAGGATAACGAAGTGACGCTACCCTCCCATTTTTAGACAATATCCAGGCGTTGCCTGACGTTCGATCCACGCGATCATACGTCCGGCAATATCGACGTGAGTGGTGGTTTCAATCCCTTCCAGCCCCGGCGAGGCGTTAACTTCCATCACCAGCGGACCGCGATGGGCGCGCAGGATATCCACGCCTGCCACGTCCAGACCCAGCGTTTGCGCCGCTTTAATCGCCATCTCCCGCTCCTGATCGCTAAGCGTGGCCGTAGTGGCGACGCCACCGCGGTGCAGGTTAGAGCGGAAATCGCCCTCTTTCGCCCGCCGCTCAATGGCCGCCACCACCTCATCGCCAACCACCAGGCAGCGAATATCGCACCCTTTTGCCTCAGCGATATATTCTTGCACCAGAATGTGCGCATTGAGGCCCCGGAAGGCGTCAATCACGCTTTCCGCCGCCTGTCGCGTTTCCGCCAGCACCACACCGATCCCCTGCGTCCCCTCCACTAACTTCACCACCAGCGGCGCGCCGCCGACCATGGCGATCAGATCGCTGGTGTCGTCCGGCGAGTGAGCAATACCGGTGACCGGTAGATCGATTCCCTGACGCGCCAGCAACTGCAGCGAGCGCAGCTTATCGCGGGCGCGGGTAATCGCCACCGACTCGTTTAGCGGATAGCTGCCCAGCAGTTCGAACTGCCGCAGCGCGGCGGTGCCGTAATAGGTGATCGCCGTGCCAATACGCGGAATGACTGCATCAAAATGGGGCAACTGTCGCCCTTTGTAGTGAATCGAGGAGGCAACCGGGCTGACGCTCATATAGCAGGAGAGCGGATCGAGGATCTCGACCTGATGCCCGCGTTTTTGCGCGGCTTCACGCAAGCGGCGGCAAGAATAAAGCGTTCCATCCCGGGATAATATAGCGATTTTCACCCAACACCTCTTAGAAAATAACTGGCGGCCAGCACTCTGCGTTTGCAGGTTGAAGTGTATAGGGAATCAGCGCGTTGCCCAGCCCTGTTTATGCAAATAATCGAGAATAAACGGCCGGCTCTCTTTGATGATGGTGCGGCGGATATGATCGCTCCAGGTATCGCGGCGGGTATTGCTGCCGCGCGTCAGATAATAGTCCGCCAGCTGTTCGTCATACTGCGCCAGCACCTGTTGATCAAGCGGCTGGTAGTGATTCTCATGCACCAGCATCGCAGGCGGAATACGCGGCTTAACCTGCGGGTCGTCAGCAGGCCAGCCAAGGCACAGGCCAAACAGCGGCAACACGTGTTTCGGCAGCTGCAGCAGCTCGGTTACCGCGTCAATGTTATTACGCAGGCCGCCAATATAGACGCCGCCTAATCCCAGGGATTCCGCGGCGATTAAGGCATTCTGCGCCATTAGCGCGGTGTCGACGACGCCCAGCAGCAGCTGTTCAGCCAGTCCCAACTGCGCTTGCGGGCAAATTTGCAGGTGGCGGTTGAAATCGGCGCAGAATACCCAAAACTCCGCTGCCTGCGCCACGTGCTGCTGGCCGCCGGTCAACTCAACCAGCTGCTCACGCATCTGCGGGTCGGTAATGCGAATAATCGAGGTACATTGTAAAAAGCTGGAGCTGGAAGCCCCTTGCGCCCCGGCAATGATCGCCTCACGCTGTTGGTCGCTAATCGGCGCGTCGGTAAAATGGCGGATGGAACGGTGGTTACGCAGCAGATCAATGGTCGGCGTCATGGTGTTTTTCTCGTTCGGACGGGGTAGAAGATGAGGTCTTATTATCGGTCAACTGCGGCGCGACAATTTTCGCTATTCGCCACATTAAGGCTATCGCCGCCGGGATCATCAGCAGGATCCCGGCAAAGATCATGATGAGCGCCGCCGTCGGGCTGGCAAATGGCGCAGGCAGCTGAACATACTGGTTTAATGACAGCCAGGCCAACGTCAGCAGCGCCATGCCGACGAGCTCAACAATCAGAATACTTTTGGGTAATGCGGCAGGCGATCGCATAACGCTCCTCAATATACTCATGCCGCGCACAGCGCATCGCTGGCGCATCTGTATAGGGTCTTGCAGCAGATGATATTGATCAAGCATAACCCGCAACCATCGCTATAAAAGGTAAAACCTTCTTCCCCTTGCTAACGGAACGCGGCATCATAGCCACATTCGCCATCCGGCTGAGATTTAAGGAGAGAAGCATGTTTACCGTTATTTTTGGTCGCCCAGGTTGCCCGTACTGCGTTCGCGCTAAAGAACTGGCTGAGAAACTGAGCACCGAGCGCGATGACTTCAGCTATCGCTACATTGATATCCACGCGGAAGGCATCAGCAAAGCCGATCTGGAAAAAACCGTCGGTAAGCCGGTAGAAACCGTACCGCAGATTTTCGTCGATCAGAAACACATCGGCGGCTGCACGGATTTCGAAGCCTGGGCGAAGGAAAATCTCGGCCTGTTTGCCTGAGAGACTTCACTCTTCCGTTGAGTGCCTGCGTCTGGCGTCCAGCCAGACGCAAATAAATAAAAAGCATAGCGCCCCGAGCGCGCACCAGAAGACCGCGCTAAAAAGCCACGCCAGTTCCTGCCAAAACGATCGATGAGTAATAAAGAACATCCGCATCACCACCAGACAAACCGGTGCCGCCAGCATGGCGCCAATCAGCGGACGTATGACGCGCCTTCCGGGGGATAAACAGCTCGCCACAGCGCCAGGTAGCACAAAGAACAGCAGTCCAAGCTCGGGGTTGCCCGTTTGCCGAAAAGCCCCTTTCATATGCAGCAACAGCGATAAACAGACCACAATAAACAGAAAGAACCCACAAATTATACCGGCCCACGCGCGCTCAGATTTCACGATATCCTCCTGATTTCGCCTCTAACTATCTTTCACTTCATCCAGTCAGAAATAGCATTCTGGCAGTCCATGCTTATAACGCTCCCGTCAGAGTAAAACGATTGTGACTAGCCGCAGCAACCAGGAAAGATTAAACTAGCGGCACTGTTTTATCGGTATTAACGGGATGCCAGAATAACGTTCGGCATAGTGCGAACGCTTGAGCAACCTTAGACCAAAAAACCATTTCCTTCAACAACTTACTAGTAAACGAGAAGTTGGCTTTCGTGAATATAAACGTCGCAGATTTGTTAAACGGGAATTACATCCTGTTATTGTTTGTTGTACTCGCACTGGGTCTTTGCCTGGGGAAACTTCGCCTCGGGTCAGTACAACTTGGTAATTCCATTGGCGTTTTAGTGGTTTCTTTATTATTAGGTCAGCAGCACTTCGCCATTAACACAGATGCGCTAAATCTTGGCTTTATGCTGTTTATTTTCTGCGTCGGCGTCGAAGCGGGCCCCAACTTTTTTTCGATTTTTTTCCGCGACGGCAAAAACTATCTGATGCTGGCGCTGGTGATGGTGGCCAGCGCGATGTTAATCGCTATGGGGCTGGGCAAATTGTTTGGCTGGGACATCGGCCTGACCGCCGGGATGCTGGCGGGCGCTATGACCTCCACCCCGGTGCTGGTGGGCGCTGGCGATACCCTACGCCACTTTGGCCTGCCCAGCGATCAGCTGGCGCAGTCGCTTGACCACCTGAGCCTCGGTTACGCCCTGACCTACCTGGTTGGCCTGGTGAGCCTGATCGTCGGCGCGCGCTATATGCCGAAGCTGCAGCATCAGGATCTGCAGACCAGCGCCCAGCAGATCGCCCGCGAGCGCGGTCTGGATACCGACTCCAAGCGTAAAGTCTATCTGCCGGTTATCCGCGCCTACCGCGTCGGCCCGGAATTGGTCGCGTGGGCGGACGGCAAAAATCTTCGTGAGCTGGGGATTTACCGCCAGACCGGCTGCTATATCGAGCGTATTCGTCGTAACGGTATCCTGGCGAACCCGGATGGCGACGCGGTACTGCAGATGGGCGACGATATCGCGCTGGTTGGCTACCCGGACGCCCATGCCCGCCTCGACCCAAGCTTCCGTAACGGTAAAGAGGTGTTTGACCGCGACCTGCTCGATATGCGTATCGTCACCGAAGAGATTGTGGTTAAGAATCATAACGCCGTCGGCCGCCGCCTGGCGCAGCTGAAGCTGACCGATCACGGCTGTTTCTTAAACCGGGTGATCCGCAGCCAGATTGAGATGCCAATCGACGATAACGTGGTGCTCAATAAAGGCGACGTGCTGCAGGTGAGCGGCGACGCCCGCCGCGTAAAAACCGTCGCTGACCGCATCGGCTTTATTTCGATTCATAGCCAGGTGACCGATCTGCTGGCTTTCTGCGCCTTCTTTATCGTCGGCCTGATGATCGGCATGATCACCTTCCAGTTCAGCTCGTTCAGCTTCGGCATCGGTAACGCCGCCGGCCTGCTGTTCGCCGGCATTATGCTTGGCTTCCTGCGTGCCAACCATCCGACCTTCGGCTATATCCCGCAGGGCGCATTGAACATGGTCAAGGAGTTCGGCCTGATGGTGTTTATGGCCGGGGTCGGCCTGAGCGCCGGCGCGGGTATTAATAACGGTCTGGGTGCCATTGGCGGGCAAATGCTGGCCGCCGGTCTTATCGTCAGCCTGGTGCCGGTGGTGATCTGCTTCCTGTTCGGCGCCTATGTGCTACGCATGAACCGCGCGATGCTGTTCGGCGCGATGATGGGCGCGCGCACCTGCGCCCCGGCGATGGAAATTATCAGCGATACCGCGCGCAGCAACATTCCCGCACTCGGCTATGCTGGCACTTACGCTATTGCCAACGTGCTGCTCACCCTTGCCGGTACGCTAATCGTCATCATCTGGCCGGGCCTTGGCTAGTCCCGGCCGAAAATTTTTAACTTTTTCGCAAAAAAATCGGTGATGAACAGAACTTTTTCCCAGGACGTCAGTCATAACTAGTGCCACTGCTTTTCTTTGATGTCCCCATTTTGTGGAGCCCATCAACCCCGCCGTTTAGGTTCAAGGTTGATGGGTTTTTTGTTGCCTGAAATTCAGCTTCCTTAGAATCAACCTCTTAGCAGACAACTCGTTTCTGCATGCAATGCCCCTCCCGTGAAAACCGCCCCCGTCTTAACAGCAGTCTCTGGTCTTGCTTTCTCCTCGCAGAAAAGCGCTTCCTCAACGTCCGATAGTTACTGCTATTGAATTGACGTACTTAACCTGCTATGTAAAACGTAGTGTTGATACTTTACTTCTACTGATAAGGAATTCAGATGTTAACGCAAAGTCTTATTAATATATTCAGCAAAGAAATGATAGGGACAGTTATCACCGCCCTGCCCATCATAAAAGCCATCTTAAATTACTTAAACAAACCTTTAGATGACATCGATGATATATATAAAAAAGCCAAATTAAGCACATGGCGAATTCGATTTTTCATGATCAAAATATCGACAAAAGAGATACCCAGGCTGACTCGCGCAAATGTGATATTGTTTTCCATCGTCTTATTATTTCTTTTTGGCAGCTTAGCAACCAGTTCATATTATGGCGTAAAGCTATTACAAGTACGTCCGGGCTGGACATCTTTAATTCTTAAAGAAACGGATGAATGGTTTTTAATCTCGGAAAAAGAAGCATCAGAACACGCATTCCATCCCTCATGGCATCTCACAGAAAAAAGCTGTCTCTCTGGCGAGGCCAAGCAACTGGCAAATGACAAAATAATAACACCACAACTAGGGAGATTTATTTGTGAATCCTTCACCAATACAGATGACAAAGAGAACATAATGAAATCCATTAAAGATACCACTCACAATAAACCTGTCATCACCTTTCTCATCTCGATCATTACCGTTGGCTGCATATGGTTCATAACCAGCTTAATATTGACGTTAATATATACTCTCAGACTTAAAAAATTCATTATCCGGGAGCATGAAAAAGCCTATGACTATCTAACATAGCACTCCAGACTTTAGCTTAGGGGGTGAGAACTCTGTTACATTTGTCATTTGCACGACGTATATTATCAGTTCCGGTAATATTGTTACTGGAACTGCAGAGCCTATCATCCTGTGATAATTATTGATATTATTGTCCGCAACGATTAAGAGGTGTTTCGGTTGAAGGTAAAAACATGATTGATGTACAGCAGGAACAAACACTTCAGAAGCACGGTTTTACCAGCAAAGAGATCAATATGCTGCGAAAAGGACTTGAGAGTCCACAACGTAAAGACCAAAGCCTGCAGGTCTTGTTGGTGGAGCTAAGGCGTCGTTTTTACATGTCCTGTATTATTATCATTGCCCTGCTTATCTTTTGTAGCTACGCGGTGCTGACTAATGATACCGGTAATGGGCTGGCTTACTTTGCTGTGACTGCAGTTTGCTGCGCCTTTGCACTAATAGCTACACCTTATCCGCTCTCATGGAAAGCGATAATATTCTTAAGAAAGAAACTCTACCCAAATTAATTTAACAAGCAATTTTTTCATCAGTACGATACGTTCTCCCTATGTTGTATAACTGATATGTCCTCAACATGCCACTTAAATATCCCCTCTTAAATAATCGGCGATAAAGCTTATCAAGCACACCAGCGTAAAACAGATGGCGAAACCACCCAGCTTGAATAACCAGCCATCCAGAGCAATAAAACAAACCACAGCGGCGATAGAGAAGCTGCCCGTTCCGACAGCTTCAAACATATTGATTGCATGAATGCAGATCTTTTTACAAACATAGCTTGAAGAGAATCTTTTAGGTTTCATTGGCTCTTTCTTATCCCTGCATCAGGTAACCCAAGGCTAATCAAAAGCGCGTCTATTGGCCAGTAATAATTAAATCATTTCCTTATTAAATCAACAAGTTAAACAAACACCTAATAAAGAAAATCAATCCCTAAACGTAACTCCCCCCTACTTGCACAGTCTATTTTTTCACCCATACTTTGCTGATCCACTCCCACATAAGGCGCTCTTCATGTTGCTTAAAGATAAGACCGTGGTGATTTTCGGCGGCAGCGGCGCGATTGGCCGCGCGGCGGCGCTCGCCATGGCGAAAGAAAGCGCGCGGATCTTTCTGGCCGCCCGGCAGGCGGATAAGCTGGAAAAGGCGGCGGCTGAGATTCGCGCCGCAGGCGGGAGCGTCGAGACCCTGCAACTGGATGTGCTGGATGGCGGGCAAACCACCGCGCAGGTGGCCAACCTGGCCGGGCGAACCGGCGGGATTGACATCGTAGTTAATGCCACCGGCTTTCCCCACAATCAGGGGAAAACGCTGGCACAATTATCCCTTGCCGAGTATCACCAGGGTTTTGTCCCCTTTCTTGATGCCCAATTTACTATTGCCCAGGCTGTGGCGCCGTGGATGGGTGGCGAACGCGAGGGCGTCATTATTACCACTATCCCTCCTTCCGCGACGATGGCCATCCCTGGACACCTCGGCCATATCGTCGGCTGCGCCGCAATGGAAGCCTTTATCAAAGCATTGGCCAGCGAACTCGGCGCCAAAAAAATCCGCGTGCTCGGCGTACGGTCACACGCGATAGCGGATGCGGCGCTGGCGGGTTCTTATACTGCCGAGGTGTTTGCGCCTAAAGCACAGGCGCTGGGCTTGAGCGTCGAACAGTGGCTGGGTGGTGCGGCGCACGGCACGATGCTGCAGCGGTTACCAACGCTCGCGCAGATAGCCGGGGTCATCACCTTTCTTGCCTCACCGTCGGCGGCGGCGATGACCGCCACGGTGGTTAACGTCACCGCCGGAGCGACGCTTAGCTAGCGCTATACTCCCCCGCCAGCCGCCCGACCATTAAGCGAATCGCCGCTTTCGACAGCGGCGCGCTATCGGTCACGAAGTGCAGCGTCATCCCCTCGATAAACGCATCCAGCCCGCGCGCCGTCGCCGGTTCAAACCACTGCTCCAGCGTCTGCTGGCTGCGCAGCATCCAGCTCTGCATGACCGTTTTCAGCGCTGGTCGGCTGCTGCAAAACGCGTATAGCTGGTACATTAACTCCATATTGCGCGCGGTGGTCACCTGGGCGCTGAAGATAAGTTCGGCGATAGCGTCGCAGGCCTGTTGGCGGCTGCCGACGCCGTTGAAGAATTGCTGATACTGCGCCGACATTTCGACGGTGAAGTTACGAAACGCTTCCTCAATCAGCGCCTCAATACCGCTAAAATAATAGGTCAGCGAGCCCAGCGGTACCCCGGCGCAGCTGGCGATTTTACGGTGCGTCACCGCGTGAATACCGTGCGCGGCGATGGTATCCAGCGTCGCCTGCAGGATGCGCTCGCGCCGCTGCGGATCGTTCGGTCTGCGGGTCATCGGTGTGTTTTTCCCCTCTGTGCGCTACGCAGGTCAAGCGATAGCGGAATGTGTACAAATGTACACAACCTTGCTACTGTTGTCTGCAACTCTTCTTTCTCGGGCGTTTATGGATGACGGCGCAAACTTCTCGCAAAGCCCTCCAGCTTCGGCTGTGGGCGCTATTTATGTTCTTTTTTATCCCCGGCTTATTGATGGCCTCCTGGGCCACCCGTACGCCCGCGATTCGCGATTTACTAACCCTTTCCACTGCTGAAATGGGAATGGTGCTATTTGGCCTGTCGATTGGTTCGATGAGCGGTATTCTCTGTTCAGCATGGCTGGTGAAGCGCTTCGGTACCCGTAAAGTCATCCGCACAACTATGTTGTGCGCCGTGGCGGGCATGCTGGTGTTAAGCCTGGCGCTGTGGCTCGCCTCTGCGCCGCTGTTCGCCTTAGGGCTGGCTATCTTTGGCGCCAGCTTCGGCTCGGCGGAAGTGGCGATTAACGTCGAAGGCGCCGCCGTTGAACGGGAAATGAATAAAACCGTGCTGCCGATGATGCACGGTTTTTACAGCTTCGGCACCCTCGTGGGCGCCGGCATCGGTATGGCGGTGACCGGTTTTGGCCTGCCCGCCGCGCCGCATATTCTGATCGCCGCGCTGGTGGCGATTGCCCCCATCGTTATCGCCATTCGCGCCATCCCCGACGGCACGGGCAAAAACGCCGCCGAATCCGCCCATAGCGAGGCCAAAGGCCTACCGGTCTGGCGCGACGTGCAGCTGTTGCTGATCGGCGTGATCGTGCTGGCAATGGCCTTTGCCGAAGGTTCCGCCAACGACTGGCTGCCGCTGCTGATGGTCGACGGCCACGGCTTTAGCCCCACTTCCGGTTCGCTGATTTACGCCGGTTTCACCCTCGGCATGACCCTCGGCCGCTTCACCGGCGGCTGGTTTATCGACCGCTACAGTCGCGTCACCGTCGTACGCGCCAGCGCGGTAATGGGCGCGCTGGGTATCGGGCTGATTATTTTTGTCGACATCACCTGGGTTGCCGGGGTATCTGTACTGCTGTGGGGACTCGGCGCGTCGCTCGGTTTCCCGCTTACCATTTCCGCCGCCAGCGATACCGGCCCGGATGCGCCGAAACGCGTGAGCGTCGTGGCGATTACCGGCTATCTGGCTTTCCTCGTCGGGCCGCCGCTGCTGGGCTTCCTTGGCGAACATTTTGGCCTGCGTAGCGCCATGATGGTAGTACTGGGTCTGGTGATGGTGGCAGCGCTGGTAGCCCGCGCGGTAGCCAAACCGCAGCCTGAACCTGTGATGGAGAATAGCTAATGAGCATCAAACTGATTGCGGTAGACATGGACGGCACCTTTTTAAGCGATGCCAAGACCTATAATCGCCCACGTTTTCTGGCGCAGTATCAGCGCATGCGCGAACAGGGCATTCGCTTCGTGGTCGCCAGCGGCAACCAGTATTACCAGCTGATATCGTTCTTCCCCGAGCTGGTCGATGAAATCGCCTTCGTCGCCGAAAACGGCGGTTGGGTGGTGAGCGGTAAAGAGGATATCTTTAACTGCCAGCTGCCGACGACGCATTTCAACGCCGTCGTCGACCACCTGCAAACGCTGCCGCATATCGAAATTATCGCCTGCGGCAAACGCAGCGCCTATACGCTCAATAGCTATAACGACGAGCTAAAAGCGGTGGCGGCGAAGTACTATCACCGTCTCGAACTGGTGGATGATTTTAACCATCTCGATGACGCGATCCTCAAATTCGGTCTGAACGTGCCGGATCATCTGATCCCGGAAATTCAGCCGAAGCTACACGCGGCGCTGGGCGATATGGTTACCGCCGTCGCCACCGGCTACGGCAGTATCGATTTAATCATCCCTGGCGTGCATAAAGCCAACGGCCTGCGCATTTTGCAGGAGCGCTGGGGCATTGATAACCATGAGGTGGTGGCCTTCGGCGATAGCGGCAATGATATTGAAATGCTGCAGCATGCCGGTTTTGGTTTCGCCATGGCGAATGCCAAAGCGGAGGTCAAAGCCGTCGCCAGTCATCATGCCCCGCATAATAACGAAGAAGGCGTATTGCATATTATTGATAAGGTATTGAATCGCGAAGCGCCGTTCGCCTGATGAGAACCCGGATGCCTTTGGGCATCCGGGTTTACTACGTATCACGCCTGCTGCGAACTGCCGACGCTTTTATCTTTCAGGAAGTAAATAATCAGCCCCAGCCATAGCACCCCGCCCAGCAAGTTAAACAGGCTGAACAGGCCGTTACCGCCAAGCTCATACGCATGCTTGCTAAGCTCAATGCCCACGGTAAAGATCAGCATCTGCAGCATACCCATCGCCGCCGAAACCGTCCCTTTACTCATTTCGCTGGCGAACAACGTTAAGCGCACCAGCCCGGCGTTAGCCAGGCCAATCCCGAAAGCGTAGAAGCTTAAACCAGCGGTCATCCACAGATAAGCATGGGACGAGACCACCGTGGCCGCCGCCGACAGGAGCAGGCCAAACATAATCGGCCAGCCGCCCATAATAATCAGCGAACGTACCGAGCGGCGCGAGGTCAGACGCGCCAGCACCAGGTTGCCGGCGATCAGCGCGCCGAAAATCGGCACCTGCAGCATGCCGTACTCATAGCTGGTGGCCTGCTCGCCGCTGATGATAATCACCGGCGATTGCGCAATCCACGCCAGCAGCGGCAGGCTAACAAAACCGGTCGCCAGCGCGCCGGCGACAAAGCGCAGGTTTTTCAACACCAGACGATAGTCGCGGCCCAGCTCTTTTACCGACAGTCTTTCCCCCATCCGCGTCGCCGTTTCCGGCATCGCCCGCTGCAGCCCCACAAAGGAGATGGCCGCCAGCACGGCAAACAGCACGAACATCATCTCCCACGGCAGCATATGCACCCAGGCAGCGCCGACCAGCGGCCCGAGCAGCGGCGCAATCAGAGCGACGTTAGCCATCAGGGCGGTAATTTTGATACACACCGCCTCCTCAAACGACTCCTGGATAGCCGCATAGCCCACCGCGCCGATAAAGCACAGGCTGATGCCCTGCAGGAAACGCAGCAGGGTAAATTGCTCAATGGTTTGCGCCAGCAGCGTCGCCAGACAGGTGACGATAAACCACACCACCCCGGTCAGCATCACCGGACGGCGGCCAATACGATCCGACAGCGGCCCCAACAGCCACTGCAAAAACATCCCCCCCGCCAGATAGGCGGTCATAGAGGTGGGGACCCACTCATTGCCGACCTGAAACTCCTGCACCACCGCGAGCATACCCGGTTGGATCATATCGTTGCCGATATAGGTGGAGAATTCATATAACACAAGGCACAGCGGGAACAGCAACGCCTGACGACCGAGGCGCTTACCTGATAACGAATAATTCTGCATGCAATCTCTTAATTAAAAAAAAATCGCGCAAAGTTTAATGAAAGTCGACCCGAGGAGATAGTGAATTGTGAGTGACAATGAAAAATATCGCCAGCCCGCGGTCCGGCATGAAACGAATATTTATATTTCGTTTATGTTTCAATGAGATTACAGCCGATATACTTGCTATGGCGAAATACCGGCAAGGGCATCTCACGGGTATATTTCGTAACAAACTGATAATTAAGACAATGCTGCTTTACCTTATCGTTACCTTTCAATATGGTGAGCGGCTTATTGCCATCGTAAGCAGAGACTGGAAGCATGCTGGAAAATATCAACTACGCGCTGTTTGCCCTGATTAACGCCACCCCGGCCTCCTCGTGGTGGGCGATTGAGGTCGCCACGTTTATTGCCAAAGACTTAATTATCATTGTGCCGCTGCTGGTGGTGGCGCTGTGGCTGTGGGGGCCAAACCAACGTCAGCTGGTATTTAAGGTCATGCTGGCCCTGGCCCTGAGCCTGTCTATTTCGTGGGTTATCGGTCATCTGTTTCCACACGACCGGCCGTTTGTTGACGGCGTCGGCTATAACTTCCTGCATCATGCGGCGGATGACTCGTTCCCAAGCGATCACGGCACCGTCATCTTTACCTTCGCGCTGGCGTTTTTATTCTGGCACCGGGTGTGGTCCGGCGCGCTGCTGCTGGTCATCGCCTCGGCGATTGCATGGTCGCGCGTCTATCTGGGAGTACACTGGCCGCTGGATATGTTGGGCGGGCTGCTGGCCGGCATGTGCGGCTGCCTTGGGGCGCAACTGCTGTGGCAGAGCGGCGGTCATGGTCTCTACCAATGGCTGCAGCGCCTGTATCGTCTCTGCTTCTCGCTGCCGATTCGTAAAGGCTGGGTACGCGGCTAACGTCTGACAGGTGACGAACCCCTCGCCGCCGGGTAAAATCAAGCTGACGCCCTGCCCTTGCAGGGCGATTTTAGCTCAGAGGGTATATGGAAACTCGTCGTGACGAACGCATTAACCAGCTCATTCAGGCACTCAAGCGCAGCGATAAACTTCACCTGAAAGAAGCAGCTTCGCTGCTTGGCGTATCAGAAATGACCATTCGTCGCGATTTAAACGGCCACAGCGGCCCGGTGGTGCTGTTGGGCGGTTACATCGTGCTGGAACCGCGTAGCGCCACGCACTATCTGCTGAGCGATCAGAAAACCCGTCTGGTGGATGAAAAACGCCGTGCCGCGCGCCATGCCGCCGGGCTGCTTGAAGCGCATCAGATGGCCTTTTTTGACTGCGGCACCACGACGCCATGGATCATCGACGCCATCGATAACGAGCTGCCGTTTACCGGCGTGTGCTACTCGTTAAATACCTTTCTCGCCCTGCAAGAAAAACCGCTGTGTCGCGCTATTCTGTGCGGCGGCGAATTCCACGCCAGCAACGCCATCTTTCTGCCGCTCAGCCTGCAGGATACCTTGAGCCATCTCAGCCCGGATATCGCCTACTACTCCGCCGCCGGTATCGACTGCGAGCAAGGCGCGACCTGTTATAACCTGGAAGAGCTGCCGGTGAAACACTGGGCCATGAACAACGCTCGCTACCATGTGCTGGTTGTCGATCACAGTAAGTTCGGCAAAGTGCGGCCGGCGCGGATGGGGGAGTTATCGCGTTTTGACGTCATCGCCAGCGACGTTCGCCCGGATGACGATCTGCTGGCGCTGGCAAAAGAAAAGCAAATATCACTGCTGTACTAACCGCGCCCCGTAGGGCGCGGCCTGTCGCTTAAGAGAACCAGCTGCCGAACCAGCCGTGCAGTTTCATCAGCACGAAGTCGACCATGCGGCTGAAGAAGCCGCCCTCTTTCACGTCTTCCATGACGATCAGCGGTCGCTGTTCGATAGTTTTGTCATTGAGTTTAAAGTCGATGGTGCCCACCACCTGCCCTTTCGCCAACGGCGCGGTGAGCTGCGGCTCAGTCAGGTTGTAGCTGGCTTTCAGGTTTTTCAACTGCCCGCGTGGAATGGTCACCGATCCGGCTTCGCCGGCGCCCAGTTTGACTTCATTACTGTCGCCGAACCACACGCGCTGGGAAATAAAGGTGGCATCCGGTTTGATTGGCGTGACGGTTTCATAGAAACGGAAGCCCCAGGTCAGCAGTTTTTCGGACTCGTTAAAACGAATACGGTCGGTTTTAGTGCCCAGCACTACCGCGATAAGGCGCATATCGCCCTGGGTGGCGGAAGAGACCAGGTTGTAGCCCGCGCCGGCGGTGGTGCCGG
This sequence comes from Klebsiella sp. SYXHC3, assembly GCF_057196925.1. Lineage (NCBI taxonomy): Bacteria > Pseudomonadati > Pseudomonadota > Gammaproteobacteria > Enterobacterales > Enterobacteriaceae > Klebsiella > Klebsiella sp. SYXHC3. Next base: position 110,283 of record NZ_JBXUNG010000006.1, on the reverse strand, counting down.
TTTTCACGCCATCGGCATTGAGGTTGGTGCTCCACAGCAGACGGTTACGGTTTGGCTGACGGATTTTATTGAAGGTGAACTCTTTCTCTTTGTGTACCGCATACTCTTCCGGCACATCATGGATCATCGCTTTAGTCAGCAGCGCCATATCGCGCGCGGTACTGAACTGCCCCGGCGCGTCCAGGCCGTGGACGGTTTTAAAGGTGGTGTTGGTCAGGCCGATTTTCTGCGCGTAGCCGTTCATCAGATTGACAAACGAATCCTGGCTGCCGGCGACATAGTCGGCGATGGCGATGCTGGCATCGTTGCCGGACTGAATTATCACGCCCTTATTGAGGTCTTCAACCGATACCTGCATGCCTGGCTTCAGGAACATCACCGAGGAGCCGCGCAGCGCCGGGTTACCGGTGGCCCACGCATCGCGGCCGACGGTGACCGTATCGGTCAGTTTGATTTTGCCTGCTTTCAGCGCCTGGCCTACCACGTAGCTGGTCATGATTTTGGTCAGGCTGGCCGGGTCGAGTTTCTCGTCGGCATTGCCTTCACTCAGCACTTTGCCGCTGGCATAGTCCATCAGGATCCAGGCTCGCGCATCAATCGATGGCGCATCAGGAAGTTGATCCGCCGCCTGCACTGCAGGGGCCACGAGAAGTAAAAGCGCGCAGCCTGCCGCGAGGCCGCGAAGGGAAAAAGCATCATGCGTCATAAGAGCCACCCAAGTATCCTTTCCAAACAAAATATGCCGCAACACTCTTGCCGCACAGCACAAGGCGGTGAGTAAAGCGTACAAATGACCTTAAAGAAACAGCGAGTTGGTAAAGTTTTTAAAGTTTACGCAATAACGACGCTGCCTGCTGAAAACAAGGCAATTTTTTTGATCGTGATTGCCTTAATATTAACTTTATTCCAACATGATTGCTCACCATGTTGCAACGGCGATTAAATAACATGCAGGAGCGGATATGATTACGTTATGGGGCAGAAATAACTCGACCAACGTGAAGAAAGTACGCTGGGTGCTGGCTGAGCTGGATCTTCCTTATCAGCAGATTCTGGCGGGGCTGGAGTATGGCCTCAATCACGACCCGGAGTATCTGGCGATGAACCCGAACGGCCTGGTGCCGCTACTCAAAGACGATGCCAATGGGCTGGTGCTGTGGGAATCCAACGCCATTATTCGCTATCTTGCCGCGCAGTACGGGCAAAACCGTCTGTGGGTGGAGTCGCCTGTGCAGCGCGCGCAGGGTGAAAAATGGATGGACTGGGCCAACGCTACGCTGTCCCCGGCGCACCGTCCGGTATTAATGGGGCTGGTCAGAACGCCGCCGGACCAGCGCGATCCGGCGGCCATTGAGGCGGGTATTCACGCCTGTGAAGGGCTGTTCGCCATGCTCGACGATGAACTGGCGAAGCATGCCTGGCTTTCTGGCGATGAGTTCGGCCTTGGCGATGTGGCGGTGGCGCCGTTCGTTTATAACCTGCTTTCCATCCTCGACAGCTGGCAGCCGCGGCCTCATCTGCAGCGCTGGTATCAGCAAATCCAGCAGCGTCAGGCCTTCCGCGACGTCGTCATGATCCCGGTCACCTGAGGTGATTACTCCGGGCTGACCTTGAGCAGTTCACCGTCGGGCTCGTCGGTTAACAGATAAAGATAACCGTCGGGCCCAACGCGCACATCACGAATGCGTTTGCCGCGATCTTTTAATAGCCGCGTCTCCTCGCTGAGGGTATTGCCGTCCACCGAGAGCACAATCAAGGACTCATCCTTCAGCGCGCCGATAAACAACTTATGTCGCCACTGCGGGAAAGTTGACGCGTTGTAAAATGCCATCCCGCTCAACGCCGGGGAGACCGGCCAGACATGCAACGGTGCCTCGGTATTCGGCGCGCTCTTTCCTTTAGCTTCCGGGATAGGTTGACCGCTATAGTTAATGCCGTGCGTCGCCAGCGGCCAGCCGTAGTTTTTCCCGGCGAGGGGAATATTGATCTCATCGCCGCCGCGCGGGCCATGTTCGTTCAGCCACAGCGTATCGCTCCACGGATTCATCGCCATCCCCTGCGGGTTGCGAATACCATAAGCCCAAATTTCCGGTCTGATGCCGGTACGGCCGACGAAAGGATTATCTTTGGGGATTTCCCCCTGTTCGGTCAGGCGTACCACTTTTCCCTGCAGCTTATCGAGATCCTGGGCCGTCGGGCGCTGATTATTTTCGCCTAAACCGATAAACAGATGACCTTTGCCATCGAAGACCATCCGCCCGCCGAAATGATTGCCAGTGGAGAGCTTCGGCTGCTGGCGGAAAACGGTTTTAAAATCTTCCAGGTTTTGCAGGTCGGCGCTGAGGCGGCCATACCCCACCGCCGTCCCCGCTTTGCCGTCATCGCCAGCTTCGGCATAGCTCAGCCATACCCGGCGCGACTGAGCAAAATCCGGCGCCAGAACCACATCCAGCAGGCCGCCCTGGCCGTTGGCCCACACCTTCGGCACGCCGCGAATGGGCGCCGATAATCCTTGATCGAGCTGCCAGCGTTTAAGTTCGCCGCCGCGCAGGGTAATCAGCACGCCTTCATTGTCCGGCAGGAATGCCAGTGACCAGGGGTGGTCGAGGTTATCCTGCAGCACCTCAACGCGCGGCGCGGCCATCGCCGCCATGGGCAGCAGCACAGTCATAAGTGTTATTTTGAGATATCGGCGCATGGCGCACTCCTTTCGTCAGCATTGCTGATAAGGGTAGCCAGCGTGGGCGGTCAGGCAGGGATTTTTACATAAACTTTAACAGGGGGAGTCGCCTCCCCCTGGATTCAGGCGTGGGTCATTGGCGCTGAGTTATTCAGAATGTGAATATTCATCGTCAATCCCGACAGACAGCGTTCTAGCTTCTCTACGTTAACGGCAATATAAGCCGGGCAATCATGATGCCCGCTCATCAGGCAAACCGCCGCCGAAGCGACGGATTCGCCGGCAAGGCGGAAGGCTTCCATCTCTTCCGGCGCGATGGCGTGCTGCAAACGCGGCGCGTGTACGCGCAGTTCATGGCATAGCTCAAACAAGTTATCACGCAGATGGTCATTTTCGCTGACTGACATATAGCCTTTCGCTTTACGAAGCTGGAGATAAGCCGCCAAATCGATATTGGCATTAATCAGCTTATTCAAAAGGTTAGTGTAACGTCTGTCAACGCTCATCACGGTCCTCCTCTGTCGTCCATTACCATAATCATAGTATGGTCATTTTTTGCACGGAATCATGAGCGAGGTCAATAATCGCACAGCAATTAACATTATTTACAATGTTACAACCTGGGCGGCCAACAACGCGGCTTAAACGCCTCCGCTGCGCTAACGCTTTTTCATCATTCATCGCCGCCTGGCTATACTCTTTTTCGCAAAGATCTGTAGAATTCCTGCCCTGACCATTCCAATAAATGAACATTTTTTAAGCTATGAGCAATGTCACGCACCAGCCGAAAATCGGCTTCGTCTCCCTGGGCTGCCCGAAAAACCTGGTAGACTCAGAACGTATCCTCACCGAACTGCGTACCGAAGGGTATGATGTGGTTCCCAGCTACGACAACGCCGATATGGTTATCGTCAACACCTGCGGCTTTATCGATAGCGCCGTGCAGGAGTCGCTTGAAGCGATCGGCGAAGCCTTAAAAGAAAACGGCAAAGTGATCGTTACCGGCTGCCTCGGCGCGAAAGAAGATCAAATCCGCGAAGTGCATCCGAAGGTGCTGGAAATTACCGGGCCGCATAGCTACGAGCAGGTGCTGGAACACGTTCATCACTATGCGCCAAAGCCGAAGCACAACCCGTTCCTCAGCCTGGTGCCGGAACAGGGCGTCAAGCTGACGCCGCGTCACTACGCGTACTTAAAAATTTCTGAAGGCTGCAACCATCGCTGCACCTTCTGCATCATCCCGTCAATGCGCGGCGATCTGGTGAGCCGCCCGATTGGCGAAGTGCTGGCGGAAGCCAAACGCCTGGCCGACGCCGGGGTGAAAGAGCTGCTGGTGATTTCGCAGGACACCTCCGCCTATGGCGTTGACGTCAAGCACCGCACCGGTTTCCACAACGGCATGCCGGTGAAAACCAGTATGGTCAGCCTGTGCGAAGAGCTGGCGAAGCTCGGCATTTGGGTGCGTCTGCACTACGTCTACCCGTATCCGCACGTTGACGATGTGATTCCGCTGATGGCGGAAGGCAAGATTCTGCCGTATCTCGATATTCCGCTGCAGCACGCCAGCCCGCGCATTCTGAAACTGATGAAGCGCCCGGGTTCCGCAGACCGTCAGCTGGCGCGTATTAAACAGTGGCGCGAGATCTGCCCGGATCTGACCCTGCGTTCCACCTTTATCGTCGGTTTCCCGGGCGAAACGGAAGAAGATTTCCAGATGCTGCTCGATTTCCTGAAAGAAGCTCGCCTCGATCGCGTGGGCTGCTTCAAGTACAGCCCGGTTGAAGGCGCCACCGCCAACGAACTAGCGGGTCAGGTCCCGGAAGAGGTGAAAGAAGAGCGCTGGAACCGCTTTATGCAGCTGCAACAGCAGATTTCCGCCGAGCGTCTGCAGGAGAAAGTGGGCCGCGAAATTATGGTACTGGTCGATGAAGTCGATGAAGAAGGCGCGATTGGCCGCAGCATGGCCGATGCCCCGGAAATCGACGGCGCGGTCTATCTGAACGGTGAAACCAACGTTAAACCGGGCGACGTGCTGCGGGTGAAAGTCGAACACGCCGACGAATATGACCTGTGGGGTTCCCGGGTCTAATCCCGCTTCCCGGATAGCGGCTTACGCCTTATCCGGGCTACCAAACCGCTCAAACCCGTAGCCCTGCCAGGCGTAGCGCAGGCTGGGCTAACCCGGATAGCGGCTTACGCCTTATCCGGGCTACCAACCGCTCAAACCTGTAGCCCTGCCAGGCGTAGCGCAGGCTGGGCTAACCTACCAACTTTGCTACCGTCGTGCTCGTCCCCTACCCCTTTATCTTCGGATCCAGCGCATCGCGCAGGCCGTCGCCCAACAGATTAAACGCCAGCACCGTCAGGAAAATGGCGATCGCCGGGAATAACGCCACATGCGGCGCCATCACCATATCCGCGCGCGCTTCGTTCAGCATCGCCCCCCACTCCGGCGTCGGCGGCTGGGCGCCAAGGCCGAGGAACGACAGGCTGGCGGCGGAGATAATCGACACGCCGATGCGCATGGTAAAATAAACCACTATCGACGATACCGTACCGGGCAAAATATGGTTGAACAGAATGGTCGTATCGCTGGCGCCGATACTGCGCGCCGACTCAATAAACGTCTGCTGCTTCAGCACCAACGTATTGCCGCGCACCAAGCGGGCGAACGCCGGAATTGAGAATATCGCCACCGCGATAATCACGTTGGCCATCCCGCTGCCCATCACCGCCACTACCGCAATCGCCAGCAGAATGCCGGGGAAGGCAAACAGCACGTCGCAGATACGCATGGTGATGCGGTCCCACCAGCCTTCGTAGTAACCGGCCAGCAGGCCGAGCACGGTGCCAATTAGCGCGCCAATTAGTACCGCCAGAACCCCTGCGGCCAGCGAAATTTGCGCTCCGACCAGCACACGGCTGAAGATATCGCGCCCCAGCGAATCAACGCCGAACCAATGCACCATTGACGGCCCTTCATTGAGCCGGTCGTAATCAAAATAGTTTTCCGCGTCATACGGCGCTATCCACGGCGCGATAATCGCGACGATAATCAGCAGCAGCACAAATAGGGCCGCTGCCATCGCCACCGGCTGGCGACGAAAACGCTGCCAGAACTCGTGCCACGGCGTGCGGATCTGTCCGGGCTTAACGCCCGGCATGGCGTTGATAACCGCTTCCCTTCTCCAGTTGAGCAATCGCACCTTACTTGTACCTGATAGCCGGGTTAATGGCGGCATACAACACGTCCACCACTAAGTTGATAAGAATGAACTCCAGCGAAAACAGCAGCACTTCCGCCTGGATCACCGGGTAGTCGCGCATCTCCACGGAATCGACCAGCAACCGGCCAAGCCCCGGCCAGTTGAAGACCTTCTCCACCACAATGGAGCCGCCGAGCAGAAAACCGAACTGCAGACCCATCATGGTCACTACCGGGATCATCGCGTTGCGCAGGCCATGCTTCAACACCACCAGCGTTTCGCTCACCCCTTTAGCCCGCGCGGTACGCATGTAATCCTCATGCAGCACGTCGACGAACGACGCGCGGGTGAAGCGCGCCATCACCGATGCCACCGCGGCGCCAAGGGTCAACGACGGCAGAATATAGTGCCGCCAGCTGTCGGCGCCGACCGTCGGCAGCCAGCCCAGCTCGACGGAAAAAACCTGCATCAGCAGCATGCCGAGGGCGAACGCTGGGAAGGAGATACCGGTTACCGCCAGCGCCATCCCCAACCGATCCGGCCAGCGATTGCGCCACACCGCCGCGGCGATGCCCGCCGCCATGCCGAACAGCACCGCCCAGCTCATACTGGCAAGCGTTAACCATAGCGTCGGCATAAAGCGGCTGGCGATTTCGCTGGTCACCGGGCGGCGCGAAGCCATCGAGATACCGAAATCACCCTGCAATACATTGGTGATGTAGTGCCAGAACTGCACGTGCAACGGCTGATCGAGCCCCAGCTGTTGGCGAACCATCGCCACCACCTGCGCATCGGCTTCCGGCCCGGCGATCAGCCGCGCCGGATCGCCCGGCAGCATATGTACAAACAGGAACACCAGAACGGCGACGATAAACAGCGTCGGAATGAGCCCCAGCAGGCGCTTCAGAACGTAATTCAGCATCGCCCCCTCCCATTTCGGCAGAGGGAACGCGTGAGCATAAGCACTATCACTGCGTCAGATCCGCCTGCTCGAAGCTAAAACCGGTATCCGGTTGAATATAAAACCCGGTCAGGTTTTTGCTATGCGCCGATACCAGCTTTTCCACCACCAGCGGCACCCACGGCGACTCTTTCCAGATAATGTCCTGCGCATCTTTATAGAGTGTGGTCTTCTGTTGCGCATCGGTCGTTTTCAGCGCCTCGCTCAGATCTTTATCGACCTGCGGGTTACTGTAAAACGCGGTGTTAAACAGGGTCGGCGGCCAGTTTTGTGAGGCGAATAGCGGCGACAGCGCCCAGTCGGCTTCGCCAGTCGACGCTGACCAGCCGGTGTAGAACATCCGCACCCCGCTCTCTTTCTGCCCCTTGCCTTCAACCTGCGCCGCACGCTGTCCGGCATCCATCGCCGTCACTTGCGCTTTTATACCCACCTGCGCCAGCTGCTGCTGGGTAAACTGCAGCACCTTCTGCGCGGTGCTGTGATTATGCGATGACCACAGCGTGGTGCTAAAGCCGTTAGGGAAACCGGCTTCTTTCAGCAACTGACGGGCTTTCGCCGGGTCGTAAGGCCATGCGCTGTAGGTCTGGGCGTAAGCAATAGAAGGCGGTACGACGCCGGTCGCCGGGGTGGCGTATCCGGCAAACGCGACCTTAACCAGCGCCTGACGGTTAATCGCATAGTTAATGGCTTCCCGCACCTTCGGATTATCGAACGGCTTCTGCGTTACGTTCATGCTGATATAGCGCTGCATAATCGACGGGCTGGCCACCAGCTCCAGCTTGCTGTTTTTCGCCAGCAGCGGCGCTTGCTCGTAAGGGATCGGGAAGGCGAACTGCGCCTCGCCGGTTTGCAGCATCGCCGCACGGGTGTTGTTATCGACCACCGGGCGCCAGGTAATGGAATCCAGCTTCGGCAGCCCCGGCTGCCAATAACCGTCAAACTTGCTGACTTTGACGAAATCGGTCTGGTTCCAGGTATCGAGCTTATACGGCCCGGTACCTACCGGGTGGAAGCCGATCTCCTTGCCATATTTTTTCAGCGCCGCCGGCGAAATCATCGCCGTCGCCGGATGGGCAAGAATATTGATAAACGCCGAGAACGGCTGTTTGAGCGTGATTTTGACCGTCGTCGGATCCACCGCCTCGGTGCTGGCGATATTCTTATACAGGTTATAACGTTTGAGATGGTTATCCGGATTGCTGGCGCGGTCGAGATTCGCTTTCACCGCTTCGGCGTTAAAATCGGTGCCATCCTGGAATTTCACCCCGCTGTGCAGCTTGATGGTATACACCAGACCATCCGCCGAAACGGTATAACTTTCCGCCAATACGTTTTGCAGTTTCATCTCTTTATCAAGGCCGAACAGGCCTTGATAAAACGACTTCGCCACCGCCTGCGATAACGTATCGTTCGCGTCATAGGGATCAAGGGTCGTGAAGTTGGAACCGACCGCCACTACCACATCTTTCGCGGCGAAGGCCGGCGTCGCCGCCAGCGCCGAGGCGATGCCAAGCGCCAGTAGCCATTTGCGTGTAACAGGTTGAGTCATGTTGTTATGCTCCTGCAAGAGTGCGTTAGGTTGTTATCGGCTCAGTACATCGGCGGGCTCGCGGGCGACATAATGCCCCGGCGCTACCAGCTGTAACGGCGCGCTGTCGATTTCTTCTCCCGGTTTATAGATATTCCCCGGCAGCTCGTCAGAGAGTAATACGCGCTGCGGTTGACGATGCGCCGGATCGGCGACCGGCACCGCCGCCATCAGTTTACGGGTGTAAGGATGCTGCGGGTTTTCAAACACGGCGCGACGCGGGCCAATCTCCACGATCCGCCCGCGATACATCACCGCTACGCGGTGGCTGATGCGCTCCACCACCGCCATGTCATGGGAAATAAACAGAAATGCGATGCCCATTTCACGCTGTAAATCGAGCAGCAGATTAATAATCTGCGCGCGAATAGACACGTCCAGCGCCGACACCGACTCATCGGCGATCACCACTTTCGGATTGAGTGCCAGCGCGCGGGCGATACAGATACGCTGCCGCTGACCGCCGGAAAACTCATGCGGATAACGCCACGCGTGTTCCGCCTCCAGCCCCACGCGCTGCAACAGCCAGGCGACGCGTTCGCGAGCCGCATCCCCTTCCAGCAGCCCATGCACGCGCAGCGGCTCCATAATGGAATAACCGACCGTCTGCCGCGGGTCGAGCGAAGCGTAAGGATCCTGAAAAATAAACTGAATATCGCGGCGCAGCGTCTGTAGCTTGCCGCCGGACAGCGCATCAATACGCTGGCCGTTAAAGATGATGCTACCGCCTTGCGCTTCCACCAGCCGCAGCAGCGCCCGCCCGGTGGTCGATTTACCGCAGCCGGATTCGCCGACCAGCGACAGCGTTTCGCCCGGCCACAGGTCGAAACTCACTTTTTCCACCGCATGCACTTCGCGGGTGACGCGGTTGAGAATACCGCCGCGGATCGGAAAACGCGCGACCAGGTCGCGTACCTGCAAAATCGGTTTGCCAGCGACCACGGTATTCTGTTCCGGCTGCTGGGTCGCACCGTCGTTGAGCAGCGGGAAGCGTCGCGGCAAATCGCTGCCGCGCATCGAGCCGAGCTTCGGCACCGCCGCCAGTAGCGCCCGGGTATAAGGATGCTGCGGGGCGCGAAAAATATCCTCGACGCGCCCGCTTTCTACCGCTTCGCCGCGATACATCACCAGCACGCGATCGGCGATTTCCGCCACCACGCCCATATCATGAGTGATAAACATCACCCCCATCGCCATCTCTTTTTGCAGCGCGGCGATAAGCTGCAGGATCTGCGCCTGAATCGTAACGTCCAGCGCGGTGGTGGGTTCATCGGCAATCAGTACCGCCGGGCGACACGATAACGCCATGGCGATCATCACCCGCTGGCGCATGCCGCCGGAAAGCTGATGCGGGTAACGTGAAAGCATCGCTTCCGCCTCCGGAATACGCACCCGTTCGAGCATCTTTTTCGCTTCCCGCAGCGCCTCGTCATGGCGCAGCCCCTGATGTAGCCGAATAGACTCGGCGATCTGTTCGCCAATGGTGAATACCGGGTTCAGCGAGGTCATCGGCTCCTGAAAAATCATCGCCACGTCCGCGCCGCGAACCTGACGCATCTGCCCCGCCATTTGTGCATTAATATCAATCACCTGACGGTTGCGTCGACGCAGCAGCAACGCCTCGCTGCTGACCTCGCTGACCGCCCCGTCGAGCAGGCGCATCAGCGCCAGGGCGGTCACTGATTTTCCGGAACCGGACTCGCCGACAATCGCCAGCGTTTCGCCGCGGCGAAGGCTGAACGACAGGTTACGCACCGCGGAAACGCGCTGCCGCTGCTGGCTAAAGGCGACGTTAAGATCGCGTACCACCAGCACATCGTCTTCATCAATTTCATGACTTTGCGGCAAACTCGCTTCTCCTTTTATTCGCGATAAATTCCAATCGTCGGCGTATCGCCCGCATAACACCACGCCCGGTACATCCCTTCACTGTTGAACGGCAGCACCACATTCCCCTCGCGGTCGATGGCGATAAGGCCCCCGCTGCCGCCCAGCGCCGGCAGTTTTTCCTGCACCACTCGCTCACAGGCCTCAAACAGGCTGAGGTTGCCGTACTCCATCAACGCTGAAATGTCGTAAGCGGCGAGCGTGCGCATGAAGACTTCGCCGGTGCCGGTGCAGGAGACCGCGACGCTGGCATTATTGGCATAGCAGCCCGCGCCCGGCACTGGGCTGTCGCCGACGCGTCCGGGCAGTTTATTGGTCATTCCGCCGGTGGAGGTCGCTGCCGCCAGATTACCGGCCAGATCCAGCGCCACCGCGCCGACGGTGCCCATTTTGTGGCGTTCATCGAGTGGCGCGGCATGGTGGTCGAGAATAATCTCGCCGCCCTCTTTCGCCTGCTGCAACTGCAGAAGCCGCTCGGTAGTGGAAAATAACTCGTTTTCAACCAGCGCCATGCCGCGCGAGGCGGCAAACTTTTCCGCCCCTTCGCCGATAAGCAGCACGTGCGGACTTTCTTCCAGCACCAGACGCGCCGCCAGCACCGGGTTACGCAGATGCTTTACGCCAGCCACCGCGCCGGCCTGCAGGCTATAGCCATCCATCACGCAGGCATCCAGTTCGTGAGTTTGATCGTGGGTAAACACGGAACCTATTCCGGCGTTAAATAGCGGGCACTCTTCCAGCAGGCGTACCGCTTCGGTCACTGCATCCAGCGCGCTGGCGCCTGCTGCCAACATTTTTTGTCCACTATCGACGATGGCCGACAGCGCGGCCACATACTCGCGTTCGCGCGCCTGAGTCATCTGCGCGCGGCTAATCGCGCCGGCGCCGCCGTGGATTGCTATTACCGCCTTACCCATTCAATCTTTCCTTTGCCATAAACTGTATAGATATCATTATACTGACTAACTTTTTATACGTTTTTTGAATATAGAAAGAGCATCCGGTGATGTAAAGCCTCGTACCGCAGTGGCATACAGTCGCCGGCGCTTTTCTGCCATAATAGGCGTTTTCGACGTTTTGCCAGCAGGAGTAACCCATGGATTTTACCGCCGGACTGATGCCGCTCGACACAGCCCTGACTCAGATGCTCGACCGTATTTCGCCGCTGCAGGCCACGGAAACCCTGCCGCTGCTGCAGGCCTTTTCGCGCGTGACCGCCCATGATGTCGTTTCGCCGCTGGACGTACCCGGTTTTGATAACTCGGCGATGGACGGCTATGCCGTGCGCCTGGCCGACCTCACCGACGGCGCGGCGCTGCCGGTTGCCGGTAAGGCCTTTGCTGGCCAACCGTTCCACGACGCCTGGCCGGCGGGCACCTGTATCCGCATCATGACCGGCGCGCCGGTGCCGGAAGGCTGCGACGCGGTGGTGATGCAGGAAGAAACGGAACAAAGCGACGCCGGCGTGCGCTTCATCGCGCCGGTAAAAGCCGGGCAAAATATTCGCCGGCGCGGGGAAGATATCGCCAACGGCGCGGTAGTATTCCCGGCGGGTACGCGTCTTACCGTAGCCGAGTTGCCGGTGCTGGCATCGCTGGGCATTGCCGACGTCGAGGTAGTCCGTAAAGTGCGCGTCGCGGTCTTCTCGACCGGGGATGAACTCCAGTTGCCGGGCCAACCGCTCGGCGACGGCCAGATTTATGATACTAACCGCCTGGCGGTACATTTGATGCTCGAACAGCTGGGCTGCGAGGTGATCAACCTCGGCATTATTCCTGACGATCCGGCGAAGCTGCGCGACGCCTTTATCGCCGCCGACCAGCAGGCTGATGTGGTAATAAGCTCAGGCGGCGTCTCCGTGGGCGAAGCCGATTACACCAAAACTATCCTCGAAGAACTGGGCGAGATCGGCTTCTGGAAGCTGGCGATTAAGCCGGGTAAACCGTTCGCCTTCGGCAAGCTCAGCAACAGCTGGTTCTGCGGCCTGCCGGGCAACCCGGTTTCCGCCACCTTAACCTTCTATCAACTGGTGCAGCCGCTGCTGGCGAAGCTCTCCGGCAACCGCGGCCAAACCCAGCCGATGCGTCTGCGCGTGCGCGCCGCCAGCCGGCTGAAAAAATCGCCGGGCCGCCTCGACTTCCAGCGCGGCGTGCTGCAGCGCAATCCGGAAGGCGAACTGGTGGTGAGTACCACCGGCCATCAGGGGTCTCACATTTTCAGCTCATTCAGCCTCGGTAACTGCTTTATCGTGCTGGAGCGCGAACGCGGCAACGTCGAAGCGGGCGAATGGGTCGAAGTCGAACCCTTTAATCATCTGTTTGGGGGGCTGTAATGGCCGTTGAGCTGAGCGACGAGGAGATGCTGCGCTATAACCGGCAGATCGTACTGCGAGGGTTTGATTTCGACGGTCAGGAGCGCTTAAAAGCCGCTCGCGTACTGGTCGTCGGCCTCGGCGGGCTTGGCTGCGCCGCCGCTCAATACCTGGCGGCAGCCGGGGTAGGTCAGCTCACCCTGCTGGATTTCGATACCGTTTCATTATCCAATCTACAACGCCAGACGCTGCACAGCGACGCAACCATCGGCCAGCCCAAGGTCGATTCTGCCCGCAATGCGCTGGCGCACATTAACCCGCACGTCCGGCTGGTCACCATCGATGCAATGCTGGATGACGCGGCGCTGGCAACGCAGATTGCCGACCACCATCTGGTGCTGGACTGTACCGACAACGTTGCTATTCGCAACCAGCTCAATGCTGGCTGCTTCCAACACAAAACCCCGCTGGTCTCCGGCGCGGCAATTCGTATGGAAGGGCAAATCAGCGTCTTTACCTATCAGGACGGCGAGCCCTGCTATCGCTGCCTGAGCCGCCTGTTCGGCGAAAACGCCCTCACCTGCGTCGAAGCCGGGGTGATGGCGCCGCTGGTCGGCACTATCGGTTCACTGCAGGCCATGGAGGCGATTAAACTGCTGACCGGTTACGGCGCCCCTGCAAGGGGCAAAATCGTGATGTATGACGCGATGACCTGCCAGTTTCGCGAAATGAAGCTGATGCGCCACCCGCAGTGCGAGGTGTGCGGTTCACGCTAAACTCCAGCCGCCGGCGAGGCAGGTCGCCGGTTATTTTGTGAACCACGCCGTTCTTTTTTTCCCCATCTCTACTACCCACTCTGATTGTTGATTTGCGTCAATATAACCTTCATTCGAAAGTTATTTAATCTTCATATGCAAATAAGAGGGTAAATCATGATCTTCAACATCCAGCGCTACTCCACCCATGACGGCCCGGGGATCCGTACCGTCGTATTCCTTAAAGGCTGTTCGCTGGGCTGCCGTTGGTGTCAGAACCCGGAAAGCCGCGCCCGCAGCGAAGACCTGCTGTATGACGCGCGGTTGTGCCTTGACGGCTGCGAACTATGTCAGCAGGCGGCGCCGGAGGTGATTACCCGTACTCTGGACGGCCTGATTATCCATCGGCAAAACGTCAACGACGACCATATCGCCGCGCTACGCGACTGCTGCCCCACTACCGCGCTGACGGTCTGCGGCGAGGAAAAAAGCGTGGCGGAAATTATGGCGACGGTGCTGCGTGATAAACCATTTTACGATCGCAGCGGCGGCGGCATCACCCTTTCCGGCGGCGAGCCCTTTATGAACCCGACGCTGGCGCAGGCGCTGTTCGAAGCCAGCCATCAGGCGGGCATTCACACCGCCGTGGAAACCTGCCTGCACGTACCGTGGAAGTACATTGAACCCGCTTTACCGTTTGTCGATCTGTTTCTGGCCGACCTGAAGCACGTCGATGACGCCGTCTTCCAGCAGTGGACCGACGGCAGCGCCCGCCGGGTGCTGGATAACCTGCAGCGCCTGGCGCAGGCAGGGAAAAAAATCATCATTCGCGTCCCATTAATTCAGGGATTTAACGCCAGCGAAGCCGACATTACCGCGATTACCGATTTTGCCGCCGACCGTCTTCAGGTCAGCGAAATCCATTTCCTGCCGTACCACACGCTGGGAATGAATAAATACCAACTACTCAGTCAGCCCTATACCGCACCGGACAAACCGCTGGCCGCTCCAGAGCTGCTGGCCTTTGCACAGCAGTACGCGCAAAGCAAAGGTTTAACGGCGACCCTACGAGGATAACTTATGACCACCTTAAAACTGGATACTCTGAGCGCCCGCATTCAGGCGCATAAAATGGCGCTGGTGCTTATCGTTAAGCCGCCGGTTTGTACCGAGCGCGCCCAACACTATACCGCCGCCTATCAGCAACATCTCGATAAACCCATCCCGGTACGTCGCGCGCTGGCGCTGGCCCATCACCTGGCGGAACGCACTATCTGGATCAAGCACGATGAGCTGATCGTCGGCAACCAGGCCAGCGAAGTTCGCGCCGCGCCGATTTTCCCGGAATATACCGTCAGCTGGATTGAGAAAGAGATCGACGATCTCGCCGACCGTCCGGGCGCCGGCTTCTCGGTCAGCGAAGAGAATAAGCGCGTATTACATGAAGTGTGCCCATGGTGGCGCGGGCAGACCGTTCAGGACCGTTGCTACGGCATGTTTACCGATGAACAAAAAGCGCTGCTCGCTACCGGTATTATCAAAGCCGAAGGTAACATGACTTCCGGCGATGCCCACCTGGCGGTCAACTATCCGCTGCTGCTGGAAAAAGGGCTCGACGGCATGCGCGCGAAGGTCGCTGAACGCCGCTCGCGTATTAATCTGACGGTGCTGGAAGATCTGCACGGCGAACAGTTCCTGAAGGCGATCGATATCGTGCTCGCGGCAGTGAGCGAACACTGCAAACGCTTCGCTACGCTGGCGCGCGACATGGCGGCGCAGGAGCCGCGCGAACTGCGCCGCGACGAGCTGCTGGCGATCGCCGAAAACTGTGAAATTATCGCCCACGAGCCGCCGAAAACCTTCTGGCAGGCGCTGCAGCTCTGCTACTTCATTCAGTTGATCCTGCAGATTGAATCCAACGGCCACTCGGTCTCTTTTGGCCGCATGGACCAGTACCTATATCCATACTACCGCCGCGACGTTGAACTGCAGCAATCGTTGGATCGCGAACAGGCCATTGAGCTGCTGCATTGCTGCTGGCTGAAGCTGCTGGAGGTCAACAAAATTCGCTCAGGCTCGCATTCCAAAGCTTCTGCCGGCAGCCCGCTGTACCAGAACGTCACCATCGGCGGGCAAAATCTGGTCGACGGTCAACCGCAGGACGCCGTCAACCCGCTGTCGTACGCGATCCTCGAATCCTGCGGCCGCCTGCGCTCTACCCAACCGAACCTCAGCGTGCGTTACCACGCCGGGATGAGCAACGACTTCCTCGACGCCTGCGTTCAGGTGATCCGCTGCGGTTTCGGCATGCCGGCGTTTAATAACGATGAAATCGTCATTCCGGAATTTATCAAGCTAGGGATTGAGCCGCAGGACGCCTACGATTACGCCGCTATCGGCTGCATCGAAACCGCGGTCGGCGGTAAATGGGGCTATCGCTGCACCGGCATGAGCTTTATTAACTTCGCGCGGGTGATGCTGGCGACGCTGGAAGGCGGCCGCGATGCCACCAGCGGCCAGGTGTTCCTTGCCCAACAACATGCGCTGTCGAAAGGCAATTTCGCTAACTTCGACCAGGTGCTGGAAGACTGGGATACTCAGATCCGCTACTACACCCGTAAATCCATCGAGATTGAGTACGTTGTCGATACCATGCTGGAAGAGAACGTCCACGATATTCTCTGCTCAGCATTAGTCGATGACTGCATCGAACGGGCGAAAAGCATCAAGCAAGGCGGCGCGAAGTATGACTGGGTTTCTGGTCTGCAGGTCGGGATTGCCAACCTCGGCAACAGCCTGGCGGCGGTGAAAAAACTGGTCTTCGATCAGGGCGTCATCGGCCAGCAGGAGCTGGCGAAAGCGCTGGCGGAAGATTTTGCCGGCCTGACCCACGAGCAGTTACGTCAGCGCTTGATCAACGGCGCGCCGAAGTACGGTAACGACGACGACAGCGTCGACATTCTGCTAGCGCGGGCCTATCAGACCTATATCGACGAGCTGAAGCAGTACCATAACCCGCGTTACGGCCGCGGCCCGATTGGCGGTAACTATTACGCCGGTACGTCGTCTATCTCCGCTAACGTCCCGTTCGGCGCGCAGACCATGGCGACGCCGGATGGCCGCAAAGCGCACGCGCCGCTGGCGGAAGGGGCCAGCCCTGCCTCCGGTACCGATCACCTGGGGCCAACGGCGGTTATCAGTTCGGTAGGCAAACTGCCGACCGGCGCGATCCTCGGCGGCGTGCTGCTCAACCAGAAGCTGAATCCTTCCACGCTGGAGAACGAGTCCGATAAGCAGAAGCTGATGGTGCTGCTGCGTACTTTCTTTGAAGTGCACAAAGGCTGGCATATTCAGTACAACATCGTATCACGCGAAACGCTGCTGGAAGCCAAGAAACACCCTGACCAGTACCGCGATTTAGTGGTCCGCGTCGCCGGATACTCGGCGTTCTTCACCGCCCTGTCGCCGGATACCCAGGACGATATCATCGCCCGTACCGAGCATACGCTGTAAGGAAAATACCCGGCCGGCGCTGCGCTGAGCCGGGTGACATCTTCTGTACCCGTTGATAATTGGATAAACTTTCATTCGAAATAAATTTGTGCTCCCCATCACATTGTAATTAGAATGTTACTGGTCGAAGTTAAGCCAGGAGCACCTCTTATGACCGTTAAAGTTATCGTCACCGATATGGACGGAACTTTTCTCAATGACGCCAAGCAGTACGACCGCCCGCGTTTCCTCGCGCAGTTTGCGCAGCTTAAACAGCAAGGTATTGAATTTGTTGTCGCCAGCGGCAACCAGTACTATCAGCTGATCTCATTTTTCCCGGAAATCCGCGAGCAGATTTCGTTCGTCGCAGAAAACGGCGCTCTGGTTTACGAGCATGACAAACAGGTGTTCCACGGCGAACTGACCCGTCACGAATCACAGGTGGTGATTGGCGAACTGCTAAAAGACCCGCAGCTCAACTTTGTCGCCTGCGGCCTGCAAAGCGCATACGTGAGCGATAAAGCCCCGGACGCCTTTGTTGAGCTGATGTCGAAGCACTACCATCGTCTGCAGCGGGTAAGCGATTACCATCGCATCGACGATACGCTATTCAAATTCTCCCTCAACCTGCCGGATAGCGATATCCCACAGCTTATCGATAAATTGCACGTCTCGCTGGATGGGATCATGAAGCCGGTCACCAGCGGCTTTGGCTTTGTCGATTTGATTATCCCCGGCCTGCATAAAGCCAACGGCATCAGCCGCCTGCTCAAACGCTGGAACCTTTCGCCGCAGCAATGCGTAGCAATTGGCGACAGCGGCAATGACGCCGAAATGTTAAAACTGGTGAAATATGCTTTTGCTATGGCCAACGCTGCCGACAGCATCAAAGCCATCGCCGGTTTCACCACCGATGACAATAACCACGACGGCGCGTTGAAGGTGATTCAGGCCGTTCTCGATAAGACCTCCCCTTTCAACGACTGATCCTGTGCCGGGGTATCCGCCCCGGCTTTTCCATTTTGTGCGCCGCTGCATAATTTTAAACTTGCATTAACTCTAATTTAACTTAAATTAACGTTTGTAAGATTTAATACTTTCGAATGAAAGATACAGCGAGGTGATTATGGCTGCTCTCCCTACCCACGAAACATTACCTGCCGACCATAAAGCGGCGATTCGCCAGATGAAACAGGCCTTACGGGCGCAAATCGGCGATGTTCAGGCAGTGTTCGATAAACTCTCGGCGCGCATCAGCGAGCGCCTGGACGAGATTAATGCCCTGAAAGCCGCGGGCCAGGAGGTCTGGCCGACGATCCCGTTTAGCGATATCGCCCAGGGTAAAGTGAGCGATGCGCAGCGCGAGGCGATTAAGCGCCGCGGTTGCGCGGTTATCAAAGGCCACTACCCGCGCGAACAGGCGCTGGCCTGGGATAACGCGATGCTGGAATACCTGGACCTGAACCATTTCGACGACGTTTACAAAGGGCCCGGCGACAGCTTCTTCGGCTCGCTGGAGGCTTCGCGCCCGGAGATCTATCCGATCTACTGGTCGCCCTCGCAAATGCAGGCGCGCCAAAGCGATGAAATGGCGGCGGTACAATCCTTCCTTAACCGCCTGTGGCGCTTTGAGCAGGACGGCAAACGCTGGTTCGATCCGGATGTCAGCGTGATTTACCCTGACCGCATCCGCCGCCGCCCGCCGGGAACCACGTCAAAGGGGCTGGGCGCGCATACCGATTCCGGGGCGCTCGAGCGCTGGTTACTTCCCGCTTATCAGCAGGTTTTCGCCAACGTCTTTAATGGCAATATCGACGCCTACGATCCGTGGGACGCGGCGCATCGTACCGAAGTGGAAGAGTACACCGTCGATAACACCACCAAATGTTCGGTCTTCCGCACTTTCCAGGGTTGGACAGCGCTGTCGGACATGATCCCCGGTCAAGGGCTGCTGCACGTGGTGCCGATCCCGGAGGCGATGGCTTACGTTCTGCTGCGTCCGCTGCTGGATGATGTGCCGGAAGATGAACTGTGCGGCGTCGCGCCGGGCAAGGTGCTGCCGATCTCTGAGCAATGGCATCCCCTGCTGATCAAAGCGCTAAGCTCGATTCCCGCGCTGAATGCCGGTGATTCCGTCTGGTGGCACTGCGATGTCATTCACTCGGTCGCGCCGGTGGAAAATCAACAGGGCTGGGGCAACGTCATGTACATCCCGGCCGCGCCGATGTGCGAGAAAAACCTCGCCTATGCGCAGAAGGTAAAAATCGCGCTGGAAAAAGGCGCCTCGCCGGGGGATTTCCCGCGCGAGGATTATGAATGCGACTGGCAGGCGCGCTTCACCGTTGCCGATCTTAACGATCACGGCAAACGCGCATTGGGCATGAAGATCTAATCATCATACAGACCTTGCTGTTCTACGGCGGTATGGCTCTTGCCTGGCCGGATCCGCCGCACCGAATCGCGTACCACCAGGGCGCCGTGCAGTAGTAGCGAACCGTGTGGCGCTTCCGGGCGCAGCAGACGCTGCTGGAGAAGATGCACCGCCTCGCTGCCGAGCTCATCCCGCGGCACATGAATCGCCGTCAGCGGCACGTCCTGAATCGCCGCCAGATTAAAACCGTCGATACTCATCACCGAGACATCCTGCGGCACCCGCAGGCCTCGTTTTTGCAGCGCGCTGACGGTACCGGCGGCCATAAAATCGCCGCCCACCAGAAACGCCGTCGGCATCGGGCGCCCCTGTAAAGCGTCGAGCCAGGCACCGACCTGCTCTTCCGTTTCTCTGGCGCTAAAGTTGGCGACGCTAATCAGGTCACGGCTACCGGTAAATCGCAGGTTGCGCGCGCGCCACGCCTCCTTGATACCCACCAGCCGTAGCTCCATGGTATAGCGGCGCAAGCACATCACGTTCATTACCGCCTGATGGCCCATATCAAACAGATAACGAGCGGCGCACTGGCCAATCAGCCGATGGTCAGGCGCAATAGAAGGAAGCCGCATCCCTTCATCCCGGCAGTTAATTAATACGCAAGGTTTGCCAAGATCCGCCGCCAGCGCGTGGATATGCCGATCGTCAATACCCAGCAATACCGCCGCCTGGGTGTCGGTCTCGTTCATGCGGGCCAGAAACAGATTGGCGTCGCTGTCGTTTTCTTCCAGCGCGCAATAGCGCAGACGTACTTCATGCGGCGCCAGCGCGTTATTAATACTCTGGATGACGCGGTAGTAGAAAATATCTGAACGTTCGTCGAAGGCCCGTTGCGGAGCAAAAATCAGCAGGTTGTTGAGCAGTAGCCGCCCGGCGGCCAATCCCTGCATCACCCCCAGCTCGCGGGCGCAGGCCAATACCGCCTGACGGGCCTTTTCGCTGGTATTCGCTTTTCCGGCTAAGACGCGCGAAACCGTACTGGCTGACAGCCCGGTGCGGGCGGCAATTTCGGCGACTCGCAGCTTTTTATCCATTCTGTGATCCAGCTCCAATTCAAAAATGAAAGAATTTTCATAGTCGCCAAACCCTGACCAACAAGCAAATACTCCGGCAAATTATGAGAACTACGTCATCTCATGAAAAATTTTGCATAAATAGCGCTACTGCCCGCCGACTTTCTCCCTTATTTTGAATTGGTCCAATATCTTCCATACTAGTTATACCAATAGATATTGAAATAAAAACAAATAATTCAAATGGTTAGAACTATTACGTGACGACTCAGCGGCTGAAGCGTCATTTCCCCCTACAACGTCTTGTGGAGAGTTCTATGAGTCAAGGCCTCAACAATGATATGGCAGTCAGCAAAACGCGCCGGGTGGTGAAAAACCTGCGCTGGTGGGTGCTGGTGCTGTTTTTACTTGGCGTCACCGTCAACTACATCACACGTAACTCGCTGGGGATTATCGCCCCGGAACTGAAAGCCACTCTCGGTATTACCACCGAGCAATATTCGTGGATCGTCGGCGCATTTCAGCTGGCTTATACCATCTTCCAACCGCTGTGCGGCTGGCTTATCGACGTCATCGGGCTCAAGCTGGGCTTTATGGTTTGCGCCACCTTGTGGGCGGTAGCCTGTATCGCGCACGCCGGAGCAGGCAGCTGGCTGCATCTGGCTATTTTACGCTTCTTTATGGGCGGCGCGGAGGCGGCCGCCACCCCGGCTAACGCTAAAACCATCGGCGAGTGGTTCCCGAAATCCGAACGGCCGATCGCCGCCGGCTGGGCTGGCGTCGGCTTTTCTATCGGCGCAATGCTGGCGCCACCTATCATCTACTTCGCCCACGCCTCCTTCGGCTGGCAGGGCGCGTTTATGTTTACCGGCGTGCTGGCGCTGCTGTGGGTCGTGCTGTGGTGGGCGTTCTATCAGAGCCCGGAAAAGCACCCGAATCTCAGCCAAAGCGAGCTGGAGTACATCAAGCAGGACAACGAAGCGCCGGCGGTGAAGCAGCCCTTTTTTACCGCGCTAAAAACCGTCTCGAAGAACAAACGTTTCTACGGTATCGCCATCCCCGCTTTTATGGCCGAGCCCGCCTGGGCGGTGCTGAGCTTCTGGGTGCCGCTGTACCTGGCGAAAGAGCACGGTATGGATCTTAAGCAGATAGCGATGTTCGCCTGGCTGCCGTTCCTCGCCGCCGACCTTGGCAGCGTGGTCAGCGGCTATCTCACCCGCCTGTACGTCCGTTGGTTCGGCTGTACGCGAGTCAATTCGGTCATCGCCAGTTCCGTGACCGGCGCGTTTCTGATGCTCTCGCTGGCCCTGGTGGCCATTACCCGCGATCCCTATATCACCATCATCCTGATCTCCATTGGCGGTTTCGGCCATCAGATCATCTCCTGCATGCTCAGCGCGCTGGTGGTGGAGTCTTTCGACAAGGGACAAATGGCGACGGTCAACGGTATGCGCGGCTCCGCGGCGTGGATCGCCAGCTTCCTGTTCTCATTATTAATCGGGGTGACCGCCGACAAAATTGGCTTCAACCCGCTGTTTATCGCCATGGGTTTCTTTGACCTGATTGGCGCCGTTTTCCTGGTGGCATTTATTGCTGAACGTCGCGCCAAGCGCGCCTGAGAGTGGATGTAAAATATGAAGACGTTGAAACACTGGAGTTTGCACCAACAGCTGGAGCATCACGTTGAATTGACCGTTGATGGTCAGCACACTTTGTGTCTGTACGTGCTGGAAGAGAATTTATTCCGCGTCCTGCTGAAGCGCCAGGGCCAACTGGCGCTGGATCGCACCTGGAGTATCGCCCCGCAGCAGGATGTGCCGTGGGAAGGCCGTGCGCGGGATGACCTCAGCGGTTTTAGCCTCCCGGCCTGGCAGATGAGCGAAGCGGATGACACGCTGACCATCGCCACCCGCCAGCTGCGCGTTACCGTCCATCAGCCGCTTTGGCTGGAGTGGAGCTATCGCGACGAGGCCGGTGAGTGGCAGACGCTCGCCAATGACCGCCCAACCAGCGCCTATCTGGCAAACGCCCACGGGGATGGCGTCGCCCATTATCTTAGCCGCCGCAAAGATGAACGTTTCTACGGGCTGGGTGAAAAAGCCGGTGACCTGCAGCGTAACGGCAAACGCTACGAAATGCGTAACCTCGATGCCATGGGCTACAACGCCGTCAGCACCGACCCGCTGTATAAACATATTCCGTTTACCATCACGCAGCGCAGCGATATCAGCTACGGCCTGTTTTATGACAACCTGAGCAGTTGCTGGCTGGATCTGGGCAATGAAATCGACAACTACCACACCGCCTATCGCCGCTGGCAGGCGGAGGCCGGCGACATTGATTATTATCTGTTTACCGGTAAGCAGGTGCTGGATGTGACCAAAGCGTTTGTCCGTCTGACCGGTAAAACGCTGTTTGGGCCGAAATGGAGCCTCGGCTATAGCGGCTCGACGATGCACTATACCGACGCGCCGGATGCGCAAAATCAGCTGATGAACTTTATCCGCCTGTGCGAGCAGCATGCAATCCCCTGTGATTCGTTCCAGCTCTCTTCCGGCTATACCTCAATCAACGGCAAACGCTACGTCTTTAACTGGAACTACGACAAGGTGCCGCAGCCAAAAGTGATGAGCCAGTCGTTCCACGATGCCGGGCTGAAACTGGCTGCCAATATCAAACCGTGTCTGCTGCAGGATCACCCACGCTATGGCGAAGTGGCGGAACGCGGCCTTTTCATTCGCGATTCGCAAACCGATGCGCCGGAGCGCTCCAGCTTCTGGGACGATGAAGGTTCGCATCTCGACTTCACCAACCCGCACACCGTGACCTGGTGGCAGGAAGGCGTGACCACCCAGCTACTGGAGATGGGTATCGATTCGACCTGGAACGATAATAACGAATATGAGGTATGGGACGGCGAGGCGCGCTGCTACGGCTTTGGCCGCGAAATCGCCATTAAGCATATTCGTCCGGTGATGCCATTATTGATGATGCGCGCCTCGCTGGAAGCCCAGCAGCGCTTTGCGCCGCAAAAGCGCCCGTATCTGATCTCCCGCTCCGGCTGCGCCGGGATGCAGCGCTACGTGCAAACCTGGAGCGGCGATAACCGCACCAACTGGGATACGCTACGCTATAACACCCGTATGGGATTAGGGATGAGTCTTTCCGGCTTGTTTAACGTCGGCCATGACGTCGGCGGATTCTCCGGCGATAAACCCGAGCCAGAACTGTTCGTTCGCTGGGTGCAAAACGGCGTGATGCATCCGCGCTTTACCATTCACTCGTGGAATGACGACCAGACGGTCAATGAACCCTGGATGTACCCGGAAATCACCCCGGCGATCCGCTCTGCCATCGAGCTGCGCTACCGTCTGCTGCCCTATTTGTACACCCTGTTATGGCAGGCGCATGCCGATGACGAACCCATGCTGCGCCCGACCTTCCTCGACCACCAGCACGATACCCAGACCTTCGCCGAGTGTGATGACTTCATGCTGGGGCGCGATCTGCTGGTGGCAAGCGTGGTGGAGCCTGGCGCCCGTCAGCGCCAGCTGTGGCTGCCCGATAATCAGGACGGCTGGTACGATTTTTACAACCACCAGTGGTTCGCCGGTGGTCAGTGGGTGACGCTGGACGCACCGCTGGAAAAACTGCCGCTGCTGGTCCGCGCCGGCGCCGGTCTGCCGCTCAGTGAACGTATCAGCCACGTCGATGCGCAAAAAGACGATCGTCGCGAACTGCAGTTGTTCCCACTGAAAGGTACCGGCTCAACCCGCGGTTTGCTGTTTGAAGACGACGGCGAAAGCTGGGGCTATAAAGAGGGTGATGCGCTATGGCTGGAGTGGGAAATGACCTGCAGCGCCAGCAGCATAAACCTGAATATCAATGCTCGCGGCAACTATCGCCCGGCGTGGAAAGCGCTGAAGCTGTCATTACCGGCGGGAGAAAAACGCCAACTGCTGGTGAATGGCGTCGAAGGGACCGAGTGGAGGCTCTGACCATAGGCCCGCTGAAACCGCCGGTATTGTGGTCTCAAAATCCCCGGTGGCGCTACCGCTTACCGGGGCTACAACACTGTGCGGTTTGGTAGCCCCGTAGGTCGGGTAAGGCGTTAGCCGCCACCCGACAAAAAACGGCACCGCGGGTAGATACTGCTATCGGTTGGCAACGGGTTTGGTCCGGGAAAAACAGTTCTTTTGTATTAATTCAGAGCCTATTGCGCTCCCGAAATGTCTTCTGCGTTATGGCTCTCATGGCGCAGGGAGCGCACAGGGGGCGGCCAGTCGCCGCCGCCCCCTGTACCCCCGGGCTTTGGCCGCCAAAATCGCCACTTCGTGGTTCCTTCGACTTATCCCGGCAGGCTTCGGGTCGGGCCGAGGCAGCGTCCGTGCAAAACACGGCCCTCAGCCCGCATCCATGCGGGCTGCCCCGGCCTTCCGGGAACGTCTCAGCGATTTTGAGGCCACCAACACCGGCAGTTTCAGCCAGCGCGGTGAAGACATTAAAGGCAGGTCGTAAGGACCGTAGGTCGGGTAAGGCGTTAGCCGCCACCCGACAAAAAACGGCACCTCGGATTACCCGGGTAAGGTGTAGCCGCTACCCGGGTAACGGAGAGGGATTACTCGATACCTTTACTGCGCAGGTAATCTTCGTAGTTGCCGCTGAAATCGATTACGCGTTCTGGGGTAATCTCCAGTACGCGAGTCGCCAGCGAACTCACGAACTCACGGTCGTGAGAAACGAAAATCAGGGTGCCCTGATACATCTCCAGCGCCATGTTCAGCGATTCGATCGATTCCATATCCAGGTGGTTAGTCGGTTCATCCATCACCAGGATGTTCGGTTTCTGCATCATCAGCTTACCGAACAGCATGCGACCTTTCTCGCCACCGGAGAGGACTTTCGCCGGCTTTTTGATATCGTCCTGGCTAAACAACAGACGACCGAGGATACTGCGTACCGCCTGCTCGTCATCGCCTTCCTGTTTCCACTGGCTCATCCAGTCAAAGACCGTCAGGTCGTTCTCGAAATCTTCGGCATGATCCTGAGCGTAGTAGCCGATACGGGCGTTTTCCGACCACTTGACGGTACCGTTATCCGCTTCCAGTTCGCCGACCAGGGTTTTCAGCATCGTTGATTTACCGACGCCGTTGGTCCCCAGTACCGCCAGCTTTTCGCCAACTTCCAGCAGCAGATTAACCCCTTTGAACAGCGGGCCGTTATCAAAGCCTTTCGCCAGCGCTTCCACTTCCAGCGCGTTACGGAATAGTTTCTTATCCTGTTCGAAGCGAATGAACGGGTTCTGGCGGCTGGAGGCTTTCACCTCATCCAGCTTAATTTTATCTATCTGACGGGCGCGAGAGGTCGCCTGACGCGATTTTGAAGCGTTGGCGCTAAAGCGGCTAACAAAGGCCTGCAGGTCGGCAATTTGCGCTTTCTTCTTGGCGTTATCAGCCAGCAGACGCTCACGCGCCTGGGTCGCCGCGGTCATATATTCGTCATAATTACCCGGATACACGCGCAGTTCGCCGTAATCGAGATCCGCCATATGAGTACAGACCATGTTCAGGAAGTGACGGTCGTGCGAAATGATGATCATGGTGCTGTCGCGTTCGTTCAGCACCTGCTCCAGCCAGCGAATAGTATCGATGTCGAGGTTGTTCGTCGGTTCATCGAGCAGCAGGATATCCGGATTGGAGAACAGCGCCTGCGCCAGCAGGACACGCAGTTTCCATCCCGGCGCGACTTCGCTCATCGGGCCGTAATGTTGCTCCACCGGAATACCGACGCCGAGCAGTAGTTCACCGGCGCGCGCTTCGGCGGAATAGCCGTCCATCTCGCCGTATTTTACTTCCAGGTCGGCCACTTTATAGCCGTCTTCCTCGCTCATTTCCGGCAGCGCGTAGATGCGATCGCGCTCTTGCTTCACTTCCCACAGCTCGCCGTGGCCCATGATAACCGTATCCAGCACGGTGAACTCTTCGAAGGCGAACTGATCCTGGCGCAGCTTACCGATGCGCTCGTTCGGATCGAGGGACACGTTGCCCAGCGTCGGCTCAAGATCGCCGCCGAGGATCTTCATAAACGTAGATTTGCCGCTGCCGTTGGCGCCAATCAGGCCGTAGCGGTTGCCGCCGCCAAATTTGACGGAGATGTTTTCAAACAGCGGCTTACTGCCAAACTGCATGGTGACGTTGCTGGATACTAGCACGAGGATATCCTGAAAATAGAGAATTAGGGATGTGATGAACCAGACATTATGCCAGCAAATGGTTCACTTTTCACGGCTTGCGGTAAAAAGCCCGCCAATAACTATGCTATGGTCAGGGTTTTACCGCAAAATGACCGATTGCTAAGACATAATAATTATCCGCAATTCAGAGGGAATTTATGACCACCCGCACCAGCCATCCTGCATTTATCTCGCTTCAAGGCGGCATCAACTTTCGCGACCTCGGCGGTCAACGCGCGGCCGACGGCCGGCGCGTACGTTCAGGCAAACTGCTGCGCTCAGGCTCGCTGCACAACATGACGCCGGAGGATCTCAATCATCTCAGCGCCATTCCGCTGAGCCGGGTGCTGGATTATCGCGATCCGACAGAGGTCAATCGCAGCCCCGATCGGCTGAATAGCGAAGCCTTTTACCTCAACGCCCCGGCCAATCCGCTTTCCAGCAGCGTCAATGCGAAAGTCACCGAGTTTAACGCCGCGACCCTCAACACCATGGACGGCGAGCAGTTTATGCTACAGCTCTACCGCCAGTTACCGTTTAATAACGCCGCCTATCGCCAGTTGACGCAATGGCTAATGGAGCCTTTTGACGGCGCCCTGCTGCAGCACTGCGCCGTCGGTAAAGACCGCACCGGCGTCGGCTGCGCCCTGACGCTGTTCGCGCTCGGCTGTGATAGCAATACGGTCATGGAAGAGTATCTGCTGACCCAGGGGATGCTGGCGCAGGTCGAAGGATTCCTGCTCGACACCTTCGGCGAAGGCCTTAATGAGCACGGGCGTAAAAATCTCGCCGCCATCATGACCGTTCAGGAGTCATATCTGGCGACCGCGTTGTCCAGCATTGAACAGCGTTACGGTCATGTCGACCGCTGGCTGGAACAGGAATACCGCCTGACGCCACAGGCGCGCGAAGCGTTGCAGTCGCGGCTGCTGGAAGATTAATCCACGTTTCATTAACCAGACGATTCGCCGTGAAAGCGGCGCGTTGCGCACTACACTAGTAGCAACAGGAAAAAATTGTGATTTCGTACACATCTGATTTACCTGTTTATCGGAAAGCACATATAATGCGCTCCCATCTACTATCTGAATATCTAACAAGGCCCGTGTGGCGTTGACACCGCGCACGACATGAAGAATATGAAATTATCGACACTCTTAGCGGCAGCCTTCGCCATCGTGGGCTTTTGCAACACAGCTTCAGCTGTTACCTATCCTCTGCCAACCGACGGCAGCCGTCTGATTGGCCAGAACCAGGTCATCACTATTCCAGACGATAATAAACAGCCGTTGGAATATTTCGCTGCCAAATATCAGATGGGTCTGTCCAACATGTTGGAAGCGAACCCGGGCGTGGATACCTACCTGCCAAAAGGCGGTACCGTGCTGAATATTCCGCAACAGCTGATTCTGCCGGACACCGTGCATGAAGGCATCGTCATCAACAGCGCCGAGATGCGTCTGTACTACTACCCGAAAGGCACCAATACCGTGATCGTACTGCCGATCGGTATCGGCCAGTTGGGTAAAGATACGCCGATCAACTGGACGACCAAAGTTGAGCGTAAGAAAGCGGGCCCGACCTGGACCCCGACGGCGAAAATGCACGCCGAATACGCCGCGGAAGGTAACCCGCTGCCGGCAGTCGTACCAGCAGGCCCGGATAACCCGATGGGCCTGTACGCGCTGTATATCGGTCGTCTGTACGCCATCCACGGTACCAACGCCAACTTTGGTATCGGCCTGCGCGTGAGCCACGGCTGCGTGCGTCTGCGTAACGAAGACATCAAATTCCTGTTTGAGAACGTGCCGGTCGGCACCCGCGTGCAGTTTATCGATGAGCCGGTAAAAGCCACCACCGAACCGGATGGCAGCCGCTACGTCGAAGTACACAACCCGCTGTCGACCACCGAAGCGCAGTTCAAAGGCGGCGAAATCGTGCCTATCAGCCTGACTCAGGCCGTGCAGTCGGTGACCAGCCAGCCTGACGTTGACCAGAGCGTAATGGATCAGGCGATCCAGAACCGTTCAGGGATGCCGGTGCGCCTGAACTAAGTTCAGCTAGCACATGAAAACGGCGGGCCTGGTGCCCGCCGTTTTTTTATCTGCATCTGCTAAGCGCTGCGCCAGCAGGGAGCGCTCCCGGTTAGCCGTTATTGACCAGAATGACCCCGCCATGATCGTAGCGGTAGTGACAGTGCGCGTACTCCAGCGGCGTACCGTCTTCCAGATAGATAACCTGCTCAACCTCCAGCACCGGGTCGGTCGGCTCGCAGTTAAGATGTAATTTATCCAGCTCATCCGGCTTCATCGCCCGTACCACCCGATAAGACCCCATCAGCTTCAGCCCCAGCGTCTCCTGCACGTAACGAAACACCGAGCTTTGTAGATGGCTTTTATTGAGCCCCGGCACCAGCGCCACCGGCATTACCGTTAAATCCAGCGAAATCGGCTCGCCGTTAAGCAACCGCAGGCGGACAAAGTCATACACCGGCGCATCGGCGTCGATCAGCAGCGAACTCTGTTCCTTCTCGCTGGGAAAACGCAGTTCAAAGCGCACGACTTCGCTTTGCACCTCGCCGAGATGCTCCCAGGTTTTGGTGGCGCCGAAATAGTCGCTGCCGGGCAGTTCCCACTGCGATAGCTGGAGGAAATTTTTCCGCACAAAGGTACCCTGCCCTTTGCGGGTGTAGATAAGCCCCTCGACAATCAGCTGACGCATTGCCTGCTGGATCGTCATCCGGCTGGTATTGAACTCTGCCGCCAGCGCAAACTGGTCAGGTAACGGCGCGCTGGCAGGATACTGCTGGCTAATGATCCGCTTTTTTATTTCCCGCGCGATATTAAGATACTTCGCCGTCATTCTCCGATCCTTTACTATTTTGTGAGCGACTGGGGGGCAGCATACACCGCCCGCTCGCCGTTACATCTCTTCGCCATTACTGTGGATAACCCGCTTCAACCACGCGTAGCTTTTCTTCGGTACCCGCTTAAGATCCTTGAGATCGTGGTTTTCACGATTGACGTACACCACGCCGTAGCGTTTACGCATGTCGCCCTGCGAGCTAAGGATATCGATTAATCCCCAGCCGAGATAGCCTATCACCTGCGCCCCGTCTTCAAACATTGCCGCTTTCATGGCGTTAATGTGGTCACGGTGGTAGGCAATGCGGTAATCATCGGCGACCTGATTTTCGCCGTCCCAGGATTCGATCACCCCAATCCCGTTTTCAATTGGGAAGACCGGCAGCCGCCAGTCGTTGTAATAGCGGGTAATGATCGTGCGGAATCCCAGCGGATCGATCTGCCAGTTCCATTCCGTCGCTTTCAGGTATGGATTGTCCTGATTACCGAACAACATATAGTTGTTCACCGCCGTACCTGGCGGAATCGCGTCGCTATTGAGCGTGCGGCTGGCGTAGTAGCTGAATGCCAGATAGTCGACCTTCACCCTCGCCATCAACGCGATATCTTCAGGGCGATAGATATCGTCAAAACCTTCACGGGCGACAAAATGCATCACTTCCGGACTATAGCCCTCGCCCGCGTAGGCGCGCAGCAGATTCTGGTTTAAAAACTCGTCCAGTTGCTGGGCGCACAGAATATCGCGCGGCTTACAGGTTGCCGGGTAGACCAGCGCATGGGCCAGCATTCCGCCCATCAGACACTGCGGTTTGGCCTGATGCAGATAGTCGGTGAGATGGACGTGCGCCATCATCACGTGGTGCTGGATCTGGTAGAGTTCGCGCAACGTTTTATCGCCACGCAGATAGCCGGTGATCAGAAAAGCCTCCGGCGAATGGTAAAGATTCTGTTCGTTGAAGGTCAGCCAGTACTTCACCTTATCGCCGTAGCAGTCGATCATCTTCTGGCCATAGCGGATAAAAGCGTCCATTACCCGGCGATCGGTAAAACCGTTATAGCGCTCCGCCAGCGACAAGGGCATATCGAAGTGATAGAGGCAGATCATCGGTTCAATACCGCGGGCAATGAGCTCATCAATAAACTGATGGTAGAACGCAATCCCCTCTTCATTAAACTCGCCATCTCCCTGCGGACAGACGCGGCTCCAGGCTATCTGGAAGCGATAGCAGTTCATGCCCAGATCCTGCATTAAATCAAAATCTTCGCGGAAGCGATGGTAGGAGTCGGTCGCTACCTTCCAGTCCGAGGCGAACTCCGACGGCTCACGGATATCGTACACCGACATCCCCTTCCCCCCCTCATTCCACGCCCCTTCGGTCTGCATGCTGGAGACCGAATTACCCCATAAAAAATTGGCCGGTAGTTTGTCTTTCATGGTTCGCCTCTGTATATGACTAGTCATTTAAATATTATGACTAGTCATATACAAAAAAACTACCGCCGAAGCAAAAGCAGGATCGTTTTCTGTGAGCCATACAAACAAAAAAGATCGCCGCAAGCGGCGATCTTTATAAGCACGAAAAAAACAGCGTTACTGGGCGTCAAGCTGCTTACGGCGATATTCCCCCTGGCGCTCCAGCATCCAACCCGGATACTCGCGCGGCAGCGCGCTGACCGCGTCAAGCTGGCGCAGCTCATCTTCACTCAGGCGAATAGCGGTGGCGGCAATGTTATCCTGCAACTGCTCGGCCCGTTTGGCGCCAATAATAACGCTGGTGACCGCCGTCTGATGCAGTAACCACGCCAGCGCAATCTGCGCCACCGAGACCCCTTTCGCTTCGGCTATCACCTGCATCACGTCAATGCAGTCAAAGGCGCGATCTTTATTCACCGGCGGGAAATCGAACTCCAGTCGACGACCGCCCGCTTCCGCCTGACCATCGCGGCGATATTTACCGCTCAACAGACCGCCCGCCAGCGGGCTCCAGACCATCAGGCCGAGACCTTCGCTTTGCATCATCGGCACCAGTTCGCGTTCCAGCTCACGCCCGGCAATCGTGTAGTAAGCCTGCAGAGAAGCAAAGCGCGAGAGCCCGAGGCGTTCAGCAATGCCCAGCGCTTTGGCGATTTGCCATGCCGCCCAGTTAGAAACGCCGATATAGCGCACATGCCCCTGCTGCACCAGGGTGTCGAGCGCCGACAGCGTCTCTTCAATAGGCGTCGCCGGATCGAAACCGTGTAATTGATAGAGATCGATATGATCGAGCTGCAGGCGGCGCAGGCTCTCTTTCACGCTGCCCATAATGTGGTAGCGTGAGCTGCCGCGCGAGTTCACCCCAGCGGTGCCGGTTTCGCCGAACACTTTGGTCGCCACCACCACGTTTTCACGCGGTATCTTCAGATTCTTTAACGCCTGGCCGGTAATCTCCTCCGAGCGTCCTTCTGAATAAACGTTGGCGGTATCGATGAAGTTGATGCCCGCATCCAGCGCGCTGCCCACCAGCTGTTCGGCTTCCGCCTGGCGCAGCTGGCCGATTTTTCCCCACATCCCCTCTTCGCCGCCGAAGGTCATGGTGCCAAGGCACAGCTCAGAGACAAACAGGCCGGTATTTCCCAGTTTTTGATAACGCATAGCAGTCTCCTCATTCGGATGATTAACGTCAGCCAGATAGTTATAGCCCGAGCGTCGTCATCGCGAATGGGGTGTTCCTGCCCGTTTCTTGCCCAATCCTCTGAAAATCAGCGCCACAGCGCGAGCATGGCGTAACCGGTGAGCGCCGCCCAGATCAGCAGCGGAATGGAATAAAGATGAAAACGCCACCAGATCCGGCGGTCGCCGGCCATCCGCAGCGCAATCAGATTCGCCAGCGATCCGGGCAGCAGTCCAAAGCCGCCGACGTTCACCGCCCAGGCTAACAGCATCGTTGGCGGCACGTAGTTGAGCAGCAAAATAGTCGACGGCACGTTGCTGATAAACTGCGACAGGCCAATTGCCGTCAGCCATAGCCCGCCATGCGAGAGCTGGCCGACGTCGTTCAGCCACTGCTGCAGCACCGGCAGCTGCGTCAGCAGGTGAACGTCGATAAACATCGCCATAAACACCAGCAGCAGCGACCAGTCGACGTTGATAATCACCGCTCGCGCCAGCAGCAGGAACCCGACGGCAATGAGCGCCAGCCCCCAGAGTTCCTGCTTCATCTCCAGCGCAGCCAGAAAGATAAGGTAGAAAGCGAGGCAGCTCCACACCAGCTGCGGCCGCCACTCCGGCGCTTTGTCGCTACTTTGATAATTGAGCCGAGCGGCGGGGAAACAGAACCAACACAGCACCAATAGCGTGATCATCATCGCCGCCGCTAGCGGCAGCATCTGGCCGATAAAGGCAAGAAACGATAGCCCGGAGCGGCCCCACAGTAAAATATTCTGCGGATTGCCGATGGGCGTTAATAAAGAGCCGGCGTTAACCGCCAGCGCTTCAAAAATAATCAGCCGGTTCACCGGGATGGCGCACCATTTTTTTAGCGTTAACGTGAGGGGAACGACAATGAACAGCGCGACGTCGTTGGTCAAAAAAGTGGAAAGCAGCGCGGCAGCCAGCACCATGAAGATGGCCAGTTGGCGTTCGGTGACGAAACGGCGCGCCATTTTGCGCCCCAGCACATCAAAATAACCGCTCAGTTCAATCCCTTTGGTCAGCAGCATTAGCCCACTAAGGGTGATGATCGTGTGCCAGTCGATAGCCTGCCCCCAGCGCTGAGGCGCGAAAGGAACAAACAGGCTAAGGATAACGGCGATAAGTAACAAAAGATGCAGGAAACGGTCGCGAGCGAGCGACTGCACAAAGGGGAGATTCATTCTGCGTGTAATCTCTGGGTAAACAGCTTAAATTGCGCCAGCGTCTCTTCGCTAACGTGGTGTTCCATTCCCTCAGCATCGCGGCGGGCAATCTCCGGACTCACGCCAATCGCCAGCAGAAAGTTTTCCACTATCTGATGACGCTCGCGGCTTTCATGGGCCAGCTTTTCCCCTTCCGGGGTTAAGAAGATCCCGCGCCAGGGGATCTGTTCGATCAAGCCGACGCTCGCCAGACGCTTAAGCATTTTCGCCACCGTCGGTTGCGAAACGCCAAGACGCGCAGCCATATCCACCTGGCGCGCTTCGCCCACTTCGTTGATCAGATCGGAGATAAGCTCCACATAGTCATCAATCAGCTCGCGACGATGCGCTTCACGCACCTGACGAAACCCCTCTACGTGTTCTTCGACATTAACCAGCTGCGTCACTTTTTTAGTTATGGGCTTACCTGCGCGACGGTTCATTGTGCTTCCTCGTTGGTGTGACGCGTCAAGCATCATATAAAAGGATCCACATTGTAATGGATTGCGCCCGGAGCACAAAAAAATAACATTTTAGCCATAGCTATAAAATATAGCCTGTGCTATATCTGTATGTAATGCAAACAGCCATCACGGATTTGACGGCGCGAAAACGCAGGAGGAATAACCATGAACGAATTCAAGAGGTGCTTAAACGTGTTTAGCCATTCACCCTTTAAAGTACGCTTAATGCTGATCGGCATGCTGTGCGACATGATCAACGGCAAACCGCAGCAGGATAAACCTAACCACTAACGCGGCGTCGCGGTACGCCGCTTCATTTTTTTGTCATTTTTCCCCGTTAACCTACCCGGTTGTCTCGCCCTTCAGCGCTTTTTTCAAGTTTTGTAAGCTTTCTCGCAAAACAATCTGTTATGAACAGTTGACCTTACCATTCACAGGCCCTATCGTTTGTCAGCCCTGCCACTACTGCGGCTCGCAGAGACCCTCTTCACGCACTGTCCAGCAGGTTTTACCCCCTTGATGCCAGGGGACGAACATGGCGTCTTGTTGATTACGAATTATGAATGTCACTCTGAAAGAAACGCTGGCCGCCCGCGGACTGGCCCTGAACCCGTGGACAGGATTCTACTTTTTACAGTCGCTGTTGATTAATCTGGCGCTTGGGTATGAATTTAGCTTGCTCTATACCGTTGCGTTTACCTGCGTACTCCATCTGCTTTGGCGCACCTTTCCGCGGGTACAAAAAGGGGTAGTTGGCCTCTATTCCCTGCTGGCCGCGATGTACTATCCCTTCGGCCAGGCTTACGGCGCGCCAAACTTCAATACGTTGCTGGCGCTGCACGCCACCAACGTGGAAGAGTCGACGGAAATTCTCACTATTTTCCCGTGGTACAACTATTTGCTGGCGGTATTTATCTTCGCCCTCGGCGTCATTGCCGTACGGCGGAAACCACAGCCGCCCGCGCGCCTTGGCAAAGTGGAATATCTGGGGCTGCTGTTTAGCATCGGTATCTTCTTCCTGCAACCTGTGCAGAATCTGGCCTGGGGCGGCGTCTTTAAAGTCATTGATAGCGGTTACCCCGCCGTGCGCTTCGTAAAAGACGTGATCGTTAATAACAATGAAGTGCTGGATGAACAGGCGCGGATGGCGCAGTTGGCGAACATGAAAGATAGCTGGCACGTGCTGGCGGTGAAGCCGAAATACCATCTCTATGTCGTGGTGATTGGTGAGAGCGCGCGCCGCGATGCGCTTGGCGCTTTCGGCGGCCACTGGGACAACACGCCGTTCGCCAGTTCGGTCAACGGCTATCTGTTTAAAAACTACGTCGCCGCCAGCGGCTCCACGCAGAAATCGCTGGGCCTGACCCTCAATCGGGTGGTAGACGGTAAACCCCAGTATCAGGATAACTTCGTCACCCTCGCCAACCGCGCGGGCTTCCAGACCTGGTGGTTCTCCAATCAAGGGCAAATTGGTGAATACGACACCGCCATCGCCAGCATCGCCAAACGCGCCGATGAGGTGCAGTTCCTGAAAAATGGGGATTTTGAAGCCAATAAAAATACGCAGGATGAGCAGCTGCTGAAACTGACCGAGCAGGTATTATCAGTCGAGCGCAGCCAGCCGCAGTTGATCGTATTGCATATTATGGGCTCGCACCCGCAGGCCTGCGATCGTACCAAAGGCAAGTACACCACCTTTGTGCAGTCAAAGGAGACCTCATGCTATCTCTACAGCGTGACGCAAACCGACGCGCTGTTGGCGAAACTCTACGGCCAGCTACAGAATTCCGGCAGCTCTTTCTCGCTCACCTATTTTTCCGATCACGGTCTGGCATTTAAAGAACGCGGTAAAGCGGTGCAGTATCTCGCCCATGATGACAAATATCAGCAGAACTTCCAGGTACCGTTTATGGTGCTCTCCAGCGACGATAAAGCGCATAAGATGATTAAAGCCCGCCGCTCGGCGAATGATTTCCTCAGCTTCTTCTCGCAGTGGACCGGCATCAGCGCACAGGAAATTACCCCACGCTATCGCTTTATCTCGGAACAGAAAGCCGGACCGGTGTATATCACCAATTTCCAGTTACAGAAGGTGGACTACAACCATCTGGGCAGCGACGAGTTTACCGTCAACTAAACGGTATCGCCGAATCACAGGCAAAAAAAATCCGCCCCTTGAGGCGGATTTTTTATATCACCGAAGTGATTAGAAGCGGTAACCTACGCCAGCAATCCAGGTGCCGACGTCAACGTTACGAATGCGAGACTGCTCGTAGGAGAAGTCCAGGGCAACGTTTTCGATCGGGTTGAACTGCATACCAGCGCCGTAAGAGAAACCGTAGTCGCTCATGTCGGATTTGTGGTTCGGGAAGTTGTTGTTCTGGAACTTACCGTAGCCAACACCGATTACGCCGTAGATGCTCGCCCAGTCGTTCAGACGGTAAGCCGGACCAGCGGTGATGCCGTAGTACTGACCTTTGTTGTAAGTACCGTTGCTGGTGTTGTCTTTTTCGGTGTAGGTGAAGGAACCGATAACGCCCAGCGGGTTGTTATCTTGCTCGTAACGGTACTTAAGGTTGAAACCGCCTGCTTTGTTAGCTTTACCCTGCATGTCGCTCTGAGCGTAACCACCGGTAACGGTAGAAGTTGCAGCGAAAGCAGTAGTACCTACGGATGCAGCCAGAACAACGGCCAGTGCTGAAAGACGTGCAATTTTATTCATAACCACCTCAAATGTGTTTCTAATAAGTCCTAAGTCTTAAATATATCAAAAACTTTTGGGAAACTCTTTTGACTTTACATTGTCTAACATACTTTTTCATGTAAGCAAAAGTTTCCACGATTTCGTAACAATCTGGAAATCAAACACTTTTCGCGCAAAAAGTGCTTAACGTTTACCAGCCGTAAGCGCTGTGCATCCAGATTATTCCTAGTCGCGAAGGCATTCCCCTACGCATTTTACGCCATTGTACTGTTTTTCCACCCTCTTTTTTCAACAATCGGTAAACCGTTAAGCGGTTATTCCAGTACACTGGAACCTTTACCTCTTTTGACAAACCCTGACAGGAGAAAGGATGCCCGGCTCGTCCCGTAAAGTTCCGGCGTGGTTGCCGATACTGGTTATTTTGATCGCCATGGTCTCCATTCAGAGCGGCGCATCGCTGGCGAAATCGCTCTTCCCGTTGATTGGCGCACCGGGAGTCACCGCTCTACGCCTGACGCTCGGCACTTTAATTTTAGTCGTTATTTTTAAGCCGTGGCGACTGCGCTTTGCCCCGCAGCAGCGGCTACCGCTGTTCTTTTACGGCGTGGCGCTAGGGGCGATGAACTATCTCTTCTATTTATCGCTGCAGCGGATCCCGCTTGGCGTCGCGGTCGCGCTGGAGTTCACCGGGCCGCTGGCGGTGGCGCTCTTCGGTTCACGCCGCCCGCTTGATTTCGTCTGGGTGGCGCTGGCGGTGCTCGGGCTGTGGTTCCTGCTGCCGCTTGGGCAAAACGTAGGGGAAGTGGATTTAGTCGGCGCGCTGTTCGCGCTCGGCGCCGGCGCATTCTGGGCGGTCTATATTCTTACCGGCCAGCGCGCGGGTGAAGAACATGGCCCGGCGACGGTGGCCATGGGCTCGCTCATCGCGGCGGTAATTTTTGTGCCCATCGGCGTCGTCCAGGCCAGCGATACGCTGCTACAATGGTCGCTGCTGCCGCTGGGGCTTGGCATCGCCATTCTCTCCACCGCCCTACCCTATTCGCTGGAAATGATCGCCCTGACCCGGATGCCCACCCGTACCTTCGGCACGCTGATGAGCATGGAGCCGGCGCTGGCGGCGCTGTCGGGAATGGTGTTCCTCGGCGAGACGCTGACGCTGACGCAAACTCTGGCATTAGGGGCCATCATTATTGCCTCAATGGGCTCAACGCTGACCATGCAACGGCAAAGCAAAATCGAGAAAGTCGATATAAATTAAGATTTTGTTACCGCACTGGCTCGCGTTCATAGCGAGCCAGTCATTTACTTCTAATTATCTGATTTAATAAATTTTTTTAAATAGCCAACAACTTAGCGCTATCGGACTGATATGGACAGCCGATGCCTCATACCCAATATCCCTTGCTATAATTAGTCCCGAAGTCATTTGGGACAAACGCTCTACATAATTCAAATTTGAAGTATGACGAGTATCAATATCAAGAGGATATGAAACTATGAGTACCGCAAAACTGGTTAAAACTAAAGCGTCTAACCTGCTCTATACCCGTAACGATGTCGCAGACAACGAGAAAAAAGCTACCGTTGAGCTGTTGAATCGTCAGGTGATCCAGTTCATCGACCTGTCGCTGATTACCAAGCAGGCCCACTGGAATATGCGCGGTGCCAACTTTATCGCCGTCCATGAAATGCTGGATGGTTTCCGCACTGCGCTCACCGATCACCTTGATACGATGGCTGAACGTGCCGTTCAACTGGGCGGCGTCGCACTGGGCACCACTCAGGTCATCAACAGCAAAAGCCCGCTGAAAAGCTACCCGCTGGATATTCACACCGTTCAGGAACACCTGAAAGAGCTGGCGGACCGTTACGCCATCGTGGCCAATGATGTGCGTAAAGCGATCAGCGAAGCGAAAGATGAAGACACCGCCGATATCTTTACCGCGGCTTCCCGCGACCTGGATAAATTCCTGTGGTTCATCGAAGCGAATATCGAATAAACGTCTACCGCCGTCAGCGCCCGCTGGCGGCTTTTTCCTTTTCTCCCACACTCCCCCCCGCAATCGCTTAGCTCGCCCTCTTTTGGTGCATATGTATGTACACAATACGTACTAAAGTAAAACAATTGTAATAATCACCTCACACAATCGTTACAGCAAGATTGTTTTCCCATCAGGGTTTGCGTTAAAAATGCTCTGGTTATTCGCTACGTTTATATTGCACCAAAATGATGCCCCGTCACGGTGCGTTTGCTGTATCGAGTAACCGAAATTGTGCAAGCAATATGAAAGCTCCTGTTGAAAAACAATAGCTTGTAAAACTGGCACGATTTTTTCATTAGGCTACACGTTCTCGCAGGGGCTCGTCCCGTGGATAAAAAAGGAAATACTATGAAGTCTGTATTAAAAGTGTCACTGGCTGCACTGACCCTGGCTTTTGCGGTTTCGTCTCACGCCGCAGATAAAAAACTGGTAGTCGCCACCGATACGGCGTTTGTTCCGTTTGAATTTAAGCAAGGTGATAAATACGTCGGCTTCGATATTGACCTGTGGGCCGCGGTCGCCAAAGAGCTGAAACTGGACTACACCCTGAAACCAATGGACTTCAGCGGCATCATTCCCGCGCTGCAGACCAAAAACATCGATCTGGCGCTGGCGGGGATCACCATCACCGACGAACGTAAAAAAGCAATCGACTTCTCCGACGGCTACTACAAAAGCGGCCTGCTGGTGATGGTGAACGCGAAAAACAATGACATCAAAGATGTGAAAGACCTGAACGGCAAAGTGGTCGCCGTGAAGAGCGGCACCGGCTCCGTTGATTATGCGAAAGCCAACATCAAAACCAAAGATCTGCGCCAGTTCCCGAACATTGATAACGCTTATATGGAACTGGGCACCGGCCGCGCTGACGCGGTACTGCACGACACGCCAAACATCCTGTACTTCATTAAAACTGCCGGTCAGGGCAAGTTCAAAGCGGTAGGCGAATCGCTGGAAGCGCAAAGCTACGGTATCGCCTTCCCGAAAGGCAGCGACGAACTGCGCGAAAAAGTGAACGGCGCGCTGAAAACGCTGCGTGAAAACGGCACCTACAACGAAATTTACAAAAAATGGTTCGGTACTGAACCAAAATAATAATCAGGACGACTTCCCGCGGCCAATCCGCCGCGGGCTCCACGGCGCCAGAGTCTCTTTCCCCGGCGCCGTATTCGCAGAGGCTTTCTCTGCTTTCGACACGGTAACAGTAACAGGAACACATTATGCAGTTTGACTGGAGTGCCATCTGGCCCGCCATTCCTATTTTGCTGGAAGGCGCCAAAATGACGCTGTGGATTTCGGTCCTCGGCCTGGTTGGCGGCCTTATCATCGGTCTGGTGGCCGGTTTCGCCCGCTGTTTCGGCGGCTGGATAGCCAACCACATCGCGCTGGTATTTATTGAAATCATCCGCGGCACGCCAATTGTGGTGCAGGTGATGTTCATTTACTTCGCGCTGCCGATGGCGTTTAGCGACTTACGCATTGACCCGTTCACCGCCGCGGTGGTGACCATCATGATCAACTCCGGCGCCTATATCGCAGAAATCACCCGCGGCGCGGTGCTGTCCATCCATAAAGGTTTCCGCGAAGCGGGTCTGGCGCTGGGACTCTCCCGCCGCGAGACCATCCGCCACGTGATCCTGCCGCTGGCGCTGCGCCGTATGCTGCCGCCGCTCGGTAACCAATGGATTATCAGTATCAAAGATACGTCGCTGTTTATCGTTATCGGCGTCGCCGAACTGACCCGCCAGGGCCAGGAAATTATTGCCGGTAACTTCCGCGCGCTGGAAATCTGGAGCGCCGTTGCCGTCATTTATCTGATCATCACCCTGGTGTTGAGCTTCATTCTGCGTCGTCTTGAAAGAAGGATGAAAATCCTGTGATTGAATTTAAAAACGTTTCCAAACACTTTGGCCCGACTAAAGTGCTGCACGATATCGATCTGAAGATCAACAAAGGCGAAGTGGTCGTGATCATCGGGCCGTCCGGCTCCGGTAAATCCACGCTGCTGCGCTGCATCAATAAACTGGAAGAGATCACCAGCGGCGATCTTATCGTCGATGGCCTGAAGGTGAACGACCCGAAAGTTGACGAGCGCTTAATTCGCCAGGAAGCCGGAATGGTATTCCAGCAGTTCTATCTGTTCCCGCACCTGACGGCGCTGGAGAACGTGATGTTCGGCCCGCAGCGCGTGCGCGGCGCGTCGAAAGCGGCGGCGGAAACGCTGGCGAAAGAGCTGCTGGCGAAGGTGGGTCTTGCGGAACGCGCGCACCACTATCCATCCGAACTCTCCGGCGGCCAGCAGCAGCGCGTCGCTATTGCCCGCGCGCTGGCGGTGAAACCGAAAATGATGCTGTTTGATGAGCCGACTTCGGCACTTGACCCGGAACTGCGCCATGAAGTGCTGAAAGTCATGCAGGACCTGGCCGAAGAAGGCATGACGATGGTCATCGTAACCCACGAAATCGGCTTTGCTGAAAAAGTGGCATCACGGCTGATCTTCATCGATAAAGGCCGCATCGCCGAAGACGGCGACCCGCAGGTTCTGGTGAAGAACCCGCCAAGCCCGCGTCTGCGCGAGTTTTTGCAGCACGTAGCCTGATGCGCCCGGCTCTCCCCGGTAAGGGGAGAGCCGCTTTCCAGATTCATCCCACCGCTCCTTCTCCTCTGACCCCTTCTATACTTAGCAGTTTGAGATGCAATGGAGGCGCCCATGCCGTGGATCCTACTGTTGCTCGCTGCGCTGTGGATTTCGCCGCTGTCGGCGGCGTCATTGCCCGGCATTCCGGCGGCGACAACCGACAAAAGCACAGCCAGCGAGCCTGACCTCGAACAAAAAAAAGCCGCCTTGGCGGCATTAGCTGACGTGCTGGATAATCCAGACTCGCGGCAGGAGTTAATCGATGAGCTGCGCAAAGCCGCCGCTACCCAGCCCCCTGCCGCCGCCCCCACGCTGACCCCGCCAGAAGTCAAAGACGAGCAAACCGTTCTGGAAAGCGTGACGGAAATTAGCCGCCAGTATAGCGAGCGCCTGTCGTCACGGTTTTCGCAGCTATGGCGCAATATCACCGGCTCGCCGCATAAGCCTTTCCATGCCGATGCTTTTCGCAATGCCGCTGGCGACTTCCTGCTGCTGGCCGGGCTGGTATTTGCCTTCTGGTGGTTAGTACGCCTGGCGGCGCTGCCGCTGTACCGCAAAATGGGCCATTGGGGAAGGCACAAAAACCGTGAGCGCAATAACTGGCTCCAGTTACCGGCAACCATTGCTGGCGCTTTTATCATTGACCTGCTTTTGCTGGCGCTAACGCTGTTTATCGGCCAGCTGTTAAGCGATCGTTTAAACGGCGGCAACCGCACCATTGCTTTTCAACAAAGCCTGTTTCTTAACGCCTTCGCGCTGATCGAGTTTTTTAAAGCCATTCTGCGACTGATTTTTTGTCCTCGTATCGCCGATTTACGCCCCTTCAATATCAGCGACGAACACGCAATCTACTGGAACTTACGCCTCAGCGCCCTGAGTAGCCTGATTGGTTACGGGCTGATCGTGGCGGTACCGATTATCTCCAACCAGGTTAACGTGCAGATTGGCGCGCTGGCCAACGTCATCATAATGTTGTGCATTACGGTGTGGGCGTTGTATCTGATTTTCCACAACAAACGCGCCATCACTCAGGGGCTTATCCATCTTGCCGACCGCTCGCTGCCGTTCTTCAGCTTGTTTATTCGCGCTTTTGCGCTGGTCTGGCACTGGCTGGCCTGCGCTTACTTTATCGTGCTGTTCTTCTTTTCGCTCTTTGACCCCGGCAACAGCCTCAAATTTATGATGGGCGCGACGCTGCGCAGCCTCGCTATCGTCGGCGCCGCGGCGCTGGTATCCGGTATTTTGTCACGCTGGATAGCCAAAACCATCACCCTGTCGCCAGAAACCCAACGCCACTACCCGGAGCTGCAAAAACGGCTCAACGGCTGGATCTCCGCCTCGCTGAAAGCCGCGCGGATCCTTACGGTATGCGTGGCGGTGATGCTGTTGCTGAGCGCCTGGGGTCTATTTGATTTTCAGCAATGGCTTCACAATGATGCCGGGCAGAAAACGGTGGATGTCCTGATTCGTATCGCGCTGATCCTGTTTTTCTCCGCCGTCGGCTGGACCCTGCTGGCAAGCCTGATTGAGAACCGCCTGTCATCGGACATTCATGGACGCCCGCTGCCCAGCGCTCGCGCCAGAACGCTGCTGACGCTGTTTCGCAACGCGCTGGCGGTGGTCATTACCACTATTACGATAATGATCTTATTGTCGGAAGTGGGGGTGAACATCGCGCCGCTGCTGGCGGGCGCCGGGGCATTAGGATTGGCTATCTCTTTCGGCGCCCAAACGCTGGTCAAAGATATTATTACCGGCATCTTTATCCAGTTTGAAAACGGGATGAACACCGGCGATCTGGTGACCATCGGGCCATTAACCGGTACGGTGGAACGGATGTCGATCCGCTCGGTGGGCGTGCGCCAGGATACCGGGGCGTACCATATTATTCCCTGGTCTTCGATAACCACCTTCGCCAACTTTGTGCGCGGGATCGGTTCGGTGGTCGCCAACTATGATGTCGA
Organism: Klebsiella sp. SYXHC3; assembly: GCF_057196925.1. Classification (NCBI taxonomy): domain Bacteria; kingdom Pseudomonadati; phylum Pseudomonadota; class Gammaproteobacteria; order Enterobacterales; family Enterobacteriaceae; genus Klebsiella; species Klebsiella sp. SYXHC3. The sequence goes on along the minus strand of NZ_JBXUNG010000006.1, from coordinate 67,181 downwards.
CAGGCAGGAGGATTTGGATAAAGCCAATCAGGCGCTGAAGGCGGCGGTAGACGATCTGATGGCGCAGGAGGAGATCCGCGGGCTGATTATTGGCGAACCGTCGTTCGCCGGGCTGGTAGGACTAAGCAATACCGCGTTTACGTTACGCGTCAGCTTTACGACGCTGCCGCTGAAGCAGTGGGCGGTACGCTTTGCCCTCGATACCCAGGTGAAGCAGCATTTCGATCGCGCCGGCGTGCGTGCGCCGGTACAAACCTGGCAGGTATTGCCGCCGCCGGGCAACGCAAACCCGGCGGCAGAGACTTAAAATGGACGGCGGCGCTTTGCGTCGTCCATAAAGCTCCAGGCGATAAAGCGGCTCTGTTTCTGCCCCTGCGCCATCTCTTTTTTCACCACTTTCACCGCGCCGACTTCGGTCAGCAGGCGATACAGCGGCGGCAGATTGTCGCCGCGGGAGACCAGCGAGGTAAACCATTTAACCTGGCGGCCGAACTGCTGGCTTTCGCGGATCATCTGCGAAATAAAGGCCACTTCCCCGCCTTCACACCACAGTTCCTGCTGCTGGCCGCCGAAGTTCAGTACGCTATCTTCCCCCAGCCCCAGATTACGGCGTTTACGCTCGCCACCGGCACGCGCGCTGGCGGCGGAATCGTGGAACGGCGGGTTGCAGAGGGTCGCATCATAGGTTTCATTCTTATGAATGATGCCGGTAAAGATTGCCTGGCCCTCTTTCTGACGACGCAGACGAATTTGTCGCGTCAGCCCTGGGTTGCCGTTGATAATCGCCTGGGCGCTGGCAAAGGCCTGCGGGTTGACTTCGCTACCGGTAAAGCGCCAGCCGTATTCATGTGCGCCAATCAGCGGATAGATGCAGTTCGCGCCGGTACCAATATCGAGAATGGTGGCATTTTTCGGGATCTCGCCGCTATCCTGCGCCAGCAGGTCGGCCAGATGGTGGATATAGTCCGCGCGTCCCGGCACCGGCGGGCACAAGAAGCCGTCAGGAATATCCCAGTGTTTTACCGCGTAAAAGTGCGCCAGCAGCGCCTTATTCAGCGCCTTCACCGCCAGTGGATTAGCAAAATCAATGGTTTGCTCACCTGCCGGATTCAGGGTGATATAGCTTTGCAGCTCGGGATGAGTCTGGCACAGCGCTGGCAAATCATAGCGTTGGTGATGACGGTTACGCGGGTGCAACCCCGGCTTTTCGGCTTTCATGGCAATCTCCTTTCAACAGCCGCGTAAGATACCCGTTGACGGCGGCACGGTAAATAAGGGAGTCTGGATATCTTCTTATTTCGCTTTCTGGTGCTCTATGTACTTCTATCAACCTGCCGAAGGCCACGGCCTGCCGCACGACCCGCTGAATGCCATCGTCGGGCCGCGCCCCATCGGCTGGATCGCTTCGCTCGATAGCGCAGGGCAACGCAATCTCGCCCCCTACAGCTTCTTCAACTGCTTTAACTATCGGCCACCGATCATCGGTTTCGCCAGCGGCGGCTGGAAAGACAGCGTGCAGAACATTGTTGAAACAAAAGAATTTGTCTGGAATCTGGCTACCCGGCCACTCGCCGAAGCGATGAATGAAACTTCCGCCACTATTCCACGTCATGAAGATGAATTCCTGCGCGCCGGATTGACCGCTGCGCCGAGCCGGATCGTCCGCGCCCCGCGCGTGGCGGAAAGCCCGGTCAACTTCGAATGTCGCCTGTCGCAGTGTATTCAGTTAACGCGCGCCAGCGGTGAAGCCATCGATAGCTGGCTGGTGCTCGGTGAAGTGGTCGCCGTGCATATCGATGAGTCGCTGCTGGAAGACGGGATTTATCAAACCGCGAAAGCGCAGCCGATTTTACGCGCCGGCGGGCCGACGGCCTACTACAGCATTGATGAAAGCCAGCGCTTCGATATGATCCGCCCGGACGCTCGTTAACTTTAGCGTAGCAAGGCTAATACATGCCGCCGCGGGCGAATGCCCGGCGGCATTACGCACGTAAAGTGCTTGTTTGCCCATTATTATTTATCCGGTGGTTCTGCTCATCACGACCTAAACTTAAGGTATGTCCCATGCTGTTAATGAGGATATAGCCATGAGAACCTTTCTGCTCGCCCCCGCTTTTATCGCCCTTGCTCTTCTCTCCTCACCCACACAGGCCAACAACCCCGAGACCGCTGCCGTGGCCGTTGGCCCGCTGCGCCCGTCCGGCTCAGTTTCCGCCTCCGGCGCCAGCACCCTCGACGATTTACAGGCGCAACTGGCGCAAAAAGCCCACCAGCAGGGGGCGATTGCCTGGCGAATAAACGCCGCTGGCGGCGGCAACAAATTAGCCGGCAGCGCGATAATTTATAAATAATCCTTCTGCCCTCGTCGGGAATACGCAGCCGGAAATCCCGCCTCCCTGGACTTGGCTGCGCATTTTTCGCCCCCATATTTTCTATACTGTTTATAGATTGCAAACACGAGGATCGCATCATGGCATCAGGTTGGGCAAACGATGGAGCCATCCAGGATCAAATTGACAGCACGGTAAACGATGCCGTCGCCCGCGCCCGCAGCGAGCTTCCTGGCGGAGAGAGCAACAAATTTTGTGAAGAATGCGGAGAGCCTATTCCGGAAGCGCGGCGCAAGGCGCTCGCCGGGGTCAGATACTGCGTGAAGTGCCAGCAGGATAAAGATTTACATAACAATACATATTCAGGATATAATCGTCGCGGTTCCAAAGACAGCCAGCTTCGCTGACCTTCCTTTACCGTTCATTACCGCTGATTGCGCTATCTTTTCACGCACGTTTTTTGGCGAAAAAAGTGGCAAAATGTGCCTTTAGTTGCCATGGCAACTAGTTTGTCCTTCTAGCGCAGCAATAGCGTAAAATAATTTATTAATAATCAATAAATTATTATTCATTCAAAAAATTCGATGAAGACTGTGAATTTCCTTCGATTTTATCTCGCGACAAAAAACGTGATACTTATCACATCGACGGAACATCGTCCCCCTACAGAACACACTGCGAGAGATTAATTATGAAAAACATCAAATACGCTGCCGCTGCTATCGCCCTTTCCGCTCTGTCTTTCGGCGCATTCGCCGCTCAGCCGGTAACCCCAGCCCAGGCAGAAAGCATGAATAAAATCGGCGTTGTTTCCGCTGAAGGCGCAACAACACTGGATGGTCTGGAAGCCAAACTGGCTGCTAAAGCCGATGCCGCTGGCGCAACCGGCTACAGCATCACCTCCGCTAACACCAACAACAAAGTTAGCGGTACCGCGGTTATCTACAAATAATCGCAGCAATACTCTGAAATGCCACTGAATTAACCCTGAAAAGACCTTTTAAATACCCTTGTTTGCCCGTCCGAGCCACCGGACGGGCTTTTTTTTGTCCGTTTACCAGCGTTCGGCAACCTGCGCCAGGCCATTAGCGAGCGAAGTCGCCTGACCGGTGGCAACCAGGCAGCAGGCAAGCTGAATTTTCAGCGACTGCGGAACCGGCTCGCTACCGCTCACGCAGCGCTCAATCCAGCTCGCGGTAATTTCAGGATCTTTGGATTCCGGCAATGCCACTTTTTCCTGCACAATCTCGTCGGCCCGCTCATGCAACACTCTGGTTCCCGCCGCATCAATCAGGTTAATTTGCGGGCAGCGCTGCGGGTTGGCATAGACTTCACCTTCGGTACCGTGCATCAGCAGCGCCCGGCCACCGATCTGCGTAAAGAACGCCGCGACCTTGCCGACATATTCCGGATGCGACACGCTCGACAGCCGCAGCGCGGCATCTTCAGCGAACGGCGTCGCCAGTTTGGCCAGCGTATGCGCGCTGTTGCGCACCCCCATCCGCCAACGCAATGCCAGCTGCTTTTCCAGCGGCGGGCACAGCGCCCCGACCGGGATATAGACCGGCTCATGGCTGTCGAGACGCGCCTGGGCCTGACCCGCGTGGGTGGTGGCCGGGATCCCCATCAGCGCAAAAATGGTCTCGGTCAGGACGCGGGTTGGATCATGACTGACGCCATGAACCACCACCGGGAAACCGAGTTTATGCAGCAGTACCGCCAGCAGCGGCGTCAGGTTGGCCTGTTTGCGCGCGCCGTTATAGCTGGGGATAACAATCGGCATCGGTTTCGCTACCGGCGGCGTCAGGCGGATGGTCTGTAGCTGCATCGCCTCATAAAAGCCCTGCATTTCAGCTTCGCCTTCGCCCTTGATGCGCAGCGCGATGAGAATAGCGCCCAGTTCCAGATCGTCCACTTCGCCGTTTAACATCCGCGTATACAGCGCACGGGCCGTGACTAAATCCAGGTCGCGAGCGTGATTTTTGCCGCGCCCGACTTCTTTGATGATTTTGGTGTAATCCATCGACTTGCTCCCTCCAGCGGTAGGCTCCGCCGACCGCACCGCTTATGCGCTTAGCGGCGTCGGCGACGCGTCTGTTTTGCTTTGCTTTTTACTATAACCTCGGGAACGCCCGGCTGCTCTATGGGAAATACCGGTAACGCATTTAACAATCGCGCGCCGTAATTTTTAGTCAGCAGGCGCTTATCGTAAATAATGACTTCGCCCCAGCACTGATGGCTACGGATCAGGCGCCCGACCTGTTGAATCAGGTTGAATGAGGCGCTCGGCAGGCTTTGCACCTCAAAGGGATAGCGGTTGAGGCTTTTCAACCACTCGCCTTCGGTGATCACCACCGGACTGTCGATCGGCGGGAAGGCGATTTTATGGATATGCACCTGGCTTAACAGCTCGCCCTTTAAATCCAGCCCTTCGGCAAAAGATTGCAAGCCAACCAACACGCTGCGCTCGCCGCCTTCAACGCGTTTACGATGCAGCTCGACCAGTCGATAGCGCGGCTGGTCGCCCTGCACCAGCAGCATCAGGCGCAGATCGGTAACATGTTCCAGAAAGCGATTCATGGCCCGCCCGCTGGCGAACAGCACCAGCATACCAAGATGCTTTTTGCTCTCGACCTGCTCACGGAAAAAAGCCGCCATTTCGGCGATGTGCTGCTCTTCGTTATCAATAAGCGGCTCATAGCGCATTTGCGGAATAATGATTTTTCCCTGCTCTACGTGATTGAACGGCGAGTCCAGCGCCACGAAACGATCGCCCGCTTTCTCTTTCAGACCGCTCATCTCCTGCAGGCGCGAGAAGCTATTCAACGAACGCAGCGTCGCCGAGGTGACGACAATATGCGGCACGCTGCGCCACAGCAGGCGTTCGAGCTGATCGCTGACGCGGATTCCCACGCAGTGGAACCAGACATGGATCTGGCCATCGCGAATCTCGCGGGTGGCCCATTTGGTCACCGGCGCGCCGGAAGACTGCGCCATTGAGGCCAGCCGCCACAGCTTGCTCTGACTTTCGAACATGCCAAGGGCCCGGTTCATCTGCAGCAGGATACGATGCAGACGCACCACGTCGTGGCTGCCGGTCTTTTCGCTGAGATCGTTGAGAAACAGCTCCGCCAACCCGCGTAGCATTTCGGTGAGCTTGGCCAGCCGCTGGCAAATCTCCATCACTTCCTGCGGCAGTTCGCCCATCGGGAAGCGATGCTCCGCCTCCTGGGCGGCAGGCATATAGAGATTGAGAATATTATTGAGCGAGGCGATAAGCTCATATAGCTCTTCGCAGTGTTCATTTAACCGTTCCGGATTGGCCAACGGCGGCGTGGTCTTCGGACGGAACTGCTCCATGCAGGTCGCCACCAATTTGCTGAACAGATCCAGCTGCAGCCGGTACCAGGGCGCGGTTATCTCCGCGCTCATCTCTAAGGCGTCGCGGGCGACGTCCGGCAGATGGTGGCCTTCGTCGAGCACCAGCAGCAGGTTTTTCGGCTCTGGCAGCACCGCTTCGCTCTCCATGGCCGCCATCACCAACGCATGGTTGGCCACCACCACTTCCGCTTCCTGGATTTCGCGCCGGGCGACGAAGAATGGGCATTCGCGGTAGTAGTGGCAGTTGCGGTTAAGACAGCTGGCTTTATCGGTGCTTAGCCGCCCCCACAGGGCGTCATCAATGGGCTTGTCGGTATGATCGCGCAGGCCGTCCCATTTATAGCCGTCGAGATCGGTTTTCAGCGTCGCGCAGAGCTTTTGTTCGGCCTGGTTTTTTGGCGTCAGATCGTCATCGAGGAACGCCAGCAGATCCTGCTGCGTCGCCTCGGTACTGGCCAGCGCCGCCAGATTACGCGGACAAACGTAGCGGCCACGGCCAAAGGCGGCGGTAAAGCGCAGGTCGGGAATAATCTTGCGCAGCAGCGGCAGGTCTTTACTGTAGATTTGATCCTGCAGCGCGACGTTGGCGGTACTGACCACCAGCGTTTTTTGTTCCTCACGGGCAATGGCGATGCCGGGGATCAGATATGACAGCGTTTTGCCGACGCCGGTCGGCGCTTCGATAGCCAGATGCCGCCCCTCTTCCCCGGCGAGCGTTTTCGCCACATCGGCGATCATCTGCCGCTGCGGGGCTCGGGGGATAAAGTCCGGGATCTGTTCCTGAAGCGCCTTATACCAGGCGGCGATTTGCGCTTTAAGCGCAGCGGTCAAAGCCATGAGAAAACCTGAATACTGTATAAACAGCCACTATTGTGCCATTTTTGCCGGCCAGGAGGTATTGCTTTCTGTAGAGGGTGGAATCGCGCTCGATAAAAACGCAATGAACGGTAAAAAAAACGGCCCGCCGCCGCGCACGCGGAGAGACGGGCCGTGATGATGCCTGGGCGCTTTATCGTCCCAGGCAGCAGCATATTATTCGCCGGCAGGTTTACGCGGGCGACGGCGACGCGGTGGTTTACCGTCCTGGGTACGCGCTTTCGGCGCTTCGCCATCCTGACGGCGCGGCGCCTGCTGGCTACGGCCCTGGCTCTGACCACCGCGTCCTTGCCCCTGACCGCGGCCACCGCCGCCACGCTGCTGACGACCATTTTGAATCGGCTCCGCTTTAATCGACGGATCCGGCTCGTAACCGGCAACAGCAATACGCGGGATCTCTTTTTTCAGCAGGCGTTCGATATCACGCAGCAGCTTATGCTCGTCCACGCAGACCAGCGACAACGCTTCGCCGGTCGCCGCCGCGCGTCCGGTACGGCCAATCCGGTGCACGTAATCTTCCGGCACGTTTGGCAGCTCATAGTTGACCACGTGCGGCAGCTCTTCGATATCGAGCCCGCGCGCGGCGATGTCGGTGGCGACCAGCACACGAATGCCGCCGGATTTAAAGTCAGCCAGCGCGCGGGTACGCGCCCCCTGGCTCTTATTGCCGTGGATGGCGGCGCTACGGATACCGTCTTTATTCAGCTGCTCCGCCAGATGGTTGGCACCGTGCTTGGTACGGGTAAAGACCAGCACCTGCTGCCAATTGCCTTCGCCAATCAGCTGCGAGAGCAGTTCACGCTTACGTTTCTTATCCACAAAGTGAACGTGCTGGGTGATCTGCTCAGAGGCGGTGTTGCGGCGCGCCACTTCGACTTCCAGCGGGTTATGCAGCAGTTTTTCCGCCAGCGCCTTGATCTCATCAGAGAAGGTGGCGGAGAACAGCAGGTTTTGACGACGCGGCGGCAGTTTAGCCAGCACGCGGCGGATGTCGTGGATAAAGCCCATATCCAGCATGCGGTCGGCTTCATCCAGTACCAGCACTTCGACTTTATCCAGGCTGACCGCGTTCTGATGTTCAAGATCCAGCAGACGGCCTGGGGTGGCGACGAGGATATCGACGCCGCCGCGCAGCTTCATCATCTGCGGGTTGATGCTCACGCCGCCGAAAACCACCAGCGAGCGGATATTCAGATATTTGCTGTAGTCGCGGACATTCTCACCCACCTGCGCCGCCAGTTCGCGGGTCGGCGTCAGGATCAGGGCGCGCACCGGACGGCGCCCCTTCGCGTGCGGCTGCTCCTGGGTCAGGCGCTGCAGCAGCGGCAGCGTAAAACCGGCGGTCTTGCCGGTCCCGGTCTGGGCGCTGGCCATCAGATCGCGGCCCTGCAGTACTGCCGGGATCGCCTGCTGCTGGATAGGGGTCGGCTCAACGTAGCCCTGCTCGGCGACGGCGCGCAGGATATCGGGATTCAGGCCAAGGGAATCAAAAGACATAACAACTCCGAACCGCCCCGGCCCGTTTAAGGGCGTAGTTTTCAGGGAGATTATTGCGATAGAGATGGCAAAAACCACAATGCCATGAAGGGGCGCAGTTTAGCAGATTTTGTGACGAACCGCATAAAATATCCCCGCAGGAATTACCAGCAAAATAATGCTCGCTTGCGCCGGGTAATTTTTCGTCTTCACCATGGTGGACAGTTCAGCGAATCGCCCCTATTCTTAATCAATCGATTGATTAATTTTTTAGAGTGCGATGAACAGTACCTCCGTGACCAGTAAAGGCGAACAAGCCAAAAGCCAGCTTATCGCCGCCGCCATCGCGCAATTCGGCGAATATGGCCTCCATGCGACGACCCGCGATATCGCCGCGCAGGCCGGGCAAAATATCGCCGCTATCACCTATTATTTCGGTTCGAAAGACGACCTGTATCTCGCCTGCGCGCAGTGGATCGCCGACTGTATCGGCGAGAATTTCCGCCCGCATGCCGAGGCGGCCGAAGCCCTGTTGGCCCAGACGAAACCTGACAAACCGGCGCTGCGGGAATTGATTCTGCGCAGCTGCCGCGATATGAGTCTGCTGCTGACCCAGGACGACACGGTCAACCTCAGCAAGTTTATCTCTCGCGAGCAGCTCTCCCCTACCGCGGCTTACCAGCTTATCCATCAGCAGGTTATCGCCCCGCTACATAGCTATTTGACCCGGCTTATCGCCGCCTGGACCGGGCGCGATGCCAACGATACGCAGATGATTCTGCACACCCACGCCCTGCTTGGCGAGGTGCTGGCCTTCCGGCTCGGGCGGGAAACCATTTTACTGCGTACCGGCTGGGCGCAGTTCGATCAACAAAAGGCTGAACAAATTTTTCAGGTGATCACCTGTCATATCGATTTCATTCTGCAAGGGTTAGCGCAAAGGAGCCTGGGATCATGAAAAAACCCGTCGTCGTTCTATTGGTCGTCATCGTGCTCGCCGCGCTCGGCGGCGGCTGGTGGTGGTATCAAAGCAGCCAGGCAAAAGATCTCACTCTCTACGGCAATGTCGATATTCGCACTGTGAATATGAGCTTCCGCGTCGGCGGGCGGCTGGCAACCCTGAACGTCGATGAAGGCGATGAAATTCGCCGTGGGCAAACCCTCGGCGAACTTGACCGCGCGCCATATGAAAACGCGCTGCAACAGGCGCAGGCCAACGTTTCCACCGCCCAGGCTCAGTACGATTTGATGATGGCGGGTTACCGTGCCGAAGAGATTGCGCAGGCGGCGGCCGCGGTTAATCAGGCGCAGGCCGCCTGGGTCTATGCGCAGAATTTTTATCAACGTCAGCTCGGCCTGCGCGCCAGCAGCGCGATTTCCGCCAACGACCTCGAAAACGCCCGTTCTTCACGCGATCAGGCGCAGGCGACCTTAAAATCGGCGCAGGATAAACTGCGTCAATATCGCGCCGGTAACCGCCCGCAGGAAATTGCCCAGGCCAAAGCCAGCCTTGAACAGGCGCAGGCGGCCCTGGCGCAAGCCAAACTGGACCTGCATGATACCGTACTGACCGCGCCGTCCGACGGCACCTTGATGACCCGCGCCGTCGAACCTGGCACCATGTTAAACGCCGGCGGCACGGTGCTGACGCTATCGTTAACCCATCCGGTTTGGGTACGCGCCTACGTTGACGAGAAAAATCTCGGCCAGGCGCAGCCGGGGCGCGAAGTACTGCTGTATACCGATAGCCGGCCGAACAAGCCCTATCACGGTAAAATCGGCTTTGTCTCCCCCAGCGCCGAATTCACGCCAAAGACCGTAGAAACACCGGATTTGCGCACCGATCTCGTCTACCGCCTGCGCATCGTGGTGAACGACGCCGACGCCGCGCTGCGCCAGGGCATGCCGGTGACCGTCTCCTTCAGCAACGGAAACGGGCATGAGTAAGGACGCGATAACTTTAACCGGACTGACACGCGGTTTTCCCGGTATGGACCGACCCGCAGTCGCGCCGCTGAACTGTACGATTCACTCAGGCTACGTCACAGGGCTCGTCGGCCCAGATGGCGCAGGTAAAACGACGCTGATGCGAATGCTGGCCGGTTTACTTAAGCCTGATGAGGGCAGCGCCAGCGTAATCGGCTTCGATCCGCTGAAGGACGACGGCGCGCTGCACGCGGCGCTCGGCTATATGCCGCAGAAATTCGGCCTGTATGAAGATCTGACGGTGATGGAAAACCTGAACCTGTACGCCGATCTGCGCAGCGTCACCGGCGAGGCGCGCAAGAAAATATTCGAGCGCCTGCTGGAATTCACATCTCTTGGCCCTTTCACCGGGCGATTAGCCGGCAAACTCTCCGGCGGCATGAAACAAAAGCTGGGGCTCGCCTGTACATTGGTGGGCGATCCTAAAGTGCTGTTGTTAGATGAGCCCGGAGTCGGGGTCGACCCTATCTCGCGCCGCGAGCTGTGGCAGATGGTGCACGAACTGGCCGGCGACGGCATGCTAATTTTGTGGAGCACCTCTTATCTCGATGAAGCCGAGCAGTGCCGCGATGTGCTGCTGATGAACGAAGGTAAATTGCTTTACCAGGGCGAACCGAAGGCGCTGACGCAAACCATGGCCGGGCGCAGCTTTCTGGTCTCCAGCCCGCAGGAAAACAACCGCCGCCTGTTGCAGCGGGCGCTGAAACTGCCGCAAATTAGCGATGGCGTGATTCAGGGCAAATCGGTGCGTTTGATCCTGAAAAAGGCAGCCCGCATTGATGAGGTTCAGCAAAACGGCAACATGCCGCCGCTACAGGTGGCCGAAACTGCGCCGCGTTTTGAAGACGCCTTTATCGACCTGTTAGGCGGCGCCGGAACCGCCGAGTCGCCGTTAGGAGAGATTATTCATCACGTGGACGGCAACAAAGACGAAACGGTCATTGAAGCACGGTCGTTAACGAAAAAGTTTGGTGATTTCGCCGCCACCGATCACGTCGATTTCCAGGTTAAGCGCGGTGAGATTTTCGGCCTGCTTGGCCCTAACGGCGCCGGTAAATCCACGACCTTCAAAATGATGTGCGGCCTGCTGGTGCCGACCGACGGAAAAGCGCTGGTGCTGGGGATGGACCTCAAGGTTAGCTCCGGTAAAGCACGTCAACATTTAGGCTATATGGCGCAAAAATTCTCGCTGTACGGCAACCTCAGCGTCGAACAGAACCTGCGTTTTTTCTCCGGCGTTTACGGCCTACGCGGCCGGGCGCAAAATGAAAAAATCGCGCGCATGAGCGATGCCTTTGGCCTGAAAAGTATCGCCGGCCACGCCGCCGACGAGCTACCGCTCGGCTACAAGCAGCGGCTGGCGCTGGCCTGCTCGCTGATGCATGAACCCGACATTCTGTTTCTCGATGAACCCACCTCCGGCGTCGACCCGCTAACCCGCCGCGAGTTCTGGCTGCATATCAACAGCATGGTCGATAAAGGGGTCACGGTGATGGTGACTACCCACTTTATGGATGAGGCGGAATACTGCGACCGCATCGGGCTGGTCTACCACGGCAAGCTTATCGCCAGCGGCACGCCGGACGCGCTGAAGGCGCAGGCGGCGAATGACAGTCAGGCGGATCCCACTATGGAACAGGCGTTTATTACCCTGATTAACCAATGGGACAAGGAAAACGGTCATGAGCAATAGCATTCTTTCCTGGCGACGAGTACGCGCGCTGTGCGTCAAAGAGACCCGGCAGATCATCCGCGATCCCAGCAGTTGGCTAATTGCGGTGGTGATCCCCCTGCTCCTGCTGTTTATCTTCGGCTACGGCATAAACCTCGACTCCAGCAAACTGCGGGTCGGCGTATTGCTGGAACAGCAGAGCGAAGAGGCGCTGGATTTCGTCCATACCATGACCGGCTCACCCTATATCGACGCCACCGTCAGCGATAATCGCCAGCAGTTGATTGAGCTGATGCAGGCCGGGCGCATCCGCGCGATGGTCGTCATTCCCGTCGACTTTGACCGTCAGATGGCCCGCGCCGGCGCCAATGCGCCGATTCAGTTAATTACCGACGGTAGCGAACCGAATACCGCTAACTTCGCGCAGGGCTACGTCGAAGGTATCTGGCAGATCTGGCAACAGCAGCGGGCGGAAGATCGCGGTGAGACCTTTGAACCGCTTATCGATGTGCAGATGCGCTACTGGTTTAACCCGGCGGCCATCAGTCAGCACTTTATTATCCCTGGCGCAATTACCATCATCATGACCGTGGTCGGCGCGATATTGACCTCGCTGGTGGTAGCGCGCGAATGGGAACGCGGCACCATGGAAGCGCTGCTATCCACTGAAATCACCCGCGCCGAACTGCTGCTGTGCAAGATAATTCCCTACTATTTCCTCGGCATGCTGGCGATGTTGCTGTGTATGCTGGTATCGGTATTTATTCTCGGCGTGCCCTATCGCGGCTCGCTGCTGATTCTGTTTGTCATCACCAGCCTGTTTTTGCTTAGTACGCTGGGAATGGGGTTACTGATCTCGACCATTACCCGCAACCAGTTTAACGCCGCGCAGGTCGCGTTGAACGCCGCTTTTTTACCATCGATTATGTTGTCCGGGTTTATTTTCCAGATAGACAGTATGCCGGCGGTGATCCGCGCGGTGACCTACGTGATCCCGGCGCGTTATTTCGTCAACACCCTGCAAAGCCTGTTTCTGGCGGGCAATATTCCGGTGGTGCTGCTGGTGAACGTGCTGTTTTTGATTGCTTCGGCGGTGATGTTTATCGGCCTGACGTGGCTGAAAACCAAACGGCGTCTGGATTAACCCTGCGCTCGAATTTTGCCCGGTGGCGCTACGCTTACCGGGCCTACGGTAAGTTTCGGTCGCCCGGGTCCGACATGAGGAAGGTTTTATGTTTCATCGTTTATGGACATTAATCCGCAAAGAGCTGCAGTCGCTGCTGCGCGAACCGCAAACGCGGATGATTTTAATCATGCCGGTGCTGATTCAAGTATTGTTGTTTCCCTTTGCCGCCACGCTTGAGGTGACCAACGCTACCATCGCTATCTATAACGAAGATAGCGGCCGCCACGCGGTGGAGCTCACCCAGCGCTTTGCCCGCGCCAAAGCCTTTACCCACGTCCTGCTGCTGAAAAGCCCGCAGGCGATTCAACCGACCATCGATGAACAAAAAGCCCTGCTCGTGGTGCGCTTCCCGACGGATTTCTCGCGTAATCTCGACAACTATCAAACCGCCCCGCTACAGCTACTGCTCGACGGGCGTAACTCCAACAGCGCGCAAATCGCCGCTAACTATCTACAGCAGATTGTTAAAAACTATCAGCAGGAACTGCTGCAGGATAAAGCAAAACCGAACAACAGCGAACTGGTGGTACGCAACTGGTACAACCCGAATCTCGACTATAAATGGTTCGTGGTGCCGTCGCTTATCGCCATGATCACCACCATCGGGGTGATGATCGTTACCTCGCTGTCGGTGGCACGCGAGCGCGAACAGGGCACCCTCGATCAGCTGCTGGTCTCACCGCTCGCCACCTGGCAAATCTTCGTTGGCAAAGCGGTACCGGCGCTGATTGTCGCCACGATGCAGGCGACTATCGTGCTGGCGATCGGCATCTGGGCCTATCAGATCCCATTTGCCGGCTCGCTGCTGCTGTTCTATTTCACCATGCTGATTTACGGTCTATCGCTGGTAGGCTTTGGCTTATTGATTTCTTCGCTGTGTTCAACCCAGCAGCAGGCATTTATCGGCGTGTTCGTCTTTATGATGCCGGCGATTCTGCTATCCGGCTACGTTTCACCGGTAGAAAACATGCCGCAGTGGCTGCAGGATTTGACCTGGATAAACCCAATCCGGCACTTTACCGATATCACCAAGCAAATTTATCTGAAGGATGCGAGTCTGAAGATTGTGTGGGGAAGTTTGTGGCCGCTATTAGTCATAGCGGCCACCACCGGCTCAGCGGCGTACGCGATGTTCCGAAGAAAGATTGCGTAGTTTTTTATCTTTCGCCAGCAGCGATACCACCGCCGGGCCTGCCAGTATGACCAGCCCGGCGAGGGCCAGCAGCAGGTTGTTGTGCAGCACGCGCGACAACAACCAGAGCACTATCATGGCGGCACCGAAGTACCAGGTCGTGGTGAGTTCCTCAAGGAAGTCCCCCACGTCGCGCCAGCGCGCTTCATGGTGACGCTGTAAAAACAGCATCGCCAGCAGCGTGACGCCGTACAATACGCACAGCCCTAATCCGACGCGCACCAGCGCGCCGCTCAGCCAACCCATCACCAGTAACGCCACGACCAGTAGATGCAACATAATCTGCCAGCAACTAAGACCCGTTGCGACGCGTACACGTTGTTGCCACTTCATGGCTTCTCTCCTGAAGGATTTTTCTCTGTTACTCAGAGTACCGCACTTTACGGAAAATTCCGTATCACCGCATCTTTTTGTGACGTCTACTACACTATTTTATTCAGGAAAGTGACATTAACTGGAGAATTATGGCTAAGCCAACGTCGCGAATTTCGGTGAACGTGCTGACAATTAACACCCACAAGGGCTTTACGGCGTTTAATCGGCGTTTTATTTTGCCCGAATTGCGCGAGGCCGTTCGCAGCGTCAGCGCCGACATAGTTTGCCTACAGGAAGTGATGGGCGCGCACGAAGTGCACCCTTTGCATATCGAAAACTGGCCTGATACCACCCATTACGAGTTTCTTGCCGACACCATGTGGAGCGATTACGCCTACGGGCGCAACGCGGTCTACCCCGAAGGCCATCACGGCAATGCCGTACTGTCGCGCTTTCCCATTGAATATTATGAAAATCGCGATATCTCAGTCGGCAATGGCGAAAAACGCGGCCTGCTTTACTGTCGCATCGTACCTCCGCACAGCGGCGTGACGATCCACGTCATCTGCGTGCATCTCGGTCTTCGCACGCACCAGCGGCAGGCACAGCTAACGATGCTGGCGGAATGGGTCAACACGCTACCGGCAGACGATCCGGTGGTAGTAGCTGGCGACTTCAACGACTGGCGCCAGCAGGCTAATCAGCCATTAAAAGCGCAGGCAGGGCTTGAGGAGATTTTTACCCGCGCCCGCGGGCGGCCGCTACGCACCTTTCCGGTCGCTTTCCCGCTGCTACGACTCGATCGTATTTACGTTAAGAATGCTCATGCCAGCCATCCGAAGGCGCTGGCGCTTAAACACTGGCGGCATCTGTCCGATCATGCGCCCCTGAGCGTGGAGATACATCTGTGAAATGTCGCTGGCAGGAAGGCAATCGTATTACCCTACTGGAGAATGGCGACCAGTATTATCCGGCGTTATTCGCCGCCATTGGCCGCGCGCAGCGCAAGGTGATCCTTGAATCCTTTATCTGGTTTGAAGATGAGGTGGGCTGGCGCCTGCATGCGGTGCTGCTGAAAGCCGCCCGCCGGGGGATTCAGGTGGAAGTACTGCTCGACGGCTACGGCTCGCCGGACCTCAGCGATGAGTTTGTCGGCGAACTCACCGCCGCTGGCGTGGTCTTCCGCTACTACGATCCGCGCCCCCGGCTAATGGGTATGCGTACCAATTTATTCCGCCGCATGCATCGAAAAATCGTGGTGATTGACGACACAACCGCGTTTGTTGGCGGCATTAACTACTCTGCCGAGCACATGAGCGATTACGGACCGGAGGCGAAACAGGATTATGCCGTGCAGGTTGAGGGGCCGGTGGTGCTCGATATTCTCCAATTCGAACTGGAGAACCTGCCCACCAGCGAGGCAGCCCGCCGCTGGTGGCGACGCCGTCGGCATCAGCCGGAAATTAACCAAACCCCTGGCGAAGCGCAGGCGCTGTTTATCTGGCGCGATAACCATGAACATCGTGACGATATTGAACGTCACTATCTGAAAATGCTGACCAGCGCCCGCCGCGAGGTCATCATCGCCAACGCCTATTTCTTTCCCGGCTACCGTCTGCTGCACGCGATGCGCAATGCCGCGCGGCGCGGCGTACGGGTGAAGCTGATTGTCCAGGGCGAGCCGGATATTCCGATTGTTAAGTTTGGCGCCCACCTGCTGTACCACTACCTGATTAAAGGCGGCGTTCAGGTGTATGAATACCGCCGCCGTCCGCTGCATGGCAAGGTTGCGCTGGCGGACGACCACTGGGCCACCGTCGGTTCAAGTAATCTCGACCCGCTGAGTCTGTCGCTGAATCTGGAGGCCAACCTGATTATCCACGACCGAGAGTTCAATCAGACCCTGCGTGATAACCTCAACGGCCTTATCGCCAGGGACTGCCAGCAGATAGATAAATCCATGCTGCCAAAACGTAACTGGTGGCGGCTCGGCGTCAGCGTGCTGGCTTTCCACTTTCTGCGCCACTTCCCCGCCTGGGTCGGTTGGCTGCCGGCGCATACCCCGCAGTTAGCCAGGGTCAGCCCGCCGGTGCAGCCGGAAATTGAAACCCAGGATCGTGTAGAAACGCAAACCAGAGACAATCCGCTATGAGCAAATCGCATCCCCGCTGGCGGATGGCGAAAAGAGTGCTGACCGCGCTCTTTTTTATCGCCGTCATCGTATTGCTGGTAATTTATGCGCAAAAGGTCGACTGGCAGGATGTATGGAAGGTCATCCGCGGCTACGATCGTCTGGCGCTATTTAGCGCCGTTGGGTTGGTTATCGTCAGCTACCTGATTTATGGCTGCTACGATCTGCTCGGGCGAGCCTGGTGCGGCCACAAGCTGGCAAAAAAACAGGTGATGCTGGTGTCGTTTATCTGCTACGCCTTTAACCTGACGCTCAGCACCTGGGTCGGCGGGATCGGGATGCGCTATCGGTTGTACTCGCGGCTGGGGCTGAACGGCGGCACTATTACCCGTATTTTCTCGCTTAGCATTACCACCAACTGGTTGGGCTATATTCTACTGGGCGGCGTCATTTTCACCGCGAATCTGGTGACGTTGCCGCCGCACTGGTACATCAGTCAAACCACGCTGCGTATTATTGGCGGCGTTCTGCTGCTTTTAACCCTGATCTATCTTTTCGGTTGCGCCTTCGCCAAACGCCGCCACATGACGATTAAGGGACAGCGGTTGGTGCTGCCCTCTTTTCGTTTCGCTCTACTACAGATAGGGATTTCAGCGGCGAACTGGATGGTGATGGGGGCGATTATCTGGCTGCTACTGGGCAGCGAGATTAACTATTTTCTGGTGCTGGGCGTGCTGCTGGTGAGCAGTATCGCCGGCGTTATCGTTCATATTCCCGCCGGGATTGGCGTGCTGGAGGCGGTGTTTATCGCCATGCTCTCCGGCGAGTCGATTTCGAAGGGGGCGATAATTGCCGCTCTGCTGGCGTGGCGCGCGCTGTACTATTTTCTGCCGCTGCTGCTGGCGACCATCGCCTATCTGGTGCTGGAGAGTCGGGCGAAAAAGCTGCGGCAAAAAAACGAGCGCAAGCTGGCCCGCGGATGAAACGGCCCGGTTGCGCTTACCGGGCGACATTTTTGCGGATTGCCTGGATTGGTAGCCCGGATAAGGCGCATCGCGCCGCTATCCGGGATGATATTAACGGCGGTTGCCGAAGATACGCAGCAGCATCAGGAACAGGTTGATGAAGTCCAGATACAGCGTTAAGGCGCCGAGAATAGAGTATTTACGCAGCGTGGCGCTATCGCGGGTATCAATCTGCTCGCCGATGTTTTTCAACTTCTGGGTGTCGTAGGCGGTCAGGCCGACAAACACCAGCACACCAATGTAGGTTACCGCCCACATCAGCGCTTCGCTCTTCAGCCACAGGTTAACCAGCGACGCCAGCACGATACCAATCAGCCCCATAAACAGCATGCTGCCGAAGCCGCTCAGATCGCGCTTAGTGGTGTAACCATACAGGCTCATCGCCCCGAACATCCCGCCGGTCACCACAAAAGTGCTGGCGATAGACGAATAGGTATAAACAATAAAGATGCTCGCTAACGTTAGCCCTGTTAACGCCGAATAAAGCATGAACAGCGTCGTCGCCATACCCGCGCTTAAGCGCTGCACCATCCCCGAGAGCACAAACACCAGCGCCAGTTGGGCGATGATCAGCCCGAAGAAAGTGATTTTGCTTGAAAAGACGAACATCATGACCGCCGGGGTATTCGCCGCAAACCACGCGATAAACGCGGTTAACAACAACCCGACCGTCATCCAGCCGTAAACCTGCGCCATGTAGGTCTGCAGGCCGCTGCGGCTCTGAACAATGGAATCGGAACGAGGGAATCTGTCCATGACTATCTCCTGATTAACAAGTTTCTCTCAGTAAGCGTATCACACTACCAGCGCTCTGCCGCCTGATGATCGCTGTCGCGGGCATCGACCCAGCGTTCGCCATCCGGCGTCGCCTCGCGTTTCCAGAACGGCGCGCGGGTTTTCAGGTAATCCATGATGAACTCGCCGGCGGCGAAGGCGCTGCCGCGGTGGGCGCTGGTCACGCCAACAAAAACAATCTCTTCGCCCGGCCACATTTCGCCAATGCGATGGATAACCGTCACCCGGCCAAGCGGCCAACGCTCCCGCGCCTGTTCGACGATTTCCGCCAGCGATTTTTCGGTCATGCCCGGATAGTGCTCCAGCGTCAGCGCTTTCACGCTGTCGCCGAGATTGTGATTACGTACTTTGCCGGTGAAGGTGACCACCGCGCCGTCTTCATCCCGCTCGGCCAGCCACGGATACTCATCGCCGACACAAAAGCGCGCCGGGCTTACCACGATACGAGTCTGCGTCATCTTAGCCCCCGGTGACCGGCGGGAAAAACGCCACTTCGTCGCCGCTCGCGACCGGATGGTCAAACGAGGTCAGCGTCTGGTTGACCGCCGCCAGCAATTTTCCTTCTTCCAGTGCCAGCGCCCAGCGGTCTCCGCGCGCGGCAAGCTGCTGACGCACGGCTTCAACGGTCGGCAATTCGCTGGCGTCGAGAGTCAGGGTATCGGTGCCAACCAGTTCGCGCACCTGGGCAAAAAACAGGACGTTAATCATGGGCTTCCTCCACCTTAAAATCGCCGGACTTGCCGCCGCTTTTCGCCAGCAGACGTACCGGGCCAATAACCATATCTTTCTGTACCGCTTTACACATGTCGTAGATGGTCAGCGCGGCAACCGAGGCCGCGGTCAGCGCTTCCATTTCTACGCCGGTTTTACCGGTCAGGCGGCAGAGTGACTCAATGCGCACGCGGTTATGCTCCGGCTGCGCCTGCAGGTTCACTTCTACTTTGCTGAGCATCAGCGGATGACACAGCGGGATCAGCTCCCAGGTACGTTTCGCGGCCTGAATCCCGGCGATACGCGCGGTGGCGAACACATCGCCTTTATGGTGGCTGCCGTCGATAATCATCGCAAGCGTTGCGGCCTGCATTTCGACGTAAGCCTCAGCGCGCGCCTCACGCACCGTTTCCGCTTTGCCGGAGACGTCAACCATGTGGGCTTCGCCCGCGGCGTTAATGTGGGTCAGTTGTGACATAAACTATTTCTTTAAATGAGGAATGAAGTTGCACGGGCGAGTGCGCGCATCCAGCTGTGGCGCGATAATATTTTCCCACGCGGTGGCGCAGGCCTTGGTCGAGCCCGGCATCGCGAAAATCAGCGTGCGGTTGGCAACGCCAGCAACGGCGCGGGATTGCAGCGTCGAGGTGCCTATCTCTTCAAACGAGAGCATACGGAACACTTCGCCAAAACCTTCGACCTCGCGGTCAAACAGCGGCAGCAGCGCTTCCGGCGCCTGATCGCCATCGGTAAAACCGGTACCACCGGTGATCAACACCACCTGCACCTCATCGCTGGCAATCCACGCCGAAACCTGGGCGCGAATCGCGTAGCGGTTCTCTTTCACAATAGCCTTATCGACGAGGGTATGTCCCGCTTCGTGCAGCGCATCGCGCAGCCAGTGGCCGGAGGTATCGTCCTCTTCGCCGCGGCGGTTGGAAACGGTAAGAATAGCAATACGGGTCGGGATAAACTCAGCGCTAGCCTGGCTCATCTGAATGCTCCTTTCGAAAACGATTATCCGCCAATATACGACAGGTTCTGCGTAATACCGGTGTTGCCCTGATGCAGGAAATGGGTCTGCTTTTTATGGGTTAAAGCTTCGGCTATCCGCGCTTCCAGCTCGGCCTGCTGCTCGTCCTCGGCCATCAGGTCGCGCAGATCTACGCCGCCTTCGCCGAACAGACACAAGTGCAGTTTGCCAACGGATGAGACGCGAAGACGGTTACAGGTGGCGCAGAAGTCTTTTTCATACGGCATGATCAAGCCGATTTCGCCGGCGTAATCCGGGTGGCAAAAGACCTGTGCCGGGCCATCGCTTCGTTGACGGATCTGGTGGATCCAACCGCGGCGCAGCAGCTCATCGCGCAGCACCATGCCGGAAATGTGGTGACGGCGGAACAGGTCGCTGCCCTCGCCGGTTTCCATTAACTCAATAAAACGCAGTTGAATACGGCGAGGTTTGATCCACGCGAGGAAAGTGTCGAGCTGGTGATGGTTGACATCACGCATCAGCACGGTGTTGACCTTAACCTTTTCAAAGCCGGCGGCAAAGGCGGCGTCAATACCGTCCATCACCTGCTGAAATTTATCCTGACCGGTGATGGCATGGAACTGGCGAGCGTCGAGGCTATCGACGCTGACGTTAATCGCCGTCAGCCCGGCATCGCGCCAGCGTTCGACATCACGCGCCAGGCGATAACCGTTGGTGGTCACCGCGATCTGACGAATCGCGCTGTTTTCACGCACGGCGGCAATAATCTCGGTAAAGTCGCGACGTAACGAGGGTTCGCCGCCGGTGAGGCGGACTTTTTCCGTGCCAAGGGCGGAAAAAGCGCGCGTCACGCGGCGCACTTCGTCTACGCTAAGAAAACCCTTGTTGGTCACGGCGCCGGGCTTGTAGCCGTCCGGCAGGCAGTAGGTGCAACGAAAGTTACACACGTCGGTAATCGACAGGCGCAAGTAATAAAACTTACGCGCAAATGCATCAGTAAGCTGTGAGGCCATATACACCTTTCCAAGTACGGGAGGCGCGGTCATTTCTTTCCACGCCCTGGCGACAGCGCGGCTGCCGCGGCCAGAGCACCATATCTTGCGACACAGGTACCAAGGCTAGAGTGTTAGTTGGTTATGCCGATAGTAGCGCTTTAACGATGGTTTCGCCATTTTCATTTTCGCTATATAATCATCTATATATCGCTAATATCTTGCATTTTCAGTACAGAATAGCCAAAAATCACACTTTAACATTGATATCGGTCAGTTTGACGGAAACCGGGCATTATCTTTTAGGGGTAGATCGGAGACGCTAAACCCGAACATTGAACAGAAGGAATTCGTATGCGCAATCGCACTTTCGCCGATCTGGACCGCGTCGTCGCCCTTGGCGGAGGCCACGGTTTGGGGCGGGTGATGTCGTCGCTCTCGTCGCTCGGCTCACGCCTGACCGGCATCGTGACCACCACCGATAACGGCGGATCAACGGGGCGAATTCGCCGCTCGGAAGGGGGGATCGCCTGGGGCGATATGCGCAACTGCATTAATCAATTAATCGCCGAACCCAGCGTCGCTTCCGCGATGTTTGAATATCGTTTTGGCGGTAATGGCGAGCTTTCCGGGCATAACCTCGGAAATCTGATGTTAAAGGCGCTGGATCACCTGAGTGTGCGGCCTTTAGAGGCGATCAATTTGATCAGAAACCTGCTTAAAGTGGATGCTTTCCTGATTCCGATGTCGGAGCAACCGGTCGATCTGGTGGCGCTCGATCATGAAGGCCATGAAGTGTATGGCGAAGTGAATATCGATCAGCTGGATCACATCCCGCAGGAACTGATGCTCAGCCCACCGGTTCCGGCGACTCGCGAAGCGGTTGAGGCCATCGCCGAGGCCGATCTGATCCTGATTGGGCCAGGGAGCTTCTACACCAGCCTGCTGCCCATTTTACTGCTCGACGAAATGGCCCAGGCGCTGCGGCGGACCCCGGCGCCCATGGTGTTTATCGATAACCTGGGTAAGGAACATAGCCCTGCCGCCAATCTAACGCTGGCGGACAGAATGACGATTCTGGAACATTACGTCGGCAAAAAAGTGATTGATGCCGCCATCGTCGGGCCGAAAGCCGATGTTAAGGGTATGGAAGAACGACTGGTGATTCAGACCGAGCTGGACGCCAGCGATGTCACCTATCGTCATGACCGCGTGCTGCTACGCCAGGCGCTGGAGCAGGCTATTCAGGCATTAGGTTAATCCTCAAGCGGAACTATTTTAAACAAGATGACGCCTCAGATTAAAATCTTAAGGTTGTCTTAAAATATCGCTGTCAACATAACGAACATCTCCTACTACGGGTATTCGTTATGTCGTTTATTTCTTTACGTCGGCCGGTACTCAGCCGCACGGCTTATTTGACTCTCTTTGCCTGTTATATCGGTATCTTTCTTAACCTGGCCTTTTATCGCCAGGTTTTCCCGCTACTGCCGGTAAACAATCTCCATAACTGGCTGGTTTTCCTTAGCATGCCGATCGTGGCAATTAGCGTGATGAACATCATCACCACCCTCGCCTCGTTCTTAAAGCTCGACCGGGTAGTCATCAGCCTGTTTATTCTGCTGAGCGCCTCGGCGCAGTACTTTATCTGGACCTTCGGCGTGGTGATCGACCGTTCGATGATCGCCAATATCTTCGATACGACACCTGCGGAAAGTTTTGCCCTGCTGTCGACGCAAATGGTCATCGTGCTGGGTCTCTCCGGGCTATTGATGGTTCTGGTCGCCTGGTGGATTAAAGTTCGCAGACCGGCCTCTTTCTGGCGCGGTGCGACGATGCGCCTGCTCAATATCGCCGTTTCAGCGCTGCTCATTGTGCTGGTGGCGGCGCTGTTCTACAAAGATTACGCCTCGGTATTCCGTAACAATAAGGAGCTGGTGAAATCTTTAAGCCCTTCCAACAGCATTGTGGCGCTGAACTCGTGGTATGCGCATAACCGGATGGATAACCTGCCGCTGGTGAAGATCGGCGAAGATGCCAAACAGAAAGCGGTGATGCATAACGGCGCGCGTAAAAATCTGACCATCGTGGTGCTGGGCGAAACCTCGCGCGCCGAGAATTTCTCGCTGGGCGGCTACGATCGCGAAACTAACCCGCGCCTGAAACAGGACGACGTGGTGTACTTCCCGAAAACCACCTCCTGCGGCACCGCAACCGCGGTTTCCGTCCCCTGCATGTTCTCCAATATGCCGCGCGCGCATTACGATGAAGAACTGGCGCACCATCAGGAAGGCGTTCTGGATATTTTGCAGCGCGCCGGTATTCAGGTGCTATGGAACGACAACGATGGCGGCTGTAAAGGCGCCTGTGACCGCGTACCGCACCAAAACGTCACCAACCTGAACCTCAGCGGCGAGTGCATTGATGGCGAGTGCTACGATGACGTGCTGTTCCATAATCTTGATAGCTATATCGATAATTTACAGCAGGATGGCATTATCGTTCTGCACACCATTGGTAGTCATGGCCCGACCTATTACAATCGCTACCCGGCTGAATTCAAAAAATTCACCCCGACCTGCGATACCAATGAAATCCAAAGTTGTACGCAACAACAGTTGACCAATACCTACGACAACACCATTTTGTACGTCGACTATGTGGTTGATAAAGCGATAAAATTGCTGCAATCAAAACAAGATAGATTCACCACCAGTCTGGTGTATTTGTCTGACCACGGCGAATCGCTGGGTGAAGATGGCGTGTATCTGCATGGCCTGCCGTACTCCATAGCGCCGGATACGCAAAAACACGTGCCGATGTTGCTCTGGTTGTCGCTGGATTATCAGCAACGCTATGGCGTATCCAGCCAGTGTTTGCAACAGCAGGCGAAGACGAACGATTATTCACAAGATAATCTGTTCTCTACCCTGCTTGGCCTGCTCGGGGTAGACACCCGCGAGTATCAGGCAAAAGACGACCTTTTAACGCCATGTAGAGAGACCGGCAGATGAAAATCTTAGTCATTGAAGACGATGCGCTCCTGTTACAAGGGTTAATTCTGGCCATGCAAAGCGAAGGCTATGTCTGCGATGGCGTCGCCACCGCGCATGAAGCCGCGCTGTCGTTAGCCAGCAACCATTACAGTCTGGTGGTGCTCGACCTGGGCCTGCCGGATGAAGACGGTCTGCATTTCCTGGCGCGTATGCGCCGGGAGAAATTCACCCAACCGGTGTTAATCCTCACCGCCCGCGATACCGTGGGCGACCGCATCAGCGGGCTGGATACCGGCGCTGACGATTACCTGGTGAAACCTTTCGCGCTTGAAGAGCTCAACGCCCGCATTCGCGCGCTGCTGCGTCGCCATAATAATCAGGGCGATAATGAGCTGACCGTCGGCAACCTGCGCCTTAATGTGACCCGTCGTCAGGTGTGGCTGGCCGGCGAATCGCTGGAGCTGACGCCAAAAGAGTATGCTCTGCTCTCGCGCCTGATGATGAAGGCCGGCAGCCCGGTACATCGCGAAATTCTCTACAATGATATCTACAGCTGGGATAACGAACCGGCCACCAATACCCTCGAAGTGCATATCCATAATCTGCGCGACAAGATTGGTAAAGCGCGGATCCGCACCGTCCGCGGCTTTGGCTACATGCTGGTGAATAATACGGAGTCAGAATAACGCTATGGCACTGTTTGCGACCGAAACCTGGACCATGCGCCACCGCCTGCTGTTGACCATCGGCGCGATTCTGGTGGTCTGCCAGCTGATCAGCGTATTTTGGCTATGGCATGAAAGCAAAGAGCAAATCCAGCTGCTGGTTGCCAGCGCCATTGAGGGTCATAACAATCAAAGGCACGTCGAACATGAGGTACGCGAGGCGGTCGCCAGCCTGCTGGTGCCAAGCCTGCTGATCATCGGTCTGGCGCTATATATCAGCCTGATGGCGGTGAAGAAAATCACCCGTCCGCTATCAAATCTGCAGAGCGAGCTGGAAAGCCGGACGCCGGATAATCTGCAACCCATTATTTTGCAGGAGTCGGTGCCGGAAGTGACCGCAGTGACCATGGCGATTAATCAACTGGTGTCGCGGCTGACCCTGACGCTCGATCGCGAGCGTCTGTTTACCGCCGACGTCGCCCACGAACTTCGTACCCCTCTTGCCGGGCTGCGCCTGCATCTGGAACTGCTGGCGAAGGTTCACGGCGTCAGCGTTGATCCGTTAATTCAACGCCTCGATCAGATGACCAACAGCATTTCGCAGCTGCTACAACTGGCGCGCGTCGGGCAGTCGTTTTCCGCCGGGAGTTACCAGCAGGTGCATTTGCACGAAGATGTGGTGGAGCCTCTGCAGGATGAGCTGAAAACAATGCTCGAAGCGCGCCAACAGACCCTGGAGATAGAAAGCGGCGCCGGCGAGGATCTCATTTCCGGAGATGCGACGTTAGCGCGGGTGATTTTACGCAATCTGGTGGAGAATGCGCACCGCTATAGCCCCGTGGGGTCGAAGATTAAGATTTCGGTAAAACCGGGAAATACGCCGATTCTGGCAGTTGAAGATGAAGGGCCGGGCATTGATGAGGCCAAAAGCGGCGAACTGAGTAAAGCGTTTGTCCGTATGGATAGCCGCTATGGTGGAATAGGCCTCGGTTTAAGCATTGTCACCCGCATCGCTCAACTGCACGATGCGCAATTCTTTTTACATAACCGTCAACCCGGACCGGGCGTCCGCGCCTGGGTGCTGTTCCCACGCAGTTCGCGTCAGAAGGTTAATACCCATTGATGTAAGAAGGCGACCACAATCACAAAGGCGGTCGCAATGGCCAGATATTCACGGTTGGTCAGTTTTTGCATGGCGCTATCCTCATTAAACTGAGGATAGTGTCGCTGAAGAAAATTAAGCCAACATTAAGATCCTACGATAATAGCGTGACGGCAATTGCAAATTGCCGTCATTTTTGCACGGCTCCCCTATCACCCTTATGATGCCGCAATAAACAGTTCGCGTAGCTGATGCAATTGATCGCGGATCTGCGCGGCTTCCTCAAACTCAAGGTTCTGGGCATGCTGCATCATTTGCCCTTCCAGCTCGTGGATCTTCTGCTGCAGCGCTTTCGGTGTCAGTTCGACGCTATCGGCTTCCACCGGAGAACGGGCTTTGCCACGGCCTTTGGCTTTGGTCTTCGCGATGTTCTGACCCAGCGCCAGAATATCGACCACTTTCTTATTAAGACCCTGCGGCACAATACCGTGCTCTTCGTTATAACGCTGCTGCTTCTCGCGGCGGCGTTCGGTTTCACCGATCGCCTTCGCCATCGATGGCGTGATTTTATCACCGTAAAGAATCGCCTTACCGTTCACGTTACGCGCCGCGCGGCCGATGGTCTGGATAAGCGAGCGCTCGGAACGCAGGAAGCCCTCTTTATCGGCATCAAGTATCGCCACCAGCGATACTTCCGGCATATCCAGCCCTTCGCGCAGCAGGTTGATCCCCACCAGCACGTCGAACTCGCCAAGACGCAGATCGCGAATAATTTCCATACGCTCGACGGTATCGATATCGGAGTGCAGATAGCGCACCCGTTCACCGTGCTCTTCCAGGTATTCGGTTAAATCCTCCGCCATGCGTTTGGTCAGCGTCGTCACCAGTACACGCTCATTGATCGCCGCACGGGTACGGATTTCTGATAACAGATCGTCGACCTGCGTCGCCACCGGCCGCACTTCGATAACCGGATCCAGTAGGCCCGTTGGGCGAACGACCTGGTCTACCACCTCATCGCCGGATTTTTCCAGCTCATAGGGACCCGGCGTCGCTGAAACGTAGATGGTCTGGGGTGCCAGCGCTTCAAACTCTTCGAACTTCATCGGCCGGTTATCCAGCGCTGACGGCAGGCGAAAGCCATATTCCACCAGCGTCTCTTTACGCGCCCGGTCGCCACGGTACATACCGCCGATTTGCGGGATAGTCACGTGCGATTCATCGATAACCAGCAGGCCATCCGCCGGCAGGTAGTCGAACAGCGTCGGCGGCGGCTCGCCCGGCCCGCGCCCGGAGAGAAAGCGCGAGTAGTTTTCAATCCCCGAGCAGTAGCCCAGCTCGTTCATCATTTCGAGGTCGAACTGAGTGCGCTGGCTCAGCCGCTGCTCTTCAAGCAGTTTATTGTTCGCCAGCAGGACCTTGCGGCGGTCAGCCAGCTCGTCTTTGATCTCTTCCATCGCCTGTACGATACGCTCGCGCGGCGTAACGTAGTGGGTCTTCGGATAGATGGTATAGCGTGGAATGGACGATTCGACGTGGCCGGTCAGCGGGTCAAACAGCGATAGCCGCTCGACCTCTTCGTCAAACAGTTCAATACGCAGCGCGATATCATCGGATTCCGCCGGGAAAACATCGATAACCTCGCCGCGGACGCGGAAAGTGCCGCGCTGGAAGGCCTGATCGTTGCGGGTGTATTGCAGTTCCGCCAGCCGACGCAGGATCGCCCGCTGGTCGATCAGCATGCCGGTGGTCAGGTGCAGCATCATCTTCAGATACAGATCCGGGTCGCCAAGACCGTAGATGGCGGAAACCGAAGCCACCACCACTACATCACGCCGTTCGAGCAACGCTTTGGTGGCCGACAGACGCATCTGCTCAATGTGTTCGTTCACCGAGGCGTCTTTTTCGATAAAGGTATCCGAGCTCGGTACGTAGGCTTCAGGCTGGTAATAATCGTAGTAGGAGACAAAATACTCCACCGCATTCTCGGGAAAGAACTCTTTCATCTCGCCATACAGCTGCGCCGCCAGGGTTTTGTTCGGCGCCAGCACCATCGTCGGGCGCTGTAAGTCAGCGATAACGTTGGCGATGGTGAAGGTTTTCCCCGAACCGGTTACCCCAAGCAGGGTTTGATGCGCAAGGCCATCTTCCAGCCCCTCTTCCAGACGGCGGATGGCTTCGGGCTGATCGCCGGAAGGACGGAATGCGGAGTGCAGCTTGAATGGTTTGCTCATATTTCAGGACCTGAAGATGGGATTGGCCAGCAGGTGTTTAATTCTACCCTTCAGTTTCATTTTTGCCAATAAATAATACTGGATATAAAAACAGTATCGCATTATTGTATGGCGGCAAAAGGACGCGCGGTCGTCCGACTGCGGGCGTAAAATGCGCGCTTTGCGGAATAATCCACCAGCCTGTGTGGTTATCCCCAGAAACATTTATCATTTAACATTTGTCAAGCAAGGTAATGAATCTTTTATGGCAGCCGGTGACACTTTTCTGACAGCCATTGCTTTTATTTAACTTGCTGAAATAAAACATAATTTACCAAAAGACGGGTTTCGCGCCAATTTGCTCGCAGGCCGCGTACTCTCTAGCTTACCGCAAGTTTTCTAACTCTAATACACAAGGTTATCCACAGGAATAGTGGATAACTGCCTGCAGGCCGCGAGGTCTGCCACCCGGCAGAAAAGTCTCATCGGACCAAAGCCCGTGGCTAAAAAAAATTATCGAATTTTTTTTGATATTTATCAGCTAAAGACGGCTGGATTTTTTGCGTTTTCTGGACCACATTTCATCGTCCTGTCAACAAAAAATAGAGCCGTCTCGCAGGTTTATGCGGGGTTATTGCAGGGGGTCAGATCCAGGTACTGCGCGAGATCCTGACGCTGCGATGCGTCGGCAAGCCAGGGAATTTCCCCCAGCAGCGGCGCTGGCAATACCCGCGTTAAGGTTTGCAGATATTCGCGATGGCGTTTACCCGGTGGCTGGATATCGTTGGCGATCCAGCCCACGAGCGGCAGCCCGGCTTCGCGTACCGCCTGGGCGGTGAGCATCGCGTGATTGATACAGCCAAGTTTGACGCCGACCACTAAAATCACCGGCAATTGCTCCTGCTGCGCCCAGTCGGCGAAGGTCAGGGTTTCCGAGAGCGGCGTAAACCAGCCGCCCGCCCCTTCCACCAGCACCCAGTCGGCCAGGCGCTCCAGTTCGCGTAAACCGCTGGAAAGCGTCGTCGCGGCAATCGGTCGCCCTTCATCGGCGCTAATAATATGCGGCGAGGTCGGTTCGGCAAAAGTATAAGGGTTAACCTGTTCATAGCGCAGCGCCACCCGGCTATTACGCTGCAGGGCCAGCGCATCTTCATTGCGTAACCCTTGTGCGGTCAGGTCGCTCCCGGAAGCCACCGGCTTATAGCCTGCGGTGTTAAATCCCAGCTGATTCGCCGCCTGCAGCAGCGCGCTGCTGGCGACGGTTTTACCGACTTCAGTATCGGTTCCGGTGACGAAGAAACGTTTAGTCACGTTCAATGACTCCTGTAAAAAGATGATACGTCAGCGGGCACTGGCCCTGCTGTTGCGGCCAGGCCAGTTGCAGTTCACGCAGCTTGCCGCGGCTAAGCGGAGCAGACGCCCGCCCCTGATGTAAGTGGGTAGCGCCAATGCCCTTTAGCGAGCGCATGGCGCTTAACGCGTCGGCGAACGGTAAGCTAATCTGATGCACGACGCCTTCGGCGCGCAGGCCGCTCAGCGCCGCCCTTACCGCCTGTTCGCTGAGAAAACGGTTAGCATGGGGATGGTCGTCGACCGCCCGCCACGCTTGATTGAGTTCCGGTAGCGATCCGGCGAGC
Organism: Klebsiella sp. SYXHC3; assembly: GCF_057196925.1. Classification (NCBI taxonomy): domain Bacteria; kingdom Pseudomonadati; phylum Pseudomonadota; class Gammaproteobacteria; order Enterobacterales; family Enterobacteriaceae; genus Klebsiella; species Klebsiella sp. SYXHC3. Next base: position 37,506 of record NZ_JBXUNG010000006.1, on the reverse strand, counting down.
AACGTGGTGAACGCTACTCGCCCGCCGGGCCGCACCACCCGGTACAGCTCGCCGATTGCCGCGCTTAGCTCGTCACACCACTGCACCGCCAGGTTACTCCATGCCAGATCGAAGCAGGCATCCGGCAGCGGCAGCGCTTCGATATCGCCCTGTAGATAATGCTGCGCGGCGCCGTTGCGTTGCGCCTGCGCCAGCATCCCGGCGGAGAGATCCAGCGCGGTAACTTCGCTTCCCGCTTCGCGCCAGTAACGGCTCATGCTGCCGGGGCCGCAGCCGGCATCGAGCACCCGGGAAAAATCGCTCCTCGCCAACTGGCGCAGCAGCAATTCGGCGCTGCGGCGCTGCAGCTCATCATGTTGCGTATAGCCGCTGGCCGCCCGACCAAACGCCGCGGCGACCGCCTGCTTATTCACCTTGGCCATGCAGCACCTCCAGTAAACGCGCAATGTCCTCGGCCTGATGAGCGGCAGTCAGAGTCAGGCGCAGGCGAGCGCCGCCGACGGGAACCGTCGGCGGGCGAATGGCGGTAGCCCAGCAGCCGGCCTCGCGTAGGCTGGAGGCCAGAGCAAGCGCTCGCGCGTTATCGCCGACAATCAGCGGCTGAATCGCGCTCCGGGAATCGGTCAGCCCCAGCGAAACATCGCCCATTCCTGCGCGGAACTGACGGATGCGGGCGGTCAGGGTTTCCCGCCGCTGCTGGCCCTCATCGCTACGAATGATCCGCAACGCCGCGCTCAGCGCTACCGCCTGCGCCGGGGGCATCGCGGTGCTGTAGATGAGATGACGGGCAAACTGCAGCAGATAATCGGCCATCGATTCACTGCACAGTACCGCCGCGCCGCTTACCCCAAACGCCTTGCCGAAGGTGACTACCAGCAGCTCCGGGCGAACCGCCTGCGTATGACAGCTTCCGCGCCCTTCATCGCCAATCGCCCCGATTCCGTGAGCATCATCAACCAGTAATAATGCGCCGGCGCTGCGGGCTGCCGCCTGAATGTCAGCCAGCGGCGCGCTGTCGCCGTCCATGCTGAAAATCCCTTCGGTAACGACTAACTGCTGGCCGTCCAGCGGTTTCGCCAGCAGTTGAGCGAGCTGTTGCGGGTCATTGTGGGTAAAGCGGCGCAGCTGCGCCGGGCTGAGGCTTGCCGCCTCTAGCAGGGAGGCATGGCTCAGGCGATCGGCCACAATCCGATCGTCTTTTTCCGCCAGCGCGGCAATCAACGCCTGATTCGCGGCAAAGCCGGAGATAAACAGCAACGCGCGCGGATAGCCCAGCCAGTCGGCAAGTTCCTCTTCCAGCGCGCGATGCGCCTCGCTATAGCCGCTAACGTGGCCCGACCCGCCGGAACCGACGCCATAACGTTCCGCTCCCTGCTGCCAGGCGGCGATAATCTCGCCATGCTGGCTCAGGCCGAGGTAGTCATTACTGGAGAAGTTGAGCCAGCGCTCCCCTTCACGCTCCAGCCAGCGTCCGGCGCCGTGGCTTACCGGCAGGCGGCGACGTAAAGCCTCCGCCGCCCGCCGTTCATCCAGCGCTCGATCGATTCGTTGCTGCCAACTCATAGCGCCGCCGCGTTGTAGTATTCCTCTGTGTCCGGGGTGAGTAAGGCCTGCTCCAGGCGCTGCTGCTGCTCATTATCGCCTTCCAGCACCGCCGTCTGCTGCGGGTTAATCCCTAGCTTGCGGAACAGCTGCAGGTCTTTATCTTCTTCCGGGTTAGGCGTCGTCAGTAGCTTGCAGCCATAGAAAATCGAGTTCGCCCCGGCCATAAAGCACATCGCCTGAGTCTGCTCGTTCATCTGCTCGCGCCCGGCGGAGAGACGCACGTAGGAGGTTGGCATCATGATGCGCGCAATAGCGATCGTGCGGATGAAATCGAAGGCGTCGACATCGTCGTTATCCGCCAGCGGCGTGCCCTTGACCTTCACCAGCATATTGATGGGCACGCTTTCCGGCGGCGTTGGCAGATTGGCCAACTGCAGCAGCAGCCCGGCGCGATCGTTCACGGTTTCCCCCAACCCGACGATGCCGCCGGAGCACACTTTAATCCCGGCATCGCGCACCTTATCCAGCGTATCCAGACGCTCCTGATAGGTACGGGTGGTGATGATGTTGCCGTAAAATTCCGGTGAGGTGTCGAGGTTATGGTTGTAGTAATCAAGCCCCGCGCCGGCCAGACGCTGCGCCTGACTATCGGTAAGGGTACCGAGCGTCATACAGGACTCCAGCCCCAGCGCCTTGACGCCTTTCACCATCTGTTCCAGGTACGGCATATCGCGGTCGTTGGGGTTCTTCCACGCCGCGCCCATGCAGAAGCGGGTCGAGCCAGCGTTTTTCGCCTGACGCGCTGATTCCAGCACCTGCTCGACTTCCATCAGGCGCTCGGATTCAAGACCGGTTTTGTAGCGTGCGCTTTGCGGGCAATATTTACAATCTTCCGGACAAGCGCCGGTTTTAATCGACAGCAACGTACTGACCTGTACCTGACGCGGGTCAAAATGCTGGCGGTGGATTTGCTGCGCTTCAAACAGCAGATCGATGAGTGGTTTATTAAATAACTCAGTAACTTGCGACATTGTCCAGCGTGCGTGGTGAGTCATTGGCCTCTCCAAAAGGTTTTGTTAATTTGCGGTTCGGTTTATACTCGTAAACCTAAATGTTTTCAAAATGGTTTACAAGTCGCTTATGACACTGGACGATCTCGCTTTCGATCGGCGCCACATCTGGCACCCCTACACCTCTATGACTTCCCCCCTGCCGGTCTACCCGGTGGTTTCCGCCCACGGTTGCGAGCTGTCCCTCGCCGGCGGCGAACAACTGGTTGACGGCATGTCCTCCTGGTGGGCGGCGATCCACGGCTACAATCACCCGCGCCTGAATGCGGTGATGAAAGCGCAGATCGACCAGATGTCGCACGTGATGTTCGGCGGGATCACCCATCCGTCGGCGGTGGCGCTCTGTCGCCAACTGGTGGCGATGACGCCGGAATCGCTGGAGTGCGTTTTCCTCGCCGATTCCGGTTCGGTGGCGGTAGAAGTGGCGATGAAAATGGCGCTGCAGTATTGGCAGGCTAAAGGCCAGCCGCGCCGTCGTTTCCTGACCTTCCGCAACGGCTATCACGGCGACACCTTCGGCGCGATGTCGGTCTGCGATCCGCAGAATTCAATGCACAGCCTGTGGCAGGGCTACCTGCCAGATAACCTGTTTGCCCCCGCGCCGCAAAGCCGCTTCGACGGCGAGTGGGACGAGATGGATATGGTGCCGTTTGCCCGCCTGATGGCCGCGCATCGCCACGAAATCGCCGCGGTGATCCTCGAACCGGTAGTCCAGGGCGCCGGCGGGATGCGCATGTACCATCCGGAGTTGCTGAAGCGAGTGCGTAAAATGTGCGACCGGGAAGGGATTTTGCTGATCGCCGATGAGATTGCCACCGGCTTTGGCCGTACCGGCAAACTGTTCGCCTGCGAGCATGCCGGTATCTCCGCCGATATTCTGTGTCTGGGTAAAGCGCTGACCGGCGGTACCATGACCCTTTCCGCCGCCATCACCACCCGAACAGTTGCTGAAACCATCAGCAATGGCGAAGCCGGCTGCTTTATGCACGGCCCCACCTTTATGGGTAATCCGCTGGCCTGCGCGGTGGCAAGCGAAAGCCTGCGCCTGCTGGAGAGCGGCGAATGGCAACAGCAGGTAGCGGCGATTGAAGCCCAGCTGAAGGCCGAGCTGGCTCCGGCACGAGAGTCAGAATGGGTCGCCGACGTGCGCGTACTCGGCGCGATTGGCGTGGTTGAAACCCGTCATCCGGTGAACATGGCCGCTCTGCAGCGCTTTTTCGTTGAGCAAGGGGTATGGATCCGCCCGTTTGGCCGGCTGATTTATCTGATGCCACCGTACATCATCAGCCCACAACAGCTGACTCGCCTGACCCGTGCGGTCAATATGGCGGTACAAGAAGAAACATTTTTTAGCGAATAAACAGCGGAATTGCGCCGTCGGGAAAGCTACACTTCTTTGTTAATCAGCGCATTATCAATGAGGATGAAGCATGAAACTGACCAGTCACGATCTGCAAGACGGCGGCAAGCTGCCTAATCGTCACGTATTCAACGGTATGGGGTACGATGGCGATAATCTTTCGCCGCATCTGATGTGGGACGACGTTCCCGCAGGAACCAAAAGCTTTGTCGTCACCTGCTACGACCCGGATGCGCCGACCGGTTCCGGCTGGTGGCACTGGGTGGTAGCCAACCTGCCTGCCGATACCCGGGTTTTACCGCAGGGGGCCGGTTCCGGTCAGGCGGAGCTACCGGAAGAGGCCATTCAGACCCGCACCGATTTTGGTAAGGCCGGCTACGGCGGCGCGGCGCCGCCGAAGGGTGAAACCCACCGCTACATTTTTACCGTGCACGCGCTGGATATCGATAAGATTGATGTCGATGCCGAGGCGAGCGGCGCGATGGTCGGCTTTAATGTCCATTTCCATTCGCTCGCCAGCGCTTCCATCACCGCCCTGTTCAGTTAATTATCCCCCCGGATAGCGGCTTGCGCCTTATCCGGGCAACCCGCGGCACCGGTATATTGTCGGGTGGCGCTGCGCTTACCCGACCTACGGTCCGTGCGGCCTGCCTTTAATTTATTCACCATGCTTGCTGAAACTGCCGTTGTTGGCGGCCTCAAAATCGCTGAGACGTTCCCGGAAGGCCGGGGCAGCCCGCATGGATGCGGGCTGAGGGCCGTGTTTTGCAAGGACGCTGCCTCGGCCCGACCCGAAGCCTGCAGGGATAAGTCGAAGGTACCACGAAGTGGCGATTTTGGCGGCCAGAGCCCGGGGGTACAGGGGGCGGCGGCGACTGGCCGCCCCCTGTGCGCTCCCTGCGCCATGAGGGGCATAACGCAGAAGAAATATTGGGAGCGCAATGTGTCGAAATTAACACAAAGCACATGTTTTCCCCGACCAAAACCGTTGCAAACCGATAACAGTATCTACGGTCCAAACGTAGCCCCGGTAAGCGCAGCGCCACCGGGGAGATTGACCTTACTGTTCCGTGGCCACCTGCAGCGCGGTTTTACGCACGCGCGCGTACCACACCACCGTCAGCAGCCCCAGCCAGACCAGCCCGGCTAACAGCGCCACGCGCGTCTCTTCCACCATTCCCAGCACGGCGATCACCAGCCCCATAAACAGTAGCGTCAACAGCGGGCCAACCGGCCAGAAGGGGATCGGGAATTCGATCTTACTGCGCTCTTCGGCCGACAAACCGCGGCGCATCGAGAAATGAGAGAGCAGGATCATCAGCCACACCCAGACGGTGGCGAACGCCGCCAGCGAGGCAATCAGGACAAAGACCTGTTCCGGCATCAGATAGTTAAGCACCACCGCCACCAGCAGCGCCACGCCCATCACCACAACCGTCATCCAGGGTACGCCGTTGCTGGCGATCCGCTGGAAGCACTTCGGCGCAAGCCCCTCTTTTGACATACCGTACATCATGCGCCCGGCGCCAAAAATATCGCTGTTAATCGCCGAGATACTGGCGCTAATCACGATGATATTCAGCACGGTCGCCGCCGCCGGGATCCCGAGGCCATCAAAGATCAGCACAAACGGACTGCCCTGCTCACCAAAACTATTCCACGGGAAGATCGCCATCAGCACCGCCAGGGTGCAGACGTAAAACAGAATAATACGCAGCGGTATGGTGTTGATGGCCTGCGGGATGACCTTCTTCGGGTTCTGCGCTTCCGCCGCGGTGACGCCGATAATCTCTACACCGCCGAAAGCGAACATCACGATGCCAAGCGAGGCGATGATCCCCTGCCAGCCATTTGGCGCAAAGCCGCCGTGGCTCCACAGATTTTCCAGCCCGGTGGCCGGGAAACTATGGCCAAAGCCAAAGAAAATAATCCCCGCGCCCGCCGCCATCATAGCGATAATCGCCACCACTTTAATCAGCGACAGCCAGAACTCCATCTCGCCGAACACCCGCACGTTGCACAGGTTCATCGCGCCAATAAAGAAGATGATGCTGAGGATCCAGATCCAGCGCGGCACATCGGGATACCACAACCCCATATAGATACCGAACGCGGTGACGTCGGCCAGCGCCACGATCACCATTTCAAAGGTGTAGGTCCAGCCGGTAATAAATCCGGCCAGCGGCCCGAGATACTGGCGAGCGTAGCTGCCGAAGGAGCCGGAAACCGGATTGCGCACCGCCATTTCACCCAGCGCGCGCATGACCATAAAGACCGCCGCGCCGCCGATCAGATAGGCCAGCAGCACCGCCGGACCCGCCGCCTTAATGGCGGAGGCCGAACCGTAGAACAGCCCGGTGCCGATAGCGGAACCGAGCGCAATAAAACGAATGTGTCGGGCATTCAGCCCGCGCAGCAGATGCGGTTTGTGTTGTTGTTGCATATACAGGTGTCCTGGTTTTTTTATATGACGACAAATATGCGATGTAGGACGGCCGGGGGGATGACATCCCCCCGACGCGGGTACAGAGAACAACGGTGATTAATTCAGGCCAGGCAATACGGCAGGCAGCAGACGCGTCAGGTGACGTGCGGCCAAAAGCTCGGTGGCATTTTCAATATCAGGAGCGAAGAAACGGTCTTGGGTATAATGCGGCACGCGTTCGCGCAGCAGATGACGCGCCTCTTCCAGCAGCGGACTGGTGGTCAGCCCTTCGCGCATATCCAGCCCCTGCGCCGCCGCCAGCCACTCAACGGCCAGCACCCCGCGGGTGTTTTCCGCCATCGCCCACAGGCGACGACCGGCAGCCGGCGCCATCGAGACGTGGTCTTCCTGGTTCGCGGAGGTGGGCAGGCTGTCAACGCTATGCGGGTGCGACAGCGCTTTGTTTTCACTGGCTAAAGCCGCCGCCGTGACCTGGGCTATCATAAAGCCGGAGTTGACGCCGCCATTTTTCACGAGGAACGGCGGCAGCTGCGACATATGGCTGTCCATCATCAGCGCGATGCGGCGCTCGGAGAGCGAGCCGATTTCCGCGATCGCCAGTGCGATATTATCCGCCGCCATCGCTACCGGTTCGGCATGGAAGTTACCGCCGGAGATGACGTCATTTTCGGCGGCAAAGACCAGCGGGTTATCGGAGACCGCGTTCGCTTCGGCTAACAATACTTCCGCCGCCTGGCGGATCTGCGTCAGGCAGGCGCCCATCACCTGCGGCTGACAGCGCAGAGAGTACGGATCCTGCACCTTGGCGCAGTTATGATGCGACTGCGAAATCGCGCTGTCATCGGTCAACAGGTGGCGATACAGCGCCGCCGCATCAATCTGACCACGCTGGCCGCGCACCTCGTGAATACGCGCATCGAACGGACGACGCGAACCCAGCGCCGCTTCGGTGGTTAACGCCCCGCAAACGACCGCGGAGGCGAACAGATCTTCGGCTTCGAACAGACCGCGCAGCGCAAAGGCCGTCGACGCCTGGGTGCCGTTCAGCAGCGCCAGACCTTCTTTCGCCGCCAGGGTAATCGGCTCCAGCCCCGCCTGACGTAACGCTTCCGTCGCCGGCAGCCATTCGCCGCCGCGTACCCGCGCTTTGCCTTCGCCAAGCAGCGTCAGCGACATATGCGCCAGCGGCGCGAGGTCGCCGGAGGCGCCGACGGAACCTTTCGCCGGGATCCACGGCGTCACGCCGGCATTCACCAGGCCAATCAGCGCCTGGATCACGCTCAGGCGGATCCCGGAGAAGCCGCGGGACAGGCTGTTAATCTTCAGCACCATAATCAGGCGCGCCAGGTCATCATCCAGCGGCTCACCAACGCCCGCCGCATGGGATAGCACCAGCGAACGCTGCAGGTTCTCCAGATCTTCCGTCGAGATACGGGTCTGCGCCAGCAGGCCAAAACCGGTGTTGATACCGTAGGCGGTCCGCCCTTCGGCAAGGATGGCGTTAACGCAGGCCACGCTCTCATCAATCGCGGCAAACGCGCTGCTATCGAGGGTAATGTTCAGCGGGTGGCTGTAAACGTCGCGGAGCTGCGACAGGCTCAGTTGCCCCGGAATTAGCGTTAAAGATTTCATTTAGCGTTCCCCTGCGTTGCCGCAACCATCGGAAGATTCAGACCCTGTTCCACCGCGCATTCAATGGCGATATCGTAACCCGCGTCGGCATGACGCATTACGCCGGTCGCCGGGTCGTTATGCAGGACGCGAGCGATACGCGCCGCCGCTTCATCGGTACCATCACAGACGATAACCATCCCGGAGTGCTGCGAGAAGCCCATGCCTACGCCGCCGCCGTGGTGCAGCGACACCCAGGTCGCGCCGCTGGCGGTATTAAGCAGTGCGTTGAGCAACGGCCAGTCAGATACCGCATCCGAGCCGTCGCGCATGGCTTCGGTTTCGCGGTTCGGGCTGGCGACGGAGCCGGAATCAAGGTGATCGCGGCCAATCACGATCGGCGCGGAGACTTCGCCGCTACGTACCATTTCGTTAAAGGCCAGCCCCAGCTTCTGCCGCCACTCCAGACCTACCCAGCAGATACGCGCCGGCAGTCCCTGGAAGCTGATGCGCTCGCGCGCCATATCCAACCAGTGGTGCAGATGCTTATCATCTTTAATGATCTCTTTCACTTTCGCGTCGGTTTTGTAGATATCCTGCGGATCGCCGGACAGCGCTACCCAACGGAACGGGCCGATACCGCGGCAGAACAGCGGGCGGATATACGCCGGCACGAAGCCCGGGAAATCGAAGGCGTTGCTGACGCCCATTTCCTGCGCCATCTGGCGGATGTTGTTGCCGTAGTCGAAGGTCGGTACGCCCATTTCATTAAAGGCCAGCATCGCCTGAACGTGGTCGGCCATCGAGCGTTTCGCCGCCAGAATAGTGCCCTGCGGATCGGATTCGGCTTTCTGCTGATACTCTTCCCAGCTCCAGCCTTTCGGCAGATAGCCGTGCAGCGGGTCGTGGGCGCTGGTCTGGTCGGTGACCATATCCGGGCGCACGCCGCGTTTCACCAGTTCCGGAACGATATCCGCGGCGTTGCCGCACAGGGCGATAGAGATGGTGCGGCCTTCGGCGGTGTATTTTTTGATGCGCGCCAGGGCGTCATCCAGAGAAGTGGCCTGTTCATCCACGTAGCGGGTACGCAGACGGAAATCGATGCGGCTCTGCTGGCATTCAATGTTCAGCGAGCAGGCGCCTGCCAGCGTCGCGGCCAGCGGCTGCGCGCCGCCCATGCCGCCCAGACCGGCGGTTAACACCCAGCGGCCTTTCAGGCTGCCCTGATAGTGCTGGCGACCGGCTTCGACGAAAGTTTCGTAGGTGCCCTGCACGATGCCCTGGCTACCGATATAAATCCAGCTGCCGGCGGTCATCTGGCCGTACATCGCCAACCCTTTGGCATCCAGTTCGTTGAAGTGTTCCCAGGTGGCCCAGTGCGGGACCAGGTTGGAGTTAGCGATCAGCACGCGCGGCGAGTTTTCATGCGTTTTAAATACGCCGACCGGTTTGCCGGACTGCACCAGCAGGGTCTCGTCGCTTTCCAGGTTTTTCAGCGCCTTCACGATAGCGTCATAGCATTCCCAGTTGCGCGCAGCGCGACCGATACCGCCATAGACCACCAGCTCATGCGGGTTTTCGGCGACATCGGGATCGAGGTTGTTCATTAACATACGCAGCGGCGCTTCGGTCAACCAGCTCTTGGCGGTAAGCGTCGTGCCTCTCGGGGCACGTACGTCCAGCTGGCGATATTTGCTTTGCGACATCGGGGTTTCTCCTGACAATTAACGTTGTGTACGTAGATACATATACTTGTCTATACAACCATACGCAAGCCAGGATTTAACAGAAATGATACAATTTTGTTATATTGCGTCAGCAATCACGTTTTGCTGACGCCAGGGAGAATTACGAGCTGAAATGGCCCTGCAGACGGTAGCGCGCGCCGGGGAACAGCAGGCGAGCGTGTGAGACAATATGCGTCGTCGACCAGGTGCGGCGGCGAATAAGCAGGCAGGGATCGTGCGGCAGGATGCGCAGCAGCGCGCACTCTTCTGACGTCGCCTGCACCGCCTCGACGATATGTTCGCCTTCGGTTAACGGCGCGATGAGCGATAGATAATCATGCGGCGTGGTGGCGGTGTAATCCTGTAGTAGATAGTCCGGCACCACCGCGGCATTGACGCAGCGATCTTCAATTTGTACCGGGACCTCGTTTTCGAAATGCACCATCAGCGAATGGAAGATACGCGTGCCTTCGGCGACGTTGAGCGCCTCCGCCTGGATAACGTCCGCTTCGGTCTCCTCTAAAAGCAGCACCTCGCAGCGGTGCTGGTGACGGCGGGAGGCAATCTCATCGGCTATGCTGCGCACTTCAAACAGCGCCGACTGCCCTTTCGGCTCGGCGACGAAGGTACCGACTCCCTGTAGCCTCACCAGCAAGCCTTCATCCGTCAGTTCGCGCAGCGCGCGGTTGATGGTCATGCGGCTGAAGCCGAACTGGGCGACCAGTTCAGCCTCCGAGGGAATTCGGTCGTGCGGACGCCACTCGCCGCGGTGGATCTTTTCGCTGATCGCCTGCTTCACCTTTTCATAGAAAGGCGCGGGCGCGGAACGAGGTTGTTGTGCAAACATGGCCTGGCTTTCCTTATGCGTAATAAGCGGAGCGGCGAAACGAAAATAATAGCGCGGATCGCTAGCGCCACCAATGGGCGATTTGCCATGCCAGACGGGCCGCCGCGCGGGCGCCCTGTCCGTCGATGTCAAATTGCGGATTAAACTCGACCAAATCCACCGCCTGTAGCTTACCGCTGCGGCACAACGGCTCAACGATCCGCAGCAGGGTCGCCAGCGGCACGCCCAGCGCCGCCGGCGCGGAAACCGCCGGCATTTCGCGCGCCGGCAGCACGTCGAGATCGATAGTCAGATACAGACGGTCGAATTGCGCGATATTGCGCTCAAGCTCCGGCAACACGCGTGTTTCGAAGGCTGCCAGCACCTCCAGATCTTCAACGATAGCCACCTGGCGGCGCGCCGCTTCATCCCATAACGCCTGGGTGTTCGCCGCCCGGCTGACGCCAATGCAGGTATAGTGAAAACCTCGCTGCTGCGCTTCACACTCCAGCGCCAGCTGGCGGAATGGCGTCCCGGAACTGGCGCATTCGGCAAAGCGTAAATCCAGATGCGCATCGAGATTAATAATGCCCACTTTTTCGCCCGGGAAGGCGTCCAGTACCCCAGCGCCGTGGCCGAAGGCCGTCTCGTGACCGCCGCCCAGCACCAGCGTGCGTTTGCCGGCGCGTTGACAGGCGGCCACCGCCTCGCGTAGCGCCTGGTGCGCGGCTTCTAACTGTTCACCGTCGACGCTAATCGTGCCCATATCCACGCAGCGGTCATGGCCCTGATGGCTGGCCATATTGGCCAACGCCCGGCGTAGCGTTTCCGGGCCATCTCCGGCGCCGGTGCGCCCTTTATTACGCCGTACGCCTTCGTCGCAGGCGAAGCCGAGCAGCGCGATATCGCCGGGCATCTCCTGCGGCGCGAAGCGTTCCGCGCGGGCGATGGTCTGGAACAGGCGCAGCGCATTAGGCGCTTCCGCGCTATCATCACGCCCCTGCCAAAGGTTGGCGGGCGTAGCTTGCCACAGCATCATTGCAGTTCTCCTCGTACCACGCGCCCCCAGAGCGGCGCGCGCCCCGGCTCATACACCATCTCGACCGGGTGCTCGGCATCCCAGATAGCGAAGTTTGCGACAAAGCCCGCCGCCAGCTGACCATGGCTCTCCTGTCGCCCCAGCGCCCGCGCGGCATGGCGAGTCACCCCGGCCCAGGCCTCTTCCGGCGTTAAACCAAACTTGACGCAGGCCATGTTCATCGCCAGATGCAGGCTAGCGAAGGGGCTGGTGCCCGGGTTGAAATCGGTCGCCACCGCCATCGGCACCTGGTACTTGCGCAGCAGTTCCACCGGCGGTTTGCGGGTTTCATTGAGGAAGTAGAACGCGCCGGGGAGCAGGGCCGCCACGGTGCCGCTTTCGCGCATCGCCGCCACGCCCTCTTCCGTCAGATACTCGATATGGTCGGCGGAAAGCCCATGATAGCGGCTCACCAGTTGTGCGCCGCCCAGCGACGAGAGCTGCTCAACGTGGCCTTTTACCGGAATGCCCAGCGCCTGCGCGGCCTGAAAGACGCGCTCGGTTTGCTGTGGGCTGAAGCCGACGTTTTCACAGAAGACGTCAACGCTTTCAAACAGCCCCTCTTGCCACAGCGTCGGCAGTATGGTCTCGCAGACCAGCGAGATATAGCCATCGGCGTCGCCATGATATTCCGGCGGCGTGGCGTGGGCGGAGAGCAGCGTCGCCGACAGTTCTACGCCATTGTCGTCGGCCAGTTGTCGGGCGACCCGCAGCATTTTGCGTTCGTTTTGCAGATCGAGACCGTAGCCTGATTTAATCTCCAGCGTTGTCACCCCTTCACGCAGCAGGCGAGCAAGACGCGGCTGCGCCAGCGCCAGTAGTTCAGCTTCGCTGCTTTCGCGCGTGGCGCGCACGGTGGAGTTAATGCCGCCGCCGTTGGCGCTGATGGTTTGATACGACACGCCGTTCAGCCGCTGCTCCCACTCCTGCGCCCGGCTACCGCCAAAAATCAGGTGAGTGTGGCAGTCAATGAGGCCCGGCGTCAGCAGCCGGCCTTCGAGGTCGATACGACGCCCCGCCGGGGCGTCAGCGTCGTCGACGATCGCCTCGATACGGCCGTTACGCACCAGCAGCGCATGGCGCTCCAGCAGGCCGTACGGTTGGGAATAATCAGGGTTCAGGGTGGCGAGACGCGCGTTTCGCCAGATAACGAGTTCAGAGGTGGCTTCAGTCATAGCGTTCAACTTGTCATGGGTTGTATAGACATTTATTTTCATAACGCCGGTAATGTCAATAAAAGCGCGGGTAAATGTTATTTTTTTGTGACTACAGACGTTCCACTGTCACCAGGTATTGCGTAAAGAAGTGAAGTTTTTGAACTGGCATCTTCCCGTTTCGTTCAAGTTAGTATAAAACAGCAGGTTTTAAAGGACTTATACCCTGTCGCGCACAAAGGGTATGTAACTTTGCATATTATCGCCCGGAGCAACATGAACACATATTCCGTTTCCCGTCTGGCGCTGGCGCTGGCCTTCGGCGTGACGCTGTCCGCCTGTAGCTCGACGCCTGCCGATCAAAAGCCCTCAACGCAGACTGCACCGGGCAATACCGCACGGCCGATTCTTAGCGCCGATGAAGCGAAAAACTTCACTCAAGCGGCCTATTTTCAGTCGCTGACGCCGAATGCCGCCGCGTGGACGCCATCCGCTATCAGCCTGCCGGCGCAGCCTGATTTCATCGTCGGCCCGGCGGGTGCCCAGGGCGTGACCCACACGACTATTCAGGCCGCGGTCGATGCGGCGATTGCCCGTCACTCTGCCCGTCGCCTGTTCATCGCCGTTATGCCAGGCGAATATGCGGGTACTGTCTACGTGCCTGCCGCGCCGGGCGCGCTGACGATTTATGGTACCGGTGAAAACCCTGCCGACGTCAAAATCAGCGAAGCGATTGATTCCGAAATGGACCGCAATAGCTGGCGTCACCTGGTCAATCCGGGCGGCAAATACATGCCAGGCAAGCCCGCGTGGTATATGTTCGACAGCTGCCAGAGCAAATCCGCCGCCACCGTCGGCGTGATGTGTTCCGCGGTCTTCTGGTCGCAGAATAATGGCCTGCAGCTGCAGAACCTGACCATCGCCAACAATCTCGGCGACAGCGTCGATGCCGGTACCCATCAGGCAGTGGCCTTGCGCAGCGATGGCGACCAGGTGCAGATCAACAAGGTCAACATTCTTGGCCGCCAGAACACCTTCTTTGTGACCAATAGCGGCGTGCAGAACCGTCTGCAGGACAACCGTCAGACCCGCACGCTGGTGACCAATAGCTATATTGAAGGCGATGTGGATATCGTTTCCGGTCGCGGCGCGGTGGTATTCGATAATACCGATTTCCGCGTCGTGAATTCGCGTACGCAGAAAGAAGCCTACGTTTTCGCCCCGGCAACGCTGAAAAGCGTAACCTACGGCTTCCTGGCGACCAACAGCCGCTTCACCGCGTCCGGCGATAACGTCGCGCAGCTGGGCCGCGCGCTGGACGTCGACGGCAACAGTAATGGCCAGGTGGTGATTCGCGATAGCGTCATCAATGAAGGCTTTAACATTGCTCAACCGTGGGCGGCGGCGGTCGGCTCTAACCGCGCCTTCAGCGGTAACGTTGGCGCGCAGGATGACAAAGGCAACCCGCAGCGTAACCTTAACGACAACGGCTTCAACCGCATGTGGGAATATAACAACCGCGGCGTAGGCAGCTTTGTGGTTGCCGCTCCGAAACAGTAATATTATCGGCCCGCGCTCACCGACGCGGCGCGCCCTGCAGCAGGCGATAGTTTAAGCCTTCGCCTGCTGCACCCACACCAGTTTGTTTACCGCAAAACCGAGCTCAGCGGCCAGGGCAAGGTACTGCTGTCGAATGTGGGACGGAATATCCGGGGTGCGCGAAAGCAGCCATAAATAGTCGCGGTTTGGACCGCTTACCAGCGCGTACTGGTAGTCCTCGTCGAGCGCGATCACGTTATACCCGCCATAGAAGGGGCCGAAGAAAGAGACTTTCAGCGCTGCCGTAGTGGAAGCGCCGGTAAAATAGGCTTTGCCCTCGCTCTCGCGCCAGCGTTTGTTGCGCGGGTCAAATCCTCGATTGAGTACGCGAATGCCGCCGTCGTCACGCATACTGTAGGTTGCCGTCACCTGCTCCAGACCTCGTTCAAAACGGTTTTCCAGACGCGCGACTTCATACCAGCGCCCCAGATAACGGCTGGCGTCAAAATGGTTTATCGGTTTTACCCCTTGAGGTGGCGTTGGGGTTTTACAGGCGACCAACGCCAGCGATACCGCAACCCCAGTCAGAATTGGCCATAGTTTCATCGCATATCCTCCTTTTTCTCTTTCCTGGCAGACAAGTATAACCCCGCGCAGAGAGCATTCGTCGTTTTTCAGAGAGATTTACCGCCTTGTCTGTACAAGAAACATGAGAATAAAAAACATACATATCAATAACATAATTAAAAACACATTCACTAACCGCTAATTTGTACAAATTATTCCATAGAAATTTGTACAACTTTCCTCTGAGCGTCTATAGTTGACGGGTAGCTCGATTTTACGCGCGCGCTCGGGTCAGCACTCTGCGCCAACGCCGCGGTTATTTTGAGGTGGTTCCTGTTTTACCGTTGCCTGTCCGCAATGTTTTGGCGTAAACGATGTGCAAATCGTTTACGCCAGCGGCTTTTATTTATCGCGTGGGAGATTCAGGCTTATGCATATCAAAAATACGATCCCTGTGCAGTTTATAGCTAACTGCGCATTGCTGAAAAACATAGAAAATAGCTTATTACAGGAAAATAAAACCGTTGACGATCTTCAATTAATTAGTGAGATTAATCAACGGTTACAAATAGAAAGTAATGAAATACTTGCTGATATCTATTTACAGGCGCTGGATATTCTGCGCTGTGGTATTCGTCATTAATTCGTCCATCCGCTTCGTGGAGACCAAAATGTTCAGTAAACACACGCACATTTGTTCCGAACGCTATGACCTGTGGATTGACAACCACTTTCTGATGAGTGGTATCAGCCTTATTCTGCGCACGCTGCCAGAAAGTTGCTTTCGCAAAAAGCATGTTTTCTTCACCAGCGATAGCTATTTCTCAGTGTTGCAACACAAATACAATCGTCGGGAAACGATTTTTATTTTATTAACCGAAGGCAACGATCTTAATTTCCTTAGCGAACTGCCAATGTTACGCATCCCCGCCAGATCGACCCCTGCTGAATTAAAAACATTTCTCAATCAACCGACCCGTTATTATAAATCGCATACTTCTCCTGGCGAACTGATACAGTTTACCGAGCGAGAAAAGAAGGTCATTCAGCTCATCAGTAATGGCGAAGCCATTGCCAGTATTGGTCGCTCGCTAAACTTGCATATTAAGACAATTTATCAAATCCGTTTGAATCTGATAAAAAAACTGGGCTGCAGCGGCAGGACCGATTTCTTTAATATCAGCCGTAGCGAAACATTTAAGTCCTGGAGTCAAATCCATCTGTGAGCACGCGCGACGTAAGCAAACAGCAACCTGCCTCACTTGCAAGGCAGGTTTTTTTATTCGTTACCGTGGAAGTGAATACTAAAGCCCTGTTCCTGCCAGTGGCCCAGCAGCTCCAGTTGCAGCGGCGAGGCGGGGCGCCCGGTCCAGACGAAAATATGTTGTCCAGGAAACAGCTCCGGGCGGGGAGATTCTAACGGTTCCGCCAGCACGTTAACATGCCAACCGCGTTGCGAAAGACGCCAGGCTTCCAGCCATAGGCCGGTGCGGTCTTCATTCCCCCACCCCACCAGCAGCGTCTCCTTGCCATTTTTTTTACGCGATTCCGCTAAAAACAGCGCCACGCAATCAATCAATATGCCATCCAACATGCTGCTGATGACCATTGAAGTGTTTTGATCGAGCTTCAACCGCTGGCGCACCGGCGCGAACAGGCTATCAAGCAGGGTGTCGACGGGATGCTGATGACTTAATGCGGTGATTTTGGCGCGGATTTTGGCCGGCTGCATATAGCGCAGGATACTCATCATCTCTTCCTGCAACTGTGCGGATTCGTCACGGGCGGCAGGTAGCTGGCCTTCCAGCAGCGCTTTCACCTTGCCCACTGAAACGCCACGTTCTATCCAGCGCTTAATTTCTTCGATTCGCTGAATATCTTCTTCATCAAACTGACGGTGCCCGCCTTCGCTACGCTGCGGTTTCAGCAAACCGTAACGCCGCTGCCAGGCTCGAAGGGTGACCGGATTGATTCCGCAACGCTCGGCTACTTCACCGATACTGTAAAAAGCCATAAGCCGCCTTATCTCAACCTGATACTTTAGCGCCTAAACTAACGAATTTAGGCATACTGTACAACTCTCTTTTCTTGTACAGATAAAGATATCAGGTTGCAGCTCACAGCGTGCGGGAAAAAGGATGAAAGTATGTTTACGCTATCCCAGGAGGGATCATATTTTCCCCGGCCAGGCGATAGCCGGCAGACCGCCCAGTCGCGGGCTGGCAAACAGATTTCCCTGGAAATGAGAAATACCCGCCGCCTCCAGCCACATCCACTCCTCCGCCTGCTCAACGCCAACCACCGATACGGCAATTTCCAGCGAGTGGCAGCATTTAATAATCGCCTGCACGATAGCCTGACGCGGCCCGTCACGATGGATGTTGCGGATCAGCTGTTGGTCAATTTTAATTCGATCCGGTTGATATTGCGCCAGCAGCGATAGCCCGGCAAAACCAGCGCCAAAGTGATCGATAGCGACGCGTATTCCCGCCCCCTTCAATTTGCGTACGGCATCGGTAAACTCATCCATTCGCGAAATCACTTCACGCTCGGTGAATTCAACAATAATTTGTTCCGGAATCAAATCGTTGCGCTGAATTTCCGTTAGCAGGAATGGCACCGCATCCGCCACTTTCACCAGCGTCATCGGCAGTAGATTGATGGTCAGCGTACGTTCACGCAGGCCTAACTTACCGGCAATGGCCAGCGCAACCCGTTTACTTTGCAGATCCGCGACGTAAATCTCATCGCCTGACAAACCGGCAAAATAGGCTGCGGGCGGTTCTCCGTCAACGGTACGCAGCAGCGCTTCCCAGGAGATTATTTCGCAGGCAAAGGGGTCAACCACCGGCTGAAAAGCAAAACAGCATGATTCAGCGCCGTCGATACAAGGTACGGCCGGATAAAACGTGCTCTCATCAGCAGTAAAATCCCAGCTATCAGCTGCCGGAATTTCATAATAATTCTCTTTTTCCGTCGCTTCGACAAAGGTACGGAAAAAATGCAGCGCCCTGTCGTCGTAAGTCAGTTGATATTTTGTCGTCCCCTTATCCAGCACGTTCTGTAGTACCGCGTCGCGATCGTGTTCCCTTAAATCAAACAGCTCCATGCCGACCTTACCAAAGCGGCGAGCCGGCGCGTAATCGCACAAAAGCTCCACCAGATTGTAATGACGCGGGTCGGCGCAAATATGTCGATAGATTTGCTGTACGTTTTCTTCCGGTCCCTCAATGAGTTGGAAAAAATGCGTACCGTTAAAAAGTAAAATACCGGTGACATCCGCCTGACCATTTCTCTCGTTAGCCGCAGCAACCATCGACTCGAGCGATTTGAATGAGACATCGTCGCAGATATGGCTGCGATAAATGATGGTGGTGAGCATAGCGGTTCCAGATGAGAGGTATAAGCATTCACAGTAGCAGTTACTGTTCGATACGTCTTGCTAAACAAGTATTTATATTAACAAAAATTGAACACACAACGCCGCCAGGCCGCATAATCTTGTACAATCCGTCACGCTTAAAACCCTCATTGCAATTTTACACAAAATAAAAAAACAACAAATTTATCAATAATTTTCAATCAACTATACTCCAGGCACGATTTATTGCGCAATACGCTATGTACAAGTTACAAATTATTGTATAAGTTTACTCACAGTTAACAGATGAGTGAAATTAAAGGAGCGCATATGCAGCAGAATGGTTACATTCCAGATACAGCGAACGCGATAGCCCAGTATTTCAACAAAGCATCGTTACCTTCTCAGCAGGAGACGCTGGGCGAAATCGTGATGGACATTCTCACCGAAGGGCGGCATTTAAACCGCAAAGCGCTTTGCACCAAGTTACTGAGCCGTCTTGACGTCGCACGAGCCCCGGAAGAAGAAAATCATTATCAAACGTTGATTGGCATGCTGTTTGAGCGTCCGGAGTAAACGCTGACTGTCGGCCTGCACCTGACCTGGCCTACAGGAACAACCTGGCATGCAGAGGGACGATGATGAAAAGCAGTCAATCAGATCGGGTTAGCGATGAGATTATTGGCGAGGCAGTTTTATCTCTTCTTAAAACAAACCGGCCAATTAATATTCCGACGCTGCTAGTCAAACTTCGGTTAATGCAGGCAGCGGAAACGAACCGCCAGCGAAGGAATGCAATTATTGCCGTTATCGATGAAATTAGCGTCAGACTCACGACGCGCGGCAATCACGCGCCGGTCATTAAAAAGATTAACGGCCAGTGGGAAAACAGAGCCGTTGTTGTGGATAGTAACGTCGAACCGACGGGCAAAAAAATACACTGATCCCCGAACAAGTTTAATAAACAAGTGAGAATATGATGAGACAGACTATGCATCAGCAATCAGATATTTACGCAGGACTGCAGGATACAGCGCTCTCAGAATATTTCCGCAGCGCCGGAGATAAATTAGTCGATGAATCTGCGGTAATGTCGCTGGCAATCGACAGTATCCTCAGCTCAGATGGGCATCTGAGTAACAAGGCGCTTATTTTATGGTTGATCAATGCGCTGGAAACCACCGATAACGTGGTTACCGCGGATGTGATTCGCAAGACGCTGGAAATTGTCGTCGGCTATACGATGGATGATATTTAAAGCTGTCAGTCCGAATAAAAAAACCTCGCCGCCGCGAGGTTTTTTTCTATCAATAGCAAATTAATGCGCGTTAACCACTACCCACATAGGGCCCTGACCAACGGCATAACGCCCTTTCTCTTTTAACAGCCCCTGCTCGCCGGCAATTTCATAAACCGCGATATGATGCGATTTCTGCCCGGCGGCAATCAGATACTTACCGCTGTGATCGAGATTAAAGCCGCGCGGCTGCGCTTCGGTCGGCTGGTAGCCTTCAATAGACAGTACGCTACCGTCTTCAGAAACGCTAAAGATGGTGATAATGCTGGCGGTACGATCGCAGGCATAAAGATGACGGCCATCCGGCGTAATATGGATATCCGCAGCCCAACGCACGCCGGTAAAATCTGGCGGCATCATATCCAGCGTCTGTACGCACTCAATTTTCCCGTGCGGATCTTTAAGCTCCCACACGTCAACGGAGCTGTTCAGCTCGTTCACGCAGTAGCCATACTGCTGGTTCGGATGGAACACCATATGCCGCGGACCGGCGCCTTCCACGGTAGTAACTTCCGCCGGCTCCTGCGCGGCCAGATAGCCGTCATCGCTCAGATTAAACAGGCAAATACGATCCTGCTTCAGCGCCGGTACCCATAGCATGCGGTTGTCCGGTGAAATATTGGCCGAGTGGCAGCCCTCCAGCCCCTCGACGACGGTGACCGTTTCACCCGGCAGGCCGTCAATCAATGGCGTCACGCTCACGCAGCCCTGATTGTAGGATGCGCTGAAAACAAAACGGCCCTGATGGTCGGTGGAGATATGCGTCGGGCTCCCCGGCAGCGCGGCTTCGCCGGCGAAAGTCAGCGCGCCATTATCTGGCGCAATGCGGTAAGCCAGGACGCGAAACTCCGGACGCACGCCGACATAGAGATACTCTTTGTTCGGGCTTACCACCATCGGCTGCACCTGGCCCGGGGCATCAACAACCTGAACCAATGTCAGATTTCCCTCAGCATTGAGGCTCCAGACGTGAATCTGATGGCTCTCCGGGCTGGCGGTATATACGGTTTGTTTCATGACTACTCCTTTCCTCACTGCTCGTGAAACTGCTCGTGGACATCGTTATACATTTCATCCGGCGCGCGGCGCAACGATGAATGGTATAGACGCTTTTAACGGTAGATGCTGAAAAATTTGCCCCTGAGACGAAGCCGTGTACCATCATGGCAGACCCTTTTTCACCATTTACCGGAACCAACACATGACCTCACGCGTGATCGCCCTCGATTTAGACGGCACCCTACTGACCTCGAAAAAAACGATTCTTCCGGCGTCGCTCGATGCGCTGGCTCGCGCCCGGGAGGCTGGATATCAGGTGATCGTCGTAACCGGCCGACATCACGTCGCTATCCATCCTTTTTATCAGGCACTGGCTCTCGATACACCTGCAATTTGTTGTAATGGTACCTATTTGTATGATTATCATGCAAAAAAGGTTCTCGAAGCCGATCCGATGCCGGTAGATAAGGCCCTCAGCCTCACCAACATGCTCGCCGAACACGATATTCACGGTCTGATGTACGTCGATGACGCCATGCTTTATGAACGTCCGACCGGCCATGTGATCCGCACCACTAACTGGGCGCAGTCGCTGCCGGTTGAACAGCGCCCGGTTTTCACCCAGGTGGATTCTCTGGCACAGGCGGCGCGTGAAGTACAAGCGGTTTGGAAATTCGCCCTTACCGACGAAAATATCCCGAAACTGCAGGCCTTCGCGCAGACCGTCGGCCAGAAGCTGGGCCTGGAATCTGAATGGTCGTGGCACGATCAGGTGGATATTGCCCGCGCCGGCAATAGCAAAGGCAAGCGCCTGGCGCAGTGGGTCGCCGCGCAAGGATTATCCATGCAGGACGTTATCGCCTTTGGCGATAACTACAACGACCTCAGCATGCTGGAAGCCGTCGGGACCGGCGTGGCGATGGGTAACGCGGTTGAAGAAGTCAAAGCGCGGGCGAAGGTGGTGATCGGCGAAAACGAAACCACCAGCATCGCCGACTTTATCAATCGTAACTTGCTGTAATCAGGCTGCGATCGATACGCTCTTAATTTGCGCATATAGCCACTGGCCTGGGCTGACACCCAGGTCATCCCGCGCCCACGGGCTAATTCGCGCCCATAGCGTTTTGCCGCTGACCGTAAGCTGTACCTCGATCTGGCCGTTGGTTTCCACGCAGCCAACAACCTGCGCGCGCAGAATATTCCGGATACTGGTTTGTCGCGGATGCTCCAGCACCAGCGACACATCCGACGCCTGAATACGAACACGCGCCGCTTCGCCCGGCTCCCGCGCCAGCTGATTAACCCATAGTTGCTGATCGCCCAGCGCCAGCGCAGTCATTGCATATTGCGGATGCTGCGCGATCACCGAGACGTTAAGAATCGTGCTCTGCTGCTCCTGCGGCAGCCACGGATGCATCACGCTGCTGCTCCACACCGTTTCGAGATCGCCAAACGCCTTCACTTTTCCCGCTTCCAGCACCAGCACGTTATCGGCCAGGTGCTGAATTTCATCCAGCGAGTGGCTGACATACAGCATCGGGATATGGATCTCGCGCGCCAGCCGCTGTAAATAGGGGAGTAATTCGCGCTTTCGCGGAATATCCAGCGAGGCCAGCGGCTCATCCAGCAGCAGCAATTCCGGCGCGGTCAACAGGGCGCGGCCAATCGCCACCCGCTGTTTTTCCCCGCCGGACAAACTACCGGGCAGCCGTTCGAGCAGGTGCTCAATGCCCAATAACGCCACCAGCTTATCAAATTGCGCGGCCATGCTTTTAGCCATCCCATATTTCAGGTTACCGCGCACTTTATAGTGCGGAAACAGCCGCGCGTCCTGAAACACATAACCGATACGCCGCTTCTCCGGCGCCAGGCAGATGCGCTGTCGCGCGTCATTGAGTACCCGGCCATTGAGCACAATGCGCCCCTGCTGCGGCTGCGTCAGCCCGCTGATAGCATTAATCAATGAGGTTTTTCCCGCGCCTGAGACGCCGAAAATAGCGGTAATGCCGCTGGCGGGCAGGGTTTCATGCACTTCGAGGCAGTGGTTGCCCAACGTCTGGCTAAAATCGAGCTCCAGCATAGTTATTTTCCCATCCGCTTACGGCTAAGGCGCGCCAGCCATTCAGACACCAGCAACGATACCAGCGCCAGAACAATAGAGATGATGCATAACCGCGCGGCGGCGCCTTCGCTGCCGGGCGTTTGAATCAGGGTATACATCGCGGAAGGAATGGTGCGCGTTTCGCCAGGAATGTTTGAGACAAAGGTGATCGTCGCGCCAAACTCTCCCAGCGAACGGGCGAAAGCCAGCACCGTACCGACAATAATGCCCGGCAGGGTCAACGGCAGCGTGATGGTGAAAAATACCCGCCAGCGATTAGCCCCCAGGGTGCGCGCCGCCTGTTCAAGCTTCACGTCCACCCCTTCAAGCGCGAGGCGTATCGCCCGCACCATCAGCGGAAATGACATCACCGCCGCCGCCAGCACCGCCCCCCGCCAGCTGAAGGCGAAGGTCAGACCAAACCAGTCGTATAACCAACTGCCGATAAAGCCGCGTCGCCCCATGGAAATCAGCAACAGATAGCCGACCACCACCGGCGGCAGCACCAGCGGTAAATGTATAATGCTATCGAGTAACGCTTTGCCGGGAAAATGGCGGCGCACCAGCAGCCAGGCGAAAAAGATCCCAAAAGGTAAGCTGCAAACCACCGCCAGGGATGAAACTTTCAGGCTCAGCAGTACCGCCTGCCATTCGGGATCGCTTAAAATCATTGCTGTGTGGTGAATCCGTAACGTTTAAAGATAGCCGAGGCTTCCGGGCCTTTGAGGTAGTCATAAAACGCGGTTACGGTAGCATTTTTATGCCCATCAACGATAGCCAGCGGATACTCGACTTTTTTGTGCGAATCCTCCGGGAAGGTGCCCACCACTTTGACCCCCTTGCTGGCGACGGCATCAGAGCCGTAGACGATGCCCAGCGGCGCTTCGTTGCGCTCCACCAGCGCCAGCGCGCCGCGCACGTCTTCTGCCGGCGCGAGCTTCGGCGACAGCGTCTCCCAGGCCCCCAGTTTCTGCAGCGCTTCTTTCGCGTAGATCCCCGCCGGTACGTGATCCGGATCGCCGACCGCCAGACGTCCGCCTTGCAGCAGGCTGGCCCAGTCGGTTTTAGCATTAATGGTGATATCGCTGCGATCGCTGGCTTTCGGCGCGACCACCACCAGGCTATTGCCCAGCAGCGTGGTGCGGGTTGCCTTATCGATTGATTTTTTATCTACGGCATAGTCCATCCATTTCTGGTCCGCAGAAATAAACAGATCGGCGGGCGCGCCGGCTTCAATCTGGCGCGCCAGCGTGGAGGAAGAAGCAAAGGAAGAGACTACTTCAACACGGTGCTCTTTTTTATAGGCTTGCGCGATATCCTGCATAGCGTTGGTTAACGACGCCGCGGCAAAAACGGTAATTTTGCCGTCCTGCGCCAGCGCATGACCAGAAACGCAGAGCGTTAAAGCCGCTCCGGTCAGAAAACGCGACCATTGACCTGCCATTGGAAACTCCTGTGTGTTCGTTATGTAGCGAATAATATAACGACTATACTCAGGATTTCCCAGCGCGATTTAGGGGTAATCAGGATAGGTACAAAAGAAAACGCCCGGCGAGCCGGGCGTTGGGGAATCAGTGATTTTGCTGGCTGCTGTCTTTATGACCGACGCCGGAGAAAATGTTGAACACTTCGCCGAGACCGTAAATCAGACCGAGGATGACCGCCATCACCACAGGTACCATGACGACAGCAAATACCAGACTTTTCAACAGCTCTAACATGGTTGGCTCCAGATAGTACGAATACTTCATTGTAACCATTTCAGCCGGAAAAACACGCCCCATTTGTGCGGTGCCTCACCGCCGCTGCGGCAGATGGCTGTTGCAAGATGGACGCTATCGTTCACAATACGCTTTTTACGTCAGGAATTGATTATGCAGGCCGAAATCCTTCTTACCCTTAAGCTTCAACAGCGCCTGTTCGCCGATCCCCGCCGGATAGCCTTACTCAAGCAGATTGATCGGACTGGCTCAATTAGCCAGGGGGCGAAGAACGCCGGTATCAGCTATAAAAGCGCATGGGATGCGATCAACGAAATGAACCAGCTTAGCGAACAATCGCTGGTCGACCGCGCCACTGGCGGTAAAGGCGGCGGCGGCGCGGTGCTGACCCGCTATGGACAGCGGTTGATTCAGTTATACGATCTGTTGGCGCAGATTCAACAAAAAGCCTTCGACGTACTAAGCGACGATGACGCCCTGCCCCTCGACAGCTTGCTGGCGGCGATTTCCCGCTTCTCGTTACAAACCAGCGCCCGCAACCAGTGGTTCGGCACCATCACCGGTCGCGACCACCAGCAGGTACAGCAACATGTCGACGTGCTGCTGGCGGACGGCCAGACCCGTTTTAAAGTCGCCATTACCGCTCAAAGCGCCGACCGCCTCGGGCTCACTGAAGGCCAGGAAGTGCTGGTGTTGCTGAAAGCGCCGTGGGTCGGCATCACGCTTGACCACGCCGTGGCGCAGCAGGCAGACAACCAGCTTACCGGGCGCATCAGCCACATTGAACGCGGGCCGGAGCGGTGCGAAGTCATCATGGCGTTGCCGGATGGGCAAAACCTGTGCGCCACGCTGTCAACGGCGCAAACCGACGGTTTGCAGGAAGGCGCGCAGGCGATCGCCTACTTCAATGCCGATCGCATCATTCTGGCAACCTTATGCTAATGGCATTGACTTTATTGTCGTGAAGACGTATCCCTGAAGCACAACGCTGCAAAAAGTGGGATACACAATGTCATCATTGCAAATTTCGCAAGGCACGTTTCGCCTTAGCGATATAAAAACCTTACGTATCGATCGCCTCACGCTGCGCGCTGGCGAAAGCTGGGCTTTCGTCGGCAGTAACGGTAGCGGTAAATCGGCGCTGGCCAGAGCGCTGGCCGGCGAACTGACTCTGTTAAACGGGCAGCGCGAAAGCGCATTTCAGCGTACTACTCGCCTCTCCTTCGAACAGCTGCAGAAACTGGTCAGCGACGAGTGGCAACGTAACAACACCGATATGCTCAGTCCCGGCGAAGAAGATACCGGTCGCACCACCGCAGAAATCATCCAAGATGAAAGACGCGACCCGGAACGCTGTTCCCGGCTGGCGGAGCAGTTTGGTATTAGCCACCTGCTGACGCGGCGCTTTAAATATCTGTCGACGGGCGAAACCCGCAAAACGCTCCTCTGCCAGGCGCTGATGAGCGACCCCGACCTGCTGATTCTCGACGAGCCGTTTGATGGCCTGGATGTCGCTTCGCGCCAACAGTTGGCCGACCTGCTTGCCAGCCTGCATCAGGCAGGCATCACCCTGGTACTGGTACTCAACCGCTTCGATGAGATTCCAGAATTCATTGAATATGCCGGCGTGCTGGCGGATTGCACGCTGAGCGAAACCGGCGAGAAACAGGCATTATTACAACAGGCGCTGGTTGCCCAACTGGCGCATAGCGAAAAACTTACCGGTATGACGCTACCAGAACCGGATGCCCCCGCCGCCCGGCACGACTTAGCGGCGAACGCTCCGCTTATCGTCCTTAACGACGGCACAGTGTCGTATAACGATAAAGCGATCATTAACCAGCTAAGCTGGACGGTGAACCCCGGCGAACACTGGCAGATTGTCGGCCCCAACGGCGCGGGCAAATCCACATTGCTGAGCCTGATCACCGGCGACCATCCACAGGGTTACAGCAACAACCTGACGTTGTTTGGCCGCCGTCGCGGCAGCGGCGAGACCATCTGGGATATCAAAAAACATATTGGCTATGTCAGCAGCAGCCTGCATCTGGAATACCGTGTCAGCACTAACGTGCGTAACGTGATCCTTTCCGGCTACTTTGATTCGATAGGCATTTATCAGGCGGTCTCTGATAAGCAGCACAAGCTGGTCCAGCGCTGGCTGGATATTCTCGGCATTGATAAACGCACCGCCGACGCGCCGTTCCATAGTCTGTCGTGGGGGCAACAGCGGTTGGCGCTGATCGTTCGCGCGCTGGTCAAACACCCGACCCTGCTGATACTCGATGAACCGTTACAGGGACTGGATCCTCTGAATCGTCAACTGGTACGTCGTTTCGTCGATGTTTTAATTGGCGAAGGGGCCACGCAGCTGCTGTTTGTATCGCATCATGCCGAAGATGCCCCTGACTGCATTACCCACCGTCTGGAGTTCATTCGCAGTGGAGACGGTTACACTTACCGCCTCGGTCCGCTGGCAGAATAGCGCTATACAGGGGTCTGCGGATCCCTGTATTTTTTCAGAGAAATAACCAATAATCACCACAAATAGCTGTTTTATAAAGAATTAACTAAAATCAGCCTTAATATCAAACCAAGTGTAAACGATTCCACCACTTTGGCCTGTGTCACACTTTTCCCTTCTTTGGTATGCTATCTTCTTCTCACACGATAAGCCTATTGGAGCGAATCATGAAAGTACTGGTCACAGGTGGTAGCGGTTACATTGGAAGTCATACTTGCGTACAGCTGCTGCTGCAGGGACATGATGTGATTATTCTCGACAATCTCTGCAACAGTAAACGCAGCGTATTGCCGGTCATTGAACGTCTCGGCGGCAAGAAAGCCACCTTTGTCGAAGGCGATATTCGTAATGAAGCGCTGATGACGGAAATTCTGCACGATCACGCTATCGAAGCCGTGATCCATTTTGCCGGCCTGAAAGCCGTCGGCGAGTCCGTCGCCAAGCCGCTGGAATATTACGACAATAACGTCACCGGTACACTTAAATTGGTTTCCGCTATGCGCGCAGCCGGCGTTAAAAACTTTATTTTCAGCTCCTCCGCGACCGTCTACGGCGACCAGCCGAAGATCCCTTATGTTGAAAGCTTCCCGACCGGTACCCCGCAAAGCCCCTACGGTAAAAGCAAACTGATGGTTGAGCAGATCCTCGCCGACCTGCAGAAAGCCCAGCCGGACTGGAGCATCGCGCTGCTGCGCTACTTCAACCCGGTCGGCGCGCATCCATCAGGCGATATGGGCGAAGATCCGCAGGGCATTCCAAACAACCTGATGCCGTATATCGCGCAGGTTGCCGTTGGCCGTCGCGAATCACTGGCGGTATTCGGTAACGACTATCCGACCGAAGATGGCACCGGCGTGCGCGACTACATCCACGTGATGGACCTCGCCGACGGTCACGTCGCCGCCATGGAAAAACTGGCGAACAAAGCTGGCGTACATATCTACAACCTCGGCGCAGGCGTCGGCAGCAGCGTGCTGGACGTGGTCAACGCCTTCAGCAAAGCCTGCGGTAAACCGATTAATTATCACTTCGCGCCGCGCCGCGATGGCGATCTCCCGGCCTACTGGGCTGATGCCGCCAAAGCCGACCGCGAGCTGAACTGGCGCGTGACGCGCAACCTTGACGAAATGGCGCAGGACACCTGGCACTGGCAGTCCCGTCATCCGCAGGGTTATCCGGACTAATAGCCTAAAGGTAAGGCTCTAAGGAAATACCATGACGCAATTTAACCCCGTCGACCATCCGCACCGTCGTTATAACCCGTTAACCGGGCAGTGGATTTTGGTTTCACCGCATCGCGCCAAGCGCCCCTGGCAAGGGGCGCAGGAGACGCCGGCAAAACAAACCTTGCCCGCGCACGATGCGGATTGTTTCTTGTGTCCGGGCAATACCCGCGTCACCGGCGACACTAACCCGAATTACACCAGCACCTACGTGTTTACCAACGACTTTGCGGCATTGATGACCGATACGCCGGATGCTCCGGAGAGCGACGATCCGCTAATGCGCTGCCAAAGCGCCCGCGGCACCAGTCGGGTTATCTGCTTCTCGCCAGACCACAGCAAAACGCTGCCGGAACTGAGCATTGAAGCACTGGAAGGCGTGGTTAAAACGTGGCAAGAGCAGACCGCGGACCTTGGGAAAAGTTATCCCTGGGTCCAGGTCTTCGAAAATAAAGGCGCGGCGATGGGCTGCTCCAACCCGCATCCTCACGGCCAGGTATGGGCCAACAGTTTCCTGCCCAATGAGGCGGAACGTGAAGACCGTCTGCAAAAGAAATATTTCGCTGAGCAGGGTTCACCGATGCTGGTGGATTATGTGCAACGCGAACTGGCCGACGGCAGCCGTACCGTTGTAGAAACCGAACACTGGCTGGCCGTGGTCCCGTATTGGGCGGCCTGGCCATTTGAGACGCTGCTGCTGCCAAAAACGCACATCCAGCGTCTGACCGATTTAACCGCAGCCCAGCGCCACGACCTGGCGCTGGCGCTGAAAAAGCTGACCAGCCGTTACGACAACCTGTTCCAGACCTCCTTCCCCTACTCCATGGGCTGGCACGGCGCGCCGTTTAATAATGAAGATAATCAACACTGGCAGCTGCACGCTCACTTTTACCCGCCGCTGTTGCGCTCCGCCACGGTGCGCAAATTTATGGTCGGCTACGAAATGCTAGCCGAAACCCAGCGCGATCTCACGGCGGAGCAAGCCGCCGAAAAGTTACGTGCCGTTAGCGATATCCATTTTCGTGAATCAGGAGTTGAATAATGAGTCTGAAAGAGAACACCCAGGCGCTGTTTGCTGAACAGTTTGGCTACACTGCCAGTCACGTCATTCAGGCGCCGGGCCGCGTCAACCTGATTGGCGAACATACCGATTACAACGATGGTTTCGTGCTGCCGTGCGCCATTGACTATCAAACCGTTGTCAGCTGCGCGCCGCGTTCCGACCGTATCGTGCGGGTCATTGCCGCCGATTACGATAATCAGCGCGACGAGTTTTCCCTCGATGCGCCTATCGTTAGCCACGATACCCAACAGTGGTCAAACTACGTACGCGGCGTGGTCAAACACCTGCAGAAGCGCAATAACCACTTCGGCGGCGCCGATCTGGTCATCAGCGGCAACGTACCGCAGGGCGCGGGTTTAAGCTCCTCGGCTTCGCTGGAAGTCGCCGTCGGCACCGTGTTCCAGCAGCTATATCATCTGCCGCTCGACGGCGCGCAAATCGCCCTTAACGGCCAGGAAGCGGAAAACCAGTTCGTCGGCTGTAATTGCGGCATTATGGACCAGCTTATTTCGGCGCTGGGTAAAAAAGATCATGCGCTGCTGATTGACTGCCGCACCCTTGGCACCAAAGCGGTGTCGATGCCGAAAGGCGTCGCGGTGGTGATTATCAACAGCAACTTTAAACGCACGCTGGTCGGCAGCGAATACAACACCCGCCGCGAACAGTGTGAAACCGGCGCGCGTTTCTTCCAGCAGCCCGCTCTGCGTGACGTTGAGCTTGCGCAATTTAATGCCGTGGCCCACGAGCTGGACCCGATTGTGGCAAAACGCGTGCGCCATGTGTTAACCGAAAACGCCCGTACCGTCGAAGCGGCGAGCGCGCTGGCAAACGGCGACCTGCAGCGCATGGGCCAACTGATGGCAGAGTCTCACGCCTCCATGCGCGATGATTTTGAAATCACCGTACCGCAAATTGATACGCTGGTTGAGATTGTCAAAGCGGTTATCGGCGACCAGGGCGGCGTGCGTATGACCGGCGGCGGCTTTGGCGGCTGCATCGTTGCCCTGATACCGGAAGCACTGGTTGAAAAAGTACAGCAGGCGGTAGCCGCTCAGTATGAAGCGAAAACCGGCATTAAAGAGACTTTTTACGTCTGCAAACCATCCCAGGGAGCCGGCCAATGCTAACGCCAACTCGCGAACTCGCGCCCGACGGACAGCCGTGGAACGTGATAACGCTACGTAATAACGCCGGGATGACCGTAACGGTGATGGATTGGGGCGCGACGCTACTCTCCGCGCAAGTGCCTCTTGCCGATGGCAGCCTGCGCGAAGCGTTGCTTGGCTGCGCCACGCCGCAGCAATATCGCCAGCAGGCGGCATTTCTGGGTGCGTCCGTCGGCCGCTACGCTAACCGTATCGCCAACAGCCGCTTCACGCTCGATGGCGAAATCGTGAACTTAACCCCGTCGAACGAGGCCGGCCACCAGCTCCACGGTGGGCCGGACGGCTTCGACAAGCGCCGCTGGCAAATTGTCAGCCACGACGACAGCCAGGTGCTGTTTGCGCTCGACTCCGCCGATGGCGATCAGGGCTTCCCGGGTCATATTCAGGCAACCGCGCGCTATCGCCTGACAGACGATAATCGTATCGCCATTGAGTACCGCGCCACCATTGATAAGCCCTGCCCGGTCAATATGACTAACCATGTCTATTTTAACCTCGACGGCGCGCAGGGCGACGTGCGCCACCACCGCCTGCAGATCTTCGCCGACCAGTATCTGCCGGTGGAGAGCGACGGTATTCCGTATGGCGATTTGCACGACGTGGAGTACACCAGCTTTGATTTCCGCGCGCCGAAGGTGCTTGCTGGAGAGTTTCTTGCCGATGCTGACCAGCAAAAAGTGAAAGGTTACGATCACGCCTTTCTGCTGCAGGCCAAAGGCGACGCCCGCCAGCCGGCGGCGCATGTCTGGTCGCAGGATGAAAAGCTACAGCTGACGGTGTACACCTCGGCCCCGGCGCTGCAGTTTTATTCCGGTAACTATCTCGGCGGCACGCCATCGCGCGGCAGTCAACCTTACGGCGACTGGCAAGGGCTGGCGCTGGAAAGCGAGTTCCTGCCGGACTCCCCCAATCATCCGCATTGGCCGCAGCCAGATTGCGTATTACGGCCCGGCGCCGAATACGTTAGTCTGACGGAATATCAGTTTATCGCCGGATAACGCCATAGCCCTCCCTGCGGAGGGTTTTTTTTCGCCTTTTTGCTGTAATTTGCACCGCTAAAAGACAAAAAGCTAACCTGTGTTTTACAAGCATCTTACACTGCGTCACTATTTTCGCTATGGTTAGGGATAAGCATTGCCGTGAGGTAAATCACGGCAATATAATGAGAATAGTTATCAATCAATAAACACATACACCACAGTAGTCGGGTTGCGTGTAGGAGGAGTAAGAGAATGGCTGTAACTAAGCTGGTACTAGTTCGTCACGGCGAGAGCCAATGGAACAACGAAAACCGTTTCACCGGTTGGTACGACGTTGACCTGTCTGAAAAAGGCGTTAGCGAAGCGAAAGCGGCGGGTAAACTGCTGAAGGAAGAAGGCTTCAGCTTTGATTTTGCTTATACCTCCGTGCTGAAACGTGCCATCCACACCCTGTGGAACGTGCTGGACGAACTGGATCAGGCCTGGCTGCCGGTTGAGAAATCCTGGAAACTGAACGAACGTCACTACGGCGCGCTGCAGGGCCTGAACAAAGCCGAAACCGCTGAGAAGTATGGCGACGAGCAGGTTAAACAGTGGCGTCGCGGCTTTGCCGTCACCCCGCCGGAACTGACCAAAGATGACGAACGTTATCCGGGCCACGATCCGCGTTACGCGAAGCTGACCGATGCGGAACTGCCGACCACCGAGAGCCTGGCGCTGACCATCGACCGCGTCGTACCTTACTGGAACGAAACCATTCTGCCGCGCCTGAAAAGCGGCGAGCGCGTCATTATCGCCGCTCACGGTAACTCCCTGCGTGCGCTGGTGAAATACCTCGACAACATGGGCGAAGACGAGATCCTTGAACTGAACATCCCGACCGGCGTACCGCTGGTGTATGAGTTCGATGAAAACTTCAAGCCGATCAAACACTACTACCTGGGCAATGCTGACGAAATCGCTGCGAAGGCCGCGGCTGTCGCTAACCAGGGTAAAGCGAAGTAATAAGCGACTGAATAATTTCAGCCATAAAAAAAGCGTGGGATTTCCCACGCTTTTTTATTTTTAGCCATTGCAGGCCTAACGCGAACGCAGCCAACAATGGCAAAGTACAGGCTAGCCGCGGCGCGCTTTAACCGCATCTGCCAGTTGGCGCAGGATGGTCTCGGTATCTTCCCAGCCGATGCAGGCGTCGGTCACGCTCTTGCCGTAGGTCAGCGGTTCGCCGCTTTCCAGGCTCTGATTGCCTTCCACCAGGTGGCTTTCAATCATCACGCCCATAATCGCGTTTTCACCGCTGGCAATCTGCTGGCACACATCGGCGCCGACTTCCATCTGCTTTTTAAACTGCTTGCTGGAGTTAGCGTGGCTGAAGTCGATCATGATTTGCGCCGGCAGACCGGCTTTTGCCAGACCCACTTTCACTTCGGCAACGTGCTGAGCGCTATAGTTCGGCTCTTTACCGCCACGCAGAATGATATGGCAATCGCTGTTGCCGCTGGTGTTCACAATAGCGGAATGGCCCCACTTCGTTACCGATAAGAAACAGTGCGGCGCGCCAGCAGCGTTGATCGCATCGATAGCGACCTTGATGGTGCCATCGGTGCCATTTTTGAAGCCAACCGGGCATGAGAGGCCGGAAGAGAGTTCACGATGCACCTGGGATTCAGTGGTACGCGCGCCGATTGCCCCCCAGCTCATCAGGTCCGCCACATATTGCGGGGTGATCATGTCAAGGAACTCGCCCGCCGCTGGCAAACCGCTGTCGTTGATTTCCAGCAGCAGCTTACGCGCGATACGCAGCCCGTCGTTAATGCGGAAGCTGTTATCCATGTGCGGATCGTTAATTAGCCCCTTCCAACCGACGGTGGTGCGCGGTTTTTCAAAATAGACGCGCATAACGATTTCCAGCTCGCCTTTGAGCGCTTCACGCAGTTTCAGCAGGCGGCTGGCATACTCTTTCGCCGCGGCAGGGTCGTGAATAGAGCACGGACCAATTACCACCAGCAGACGATCGTCGTTGCCTTTGAGGATGTTGTGAATCGCTTTGCGAGCATGTGCAACGGTATTAGCAGCATTTTCGGTAGCGGGGAATTTTTCCAGGAGCGCAACGGGAGGTAATAATTCGTTGATCTCTTTAATGCGTAAATCGTCGTTCTGATAATTCATCTTCTTTCCAGGCGTTGCCATACTTATACAATGAAATGCAATCCTTCCAATCTATCTCTTCGGTCAAAAAGTGTAAACGTGATTTTACACTGACGATGGAATAATCCTGGAATTAGGGAAAAATACGCCATAAAGTAGCGAAATCCTGCCAGCCAACTACAATTTTTAACTGCAACATCCAATTAAATGTTTATTTTCAGTATTATATTTTAAATCCTCACGCTAAGGCGGAGTGTTAAACCATAGCACCGCAGATCCCTGGCACATCTATGTTGGCGCGTTTAGCTAACAAATCGACTAAGCAGGAGTATCCGATGAATATGAATAAACTCACAGCCCTACTTCTCACCGCCACCTTAAGCTTAGCCAGCGGCGCCGCGCTGGCCGCCGATAGCGGCGCGCAATCGAACAACGGTCAGGCCAATTCCGCCGCTGATGCCGGACAGGTTGCGCCCGATGCCCGTGAAAACGTGGCGCCAAATAATGTCGATAACGACAAAATTAACTCCGGCGGCACCATGCTTCATCCTGATGGTTCGACGATGAATCATGACGGGATGTCGAGCGACGAGGTCCATAAAAACAGCATGTGCAAAGATGGACGCTGTCCGGATACGGATAAAAAAATGGAAAGCGGCAATGGCATGAACAACGATGCCAGCAAAACGGATGGCACCTCGCAGTAATTGAAACGGGTGAGATAAGGGATCGAGGTGGCAGTGCTCACCTTGATCCCTTTGTTCGCTGAATTTCGGTAAGATGTCATAGTGTAATAATGATAACTATTAAGGGATGACATCATGGCGCATGCACATTCACCGACCCCTGCTGGCGAAAACAGTAACGCCAACCGGCTGCTTTGGGCTTTTATCGTAACCGCCGGTTTTATGATTATTGAGGCCATCGGCGGCGTCATTTCCGGTTCCCTGGCCCTGCTCGCCGATGCCGGACATATGCTCACCGACTCCGCCGCCCTCCTGTTCGCTCTGCTGGCGGTGCGCTTCGCCAGCCGGCCGCCAAATAGCCGCCACACCTTTGGCTGGCTGCGTTTAACCACTCTCGCCGCCTTCGTTAACGCTATCGCCCTGGTGGTCATTACGATTTTCATCTTCTGGGAAGCGGTACAGCGTTTTAACCATCCGCAGCCGGTGGCGGGAAAAACCATGATGGTCATCGCCGTCGCCGGACTGCTGGCCAATATCCTCGCCTTCTGGATCCTGCACCGCGGCAGCGCCGAAAGTAATCTTAACGTCCGCGCGGCGGCACTGCATGTGCTGGGAGATCTATTGGGTTCCGTCGGCGCCATCGTGGCCGCTATCGTCATTCTGATGACCGGCTGGACGCCGATTGACCCGATCCTCTCGGTGCTGGTGTCGTGTTTAGTACTGCGCAGCGCCTGGCGACTGCTGCAGGAGAGTATGAATGAGTTGTTGGAGGGCGCGCCGCGCTCGCTGGATGTCGAAGCATTAGGCCGCGATCTACGCCGCTCAATTCCTGAAGTCCGCGACGTT
Source organism: Klebsiella sp. SYXHC3 (assembly GCF_057196925.1). NCBI lineage: Bacteria > Pseudomonadati > Pseudomonadota > Gammaproteobacteria > Enterobacterales > Enterobacteriaceae > Klebsiella > Klebsiella sp. SYXHC3. The sequence goes on along the minus strand of NZ_JBXUNG010000006.1, from coordinate 2,468 downwards.
CACCACGTTCACGTCTGGCTGGTAGGGGAAAAACCGGTGATGACGCTGCACGTACAGGTCGTACCGCCGCACGATCACGATGCGCTACTTGATAGCATCCAGCATTTTATTGAGCATAAATATGAAATTGAGCATGTGACGGTACAGATGGAGTACCGTCCCTGCAGCGGCCCGGAATGCCACCTGAATCTGGCGCATTCCGGACATGAGCATCATCATCACCATTAACGTGAAAGCGCGTGAGAACCCCGCTCACGCGCGCTGTTAATCCACATCCGGCTGCCATTCAGGGCAATGAACGTCAGCAGCAAATATTCCAGCGACATCGCATACACGCCCTGTAGAGCGAATATCACCACGCTAATGACGTTGATGATCACCCACAGCAGCCAGTTCTCAACGTATTTACGCGTCATCAATACCATCGCGGCAATCGACAGCACCATCATGCAGGAATCCCAGAATGGGAAAGCATCGGGTTCCAGCGTCGGCATCGCCACCTGCAGCCCGAGCATTTGCATCAGGTTGACGGCGATACGGGTCAGGAAGGCAAACACCGGGTTAATAAACACCGTCATCAGACCGATAGCCACTACGCAGCCCGCCAGCCAGGCCAGCGCTTTTGGCAACGGCAGCCAGCGAATTTTCAGTTCCGCTTCGTTATCGCTGGTCTGCCTGGACCACGCGTACCAACCGTAAACGTTCGCCGCGAAGAAAAACAGCTGTAGCAGCAGGCTGGCGTACAGCTGGATCTGGAAGAAGATGATCGCAAAAAGCGTCACGTTCACCAGGCCGAAGGCATAGTTGCTGATCTTTTCCAGGCTCGCCAGCCAGATGCACAACAGGCCGGCGATGGTCCCCACCGCCTCAATCCACGACAGATCGTAGCCGCCGGCGCCGATCGGTATATGCACTAAAATATTCTGCGTACTGAAAAAATCCATTTTATCCCCTAAGCGTAACGCGACGCGGTAATGAGTTATCCCCGTAGTGTAGCCGCAAATTCCAGCATACGGTTAAGCGGAATTAATGCCCCGGCACGCAGTTTGGCGTCAACGTGAATTTCGTGTTCAATGCCGCCCTGCTCTAACCCTTGCGCTATCGCTTTCAGGCCGTTCATCGCCATCCACGGACAATGGGCGCAGCTACGACAGGTTGCGCCCTCACCTGCCGTAGGCGCTTCCAGCAGCTCTTTTTCCGGTACCGCCTGCTGCATTTTATAGAAGATCCCGCGATCGGTGGCCACGATAAGCTGGCGCTGCGGCAGGCTTTTCGCCGCGGCAATTAATTGGCTGGTTGATCCTACCGCATCCGCCATGTCGACAATCGCCTGCGGTGATTCCGGATGCACCAGGATCGCCGCGTCGGGGTAGAGCCCCTTCATGCGCGCCAGCGCCTGGGTTTTAAATTCATCATGGACGATGCAGGCGCCCTGCCAGCACAGCACGTCGGCCCCGGTCTGGCGCTGTACATAGCGGCCAAGATGGCGGTCCGGCGCCCAAAGTATCTTTTGTCCGAGGCTATCGAGATGTTCAATCAATTCCACGGCGATGCTGGAAGTCACTACCCAATCGGCGCGCGCTTTTACCGCCGCTGACGTATTGGCATAGACCACCACGGTGCGATCCGGGTGAGCATCGCAAAATGCATTAAAGTCATCAATGGGACAGCCGAGATCCAGAGAACACTCCGCATTCAGCGTCGGCATCAGGATGGTCTTTTCCGGACTAAGAATTTTGGCCGTTTCGCCCATAAAACGCACTCCGGCAACCAGCAGCGTGGAGGCCGGGTGACGCGCGCCAAAACGCGCCATTTCCAGCGAGTCGGCAATACAGCCGCCGGTCTCTTCGGCCAGTTGCTGAATTTCAGGATCGGTGTAGTAATGCGCCACCATCACGGCGTCGCGTTCACGCAGCAGGCGTTTAATTTTCTCGCGGTAAAACACTTTTTCGTCACGGTTCAACGGTTGTGGTTTTGGCGGGAAAGGATAAATCGCCGTTTCAGGATCAAACATTACGCTCATCATGCAATCTCGTTTTACTGGCTTAACTTTGAAACCGTAAATATCGCTTTGTATCGCCTTAATACGGTCACTGTGTTTTATATGCTAAACAAGATAGCCGATCGCAAGCGAAATGTCGTGATGAATTTTGTATTCCCCGGGGACGATGCTCGCATCTTCCCGGGCTACCGGTTCGTGCGCTATGGAGTCACGGTAAGCGTAGTGCGAACATGGAGATGATTGTGGAGAATGACGCATAGCAAAAAGGCGCCTTTAGGGCGCCTTTTTACATTGGTGGGTCGTGCAGGATGACTCAGCTTCGCCTCGCCCTACGGGCCGTTGCTGACGCAACGTTATCCTTCACGTTCAACATCAAAGTTCAATGTTGAATGGTGGGTCGTGCAGGATTCGAACCTGCGACCAATTGATTAAAAGTCAACTGCTCTACCAACTGAGCTAACGACCC
>NZ_JBXUNG010000005.1:4753-359486 GCF_057196925.1 Klebsiella sp. SYXHC3 | reverse complement strand
AACGTTGCCGCAGGCAACGGCCCGAAGGGCGAGGCGCTTTAGCGCCGAGTAATCCTTCCCCCACCACCATCTCCTCATGTCATGCCCAGCTTAATCTACCTGCGATATTCTATATTCTGCCCTGCGGGGAAGGATGAGAAGCTTCGACTAAGGTTCGACTCGAGCGCCAGCGAGAGAACGTTGCCGCAGGCAACGGCCCGAAGGGCGAGGCGCTTTAGCGCCGAGTAATCCTTCCCCCACTACTCTTGCACACTCTCAGCCACCTGCACTGCTATCTCCTCGCTCGCGCTTCGCTTAGCGAGGCTACAGGTGGTGCCGTTTGGTAGCCCGGACAGGTGCGCAGCACCGCCTCCGGGAAAATTCACAGTGGGGGCAATCGTCTTTTTACCGGTGAACTCTTCACCACCGACGTATTGCACTGCGCATACTCTGCGAGACCATCCAGTATCGTATCCAGCTGCGCAATATCACGGACCACAAGACGCATAACAAAACAATCCTCTCCGGTGACCTTGTCACTTTCAATACACTCCGGCATAGCCTGGATATATTTATCCACTTTTTGCAGCAATCCCGGTAGCGGTCTCACTCGTACTAATGCCTGCAGACTATATCCCAGCGCCGCCAGATTCACCCGCGCGCCATACCCCTCAATTACCCCTTTTTCCTCCAGGCGTTTTACCCGCTCGGCGGTACTCGGCGAGGTCAATCCCACCTGCGCGCTCAATACCTTGAGCGAAACTCTGGCATCTTGTGTCAGGCAGGTCAGAATCGCCCGGTCTATTTCATCAATTACGTATTCCATTTATTTCACCTAATTAATAAAGGTATTCATCTGTTTTTACCTTATTTCAGATATATCAAGCTGTCAGGCTTTTCACGACAATAATGGAAAACTTCTGGAGGTGAAATATGCAGCTTTCTCGTGGTGTCTGGCAGATGAGCCTGGCGATGATCATTTCCGGCTCGATTGGCGCATTCGTGCTGCTCTCAGGGTTGCCGGTAATCGACGTGGTTTTCTGGCGCTGTCTTATCGGCGCGGTCACATTATTGCTGTTTATTTTGTTAAGCCGGCAACCCTTCAGCCGCCTGACGCGCCTCACTCTGGCGCTGGCAGTCCTTGGCGGCGTCGCGCTGGTGATCAACTGGCTGCTGCTGTTTGCCGCCTACTCACGCGTTTCTATCGGGATGGCCACCGTGGTCTACAACACCCAGCCCTTTATGCTGGTATTACTGAGCATGATACTAGGTGAAAGGGTAAGCGCGGTAAAATGGGGATGGTTACTGCTGGCCTTTGGCGGCGTGGTGATTCTGCTATCGAGCGAACTAACTCCCGGCCACGGCGACAACCTCGTTACTGGCATTGCACTGGCGTTATGCGCGGCGTTTTTTTATGCCCTGACCGCCATTATCGCCCGCAAGCTGCAGCCGCTACCGGCGCAGCATATTGCCTTTATTCAGGTTATCGTCGGTACGGTAATGCTTTTGCCGCTGGTTCATGCCCCCGAGTTTAACGGCCATTTTCCCTGGCGCTATTTGCTGATCCTCGGCATCGTCCATACCGGGATTATGTATCAACTTTTATATAGTGCGATTCAAAAGCTGCCGACGCCGGTCACTGGTTCGCTCTCGTTTATCTATCCACTGGTGGCTATCGTGGTTGACTATCTGGTTTTCCATCATGCGCTCACGCCGCTGCAGTTGGCTGGAGGGGTGCTGATTCTGTTTGCTGCGGCGGGCAACAACCTTGGCTGGGGCGAAAAAAAACCCCGCCATGGCGGGGTAAGTCAGCCGTCGAGAATGAACTAGCGACGCGCGCGCACAATCTGGTATTTGCGCGTCAGGTACTCGACCGGCGCGCTCCAGATGTGAACCAGGCGCGAGAACGGGAACAGCAGGAACAGCGTCATCCCCAGCACCAGGTGAACACGGAAGACAAAAGCTACGCCATCGAGATGCTGCGAAGCTCCGCCGTGGAAGGTCACCACCGACTGCGCCCAGCCGACCAGTTTCATCATTTCGCTACCGTCCATATGCTGGGCGGAGAATGGAATGGTCAGCAGACCCAGCGCGCATTGCACCATCAGCAACGAGAGGATCAGGATATCCGCTGTGGTGGTGGTAGCACGAACGCGCGGGCTCCGCAGACGGCGCTTGAGCAGCAGTAAACCGCCGACCAACGTCATCACGCCGCACGCGCCGCCGGCAAACATCGCCATTTTCTGCTTCACGTCGATCGGCAGGAAGGACTCATACATCCAGTGCGGGGTCAGCATGCCGAGGAAGTGACCGGCAAAAATACCCAGGATCCCGATATGGAACAGGTTTGACGCCAGGTTCATCCCTTTACGATCCAGCATCTGACTGGAGGCGGCGCGCCAGGTGTACTGGCCGTAGTCGTAGCGCAGCCAGCTGCCAATAAGGAACACTGAACCCACAATGTACGGATAGATGTCAAAGAAGAACATATTCAGGAAGTGCATTAGTGCTGTCCTCCGTTAGAGATATTCAAATATTGCGGGGCCACGGCTCCGGCAAAACGGCGCTGGTGAGCGGAGATTTCCGACTCGCCGCAGCCCTGGTCGGCAAAGAATTTGACCTGCTCTTCTTCCCAGACGGCATCCAGCGCCTGCGGTGTATCGTCGCGGGCCTCGTCGGCAATCTTCTCCGCCACTTTCTGGCTATCGACCTGAGTATTGGCAAGCTTCAACAGCAGCTCGAACAACACCGCATAGCGGCTCTCGCGCTGTTGCAGACGCGCGCTGAGCAGGCCAAGGATTGGCGCAACGTCCCGCAGGCCGCCAAGCGCTTCCTCTTCCGGCAACTGCGCCAGATACTCAAGGTACAGCGGCAGGTGATCCGGCAGCTCATGGCTATCCAGCAGCAGACCGTGGCGCTCGTACTGCGCCATCAGGTCGACCATCGCCTGCCCGCGATCGCGGGACTCGCCGTGAACATGTTCAAACAGCAGCAGCGAGGTGGCGCGGCCGCGGTCAAACAGCTCGCTATACGCCGATTGGGCGTCCAGCGGATCCTGAGCCACTAAATCGCGCAGGAAAACGCCCAGCGCCTGGGCATCTTCTTTGGCGAGTTTTTCCGATGACGCGAGAGCCTCGAACATCTCCTGCTGATGCTGCCATAAGGCAGCGTCAGGGTATTCGAGCAGACGCGACACAATCACGAGTTCAATCATGCGTGCGGCTCCGTTTTGCTGGTAACGTCAATGGCGTCAATGCGACGGCTGTTAAACAGGTTGAATTCGCTGTCAGAGCCGTGGCAACCATCGCCGAAGGTAAAGCCGCAACCGCTCTTCTCCGGGAAGGCATCGCGAGCCTGTTCGCGATGGCTGCTCGGCACCACGAAACGATCTTCGTAGTTAGCGATAGCCAGATAACGGTACATCTCCTGCGCCTGCGCTTCGCTCAGCCCGACCTCTTCCAGCGCGCGGGTATCGACGATGCCGTCGACGGTTTCCGCACGTTTGAAGTGGCGCATCGCCAGCATACGTTTCAGCGCCAGCAGTACCGGCTGGGTATCGCCCGCGGTCAGCAGGTTCGCCAGATACTGGACTGGAATACGCAGGCTTTCTACATCCGGCAGGATCCCGTTGCTACCCAGTTCGCCCGCATCGGCCGCGGACTGAATCGGCGACAGCGGCGGCACGTACCAAACCATTGGCAAGGTGCGATATTCCGGGTGCAGCGGCAGCGCCAGCTTCCAGTCCATCGCCATTTTGTAAACCGGCGACTGCTGCGCGGCTTCAATTACGCCCTGCGGTACGCCATCTTTTAACGCCTGTTCAATCACTTTTGGATCGTTAGGATCGAGGAAGACGTCCAGTTGACGCTGATACAGATCTTTCTCATTCTCGGTGCTGGCTGCGTTTTCAATCGCGTCCGCGTCGTAGAGCAGGACACCGAGATAGCGAATACGTCCCACACAGGTTTCGGAGCACACCGTCGGCATCCCGGATTCAATACGCGGGTAGCAGAAGATGCATTTCTCGGATTTCCCGCTCTTCCAGTTGAAATAGATCTTCTTGTACGGGCAGCCGGTGATGCACATACGCCAGCCGCGGCACTTATCCTGGTCGATCAGGACAATACCGTCTTCTTCACGCTTATAGATGGCACCGCTCGGGCAGGTCGCGACGCACGCCGGGTTCAGGCAGTGCTCGCATAAGCGCGGCAGATACATCATGAAGGTGTTTTCGAACTGGCCGTACATCGCCTTCTGCATGTTTTCGAAGTTCTGGTCTTTGGCGCGTTTTTCAAACTCGCCGCCGAGGATCTCTTCCCAGTTCGGGCCGCTGGTAATTTTGTCCATCCGCTGGCCGGTAATCAGCGAACGCGGACGAGCGATCGGCTGATGTTTGCTTTCCGGCGCGTTATGCAGATTCTGGTAGTCAAAATCAAACGGCTCGTAGTAATCATCGATTCCCGGCAGATGCGGGTTGGCGAAGATTTTACCCAGCAGCATCGCGCGGTTGCCCATACGCGGCTGCAGTTTACCGTTGATTTTACGGATCCAGCCGCCTTTCCATTTTTCCTGGTTTTCCCAGTCGTTCGGGAAACCGACGCCCGGCTTACTTTCTACGTTGTTAAACCAGGCGTACTCCATCCCTTCACGACTGGTCCAGACGTTTTTGCAGGTTACGGAGCAGGTGTGACAGCCGATGCATTTATCGAGATTCAGCACCATGCCGACTTGTGAACGAATTTTCATTTTACGCTCTCCTGTACCTGGTCATTACCTTCGCCGTCTAACCAGTTAATGTTCTTCATCTTACGTACCACAACAAACTCATCGCGGTTGGAACCGACGGTGCCATAGTAGTTAAAGCCGTACGCCAGGTGGCCGTAGCCGCCGATCATATGTGTCGGTTTTGGCGTAATACGGGTAACCGAGTTGTGGATCCCCCCGCGCTGACCGGTAACTTCAGAACCCGGCAGGTTAACGATACGTTCCTGCGCGTGGTACATCATGGTCATTCCTGCCGGTACGCGCTGGCTCACTACCGCACGCGCCGTCAGGGCGCCGTTGGCGTTGAAGACTTCGATCCAGTCGTTATCCTCGATACCCAGATCTTTCGCATCCGCTTCGCTCATCCAGACGATCGGCCCGCCGCGCGACAGAGTCAGCATCAGCAGGTTATCGCTATAAGTAGAGTGAATCCCCCACTTCTGGTGCGGCGTCAGGAAGTTCAGCGCCTTCTCCTTATTGCCGTTGGACTTCTCGCCCATCACCGCTTTCACCGAACGGGTGTCAATCGGCGGACGATAGACCAGCAGGCTTTCGCCAAAGTCGCGCATCCACTGGTGATCCTGATACAGCGACTGACGGCCGGAGAGCGTACGCCACGGTATCAGCTCGTGGACGTTGGTGTAGCCAGCGTTATAGGAGACATGTTCGTCTTCCAGGCCAGACCAGGTCGGGCTGGAGATGATCTTACGCGGCTGCGCCTGGATATCGCGAAAACGGATCTTCTCGTCTTCTTTGTTCAGCGCCAGATGCGCATGGTCGCGGCCGGTAAATTCGCTCAGCGCTTTCCACGCCTTCACAGCTACCTGACCGTTAGTTTCCGGCGCCAGGGTGAGGATCATCTCAGCGGCGTCAATAGCGGTCTCCAGCTTCGGCTGGCCTTTCGCCGGACCTTCCGCCTTGGTGTAGTTGAGCTTACGCAGCAGGTCCATCTCGCTCTGGGTATTCCAGGCGATACCTTTACCGCCGTTGCCGATGGTTTCCAGCAGCGGGCCGATAGAGGTGAAACGCTCGTAGGTCGCCGGATAATCACGCTCGACCGGAATAATATGCGGCGCGGTTTTACCTGGGATCAGGTCACATTCGCCTTTTTTCCAGTCTTTAACGTCAAACGGCTGCGCCATTTCCGCGGCGGAATCGTGCTGAATCGGCAGCGTCACGACGTCGGTTTCTTTGCCGAGGTGGCCTACGCAGACTTCAGAGAATTTCTTAGCGATACCTTTATAGATGTCCCAGTCGCTTTTGGATTCCCAGGCCGGGTCAACGGCGGCAGACAGCGGGTGAATAAACGGATGCATATCCGAGGTATTCATGTCGTCTTTTTCGTACCAGGTTGCGGTCGGCAGTACGATGTCGGAGTACAGACAGGTGCTCGACAGACGGAAGTCGAGCGTGACGACCAGATCCAGTTTGCCGTCAAGACCGTTATCCCGCCACTCGACTTCTTCCGGCTTCACGCCGCCCTGCTTGCCAAGGTCTTTGCCCTGAATACCATTCTCGGTACCCAGCAGGTACTTGAGCATATATTCATGGCCTTTACCGGAGGAGCCCAGCAGGTTGGAACGCCAGATAAACAGGTTACGCGGATGGTTTTTACCGTTCTCCGGCTGCTCGGCCGCAAAGCGAATAGACCCCTCTTTCAGCGATTTCACGGTGTAATCGACCGGCGTCATGCCGGCTTTCTTCGCTTCGTCAGCAATACGCAGCGGGTTCACGCCCAGCTGCGGCGCCGACGGCAGCCAGCCCATACGCTCAGCGCGCACGTTGAAGTCGATCAGATGTCCGCTGTAGCGGGATTTATCCGCCATCGGCGACAGCAGTTCCTGCGCGGTGACGGTTTCATAGCGCCACTGGCTGGAGTGGTTATAGAAGTACGATGTACTGTTCATGTGGCGTGCCGGACGCTGCCAGTCAAGGCCGAACGCCAGCGGCTGCCAGCCGGTCTGCGGACGCAGTTTTTCCTGACCAACGTAGTGCGCCCAACCGCCGCCGCTCTGGCCAACGCAGCCGCAGAAGATCAGCATGTTGATCAGCCCGCGGTAGTTCATGTCCAGATGGAACCAGTGGTTCAGGCCCGCACCGACGATAATCATCGAGCGGCCATGGGTCTTATCGGCGTTATCGGCAAATTCGCGCGCGGTACGGATGATGTGCGCGCGGGATACGCCGGTGATTTTTTCTGCCCAGGCCGGAGTGTACGCCTTGACGTCATCGTAGCTGGTCGCGCAGTTTTCATCGTTCAGACCGCGTTCCAGGCCGTAGTTCGCCATGGTCAGGTCATAAACGGTAGTCACCAGCGCGGTGGAACCATCGGCCATCTGCAGGCGTTTTACCGGCAGTTTGTGCAGCAGAATGTTTTCGAGGTCGACTTTGTTGAAATGCTCGGAACCTTCGCCGCCAAAGTATGGGAAACCGACGTTGGCGATATCATCATGGCTGCCAAGCAGGCTAAGGCGCAGCTCAATTTCTTCGCCGGTTTTACCATCGCGCTGTTCGAGGTTCCACTTGCCTTTGTCGCCCCAGCGGAAACCCAGAGAACCGTTAGGTACGGTCATTTCGCCCTTCTCGTCAAAGGCGACGGTTTTCCATTCCGGATTCTGCTCCTGGCCCAGGGAGTCAACCAGGTCGGCAGCGCGAAGCATACGGCCAGCGGCATAGTAGCCGTCGCGCTCTTCGAGCATGACCAGCATCGGCATGTCGGTGTAGCGACGTACGTAATCGGTGAAGTACTGGCTCGGTTTATCGAGGTGGAACTCACGCAGCATGACGTGGCCCATCGCCAGCGCCATCGCGGCATCGGTACCCTGCTTCGGCGCCAGCCACAGATCGCAGAGCTTGGCGATTTCGGCATAGTCCGGAGTAATCGCCACGGTTTTGGTCCCTTTGTAGCGAACTTCGGTAAAGAAGTGCGCGTCCGGGGTACGGGTCTGCGGGACGTTGGAGCCCCAGGCGATGATGTAGCTGGAGTTATACCAGTCGGCAGATTCCGGCACATCGGTCTGTTCGCCCCAGGTCATCGGCGAGGCTGGCGGCAGGTCGCAGTACCAGTCGTAGAAGCTCAGACAGGTACCGCCAATCAGCGACAGGTAACGGGCGCCGGACGCATAGGAAACCATCGACATCGCCGGGATCGGCGAAAAGCCTGCCACGCGGTCTGGACCGTAAGTTTTGACGGTATAGACGTTTGAAGCGGCAATCAGTTCGTTCACTTCTTTCCATGAAGAACGAACAAAACCGCCGCGACCGCGGGCCTGTTTAAAGCTTTTCGCTTTATCGGCATCTTCAATAATTGAAGCCCATGCCTCAACCGGATCGCTATGCTGAACTTTCGCTTCACGCCACATCTTCATCAGACGCTTACGCATCAGCGGATATTTCAGGCGGTTAGCGCTGTACAGATACCAGGAGTAGCTGGCGCCGCGCGGGCAGCCGCGTGGTTCATGGTTCGGCAGATCGGGGCGGGTACGCGGGTAATCAGTTTGCTGAGTTTCCCAGGTGACCAGGCCATTTTTGACATAAATTTTCCAGCTGCATGAGCCGGTGCAGTTCACACCGTGAGTGGAACGCACGATTTTGTCATGCTGCCAACGCTGGCGGTATCCATCCTCCCAATCCCGGTTGGTTTTAAGAAGCTGGCCGTGCCCATCGGCAAAGGTTTCACCCTTCTGTTTGAAGTAGCGAAACCGGTCCAGAAATTTACTCATCGGGTTTCTCCTGATATGGAGCCTGACGGCTCTCTGATAAATCGACATTGCTGGATTTGCAGCGAAAATAGCGCCATGCCAGAAGAGGAGAATTGATGGCGATCAATGCGAAATAGCTTATAAATCCGCACCCAACTCGCAGGTACCACCAAAGTAGTAATGATATTTATTAAATATCCAATTGTTTTATAAGGATTATTTTAAATATGACAGAATGTTAACCGGGATTTATGCCACGCTTAGGTATTAAGTGGTAGATGACGTACCGATAGTTATTTCCCTGAATTCAACAGCTTTGCACAAGTAAAAGTATGTTGTAACTAACAACAAATAATAAAAAGGGCGCACCCTGTGGCGCGCCCTGTCACTTCACATTAAGAAAAGACTTATTTCTGTTTACGGCCGTATACCGCCCAGGTGATTACTACGCAGGCAATATAGAAAACGAGGAAGACTTTCATTGCCCCGGCCGGCGAGCCGGTCAGATCCAGCGAAATACCGAACGCTTTCGGAATAAAGAAACCACCGATCGCGCCAATCGCCGAAATAAAGCCCAACGCCGCGGCGGTATCCGTCGCCGCTTCACGCATCGCTTGCGCTTCGCTGCCGCCCTGCGCTTTCACGCGGTCCATCGTAAGCTTACGGAAGATCACGGAAATCATCTGGAAGGTAGAGGCGCTGCCCAGCCCGGCGGTCAGGAACAGCACCATAAATACCGCGAAGAAGGCGATGAAGTTGCCGCCCTGACCATTTGTCGGCAGAGTCAGGAACAGTAACGCGCAGAAAATAGCCATCACCACGAAGTTCACCAGCGTCACGCGGGTCCCGCCGAGACGGTCGGAAATCGCCCCGCCCATCGAACGCGCCAGCGCGCCAATAAACGGACCGAAGAAGGCGTAGTGCAGGATCTGCACGTCCGGGAACTGGGTTTTTGACAGCATCGCAAACCCGGCGGAGAAACCGATAAAGGAACCAAAGGTCGCCAGATACAGCAGCGCCATAATCCACAGATGCAGGCGTTTAAGTACCGGCAACTGTTCGCTCAGCGATGCTTTTGAGGCCGACAGATCGTTCATAAAGAACCACGCGGCCAGGGTAAAGATGATCAGGAATGGAACCCAGATCCACGCGGCGTTTTCCAGATACAGCATTGAGCCATCCGGCTGCTCGCTACCGCTACCGCCAAAAACGGCAAAAATAGAAATCGAGACTACCAGCGGCGCAACCAGCTGCATCACGCTGACGCCCATGTTACCCAGACCGCCGTTAACCCCCAGCGCGCCGCCCTGCTTTTCTTTCGGGAAGAAGAAGCTGATGTTCGCCATACTGGAAGCAAAGTTAGCGCCGGCAAAGCCGCACAGCAGAGAGATAATCACGAACACGCTAAACGGTGTGGAAGTATCCTGTACCGCAAAGCCAAGCCAAACGCACGGAATAATCATGATACCGGTACTGAACGCCGTCCAGCGGCGGCCGCCGAACAGCGGGACCATAAAGGCATAAGGTACGCGCAGCAGCGCGCCGGAAAGCGCTGGCAATGCGGTTAACATAAACAGCTGATCGGTAGTGAACTGAAAACCCACTTTATTGAGGTTTACCGCGACGGCGCTAAACAACATCCAGACGCAGAACGCCAGTAAAAGACAGGGAACGGAGATCCATAAATTGCGGCTCGCCACACGGTGGCCGCGCTGTTGCCAAAACTCAGGATCTTCAGGACGCCAGTCGGTGATGACTGAGCTGCTAGCCTTCTCCGGGATTGAAGATTGACTCATAGATACCTCTGATTATTCATATTTCCTGATGCTACCTTAGGGGTTGCTCAAGGCTGTAAGTTGATATAAATCAAAGGAAAAGCGCGAGCCATTTTGTACAAAAATAAATCATGCTCCGAAGTGAGTAGATAATTATGAGAAAAAAAGTGTGGTTTTTCACGCGACTGCTGGGTTCGTGGTTATCCCTCCCACCACGCCACCTACCACCGACAATTAAGGGGTAATCCCTTAGGGGTATGGGTATACTCCAGGGGATAGCCGAGAATAAGCGCCACTCCCGGAGAGATGACCCATCAGGAGCCACCCATTCCATGTTAAAACGTTTGTTTACGCCGCTCACATTGGTTAATCAGTTGGCGTTAATCGTACTGCTCGCCACCATTATTGGCGTGGCCGGTATGGCGATATCCGCCCGCCTGGTGCATGGAGTGCAGGGCAGCGCCCACGCCATTAACAAGGCAGGCTCGTTGCGTATGCAGAGTTACCGCCTGCTGGCGGCTATTCCGCTGACGGCCAACGATCAAAAGCTGTTTAACGATATGACCGCTACCGTATTTAGCCCGGAGTTGCAATACTCCGCGCGTCGTGACGGCCAGGAAGTACAGCTGAAAGCGCTGCAGCAATATTGGCAGTTGTCGCTGGGACCGGGCATGAAACAGGCCGTCAGGCAAAGCGACGTGGCACAGGATGTCGCCGACTTTGTCGACCGTATTGACCAGTTGGTTACCGCTTTCGACCACACCACCGAACAGCGTATCGAGCGCGTGGTCTGGATCCACCGCATCCTCGCCATCGGCATGGCGCTGCTGCTGATCTTTACCATTATCTGGCTGCGCGCCCGCCTGCTGCGGCCATGGAAACAGTTACTGGGTATGGCGCGGGCGGTCAGCCAGCGCGATTTTACCCAGCGCGCGCACATCAGCGGTCGCAACGAAATGGCGACCCTCGGCATGGCGTTGAATAACATGTCGGAAGAGCTGGCGGAAAGCTACGCCGTGCTTGAACGGCGGGTACAGGAAAAGACCGCCGGCCTCGAGCAGAAAAACGAGATCCTGGCCTTTTTATGGCAGGCCAACCGTCGATTACACTCCAGCGCCCCGCTGTGCGAGCGCATCTCACCGGTGCTGAACGGTCTGCAGGGGCTGACGCTATTACGAGATATTGAAGTGCGGGTGTATGACCTCGAGGATGAAGACAATCATCAGGAGTTTGCCTGCCACTCCGATATCGAATGCGATGATAAAGGCTGCTATCTATGTCCGCGCGATCTTCCCCCGCTGCCGGATGGCGGCACAACGCTGAAATGGCGACTATCAGACGCGCATAACCAGTATGGCATCCTGCTGGCAACGCTGCCGGTTGGCCGCCACCTGAGCCACGACCAACAGCAACTGGTCGACACGCTGGTGGAGCAGTTGACCAGCACCCTGGCGCTGGATCGCCATCAGGAAAAACAGCAGCAGCTCATCGTGATGGAAGAGCGTGCCACCATCGCCCGCGAGCTTCACGACTCTATCGCCCAGTCGCTCTCGTGCATGAAGATGCAGGTAAGCTGTCTGCAGATGCAGGGCGATAGCCTGCCGGATGAAAGCCGGCTGCTGTTGGGGCAGATCCGCAACGAACTCAATACCTCCTGGGCGCAGCTAAGGGAGCTGTTAACCACCTTCCGCCTGCAGCTTACCGAGGCGGGTCTGCGCCCGGCGCTGGAGGCCAGTTGTCAGGAGTACAGCGCGCACTTTGGTTTCACGGTGCAACTGGATTATCAGTTGCCGCCACGTTTTGTCCCGTCGCATCAGGCGATTCACCTGCTGCAGATCGCCCGCGAGGCGTTAAGCAATGCGTTGAAGCATGCTAACGCGACAGAAGTCATCGTGACCGTGTCACAACGCGATAATCAGGTACGTTTAGTCGTTGCCGATAACGGCCGCGGCGTACCGGAAAACGCGGAGCGAAGTAACCATTACGGTTTAATTATTATGCGGGATCGCGCGCAAAGCTTGCGCGGCGACTGTCAGGTGCGCCGCCGGGAGACCGGCGGTACCGAAGTCGTGGTGACATTTATCCCGGAAAAATCGTTTTCAATCCAATAAGGAGACCCCTATGAGTCAACAGGAACGGGCAACCATCCTTCTCATTGATGATCATCCCATGCTGCGCACTGGCGTAAAGCAACTGGTTAGCATGGCGCCGGACATTCAGGTTATCGGCGAAGCCAGTAATGGCGAACAAGGTATCGAACTGGCGGAATCGCTGGATCCGGACCTGATTCTACTGGACCTTAATATGCCAGGGATGAACGGCCTCGAAACGCTCGACAAGCTGCGGGAAAAATCGCTCTCCGGCCGCGTGGTGGTATTCAGCGTCTCCAATCATGAAGAGGACGTAGTGACCGCCCTGAAACGCGGCGCCGACGGCTACCTGCTGAAAGATATGGAACCAGAAGATCTGCTGAAAGCGCTGCAGCAGGCCGCTGCAGGCGAAATGGTATTAAGCGAAGCGTTAACCCCGGTACTGGCCGCCAGCCTGCGCGCTAATCGCGCCACGTCCGACCGCGACATCAGCCAGTTGACCCCGCGCGAGCGTGATATTCTGAAGCTGATTGCCCAGGGCCTGCCGAACAAAATGATTGCCCGCCGCCTGGATATCACCGAAAGCACCGTTAAAGTGCATGTGAAACACATGCTGAAGAAAATGAAGCTGAAATCACGGGTTGAAGCCGCCGTCTGGGTTCACCAGGAACGGATCTTCTAAGGCGATTCCGTCCAGGAAACGTCGGGAGCCGTAAACGTCACCAGCGGCTCGGTCAGCGCCAGTGCGATCTCATTGGAAGAGACGCGCTGACCCGATTTATCTTCAACCACCACCGACAGACGCCAGCGATTCACCGCGCCCGGCTCGCTGTTCCACACCGGCATAATGATGCTCCAGCCATCCGCACTGTTGGCATTAACCGGCGGCGTCAGGCTTAGCGCCTGAGTGTCCCCCTGCCAATGCAGCGATTTAATGCCGTGCAGGCTATTAATTTGCAACTTCAGCTGTACCGTTTCACCGGAGTGCAGATCCCACGGCGGCGTCGCCAGATAGACCGTCAGATTCTTACGCTGTCGATACTCCACTACCGGCAGATTATCGCGTTCCGGGCTATCGTAGCGGCTGCCGCGTAGCGAGTTGCTGATAGCCACTTCATCCGCCGCCAGTTGCTGTTTCAGCGGTACCCCAAAACGATAATTCAGCTTCAGGCCGACATTATTCTGGCTGACGCCATTTTCACCCTGTTTGTGTTTAGCGGTGACCGTCACCAACGGTACCGGGGTGTAATTCAGTCCCACCGAAACCGCCACCGGATTATGATATCCGGTACCGGAATGAAACAGATCGACACTATCGCCGAAGTACTGTTCGACGCTGACGCTGGTATTGATGTGCTGATAAAACGGCAATCGTGCCTGGGCAGTCACGTCATAACCGACGGCCATCCGCTGCTCCTGGGTCTGATTTTCCCGCAACTGCCAGTCGCCAAGTGGGTGGTAATAGTTGGCCGATAAGCGCAAATACTCGCCCCAGGCTTCCGCGCCGATGCTGCCGCGCGCCAGGCTCTCGCTGAGCACTTTGTCGTAAAACGAGTTATAACCCAGCAGCCAGCTACCGACACGCCAGCGCTGGCCCAGCCCAACATTGCCAACCAGATCGTTCTCGCGCCGGGTAACCGAATATTGATTCCAGGTGAGGTAACGCTCATTGTCCTGCAGCGGCACAAACCAGCTACCCTTGCTGCCGGTGAAGTTACCCTCTTTATCCACCAACAGGTCGATATTGGCATTACCCCACGGCGACAGCCAGTTTTCCAGTTGATGGCTGAACTCATTGCCGATTTTGCTGATGGCGAACATCCGCGCCTGCTCGCCGGTGGTGAGTCCGTTATCGCTCATGCTGGCTTCGCCGAATTTCTTGGCCATCTCGGCGAAATGTTTGGCATCGTCGTCGACCTGCGGCGCTATGCCTAAATCGGGCAGCGTCGTTTGCGGCGGCATACTGTTATCGTTAGCAATCAGCGCCCAGGCGGGAGCGCCTGTCAGCAGCAGGAGAAGCGTCAGTGATGGGGTTAAGCGGTACGGCAAAGGCATCAAACGGATTAACGTAAGCTCACGGGGAATAACCACATCACGTTAGTTTATCGTTTTTTGCCCTTCCCCGCAGCCCTGTGGGCCATTCCAGGAATAAACTGAAACCGGTTGACGTTTGCTGTCCCCGATCATCAAACCGGCGTTCGGGTTTGATTTGCCGCCAGCAGCGCTTTGAGTTCCGGAATACAGGAACCACAGTTGGTGCCGCACTTGAGCTTCGCGCCAAGCGCCTCTACGCTGACGCAGCCGCCGGCAATAGCCTCGCCGATCTGCCGCTCGTCGATACTAAAGCAACTACAGATAGTCTGCCCACGCGGCGCGCTGTCGCCGCCCTTACGGCCGCTGAGCAACGCATGGCGTAGGCCGGCGGTCTGCGGCGGCGTCCGAAACGCCGTATACAGCCATTCAGCATCGATTTGCGGCGGCTTAATATCGCTCCAGCAGCCGAGCATCAATTGCCCGTCGTGCCAGGCCAGTAGGTTCCACAGCCCGCCGCCCTCGGCAATTTGCAACTGCCATCCCTGCTTGCGACACCACTCGGTCAGCCAGCTTTGCGGGCCGGTATCCGCGGCCAGCGACAAATGGCTAAGCCCTACCACCGCCCGTCGCCGCCAGTGCAGCGAGGATGGCAACGCTAAGGACTCGCGAGATAAGAGCTCTCCTTGCCATGCCGACCGCCACGGCGCTATCGCCACCGCCGACTGCTTGCTCTCCGGCTGCCCGGAATGCGGATCGGTGACCGCCGCCAGTAAATTATTGACCCGTCCCTGGCGGGCAAACTGATTATTCCAGTGCATCGGCACAAAGAGCGAACCGGCGCGCTGCCCTTCGCTGACTATCACCTTCGCAATCATCACGCCGTGGCGTGACCAGACGCGAGCCAGTTCTCCCTCACGTAATTGAAAGCGACGCGCATCGGCAGGCGCCACCTCGACGACCGGTTCGGCAATGTGCTGCATCAACCGCGGTATGTCGCCGGTGCGGGTCATGGTATGCCACTGATCGCGAATACGTCCGCTATTGAGGATTAATGGATAAAATGCCTCGGTCTGCGCCCGGGTCGGCTGCGGCGACACCGGCATCATCCGCAACCTGCCGTCGCCGTGCCAGCCCTCCGTTAACCGCCAGGGCGCGGTGCTGCGGCTCACCGGCCAGCGCACCGGCGCCAGGGCATCCCACGCCTCCCGGCTGAGGTCCGCCAGCCCGCCAATATCAAACGCCCGCTGACCGTCATTTTCAAATCCTGAGAGCGCCGCGTGTTCACAAAACACCTCATGCGGATGTTGCCATGAAAAAGCCCGGGCATAACCTAATTCGGCGGCGAGACGGGAAATGATCCACCAGTCGGCTTTCGCCTCCCCCGGCGGCGGCAAAAAAGCCCGCTGACGCGAAATTCGCCGCTCCGAGTTGGTCACGGTACCGTTTTTTTCGCCCCATGCCAGCGCCGGAAAGCGGATATGGGCAAAGCGCCCCGTATCAGTATTGGCGGCGACATCGGAGACCATCACCAGCGGACACCTGGACAGTGCCTGGCTCACCGCGTGGCTATCGGGCAGTGAGACCACTGGATTGGTCCCCATAATCCACACCGCTTTGACCTCGCCGCGTCCAATCGCGGCGAAGAGTTCGACGGCGGTTAGCCCTGGCGTCTGCGCCAGTCGCTCGCTGCCCCAAAAGCGCGCTAATCGCTGCAGGTCCTGCGGCTCAAAATTCATATGCGCCGCCAGCATCGTCGCCAGCCCCCCCACTTCACGCCCGCCCATGGCGTTGGGTTGACCGGTCAGCGAAAACGGCCCGCAGCCGCGGCGGGCAAACTTCCCGCTGGCAAGATGGACATTGATAATCGCGTTGCACTTATCGCTGCCGCTGGCGGACTGATTAATTCCCATGGTGTACAGCGTGATGGCGCGAGGCGCAGCGATAAAATCACGATAAAAGCGAGCCACTTGCTCCGGCGCCAGGCCGCAGAAAGCGGCCGCTTTTTCCACACTCCATTGCGCGGCGATGGTCAGCGCCTGCCGCTGGTCGCGAAAACCCGCCGCCATTCCACCGCTGGCGGCAATGGCATTTAGCAGGCCGACAAATAGCCCGCCATCGCTACCGGGCGCCAACGCCAGATGATCGTCGGCAATATCGCAGGTCGCGGTGCGTCGCGGATCCACCACCACGATCCGCAACCGCGGATTATCGCGTTTCGCCTGCGCCAACCGCTGATAGAGAACCGGATGCGCCCAGGCGGCGTTGGAGCCCACCAGCACCACCAGATCGCTCTGCTCGACATCTTCATAGCTGCACGGCACGACGTCCGCGCCGAGCGCCCGCTTATAGCCGGTGACCGCCGATGACATACATAACCGCGAATTCGTATCGATATTGGCGGCGCCGATAAAGCCCTTCATCAGCTTGTTGGCGGCGTAATAATCCTCAGTTAACAGCTGACCGGAGGCGTAAAACGCCACCGCCTGCGGGCCGTAGCGCTCAATAATGTCGCGCAGACGTGAACCCGCCTCCGCCAGCGCCTGCGGCCAGCCGACCGCCCGGCCATCGACTTCAGGGTGTAATAACCGCCCGCTAAGCGAGGTCGTTTCCCCAAGCGCTGCCCCTTTTACGCACAAGCGGCCAAAGTTAGCGGGATGGTTTTCATCGCCGCGAACCGTGACGGTTCCACTGGGTTCAACGCGGGCGATAACTCCGCAGCCGACGCCGCAGTATGGACAGGTGGTTCGGGTTTCGCTCATCAGCTCGCCTCCGCGCGCAGCAGCAATGCCTGGTTGCCGACCCACACTTTGCCCTGTTCGATCTTCACCGGCCACGCGCGCACCGACGGCTCGCCGCTGTCGTACAAGCGACCATCTCGCAAGCGAATCCGCTGTTTATACAGCGGCGAAATAACGATCGGCTCGCCGCCCGCGTCGCCTAAAATGCCGCGCGATAACACGTTGGCCTCGCTGCCGGGTTCCTGGTTATCCAGCGCATAAACTTGCTCGCCGAAGCGGAACAGCGCAATTTGCCGCTCGCCGAGGCGCGCGCCGATCCCCGCCTGCGGCGGGATCGCGTCCAGATCGCAGATCGCCTGCCACGGCCGCGACGGCAGGGCCGGTTGCCCAAGCCCTTGCGGCGCCACCAGCTGCGGCTGACCGCGCAGGATTTGCCGCTGCACCGCCTCATCGGCCTCATCGCTGTTAACGTAGGAACGGAATAGCGCCAGCCGCTGTGGATCGTTCAGGGTGGTCTGCCATTCGCACTGGTAGCTATCCACCACCCGCGCCATCTCCTGCTCCAGCTCATCGCCGATTCCGAGACTATCGTGCAAGATCACCTCGCGTAGATACGCCACGCCGCCTTCAAGGTTATCCATCCAGTTACTGGTGCGCTGCAGGCGGTCGGCGGTGCGAATATAAAACATCAACAACCGATCGACGGTACGGATTAGGCTGGCGTCATCAAGGTCACTCGCAAAGAGGTCCGCATGGCGCGGTTTCATCCCGCCGTTGCCGCAGACGTAAAGATTCCAGCCCTTTTCAGTCGCAATAACCCCAATGTCTTTACCTTGCGCTTCGGCACATTCGCGGGTACAGCCCGAGACCGCCATTTTGATTTTATGCGGCGCGCGCAGCCCCTTGTAACGATGTTCAAGCCTTACCGCCAGCCCCGTTGAATCCTGAACCCCATAGCGGCACCAGGTCGAGCCGACGCAGGATTTTACCGTGCGTAATGATTTGCCGTAGGCGTGTCCGGTTTCAAATCCCGCCGCCGCCAGCTCGCGCCAGATGTCCGGCAGTTGCTCCAGCCGCGCGCCAAACAGGTCGATACGCTGTCCTCCGGTCACTTTACTGTACAGCTGGTAACGTTTGGCGATCTGGCCGATAGCGATAAGCCCGTCCGGTGTCACTTCGCCTGCGGCCATCCGCGGCACCACCGAGTAAGTACCGTCTTTCTGAATATTGGCGAAGTAGCGATCGTTGGTGTCCTGCAGCGGCAGATGCGCCGGTTTCAGCAGATACTCATTCCAGCAGGAGGCCAGTACCGACGCCACCAGCGGTTTACACACTTCACAGCCGTGGCCCTGCCCGTAACGGCTAATGAGCTGATCGAAGGTATGGATGTGGTTGACTCGTACCAGATGATAGATCTCCTGCCGCGACCACGGAAAATGCTCGCAGATATCTTTTTTAACCTCGACGCCCTGCCCGGCAAGCTGGTGTTCCATCACCTGTTTGACCAGCGCGCTACAGCCCCCGCAGCCGGTCGCCGCTTTAGTGCAGCTTTTTATCGCCGCCATGTCGCCCGCTCCGGCGCTGACCGCCTGGCAAATGTCTCCCTTACTGACGTTATGGCAAGAGCAAATCTGCGCGCTATCCGGCAGCGCAGCCACCCCCAGCGCTTTCGTCGTGGCCCCATCCATGGCCGGGAGGATCAGACTTTCCGGACGAGACGGTAGCGCCATGCCGTTCAGCATCATCTGCAACAGCGTCGCGTAGTCACCGGCATCGCCCACCAATACGCCGCCCAGCAGCGTTTTGCCATCAGCGCTGACAACGATCTTTTTGTAGATCTGCCGCGGACCATCGGTCCATTGATAGCTCTGGCAACCAGCTGTACGTCCGTGAGCATCGCCAAACGACGCTACATCCACGCCGAGCAGTTTGAGTTTGGTGCTCATATCGGCGCCGCTAAAGCGGGCGGTTTCGCCGGCCAACTGCGCAGCCGCGGTGCGCGCCATGTGGTAGCCCGGCGCCACCAGGCCATAAATTTTGTTGTCCCACAGCGCGCATTCGCCAATCGCCAATATATCTGCGTCCGAGGTCCGGCAGTGGTCATCGATACCGATACCGCCGCGTTCGCCGATTGCCAGGCCTGCGCCGCGCGCCAGCGCATCCTGCGGGCGGATCCCGGCGGAAAAGACCACCATATCGGTCTGCAGCGTGCCGCCATCGGCGAAGTTAAGCTGCAGCCCGTCGGCGGTGCGCACTATCGCCGTTGTCGCTTTGCTGGTGTGCACGCCAACCTCAAGATCGAGAATTTTCTCCCGCAGCATCGCCGCGCCGCCGTTATCCAGCTGCACCGCCATCAGGTTGGCGGCGAACTCCACCACATGGGTCTTAAGCCCCAACTGTTTTAACGCGTTGGCGGCTTCCAGCCCCAACAGCCCGCCTCCAATGACTACCCCGCTCTGCGCAGTGGCGGCGCGGGCGGCAATGCGGTCAAGATCGTCAAGCGTACGATAGACGAAGCAGCCTTCTTCATCGTTACCGGGGATTGGCGGCACGAAGGGATAGGAGCCGGTCGCCAGCACCAGCTTATCCCAATGGGTTTCATGGCCGTGGGCATCGCGCACGATTCGCGCCGGACGATCGATTTCCGCGATCGTCTCTCCTGGCCGCAGCTCAATCCCGTACTGGTTAAAAAAGTCTCCCTCTACCAGCGATAGCGACTCTGCGCTGCGCCCGGCGAAATATTCCGAGAGATGAACCCGGTCATAGGCGGCATAGCGCTCTTCGCCAAAAACCACGATATGGTACTGCTGGTGCAGGTTCCGGCTCACGCATTGCTCAAGAAAATGGTGGCCGACCATGCCGTGTCCGACCAGCACTAATACAGGTTTAGTCATCGTAATTTTTCCTGCAGCCCGCGGCTGCGTTATAGAAGGGTCAAAAAGCCACTCCGCTGAAGGAGACTTATCGCTGCCGAGCAGCGCGGTAAGCGGCGCCGCATGCTGACAGTCGCCCAGCAGCAGCACGCCGTGCAGCCGGCCATCGCGGACCAACAGGCGACGGTAGTGGCGATCGATGGGGTCCCAACTGCTGTAGATCTGGTCCTGCTCGCCGGCCCGCTGTTCACCGGCGCTAAAAAACTCGATACCGGTGACCTTCAGCCGGGTGCCGCCGTCCTGCCAGCTGAATTCTTCGCCGGGAACCCCGCACAGGCGTTCAACTAACACATCGGCCTGGCGCAAGCAGGGAGCCACCAGCCCCCAGGTTTGGCCGTCAATCTCACAACACTCGCCGATAGCGCTGATCCCCGGCACCGAGGTCGCCATCCGGCGGTCGACGATAATCCCCCGCTGGCAGGCTACGCCGCTGCGCGCCGCCAGACGGATATCCGGCCGCACTCCGGTGGCCAACACCACCCGGCTGGCGGCAAAAGCGCGCCCGTCCTCCAGCCGCACATGCTGCTCGTCAATAGCGGCAATTCGGCTCTCCAGCTCGCAGCGGATGCCGCGTGCCTCAAGCTGTTGTTTTAACTGTTCCGCAGCGAAAGCATCGGTAAGCGGCTCCATCAAACCGCTACCGCGATGGAGTAGCGTCACTTCCCCACCGTGACGGCGCAGCGCCGCCGCGACCTCCACGCCCAATACGCCACCGCCGATTACCACCGCCGGGCCGGGGATTGCCAGGATGTCTTTAACATCCGCCAGGGTGCGAAAGGCGAATACCTGCGGGCGCTCAATGCCCGGCAGCGACGGGATAAACGGCTGCGATCCGGTGGCGAACACCAGTTCATCCCATCCCAGCCAGTCGCCGCCGACGCGCAACCTCCGCCCGGCGACATCCACTTCGCTGACCGCCTCGCCAAGCCGCACGCGGACACCATGCTGTGCGTACCACTCCGTCGGCAGCAGTTGGATTTGCGCCGCCGTTTTTTCCCCGCCGAGTACCGGCGAGAGCTGAATGCGGTTGTAGGCCGGCTGCGGTTCATCGCCGATAAGCGTGATGATGAAACGCCCCTGCGCGCGCGCCGCCAGCTTCTCTGCCAGCCGGGTTGCCGCCATACCGTTGCCGATAATTACCAGTCGCCGCATCATTCCGCCTTAGGCCGCTTTCGGCTGCTTTTCGTAGAGGAAATGGAGGATCTGCTGACGCAGGTGGTGGTAGTGGTTATCTTCCGCCAGCTGGACCCGGTTACGCGGACGCGGCAGATTAACGTCAAGGATCTCGCCGATCGTCGCGGCCGGTCCATTGGTCATCATTAACACCCGGTCGGAAAGCAGCACTGCTTCATCGACGTCGTGGGTGATCACGACAATGGTGGTGTTCAGTTCCTGCTGGATGTGCATTACCGCGTCCTGCAGATGGGCTCGGGTGAGCGCGTCCAGCGCGCCAAAAGGCTCATCAAGCAGTAACACTTTTGGCTTCATCGCCAGCGCGCGCGCGATGCCAACCCGCTGTTTCATACCGCCGGAGATCTCCCCCGGCCGTTTGTGCAGCGCGTGCCCCATCTGTACTCGCTGTAAATTGTGTTCGATCCACTCCCGGCGCTCTGCCTTGCTCATGGTACGGCGAAACACCTGATCCACCGCCAGCGCCACGTTGTCAAAACAGCTCAGCCATGGCAGCAGCGAATGGTTCTGGAACACCACCGCCCGCTCCGGTCCCGGGCCGGAAATTTCACGGTTATCGCATAGCAGCCCGCCCTCAGTGGGCTGGGTAATCCCGGCAATCAAATTCAATAGCGTGGATTTGCCGCATCCGGAGTGGCCAATCAGGCTAATGGTTTCCCCTTCGTGAATATCAAAAGAGACGTTCTGCAGCGCCAGGAACTCGCCGCTGGCGGTGTTAAAGCGTTGACTGACGGCCTGTACCTGAATTAATGGTTTCATAGCGACTCCTTATTTTTCCTGCCAGCTGAAGCGGCGGGCGAGCAATATGAGCCCCTGTTCTAGCAGCAGGCCGACAACGCCGATAATGACGATGGCGATGATGATGTTTTCCACATTGAGGTTGTTCCATTCATTCCAGATCCAAAACCCGATACCCAACCCGCCGGTCAGCATCTCGGCGGCGACGATCACCAGCCAGGCAATGCCTATCGACAGCCGCACGCCGGTTAATACCGCGGGCAGCACTGCCGGAAAGAGGATTTTGCGCATCACCGTCCATTCCGACAGCTGCAGCACGCGAGCCACATTGAGATAGTCCTGCGGGATACGCCTGACGCCTTCCGCGGTGTTAATGACCATCGGCCAGATAGAGCAGATAAAAATGGTCCAGCTGGAAGCCGGTTCCGCCTTCTGGAACAGCAGCAGGCCAATCGGTAACCACGCCAGCGGACTCACCGGGCGCAGCAGCGCGATGAGCGGATTAAACATTCGCGCAAAGAACAGCGAGCGGCCGATAAGAAAGCCCAGCGGAATACCGGCCAGCGCCGCCAAACCAAAGCCCACCGCAACCCGTTGCAGCGAAGCCAGCACGTTCCAGCCGATGCCCATATCGTTCGGTCCGTCGCGGTAGAAGGGGTCGGAAAACAGCGTCAGCGCCGAATCCAGAGTGCTCAACGGCGTTGGGAAGCCTTTCGCGCCAATCGCCGCCAGCTGCCAGCCGAGCAGCAGCAGAGCCAGGCCCAGCAGCGGTGGCAGTAGACGCTGCAGCGCGGCGTTCAGCCAGCGCCTGGCGGACGGCGTAGCTTTGCGCACCTGCAGCGGCGGCAGGACAATGATTTCGCCCGGCGCGGTTGAGGTCTGCGCACGCGGCTGCGTGTTAATGGCTGGTTTCATCTCATGCCCCCTTATGTTGAATGGCGAAACTGGCGGCGTACCCTTCCGGGTCGGCGCCGTTCCACACTTTGCCGTCCAGCAGCGTGCTGCTGCGTAACGTTTGCGTTGGCGCAGTGATGCCGCCCACGGCCTGGGCCGCCTCTTTCCACAGGTCGATGCGGTTGATACGCTGCGCTACCGCCTGATAATCCGGCGCGCTTTTCAGCAGGCCCCAGCGGCGGAATTGGGTTAAGAACCACATGCCGTCGGAGAGCCACGGATAGCTGGCTTCCCCCTGCTGGAAGAAGCGCATGGGATGAGCGTCGCGCCAGCGTTTGCCGATGCCATTGTCGTATTCGCCAAGCATGCGCCCGCTAAGGTACTGTTCTTTGGTGTTGAGCCACGCCCGTCTGGCGAGGATCCGCGCGGTTTCGCGGGTGTTGTCGGCAGACGCTTCAATCCAGCGCTGGGCCTCCAGCAGCACCGCCACCAGCGCCCTTGCGGTATTTGGATAGCGCGCCACCCAATCGCTGCGCGCGCCGAGGATTTTTTCCGGATGATCCGCCCAGATCTGCTGGCTGGTTGCCGCCGTAAAGCCGATGCGATCGTTGATCGCTCGCGCGTTCCACGGTTCGCCAACGCAGAAGCCAACCATATTGCCGATGCGCATGTTCATCACCATTTGCGGCGGCGGCACGACAACCATGCGCACATCGGCGAAGGGGTCGATACCGGCGTTCGCCAGCCAGTAATAGAGCCACATCGCATGGGTGCCGGTAGGAAAGGTGTGGGCGAAGGTGTAGCTGCCCGGCGCTTTTTGGTCGATCAGCCGCTTGAGCCCATGACCATCGCTCACGCCTTGCGCCTGTAGGTCACTAGAGAGGGTGATCGCCTGACCGTTGCGGTTCAGGGTCATCAGGTTGGCCATCTGCTGCGGTTTGCCGGCAATACCTAGCTCAAGGCCATACAGCATGCCGTAGAGGATATGCGCCGCATCGAGTTCGCCGGCAACCAGCTTATCGCGCACCGCCGCCCAGCTGGCCTCCTTACTTGGCTGCAGGCTGATGCCATACTTTTTATCGAATCCTTTCAATGCCGCAATCGCCAGCGGCGCGCAGTCGGTTAGCGGGATGAATCCGACCCGCACGGTGGCCAACTCCGGCTTATCGGAACCCGCCGCCCACGCCGCCTGCATCACGCCGGGCAGCAGCATAGCGCCGCTCAGCGCCGCCCCGGCCTGCAAAAAGCGCCGTCGTGAAATGAAAACTTTATCGCCCATAGCCGCTCCAGAACGCGCAAAAAAAAGCGCCCGGCAGTGCTTTCGCACCGCAGGACGCCTTTATCCAGAGACCTTCAGACCGCCATTGGTCCGTTGTCTCAATTGTTGATTCACTCAAGTTCAGTAATGCAAAGCGGATGCCAATTTGTGTTATTGCCCGCCAGACGTTGTTTTACCGCTCTCCGCGTCAACTATTGCACCATCGTCAGGCAATGCCTGCCCGCTGATTGTGCATTCAATTTGACGATGAGTCCGGCAGCAGAGCTTTCACCGTCAGCAGCGCGCGGGCGATTTCGACCATCCGCTGGTTCTTATCCATCGCCATTTTACGCAACGCCTGCCAGGCCTGTTCTTCCTGCATTCCCTGATGGCTCATCAGCAGCGCTTTCGCTTTATCTATAATCTTGCGCTCCTCAAACGCGGCTTGCAGCGAGGCCAGTTGGCCGGAGAGTTGCTCAAGTTCCCACGCCTGCTGGCGGACCAGCGGCAGCAGTTGCTTATCCAGGCGCAAAGTCAGGCTATCGCCGCACTCTTCTTCAGGCCATTGCAGCGGCGGCATATCGTCTTCTCCACGTTCGAGCAGTTGCCGGGTCGCGCTGAGCAGGTCGGCAATCAACGCCTCCTCCAGACTGCGCATCTGCTCTAGCCGTTCAGTTTGCAGGCTAAACCAGCGCTGCGCCGCGGCCCCTTCGTCCGCCGAGGGCTGGCGGGTACAGGCTATGCGCCGCAGTTGCTCAATCTCGCGCCCGGCTTCGCAACCCTGCAGCAGCTCAAGCGCCCGCGGCAGACCGGAGAGCGCCTGAAAGCTGTCAAAACAGGGCTGCTGACCGTCAATGCGGTCAACCAACTGCTGACGGAGCTCGCCGTTAAATTGGCCGCGCGCGAAGCCCAACGCTCCCAGCGCGCGCTCCTGGCCCGCCAGCTCTTTACCCTGCATAAAGCTGTACAGGGCGACCATGCGCCCGGCGATCTGCGGATCGTCTATGCTGTCATTCAACTGCGGCACAATATTCAATAAATGGCGAATAATACGGCTAAAGCGCTGAGTGGCCTCCTGAGCGTCCACCGCGCGGCCTTGCACCGCCGCTCGCAGCGCCGGAAGCTGTGCCAGATACCACACCGCGCTGGCTATACGCCAACACAGCGCGCTGCTGGCGGATTCCCGCGCCGGTTGCAGCGCGGCATAAAAAGCGCTTAAGCGAGCGTCCACCAGCGCCCCGCCAGCCCGACGCTCGGCGTCATACAAGCGGCCCTCGGAAGAGAGCCACATATTGGAGGCGCCGCGCTCGCACTGCAGCATATGGACCAACCCACTTATTTCGCTCGCCAGCGTCCCTTGCTGCGTTAGCTTGCGGAGCTGCTGTTTTTGTAGCTGGCGCGCATAATGAAACCAGCCGATTGCTTCAGGCGTCATGCCGGTCGTATTATTCATACCCCCTCCCGAATTACGTCTTTAGATAAAGCTAAGCAATAACCATGCCTGATAAAAGGAGTCTTTATGCAACGTATTGTGATTGTCGCCAACGGAGCCGCTTACGGCAGTGAATCCTTGTTTAATAGCCTGCGCCTGGCTATCGCCCTGCGTGAGCAGGAGTCAGACCTCGATCTGAAGCTGTTTTTAATGTCCGATGCGGTGACCGCCGGGCTTCGCGGACAGAAACCGGCGGAAGGCTATAACATCCAGCAGATGCTGGAGATCCTCACCGCGCAGAATGTGCCGGTAAAACTCTGCAAGACCTGTACGGACGGACGCGGGATCACCCATTTGCCATTAGTAGATGGCGTGGAAGTGGGAACGCTGGTCGAGCTGGCGCAGTGGACGCTGGCGGCGGATAAAGTGCTGACCTTCTGAATTAACCGTCATTAACAGGATTAAATGTCAGGCTGGTGGGCATTGCTGATGCAAAAGTACGCCAGCTGAACGCTTTCAGGAAGATTGTCATTTTTGTTTAATCGTTATCCATTTTGTTGATCGAAATCATCATCCACATGCTCCCCCTTTGGTGTTATGCAACGAGCAAAGTGTGAACGATATCACGCGCGGGTTGATGAATTCAGAGACAGAAACGGGGTATGAAAATGGCAATGGTAAAAGCAAGTTTAACGTTATTCGGCGGTGATACGCTGGTGGTGCGCTGTTCAGAGCGCTGTCATATTCACTTAATGAGCGCCAAGGCCGCCGGCGACAGCCACGCCGATATTTTTAGCGTGCAGGACAGGGACAGCGCTTATCTCACCGTGCCCTACAGCGGCACCTGGAACGTGCTGATCGACAGCCATAGTCAGTCCCTCGAGCACTCCATTAGCTACGTTCCCGCCTGAATCTCCACGCCCGGTAGACCGGGCGTTTTATGCGAGCCCAGGTTGGCTCGCCTCGCCGACCAGATGTCGCACCTGGATAATCAGATCGTCAAGACTGGCGTCGCGCATGCCAAGCTTGCGTAATTCCTGATCCAACGAAAAGAGATACTGGGCATTGGTGCCGAGCGGCCCGCTGGCGCGGGCTATCAGCGGCGCGATGGTTTGTGCGCTGGTATCAGATTCATACAGTGGGTGGCGCGGATCCATAATAAACACCAGCGCATTCACCGTACGCCCATCGTCCAGCTCAAGACGGCACCAGGTTGGCAAATAGCAGCCGGTGATCATTTCCCGCTTCCACAGAAGCGTCAACTCTTGCTCCAGCGTCTCATCCGGCAGACGATAGGCCACGCCGGTGGTACGCCCGCCTTCCTTCAACGCCAACATCCTGCCCGGCTGATGTGCGCTGCCGCGACCGGCGGTCAGGCGCAGGCAAAACGCGCGATGCCAACCCGGCAGCGTACCGGTGCAGGATTCGCTGTATTCCAGCGCCGGGTTCCACATCAACGAACCGTAGCCGAAAATCCACACCGAACCGTTATCCGGACGACAGGCCAGAGTCGCCGCCAACGAGGCCGCCCGCTGCTCAGCCGACCACAGCAGCGATTCCTCAATCGCGCCAAACGCCGTTTTACAATCCGCATTCATTAAGAAATCACGAGTTAACACTTTCTACTACCTCCGCCACTGCCTGCTTCCCGGCGATAATCTGTGCCATCCGTGAATATTGCTGAATTATTATCCAGCTTTATTACTCAATATGCAATTAACGGAGCGTTGACAAGGGGGCTGACAAAAAATTAGATCGCAAAAGTGATTACTTTTTCTTATGCCATTTGTCGTCATCGCCTTTTTGATAATCATTTTTCACCGCCGCCCAGGCGACTTTATGCGCCGTCTCCTCACGACTGGCATCATCGCGACGGTCGGCTTTATCTTTATATTGATCCCACGCGCTATTGAAAGCTTCTTTATAAATTTCCTGCGCGTGTTCCGGCAAGACGCGCTGAACGCTATCGGGAAGTTCTTGTTTACTACGGTAAGGCATAATGACCTCCAGAATCAGGGTAAAAGCTAAGTCTGGAACACAATTCCCGGGTTGGCAAATGACAGGAATATTGAGAAATGAATTTTAGTAATCGTCTGAAAAATATGTATAAAACATACGTAACAGCCTTTTTTAGCAGACCAACGCATTTCTTATGCAAGAGTGGTAAATTTAAGTAAAAATACAAATTAAACCTATCAATGTCTGTTATTTTATCAACTTACGTTATCTATAATTATAACACCTGCATAAATGGAGATGGTTCATGACACATGCACATGAGGCGGTTAAGACCCGCCACAAGGAGACCTCCCTCGTTTTTCCGGTTTTAGCACTGGTGGTGCTGTTTCTCTGGGGAAGCAGTCAATCACTACCAGTGGTCGTTGCGATTAATATTCTGGCGCTGGTCGGGATTCTGAGTAGCGCATTTAGCGTGGTTCGCCATGCCGACGTTCTTGCTCACCGCCTCGGCGAGCCCTATGGTTCATTAATTTTGAGCCTGTCAGTGGTCATTCTTGAAGTGAGCCTCATTTCCGCATTAATGGCGACCGGCGACGCCGCGCCAACGCTAATGCGCGATACGTTATATTCAATCATTATGATCGTCACCGGCGGTCTGGTCGGCTTCTCTTTACTGCTGGGCGGACGTAAATTCGCCACGCAGTATATGAATTTGTTTGGTATCAAGCAGTATCTGATCGCCCTCTTCCCGCTGGCGATTATCGTACTGGTATTCCCGATGGCGTTACCGGGCGCCAATTTCAGCACCGGCCAGGCGCTACTGGTGGCGCTGATTTCCGCCGCCATGTACGGCGTATTCCTGCTCATTCAGACCAAAACGCACCAGAGCCTGTTTGTGTACGAGCATGAAGATGACAGCGACGATGACGACCCGCATCACGGTAAGCCCTCGGCGCATAGCAGCGGCTGGCACACGGCCTGGTTACTGGTACACCTGGTTGCGGTTATCGCCGTTACCAAAATGAACGCTAATCCACTGGAAACGCTGTTGACCAGCATGAACGCGCCGGTGGCCTTTACCGGTTTCCTGGTGGCGCTATTGATTCTCTCGCCGGAAGGACTCGGCGCCTTGAAAGCGGTGCTGAACAACCAGGTACAGCGCGCGATGAATTTGTTCTTCGGTTCGGTGCTGGCGACGATTTCCCTGACGGTGCCTGTCGTCACGCTTATCGCTTTCCTTACCGGCAATGAACTCCGCTTCGGTTTGGGAGCGCCGGAAATGGTGGTGATGGTGGCATCGCTGGTGCTGTGCCATATTTCGTTCTCAACCGGGCGCACCAATGTCCTTAACGGCGCGGCACATCTGGCGCTGTTCGCCGCCTACCTGATGACGATATTTGCCTGACCGGGTAATCAGTAATAAAGCCCAAAAAAAAGCCTGTCGGCGGCGAAACCGGCAGGCTTTTTTACAGCTCAGCGAAACTTAGTTGCTGGTATCCAGCTCGTCGAAGCTTTTCACCAGATCGTCGATCGCTTTCATTTGCTTCAGGAACGGTTCCAGTTTAGCCAGCGGCAGCGCGGACGGGCCGTCACATTTCGCGTGATCCGGATCCGGATGCGCTTCAATGAACAGACCGGCGATACCCACCGCCATCCCGGCGCGAGCCAGTTCCGTCACCTGAGCGCGGCGACCGCCTGAAGCAGCGCCAAACGGGTCGCGGCACTGCAGGGCGTGGGTCACGTCAAAGATGACCGGCGAGTTGTTGGACGCTTTCTTCATTACGCCGAAGCCGAGCATATCAACGACCAGGTTGTCGTAGCCGAAATTAGCGCCGCGATCGCACAGGATCACTTTGTCGTTCCCGCCTTCAATAAATTTATCAACGATGTTGCCCATCTGGCCCGGGCTGACGAATTGCGGTTTCTTGACGTTGATGACAGCGCCGGTTTTAGCCATCGCTTCCACCAGGTCAGTCTGACGCGCGAGGAACGCTGGCAGCTGAATTACGTCAACCACATCGGCCACCGACTGCGCCTGGCTGGCTTCGTGGACGTCGGTGATGATTTTCACGCCGAAGGTCTGCTTCAGCTCCTGGAAAATCTTCATCCCTTCTTCCAGACCCGGCCCACGATAGGAGTGGATGGAAGAACGGTTGGCTTTATCAAAAGAGGCTTTGAACACATACGGAATGCCCAGCTTTTGCGTGACGGTCACATAATGTTCGCAGATACGCATCGCAAGATCGCGGGACTCCAGCACGTTCATTCCACCAAACAGCACGAACGGCAGGTCGTTTGCTACGTTGATATCACCAATGCTAACCACTTTTTGTTTCATAAGATCGCCTTATCAGGGTGTAACCGGAATGGTTCCAGACTAATGCAATGTAATTTGTTTATGTGAAATCGTGTTGATCTGCGCACGGATCATCTCGCTAATCGGATCCTCCGGACACTGCTCAACGAAATAATTGAGATCCAGCAGCGCCACGTGATCGCACTCCAGTTGGGCATAGATAAGCCCGCGGTCGCGAATTTCATACGGGTCTTCGGGATTAAACTGCAGCAGCGCTTCGCTGGCGCGTAGGGCCAGCTCCATCTGCCGCTCTTCCATCAACGCCGATTTCAGCGTATCGAGCAGTTTGCGGATCACTTCGGCGTTATCGGCCTCATCGAGATCTTCATTGAACAGTTCTGCCACCGGGCTGATATTCCCCTTCAGCCACACTTCCAGGGTGTGTTCATCGAGCGTCTCGCCGTTGAATGGGTTAATCAACCACATCTCTTCGCTGGCTTCCGGGTCGGCGCGCAGCAGCATCTGCGTGGGGAAAATAACCGGTACCACCGGTAAATCCAGACGCTGGGCAATCCATAACAGAATCGCCCCCAGCGACACGGCGCTCCCCTGGCGATTCACCAGCACTTTATCCAGCCATAACGCATCGGACAGACGATAAATGCCCTGCGACGCGCCGAAGCCCCACTCGTGATAGAACAATTCCAGCAGCCGGTCGAGCTGACGCTCCTGATCCCAGGAGGTGGCAATCTCTTCCTGCGCCAGTGTTAACAACCGCTGCAGCTCATCCTGCACAAAGTGCGTCGGAAAGTCGTCGCGGATCAATTCAGAAATGAGGACCATGCCTTCGCATAATGGCGCTTTGTTAAATTCGAAATCAGCTAATGACCTCATGCCTTACCCCAGTAACGGTATTCTTGTGATGGCGAGTTGAACGATGAAGAACAACACCACCAGCGCCAGCAGAAAGGCGATGAACCGGGTCTGCTGGCGGCGTGGGCGACGTCGGCCCAACGCAATAAATCCTAATGCGATGTAAATGATAACGCCAAACAGCTTTTCAGTCAGCCATGCGCCATCGTCGGTAAACGGCAGATAGTGCGTAATCGCCATTAATCCCGCGCCACTGAGAAACAGCAGCGTATCGCTACAATGCGGCGCGATACGCACCCAGCGCTGGTTGAGCATCGCGCTGCCGCTGTAGGTCCACCAGTAACGCAGCACGAAAAGCCCGACGGATGTCACCACGCAGGCAATATGCAAATAGAGTACTGCAGTAAATAAATTCATTCGCCGGCTTGCTCCTTGTGCGGCCAACGCCCGAGAGTCAGACGTTCGTTATCGCCATAATCGCGGCAGGTCTCGACATCGAGATAACCTGCTTCATTAAACAATGCGCGTACCGCCTCGCCCTGCTTCCAGCCATGCTCCAGTAGCATATAAGCGTTGGGTAACAAGTACTGACGCCCTTCACGGATGATATGCGCTAAATCGGCCAGCCCCTGGTCGGCGGCGACCAATGCCGTTCTCGGCTCAAAGCGGACATCGCCCTCGGCAAGATGCGGATCGGTTTCATCGATATAGGGGGGATTACTGACAATCATCGCGAACCTCTGCCCCTTGAGCGCGCTAAACCAGTCGCTCTGCAGCACGGTCACGTTGTTGAGAGCGAGATGGGCGGCATTGCGCGCGGCGAGCGCCGCGGCGTCAGGCATAAAATCAACGGCAGTGACCTTGCAGTCCGCCCGCTCGCTGGCCAGCGCCAGGGCGATAGCGCCGGTGCCGGTGCCAAGATCCAGGATACGGCAGGCCGTCTGCGGCAAGCGTACCAGCGCCTGCTCGACCAGGCATTCGGTGTCGGGCCGCGGGATCAGCGTCGCCGGCGAGACAAACAGCGGCAGCGACCAGAACTCGCGCTGACCAACCAGATGAGCCACCGGCTCGCCGTTGGCGCGGCGCGCCAGCAATGCTTCCAGCTCCGCCAACTGTTCCGCCGTCAATACGGTTTCGTCAAAAGCGAGGATCCAGGTCCGCGCTTTGCCGGTGACGTGCCCCAGTAAGATCTCGGCGTCGCGACGCGGGCTGTCGCTCGCGCCGAGCCGGGCTATTGCCTGAGTAAGCCACTGTCGAAAGGTCATCATTCCTGCTCGGAAAGCGCCGCCAGCTGGTCAGCCTGGAATTCCTGCACAATCGGTTCGATCAGCATATCCAGTTTGCCTTCCATGGTTTCATCCAGACGGTAAAGAGTCAGGTTGATACGATGGTCAGTCACGCGCCCCTGCGGGAAGTTGTAGGTACGATTGCGGTCGCTGCGGTCGCCGCTGCCCAGCAGGTTACGGCGGGTAGACGCTTCCGCCTGCTGACGCTTGGCGACTTCGGCGGCGCGAATACGTGCACCCAGCACCGACAGCGCCTTGGCTTTGTTTTTATGCTGTGAACGTTCGTCCTGACACTCAACGACGATACCGGTCGGCAAGTGGGTAATACGGATAGCGGAGTCGGTGGTGTTGACGTGCTGACCGCCCGCGCCCGAGGAGCGGAAGGTATCAATACGCAGGTCCGCCGGATTGATATCCGGCATTTCGGCTTCCGGCAGCTCCGGCATCACCGCCACGGTACAGGCTGAGGTGTGGATACGCCCCTGGGATTCGGTCGCCGGAACGCGCTGGACGCGATGGCCGCCGGATTCAAATTTCAGCCGCCCATAGACGCCATCGCCGCTGATCTTGGCAATCACTTCTTTAAATCCGCCATGTTCGCCTTCGTTGGCGCTCATGATTTCGACCCGCCAGCGGCGGGCTTCGGCGTAGCGGGTGTACATGCGGAAGAGATCCCCGGCGAACAGCGCCGCTTCATCGCCGCCGGTACCGGCGCGAACTTCGACAAAAGCGTTACGTTCATCGTCCGGATCTTTCGGCAGCAGCAACACCTGCAGCTGTTGTTCCAGCGCTTCGCTTTTTTCTTTGGCATCGCGCAGCTCTTCCTGCGCCATTTCGCGCATTTCCGGATCGTCGAGCATCATCTGCGCGGTTTCGATATCGTCCTGCACCTGGCGCCAGTCGGTATAGCAGCGGGCAACATCGCCAAGCTGCGCATATTCGCGCGACAGCGCGCGGAAACGGTCCTGGTCGGCAATGGTGGCGGCGTCGCCAAGCAGCGCCTGAACTTCTTCATGGCGTTCGTACAGAGCTTCCAGTTTAGCAACAATAGAAGGCTTCATAGGCGTGAATTCACCCTGTCTTTAAATAGAGAAATGTGCGCTATTCCAGCCCGAGGCTGTTGCGCAGAATATGCAGGCGTTCATCATCCCCGTCACGGGCAGCCTGCTGAAGAGATTTGGTTGGAGCGTGGATCAGGCGGTTGGTCAGCTTACGGGCCAGATCTTGCATAATTTCCTGCGCATCGCCGCCCTGCTCCAGCGCGGCAAGCGCTTTCGCCGTCAGCTCCTCGCGAACCTGCTCGGATTGGGAACGATATTCGCGGATAGTCTCGCTGGCGCTTTGGGCGCGCAGCCAGGCCATAAATTCGCTGGTTTCCTGCTCGACGATCGATTCCGCCTGCACCGCCGCGGCCTTACGCTGCGCCAGATTGTGCTGAATGATATTTTGCAGGTCATCAACGCTGTACAGATAGGCGTTGGCCAGCTTGCCGACTTCCGGCTCGACGTCGCGGGGCACCGCGATATCCACCAGCAGCATCGGCTGATTGCGGCGCGCCTTCAGCGCGCGCTCGACCATCCCTTTGCCGATGATCGGCAGCGGGCTGGCGGTAGAACTGATAATAATATCGGCGTCTTTTAAACGCTCGTCGATATCGCTGAGGGCGATAACTTCCGCGCCGACTTCATCCGCCAGCGCCTGGGCGCGTTCACGGGTGCGGTTGGCAATCACCATTTTGCGAACGTTATGTTCGCGCAGATGGCGGGCGACCAGTTCGATAGTTTCCCCCGCGCCAACCAGTAACACCGTGACGCTGGAGAGCGATTCAAAAATTTGTCGCGCCAGCGTACAGGCGGCGAAAGCAACAGAAACGGCGCTGGCGCCGATATCGGTTTCGGTCCGTACACGCTTAGCTACCGAAAACGATTTCTGGAACATACGCTCCAGTTCGCTGACGTTCAGATGGCCGCGGCTGGAATCCGCAAACGCTTTTTTCACCTGCCCGAGGATTTGCGGCTCGCCAAGCACAAGTGAATCCAGGCCGCTGGCGACACGCATCAGATGGCTGACGGCATCGTTATCCTGATGCCAATAAAGACTTTTACGTAGGTCTTCTTCATTCAGGCCGTGGAAGTCACATAGCCAGCGGATCAGCGCTTCCTGCAGGTTGTCCTGCTCTTCAACGCTGAGATACAGCTCCGTGCGATTACAGGTTGATAGCACCACCCCGCCCTGCACCATCGGCTGAGCCAATAAGCTCTCCAGCGCCTTGTCGAGCGTATCCGGCGAAAACGTTACGCGTTCTCGCAGCGCTACCGGAGCTGTTTTGTGGTTGATGCCAAGAGCTAAAAGGGTCATGGTGAGGGAATAGTACCAGCGTTGCTAAGGTTAGTCTGAGCGCATCATACAGGATGCGCGTACTCAATAAAAGAGACGCTCCCCTTTTGGAGTAATAGTCAGGGCTTAATAGCCACTAACGGTAATTTTTTGATTTCAGACAACTTGAACGTAGACGCTATCGGCCAGCGACGCTAGCATTAAGGGTTAATATTGCAACCCGCTACACAAATCGGTGTGCGAACCATCAGTCGCCGCATTTCACTGTAGACATCAAGGATTTGTCATCATTATGAATCGACTGTTCCGCCTGCTGCCGTTGGCAAGCCTCGTTCTGACCGCCTGTGCAATCAATACTCCGCCGCAAGGGCCCGGCAAAAGCCCGGACTCCCCGCAATGGCGCCAGCACCAGCAGGATGTCCGCAACCTTAACCAGTTCCAGACCCGCGGGGCGTTTGCCTATCTTTCCGATGAGCAGAAAGTGTATGCCCGTTTCTTCTGGCAACAAACCGGCCAGGACCGCTACCGCCTGCTGCTGACCAACCCGCTTGGCAGCACCGAACTGTCATTAACCGCGCAGCCGGGCGGCGTCCAATTGATTGACAACAAAGGCCAGACCTACAACGCCACCGATGCCGAAGAGATGATTGGCCGCCTGACCGGCATGCCGATCCCGCTTAACAGCCTGCGTCAGTGGATTATCGGCCTGCCGGGCGATGCCACCGACTATTCGCTGGATGACCAGTACCGCCTGCGCGAACTCAACTACACGCAGAACGGTAAAACCTGGCACGTGACCTACAGCGGCTACACCAGCGACACCAAACCCGCCCTGCCGTCTAATATGGAACTCAACAACGGCAGCCAGCGCATCAAGCTGAAAATGGATAACTGGATTGTGAAATGATGAGTCGCTGGCCCGCCCCCGCAAAATTGAATCTGTTTTTGTATATCACCGGTCAACGCGCCGATGGTTATCACACGCTGCAGACGTTGTTTCAGTTTCTCGACTATGGCGACACGCTGACCATTGAACCGCGCCGCGACGGGAAACTGCGGTTGTTAACGCCGGTCGCCGGCGTGCCGGATGAAGAGAACCTGATTATCCGCGCCGCCAGATTGCTGATAGCAGCGGCGGAGTCTCACGGTCAACTCCCCGCAGGCAGCGGCGCGGATATCAGCATCGACAAACGCCTGCCGATGGGCGGCGGCTTAGGCGGCGGCTCTTCTAACGCCGCGACGGTGCTGGTAGCCCTCAATCATCTGTGGGGCTGCGGGCTTAGCGAAGACCAACTGGCGACGCTTGGGCTACAGCTCGGCGCCGATGTCCCGGTTTTCGTTCGCGGTCACGCGGCGTTTGCCGAAGGGGTTGGCGAGATTCTCACCCCGGTCGATCCGCCGGAAAAATGGTATCTGGTCGCCCACCCGGGCGTGAGTATCCCGACGCCGATCATTTTTCGCGATCCGGAGTTACCACGAAATACCCCGAGCAGGTCAATTAATACCTTACTAAACTGTGAATTCGGCAACGATTGCGAGGTTATCGCAAGAAAACGTTTTCGTGAGGTTGATGCAACGCTTTCCTGGCTGTTAGAATACGCGCCGTCGCGCCTGACTGGCACAGGAGCCTGTGTGTTTGCTGAATTTGACACCGAATCCGCCGCTCGTCAGGTGCTGGAAAAAGCCCCGGAATGGCTGCAAGGCTTTGTTGCGCGAGGAATAAATGTCTCGCCGCTGAAGCAAGCCCTACTGAAGTAATTCTGCTTTTTGCATGAATAACGGCAAGTTTGCCGGGCAAACAGAGTATCGGTGACAACGTCACCCTGTTCCAGACGTTGCATCGTGCTCTTTAATACACCGCCTGGATGAGATGGCGCCGGCCCGCACAGTTTAATGGCCCGTTTCATCCACCACTGGACGCATGCCTGAGGTTCTTCTCGTGCCTGATATGAAGCTTTTTGCTGGTAACGCCACCCCGGAACTAGCACAACGTATTGCCAACCGCCTGTACACTTCTCTTGGCGACGCCGCTGTAGGTCGTTTTAGCGACGGCGAAGTCAGCGTACAAATCAACGAAAACGTACGCGGTGGTGATATTTTCATCATCCAGTCCACTTGTGCTCCCACCAATGACAACCTGATGGAATTGGTTGTTATGGTTGATGCCCTGCGTCGCGCTTCTGCAGGTCGTATCACCGCTGTTATCCCTTACTTCGGCTATGCCCGCCAGGACCGTCGCGTACGTTCCGCTCGTGTGCCAATCACCGCTAAAGTCGTCGCTGACTTCCTGTCCAGTGTCGGCGTTGACCGCGTACTGACCGTTGACCTGCACGCTGAACAGATTCAGGGCTTCTTTGATGTTCCTGTTGATAACGTATTCGGTAGCCCAATTCTGCTCGAAGATATGCTGCAGCTGAATCTGGACAACCCGATCGTGGTTTCTCCGGACATCGGCGGCGTGGTTCGCGCTCGCGCTATCGCGAAGCTGCTGAACGATACCGACATGGCGATCATCGATAAACGCCGCCCG
Organism: Klebsiella sp. SYXHC3; assembly: GCF_057196925.1. Taxonomy (NCBI): domain Bacteria; kingdom Pseudomonadati; phylum Pseudomonadota; class Gammaproteobacteria; order Enterobacterales; family Enterobacteriaceae; genus Klebsiella; species Klebsiella sp. SYXHC3. The sequence goes on along the minus strand of NZ_JBXUNG010000005.1, from coordinate 322,678 downwards.
CGCGCTAACGTTTCTCAGGTGATGCATATCATCGGCGACGTCGCTGGCCGTGACTGCGTGATGGTTGATGACATGATCGATACCGGCGGTACCCTGTGTAAAGCCGCGGAAGCGCTGAAAGAGCGCGGTGCGAAACGTGTCTTCGCCTACGCGACTCACCCGATCTTCTCCGGCAATGCTATCCAGAACATTAAAAACTCTGTGATTGATGAATTCGTCGTCTGCGATACCATTCCGCTGACGCCGGAAATCAAAGCGCTGGACAAAGTCCGCACCCTGACCCTGTCAGGTATGCTGGCCGAAGCGATTCGTCGTATCAGCAACGAAGAATCCATTTCCGCTATGTTCGAGCACTAATCGAGCCCAGCCGAAAAACCCGCTGCGGCGGGTTTTTTTGTCTCTGGTTCATATTTGTATGACTAATGCCTCCTTCACCTGCCATTCAGTTGACAGATGATGCGCTCATGGATGAAACATTATTGTGAATAGATTATTTTCCTCACATGTGATGCCTTTCCGCGCCCTCATCGACGCTTGCTGGAAAGAAAAGTACACCGCATCGCGCTTTACCCGCGATCTCATCGCCGGGATAACCGTCGGGATCATCGCTATCCCGCTGGCGATGGCGTTAGCAATTGGCAGCGGCGTAGCGCCTCAATATGGACTCTACACCTCGGCGGTGGCGGGGATTGTCATCGCCCTGACCGGCGGTTCGCGCTTTAGCGTTTCCGGCCCCACCGCGGCCTTCGTGGTGATCCTCTATCCGGTGTCACAACAGTTTGGCCTGGCCGGCTTGCTGGTGGCGACGCTAATGTCGGGTATCTTCTTAATCCTTTTCGGCCTCGCCCGCTTTGGCCGTCTGATTGAATATATCCCGCTTTCAGTCACCCTTGGCTTTACCTCCGGTATCGGCATCACCATCGGTACCATGCAAATTAAAGACTTCCTTGGTCTGCAGATGGCGCATGTCCCAGAGCACTATCTGCAGAAAGTCGGCGCGCTGGTGATGGCGCTGCCGACAATTAACGTTGGCGATGCCGCCATCGGTATCGTGACGCTGGGTATTCTGATTTTCTGGCCGCGTTTGGGCATCCGCCTGCCGGGGCACCTGCCGGCGCTGCTGGCGGGCTGTGCGGTGATGGGCATCGTTAATTTGCTCGGCGGACAGGTGGCGACCATCGGCTCGCAGTTCCACTATATCCTCGCCGATGGCAGCCAGGGCAACGGTATCCCGCAATTGCTGCCGCAGCTGGTGTTGCCGTGGGATATGCCGGGCTCGGAGTTCACCCTGAGCTGGTCGTCGCTGCGCGCGCTGATGCCTGCCGCCTTCTCTATGGCGATGCTGGGCGCCATTGAATCACTGCTCTGCGCGGTGGTGCTCGATGGTATGACCGGCACCAAACACAAAGCGAATAGCGAGCTGGTCGGCCAGGGCCTGGGCAATATCATCGCGCCATTCTTTGGCGGCATTACCGCCACCGCGGCGATTGCTCGCTCCGCGGCTAACGTGCGCGCCGGCGCGACCTCGCCGATTTCCGCGGTGATCCATGCCCTGCTGGTGATCCTCGCGCTGCTAATCCTCGCCCCGCTGCTCTCGTGGCTGCCGCTGTCGGCCATGGCTGCTCTGCTGCTGATGGTAGCGTGGAACATGAGCGAGGCGCATAAGGTGATTAACCTGCTACGCCACGGGCCAAAAGACGACATCGTTGTGCTGCTGATGTGCATGTCGCTGACCGTGCTGTTCGATATGGTCATCGCCATTAGCGTCGGTATCGTGCTGGCTTCGCTGCTGTTTATGCGCCGCATCGCGCGCATGACGCGACTGGCGCCGGTCAACGTTGAAGTGCCGGACGATGTACTGGTGCTACGGGTGATCGGCCCGCTGTTCTTCGCCGCGGCGGAAGGATTGTTCACCGATTTGGAAAGCCGGATTGCAGGCAAGCGCGTGGTGGTGCTGAAGTGGGATGCGGTGCCGGTGCTGGACGCCGGCGGTCTTGACGCTTTCTTGCGCTTTGTGAAGCGCCTGCCGGAAGGCTGCGAGCTGCGGGTATCGAACCTTGAGTTCCAGCCGCTGCGTACTTTAGCGCGCGCAGGCGTCCAGCCGATTCCGGGACGCCTGAGCTTCTACCCGGACCGTACCGCGGCGCTGGCGGACATTGAATTAACGCAATAAAGGAGAGGCTCGCCGGAAGGGAGATCCGGCGAGCTGAATTCAGTTAGCTGTGACGATGCTGGTCGCGACGGCAGCGTTTATCGTAGTGGCGTACCCACCAATAGCGGTCGGAGACTCTTTCATGACCGCCAACGCGAGCGCCCGCCAGCCACAAAACGGCGCCGACGAAAATACTCAACACCGCGCCATGAGCAAAGAATTGCGGCAGGTTAAATTGTGGAAGCTGGTTTAAAATAGAGTAACCAACGCCGACCACCATCACAACCAACCCTAAACCCATCAGTATGTTACCGAGTAACGAAGCGTTTCTGCGTTTCATATGTCACCTCCGGACCTTGGGCTACATGGGAATATCCCCAAAATTTATAGGTTAAGTATAGACAATAGGGATATGAGTGATTGCGTGAGTGATCACATTCGGGAACATCTGATCAACAAAAGTTTACAAATAAGCCACTGAACAACATCAAATTCTAATGGTTCAAAGTGGAAATTATCAGCAACGGTAGCGTTTCGCTGGCAGAATTTTGTCAAGCGCCGACGCAGGCAGTACACTACGCGGCAAAGTACGCCTATGCAGGAATAAAAAGTGACGATAAAACTGATTGTCGGCCTGGCTAACCCCGGAGCGGAATACGCGGCAACGCGCCATAACGCCGGCGCCTGGTACGTAGATTTACTGGCGGAGCGCCACCGCGCGCCGCTGCGAGAAGAGAGCAAATTCTTCGGCTATACCTCGCGCCTGAACCTGGCGGGGGAAGACGTGCGTCTGCTGGTGCCGACCACCTTTATGAATCTCAGCGGCAAAGCCGTGGCCGCGATGGCTACCTTTTACCGTATTAATCCGGATGAAATTCTGGTCGCCCACGACGAGCTCGATTTACCCCCCGGCGTCGCTAAATTCAAACTTGGCGGCGGACACGGCGGCCATAATGGCCTGAAGGACATTATCAGCAAGCTGGGTAATAACCCAAACTTTCACCGCTTACGCGTCGGAATTGGCCATCCGGGCGATAAAAATAAAGTTGTCGGCTTTGTGCTGGGTAAACCACCGGCCAGCGAACAGAAGCTAATTGACGAAGCGGTTGATGAAGCGGCGCGCTGTACCGAGGTGTGGCTGAAAGACGGTTTAACCAAAGCTACCAACCGTTTACACGCCTTTAAAGCGCAATAAGCGTCCGACGTGCGGAATTTTTGCCGCACACCGTGTATAATAGGCGAAGCTATTTACTTTTCTACAGTCTGTTATTCATAACAGACTGATTATCCAAAGATTAAGGTGATTTAAATCATGGGATTCAAATGCGGTATCGTCGGTTTGCCCAACGTCGGCAAATCCACCCTGTTCAATGCGCTCACCAAAGCAGGTATTGAAGCGGCCAACTTCCCGTTCTGTACCATTGAGCCGAACACCGGTGTCGTACCGATGCCCGATCCGCGTCTGGACAAACTGGCTGAGATCGTCAAGCCGCAGCGTATCCTGCCGACGACCATGGAATTCGTTGATATTGCCGGTCTGGTTAAAGGCGCGTCCAAAGGCGAAGGTCTGGGTAACCAGTTCCTGACCAATATTCGTGAAACCGAAGCCATCGGCCACGTAGTGCGTTGCTTTGAAAATGACAACATTATCCACGTCGCGGGTAAAGTTGATCCGGCGGAAGATATTGACGTAATTAACACCGAGCTGGCGCTGTCTGACCTCGATACCTGCGAACGCGCTATCCACCGCGTGTCCAAGAAAGCCAAAGGCGGCGATAAAGACGCTAAGATTGAGCTGGCCGCGCTGGAAAAATGCCTGCCGCAGCTGGAAAAAGCGGGCATGCTGCGCGCGCTGGATCTGAGCAAAGAAGAGAAAGACGCCATCCGCTATCTGAGCTTCCTGACCCTGAAGCCAACCATGTATATCGCCAACGTTAACGAAGACGGTTTTGAAAATAACCCGTATCTCGACCAGGTTCGCGCTATCGCTGAGCAAGAAGGTTCCGTAGTGGTTCCGGTTTGCGCTGCCGTTGAATCCGACATTGCCGAGCTGGACGACGAAGAGCGTGACGAGTTCATGGCCGAGTTGGGCCTTGAAGAGCCGGGCCTGAACCGTGTAATCCGAGCAGGCTACGCTCTGCTGAACCTGCAGACCTACTTCACCGCCGGCGTCAAAGAAGTTCGCGCATGGACTATTCCGGTTGGCGCTACCGCGCCACAGGCTGCCGGTAAAATCCACACCGACTTCGAAAAAGGCTTTATCCGCGCCCAGACCATCGCCTATGAAGACTTCATTGCTTATAAAGGTGAACAAGGCGCGAAAGAAGCCGGTAAAATGCGTGCGGAAGGGAAAGACTACATCGTTAAAGATGGCGACGTGATGAACTTCTTGTTCAACGTCTAATCCCGGACGATAAAATCCGCGCTCCGGCGCGGATTTTTCATTTCAAAGCCTCGCAGGTTTTATAACTCGCGAGGCTTTAAATTATCTGAATCGCGCATCTAACGGAATTTCTGCGTCAGGCTCGTGGGTAATTCGGTTACGCAGATCGCGACGAATCATTTCAATTGCCCAGAACCAAAAAATATGGCCAAGCAGTTCAGAAATATATTCATCAGCCGGAATGTTTAATAACGACGGCGTAAGTCCTAATAGCGGAAATGAAATCCAGTGTACCGCAATGGTGGCGACAATCCCGGCCCATACTCCCTGCCATAATTTAACTTTTGGGAATATCTCCGCCACCACGCAATAGCCAATCGCGAACACCAGCGAAAAGATGATATGCGTGACCATTACCGGATTGATGATATGCTCAGAGAAGGTGTACACGGTATGTGTAGGGTCAATGCCAAGATAGTCGCGTAAAAAGAGATAAGGAGGATTAAATTCATCACGCCCACCGGAAAATGTTCGCGGCGGCAGAGGTACTTCCGCCCCCCACTTAACGAATGCCGACATAATTCCGGCAATAACCCCAACTAATAATGCGACGCCATAGCGACGCCGACCTGGTGCAGTTTGTACAAAAAAGTCCTTAATTGCCATAAATCCCTCGCCATGAATAATATTGTTACAGCATTGCAATATTCTTTAAGTCCGCGCGGGTATGGCTTGATCAAGATCACACTTTTTGTTCAAAAGATAAACAAAGCTAATATTTTTATGTCATCGCGGAGCATCAATTAATGCCCCGCGTGGCATTCTTTTAATCACGCCAACCCATTGCCGGTGCAACGTGCTTCAGAATAGACTCAATCACGTGAGCGTTATAATCCACGCCCAGCTGATTCGGCACCGTCAGCAATAAAGTATCCGCTTCTGCGATCGCCTCATCCTGTTTCAGTTGCTCGATGAGCTTATCGGGTTCAGCGGCATAGCTGCGGCCGAAAATGGCGCGGGTTTTCTCATCAAGAAAACCAATACTGTCGCTGTTATCCCGGCTGGAGCCAAAATACATCCGGTCGCGATCGTCCATCAGGGCAAAAATACTCCGACTGACCGATACCCGCGGCGTACGCGTGTGCCCCGCCTCCGTCCAGGCCTGACGATAAGCGCGGATCTGTTTCGCCTGTTGGATATGGAATGGTTCGCCCGTCTCATCATCTTTCAGCGTCGAGCTCTGCAGGTTCATACCGAGCTTCGCCGCCCACATCGCCGTGGCATTAGAGCCAGCGCCCCACCAGATACGCTCACGTAGTCCGGCGGAGTACGGCTCGAGACGCAGCAATCCCGGCGGGTTGGGGAACATCGGTTGCGGGTTGGGTTTAGCGAAACCTTCGCCGCGCAGCACGTCCAACAGGACCTCAGTGTGGCGCCGCGCCATGTCAGCGTCGGACTCGCCATCCTGCGGTTGAAAACCGAAATGACGCCAGCCATCAATCACCTGTTCCGGCGAGCCCCGGCTGATGCCAAGCTGTAAACGCCCACCGGCTATCAAATCTGCAGCGCCGGCATCCTCCGCCATATATAGCGGGTTTTCGTAGCGCATATCGATAACGCCGGTGCCAATCTCAATCTTTTTAGTTTTCGCGCCGATAGCGGCCAGCAGCGGGAACGGTGAACTGAGCTGGCGGGCGAAATGGTGCACCCGAAAATAGGCGCCGTCCGCGCCTAACTCTTCGGCGGCAACGGCCAGATCGATGGATTGTAAAAGCGTGTCGGCAGCGGAACGGGTCGCCGACTGCGGCGATGGCGTCCAGTGGCCAAATGACAAAAATCCAATCTTTTTCATGAGGATAGACCCTGATTTGGCAAAACATTCAGCAGACGCGGAGATAATATTCCGCGTCTGTTGGTGGTTCCCCCTACTCTACCCCTTAACCAAAATGTATAAATGGCGTTTATTTAACAGAATAGTTCAAATAAATTGACCAAATATAACGATCGCTATTTCTGCATCAGCGCAAAAACGCCCCAACCGAAATATTCCCGGGTATAAGTGACGTGGCGAAGCGGTGAGGCATTGAGCTCCGCACGTACCTCAGCCGCAAATTCATCGTCGGGATTCGCCTGCAGCCAACGGCGCATCGTCAGCCATTTAGCGGCTTCATAACGGTCCCACCCTTCGCGGTCAGCCAGCACCATCTCAACAATGTCATAGCCCAGTTCGCCAAAAGTGGCGACCAGCGCTGGAAGCGGCAACAAATCGGCCACCGCAGAAACGCCGCAGGCGCGCGCCTCTTCTTCTGTGGCGGGTACCTTACGCCACCAGGGTTCCCCGATAAGTAGCATACCGCCAGGCTTAAGGCTGCGGGCTAACTGCGCCACGGTTCCAGCGACGCCGCCGGCAATCCACGTCGCGCCGATACAGGCCGCTACATCGTATTGCCGTTCGGCAACGTAACCTGCCGCATCGCTACGGAGAAAAGTGACGCGATCGCTAACGCCAAGCGCTGCGGCGCGTTGTTTAGCCTGCGCGGTAAACAATGGGCTCATATCAATGCCCAGACCGCCGATAGCATGGTCCCGCGCCCAGGTGCAGAGCATTTCACCAGAACCGCTGCCAAGGTCGAGGATCTGCGCCCCTGCCTGCAGGCGAAGTACGCGGCCAAGCGTGGCATATTTTTCCGCCGTGAAGGGGTTATGGATACGATGTTCACTTTCGCTGATGGTAAAGATACGTGGGATATCGATAGTTGTGGTCATGTCACTCTCCTTAGCGGTTATCCGGCTGGGCGCGAACGTTATTCAGCCCGCTGGTGTTGATGCGGTATGGTTGGCCGTTAACGGATTTAATCAGTTTTTTAGTGCGGAGCTTTTTGAAAACGGCGAGCGTACAGTCGCTGAGCAGTAGGCCTTCGCGGCTATAGCACTCCACGGCGATGACGCGGCCTGATGTATCGCGAATGTGCGCAATACGTCCGCCTTTCGCGAGAACGTGTAAGGTACGTTGTTCCTGACGGGATAAATTCATACTGGAAAACCTGTTTAATCATCATGTGCAAAACGTGCAAACACGCAGCGGTGTCCGCATTCGATTTCAGCGCAGTGATAACCAGCCCGGCCTGAAAGGTCGGCAAACTGATTATCAGATGATTACATTCTCCAGCATCAAAGCCTCGGTAGAGTTGAAAGGTATTTACCGGCTGGATGATAACATTCAGTGACAGAAAGGATATTTATAAACGGGAAAATTGTGATCGGTATCTGAAATTGCGCCCCCGCCCCATGACGAAAGGCGCACAATGAATGGCAGCAACGCATTGCTCCTGATTACCACATCAAATCATCAGGTACTTTAAAGTCAGCGTACGGATCGTCTTCGTCCTCTGCTTCCTGGCTCAGGGCGCTGTTCAACACAATACTCTCGGCGTCGCGCTGGGCGATTTTATCCGCCACGCTGGCGGGAATAATCGCGTATTCATATTTACCGTTATTATCAACAGCAAGGCGGGCAATCGCCAGACGGCCGCTAATGAGTTGCGCCTGGGTGGTTTTATCCACATCAATGTTTTTGATGAGATTATTATCCGTAAAGTTAAAAGCGATATGGCCTTTCGCAATCGTGATTCGGTTCATTTCGATCAGCTGCTTAACCTGCGCTTTATACTCTTTTGCTAAAGCCGCTTGCTTTTGCTGCTCGCTGAGCTGCTTGTCGCGCTCAAGCTGGGCTTTTTTGTTTTCCTCAACGGCCTCGCGGGCTTCACGCGCCTGAACACGTGACTTTTTCGCCGTTCTCTGGACCTTAGCCATCTTTTTACTGGTGACCAGACCCGCTTTCAGCATCTGCTCTTGTAAGGTAAGTTTTGTCATCGTCGTTTCTACAATCGTTTGAATGATGTTTTGGATACGGTAAATCAGGGTCAGACTTTCAGGAGCTTCACCGTGGCGTCGATGTCGATTTCATCTTCAGAGAAGATGAGCGTGGTGCCCTGAAAGGTAGTGATCGCCAGCTTTTTCAGCGTACGCATTTCACCCGGCTTCACGCTCGCTTTGGGCTTGATGCTGTTCATCAGCAGCCCCACGGAGAGCACCGCATTTTCCTTGTCGATATGCGTATCTGCTGGCACTTCCTCACTGTAGACCAGGTAAGACTTAATCGATGTCAGCTTCAGGCGCTCACCGGCAATATACAGATGTTTGCTTTCCGGGATGACCTTCACCGCGTAAGCCGATAGGCCTTTATTATTGGTCGTAGGTTCAAACGTGACCGCCGCATCTTTCTTAATCAGCTCCGGATTGGCGACCTTAATCACGTGAAAATAGCGGTTATCACCATTTTCATCTTTGATAAATCCGAAACCTTTATCTTTAAACCACGTTGTGATCGTACCGTTCATCGCCATTACCGCCTGATTAATCGTTTATCTACTCAATTTTGCAGCGCGCAGTTTAAAGCACAATGTCAGCGTAGACCATGCCTTTGCTCTAAGTGTTGCCTGATATCGGCAATTGATCCTGGCTTTTGCCGAAAATTTGATTCATTAATGAGTACGGTTCATTCAGGAGAATGCATGATGCCTAATCTACCCTCCATTGCGTTGCTAGGTCCTGGCGCTATCGGCACGACCATTGCCGCCGTACTGCATGAAGCGGGCCGCAAACCGCTGCTCTGCGGGCGCACCGCGCATCAGCGGTTGATTTTACGCCGGGATGACGGCGAAGTGATCATTCCAGGGCCGGTATTGACCGATCCGCATACGCTTGAACGCCCGGTTAAGCTGCTGTTTGTGGCGGTGAAAACCACCCAGGTAGCGGATTGCGCGCTCTGGCTTAACGCGCTGTGCGATGAAAACACGGTGGTCTGCGCACTACAGAACGGTGTCGAACAAGAAAGCCTGCTTGACCCTTATGTTAACGGCGCAAAGGTATTGCCTTCGGTTGTCTGGTTTCCGGCACAACGAGAGGCGGATGCTTCGGTATGGTTACGCGCCAAACCGCGCCTGACGCTACCCGATACGCCGCAAGGGCAGAAAATAGCCGAGGTTCTCGACGGTACCCGCTGCGCGGTTGAGTTGACGGCAGATTTCACATCGGTCGCCTGGCGGAAACTTCTGCAAAATGCCGTCGCTGGCCTGATGGTGCTGGCGAATCGCCGCGCCGGGATGTTTTCGCGCCAGGACATCACCGGGCTGGCGCTGGCCTATCTACACGAGTGTCTGGCGGTGGCCCGCGCAGCAGGGGCGGTACTCGCCGATAGCGTGCCGCAGGAAATTGTTGATGGGTTTCATCAGGCGCCGGCGGATTTAAGCACCTCAATACTTGCCGACCGTCAGGCCAATCGTCCGCTGGAATGGGACATTCGCAACGGAGTTGTACAGCGCTATGGCCGAACGCTGGGCGTTGCCACCCCCATCAGCGATGTCGTCGTGCCGCTGCTGGCGGCTGGAAGCGAGGGGCCTGGCTAAGATTGCTTCAAAAAAATTACCGTATTTGTTATAGTGTTACTCACTGATTATTTACCTCTGCGGTGCCAAAAAGAACAAGATTCACCGCAACCCAGGACAAGAAAATGTTAGATTACCGCTTCCCGACAGCTTTGCAGATGGTTCTCAGCGTAGCGATGGCGGAGCAATTGGGTGAACGTTCGACGAGTGCGATCCTGGCCTACGGCCTGGAAGCCAACCCGAGCTTTATCCGTAAACTCATGGTTCCGCTCACCCGCGACGGCATCATCGTCTCCACGCTTGGCCGCAACGGCTCTATTCATCTTGGCCGTCCTGCCGATCAAATCACGCTGCGTGATATCTATCTTTCCGTTATTGAAGATAAAAAACTGTGGGCGTCCCGCCCTGATGTCCCGGCTCGCTGCGTGATCAGCGCCAACGCTTGCTGGTACTTTAAGTCCGTAGCCGATGAAGCCGAGCAGGCGTCGCTCGCGGTGTTAGCTCGCCATACCGTGGCAAGCGCCCTGGAAGAGGTCAAAAAAGCCGATACCAGCGGCTGCGATCCGCTGCCTGAGCTGACTGCCCGCTATAAAGAAGCGCATTAACTTTTCTTGTTGCAAAAAAAAACCGCCTTAAACGAAAAGGCGGTTTTTTGTTATTAGCAGCGACCTACTCAGGCAGGACGTCCCTAACCGGTTCGCCGCGCGTCACCAGTTTTCGCAGCGTCACGTAAAACACCGGCGTCAGGAACAGCCCAAACAGCGTCACGCCGAGCATACCGGAGAACACCGTGATCCCGGTGACGCCGCGCACTTCCGCCCCCGCGCCATGGCCAAGAATCAGCGGAATCGTCCCGGCAATAAAGGCAATCGAGGTCATGATAATCGGGCGTAAGCGCAGACGACAGGCTTCCAGCGCCGCTTCCATAATCCCTTTGCCCTGAATTTCCAGTTCGCGGGCAAACTCGACAATCAGAATCGCGTTTTTACACGCCAGCCCCATCAGCACCACCAGCCCCACCTGCACAAATACGTTATTGTCGCCGCCGGTCAGCCAGACGCCAAACAGCGCGGAGAGCATGGTCATCGGGACGATAAGGATCACCGCCAGCGGTAGCGTCCAGCTTTCATATAGCGCCGCCAGCACCAGGAACGCCAACAGTACCGCGACCGGGAAGACGATCAGCGCCGTATTGCCCTGCGTGGCCTGCTGGAAGCTGAGATCCGTCCACTCAATATTCATCCCATTCGGTAGTATCTGCTTAGACATGCCTGCCAGCTGCGTCATCGCCTGGGTGGACGAGAGCACGCGGGGATCGGCATCGCCAATCAAATCCGCCGCCGGATAACCATTGTAGCGAATCACCGGATCCGGTCCGTAGGTGGTATTAATATTCACCATACTGCCAATCGGCACCATTTCGCCCTGATTATTGCGGGTGCGTAAATTAGCAATATCTTCCACGCTGTCGCGGAACGGCCCGTCAGCCTGAGCCATTACGCGCCAGGTACGCCCAAACTGGTTAAAGTCATTCACATACGATGACCCCAGATAAGTTTGCAGCGTCCCGAAAAGGTCGGTCAACGACACGCCCTGCGCTTTCGCTTTATCTCGATCGACCTGCACATCCAGCTGCGGCACGTTCGCCTGATAGGTCGAGATCGGGAAATGCATCCCCGGCGTCTGCATAATCGAACCCGACATCGCATTCACTGCGTTTTGCAACGCGCCATAACCCAGACCGGCGCGATCCTGAATATACAGTGAATAGCCGGAACCCTGACCCAGCCCTAAAATCGGCGGCGGCAGAATCGAGAAACCAAAGCCCTGCTGAATTTGCGCGATTTTGGCATTAATCTCGGCATTAATTTCCGCTGCGGTGTGTTTTCGCTGATCGAACGGTTTCAGACCAAAAAAGACCGTCCCGGTATTCGGCGTATTGGTGAACTGCAGTGCATTAAGCCCCGGAAAAGCCACCGCATAATCCACGCCTTCGGTATTCATACCGATTTCGCTCATTTTGCGGATCACGGCGTCGGTGCGCGCCAGTGAAGAGCCTTCGGGCATTTTCACGCCGCCAATTAAATACAGTTTATCCTGCGTCGGAATAAACCCGCCGGGTACGACTTTAAACATCACGCCAGCGGCGCAGAGCAGCAGGACGTAGACCACAAACACCGCGCCGCGTCGCCCGAGCGTTTTGCCTACCAGCCCCTGATAGCCGTTTGAGCTACGATGGAAAAAACGGTTAAACGGACGGAAAATCCAGCCGAACAAGCGATCGATAAGCCGGGTCGGGAAGTCTTTCGCCGCGCCGTGCGGTTTTAACAGCAGCGCAGCCAGCGCTGGCGAGAGCGTCAGGGAGTTGATGGCGGAGATCACCGTCGATATCGCAATCGTCACCGCAAACTGCTTATAAAACTGCCCCGTTACCCCGGAGAGGAACGCCATCGGCACAAACACCGCGCACAACACCAGCGCGATAGCGATAATCGGCCCGGAGACTTCGCGCATCGCCTGATGCGCCGCCGCTAGTGGCTCCAGCCCCTCTTCGATGTTTCGTTCGACGTTTTCCACCACCACGATGGCATCATCCACGACGATACCGATCGCCAGTACCAACCCGAACAGACTCAGGGTATTCAGCGAAAAGCCCAGCAGATAAAGAATGCTGAAGGTGCCCACCACCGATACCGGCACCGCGATAAGCGGAATAATCGACGCACGCCACGTCTGCAGGAACAAAATCACCACCAGCACCACCAACACTACCGCTTCCAGCAGCGTTTGCACCACCGCGCGAATCGAATCGCGCACAAACACGGTCGGATCGTACGGCGCCGCCCATTTCATATCTTCCGGGAAACGGGTGGAGAGTTCGTTCATTTTCGCGCGTACGGCGTTAGACAAATCGATAGCATTCGCCCCCGGCGACTGGAAAATACCAATCCCGACCGCGTCTTTATTGTTAAGCTGGGAACGTAGCGCATAGCTACCCGAGCCCATTTCGATACGCGCCACGTCGCGCAGGCGCACCAGCGAACCGTCTTGCGCCGTTTTCAGAATAATATTGCCAAACTCTTCTTCCGTATGCAGACGCCCCTGGGCGTTAATAGAGATCAAAAAATCGCTCTCTTTCGGCAGCGGCTCGGCGCCCAGCTGTCCGGCGGAAACCTGAACGTTTTGCTCCTGCATCGCCGTCACCACATCCGATGCGGTTAACCCGCGCGCCGCAACCTTATTGGGATCCAGCCAGATGCGCATCGCATATTCACCCGAGCCAAAAATCTGGATCTGCCCGACGCCGGGCAAACGCGCGAGTTCATCTTTTACTTTCAACGTGGCGTAGTTACGCATATACAGTGAATCGTACTTACCGCCGGGTGAAAACAGATGCACCACCAGCGTCAGCGTTGGCGATTGCTTCTGGGTGGTGATGCCTAAACGGCGCACATCTTCCGGGAGACGCGCCTCGGCCTGCGAGACCCGGTTTTGCACCTGAACCTGCGCCTGATCGGGGTCGGTTCCCGGACGGAAAGTGACGGTAGTGACCAATACGCCGTCAGAGCCTGCGACGGACTTCATGTACATCATATTTTCGACGCCGTTGATGGCTTCTTCCAATGGCGTCGCCACGGTTTCGGCGATCACTTTCGGGTTGGCGCCGGGATATTCCGCCCGCACCTGCACGCTAGGCGGTACGACATCAGGATATTCGCTGACCGGCAACAGCGGAATGGCGATCAAGCCGGTGATAAAAATCAGAATCGACAGCACGGCGGCAAAAATCGGCCTGTCGATAAAAAAGCGGGAAAAGTCCATATGGCGGATTCTCAGATAAGGGATCAGTTGAGGGCGGCGCTGGTGGTCATGGCAACGGTCTTCGCGTTAACCGGCATTCCCGGCATAAACACTTTTTGCAAACCATCGACGATGACTTTATCCCCAGGGTTCAGCCCCTGCTTGACGATACGTAAACCGGCAGCCAACCGCCCCGGCGCAATATCGCGACGCTGGGCTTTACCCTCTTTATCAACGATATAGACATATTTACGGTCCTGATCGGTCAGTACCGCTTTGTCGTCGATAAGCGTGGCTTTGAATTCAGCGCTGCCCGGCAAGCGGACACGGGCAAAGAGCCCTGGCGTGAACAGACGCTGCGAATTGTCCAGCAGCGCGCGCATGCGGATCGTACCAGTGCTCGGCGTTAACTGATTATCCAGAAAATCCACTTTACCCTGATGAGGGTAGCCCTCTTCGCCCACAAGGCCGATCTCAACCGGTAATGCCTGGTGACTGCTGGAGGCCCCTTGCCCGCTACGGGCAAGATTTTGGTAGTGAAGATAGGTCGACTCATCCACGTCAAAGTAGACATAAACCGTTTTTTGCGACACCAGCGTGGTGAGCACGCTGGCGGTATCGCCAGCGGTGACCAGATTACCGCTGGTGATCAACGCGCGGCTGGCGCGGCCGTCGATGGGCGCGGTCACTTTGGTGAAATCCAGATTAAGCTGCGCGGCATCAACCGCCGCCTGGGCGGCGCGAATATCCGCTTGCGCCTGGACCGCAGCGGAGCGGCGCTGCTCCCACTCTTCACGGGAAACCAGATTGGTATTGATTAATTTATCGGTACGGTTTGCTTCACTTCGCGCCAGGCTGGCTTGCGTTTTCGCTCTCGCCAGGGTTGCCTGCGCCTGTTCCAGCGCCGCGCGATAGGTTCGATCGTCAATGGTGAATAACACCTCCCCCTTCTTCACCTCCTGACCGTCGGTGTAATTCACTTTATCAATATAACCAGAAACGCGGGGACGTAGCTGCACGCTTTCCACCGCCTCAATCCGGCCATTAAAGCTATCCCACTGGCTAATGGATTTCACCACCACCTCAGCGGCGCTGACGGCAGGCGCTTGCGGCGCGGCGTTTTGCGCGACGCCTTCATCGCAGCCGGTGAGCAGCGCCGAGAGTAGCACCATACCTACTGCAGTCAGATGACGTTTTCCCCAGGTTTTTTGCAGGCTCATTATTTTTATTCCGGTAATTGTCGCCGCCGGGCAAGACGCTGCGGGAGACGCTGCGCCACTTCCTTTGTCCGGGCAGGCTTGAGGCCATTTGTGTCGTTCATCGCCACAAAACTGTAACAGTTGCGAATACACTATCGCGGCGATTGTAGGAAGGCGCTAAACTAAGTGCAAGAATAATTGTTGCACTTTATGTGCTATTCTTCTGGATCGAAAAAAGCCCATTTCAGGCAGGGGATTAATTGCAACAATAAAACTTGCAATTAATGCTAAAACGGGCCACCTTAAATGCAACAATTAAAGATGCTTTTATTATCTGCGTGGAGCAACAAGATGAACACTGCTGCGGTTATTCACGATCTACTCGATTGGATCGACAACAATCTCGAGAGCCGTCTGGATATTGAGACCGTTGCCAGGCGTGCGGGCTATTCGAAATGGCACCTGCAGCGGATCTTCAAGGAGCACACCGGTTACCCTCTCGCTGAATATATTCGCATGCATAAGCTACAAAGATCGGTCGAACGCTTAGCCAACAGCGACGAGCCTATTTTAAACGTGGCGATCGCACTGGGTTTCGACTCCCAGCAATCCTTTAACCGCAGCTTCAAGCGCCAGTATGGTCAGGCGCCCGGCGCCTGGCGACGCAGTATCTGCGGCGCAGAAACACAGCATTTACGCTAACAGTCGTAATAACCGTCGTGATAATCGTCCTCAGGGAATCGGCGAGCGAACAGTAGAAGCACCTATGTTTAGCAGCTATCAGGGCGTAGCGCCTACCGTTATGATTGGCCCATACCAAACAAACAAGGACGCGTTACCATGCTGAACAAATCGCCGTTGGTGTTGTTATTGTTCCCTTTACTGCTGGCAGGTTGTCACCATCATCAGCCCACGCCGCGCGCGGCGGCGAGCGCCACTGAAGTAGACGATCTGTTCGCCAGCCTCCCTTCGTCGAAACCATCAAGTCGGGCTACCTACGCCCGACAGATAATGACCGCCATCAGGGCAAAAATGCCTGATTCCGTGGAGTATCCCGGGCAAACCTGTCGGATTCGTTTGTCGCTGCAGCGTGATGGCACCGTAAATTCCGCTACCGTGGAAAAGGGTGATGAAGAACTATGCAACACTGTTGTAGCCGCATTTATGCAAGCAGACATTCCCGCCGCGCCGGATGATGACGCTTATCAGACGTTTAAAAATACCAGTATTGATTTTAAAGCATAAGACTAGCGCTTTATTACCAGCAGCATGGCATTCAACCGACCGTAATTCGTAGTATATTAAAAACAATCTCTGTTATCAGGTATACGGAATGTCCTACTCCATCGGCGAATTTTCCCGTCTTTGCGGCATCAATGCGACCACGCTGCGGGCCTGGCAACGCCGGTACGGCCTGCTAAAACCCGAACGTACCGATGGAGGCCACCGCCTCTATAACGATGATGATGTCCAACTGGCGCTAAAAATTCTCGACTGGGTAAAAAAAGGCGTGCCTGTAAGCCAGGTTAAACCGCTGTTGACCCGTCCTGACGCCGGCCCTGGTGATAACTGGCTTGTCCTGCAGGACAATATGCTGCAGCGGCTGAAAGAGGGAAAAATCGAATCCCTGCGCCAGCTGATCTACGATGCCGGTCGGGAAAATCCCCGCCCTGAGCTGGTTTCCAACGTATTGCGCCCGTTACGCAGTAAAGTATCGGCTAATGTGCCGGCGATGCAGACCCTACGTGAGATCCTCGACGGCATCATTATCTCCTACACCTCTTTTTGTCTTGAAGGCGATAAACGCGCGCCGGGCGATAACTCTCTGATTACCGGCTGGCACCTGAGCGACCCATGTGAAATCTGGCTGGAAGCGCTCATGCGTACCGGACAAGGTCATCGCATCGATGTGCTACCGATGCCGTCCACCGCGCTGGCCCCGGAAATATTTCCTCAACGCCACTGGTTGCTGGTGACCACGGGCCAGCTCACCGCCGCACGCCAGAGACAGATAGATCTCTGGCGTCAATTGGTTATTTCTCTGGACGTTATCTTCTTGTAAAAAAGCTTTGCTCCCCTACGCCATGTTCTCCGCTAAAAAAGCACGCCAAAAACTTGGACAAAAATACGTGATTGTGTAAGTTTAATGTATCGGGCTAAACGTTTTTGCGCGATGGCCCATCCAGTGAGAACAAAGCGAGGAGTACGCCATGAATAAGCAACCTGTCATTGGCATCAGCGGCTGTTTAACCGGCTCGTCCGTGCGCTTTGATGGCGGACATAAACGATTGCCATTTGCGATGGATGAACTGGCGCCGTGGGTAACCTTCAAACCCATTTGTCCGGAAATGGCCATCGGTCTCAGCTCTCCTCGTCCGGCTCTGCGCCTGGTGCGGACCGACGAAGGTGAGATTCAGATGCGTTTTAGCAGCGAGCCGCATGACGATGTCACGGGCAAAATGGCGGACTTTACCGCCGGTTACCTGCCTGGGCTTGGCGAATTAGCAGGTTTTATCGTCTGCGCCAAATCACCGAGCTGCGGCATGGAACGCGTGCGCCTGTATGATGAAAAAGGCAACCGCGGGCGCAAAGAAGGAACCGGCCTGTTTACCCACGCGTTGATGGAAGCCTATCCGTGGTTGCCGGTAGAAGAGGATGGACGACTGCACGACCCGCAGTTAAGAGAGAATTTTGTCGAGCGTCTTTTCGCCCTGCATGAACTGAATACGCTGCGGGGCAATGGCCTGACCCGTCGGGCGTTAATGGATTTTCATAGCCGCTATAAACTGCAGCTACTGGCGCATCATCATGCCGGCTATCGAGAAATTGGCCCTTTCGTCGCGTCGATGCATCAATGGCAAGACCTGGATGCCTTTTTCGTCGCCTACCGCGATAAGCTGATGGCGATCCTGAAAAACACCGCCTCCAGGAAAAACCACACCAATGTGCTGATGCATATTCAGGGCTATTTCCGCGAACGGTTGAATAGCCGCCAGCGCGGCGAGCTGCGTGACGTGATACTGCATTATCGCGCGGGGCTGCTCCCAATCCTGGCGCCCCTTACGCTGCTTAAGCATTACCTGGCCGAGTATCCTGATCGCTATCTGCAGACGCAAAACTATTTTGATCCCTACCCGCAGGCTTTAGCCCTGCGCCTGGGTGTTAATTAACCGCCAGGCGGTGTGCAATTACGACGAAGCGTGACTACTTCTTCTTGTTCATCATGGCTTTTAAATCGGCAAAAGGATTGTAGGTGGCTTCACCGACATCCTTTTGCGCATCTTCACCGGCCACCACTCTGGTACCGTACTGGTCGGCCTCAGTGTACTTGGAGTGCTCATGATCGTGGCAATAGAGGCACAATAGCTCCCAGTTGCTGCCATCTTCCGGGTTATTGGTATGATCGTGATCGATGTGATGTACCGTCAGTTCACGCAGGTTGGAGTAGACAAATTCGCGCGAGCAGCGTCCGCATACCCATGGATAAATTTTAAGCGCCTTCTCGCGATAGCCACTTTCCAGGCGGGCGTAGTTTTTGGGGATCAAAGCCATGGCAGATGTTACCTGTGATAAATAGATAATTTACGATAATAGCGCCAATATAGCGTAAAACGGAGCAGGAAAGGAAATCGATGCGCTGAGGTGGGCGGGGGCAAAATCCCGGCGTGGCGCCGGGAAGATGATTATTAATGGCTGGTCACTGCCGCCGCCGCGACCGGATGATCCGCTGAAGCGACAACCGTGGTACGCGCCACAGGATGGCGACCGTTATCGCTGGTTGCCGCCGCCACCGCCACCGGATGGTCCGCTGTGGCGACAGCCGCGGTGCGCGCCACCGGATGGTTGCCATTATCACTGGTTGCCGCCGCGACCGCCACCGGATGATCGGCTGAGGCTACAGCTGCGGTCCTTGCGACCGGATGGTAACCCGCGAAGGCAGAAATACTTGCTGATGCTAATACCAGGGTCAGAATAATCTTTTTCATAATATCACCTCTAATAATAATAACCTGAAAAAACCAGGAAAAATATGGCAATAAATACAGCCAATGGATGATTTACCGTAGCAAGCGGCAGCGGGCATGAATAGCTCACTGTTATTTAATTATGGATAACCCGGTACACAACAAATAAAAACGGGAACCCTTAGGCTCCCGTTTCGCATTAATCCAGAAAAATGGATTACATGTTTTTGATGATCGCGTCGCCGAACTCAGAGCATTTCAGCAGTTTAGCGCCTTCCATCAGACGTTCGAAGTCATAGGTCACAGTCTTGGCGGCGATGGCGCCTTCCATGCCTTTAACGATCAGGTCTGCGGCTTCAAACCACTGCATGTGGCGCAGCATCATTTCTGCAGACAGGATGATGGAACCTGGGTTCACTTTATCCTGGCCGGCATACTTCGGCGCGGTACCGTGGGTGGCTTCGAACAGCGCGCACTCGTCGCCAATGTTGGCGCCCGGCGCGATACCGATACCGCCAACCTGCGCCGCCAGGGCGTCAGAGATATAGTCGCCGTTCAGGTTCATACAGGCGATAACATCGTATTCAGCCGGACGCAGCAGGATTTGCTGCAGGAACGCATCGGCGATCACGTCTTTAACCACGATCTCTTTGCCGGTGTTCGGGTTCTTGATTTTCACCCACGGGCCGCCGTCGATCAGCTCACCGCCGAACTCTTCGCGAGCCAGCTGGTAACCCCAGTCTTTGAACGCGCCTTCGGTGAACTTCATGATGTTGCCTTTGTGCACCAGGGTCACGGAATCACGATCGTTAGTGATCGCATATTCGATAGCGGCGCGTACCAGGCGTTTGGTCCCTTCTTCAGAGCACGGCTTGATGCCGATACCGCAATGTTCCGGGAAGCGAATTTTCTTCACACCCATCTCATCGCGCAGGAATTTGATAACTTTGTCAGCTTCGGCAGAGTCTGCTTTCCACTCGATACCCGCATAAATATCTTCGGAGTTTTCACGGAAGATAACCATATCGGTCAGCTCCGGGTGTTTAACCGGGCTCGGGGTGCCCTGATAGTAACGTACCGGACGCAGGCAAACGTAGAGATCCAGCTCCTGACGCAGCGCCACGTTCAGAGAACGGATGCCGCCGCCAACTGGCGTCGTCAGAGGACCTTTAATAGCAACACGGTAATCACGAATCAGATCGAGGGTTTCAGCAGGCAGCCAGACATCCTGGCCGTAAACGTGGGTAGATTTTTCACCGGTGTAAACTTCCATCCAGGAAATTTTACGCTCGCCTTTATAGGCTTTCTCAACGGCGGCATCAACCACTTTCAGCATCGCTGGGGTAACGTCAACACCGATACCGTCGCCTTCAATGAACGGGATAATCGGGTTATGAGGGACGTTCAGTTTGCCGTTTTGCAGGGTGATTTTCTGACCTTCCGCCGGAACTACTACTTTGCTTTCCATTAACCTCTCCTTCGAGCGCTTCTGGTTCTGCTCTTCCCTCTTCACGCGAGCCTGGTGTTGGCTTAGTCGGCCTACTCCTGAGTACCGGGTTGCCCCGCTAACCGGAGATTCGCGTCCGTGTTGCCTTCCTGCCTGTATTGCGAATCGGTTTGAGCAATTTTTTGTTAATAATTTGTAATGAGCATGTCAATACTACCTGAATGTTTGCGTCCATGAAAGGCATTCGTAATTAGGCTATAATGCGGCAATTGAGAGAGCCTGAAAATACCATGCAGAAAACTTCATTTAGAAAACATCGCGTTGAGCGATTCAGCACACAACAAGTGACCAGACAACGTAAAGAACGCCAGCTTAAAACTGTGATCTTGTTCAATAAACCCTACGATGTGTTGCCGCAGTTTACCGACGAGTCCGGGCGTCGCACGCTGAAGGATTTTATCCCTGTCGCCGGCGTTTACGCTGCCGGTCGCCTTGACCGCGACAGCGAAGGTCTGCTGGTGCTGACCAACGACGGCGCGCTACAGG
Organism: Klebsiella sp. SYXHC3; assembly: GCF_057196925.1. Taxonomy (NCBI): domain Bacteria; kingdom Pseudomonadati; phylum Pseudomonadota; class Gammaproteobacteria; order Enterobacterales; family Enterobacteriaceae; genus Klebsiella; species Klebsiella sp. SYXHC3. The sequence continues at coordinate 301,738 of NZ_JBXUNG010000005.1, read as the reverse complement.
CAAAACTGACCCAGCCCGGCAAGCGCACCGGCAAGATTTATTTCGTTCAGGTGGAAGGCGAACCTACAGAAGAAGCGATCCGCGCGCTGCGCGACGGAGTGACGCTAAACGATGGACCCACCCTACCCGCCGGCGTGGAGCTGGTGGATGAACCCGCCTGGCTTTGGCCGCGCAATCCGCCGATTCGCGAGCGTAAATCGATTCCCACTCGCTGGCTAAAAATCACCCTCTATGAGGGACGCAACCGTCAGGTTCGCCGGATGACCGCCCACGTCGGTTTTCCGACGCTAAGGCTAATTCGCTACGCCATGGGCGGCTATACGCTTGATGGTTTAGCCAACGGCGAGTGGCGTCAAACCGAATAACCGCATTCATAAGGAAGCTCGATGTTTAAACCGCACGTCACCGTCGCCTGCGTGGTACACGCCAAAGGCAAATTCCTGATTGTTGAAGAGACGATTAACGGCAAAGCGCTATGGAACCAGCCAGCCGGTCATCTTGAGGCCAATGAGACCCTGGCGCAGGCCGCCGAGCGCGAACTGTGGGAAGAGACCGGTATTCGCGCCGCGCCGCAGCACTTCATCCGCATGCACCAGTGGCAGGCCCCGGATAATACGCCATTCCTGCGCTTCCTGTTTGCCATTGAGCTTAACGATACGTGCGCTACTGAACCGCACGACAGCGACATCGATCGCTGTCTGTGGCTCAGCGCTGAGGAAATTCTTAACGCTAAAAACCTGCGCTCGCCGCTGGTGGCGGAAAGCATTCGCAGCTATCAGCAGGATCCGCGGCATCCGCTGTCGCTGATTGCGGAATTTAACTGGCCGTTCACAGGGGGTGCCTGAACGGTTGACGCGTGCTAGAATACGCCGCCTTGAAGTTCAATGTGGTGAGTATTCCAATGTCAGAAAGTCCAAAAAAAGTGATCGTCGGCATGTCCGGCGGCGTCGATTCCTCTGTTTCCGCCTACCTTCTGCAACAGCAAGGGTATAAGGTGGAAGGCCTGTTCATGAAGAACTGGGAGGAAGACGACGGTGAGGAATACTGCACCGCCGCTGCCGACCTCGCCGACGCGCAAGCCGTCTGCGATAAGCTCGGTATTGAACTGCATACCGTCAACTTTGCCGCAGAATACTGGGATAACGTCTTCGAGCTGTTCCTCGAAGAGTATAAAGCAGGCCGTACGCCGAACCCGGATATCTTGTGCAACAAAGAGATCAAATTCAAAGCCTTCCTTGAGTTCGCCGCAGAAGACCTCGGCGCTGACTACATCGCCACCGGTCACTACGTGCGCCGCGCCGATGTCAACGGCAAAAGCCAACTGTTGCGCGGGCTCGACGGTAACAAAGACCAGAGCTATTTCCTCTACACCCTCAGCCACGAACAAATCGCGCAAAGTCTGTTCCCGGTCGGTGAGCTGGAAAAACCGCAGGTGCGTAAAATCGCCGAAGAGCTGGATCTTATCACCGCGAAGAAAAAAGACTCTACCGGCATCTGCTTTATCGGCGAGCGTAAATTCCGCGACTTTCTGGGCCGCTATCTGCCTGCGCAGCCGGGCAAAATCATCACCGTCGATGGCGATGAGATCGGCGAACACCAGGGGCTGATGTATCACACCCTCGGCCAGCGTAAAGGGCTCGGCATCGGCGGCACCAAAGAAGGTAGCGAAGATCCGTGGTATGTGGTCGATAAAGACGTGGAAAACAACGTGCTGATCGTCGCCCAGGGTCACGATCACCCGCGTCTGATGTCCGTCGGCCTGATTGCCCAGCAGTTACACTGGGTCGATCGTCAGCCGCTGCAGGGCACCCTTCGCTGCACGGTGAAAACCCGCTACCGCCAGACCGACATCCCCTGCACCGTGAAGGCGCTGGATGACGACCGCATCGAGGTTATCTTTGATGAACCCGTCGCCGCCGTGACGCCGGGACAGTCGGCTGTTTTCTATAGCGGCGAAGTGTGTCTCGGCGGCGGAATTATCGAACAGCGTCTGCCGCTGGCGTCTTGATCGACCATTTTCCGCCGGATGCCTGATTAACGCCCGGCGGGTTACAAGGAGTAAGCGTGGCGAAGAATTATTATGACATCACTCTGGCGTTGGCGGGCGTATGCCAGGCGGCGCGGCTGGTTCAGCAACTGGCGCATCAGGGGCATTGCGACAGCGACGCCCTGCACGTTTCGCTGAACAGCATCATCGATCTCGACCCGGATTCAACGCTGGCGGTATTCGGTGGGAGTGAAGCCAATCTTCGTCTCGGGCTTGAGACTCTGCTCGGCGTGCTGAATACCAGCAGCCGTCAGGGCCTCAACGCGGAGCTCACCCGCTACACATTAAGCCTGATGGTGCTGGAACGTAAACTCGCCGCCAGCAAAGGGGCGATGGATACCCTCGGCAACCGCATCGGCGGCCTGCGCCGTCAGTTAGAACATTTTGATCTACAATCTGAAACGCTGCTCAGCGCGATGGCCGGCATTTACGTTGACGTCATCAGTCCGCTGGGGCCGCGCATTCAGGTCACAGGTTCCCCTGCCGTGCTGCAAAGCCCGCAGGTTCAGGCGAAGGTACGCTCTACCCTGCTCGCCGGCATTCGTTCCGCCGTGCTCTGGCATCAGGTTGGCGGCGGACGTCTGCAGCTCATGTTTTCTCGCAATCGTCTGGTTAACCAGGCAAAACAAATTCTTGCTCATTTAACCCCGGAGTTATGATTTATGGAATTATCCTCACTGACCGCCGTTTCCCCCGTAGACGGCCGCTACGGCGATAAAGTCAGCGCGCTGCGCGGTATCTTCAGCGAATTCGGTTTGCTGAAATTCCGTGTACAGGTAGAAGTCCGCTGGCTGCAAAAACTGGCCGCGCACGCAGCGATCAAGGAAGTTCCTGCTTTTGCTGCCGACGCAAACGGTTTCCTTGATAAAATCGTTGCCGACTTCAGCGTAGAGGACGCGGAGCGTATCAAAACCATCGAACGCACCACCAACCACGACGTGAAAGCGGTAGAATATTTCCTCAAGGAAAAAGTCGCCGATATCGCCGAGCTGCACGCGGTGTCAGAATTCATTCACTTCGCCTGTACTTCTGAAGACATCAACAACCTGTCGCACGCGCTGATGCTGAAAACCGCACGTGACGAAGTGGTGCTGCCGTACTGGCGCAAGCTGATTGACGCGATTAAAGATCTGGCGACCCAATACCGTGACGTGCCGCTGCTTTCTCGTACCCACGGTCAACCGGCTACCCCGTCCACCATGGGCAAAGAGATGGCCAACGTCGCCTACCGTATGGAGCGCCAGTACCGTCAGCTGAATCAGGTGGAAATCCTCGGTAAAATCAACGGCGCGGTCGGTAACTACAACGCCCACATCGCTGCCTATCCGGAAGTTGACTGGCATCAGTTCAGTGAAGAGTTCGTTACTTCGCTTGGCATTCAATGGAACCCGTACACCACCCAGATCGAGCCGCACGACTACATTGCCGAACTGTTCGATTGCATGGCGCGCTTCAACACCATCCTGATCGATTTCGATCGCGATGTGTGGGGCTACATTGCGCTCAACCACTTCAAACAGAAAACCATCGCCGGCGAAATCGGCTCTTCGACCATGCCGCATAAAGTGAACCCGATTGACTTCGAAAACTCCGAAGGCAACCTCGGCCTGGCGAACGCCGTGATGCAGCATCTGGCCAGCAAACTGCCGGTTTCCCGCTGGCAGCGCGACCTGACTGACTCCACCGTGCTGCGTAACCTCGGCGTAGGTATCGGTTATGCGCTGATCGCGTACCAATCCACGCTGAAAGGCGTGAGCAAACTGGAGCTGAACCAGGATCGTCTGCTGGACGAACTGGACCACAACTGGGAAGTGCTGGCTGAGCCGATCCAGACCGTCATGCGCCGCTACGGTATCGAAAAACCGTACGAGAAGCTGAAAGAACTGACCCGCGGTAAGCGCGTTGATGCCGAAGGCATGCAGCAGTTCATCGACGGCCTGCCGCTGCCGGAAGCAGAAAAAATCCGCCTGAAGGCGATGACCCCGGCTAACTACATCGGCCGCGCGACCACCATGGTCGACGAGCTGAAGTAACCGGCCTGACTCAGGTAGCATGGGCAATCTCTTCGCGCATGCTACCTGGCAATCCCCCACTTTCCACGCAGAAAAACGCGCTCTCCCGCCTGGTTTAAATAATGTTTACCCCCAGCCCCACATAATGGCGTTAAACTATTAAAATCGAAAATGAAATGGAGAATGGGCATGCGCGTACTCGTCGTTGAGGATAATGCTCTGCTGCGCCATCACCTCAAGGTCCAGCTACAGGAATTGGGGCATCAGGTGGATGCTGCGGAAGATGCAAAGGAAGCAGACTACTACCTGGGCGAGCACATCCCGGATGTCGCCATCGTTGACCTCGGCCTACCGGATGAAGACGGTCTGTCGCTAATCCGCCGCTGGCGCAGTCACGACGTATCGGTACCGGTACTGGTGCTGACCGCCCGTGAAGGCTGGCAGGATAAAGTTGAGGTGCTGAGCGCTGGCGCCGATGATTACGTCACCAAACCCTTCCATATCGAAGAGGTCGCCGCCCGCATGCAGGCGTTGCTGCGTCGCAATAGTGGTCTGGCCTCGCAGGTTATCTCGATCCCGCCGTTCCAGGTGGATTTATCGCGCCGCGAGTTATCGGTCAATGAACAGCCGATCAAGCTCACCGCCTTTGAGTACACCATCATGGAAACGCTGATCCGTAACCGCGGCAAAGTGGTGAGCAAAGATTCGCTAATGCTGCAGCTCTACCCGGATGCCGAACTCCGCGAAAGCCACACCATCGATGTGCTGATGGGGCGGCTGCGTAAGAAAATCCAGGCGCAATATCCGCAGGACGTGATCACCACCGTGCGCGGCCAGGGCTACTTATTCGAACTGCGCGGATGAAAAGCGTGTTACGACATATTCTTCCGCTCTCTCTGCGCGTCCGCTTTCTGCTGGCGACCGCCGCCGTGGTACTGATCCTGTCGTTGGCGTACGGCATGGTTGCGCTGGTAGGCTACAGCGTGAGCTTTGATAAAACCACCTTCCGCCTGCTGCGCGGCGAGAGCAACCTGTTCTACATGCTGGCGAAGTGGGAAAATAACCACATCGATGTCGATATCCCCGAACACCTGAACATGCAGAGCCCGACGGTGACGCTGATTTACGACGCCAAAGGTAAACTGCTGTGGGCGCAGCATGACGTCCCGTGGCTGGTGAAGCGGATCCAACCTGAATGGCTGAAAAGCAACGGCTTTCATGAAATAGAAGCCGATGTTGGCAGCAGTAGTCTGCTGCTGCGCAATAATGATGAAATGCGCGAACAGCTTGACGCCATCCGCGAGGAAGACGACTCCTCGGAGATGACGCACTCGGTGGCGATTAATCTCTATCCAGCCACCGCGACGATGCCGCAATTGAGTATTGTGGTGGTCGACACCATTCCGGTGGAGCTAAAACGCTCTTATATGGTGTGGAGCTGGTTTATTTACGTGCTGGCGGCCAACCTGTTGCTGGTCATTCCGCTGCTGTGGCTTGCCGCCTGGTGGAGTTTACGCCCTATCGAATCCCTGGCGAAAGAGGTCCGCGAGCTGGAAGAACATCATCGCGAGAGGCTCGATTCTCACACCACTCGTGAACTTACCGGCCTGGTCAGTAACCTCAATCGCCTGCTGAAAAGCGAGCGTGACCGCTATGACAAATACCGAACCACCCTCACTGACTTAACCCACAGCCTGAAAACGCCGCTGGCGGTGCTGCAAAGTACCCTGCGCTCGTTGCGCGGCGAGAAAATCAGCGTCAGCGAAGCTGAGCCGGTAATGCTGGAGCAGATTAGCCGCATCTCGCAGCAAATCGGCTACTATCTCCACCGCGCCAGCATGCGCAGCGGCAATGCGCTTCTCAGCCGGGAACTGCACCCCATCGCCCCGCTGCTGGATAGCCTGACCTCTGCTTTAAATAAGGTCTACCAGCGTAAAGGGGTCAACATCACGCTGGATATTTCGCCGGAGATAAGCTTTGTCGGCGAGCAGAACGACTTTATGGAAGTGATGGGCAACGTTCTCGATAACGCCTGCAAGTACTGTCTGGAGTTTGTCGAAGTCTCGGTACGCCAGACCAACGACAACCAGTTGCATATTCTGGTGGAGGACGACGGCCCCGGTATCCCCCGCAACCAACGCACGGCGGTGTTCGATCGCGGCCAGCGCGCCGATACGTTGCGTCCGGGTCAGGGGGTAGGCCTGTCTGTCGCCCGCGATATCGTCGAACAGTACGACGGCGATATCCTGACCGGCGACAGCCTGCTCGGCGGCGCCTGCATGGAAGTTATCTTTGGCCGCCAGCTTCCTGATGATAAAGAGAGCTAACGCAACAGTTTTTTAACGGCGCCTGCATCGCCGCGGCGCCGCATCCGTTATAATCCCAGACAGACACCTGCTGTGGAATATAAATATGGACTATCAATTAACGCTTAACTGGCCCGACTTCATCGAACGCTACTGGCAAAAACGCCCGGTAGTGTTAAAGCGCGGCTTCGCCAATTTCATCGACCCAATCAGCCCGGATGAACTGGCCGGCCTGGCCATGGAGAGCGAGGTCGACAGCCGCCTGGTGAGCCATCAGGACGGAAAATGGCAGGTCAGCCATGGTCCATTTGAAAGCTACGATCATCTTAGCGAGAACAACTGGTCGCTGCTGGTGCAAGCGGTGAACAACTGGCACGAGCCGACGGCGGCATTGATGCATCCCTTCCGCGCCCTGCCGGACTGGCGTATCGATGACCTGATGATCTCTTTCTCCGTTCCCGGCGGCGGTGTGGGTCCACACCTTGATCAATACGACGTGTTTATTATTCAGGGCACCGGCCGCCGACGCTGGCGCGTGGGCGAAAAGGTGCCGATGAAGCAGCACTGCCCGCATCCCGATCTGCTACAGGTTGATCCATTCGAGGCCATCATCGATGAAGAGATGGAACCTGGCGATATTCTCTACATTCCGCCAGGATTCCCACATGAAGGCTATTCTCTGGAAAATTCTCTTAACTATTCGGTCGGCTATCGTGCGCCGAATGCCCGCGAGCTGTTCAGCGGTTTTGCTGACTATATTTTGCAACGAGAGTTGGGCAGCCAGCGCTATGCCGATCCGGACGTGCCATCCCGCGACCATCCGGCCGATATTCTGCCGGTTGAACTGGATCGCCTGCGGGAGATGATGCTGGGGCTGATTAACCAACCTGAACACTTTAAGCAGTGGTTTGGCGAGTTCATTACCCAATCCCGCCACGAGCTTGACGTAGCGCCGCCGGAGCCGCCATACCAGCCGGATGAAATTTACGATGCGCTGCAGCAGGGCGATAAGCTCGCCCGCCTTGGCGGCCTGCGCGTGCTGCGGATCGATGGCGAAGTGTTCGTCAACGGCGAGAAAATCGACTCTCCGCACCGCCCGGCGCTAGACGCCCTGGCAACACATCTGTCGCTGCGCGCCGAACATTTCGGCGATGCGCTGGAAGACCCATCTTTCCTCGCCATGCTAGCGGCGCTGGTCAACAGCGGATACTGGTTCTTCGAGGACTGAGTCGACACCCTGCCCGGTGGCGCTGCGCTTACCGGGCCGACAAACCACATCAACCCACACCCTGCCCGGTGGCGCTACGCTTACTGGGCCGACAAATGGCATCGGTACCGTAGGCCGGATAAGGCGTAGCCGCCATCCGGCATATTACCGCCGCTCTCCGGCATCTATTTCGACCGTATCCCCAGCCCAATCTTCAGGATATAACCCTTTCCTCACATCGCGGTGGAACGTTGAATATGGCCAATCCCTCACGCATCCAACAAGCCGATGTTTCACTGGATTGATATAAACGTAATCCATATGACGCCGATAATCTTCATCATTACGGATGGCATGTTCCCAAAAACGCGGCTGCCAAATCTGGCTTTGCGCTAACGCACGCGTAAAAGACTTTTTAATCTCCCGCCAACGACCGGAATAATCGGAATCGCCTTCCGGCAACGTCCAGATACAGTGCATATGTTCAGGTAACACAACCCAACTGTTAATCTGGAAAGGTCTTTTACGTTTAGCACAGGCTATCGCGGCACGAAGATGATCAATATGTCGTGTCAGCAGATCGCTGTGGCGATTTTGCAGGTTTACGGTGAAGAACCAGCAGCCGCCGGGGATATAACTACGGCGATAATTTGACATCAGAGGTTCCCTCCTCTTCAGTTTATATGGACTCTTTTTGCCCGGTGGCGCTGCGCTTACCGGGCCTACAGGACCGGGATCTGGCTTTAACGTTTTGCCGTCAGCTCCGCAATCCGCACAATCACCTGCACGGCTTTCTCCATGCCCTCCAGAGTGACAAACTCGTGCTTACCGTGATAGTTGTAGCCGCCGGTAAATAGGTTCGGGCACGGTAAGCCCATGAAAGAGAGCTGGGCGCCGTCCGTACCGCCACGGATTGGCTTTATCTGCGGCTCGATATCGCAGTCCACCATCGCCTGACGCGCGATGTCCACTACATGCGGATGGGCAATCACCTTCTCATGCATGTTGTAATAACTATCTTCGATCACCAGTTCGATGTAGCAATCCGGATGTAGCCCTTTACCGACCTTTTTGGCGATCTCCATCATTTTGCGTTTGCGCGCTTCAAACTGCTTGCGATCGAAATCGCGCAAAATGTAGTGCATCTCCGCCCGGTCGACGCTGCCCTTGATGCTGGTCAGGTGATAAAAACCCTCATAACCGTCGGTGGTTTCCGGGGCCTCACTGGCCGGCACTTCGGCGTGAATACGCGCCGCCAGCGATAAAGCGTTAACCATCACCCCTTTAGCCGTGCCGGGATGCACATTATTGCCAACAATTTTGATGGTCACCGAGGCGGCATTGAAATTTTCAAACTCCAGTTCGCCGACCCCGCCGCCATCCACGGTGTACGCCCAGCGGGCATCAAACGCGGCGACGTCAAAGTGCTTCGCGCCTTTGCCGACTTCTTCATCCGGCGTAAAGGCAACGCGAATATCGCCGTGAGGGATCTTTTTCGCCTGCAGCGTCGCCAGCGCCGTCATGATCTCTGCGATGCCCGCTTTATCGTCGGCGCCGAGCAGCGTTTTACCATCGGTGGTAATCAGGGTCTGGCCTAACAGCTGATGCAGGACCGGGAACATCACCGGCGACAACACTTCATCGCCGATGCCGAGGGCGATATCGCCGCCGCGGTAGTTTTCGACAATTTGCGGATTCACGTTCTTGCCGCTGAAATCCGGCGAGGTATCAACGTGGGAAATAAAACCGATGGCCGGGATTTCGCCTGCGACGTTGGCCGGCAGCGTCCCCATCACCGTGCCCTTTTCACTTAGCGTCACGTTGACCAGCCCCATCTCTTCCAACTGGCTCTGCAGCAAACGCAGCAGCTTCCACTGCCCTTCGGTACTGGGAACCTGACGCACGCCAGGCTTCGATTGCGTATCTAAAGAAACATACTGCAGAAAACGCTCAAGCAATTTATCCATGTGGCCACCCTCTTTTTTTGTGACAACATTATCAATAAGGGCGAAAAGACAAATATTGCGTCAGGTCATTTTTAGCCCGTAAACCAAAATTTAATACATTCACATGCATTATGTGTAAAGGTGGTACACCGCGGTACAACAATGATTGGCGATTACAATCGTTTGCCGTAAAATGCTGGCCCTTATTAATTATGTGCAACCCCAAAGGTGGTTAATCACAAACCCCGCAGCGATCCCTTTTCCGTTGCGTCTACATGGGACAGAGTCAAAAATTGAATATACAACCGCGTTCGCTTTCTCCGCTGGTACAACTGGCGGGAATTCGCAAAAGCTTTGATGGTAAGACCGTTATCTCCGATCTCAACTTAACCATCAATAATGGTGAATTTCTCACCCTGCTTGGCCCCTCTGGCTGCGGTAAAACAACCGTTCTTCGTCTAATCGCTGGTCTGGAAAGCGTCGATGTCGGACGTATCCACCTTGAAGACCAGGATATCACCCATGTTCCGGCGGAAAACCGCCACGTCAATACCGTATTCCAAAGCTATGCGCTTTTCCCGCACATGACCGTGTTTGAAAACGTCGCCTTCGGCCTGCGGATGCAGAAAACCCCGGCGGCAGAAATCACCCCGCGGGTGATGGACGCTTTGAAAATGGTACAGCTGGAGGCGTTTGCCCAGCGTAAGCCCCACCAACTCTCCGGCGGCCAGCAGCAGCGTGTCGCCATCGCCCGGGCGGTGGTCAACAAACCGCGTCTGCTGCTGCTTGATGAATCCCTCTCGGCGCTCGACTACAAGCTGCGTAAGCAGATGCAGAACGAACTCAAAGCGCTACAGCGCAAGCTCGGCATCACTTTTGTTTTCGTCACCCATGACCAGGAAGAAGCCCTGACGATGTCCGACCGCATTGTGGTGATGCGCGATGGCAAAATCGAGCAGGACGGCACTCCGCGTGAAATCTACGAAGAGCCGAAGAATCTGTTCGTCGCCAGTTTTATAGGTGAAATCAACATTTTCAACGCGACCGTCATTGAACGTCTGGATGAACAGCGCGTACGCGCCTGCGTCGAAGGCCGCGAGTGCAATATCTACGTCAACTTCGCCGTTGAAAAAGGGCAACAGCTGAACGTACTGCTCCGTCCGGAAGATCTCCGCGTGGATGAAATTCATCACGGCAGCGAAGCTGACGGCCTTATCGGCTACGTGCGCGAGCGCAACTACAAGGGGATGACCCTTGAGTCGGTTGTTGAGCTGGAAAACGGCAAGATGGTCATGGTCAGCGAATTCTTCAATGAAGACGATCCGGACTTTGACCACTCGCTCGACCAGAAAATGGCGATTAACTGGGTAGAAAGCTGGGAGGTTGTGCTGGCCGATGAAGAACACCAGTAAATTCCAGAATGTGGTGATCGCCACTATCGTGGGTTGGCTTGTGCTGTTCGTTTTTTTGCCCAACCTGATGATCATCGCCACCAGCTTCCTGACCCGCGACGATGCGAACTTCGTCAAAATGGTCTTCACGCTGGATAACTACTCGCGGCTGCTGGATCCGCTCTATTACGATGTGCTGCTGCATTCGTTGAATATGGCGCTGATGGCGACCCTCGCCTGCCTGGCGTTGGGCTATCCGTTCGCGTGGTTCCTGGCGCGCTTGCCGCAAAAGATACGCCCGCTGCTGCTGTTCCTGCTGATCGTCCCGTTCTGGACGAACTCGCTAATCCGTATCTATGGGCTGAAGATTTTCCTCAGTACCAAAGGCTATCTGAACGAGTTCCTGCTGTGGTTGGGGGTTATCGATACGCCGGTACGCATTATGTACACGCCGTCAGCGGTGATCATCGGCCTGGTCTATATTTTGCTGCCGTTTATGGTGATGCCGCTCTACTCCAGCATTGAGAAACTGGATCGCCCGCTGCTGGAGGCGGCAAAAGATCTCGGCGCCAGCAAGCTGCAGACTTTTATCCGCATCATTATTCCACTGACCATGCCGGGAATTATCGCCGGCTGTCTGCTGGTGATGCTGCCGGCAATGGGGCTCTTTTACGTCTCAGACCTGATGGGCGGCGCCAAAAACCTGCTGATCGGCAACGTTATCAAGAGTCAGTTCCTTAATATCCGCGACTGGCCGTTCGGCGCGGCGACCAGTATTACCTTAACGCTGGTGATGGGGCTGATGTTGTTGATTTACTGGCGCGCGGCGCGTCTGCTGAATAAAAAGGTGGAGCTGGAATGATCGGTCGACTGCTGCGCGGCGGCTTTATGACCGCCATTTACGCGTATCTCTACATCCCTATTATTATTCTGATCGTTAACTCGTTTAACCGTTCACGCTTTGGTATTAACTGGCAAGGCTTCACCACCGACTGGTATAGCCTGCTGATGAATAACGATAGCCTGCTGCAGGCCGCCCAGCACTCGCTGACCATGGCGGTGCTGTCGGCAACCTTCGCCACGCTTATCGGCTCGCTCACCGCCGTGGCGCTGTATCGCTACCGTTTTCGCGGTAAGCCGTTCGTCAGCGGAATGCTATTCGTCGTGATGATGTCCCCGGATATCGTGATGGCTATCTCCCTGCTGGTGCTGTTTATGCTGATCGGTATTCAATTGGGTTTCTGGTCGCTGCTGTTTTCGCATATCACCTTCTGCCTGCCATTCGTGGTGGTGACCGTGTTCTCTCGCCTGAAAGGCTTTGATGTGCGCATGCTGGAAGCGGCGAAAGATCTCGGCGCCAGCGAGATGACCATTCTGCGCAAAATCATCCTGCCGCTGGCGCTGCCGGCGGTAGCGGCCGGGTGGCTGTTGAGCTTTACCCTGTCGATGGATGACGTGGTGGTCTCTTCGTTTGTCACCGGTCCGGGTTATGAAATCCTGCCGCTGAAGATCTACTCCATGGTGAAGGTCGGCGTTTCGCCAGAAGTGAACGCGCTGGCGACGATTCTGTTGGTTCTTTCGCTGGTGATGGTTATCGCCAGTCAGTTAATTGCACGTGATAAAACTCAGGGGACGTTAAAATGAAAAAATGGTCACGCCACCTGCTCGCTGCGGGCGCTCTGGCTTTGGGCATGGGCGCCGCGCAGGCGGACGATAGCAAAACGCTCTACTTCTATAACTGGACCGAATACGTGCCGCCAGGCCTGCTGGAACAGTTCACCAAAGAGACCGGCATCAAGGTGATCTATTCGACCTACGAGTCGAATGAAACCATGTACGCCAAGCTCAAAACCTATAAAGACGGCGCTTACGATCTGGTGGTGCCATCAACCTATTTCGTCGACAAAATGCGCAAAGAAGGCATGCTGCAAAAGATTGATAAGAGCAAGCTGAGTAACTTCAGCAACCTCGATCCGCAGATGCTGAACAAACCTTTCGACCCAAATAACGACTACTCGATTCCCTACATCTGGGGCGCGACGGCAATCGGCGTCAATAGCGATGCTATCGACCCGAAAACCGTAACCAGTTGGGCCGACCTGTGGAAACCGGAATATAAAAGCAGCCTGCTGCTGACCGATGACGCCCGCGAGGTGTTCCAGATGGCGCTGCGCAAACTGGGCTATTCCGGCAACACCACCGATCCAAAAGAGATTGAAGCGGCTTATAACGAACTGAGAAAGCTGATGCCAAACGTCGCGGCGTTCAACTCCGATAACCCGGCAAACCCGTATATGGAAGGCGAAGTGAACCTTGGCATGGTCTGGAACGGTTCCGCTTATGTCGCGCGTCAGGCAGGTACCCCGCTGGAAGTGATTTGGCCAAAAGAAGGCGGCATTTTCTGGATGGATAGCCTGTCGATTCCGGCGAATGCCAAAAACGTTGACGGCGCGCTGAAGTTGATTAACTTCCTGCTGCGCCCTGATGTCGCGAAACAGGTAGCCGAAACTATCGGCTATCCGACGCCAAACCTGGCAGCGCGCAAAATGCTCAGCCCGGAAGTCGCCAACGATAAATCGCTGTATCCGGATGCCGCCACTATCGAAAAAGGCGAATGGCAAAATGACGTCGGCAGCGCCAGCGCCATTTATGAAGAGTATTACCAGAAACTGAAAGCCGGGCGCTAACCCCGTAAGGCGGAACCCTGGTTCCGCCTTTTTCCCCCTACCCGCCTGATGCTGTAGACAATGCACAGACTCAGCGGTGGTCATCTTTCCTCGCGCATTAAAATCTGGCCGTACTCGTCACGAAGGCGATTCTTCAGCACCTTACCGGTGGCGCTAACCGGCAACGCATCGATAAAAATTATGCGGTCGGGGATCTGCCATTTCGGCACCCGCTCCTGATACCAGGCCAGCAGATCGGCCTCTTCGACTTCGCCCCCTTCAGCGCGGACGCATAGCAGCACCGGGCGTTCATCCCAACGCGGATGACGTGCGGCAATCGCTGCGGCGCTGCGCACCGCTGGATGGGCGATGGCGATATTCTCCAGCTCGACGGTCGAGATCCACTCCCCACCAGATTTAATAATATCTTTCGCCCGATCGTGGATAACCAGATAGCCGTTAACGTCGAGGGTGCCGATATCGCCGGTATCAAACCAGCCATCAGCGGTCAGCGCACTCTCATCGCGACCAAAATAGTGATCGACCACCCAGTGGCCGCGAACCTGCAAATATCCCTGACTTTTGCCATCACAGGGTAGCGGTTTCCCGTCGATATCCACCACCCGTAGATCGATGCCGAAAATCGGCCGTCCCTGCCCATCACTCTGCTGACGCTGCTGCTCCGCCGGGAGTGCGGCGTGCTTACTGAGCAGCGTATTGATCGTGCCGATGGGCGACGTTTCCGTCATCCCCCAGGCATGGATCAGCTCAATATCATAATCGCGCTTAAACGCTTCTCTCATCGATGGCGGTAACGCCGAGCCACCGACGAAGGAGCGCTTGAAATAAGGCAGGCGAAGATCCGATTTACGCAGCGCCGCCAGCAGTCCGGCCCAAATCACCGGCACGCCAAAAGCCACGCTGACCTTCTCGGCGCTCAGCAGACGCAACAGGCTATCGCCATCCAGGTGCGGCCCCGGCAACACCAGCCGCGCGCCGACCATCGCGGCAATAAACGGCGTTCCCCAGGCGTTGACGTGGAACATCGGCACTACCGGCAACAGCGAATCTTGCGCTGAAATGCCTGCACCGTCCGGCTGGTTGCCGCTTAGCGCATGCAGCACCAGCGAGCGATGGGTATTCAGTACGCCTTTCGGCCTGCCGGTGGTCCCTGAGGTATAACAAAGCGAAGCAGGCGTCAGCTCATTCAACCCAGGCCAGCAATAGTCGGCATCCCCCTGCTGTAACAGCTGGTCAAAAAAGCGTAATGACGGCAGCAAATCCTGCGCGTCTTCACTATGCGGCTCCATCAATACGATATGTTTAACCGTCGGTAGTTGTGGCTGCAGTTGCCGTATTAATGGCAGGAAAGTCTGGTCAATAAACAGCACCTCATCGGCGGCATCATTGATGATATACAACAGATGTTCGACCGACAGCCGCGGATTGATCGTGTGCGTCACCCAACCGCCGGACGCGACGGCAAAATAGATTTCGAGATGACGGCGGTTATTCCACGCTAACGTACCGCAGCGGGCCCCAGCGGGCAGGCCTAACGTCGCCAGCGCCGAGGCCAGTCGTCGGGCGTTGCGGGCCACTTCTCCCCAACTGCTACGTTCTATTTCTCCGGCAGTACTCACCGAGACGATTTCCGTCTCGCGATGATACTGCGCCGCGTGTTCGAGTAGCGCTGAGGTCGTTAAGTGCTGATAAATCATCGGCGAAGGCATCACAGGCTCTCCTTATGCAGGCTGATGGGCATGGCGGATGGAATCGCCGCAGGGTCTTCCACGATAACGATCAACACCGCGGCAGAGACAGGATAAAGATGGGATTGATGACGAGGCAGCCGGAAGCTGCCCGCCGATAAACGCCAGGTGCTACGCGCGCAGCGGATGGACGCGGGATTTGATCAACGCGTCCTCAACATCGAAATGGCTTAAAGGATAGTTGCTGGCCACCAGGTAGAAACGGCCATCCTGCGCTGGATATTCGTGAACATGATAGTTCACCATTTTCGGCGCAACCATCGGCTCATCATCAACGGTGCGTTTAGCATCTGAGGCATACTTTGAACGTACGGCCAGGCGGGTAGATTTAATATCGCTGTAAGTTTCGCCATGGTGCTCGTCGCCGAGGATCAGGTAATCAACGTACTCAGGTGGCATCTCACGCTCCTTCTTGGTCGCCAGAGAGTAAGAATATGCCATAAACGACGGCAGCATATCGCTTCGGTAGTCACAATATTGCAACTAAAAAATAACACATTATGAGTATCGCCCGGCAACGTTCCGGGCGATAGCGGTGAGGCGATTACAGCAGTGCTTTCGCTTTGGCGACAACGTTGTCAACGGTGAAGCCGAACTCTTCGAACAGCGGCTCTGCCGGCGCAGACTCACCGAAGGTGGTCATGCCAACGATGGCGCCGTTCAGGCCAACGTATTTGAACCAGTAGTCCGCGATACCGGCTTCTACCGCTACGCGGGCAGAAACGGCTTTCGGCAGTACGGATTCACGATAGGCCGCATCCTGCTTGTCGAACGCGTCGGTGGACGGCATGGAGACCACGCGCGCCTTCACGCCTTCAGCGGTCAGTTTGTCCCACGCGGCAACCGCCAGTTCCACTTCTGAACCGGTAGCGATGAAGATCAGTTCCGGCTGGCCGGCGCAATCTTTCAGCACATAACCGCCGCGGGCCACGTTTGCCAGCTGCTCTGCGGTACGCTCCTGCTGCGCCAGGTTCTGACGGGAGAGGATCAGCGCGGTCGGGCCGTCCTGACGCTCTACGCCATATTTCCACGCAATCGCGGATTCAACCTGGTCACACGGACGCCAGGTGGACATGTTCGGCGTGACGCGCAGGGAAGCCACCTGCTCTACCGGCTGGTGAGTCGGGCCATCTTCGCCCAGACCGATGGAGTCGTGGGTGTAGACCATCACCTGACGCTGTTTCATCAGCGCCGCCATGCGTACCGCGTTACGCGCATATTCCACGAACATCAGGAAGGTAGAGGTGTACGGCAGGAAACCGCCGTGCAGCGAGATACCGTTGGCAATCGCGGTCATACCGAATTCACGTACGCCGTAATGGATGTAGTTACCGGCGGTGTCTTCGTTGATCGGCTTAGAGCCGGACCACAGGGTCAGGTTGGACGGCGCCAGGTCGGCAGAACCGCCGAGGAATTCCGGCAGCAGCGGGCCAAACGCTTCGATGGCGTTCTGCGATGCTTTACGGCTGGCGATCTTCGCCGGATTCGCCTGCAGCTTAGCGATGAACTCGTTAGCTTTCGCGTCGAAGTCAGACGGCATTTCGCCTTTCATACGGCGGGTGAATTCAGCCGCTTCCTGCGGGAAAGCTTTGGCGTAGGCGGCAAACTTGTCGTTCCACGCGGCTTCTTTCGCCTGGCCGGCTTCTTTCGCATCCCACTGCGCATAGATGTCAGACGGGATTTCAAACGGAGCGTATTTCCAGCCCAGCGCTTCGCGGGTCAGCGCGATTTCCGCGTCGCCCAGCGGCGCGCCGTGGGAATCATGGGTGCCTGCTTTGTTCGGCGAACCGAAGCCGATGATGGTTTTGCACATCAGCAGGGACGGTTTGTCGGTGATCGCGCGCGCTTCTTCTACCGCGCGTTTGATGGCGTCAGCGTCGTGACCGTCAACGCCGCGCACCACGTGCCAGCCGTAGGCTTCAAAGCGTTTCGCGGTATCGTCGGTGAACCAGCCTTCAACGTGGCCATCGATGGAGATGCCGTTGTCATCATAGAACGCCACCAGTTTACCCAGTTTCAGGGTACCGGCCAGGGAGCACACTTCGTGAGAAATGCCTTCCATCATGCAGCCGTCGCCCATGAAGGCGTAGGTGAAGTGATCAACGATGTCGTGTCCTGGACGGTTAAACTGCGCCGCCAGCGTTTTTTCCGCGATAGCCATACCGACTGCGTTAGCGATCCCCTGGCCCAGCGGGCCGGTGGTGGTTTCCACGCCTGCGGTGTAGCCGACTTCCGGGTGGCCCGGAGTCTTGGAGTGCAGCTGACGGAAGTTTTTCAGTTCTTCAATCGGCAGATCATAACCGGTGAGGTGCAGCAGGCTGTAAATCAGCATGGAGCCGTGACCGTTGGACAGCACGAAGCGGTCGCGATCGGCCCAGGACGGGTTCTGCGGGTTATGGTTCAGGAAATCACGCCACAGGACTTCGGCAATGTCAGCCATGCCCATCGGGGCGCCAGGGTGGCCGGATTTGGCTTTCTGTACAGCGTCCATCGAGAGTGCGCGCAGCGCGTTGGCGCAGCGGCGGCGAACGACAAGAGTGTTATTCATAGCGGTCTTCCCTGCTGCTTACAGCATCTGGCGAATTTGGTTTTCAAGTTTCAGTTGATCGGCGGCAAACAGCCGAATGCCTTCCGACAGTTTCTCCACCGCCATCGGATCCTGATGATGCTGCCAGAGAAACTCAGCCTGGCTCATCGGCGACGGTCGAGTTTCGCTGACGTAACCGGGCTGGAGCTGACGACTGAGCGGTGCGTCGTTAGCCGCCAGCTCATCGAGCAGCGCCGGGGAAATCGTCAACCGGTCGCAGCCCGCCAGCGCCTGAATTTGCTCAATACGGCGAAAGCTGGCGCCCATCACTACGGTGTCGTAGCCGTGGGATTTGTAGTACTGATAAATCTGGCGTACGGAAACGACGCCCGGATCGAGGTCGGCCTGATATTCCGTCTGGGGTTGATGCTTTTGATACCAGTCGTAGATCCGCCCGACGAACGGCGAAATCAGATAGACCCCCGCTTCGGCGCAGGCGCGTGCCTGGGCAAAGGAAAAGAGCAGCGTCAGGTTACAGTTAATGCCGCTTTTCTCCAGTTCCTCCGCCGCGCGGATCCCTTCCCAGGTCGCCGCCAGCTTAATCAGGATCCGTTCGGCGCCGATACAGTTTTTTTCATACATCTGGATTAGCTTGCGCGCCTGCGCGACGCACATGCCACGATCCCAGGCGTAACGCGCGTCGACTTCGGTGGAGATACGCCCGGGTACATGGCGCAGTACTTCGCTGCCGATATCCACCGCCACCTGATCGCAAGCATTAATCAGTTGGGTTTGTTCGCTGCCGCCCTGACGGCGCGCTTTACCGATGGCGTCGGCGATCAGCGCCTGGTACTGCGGAAGTTGGGCAGCCTTCAGCACCAATGACGGATTGGTCGTAGCATCCTGCGGCGAAAATTTTTTAATCGATTCAATATCGCCGGTATCGGCAACGACCACGGTATAGGATTTCAGGGTATCAAGCTGGTTCATAGTCTGTTCCTTTCAAAAAAACCGGGAATTAATCTCTGGCATGCTGGTGTTCGTAATAATCGATTCGTTCAACTTTCGGCGCTGAACCGCCGCCCTCGTATTCTGCCGCCAGCCACGCCTGGAGGATTTTTTTGCCTAATTCCGTGCCGATAACCCGCGCGCCAAGGGTGATAATCTGCGCATTATTGCTTTTGCGCGCCCGCTCGGCGGAGAAAGTATCGTGACACTGCGCGGCGCGAATACCCGGAACTTTATTCGCCACAATGCTCATGCCAATGCCGGTACCGCAAATTAAGATCCCGCGATCGTGTTCACCCTGCTTAATCGACATCGCCACCGCGTGAGCGACATCCGGATATACCGTGCTACCCTGGCGTTTATCGCTGCTGTAATCCGCAACGTTTATTCCTGACTCCTGCAAATAAGCGACGATGACATCGCGAAATGCATAGGCGGCATCATCCGCACCAATAGCGATCGTTTTCATAGTTAATTCCTTAGATTAATAACAGATTTAATTTAAAGTGTATAAATTGAAATTTGGTCACCCTCACTTATTATTTTGGGTGAACTGCCTGCCAGGTGAACCATCCCAGGTAATTCAGCCTGCGCGGCGTTATCAAAACTCAAGGTAATATGGCCAAGCCGTTTTAAATTCGCCGTTGCCACGCTGCCCACCGCGGTGATGCGATACTGAGTATTATTTAGCGATAGTATCTGTCCGGGAGCTAATTCCGCCGATAAATCACTGGCGCGGTGCAGCGCACAATACATGGCAATATCCGCAGGTGCCGGTTCAGCAAAGAGAATTAATTTATTTTCCGCGAGATAATTTGTGACGTATTCTCCCACGGCGGTAATTGACAACGAATACAACGGTGATGGCATATTATTTATTCCCCCGCGGCGCATGCGATGGTAGCGACACCGGTTTGTCATCTTCTTTTACTGGCGTATCCTCTACCTGCGGGGCGCGCTTTTTCAGACGTTTGTCAAACCAGGCCACCAGAACCGGCGCGGTGAGCATGGTAATAATACTGGCGGTAGCCAGCTGCGCGGTGGCGGCATCAACGTACATCGTCAGCGACGGATCCGCCTGCGCCACCAGAGCTGGCGTCAGTGCGGAACTGGCGGCCGTGGTGCCGAGCGCTGCGCCCAATGCGGTCTTCCTCTTAAGAAACAGGTTATACAGGAAAGAGAAAATAATGCCGGTGATGGCCGAGATAACGCCCAACAGAATGCCTGACAGCCCGGCGGTAAACACGGTATCAATGCTTGAGTTAGCGCCAATGGCAAACGACATAATGATGATAATCAGCGGCTGCGCCGCGGCGCAAAGCTGTTTGAAGCGCTCATCGAGATTCCCCCATAGCATGCCGATCAGCAGCGGGATCAGCATCGACAGCAGCGCGGCAAAGGGGATATTAGCCAGACCGCTGACACCCAACACCACCATGGTGACGAAGGGACCGTCTTTAATGCAAAACACCGATATCGCTCCGGCGTCGCTGGCATCGCCATAGTTGCTACACAGCGCGATATACAGTGAACTGTTAGAGCTGGTTAAACAGGCAATCAGCGCCAGGGTCGAAATACCAAGGAAACCAGCCGGACCAAACATCGCCCCTGCCGCCCATACCGCCAGCGCCCCAGCAAGACATTTAAGGAACAGCAGCACCGCGCCTTTATACAACGGCAAACCGGCCTGGCGAATATTAATCGAGGTTCCGCAAATTAGCAGGAAAATCCCCATCATGGCGCTGGAGCCAACTTTAAACAGTGCCGTTGTCGGGCCGCCAATCGCCAATACCTGCGGCACAAAAGTATTAATAAGAATGGCGGCAAGCAGTGGGATAATAATTAATCCACCGGGTACCTTATTCATTTTATCCAGGATATTTATATTCATAGGGTAGCTCATCTTAGTTATATATATCCAGCCCTCTTCAAGTTGTATCGACGAATAATGCAATTACGGCTGATAACTTAAAGTATTTAGGGCACAGAGAGAAAACGACGCAATACCACCCGGACTACAATTACGTCGCCTTGGATTATTAATTTTGTGCTTCTTTATAAATCCGTTCGACAATGGTGCTAATAATATCTTCCGGGCCGGTTAATCCGCCCTTGCCGACGCAAATTAACCCAGCATAATCACCGCCGATAATTCGCACCATATCAGTTTGCGGGATCACGTAGTCAATCATTTCAATACCGGTTGCGCCAAGCTCTTTCAGGACGTTGACCATTGTGTCGCCTCCGGTCATATAAAGCCCTTTTATTTCCCCACCGGCGCAGTTCAACACCTCACGCACGATGCTGCCCAGTCCCTGGTTGATATTCTCCGCCGCCTGGCCGTGAGAGAGCCCGAAACGCCGCTCCTCCTCCTGGAGATCCAGAAGCCGCCCGGTCAACGCCGACTCAAAGACGAATAAGGCGTTTTGCTGCTGCGGAATGCAATGACGGGCATGCTGTACCACCCGCTGTACTTCAATTTCCGCGGCATTCTTTTTATCCACCAGCAGTTCCGCATCCACCGGGATGTGGCATACCCGCGGATCGTTGGCGATCAAATACTGTAATTGTTTTTTGGTCACCGGCGTGGCGCTGCCCGCCACCACCAGAATCGAACCACGCTGCTGCTCTGCGGTCTGCGGAGCCAGCGCTGCGACGCGAGCTTCACGCATCAGGCCACGGCGCACCGCCAGCCGTTCGGTAAAGGGGCCCGGGTCGACGGCCAGTACATTCCAGTTCAACGCAACCACCGCCCCGGCAATCGCATCAACATCCTCGACGGTGATCGCGTCAACAACGATAACTCGTACTCCGCGTTGCTGTTGCTCCTGCAGATCAATTTCAATCTGCGACTCGCCCTTCATTACCGAAGAGAGAGAAATATGGCCAACCTGATGATGCGTTTGCGCCGCCAACAGCCCCGGCACCCAGGATTCCGTTACTGGCGTGCGGACATCGCGGGCAACGTCGGTACGCGAGAGCGCGACTGAATCAATAACCGAATAGCCGCCCACGAGGATCCGCCGCGACTGCGGCATCGCCGGCACCACGACCGCCACCGTTTCCAGCGGCAGTTGTTCGAGCATAGCGTCAATTTCAAAACCGATGCCGCCGCGCAAGGTGGTATCGATGCGCTTGGTAAAATAGTGCGCGCCGCGCGCCTGTAACTGCTGTACCGCCGCGCTCACCTGGTGTTGGGCTTCGGCTTTCGGCAGCGGCCGACTGTCGCTACTAACAACCATGGCCGGATATTCCACCTCATTGCGCGAGAAGGACTCCGTATCAAAGAAAGCCGCCGTCTTCAGGCCGCTACGCGCCAGCAGGACGCCAAGGGTCGTCGCGCCGGTGAGATCGTCTGCGACGATACCCAGCGTGCCGCCTTCTCCCTGCGGCCACACCACCTCAATACCGGCAGGCGTGACCCCGGAGACATATATTTCCTCGTGGATATATTCCGCCAGCGGTCCGCTCTTTCCGGTGGGGTGTAAATTGATGGTCGGGATCCCGCGTTTCGGATACAGGCCGCAGCGCAGGGTGCCGCCGCAGTCAATCACCATCAGGCCAATTTCCGCTTCCGGCGGCTCGCCATTTTTAAATACATCAACGGCTGGCCAGCCGGTCAGCTCACACAGGCGCTCAACTACCGGGGGACACATCCCACCGGTGATATACGCAATCTTTTTCGCCTGACCGATATTTACCGTCAGCGGCCCGCCCCAGCCTTTACTGCCTTTGCTAATCAACAGATGCTTTTCCATCTCTCTGTCCTTTTGATTTGCATTAACGTCAGCGATTATTGATGCTTCATTTTCCAGTAACGCGCGGCCACCAGCGTCGACTCCAGCATACTGACGGTGCCCGCCTTGCCGGTACCGGCGATATCGAAGGCCGTACCGTGATCCACGGAGCTGCGCATAAACGGCAGACCGAAGGTAATGGTGATCGAACGTTCAAAATCGAGCGTCTTACAGGCGATATGCCCCTGATCGTGATACAGGGAGAGAATGGCGTCGTAGCGGCCCTGTTTACCAAGATGGAACACCGAATCCGCCGGTACCGGGCCAATGGCATTGATACCTAGCTCTTGCGCCGCTTTCACCGCCGGAATCAGGTTATCGGCCTCTTCATGACCAAACAGACCGTTATCAGAGCCATGCGGGTTCAGCGCGGCAACGGCAATGCGCGGGTTGCGAATATTCAGTTCGCTAAATTCATGGTGGATTTGTTGCACACAGGCCAGCACACGCTCTTTGTTGGCGTAATCACAGGCGGCTTTCAGCGCCATATGACGGCTGACGAAGAACACGCGCAGATTATGCACATGGAACATAGTCAGCCCGTAGTCGGATTTGGTCTCAACCTGATAGATTTCGGTATGGCCCGGCAATTTACAGCCCGCCAGCTTGATCGCCTCTTTATGGATAGGCGCGGTAGATACCACATCGATAAGCCCTGCCATCCCCAGCTCGATAGATTTCATCACATAATCCAGCGACATCTCGCCCGCCAGTTTTTGCACTTTACCCCATTCGATGCTGTCGCAGTCGTATTCGCCAGTCTCCATGATATCCAGCGTGCCCCAACGGAAACGGGCCTGTTCCGGATGCGTAATGCGGTTGATGGCAAAATCGCAGCCCATGATCTTCATCGCCCGCTCGACGATAGCAACCGAGCCTATCAGAAAAGGGTTGCACTCGTCATAGACGCCTTTGTCCATCATGGTGGCAACGGTGATCTCCGGGCCGATCCCTGCCGGATCGCCGATGGTGATTGCAACAACGGGTTTTTTCTCTTGTGACATCGTGAGCCTCTCGTGGTAGAAGTTAGTTGTTCATATGTTCACTATCAAATCAGATGTTCAAAACATTACCTGATGATCGCGTAACCATTAGTGATGCCGATCACATAAAATAATCTGAGAATTTATTTCATCAAAAAACGTGATCTAACATGTGTTCACACAATGATAAAAAGTTCAATCTCAGTGCTATCAGCACAAATCGATGTGACAAGCTATTGATTTTATTAATCAGGAGAAGTGAAGATGAAACCGATATGGTTAGGAACCAGCTGGAAGATGAACAAACCGCTATCGCAGGCGCTAGCCTGGTGCGAAACCCTGGCGCAACGTTTACCGCAGGTGACGCATCCTGATATTCAATCCTTTGTTATTCCCCCCTTTACCGCCATTCATCCCGTCAGCCGCTTTATCCAGCAGCACCATCTGCCGTGTCTGACCGGCGCACAAAATATGCATGAAGCGGAGAACGGCGCGTGGACAGGCGAGATTTCCGCCGCCATGTTGCAGGAAACCGGGGCGACACTGGTCGAACTTGGCCACTCAGAACGACGCGGCGCGTTCAATGAGTGCGACGCGGCCATTAACCAAAAGGTGCATAGCGCCCTGCGCCATGGATTACGCCCACTGATCTGCATCGGCGATAGCGCTGATGAAAAGCGCTGGCAGGTGTCTCAAGAAAGCGTAGTGCGGCAGATGAAAATCGCCCTCTATGGCCTGAGCGATAGTCAGGTGTTGCAAACGCTGGTGGCCTATGAACCCATCTGGGCTATCGGCGAACAGGGTACGCCGGCGACGCCGGAACAGGCCGCGGCGGTGCATCAGGCGTTGCGTCAGGCGCTATGCGCGACTTTCGGCGATGAGACCGGGCAACGTATTCCCCTGCTCTACGGCGGCAGCGTCAATCTGCAAAATGCGGTAGAACTACTGCGCCAGCCGGATATCGACGGCCTGTTTATCGGCCGCGCGGCATGGGACGCCAACGGCTATTGTGAAATTGTTCAACGCGTTACACAGGAATTTATTCTTCAGGCGCAGTAGTATTAAGGGGACACCAGAGATGGAAATTCCACGCTATGAATGAACAAGACTCAGATTACGCGCTGCTCACTGAAATCGCAGTCGCCTATTACGATCGGGAACAGACGCAGGAAGAGATAGCCAAACGTTTCGGGATCTCGCGCATCAAAGTGGGGCGACTACTGAAAAAAGCGCGTCAGGAAGGCATCGTTGAGATAAGCGTTAAGTACCACCCGGTCTTTAGTTCGCAGATTGAACAGCAGTTTATTTCGCACTTCGGGATTAAACGCGCGCTGATTGCCCTCGATCATCATGATGAAGATGAGCAGCGCCAGCAGGTGGCGGCGTTGGTAAGCAACTATCTTGCCGGCGTGTTAAAGAATGATATGACCGTCACCGTCGGTCAGGGGCGGAACGTGGCGGCCGTCGCTAATCACGTTGGCGTATTCCCGGAGCGCAACTGCCGCTTCATCTGCGGCATCGGCGGCACCAAGCGCGATAACCAGCTCATTGACGCCGACCATATCAGCCGGAATCTGGCGCGCAAATTTAACGGCTTTAGTGAAACGCTGTATGCGCCAGCCTATGTCGAAACCCCGGAGCTACGTTCGGCGTTTATGCAAAACCGCCTGATCAAAGCCACGCTGGAGCAGGCCAGCAAAGCCGACGTCGCCATCATTGGCCTTGGCGATATGAACGAGAACAGCTTTATGGTCCAACTCGGATGGTTCACACCGCAGGAAATCGCTTCCGCGCGGCAGGATCAGGGCGTGGTTGGCGACCTTGCAGGGTATAGCTTTTTCAATATTCAGGGTAAGCCGGTTGATACAGTAATGAATGACCGGGTGATCGGCCTGAGCCTCGAGCAACTGCGTTCCATTCCTTGCGTTATCGCCATTGCTTCGGAAAGCACTAAAGCGACGGCCATCCTCGGCGCGCTCCGTACCGGGGTTATAGATGTGCTGGCGACCAGCGCCTCAAATGCCCGCTCGGTTATCAATATGCAAAAAGCGCTATAAAACCGCCGCGTCAGACGCGGCGGTTTGACGTTAAGCCGTTACAGCCCTTTCAGCAGCTTATCAATGAACTCGGGCACCACTTCGCTTGCCAGCCCGTAATGTTTCTCAGCGAATTCGCTGCCGACCTGGCTGGGTTCAAGGTTTAGCTCGACGGTATGCGCGCCGTGCAGACGGGCTTCATGGACGAAACCCGCCGCCGGATAAACGTGACCAGAGGTTCCAATAGCAATAAAGATATCGGCCTCGGCCAACCCGCTGTAGATCTCATCCATCCCCAGCGGCATCTCGCCAAACCACACCACGTGCGGGCGCAGCGCCGCCGGGAACTGGCAGCAGTGGCATTTGTCATCCACCGTCACGTCGCCGGTCCATTCCAGCACCTGCCCGCTCCACGAACAGCGTACTTTCAGCAACTCGCCATGCATATGGATAACCCGGCGGTTACCCGCGCGCTCGTGCAGATTATCGATGTTCTGCGTCACCAGCAGAAAACGATCGCCAAGCGCCTCTTCCAGCTTCGCCAGCGCCAGATGCGCGGCATTAGGCGCGATTTCCGCGCTCTGCAACTGGCGGCGGCGGGCGTTATAAAACGCCTGCACCAGCGCCGGGTCGCGGGCAAAACCTTCCGGTGTCGCCACGTCCTCCACCCGGTGTTCTTCCCACAGGCCGTCGGCGGCGCGGAAGGTTTTAATCCCCGACTCTGCCGAAATACCGGCGCCGGTTAACACCACCACCCGCGGTTTGTCTATTGCCTGCGGCGGCGTTTTGTCTTCGCCAAAGAAGACACGTTGCCGTAAGCGATCGCGTAACTGGCGTTTTTTACGGCGGAAACGGCTTAAGCGATGTAAGCGGCGCGACAGCATAGCTACCCCTGTAATTAATGAGTCAAATGAAGGAAGGCCGCACCGCGCATACCTCCGGCGTCGCCATGACGCGCGCGCTCAATGCGCGGCACCCGGGCGACCGGAAGCAAATGACGCGGCAGGCGCTGCGCCAGCCCTTCGGTTATAGCAGTAAAATTAGATAATCCGCCACCCAACACCAGCAGATCCGGATCGACAATGGTGAGGATATTGCCCAGACAAACGGCCAGTAGATCGAGATAACGCTCGACGTGCTCCCGCGCCTGCGCATCACCCTGCAGCCACAGATCGACGATCTGCGGAGAAGTTAAGGATTGGTGATAAAAATGCTGATACAGCCAGGCGAATCCGCGGCCGGAAAGATAGTTCTCGATGCAGCCGAGCTGACCGCAGCCGCAACGGGTCAGCGGAAAATCGCGCCCCACCACTTCCAGGGCGTCTACCGGTAGACGAATATGGCCGAACTCGCCGGTGATGTAGCTGTGGCCGGTTATCGATTTGCCGTTAAGCACGATCCCGCCGCCCACGCCGGTGCCGAGGATTAATCCCATCACCAGCGGATATTGAGTAAATTCATCATCCCACGCTTCAGATAACGCAAAGCAGTTGGCGTCATTATCAAGACGCACTTCACGCCCCAGGCGCGCGCTGAGATCAACGCGCAGCGGTTGGCCGCTGGCGGCGGGTACGTTGGCGGCATACAGCTTGCCCTCCGCGGTTTCCGGCATGCCGGGGATACCGATACCGACCGCGCCCTCCACGCCAAAGCGCCGATCGGCTTCGCGAACCAGCGCTTCAATAGCCTGCAGGAAAGCCTCATAGCTTTCCGTTGGAGTGGGGACACGTTTTTCCCACTGCAGTTGCCGGGCGTTATCAAATACGCCCAATGCTATCTTGCTGCCGCCAATGTCAAATCCGTAGTACATTTCAGCCATTCCTCTTATTGGCCCCAACCCCTCATCCTTTGGGCTGTATCTGCTTTCACAGCACTGGCCTAAGGGATGCGGCGTTTGACGGGCCACGACGATAAATTACTGGCCACTCAGCACCCTCGCCGGGTCAATACGACTGGCGCGGCGGGCGGGATACCAGCTGGCCAGCAAACTCAGCAACAGTGCTGTCACCAGCACATAAACGACATCCAGCCAGTGCAATTCAGACGGCAGGAAGTCAATAAAATAGATGTCGCCGGAAAGGAATTTATGCCCGATCAACGCTTCGATACCGTTGATAATCGATGTCAGCTTCAGCGCGGCTATCACACCGATCACTACCCCGATCAGACTCCCGACCGAACCGGCCAATAAACCATACCATACGAAAATCGCGCGGATTAAGCCGTCTTTCGCGCCAAGCGTGCGCAGCACCGCAATATCGCCGCTTTTATCTTTCACCGCCATCACCAGCGTCGAGACAATGTTGAAACAGGCGACGCCGATAACCAGTACCATGGCGAGATACATAATGGCGCGGATCATCTGAATATCACGGTACATATAGCCATAAGTGCCGATCCAGCTCTTGATATAGACGTAGCTGTTGGTCACTTCGCCGGCGTCGCGTACCAGCGTATTCGCGTGAAACACGTCGGTGACTTTAATGGCGATGCCGGTCACGCTGCTGCCCATATCCAGATACTGCTGGGCGTCCGCCATTGGGATCATCGCGAAGCTATGGTCCAGTTGGCCGCTCAGTTGCAGAATCCCGGTCACGTGTAGCCTGACGCGTTTCGGCTGCAACAGCTGGTGCTCGGAATCTGAATTGGGGATCATGATCGACACCCAATCGCCCTGCTTCACGTGCAGCGCATCGGCGACGCCTTTACCCAGAATTACCTGTTGCTCGCCGGCCTTAAAGTTGGCCCATGCGTTGTTCTGCACAAAGTTTGGTAGCGAACTCAGGCGGCTCTCCTGCTGCGGATCGACGCCCTTGACCTGAATGGCGCGCATATTGCTGCCGCTCTCCACCAACCCGGTAAAGTTGATATAAGGCGCAGCGGCGACGATGCCTTTCACTTTTTCAACTTTCGTCAGCGCTTCGTTCCAGTTATTCCACGGCTGGTTAACCGGCTCGATTTCGCCGTGCGGCACCACCGCCAGAATGCGGTTGTTGAGCTCGCGCTCGAAACCGTTCATCGCGCTCAGGCCGACGATCAGTACCGCCACCCCTAATGCGATGCCGATAGTAGAGATGACGGAAATCAGCGAGACCATACCGCCGCGGCGTCTGCCGCGGCTAAAACGCAGCGCAATCAGTAACGATAACGGTGAAGCCATTACTGGGCCCCCATCAGGGTCAGGTCAGCCGTCAGGCGGCCATCGCGCATCTCCAACTGGCGGTTCATGCGTTTCGCCAGCTGCAGGTCATGGGTCACCACCAGGAAAGCGGTACGCTGCGCCACGTTGAGCTCGCCCAGCAGCTCAAAAATACTGTCGGCATTGCGGGCGTCGAGGTTGCCGGTCGGTTCATCCGCCAGTACCAGCCGCGGTTTGTTCACCAGCGCGCGAGCAATCGCCACGCGCTGGCGCTCGCCGCCGGAAAGCTCCGACGGACGATGATGGCTACGGTGTTCCAGGCCGACCGCCTGCAGCATCGCTTTCGCCTGGCGTTCGATATCCGCCGCTTTTTTCTTGCCAATCAGCAGCGGCATCGCCACGTTTTCCAGCGCGGTAAAATCCGGCAGCAGATGGTGGAACTGATAGATAAAGCCGAGTTCGCGGTTACGCAGATCGGCGCGAGCCGCGGCGGAGAGCGAGCTCATCGGCTGACCGGAGAAAATAACATCGCCGGAAGTCGGCGTATCCAGCCCGCCAAGCAGGTGCAGTAGCGTACTTTTGCCGGAGCCTGAAGAGCCGACAATCGCCATCATTTCACCCTCTTGAATGCTGAAGCTGACATCGTGCAGCACATCGGTTTGCACGTTGCCTTCCTGATAGCGTTTGCACAGGTTGTCGCATTGCAGCAGGATCTTATTCATAACGTAAAGCCTCAGCGGGTTGGGTGGCGGCGGCGCGCCAGGAAGGATACAACGTAGACAGCAGGGCCAGCGCCATCGCCACCAGAGCGATAATAATCACCTGCAGCGGCTCAATCGCCACCGGCAGGGCCGCGCCGTCCAAAAACGCGCCGATAATCGGCATTAAATTATTCAGCTGGCTGGCCAACAGCACGCCGAGCAGCGCGCCAAGCAGCGCGCCCACTATCCCGGCGCTGGCGCCCTGTACCATAAAGACGGCCATGATCTGCCGCGGCGTCAGCCCCTGGGTCTGCAGAATAGCCACCTCGCCCTGCTTCTCCATCACCATCATGCCAAGCGAGGTAATAATGTTAAAAGCGGCAACGGCGACGATCAGGCTCAGCAGCAGCCCCATCATATTTTTTTCCATCCGCACGGCCTGGAACAGCTCGCCTTTACGCTCACGCCAGTCCTGCCATTTGGTGCCATCAGGCAGCTTCTGCTGGCTGAGGGTATCAACCTGCAGCGGTTGGCTGAGCCACAGACGCCAGCCGGTAATATTGCCCAGCGGATAGCGCATCAGGCGGGAGGCGTCATCAATGTTGGTCAGCATTTGATAGCCATCGACTTCGCTGTTGGCGGCAAAGGTGCCGATGACGTTAAACAAACGCTGGCTCGGGACACGGCCCATCGGGGTAAACTGGCTGGCGGAAGGCACCATCACGCGAATTTGATCGCCGCGGTTAACCCCCAACTGACCCGCCAGCTGTTCGCCGAGAATGACGTTATATTTGCCGGCCTGCAAATCGCTTTGTTTCACGTTCACCAGGTAAGGCGTCAGCGGATCTTTTTGCGCCGGGTCAATACCCAGCATCACGCCGACGGCGACGCTGCGGGCGCTTTGCAGCACCACATCACCGGTGGTGATCGGCGCGACGCGCGTCACGCCCTGCAGCTTAACGGCGCTTTCCGGCATTTTTTGCGGGTTGATAGAGCCCTGCTGGGCGCTAATGATAGCCTGCGGCATCAGCCCCAGGATGTTGTTTTGCAGCTCGCGCTCAAAACCGTTCATCACCGACAGGACGGTCACCAGCGCCATCACGCCAAGCGTAATGCCGATGGTCGAAAGCCAGGAGACGAAACGGCCGAAGCGGTCGGCTGCGCGCCCGCGCATGTAGCGAAGGCCGATAAATAGTGCGGCAGGTTGGTACATGTAATCCATCTGGTTGCTGATAGCCGATGTTCGAGTATATATGGCATAGCCCAACGCGTAAATCGCTGATACGGTAGATTTTTTCGCCAAAATAACAAAATAATAGTTTTAAATCAGAAAGTTAATTTAGAGTGTATATATTTATCAATCGCCACGCGCTGTAGAAAACATGGCGCAGAAGGCCATTCGGGTTGGCGAAATCAGACCAATTGCGGATAATCAGAGACATTGAATATCAGCAATTTGCCCCTACATCGAAGAGCGAGTTGGCCGACTGCGGCCAAACAGTACACACAATCGCCTGATGGGATAGGCGCTAAGGGATCCTGACAACCGTTATGCCTGAACAATATCGCTATACTCTGCCGGTCAAAGCCGGCGATCAGCGCCAGCTTGGCGAACTCACCGGCGCCGCATGCGCCACGCTGGTAGCCGAAATGGCCGAACGCCATCATGGCCCGGTGGTGCTGGTGGCGCCTGACATGCAAAACGCCCTGCGTTTGAATGATGAAATCAGGCAATTTACCGATAGCATGGTGATCGGCCTCGCTGACTGGGAAACCCTGCCCTACGATAGCTTTTCGCCACATCAGGATATTATCTCTTCGCGCCTTGCGACGTTATACCAGTTGCCAACCATGCAGCGCGGCGTGCTTATCGTTCCGGTCAGCACTCTGATGCAGAAGGTCTGCCCGCATAATTATCTGCACGGTCACGCGCTGGTAATGAAAAAAGGGCAGCGCCTGTCGCGCGATGCGCTACGCACGCAGTTGGACAGCGCCGGTTACCGCCATGTCGATCAGGTAATGGAACACGGCGAATACGCGACCCGCGGCGCCCTGCTCGACCTCTTCCCGATGGGCAGCGAGCAGCCCTATCGCCTCGATTTCTTTGATGACGAAATAGACAGCCTGCGGTTATTCGATGTTGATAGCCAGCGTACTCTGGAAGAAGTCGAGGCCATCAATTTGCTGCCGGCGCATGAGTTCCCAACCGACCAGGCGGCGATCGAACTGTTCCGCAGCCAGTGGCGCGATCGCTTTGACGTGAAGCGCGATCCGGAACATATCTACCAGCAGGTAAGCAAAGGTACCCTGCCTGCCGGGATCGAATACTGGCAACCGCTGTTCTTCAACGAGCCGCTGCCGCCGCTGTTTAGCTATTTCCCCTCCAGTACGCTGATTGTGAATACCGGCGATCTGGAGCACAGCGCCGAGCGTTTCCAGAATGAAACCCGCGCCCGCTTTGAAAACCGCGGCGTCGATCCGATGCGCCCGCTGCTACCGCCGGAACAACTGTGGCTGCGCAGCGACGAACTTTTTAGCGAGCTGAAAAAATGGCCGCGGGTCCAGTTAAAAACCGAGCGTCTGGCGGAGAAAGCCGCTCATACTAATCTCGGCTATCAACCCCTGCCCGAGCTGGCGATTCAGGCGCAGAATAAAGCGCCGCTGGACAATCTGCGTCGCTTCCTTGAATCCTTCAGCGGCCCGGTGATTTTCTCCGTTGAAAGCGAAGGCCGCCGCGAGGCGCTGGGCGAGATGCTGGCGCGCATCAAAGTTGCGCCAAAACATATATTGCGCCTGCAGGAAGCCAGCGGC
Organism: Klebsiella sp. SYXHC3; assembly: GCF_057196925.1. Classification (NCBI taxonomy): domain Bacteria; kingdom Pseudomonadati; phylum Pseudomonadota; class Gammaproteobacteria; order Enterobacterales; family Enterobacteriaceae; genus Klebsiella; species Klebsiella sp. SYXHC3. Next base: position 269,392 of record NZ_JBXUNG010000005.1, on the reverse strand, counting down.
AATGGTCGTTTCCTGATGATCGGCGCCGCCGAGCACGGATTTATCGACAGCCAGGCTAATCTGGCGCTGATTTGCGAAAGCGATCTGCTGGGCGAACGCGTCGCCCGCCGTCGTCAGGATTCCCGCCGTACCATCAACCCCGATACGCTCATTCGCAACCTGGCGGAACTGCATATCGGACAGCCGGTGGTGCACCTTGAACATGGGGTGGGTCGTTATGCGGGGATGACCACCCTCGAAGCCGGGGGCATCAAAGGCGAATATCTGATGCTGACCTACGCCAACGACGCCAAACTGTACGTCCCGGTATCGTCACTGCATTTGATTAGCCGCTACGCCGGCGGCGCGGAGGAAAATGCGCCGCTACACAAACTGGGCGGCGATGCCTGGGCGCGGGCAAGGCAAAAAGCGGCGGAGAAAGTGCGCGACGTGGCCGCCGAACTGCTGGATATCTACGCCCAACGCGCGGCCAAAGAAGGCTTCGCCTTTAAGCATGACCGCGAGCAGTATCAATTATTCTGCGACGGTTTCCCGTTCGAAACCACACCAGATCAGGCGCAGGCAATCAACGCCGTTCTCAGCGATATGTGCCAGCCGCTGGCAATGGACCGCCTGGTCTGCGGCGACGTTGGCTTCGGGAAAACCGAAGTGGCGATGCGCGCCGCCTTCCTCGCCGTCGAAAACCACAAACAGGTGGCCGTGCTGGTGCCGACCACCCTGCTCGCCCAGCAGCACTACGATAACTTCCGCGACCGCTTCGCCAACTGGCCGGTACGCATTGAGATGCTATCGCGTTTCCGCAGCGCCAAAGAGCAGGCGCAGATCCTCGAACAGGCGGCAGAAGGTAAAATCGATATTCTGATCGGCACCCATAAGCTGCTGCAAAATGAAGTCAAGCTGCGCGACCTGGGGTTATTAATCGTCGATGAAGAACACCGCTTCGGGGTGCGTCATAAAGAACGCATCAAGGCGATGCGCGCGGACGTCGATATCCTGACGCTGACCGCCACGCCGATCCCGCGTACGCTGAATATGGCGATGAGCGGAATGCGCGATCTGTCCATTATCGCCACCCCGCCAGCTCGCCGTTTGGCGGTAAAAACCTTTGTCCGCGAATATGACGCGCTGGTGGTTCGCGAGGCGATCCTGCGTGAAGTCCTGCGCGGCGGTCAGGTTTACTATCTGTATAACGATGTTGAAAATATTCAGAAAGCGGCGGATCGTCTGGCTGAACTGGTACCGGAAGCGCGAATTGCCATCGGTCACGGCCAGATGCGCGAACGCGAACTGGAACGGGTGATGAATGATTTCCATCACCAGCGTTTTAACGTGCTGGTCTGTACGACAATTATTGAAACCGGCATCGATATCCCGACCGCCAATACCATCATCATTGAGCGCGCCGATCACTTCGGCCTTGCCCAGCTGCACCAGCTGCGCGGCCGTGTGGGCCGTTCGCACCATCAGGCCTACGCCTGGCTGCTCACCCCGCATCCGAAAGCGATGACTACCGACGCGCAGAAACGCCTGGAAGCTATCGCTTCGCTGGAAGACCTCGGCGCCGGCTTTGCCCTCGCGACCCACGATCTTGAAATTCGCGGCGCCGGCGAACTGCTGGGAGAAGGTCAGAGCGGACAGATGGAAACTATCGGCTTCTCGCTGTATATGGAACTGCTGGAGAACGCCGTCGATGCCCTGAAAGAGGGTCGCGAGCCGTCGCTGGAAGATCTCACCAGCCAGCAGACGGAAGTGGAGCTGCGCATGCCGGCGTTGCTGCCGGATGACTTTATTCCCGACGTGAACACCCGTCTGTCGTTCTATAAGCGTATCGCCAGCACCAAAAACGAACACGATCTGGATGAGATCAAAGTCGAGCTGATCGATCGCTTTGGCACATTGCCGGATGCGGCGCGTAATTTGCTGGATATCACGCGCCTACGCCAGCAGGCGCAAAAGCTGGGGATCCGTAAGCTGGAGTGCAATGAAAAAGGCGGCGTGATCGAGTTTAACGAGAAAAATAATGTGAACCCGGTCTGGCTTATCGGTCTGCTGCAGAAGCAGCCGCAGCATTACCGGCTGGATGGGCCAACTCGTCTTAAATTCTTCCAGGAGCTGGATGAGCGTAAAACACGTATGGACTGGGTACGCCAGTTTATGCGTCAGCTGGAAGAAAACGCCACCGCTTGATAAAAAAGAGATGCGGTTGTCAGAACCGCATCTCTTTACCTGTCACAGTTAGCAAACTTTACAAACATTTTGCAATCCACCTGGATTTCCCAACACTCTCCCGCGCCATAATTGACATTGATTATCTTATAAAAATAACCATTTGTTTATTGTGGAATTATGGTAATGATAAATATCTCGCGTGTTTCAACCTGGCTTACGGCATTCGCTCTCGCGGCGACGCTGGCCCTTCCCGCCCGCGCCAATACCTGGCCGTTACCGCCGAGCGGTAGCCGTCTGGTCGGGCAGAATCAGTTTCATGTAGTGCAGGATAACGGCGGATCGCTGGAAGCGATTGCCAAAAAATACAACGTTGGTTTTCTCGCGCTGCTGCAGGCTAATCCCGGGGTCGATCCTTATGTGCCGCGCGCCGGTAGCGTGCTGACCATCCCGCTGCAGACGCTGCTGCCTGACGCCCCCCGTGAAGGTCTGGTGCTCAATATCGCCGAGCTGCGCCTGTACTACTATCCACCTGGACAGAATAGCGTGACCGTTTATCCGATCGGTATCGGCCAGCTTGGCGGCGATACCCTGACCCCGACGATGGTCACTACCGTTTCCGATAAGCGCGCCAACCCCACCTGGACACCAACCGCCAACATCCGCGCGCGATATAAAGCGATGGGGATCGATTTGCCAGCCGTAGTCCCTGCCGGGCCGAATAACCCGATGGGACATCACGCGATTCGTCTCGCGGCCTACGGCGGCGTCTATCTACTGCACGGCACCAACGCCGATTTTGGTATCGGGATGCGCGTCAGTTCAGGCTGTATCCGCCTGCGCGATGCTGATATAAAGTCTCTGTATAACAAAATCACGCCGGGCACCAGGGTGAATATCATCAACGAACCTATCAAAGTTTCGGTAGAGCCAAACGGTACCCGTCTGGTGGAAGTCCACCAGCCGCTGTCCGAACATATCAATGACGATCCGCAGACGCTGCCAATCGTCCTGAATGCCGGCATGAAGAACTTTAAACAGGCACCGCAGACCAATCAGCAGGTGATGGAATACGCGATGGAGCTACGCTCCGGAATGCCGGTCGATGTGACCCGCCATCAGCTTCCCGCTGAGCAAGCCATGTAGTGCATTTCCGGATGGTAGAATGTAAAAAACCCGCCAGGCACGGCGGGTTTTTTTGTGGCAATCGCCAGCTTCGCTGACGAGGTTTCGCGGGGCGCGGTCCCATGAAGGGGTGTGGACCGCGTCGCGAGAGTGGCATAACAAAGGGAACGACTTTTACTGCTTACTACACGCGTTCTGCTGAAGGGGGTCAGGAGCGCGTTTTGTCAGTGGCATGACAGGGGTTACAACATTTATTTATAGATAACTGCGGTACCGTGCAGGGTATTAGGACCGGTTACCGAGGTAATACGGTAAGAGGTCGCCCCCATCTCGTCGGCTTTCTGCGCCAGCTGCTCTTCAAGCGAACCCAGATTGGTGCCGGCGGATGCGGAAACGGTACCGATTTTATGTTGACCTGCTGGGGTGGATTGCACCTCAACAGCGGCGAAACTTGCGAATGAGAGTGAGCTCAGTACGGCAGCAAGTGCCAGTTTTTGGACGTTTTTCATGATTATTATACCTATGCAGATGATTTTTATAGTAGGGTCGCAAGAATTAACTTAACGATCGATAGGTAAATGATAATGTGATCCAGGTCACAGGTCAACTCATTTTTATAACGATCATTTAACTATTTATAAAATGCTTAATTTTCATACATATATGAATTATTTATTTTTGGACTTCTGCCGCTGGTAGCGTGACACGTTTATTTTTATAATGGCCGTTCAACAACCCAACATAGGTACAACGGCATCATGACAACTGACGTTCAAAGTTGCGCAAAAAAAAGCCGTGGCCGACCTAAAGTGTTCGACAGGGACGCGGCGCTGGACAAGGCCATGACACTTTTCTGGCAGCACGGCTATGAAGCAACTTCGCTGGCCGATCTCGTCGAAGCGACCGGTGCGAAAGCCCCGACGCTATACGCCGAGTTCGTGAACAAAGAAGGCTTATTCCGCGCGGTGCTGGATCGCTACATTTCCCGCTTCGCCGCCAAACACGAAGCCCTGCTATTCGATGACCACAAAACCGTCGATCAGGCGCTGCGCGACTATTTCACCGCTGTCGCCACCTGCTTTACCAGCAAAGATACCCCGGCAGGCTGTTTTATGATTAACACCTCCGCGGCGCTGGCCGCCTCTTCAACCGATATCGCCAACACCATTAAGTCGCGGCACGCGGTGCAGGAACAAACGTTGACGCAATTTTTACAGCAGCGTCAGCAACGCGGCGAACTCCCTGCGCAGGGCAATGTCTTGCAGCTGGCGCAGTTTTTAAACTGCATGCTGCAAGGAATGTCTATCAGTGCGCGCGAAGGCGCTGATTTTGCCACCCTGAAACAGATTAGTGACACGACGCTGCGCCTGTGGCCGCAAATCCTGCAACCTTAATCCCCTACCGGCGGCCGTCGCTCGCCGGTTTTTTCCCCATCTGCTGAATAACCTTACATTTCTCAATATTTTCATTATGTTGATTTGTTGTAAATGATATTGATAACGATAATCAATATGTGCAAAATTCGCATTTGTTTTTCTATATGTTTCACGCTGTAACAGCCGCGCCTGTGGCTGAAAAAAATAACAACAGTAATGACTAACTCATATCAAGGAATGCGAATGAACAAGCGCCTCTGGCTGCTCAATCCTCTGCTGCTGGCCACCGCCCTGCCAGCCTTTACCGCGCAGGCCGCCGATGAAGACGATATTATCGTCAGCGCCAACCGTAACCACCGTACCGTCGCCGAGATGGCGCAAACCACCTGGGTGATTGAAGGCCAGGAGATTGAGCAACAGGTTCAGGGTGGTAAAGAGTTTAAAGATGTCCTCGCGCAGCTGATCCCCGGGATAGATGTCAGCAGCCAGGGGCGTACCAACTACGGCATGAACATGCGCGGACGCGCCATCGTCGTGCTCATCGACGGCGTGCGTCTCAATTCATCGCGTACCGATAGCCGCCAGCTTGACGCCATCGATCCGTTTAACATCGAACATATTGAAGTTATTTCCGGCGCCACGTCGTTATACGGCGGCGGCAGTACCGGCGGTCTGATTAATATCGTCACGAAAAAAGGCCAGCAGGAACGCCAGGTGGATCTGGAGCTGGGTGGTAAAACCGGCTTTGCCAATAGCAACGATCATGATGAACGAGTAGCGGCGGCCGTCAGCGGGGGTACCGATCATGCTTCCGGCCGATTGTCGGTGGCCTATCAGCGCTTCGGCGGCTGGTATGACGGCAACAATGACGCGCTGATCCTCGATAATACGCAAACCGGCTTACAGCATTCGGACCGACTCGACGTGATGGGTACCGGAACCATCGAAATCGATGACCAGCGCCAGCTCCAGCTTGTCACGCAGTACTATAAAAGCCAGGGCGATGATTATGGTCTGAATTTGGGCAAAGATATGTCTGCGGTGCTTGGCGAAAGTAAAGCCTGGACCTCTAACGGGCTTAACTCCGATCGCGTGCCTGGTACCGAGCGTCATTTGATCAGTCTGCAATACTCCGACGCCGACTTCTTCGGCCAGAATATGGTCAGCCAGATTTATTACCGCGACGAATCACTGACCTTCTACCCCTTCCCGGCCCTGAGCAAAGGGCAAATCAGCAGTTTTTCCGCTTCACAGCAGGATACCGATCAGTACGGCGCTAAGATCACCTTCAACAGCCAACCGCTGACGGGATGGGATCTGACCTGGGGCGTTGATGCCGACCATGAAACCTTCAACTCCAACCAAATGTTCTTCGACCTGGATAAAGCAATGGCTTCCGGCGGCCTGAATAATCAGTCAGCCTACACCACCGGCCGCTATCCAGGCTACAGCATCACCAATCTCGCGCCGTTCCTGCAAACCAGCTATGACCTGAACGACATCTTCACCCTTAGCGGCGGCGTGCGCTATCAATGGACGGAAAACCGCGTCGATGATTTTGTCGGCTACGCGCAGCAGCAGGATGTCGCTAAAGGCAAATATCAGTCGGCGGATGCCATTCCTGGCGGTAAGACCGATTATGATAACTTCCTCTTTAATGCCGGGATCGTCGCCCACATTACCGAACGCCAGCAGACCTGGTTTAACTTCTCTCAGGGCGTCGAACTACCGGATCCGGGCAAATATTACGGTATCGGCAGCTACGGCGCCGCGGTCAACGGCCATCTGCCGCTGGTCTCGAGCGTTAACGTCGGCGACTCGCCGCTACAGGGGATCAAAGTTAACTCCTGGGAGCTGGGCTGGCGTTACACCGGCGACAACCTGCGCACCCAGCTTGCCGCTTATTACTCGACATCAGACAAAACCATCGTAGTTAACCGCAGCGATATGACCATTGATGTGCAATCGGATAAACGACGCATTTACGGCATGGAAGGCGCGGTGGACTACTTCGTGCCTGATAGCGACTGGAGCCTGGGCGCTAACTTCAACGTGCTGAAATCGCAAGTAAAAACCGATGGCAGTTGGCAGAAGTGGGACGTCACCCTGGCCTCGCCGTCGAAAGCCACCGCCTGGGTCGGCTGGGCGCCGGACCCATGGTCGCTACGCGTGCAAAGCCAGCAGGTATTTGATTTAAGCGATGCCAGCGGCAATAAGCTTGATGGGTACAATACCGTCGATTTTATCGGTAGCTATTTGCTGCCGGTGGGTAAACTGACCTTTAGCATCGAAAACTTGCTGAACGAAGATTACGTCACCATCTGGGGACAGCGCGCGCCGCTGTTGTACAGTCCAACCTATGGCAGCGCCGGGCTGTACGAATATAAAGGCCGTGGCCGGACCTTCGGCCTGAACTACGCGTTAACGTTCTAATAAAAAAAGCCCCTCAGCCTGAGTGATTGAGGGGCTAATAGCTTAAAACTGCTGTTTTACGCTTTGTTATTCAGAATCAACTGACCGTTGCTGTCCAGCGGGATTTGCGCCCCCGGCTGGTGGTCCATGCGGATTTTGCCCTGCTGGTCGCCGATTTTATAGGTAACATCATAACCGAGCATTTTTTCCGACTTGTCGTAAACCGTCTTACAGCGCTGCTGGGTGGTGGTATAGGTGTCGTTATCCTGCATCGAGCCCTGAATTTGGTTACCGGCATAGCCGCCGCCCAGCGCGCCAACCACGGTAGCGACATCACGCCCTCGCCCGCCGCCAAACTGGTGGCCAATCACACCCCCGGCGACCGCGCCGAGAACGGAACCGGCAATACGGTTTTCATCCTGCACCGGACGACGATGGGTAACGGTCACGTTACGGCATTCCTGACGCGGCGTTTTTATGCTTTCTTTTATCGGCGTACTGGACACCACTTGCGCATATTGCGGGCCACGATCTAATACATTGAGACCGGCAACGGCGGCGACGCCCAACGCGGCGGCAACGCCAATCCCAATACCCGCCAACATTGATTTATTCACGGGAATTCCTCCTTCATTGCTGTTACTAGCAATTCTGCGTGCTGCTCAGGGGGTATGCAAATCAGAAAGCGGATGAAAAATGCGGGAACCTACGGCAAATCAAGGGGATTCAGAGGATTCCTAACAGGAATTAGCGAGTCTGGCAGAAGGATATGCTGTGTTTTCAGGATAGCGCCGCGATGGCGCTATCCTGATTGCTGACAGTTTAGTGCAGCTTGAGACGCGGACGAATAATACGGTTAATACGTCCTACCAACATCATCAGGCCGGTTTTGAAATAGCCATGTAACGCAATCTGATGCATGCGGTACAGCGAGATATACACGAAGCGCGCAATTCGCCCTTCAACCATCATCGAGCCGCGCATCAGGTTACCCATCAGGCTGCCAACGGTGGAGTAGTTCGACAGCGAGACCAGTGAACCGTGATCTTTATAGACATACGGTTTCAGCGCTTTACCTTTCATCTGCGCCAGAATGTTATTCAGCGCGCAGGTCGCCATCTGGTGCGCCGCCTGGGCGCGTGGAGGTACAAAGCCGCCTTCCGGACGAGCGCATGAGGCACAATCGCCGATAGCGTAGATATCCGGATCACGCGTTGTCTGCAGCGTCGGCTCCACCACCAGTTGGTTAATGCGGTTGGTCTCAAGGCCGCCAATCTCTTTCATGAAATCAGGCGCTTTGATGCCCGCCGCCCACACCATCAGGTCGGCATCAATAAATTGACCATCTTTAGTGTGCAGGCCGTTAACGTCTGCGCTGGTCACCATGGTCTGCGTCAGGACACGTACGCCAAGCTTAGTCAGTTCATTGTGCGCGGCGCCGGAAATGCGCGGCGGCAGCGCCGGAAGAATACGTTCGCCGGCTTCAACCAGCGTCACGTTCAGCGCTTCGTTGGTCAACCCTTTGTAACCATAGCTATGCAGCTGTTTCACCGCATTATGTAGCTCGGCGGACAGCTCAACCCCGGTAGCCCCGCCGCCAACGATGGCGATATTGACCTTACCGTTGGCACCGAGGTTTGCAGAATACTTGAGGAACAGGTTAAGCATTTCCTGATGGAAACGGCGCGCCTGGTGCGGGTTATCAAGGAAAATGCAGTTTTCCTTCACCCCTGGCGTGTTAAAGTCATTTGAGGTACTACCCAGCGCCATCACCAGCGTGTCGTACGGCAGCTTACGCTCGGCAACCAACAGCTCGCCTTTCTCGTTGCGCAGCTCCGCGAGAGTAATGGTCTTTCCTTCGCGATTGATATCTACCACCGAGCCTAACTGGAACTGGAAACCGTGGTTACGCGCATGCGCCAGGTAGCTCAGCGCATCAACGCCCTCATCCAGAGAACCGGTCGCCACTTCATGCAGTAGCGGCTTCCACAGGTGGCTATGGTTGCGATCCACCAGCGTAATTTTCGCTTTTTTGTTGCGGCCCAGCTTTCTACCCAACTGAGTAGCCAGTTCCAGTCCGCCGGCACCACCACCTACAATAACGATTCTTTTCAATGGCGTAGTCACAAGACCCCCTAAAAGTATTAACCAATTGTTAATTAAAAGTTATCCAAATAGCTCTTAGTTAACAATAAGTTGCGGCAATGAAACCATTCAGCAGGACCGAGAATAGCATGAACGGAACATTGGTCATACCAAAATTGATGTGCATCAAGTTTTACCGCATATTTTTTAAACGAACAACGTCAATTATGGACAAGAAAAAGCCCGCGGCGTTTGCACGCGGCGGGCTGAGAAAGTGAAAACAAGGTTAGCCGAGGGTCTTAAAAGCCTTTATTCGCTGCAGATGCGGTGAAAGACTTTTAAATTTGTGCGTCTGTTCTTCATCCCAGATGATTTCGTAATAATGATGCAGCACTTCAGCCGAGCGTTGGCTATCCAGCGCCTCATCATGGCGTGATAGCATCACCAGGCAGCGGTCGCGATTTTTTTCGCGGAAGTTGTTCACGCACTTGGTGGCGATATCCTGATACTCTTCCGGCCTGTCGATTTTCCCTTCCATGTTCTCGTAGGGGAACAGGTTCGGGTTGAACACGGCCTGCCGAATATCGCAGAGGAAACCGATCCTTTCCGCCCAGTAACCGCCTAACCCGACGCCGCATATGAGCGGCCGATCGTCGGCAGTGAGCTGCAGCATTTTGTCGACTTCCTTCAACAAATGCTGCATATCATGTTTTGGATGGAGCGTACTGTAGCTAATCAACCGCACGTCAGGGTCGATAAACTGCAGCTGCAGCACCTTTTCATGGTTACCGGGGCTGTTAGAGTCAAAACCGTGTAAATAGATAATCATCGTATCCTCACCAGACAACAACGCCCTTCAGGTTAACTACACAGACTTCGCTTCTTGCCAGCGCGCATGGAGCTGTTCCAGCTGTGCGCTTACCGTTTGCCAACGAGCGGAATCTCGCAGTTCCTGACGGGTAAATGAACCTTTATGATACAATTTTGTAACACGCTCTGCTTTGATCGGGGACAGGTTATCCAATACGCTCACCGCGCCTTTACGATTATTGCAGACCAGGATCATATCGCAACCGGCATCGAGCGATGCCTGCCCACGTTCAGCATAGCTGCCCATGATCGCCGCCCCTTCCATCGACAGGTCGTCTGAGAAGATGACGCCATCAAAGCCCAGCTCGCCGCGCAGCACCGTTTTCAGCCAGTATTCTGAACCACTCGCCGGGCGCGGATCGATGTCAGAGTAAATCACATGCGCCGGCATAATCGCATCCAGGCGTTGTTCATCGATCAGGCTCTTGAACACCGCCATATCTTTAGCACGGATTTCCGCTGCCGGACGCGGATCAAACGGTGTCTCTTTGTGTGAATCCGCCGTCACCGCGCCGTGGCCCGGGAAGTGTTTACCGGTGGTTTTCATACCGGCGGCATGCATACCGTCAATGAAATGACGCGCCATCACCAGCGCCTTTTGCGGGTCTTCATGCCATGAGCGTTCGCCGATCGCAGCGCTGATGTGCCCCACATCCAGCACCGGCGCGAAGCTGATATCAATATCCATGGCAATCATTTCGCTGGCCATCAGCCAACCGGCTTCTGCGGCGAGCTTACCGCCCTCTTCCACCCCCAGCAGCGCGGCAAAAGACTGCGCGGCCGGCAGACGGGTAAAACCTTCGCGAAAGCGCTGCACACGCCCACCTTCCTGATCCACCGCCACCACGAGATGATTACGCGAGGCCTCGCGGATTTGGCGTACCAGTTCGCGCAACTGCGCCGGATCGTGGTAGTTGCGGGTAAACAAAATTAAGCCGCCGACCAAAGGATGAGCCAGAATCTCACGCTCTTCCGCATCCAGTTCAAAACCTTCGACATCCAACATTACCGGACCCACACAGACCTCTCTTATCCTTTATTTTCTGTTTTTAACTGACGCCATGTCGCATCCGCCAGTGCAATAAATTGCCGGTCGCCGCTCTGCTGCCAGCGCCGCTCATACCAGCCCGCCATCAATATAAGGACCCACGGCCGCCAACGCTGTATTTGCCGCCGCAGTTGCTGCTTATCAATTCGGGCAAAGCGCGAATACTCATTGAGCAGCTGGCAACGCGTATGGGCATCGCACCATACCGCCGCCAGTTCAAGCGCGATATCGCCGTCTCCCGCATACTCCCAGTCAATCAAGCGCAGACCGTCGCGGCTATGAATAATATTACCAGCGTGGACGTCCATATGCAGAGGCGCTAAACGCAACGGCCGCGGTTCACGCTGGCGCAATAACCGTTTATGCCAGCGCAGCCAGAAAACGGTGCGCCTGGTCGGATCGCACTGCTGCCAGTACAACTCAAGCAGCGGCGCCAGCTCGGTGCGCCAGCCAAAACGCGGCTGTTGGTGCAGATGATACAATAACCCGGCAAGCGAAGGGCACTCCGGCAGCGCGCTTTTCACTTCTCCTGCGCAATACTCCACCACCATCCAGCGTGGCGAAAAGAACACCGCCGCCGGCGAAAGCGACGCCGGAAGGTGCTGAAGCGCGCGGTACTGGCGCAGAAAATGGCTGAGCGGCGCCAGCGGATCGTGAGGCTGGCGCAACACCAGCCGACGGACGCCATCGCTGATAACGCAGCTGCCGCCGCTAAGACCGTTTTCAGTCAAGGCGGCGACAGGTGAATAGCGAGGAAAGAAGCGCGACAAGAGCTCGTCGCGCGTAAGCTTATTGTTGCTGAACCGCACCTTTGCCTGACCAGATAATCTCGCCGGACTGCACCAGCATCAGCTGCATTTTCAGCTCCGGCGCATTCACGTTGCCGGTGGCGTTGGAATACAGTACGTACTGTGCGCCAACGGTGCGCGCAATCCCCATCGCTTTGCTGCGGCTGCCGAGGCTATCCTGCGGCGACAGGCCCAGCTGTTGTTTAGCCACCGCAAGCTGCTGAGTCGATACCAGCGTAAACTTGCCGTTGCCCGCCAGCGCGTTGCGCAGCGCGGAGGTCGCTTCGGCCGCGTTCAGCGATCCGTTGGTACGGTTATTGACGCTATCCACCAACAGAATGCTGCCCGCGTTCACGCCGCCCGCCTGCAGCATCTGGCCGATCATCGGTTGCACAGCTCCGTCCCAGTTGTAGTGACGAACGCGCGGCGCAGGCTGAGACGGCTGCGATGGCTGTTCGCCGCCGTGTTCGATCGGCCCCGGCTGCGTTGGCACCGTCGGCACGGCAGGCACCGTCGGCTGGGGCTGCGCAGGTTGTTCCGGCTTCGGCTTCGCCTCCTCGACCGGCGCAGGTTCACTACGTTGCCCCACACAGCCAGCCAGGAATATCGCCAGTGCTGTGATTAACGCATAGCGACACATTTTAATCATTATGATGACCTCTTAGAGATAAAGATAAAGGCGGGCTTTGTGCGCCCCGAGAATATTGGCACTGCCGTAGAGCACGACGGACGAGCGTGCTGGAACCGTCACGCTACGCGCAGGGTCCAGCGGATGCATCTCAAGCCCATGGGCGTCATACCAGAAAAAACGGTAGTGCACGGTAATGGGCTCTTGCCGTTCATTAAATAATCTTGAGGTAGCGGTGGCCTGAATTTCCGAAGCGGTTACCGACGGCGGATCGGCGCTGATGCCAGCCGCCAGAACGCTGGATTCCATCACCAACGTCTGCTGCTCGCCAACCGGAATTTCCGGGTGCGAGCTACATCCGGCCAACAGCGCCGCCAGAACCAGGACGCCTGAATAAGCAGCACGCATCGATTTAGCCTTTATGCGCCAGCATCGGGCCCAACGGACGGCCGCCCAACAGGTGCATATGAATATGGTAAACTTCCTGCCCGCCGTGGCGGTTACAATTGACGATCAGGCGGTAGCCGTCGTCAGCCAGACCTTCATCACGGGCAATCTTCGCCGCGACGGTCATCATTCGGCCTAGCGCCTGTTCGTGTTCGGCGGTGACGTCATTTACGGTTGGAATCAGGATATTCGGGATAATCAGAATATGGGTCGGCGCCTGCGGAGAGATATCGCGAAAAGCAGTGACCAGTTCATCCTGATACACAATATCCGACGGGATTTCCCGGCGAATGATTTTGCTGAAAATCGTTTCTTCTGCCATGACTGATTCCTTATTAGTTTTATACCGTGCCCCGGCCTGCCTCTGCAGATAAACACGAATGCACAGGATCAGCTAAGAGTATGAGCGACTTCCTCCCTCTCTTTCAACCTGAATGCAGTTTTTCTTATTCAACTATAGACTTAGCTGCTGAGGGAATAAGCATTTCCCCCATTTTCCGGGTATTGCCAAACAATGACCAGAATACCAACGTAAAAAAGGCAGCCATTTGGCTGCCTTAGTCTCCCCACACTACGTCTTAGCTATTGCGGATGTACTCATCCATCTCGGTTTTCAGGTTATCGGACTTGGTGCCGAAAATAGCCTGAACGCCGGAACCTGCAACAACTACGCCAGCAGCACCCAGTTTTTTCAGGCCAGCCTGATCAACTTTCGCTACGTCAGCCACGCTTACGCGCAGACGAGTAATACATGCGTCGAGGTTTGTGATGTTCTCTTTACCACCGAAGGCGGCAATCAGCGCCGGCGCCATTTCACTGGTCGCAGCGGATTTGCTGTCTTCAGTTGCATCTTCACGGCCTGGAGTTTTCAGGTTCAGCGCTTTAATCAGCACGCGGAAGACCACGTAGTACACGATCGCATAGCAAATACCGACAATCGGGAACAGCCACAGCTTGCTGCTGTTGCCGGAAAGAACGATAAAGTCGATCAGACCGTGAGAGAACGACGTCCCGTCACGCATACCCAACAGGATACAGATCGGGAATGCCAGGCCTGCAAGAATCGCGTGGATGATATACAGGATCGGCGCAACGAACATGAAGGAGAACTCGATCGGCTCGGTAATACCGGTCAGGAACGAGGTCAGCGCCGCGGAGATCATAATACCGCCGACTTTGGCACGGTTTTCTGGTTTAGCAGAGTGCCAAATCGCGATAGCTGCAGCCGGCAGGCCGTACATTTTGAACAGGAAGCCGCCAGACAGTTTACCCGCAGTCGGGTCGCCTGCCATGTAACGAGGGATGTCGCCATGGAACACCTGACCTGCAGCGTTGGTGTATTCACCAATTTGCATCTGGAAAGGTACGTTCCAGATATGGTGCAGACCAAACGGTACCAGGCAACGCTCGATGAAACCGTAGATACCGAACGCCACAACCGGGTTCTGGTAAGCAGCCCACTGAGAGAAGGTCTGGATGGCGGAGCCAATCGGCGGCCAGATGAAGGACAGGATCACGCCGGTGAAGATAGCGGCGAGACCAGAGATAATCGGCACAAAACGCTTGCCCGCGAAGAAGCCCAGATATTCAGGCAGCTTGATACGGTAGAAGCGGTTGAACATGTAGGCTGCAATCGCACCGGAGATAATACCGCCAAGCACGCCGGTATCAGCCAGGTGTTTGGCTGCGATTTCCTCAGCAGGTAAATGCAGAACCAGCGGCGCGACTACCGCCATGGTTTTCACCATGATGCCGTAAGCTACGACTGCAGCCAGTGCGGATACACCGTCGTTATTGGTGAAGCCAAGCGCAACACCGATTGCGAAGATCAGCGGCATATTGGCGAAAACTGAACCGCCTGCTTCCGCCATGACGTGGGAGACCACGGCTGGCAGCCAGCTGAAGTTGGCAGAACCGACGCCCAGCAGGATACCTGCAATAGGCAGTACGGATACTGGCAGCATCAGCGATTTACCGACCTTCTGCAGGTTAGCAAATGCATTCTTAAACATAATTGAGAGTGCTCCTGAGTATTTGGTACTTTTTTACGCTTTCACGCATTGGCCCGGGGGGAGAACCGTGCCGTGGACAGGACATCTAAGCGCCCTTTATTTATTACACAGAGTAAAATAATTAACGCGGACATTGTTTGACGGCTATCACGTTTCATTCAGTCAACATATAAAAATTTACACTGATTTACATAATGTGTATCTGTATGTTGCAAAAATGCGCTCACCGCCTCTGTCGCGGCGGTGAACTTTACTCGCTTTAACTATTAATTACGAGCCTTAAAATAATAGAAAGATCAGGCGGGTTGCAGTCTGGCAGGGTCGATGTGGAACAAGCTGGCAAAGTTATCGGTGGTTTGTTGCGCGAGCTGCTCCAGCGACACGCCCTTCAGCACCGCCATGTATTCAGCGATATCGCGCACCATCGCCGGCTGGTTCTCTTTACCGCGATGTGGTACCGGCGCCAGATAAGGCGAATCGGTCTCTACCAGCAAGCGATCGAGCGGAACATAGCGCGCGGCATCTCGTAGCTGCTCCGCGTTACGGAACGTGACGATACCGGAAAACGAAATATAAAACCTCATGTCCAGCAATTTACCCGCTGTCTCCCTGTCTTCAGTGAAACAGTGTAGTACGCCACCGCAATCCGTCACCTTTTCTTCCTGTAAAATCGCCAGCGTATCGGCGCGCGCATCGCGGGTATGCACAATCACCGGCTTATTCAATTCGCGGCCAATGCGGATATGCTGGCGGAAAGACTCCTGCTGGCGGAGTTTCGTTTCCGGGGTATAAAAATAATCGAGCCCGGTTTCCCCCATCGCCACTACGCCCTCTTCCGCAGCCAGCGAACGCAGCTCTTCGAAGTCATACGCTTCATCCTGGTTCAATGGATGAACACCGCAGGAAAAGACGACATTTTCTCGCTGGCCGACTAACTCGCGCATCCCGCGATATCCCGGCAGCGTGGTGGCGACTGCCAGGCAAAACTTAACATCACGCGCGGCGGCTTTCGCCAGCACATCATCGACATCTTTATGCAGCGTTTGATAATCCAGGCCATCAAGATGGCAGTGGGAATCGACTAAAAACATGTTCTTATTCTCAGAGATGTGAGACGGGCAGAACCGCCCCGGGTTGCAGGTAATGTTCCCAGCGCAGGAGGCGCTCGGTGAGTAGTAGTTCGCGGTTGACGCCGACCACGCTCAGCAACTGCTCGCGACAGGCGCTAACATCGCGCGTGATAGCTTCAAGACGTGGGCCCGAAAGTGTTTGCGCCAGTTGGTTAACCAGCGTCCAGGCATCTGGATTACTCAGAAGCGTAATCCCCTGTTGCCGCTTCTGCGCATCCAGCAACAGCGATGCCAGCCAGTGCAGACGCACCGGGGCCTGTTCGTGATTCAGAACCGGCAATAATGACAGCCAGTCACCGCTGGTTAACGCGCTGGCTAACGCCTGGCAAAGCTGTTGTCGCGGAGCCCAGTTAGCCTCTTGCAGTAACTCCAGCGCTGCCGCGGGTGCGTTAGCGCTGAGGCGCAACGCGGCCAATAAAGCTTCTTGTGACATTGTCACTTCACGTGCTAACCACCCTAACGCCCAGGCTTCAGAAGGCGGAGTAAGGTGATATGAGAAGCACCGGCTGCGCAAGGTGGCGAGCAGACGCGCCGGCTCCGGGCAGGCCAGGAAAAACCAGGTATTTTCCGGCGGCTCTTCCAGCGTCTTCAGCAAAGCATTGGCGGCGGCATCGGTTAACAACGTCGCATCGTTGATCCACACCACCTTCGCGCCGCCGAGACGCGCACGCTCATAGAGTTTTTCAGTGATGCCGCGCACCGCATCGATGCCTAGCGCGCTCTTGCCCTTCTCCGGAACCAGAGTGTAGTAATCAGGATGGGTCCCCGCCTGCATAAGCTGGCAGCTATGACAATGGCCACAGCTTTTATGCCCTTCCGGCTGGCGGCACATCAGGAAACGGCATAACGCGTAGATAAGCGCATCGCCCCCCATCCCCGGTAATGCCTGGAGTAATAACGCATGGTGACCCCGTCCTGCCTGATAGCCAGACACTAGCTGCTCGAAGGACGGGCGTAACCACGGATACCATTTCATGCGCGTTGCTCCGCAACCCATTGAGTGATAACGGCGCGAATGTCGCGCTCAACCGCTTCCAGAGGCTGCGTCGCATCCACCGTGCGGATAGTCGGATCCTGCGCCGCCAGTTCAAGGTAGCGCGCGCGGGTACGATTGAAGAAATTCATCGACTCCTGCTCAATCCGATCCAGATCGCCTCGCGCGCGGGCGCGCTTAAGGCCAACTTCCGGCGTCACGTCAAGATAGAGTGTTAAATCAGGGCGAAAATCACCGAGTACCGCATCGCGTAGCGTCGCCAGCATCCCCTGATCGATACCGCGCCCCCCGCCCTGGTAGGCCTGAGTTGAGAGATCGTGACGGTCGCCAATGACCCATTGACCGCGAGCCAGAGCAGGCTTAATCACCGTTTCCACCAGCTGTACGCGGGCGGCGTAAAACATCAGCACTTCCGCTTTATCGTTAATGACTTCATCGCCGGTAGACTGGATATCCAGCACCAGGCTGCGCAGTTTTTCAGCCAGGATGGTACCGCCCGGTTCACGGGTAAACACCATATCGCGGATACCCAGCTGTTCCAGAGCCTCAACGACCAGATTGCGTGCGGTGGTTTTCCCCGCCCCTTCCAGGCCTTCGATAACGATATAGTTACTGCGCATTTTTTTCCTTAAGTACTTTTAAATAGTCCTGAACCGAACGGTTATGGCTGGCCAGATTGGTATTGAACGTATGGCCGCCTTTGCCGTCGGCAACAAAATAGAGGTACGGCGTTTTCGCCGGATGGGATGCCGCATTGAGAGACGCTTCGCCCGGCACGGCGATTGGCCCTGGCGGCATACCGCTAATCACATAGGTGTTATAAGCGGTCGGCGTCTCCAGATCTTTACGCGACAGTTTACCATTATAGCGCTCTCCCATGCCGTAAATTACGGTAGGGTCGGTCTGCAAACGCATGCCAATGCGTAGACGGTTGATAAAAACCGACGCCACGCGATCGCGCTCGGCAGGAACCGCGGTCTCTTTCTCAACGATAGAGGCCATGGTCAGTAACTGGTTTTGATCTTTATAGGGTAGATTATCCGCCCGCCCTTCCCAGGCTTTCGCTACCGCAGCGACCATTTTCTGGTGCGCGCGTTTAAGAATGGCGATATCGCTGGTATTGGCGGTGTACATCCAGGTATCCGGCCATAACCAACCTTCAACCCAATCGGCGTGCTCAAGACCCAGCGCTTTGGCGACCGTTTCGTAACTGTCGTCTTCTAAAGTGTGCTTCACATACGGCGCATCGCGCAGCTGACGCAAATAGTCGCTAACGCGCATCCCTTCAACAAACCGTAGCGGGAACTGCGCTTCTTTACCGCTCGCTAAAAGCTGCAGCATCTCGCGCACCGTCATTTGCGGTGTGAAGCGATAGGTACCCGCTTTGAAATGAGAAAGTTCAGGTTCGACGCGCAGCAGCCACTGGAATACGCGTGGACGATTAATGATTTTATCGCCATACAGCTGCTGGCCAAGCACCACTCGCCCGGTTCCTGGCTCAAGGGTGAAGATGGTCTCTTCTTTAATAAGCAACTTACTATCTGCCAGTTGGCGGACTTTCCACATACCTGCCGCTGCGGCAATACCGAACACCACGACTAACAGCAGGACAAAACGTAACATTTTCTTCATGACTAACCAGGCAGCTCACACAATGGGGCTAAAAAATGGTAAAGATCGCGTTCAGACCAACAGACGTCATCCCAACGACAAACCGGTACCAGCGGCATAAGCGCATTGCAAATCAGCACTTCATCGGCATCGCGCAGTACATCAGGGCGCATGGATACTTCGACAACATCAAAAGAAGAACGTGCCAACATAGCCATACAGTGCTGGCGCATAATGCCATTAACGCCCGCCTGATCGAGGCGCGGCGTGAACACCTGGCTTCCTTTACGCCAGAACACATTCGCGGCACAGCATTCCGTAAGCCACCCGTCGCTGTCAAGAACCAGCGCCTCATCGGCGTCCGTCTGCTCAAGATGAGAACGAATTAAGACTTGTTCGAGGCGATTAAGATGTTTGAGCCCCGCCAGCGAAGGATTGCGCCCCAGGCGGATCGGGCTTAACGCCAGGGTTATTCCCTCTTCTCGCCAACGCGCATAATGCGCGGGGAAAGACGACACACTCATCATGCGGGTAGGTTGAATGCATCCGCTCGCGCTATATCCCCGACCTCCTGAACCACGCGTTATGACCACTTTGAGTACGCCTTCTCGATGTGGCTTTGCCAGTTCTTGCATTTCTGCGGCCAACGTTTCCCATTCAGAAAAAGGTATCAAAAGTTTTTCGCAAGTATCTTGCAAGCGGCCCAAATGGGCATTGAAGAAGGCTATCTGGCCGTCGATGATTCGCGAGCTGGTAAAACACCCATCACCGAATTGAATTGCACGGTCGTTTGCTGCCAGCACATCCTGCTCGACACCATTTATCAAGAACATAGGGGGCTCCTCTCACCGGTGGCACAGTGTCTCAGGATAAAAAGCAGAGAACAAGCGGAGAAAACCGAATAAAAAAAGACCCGCCAGGCGGGTCTTTTCGTCAACGCTTAAACCAACATTAGCGGTTGATCATACTTTTTTGAAGATAATCGAACCGTTAGTACCGCCAAAGCCGAAGGAGTTACACAGGGTGTATTCCATACCGGAAACCTGACGCGCTTCATGAGGAACGAAGTCGAGGTCGCAACCTTCATCCGGGTTATCCAGGTTGATGGTCGGCGGAACCGCCTGATCGCGCAGCGCCAGAATAGAGTAGATAGACTCTACTGCGCCAGCCGCGCCTAACAGGTGGCCGGTCATTGATTTGGTGGAGCTCACCATCACGCGGCTTGCCGCATCGCCAAACACGGATTTCACCGCCTGGGCTTCTGCTTTATCACCGGCTGGCGTCGAAGTACCGTGGGCGTTGACATAGCCAATCTGGCCCGGTTCAATCGCCGCGTCGCGAATGGCGTTAACCATCGCCAGCGCAGCGCCAGCGCCATCTTCCGGTGGAGACGTCATATGGTACGCATCGCTGCTCATACCAAAACCAACGATCTCTGCGTAGATTTTCGCGCCGCGTTTTTTCGCATGCTCGTACTCTTCCAGCACGACCATACCCGCGCCGTCGCCCAGCACGAAGCCATCACGCTCTTTATCCCACGGACGGCTTGCCGCCTGCGGGTTGTCATTGCGGGTGGACAGCGCGCGCGCAGCGCCAAAGCCGCCTACGCCCAGCGGCGTACTCGCCTTCTCTGCACCACCGGCAACCATCGCGTCGGCATCGCCATAGGCGATAATACGTGCCGCGTGGCCGATATTGTGTACGCCTGAAGTACACGCGGTCGCGATGGAGATACTCGGTCCACGCAGACCAAACATGATGGTCAGATGACCGGCCACCATGTTAACAATTGTGGACGGAACGAAGAACGGGCTGATCTTCCGCGGTCCGCCGTTTACCAGCGAACTATGGTTTTCTTCGATCAGGCCGAGGCCCCCGATACCGGAACCGATAGCGGCGCCGATGCGGGTTGCGTTTTCTTCCGTCACTTCAAGGCCAGAATCCTGCATGGCCTGAACGCCAGCGACAATTCCATATTGAATGAAGGCATCCATCTTGCGCTGTTCTTTGCGCGAGATGATATCATCACAGTTAAAATCCTTTACTAAGCCAGCAAATTTCGTTGCATAGGCGCTAGTATCGAAATGGTCGATCAGGCTGATGCCACTCTGACCGGCAAGGAGAGCTTTCCAGGTAGACTCTACGGTATTGCCGACAGGAGACAACATGCCCAGTCCGGTCACAACTACACGACGCTTAGACACGGTTGTCCTCCAGGGAGGGAAAATAGATTCTTGTGGGACAAAAAAAGATAAAACTCAGGCGGTCGAATGACCGCCTGGAGATGTTCACTTACGCCTGGTGACCGTTGATGTAATCAATGGCAGCCTGAACGGTGGTGATTTTCTCAGCTTCTTCGTCCGGAATCTCAGTATCAAACTCTTCTTCCAGAGCCATTACCAGCTCAACGGTGTCAAGAGAATCAGCGCCCAGGTCTTCAACGAAGGAAGCATTGTTGGTAACTTCTTCCTGCTTAACGCCCAGCTGTTCGCCGATAATTTTCTTAACGCGTTCTTCGATAGTGCTCATACTCTTAAATTTCCTATCAAAACTCGCTTTCGCGATGGTTTTCGTAGTGTATAAAATGTTGAAAAATTTGCAACTAAATCCCGGCAGGTCTTACCACGATTTTACGCTATTTTGCGGCTGTTTGCCCTAATAACGCAAATGATTTCGCACAAAACTGTACCCGCAAGCGTGCAGACTGCGCGCTTCCTGAACATTTTGCGCAAATCTCGGTCAGACCATATACATCCCGCCATTGACGTGCAGGGTTTCACCAG
The DNA here is from genome assembly GCF_057196925.1 of Klebsiella sp. SYXHC3. Lineage (NCBI taxonomy): Bacteria > Pseudomonadati > Pseudomonadota > Gammaproteobacteria > Enterobacterales > Enterobacteriaceae > Klebsiella > Klebsiella sp. SYXHC3. Next base: position 247,917 of record NZ_JBXUNG010000005.1, on the reverse strand, counting down.
TGATGTAACCCGCTTCGTCAGAGGCTAAGAATGCAACCGCGCTGGCGATTTCATTTGGGGAGCCAAGGCGCCCCGCAGGAACTGCAGCCAGCGTACCCGCACGCTGCTCATCGGTCAGCGCACGCGTCATGTCCGTTTCAATAAAGCCCGGAGCAACAACGTTTACAGTAATACCGCGAGACGCAACTTCACGTGCCAGTGACTTACTGAAACCAATCAGACCCGCTTTCGCCGCAGCGTAGTTAGCCTGACCAGCATTTCCCATGGTACCAACCACAGAACCGATAGTGATAATACGCCCATGACGCTTTTTCATCATAGCGCGCATTACCGCTTTTGACAGACGGAATACAGATGACAGGTTGGTTTCGATAATATCGTTCCACTCATCATCTTTCATTCGCATTAACAGGTTATCACGAGTAATCCCGGCATTATTGACCAGGATATCAACTTCGCCAAACTCTGCGCGAACATTTTCCAGAACAGATTCAATAGATGCCGGGTCGGTCACATTCAACATCAGACCTTTACCGTTGGCGCCTAAATAGTCGCTGATTGCCTGCGCACCGCTTTCGCTGGTGGCAGTACCGATAACTTTCGCACCGCGCGCGGCGAGGGTTTCAGCGATTGCGCGGCCGATACCGCGGCTCGCACCGGTAACCAGCGCGATTTTTCCTTCAAAACTCATGGTATTCCTCTTTTATTGCTCAAGCGCCGCAGACATCGCAGCCGGCTCGTTGAGCGCAGAAGCAGTCAGGGTGTCAACAATACGTTTGGTCAGGCCGGTGAGGACTTTACCCGGGCCCATTTCATACAGGTGCTCGACGCCCTGAGATGCCATAAACTCAACGGTCTTAGTCCACTGAACCGGGCTGTACAGTTGGCGAATCAGCGCGTCGCGGATAGCATCAGGCGCGGTTTCACACTTCACGTCGACGTTGTTCACAACCGGAATGGTAGGCGCATTAAAAGTGATTTTCTGCAGCTCTACCGCCAGTTTTTCAGCGGCAGGTTTCATCAGCGCGCAGTGAGACGGTACGCTGACCGGCAACGGCAGCGCACGTTTGGCGCCTGCGGCTTTACACGCAGCGCCTGCACGCTCAACGGCTTCTTTGTGCCCGGCGATAACCACCTGACCCGGTGAATTGTAGTTCACTGGCGAAACCACCTGCCCTTGTGCAGATTCTTCACAGGCTTTAGCGATGGACGCGTCGTCGAGGCCAATAATTGCAGACATCGCGCCGGTACCTTCTGGTACCGCTTCCTGCATGAATTTGCCACGCAGTTCAACCAGACGAACGGCATCAGCGAAATTAATCACGCCCGCGCAGACCAGCGCAGAGTATTCGCCAAGGCTATGACCGGCTAACAGCGCCGGCGCTTTACCACCCTGCTGCTGCCATACGCGATATAACGCGACGGAAGCGGTCAGCAGCGCCGGCTGCGTTTGCCAGGTTTTGTTCAGTTCTTCTGCCGGGCCCTGTTGGGCAAGCGCCCACAGATCGTAACCCAACGCTGCGGAAGCTTCGCCGAAAGTCTCTTCAATAACTGGCCAGGTCGCGGCCATATCTGCCAGCATACCGACAGCCTGAGAGCCCTGTCCCGGGAACACAAAAGCAAATTGCGTCATGTTTAAATCCTTATACTAAAAACGAACCAGCGCGGAACCCCAGGTGAAACCACCACCGAAGGCTTCCAGCAGAATCAACTGGCCGCGTTGAATACGGCCATCGCGAACGGCTTCATCGAGCGCGCAAGGGACCGAGGCGGCAGAAGTGTTACCGTGACGATCGAGCGTGACCACCACATTATCCATCGACATTCCCAGCTTTTTCGCCGTCGCGCTGATGATCCGCAGGTTAGCCTGGTGCGGCACCAGCCAATCCAGCGCCGAGCGCTCAAGATTATTGGCCGCCAGCGTCTCGTCAACGATATGCGCCAGTTCGGTGACCGCAACTTTAAACACTTCGTTGCCGGCCATCGTCAGATAAATCGGATTTTCCGGCTCTACGCGATCGGCGTTCGGCAGCGTTAACAGCTCACCGTAGCGGCCATCGGCATGCAGATGCGTGGAGATAATGCCTGGCTCTTCAGAAGCGCCAAGCACCACTGCGCCCGCGCCGTCGCCGAAGATAATGATCGTGCCGCGATCGGTTGGATCGCAGGTGCGCGCCAGCACGTCGGCGCCAATCACCAGCGCGTAATCTACGGCGCCGTTTTTCACATACTGGTCGGCGATGCTCAACGCGTAGGTGAAGCCCGCGCAGGCAGCTGCGACGTCAAACGCCGGACAGCCTTTGACCCCCAGCATAGATTGAATCTGGCACGCAGAGCTCGGGAAGGCATGAGTACCCGAGGTGGTCGCAACAACGATCAGACCAATTTGTTCCGGGTTGACATTCGCCATTTCCAGCGCTTTCTTTGCGGCTTCGAAGCCCATCGTAGCAACTGTCTCGTTCGCTGCGGCAATACGGCGTTCACGAATACCTGTACGTGTGACAATCCACTCGTCAGTCGTTTCAACCATTTTTTCCAGGTCGGCGTTAGTACGCACTTGCTCAGGCAGGTAGCTGCCGGTGCCAATAATCTTTGTATACATGTACGCTCAGTCACTCTTGGGTAATATACCCGCGTTGTTCAAACCGCAGGGCGTCAGTCGTATCCGTTGGTCCCGGTGTGCTGTCGGGCATTCCCGTTACCGCTGCTGCTCCCTGGCAGTTCAAAGCCTGCTGGGTATAACGATTCCAGGCGAGCGGCGATCCGCTGTGGAACCTGCCGCTGCACCGCCTGCACTGCCTGCTCTATTGCGACGCAAAATGCGCGCTGGTTGGCAGCGCCATGACTTTTGATCACAGAACCGCGCAATCCTAACAGACAGGCGCCATTATACTGGTCGGGGTTGAGGTGACTGAATCGCCTGCTCAGGCTTTTTTGTAACCAACGCTTTAATAAAATCAGCCACCACGACCGTTTTTTTCCCTCTCCCTGTGATTTCAGCAGCGAAAGGAACATCCTGACAACACCTTCCATCGTCTTTAATGTGACGTTGCCTGTGAATCCGTCACAAACCAGAACATCCGTTTTCCCCGTCAACAGTTCGTTAGCTTCAAGGTAACCAATATAGTTGAAGGACGGCAGTTTTTTGAGCATTGCCGACGCATCGCGAATGCTGGTGAGACCTTTCATCTCTTCTTCACCGATATTCAACAACGCAATGCGTGGGTTTTTAATCCCCACCACTTCTTCAGCTAACACTGCGCCCATTACGGCGAACTGCACCAGCATTGTACTGTCGCAATCGACGTTAGCGCCTAAATCCAGCACTACCGTTTTGCCCTTTTGCTGATGCGGCAGTACCGTCACCAGCGCCGGGCGCTCAATCCCCTCAATGGGCTTAAGCAATAATTTCGCCAGCCCCATCAGCGCGCCGGTATTTCCCGCGCTAACGCAGGCTTCGGCTCGCCCTTCTTTCACCAGCTCCAGCGCCAGGCGCATCGAGCTTCCGCGGCTACTGCGGATAGCCTGCGCGGGTCGCGCATCACTGGCAATAACTGACTGTGCAGGGATAATCTGCAGTCGCGAACGTTGTTCGAAATCAGCTTTGGCAAGTAATGGCGTGATGGCGTCGGGGTCGCCGACTAAAAGAAGTGTGAGTTGCGAATTAGAGTTCAGTGCCTGCAGTGCTGCAGGCACTGTCACGGATGGGCCAAAATCGCCCCCCATGACATCTAACGCCAGGGTTAGACGTGTCAAGGTATCGTCGCTGCCCGGTTCGGTTATTCCCCAGTTACCTGGGGAGATCCTCACTAAGCTTCACCACGCTTTTACTCTTGTCTTTCACGTTACAAGGACGTTGACTACGTTTTCTTGCAACGTGAAATCCACGGAGTAAGGCGTGATTACTTAGCGATTACCTTGCGACCGCGGTAGAAACCGTCGGCAGTGATGTGGTGACGCAGGTGTTTCTCACCAGAAGTTTTGTCTACAGACAGGCTGGTGACTGCGGTCAGAGCGTCATGGGAACGACGCATGCCACGTTTGGAACGGGTTGGTTTATTCTGTTGTACGGCCATGGACCTTACTCCTCAATTACTTATGCTTTAAGCTGGCTAATACGGCAAATGGGTTTGGTTTTTGTGCCTCTTCAGGCAGTTCGCCAAAGACCATGTCCGCGTCGGACACTTCACAGTGTTCAGAATCATGCACCGGAACTACCGGCAAGGAAAGAATGATTTCATCCTCAACCATCGCCTGCAGATCGATTTCACCGAATTCGTTAACCTCAATCGGCTCATACGCTTCCGGTAGTGCTTCTGCCTGTTCGTCATTTCTGACAGGGCTGAAACAATACGTTGTGTGAACATGATGAGGGAACGGTTTCCCGCAACGCTGACATTCGAGGGTTACCGACACCTTCGCATCACCGGTAATAACGGCGAGACGCTGGTTATCGATAGCGAACGACATACTGCATTCCACATCACTGTCCACGCTGACGACTGAATCGGCGACACGGCCAACCTGATCACGGGCGTAGATACCCTCGTAATCAAGGCGTTTTTGAGCCGTGCGAACCGGATCGAGAGTCAGGGGTAATTTTACCTTTTGCATAGGGCGCGCATATTAACTTTGTAATGTCATAGAGTCAAAGAAAAAGGCAGCCTCAGGTTGCCTTTTGCCATTTATTCGCACACATTGCGGCGCATAGTTTAAAATGATGCTCTGCGAAGCGCTATATGTGGATGAAAAAATATGTCTAATCTTCTCCTGGCCTCAACCTCGCCGTGGCGGCGGATGCTGCTGGAAAAACTCACGCTGCCGTTCGAATGCGCGGCGCCGGAGGTTGACGAAACGCCTCAGCCCGGCGAATCCGCTCGCCAGTTGGTTGTGCGTCTGGCGCAAGCCAAAGCCCAGGCGCTGGCATCCCGCTTCCCTCAGCACCTTATTATAGGTTCCGATCAGGTTTGCGTCTTAGACGGCGAAATCACCGGTAAACCGCACACTGAAGAAAACGCTCACCGTCAGCTACGCAAAGCCAGCGGCACGATTGTCACTTTTTATACCGGGCTTGCGCTCTACAATTCCGCCAACGGACACCTGCAAACGGAATGCGAACCCTTCGATGTCCATTTTCGTCATTTAAGCGATCAGGAGATCGAGGCCTATATCCGTAAAGAGAACCCTCTGCAGTGTGCCGGCAGTTTTAAAAGCGAAGGCTTAGGCATCACGCTATTTGAGCGACTGGAAGGACGCGATCCTAATTCGCTGGTTGGATTACCGCTGATAGCGCTATGCCAGATGTTGCGCCGGGAAGGCTTTAACCCGCTGCTTAGCTAGCCATAAAAGAAAGCGGCGGAGTATGAATCCGCCGCTGTGCTTATTTGCTATTGCGCAAAACCTGCAAGCAGTGTTTCAGTTGGTTATCCAACGGCGCTTCAATACGCATCACTTCACCGGTGCCTGGATGAGTGAACTTCAGCGCTGCCGCATGCAAAAACAGACGGTTTAAACCTGTCCCTGAAAGCTGCTTGTCAAACTCGCGATCGCCATAACGATCGTCAAAAGCAATAGGATGTCCCGCATACTGCGTGTGAACGCGAATCTGATGCGTACGCCCGGTAACCGGGCTACAGCGTACCAACGTGGCAAACGCGTAACGCTCTTCCACTTTAAAGCGCGTTTCGGAAGGCTTACCTTCCTGGCTCACGCGCACGATGCGCTCGCCGCTCTGCAGAATATTTTTCAGCAGCGGCGCTTGTACCACCTTCGTGTGCGACTGCCACTGACCGCGGACCAGCGCCAGATAATCCTTCTGCATCCCTTTCTCACGCAGTTGCTCATGAAGCGAGCGAAGCGCCGAACGTTTTTTCGCTACCAGCAGAACGCCTGAGGTATCACGATCGAGACGGTGGACCAGTTCCAGGAAACGGGCCTCAGGGCGTAGCGCCCGCAGCCCTTCAATCACGCCGAAGCTCAGACCGCTACCACCGTGCACCGCGGTACCGGAAGGTTTATTCAGCACCAGGATATGATCGTCTTCATAGAGGATAACATCCGACAGCGCCGCCACTTTTTGCAGATGCGGCGAAACGGCCTCTTCTTCGCGCTCGGCGACCCTCACCGGCGGGATACGCACTTCATCGCCATCTTCCAGTTTATATTCCGGCTTGACGCGTTTTTTGTTCACCCGCACCTCGCCTTTACGCAGGATGCGATAAATCATGCTCTTCGGTACGCCTTTAAGTTGCGTACGCAAAAAGTTGTCGATACGTTGCCCCGCTTCATCGGCGGAAATGGCAACCATTTTTACGGTTGGAGTCTCAGTTTTCATGGTCGGCGATTCTAAATAGCCGAGGGCATTAGCGCCACTCATTTTTATATGCTTATATTTATCAGTATCCGGTTTTCATCGCATGCTTCATCGGCGTTTTGTTTGTTATTAGAACAATCTGTAGACGCTGGTGAAAAAACTGTGAGTAACCCGGTGATAAAAGGTAAAAGTGAACTTGCTATAACAAGGTTAGCAATGGAATAATGAAGCCGTTTTCCGTGTTGACACTTGTTAGAACAAGAAATTAGCGGAATGACCAATTTTGTCTGACCGATCATCCACGCAGCAATGGCGTAAGACGTATTGATCTTTCAGACAGTTAGCGGGCTGCGGGTTGCAGTCCTTACCGGCACAGGCTCTATAAGATTTTTGCGTGGCAGGACGGCATCGACTCCGGAACCACCGGGAGTTCATCTGAATCCTCCGATTGAGGTGAACAGGTTAAGCCATTACTCCTGCGACGTGAGAGACGATGAGAATATACGCAACATCGTTTGAGGTGCGTCAAGGCTGCAAAAGAGAGAATCTTCAGTCGGTTGTACAAGCAATCGAGTGAGGTGAACAAGCGCGGCCAACGCGAAATCACTTAAAGGATGAAGTGTATAAATGGAATATTCTCTGGTGATACATCCCAGGCTGTTCCCCTGAATAATTGCGCTGTGTTTCCGTTTGAAACACAGGCGACCGACACTCTGCGCCTCTTAAGCGCGCGACAACCGTGAGGTTGGCGACGTGAACCAGACTCGAGGCCATCGGTTTTCACCCGGTAAGGCGTTACTCTGCCCGTAGCTTAGTCGTCAATGTAAGAATAATGAGTAAGTTACGATGAAAAGAATGTTAATCAACGCAACTCAGCAGGAAGAGTTGCGCGTCGCTCTTGTTGATGGGCAGCGCCTGTACGACCTGGATATCGAAAGCCCCGGGCACGAGCAGAAAAAAGCGAACATCTACAAAGGCAAAATCACTCGTATTGAACCTAGCCTTGAAGCCGCGTTTGTCGATTACGGCGCTGAGCGTCATGGTTTCCTCCCCCTCAAAGAAATTGCCCGCGAATACTTCCCAGCCAATTACAGCGCTCATGGCCGCCCTAACATTAAGGACGTTCTGCGTGAAGGTCAGGAAGTCATTGTTCAGATTGATAAAGAAGAGCGCGGTAATAAAGGCGCCGCGCTGACCACCTTTATCAGCCTGGCAGGCAGCTACCTGGTACTGATGCCGAACAACCCTCGCGCCGGCGGCATTTCGCGCCGTATCGAAGGTGACGATCGTACCGAGCTGAAAGAAGCGCTGGCGAGCCTTCAGTTGCCGGACGGCATGGGTCTTATCGTGCGTACCGCGGGCGTTGGCAAATCCGCTGAAGCGCTGCAGTGGGATCTGAGCTTCCGCCTGAAGCACTGGGAAGCGATTCAGAAAGCCGCTGAGAGCCGCCCTGCTCCGTTCCTGATCCACCAGGAAAGTAACGTTATCGTGCGTGCCTTCCGCGACTATCTGCGCCAGGACATCGGCGAAATCCTGATCGATAATCCGAAAGTGCTTGAGCTGGCGCGCCAGCATATCGCCGCCCTCGGTCGTCCGGATTTCAGCAGCAAAATCAAACTGTACACCGGTGAAATCCCGCTGTTCAGCCACTACCAAATTGAATCCCAGATTGAATCCGCGTTCCAGCGTGAAGTGCGTCTGCCGTCCGGTGGTTCTATCGTTATCGATAGCACCGAAGCGCTGACCGCTATCGACATCAACTCCGCTCGCGCGACCCGCGGCGGCGATATCGAAGAAACGGCGTTCAACACTAACCTCGAAGCGGCTGACGAAATCGCGCGCCAGTTGCGTCTGCGCGACCTTGGCGGCCTGATCGTTATCGACTTCATCGATATGACCCCGGTCCGCCACCAGCGTGCGGTTGAAAACCGCCTGCGTGAAGCCGTCCGCCAGGACCGCGCGCGTATCCAGATCAGCCATATCTCGCGCTTCGGCCTGCTGGAGATGTCCCGCCAGCGTCTGAGCCCGTCGCTGGGCGAATCCAGCCACCACGTGTGCCCACGCTGTAGCGGCACCGGTACCGTGCGTGACAACGAATCGCTGTCGCTCTCTATCCTGCGCCTGATTGAAGAAGAAGCGCTGAAAGAGAACACCAAAGAAGTCCACGCGATCGTTCCGGTACCTATCGCTTCTTACCTGCTTAACGAAAAACGTGCCGCAGTCAGCGCGATTGAAACCCGCCAGAGCGACATTCGCGTCATCATCGTCCCTAACGATGAGATGCAAACCCCGCACTACTCCGTACTGCGCGTGCGTAAAGGCGAAGAAACCTCCACGCTGAGCTATTTGCTGCCGAAACTGCACGAAGAAGAGATGGCGATGCCGTCTGACGAAGAACCGGCTGAACGCAAACGCCGCGAAGAGCCAGCGCTGGCTGCTTTCGTGATGCCGGATGCGCCGCCTGCGCCGGTACAGGAAGAAACCGCAGCCGCGCCGACCGCAGCGAAAGCCGCCGCTGCTCCGGCAGCGAAGGTAGCAACGCCTGCCCAGCCTGGTCTGCTGTCCCGCTTCTTCGGCGCGTTGAAAAACATCTTCTCCGGCGCAGAAGAAGCTAAACCGGCTGAAGTCAAAGCCGAGCAAAAAACTGAAGAGAAACCTGAGCGTCAGCAAGAGCGCCGTAAACCGCGTTCTAATAATCGCCGCGACCGTAACGACCGTCGTGATAACCGCGATAATCGTGACAACCGTGATACTCGTGATAATCGCGGAGAAAACACAGAAGGTCGCGAACCTCGTGAATCACGCGAGGAGAACCGCCGTAATCGTCGTGACAAACAATCACAGAACGCTGAACTGCGCGAATCTCGCCAAAACGCGGGCGATGAGTCTGATAAAGGCAAATCACGCGATGAGCAACAGCAACCGCGCCGTGAACGCAACCGCCGTCGTAATGATGACAAGCGTCAGGCACAGCAGGAAGCGAAAACTCAGACCCGCGAAGAACCGGTAGTACAGCAGGAAACCGAGCAGGAAGAGCGCGTTCAGAGCATGCCGCGTCGTAAGCCGCGTCAGCTGGCGCAGAAAGTCCGCTTTGAATCCGCAGAAACCGAGCAGGTTGTCGAAGCCGTTGCTGAGCAGCAGGCGGAATCCACTACGCCGCGTACGGAACTGGCAAAAGTCGATCTGCCGGCCGTCGTTGAAACTGCCGCTGAGCAGGATGAAAACGGCGACGCTCGTGAATCTAACGGTATGCCGCGTCGCTCTCGTCGCTCTCCGCGCCACCTGCGCGTAAGCGGCCAACGTCGCCGTCGTTACCGCGATGAGCGTTATCCGACCCAGTCGCCGATGCCGCTGGCCATCGCCTGCGCGTCGCCTGAGCTGGCGTCAGGTAAAGCGTGGATCCGCTATCCGATTGCCCGTGCGCATGATCAGCAGCAGGAAGAGTTACCGGTACAGGAAACCGCCAACGTTGAGCCTATCATTACGCCAGTCGTCGCGGAGACTATCGCTCCGGTTGTCGTTGCGGAAACCGTCGCAGCTGAAACTGTCGCACCGGCAGTGGCCAGCGAACCGACCGCAGAAGCGACCGTCGTTGAAGCTCCGGTCGTCGAAGAAACGGCGGTGGTTGAAGAGACCGCAGTTGTTGCGGAAAACGTTGCGCCGCAGGCAGAAGTCAGTGAGCCAGCAGAGCCGGTAGTCGAAGAAACTGAGACCGCACCTGCTCCAGCTACTGAAGAAACCGTCACTGCGCAGCCAACGATTGCCGAAGAAGAAACCGCTGTTGTCGAAGAAACGACCGTTGCCGCCGTTGAAGAAGCCGCGCCGGTTGTTGAACCGACGCCGGTCATCAGCACCGCGCCAGTGGTGAAAGCGCAACCGGCGACCACCGCGACTCGCCATGCGACCGCGCCGATGACCCGCGCACCGGCTCCGGAATACGTGCCGGAAGCCCCGCGCCAAAGCGATTGGGTTCGTCCTCCGTTTGCCTTTGAGGGTAAAGGGTCTGCAGGCGGCCATAGCGCCACTCACCAGGCCACGGCGGAAGCTACCCGTCCGCAGCCTGTAGAGTAACGGTGCTCAACGAAAAAACCGGCCAACTGGCCGGTTTTTTTATTTCTTCTCGTCCGGGCGCTGCATCCCCGCCACCTGTGGCATCACTTCGCGCATCAAATCGAGAAACTTGCGTAGCCGCGTCGGATAATAGCGCGCCCAGGGATAAACCAGATGCACCGGCAGCGGCGAAGCCCGCCACTGCGCAAACGGCTCAATCAGCCTGCCTGCCGCAATATCCTCCTCCACCGCCCAACTGGAAACAATTGCCGCCCCCAGCCCCGCCAGGGCGGTGTTACGCGCAACGTAGACGCTATCGGTACTCAGGCAAGGGACAATCGGGAAATTCATCAGCTGCCCGTCTACCTGATGCTGTAGCGTGACTTCATGCTGATAAAAGGTGCTGATAGCGACCCAGGGCAGCGCGGAGAGCGCCTGCGGTTCGCTGAGTTCCGGATGTCGCGCCATTAGCTCAGGCGCAACCACCAGGCTGCGGGGAACCACAGCCAATAATACCGATACCGTTGATGGATCGACTTCTGCGCCAACGCGGATCGCGCAATCAATATTATCGCTAAGAAAGTCGACGGTTTTATCATTCAGCATCCACTCAACGGAGAGCTCGGGATATCGCTGCAGAAAACTCACCAGCGGACCCAGCAACTGCTGTTGGCCAAAAGCGTGCGGCGCCCGCACCCGCAGCACGCCAACCGGCCGGTCCTCCTCGATGCGCAAATCATCTTCCAGCGCCAGCCAGCTGTCCACCAGCCGCCGCGCATGTTGATAACAGCGCTCGCCGTCATCGGTCAGTTTCATCGCATGGGTCGTGCGCAGAATAAGCCTCGCGCCAAGTAACGTCTCCAGCGACTGCAAACGTCGGCTGACGGTCGCCTGAGTCGTACTCATCTGCAGAGCCGCCGCCGAGAGCGAACCCGCTTCGACGATGCGAATAAAGGTCCGCATCAGCTCAATCCGATCTATACGCTCTTGTTTCTTCATTTATATTTTGCCTATACGTGCTACGTATAACCGTTTTACCACTACCCTATCTTCCGCGCCAGTCTGCTTCAGGGAACAATAGCGCCAACGCATTTACGAGGGCACTACCATGACACCGCTTCCTTTATCCCCCCGCCAGGCCGGCTGGGTTATTTTTATTCTCGCGCTCGGCGCTGGCTTCAGCGTCGCATCCATCTACTACGCCCAGCCGTTGCTGCCGTTAATCGGCGCCAACCTGCATCTCAGCGTGGAGGGTATGGGGCTGGTGCCCACGCTGACCCAGGCTGGCTATGCATTGGGAATATTATTTCTGCTGCCGCTCGGCGATCGCCACGATCGCCGAATGCTTATCCTGCTGAAAAGCGCCGTGCTGGCGGTACTGTTGCTACTCTGCAGCCTGACCGGTCAGCTTACCTCGCTACTGGTCGTCAGCCTGCTGATTGGCATGGCGGCGACCATGGCGCAGGATATTGTCCCGGCGGCGGCGATTCTGGCGCCGGCGGGCAAACAGGGGAAGATGGTCGGTACGGTGATGACCGGCCTGCTACTGGGGATCCTGCTTTCACGTACCGTCAGCGGGCTGGTCGGCGCGCTATTTGGCTGGCGGGTCATGTACCAGGCTGCGGCAGTCAGTATCGCCTTTATCGGCCTGTTAATGTGGCGTGTTGTGCCGCGTTTTGAGATCCACTCTACCCTCAGTTATCCGCAGTTGCTGAAGTCAATGGCCCATTTGTGGCAGCGCTATCCCGCGCTGCGCCGCGCGGCATTCGCCCAGGGCTTTTTGTCTATCGCCTTTAGCGCGTTCTGGTCGACGCTGGCGGTGATGCTCGCCGAACATTACCAGATGGGTAGCGCGGTCGCCGGCGGCTTCGGTATCGCTGGCGCGGCAGGCGCCCTGGCGGCACCGCTGGCAGGAGGACTGGCGGATAAAGTTGGCGCGGGGAGAGTCACCCAGCTCGGCGCGGCATTCGTCACCGTCTCCTTTGCCCTAATGTTGCTACTGCCCGCGCTGCCGGTACACGGCCAACTGGCGCTGATTGCGTTATCGGCTATCGGTTTTGACCTTGGTCTGCAGTCGAGCCTGGTGGCGCATCAAAACCTGGTTTACAGCCTGGAGCCCCAGGCCCGCGGCAGGCTTAACGCCTTGCTATTTACCGTGGTCTTCATCGGAATGGCTCTGGGATCGGTGCTGGGAAGTAAACTGTACGTGCTGGCTGGCTGGAACGGTGTGGTGATTCTGGCGGTGAGCAGCGGCGCGATTGCTCTGATTATCCGCCTGCTGGAAAATGCTCGTCTACAGGCCGCAGAACGCGCCGTGAGATAAAAAAACCCGCTCCGCATAGCGGAACGGGTTAATCAGGCCCGACGTTACGGTGAATTTAAATCGTGCGGCGGGCAAACTCTTTCAGGCGGAAGCCGAGCAGCAGCAAGGTCGCGAAATAGGCGACAACGCCAGCCACCACCACCACCATCAGACGCATCAGGCGGAACGGCATCGTCCCCTGCGACCATTCCGGCATCAGATACATCACGCCGACGAGCGCTGCGGCCATGACCAGCACCGCGATGACCAGACGCAGCAGGAAGACGAACCAGCCCGGCTGCGGCGTGAAGATTTTCTGCTTACGCAGTTGCCAGTAAAGCAGCGCGGCGTTCAGACAGGCAGCCAGACCAATAGACAGCGACAAGCCGGCATGCTTCAACGGGCCAATAAACGCCAGGTTCATCACCTGGGTCATTATCAGAGTAACAATGGCGATTTTAACCGGCGTCTTGATATCCTGGCGCGAGTAAAAGCCCGGCGCCAGCACCTTCACGACGATAAGCCCCATCAGTCCAACCGAATAAGCCACCAGAGCGCGTTGCGTCATCGCCGCATCGAAAGCGTTAAACTTACCGTACTGGAATAGCGATACCGTCAGCGGTTTGGCGAGAATGCCTAAGGCAACCGCGCTTGGCAAGGCCAGCAGGAAGCACAGACGCAGCCCCCAATCCATCAGTCGGCAGTACTCATCGTGATTGCCGCTGGCGAAACTTTTTGATAACGATGGCAACAGGATGGTGCCCAGCGCCACGCCCAGCACGCCGGAGGGGAACTCCATCAGACGGTCGGCATAATACATCCAGGAGACCGAACCTGAAACCAGGAAGGAGGCGAAAATGGTATTGATAATCAGCGAGATCTGGCTAACAGAGACGCCGAGGATCGCCGGCCCCATCTGCTTAACCACGCGAATCGCCCCGGCATCTTTCAGGTTAACCCGCGGCAGAACCAGCATACCTATTTTTTTCAGATGCGGCAGTTGATACGCCAGTTGCAGGATACCGCCAACCGTGACCGCCCAGGCCATCGCCAGCATTGGCGGATGAAAATAAGGCGCGGCAAACAGGGCAAAACCAATCATGCTGACGTTAAGGAAGGTCGGCGCGAAGGCGGGAACCGAGAAGCGGTTCCAGGTGTTAAGGATCGCCCCCACCAGCGACGCCAGCGAGATCAATAAAATGTAGGGGAAGGTGATGCGCAGCAGCTGGGTGGTTAAGGCAAATTTATCCGGCGTATCGGCAAAGCCCGGAGCGGTTACGGTAATCACCCATGGCGCCGCCAGCATCCCCGCCACGGTGACCAGCGCCAGAACCAGCGTCAACAGCCCGGAAACATAGGAGACGAACACCCGCGTCGCGTCTTCGCCCTGCTTACTTTTATATTCAGCGAGAATCGGCACAAACGCCTGAGAAAAGGCGCCTTCGGCAAAAATACGCCGCAAGAGGTTTGGCAGTTTGAAGGCCACAAAAAAGGCGTCGGTCGCCATCCCGGCGCCAAAAATACGCGCGACGATAGCATCGCGGGCGAACCCCAGTACGCGCGAGAACATGGTCATCGAGCTGACTGCCGCTAATGATTTTAATAGATTCATTACTGTCTTATTCCACAACCCATGGAGTAAAACGCCCGCAAAAGCGGGCGCTGGAAAGTGGCGATAGTCTACCGGGTTCGCAATGAATTACTACTGTCAGTTGTTACAACCAGTTATTCGCTCATCGCCTCGCGCCAGAGCTTTTCCACGATCCGCTGGGCTAAAAGCGCCTGCTCGCCGGCGGTTTCCGGAACCGTCTGATTTTGCACGCATTCGATAAAGTGCCGCGCGCAGCCGTCGAATCCACGCTGCTCAAGCGTCGTTTGCCAGCCGGGCGCCGGGCGCTGCAGGATACCGCTGCCCCGCTCTTCACGCCACTCGCGCATATCGCACACCTCATACAGTCCGCCATCGGTCACCGCTTGCACCCACTCACGCTGGCTTCCCGCGCGACGATGCATACTGGTGGTGATCTGCAGTTGCCCCGCGCTGAAGTGATGCTCGGCGTAGAGCATTTCCCCTTGAGAAGTGGTTTGCAGGACCCCGCCGTCCACCCGCGTTTTATCTCCCGCCAGCCACAGCGCGGTATCGACAACATGCAGATAATCATCCAGCAGGGTAAAGCGCAGCTCTTTGCCCACGCTATCGCTACGGTGCTTATCCATGCGCAATGACGCCGCGTCATTGAGATGCGCTTTCAATTCACGATACAACGGCGCAAAGCGGCGATTGAAGCCCACCATTAACGTTAAACGCCGACGTGCCGCCAGTTCAACCAATGATTCGGCTTCGCTGAGCTTGTCCGCCAGCGGCTTATCCACGCAAACATGAACGCCTGCATTCAGCAGATGATGAACCACTTCATAATGTGAAGCGGTTGAGGTATGGACAAATACCGCATCACATTGCGCCGCCAGCGCATCCAGAGACTCGGCATAGGGCAGACGCCAGGTTTCGCAGATGCGTAACGCTTTCTCTTTTCCTGGCGACCAGGCGGCCTGCAGCGTCCAGCCATCAGCGGCGCCCAGCACCGGCAGCCATGCCTTTTGCGCAATGCCGCCAAGTCCCACCACGCCAACACGTAATTTCGCCGTCACGGTTACTCTCCTAAATGAGCCAGTAGTGAATCAAGGCGTACTTTGAGCTCAGCGACTTCACTTTCCAGCGCCTCAACGCGCGCCTGCAAATCGTCATTCGGCGGCGACACGGCTTCCACGACGGTAATGAGCGAATCCATGTCATCACAAAACAGGTGCATATAGCGGCTTTCGCGTTTACCCGGCTCGCGCGGAAGGCGCGCGACGTAAGGACCGTCTTCACGACTGGCCAAATTGTCGAGCGTGCTTTCCACCTCGGCCATGTCGCGGAATTCATACATCCGCTGCGCGCGGCTACGCAGCTCGCCTGGCGTTTGCGCACCGCGCAGCAGCAGCGTCGTGACAATGGCGACTTCCGCCGCCGTTAATTTGAGATCGCCAAATTCCGAATTGCAGAAGCGCTGTTCATATTTGGTCACCCGGTTGCCAAAACCGCTTACCGTACGCAGGTAGTGGCGTTTGACCAGCTCATCCAGCAAATCCTGGACGTCGCTTTCCGCCAGCGACATTACCGGCTCACGGTTGGTTTTCTGGTTACAGGCGGTAACCACAGCATTCACTGATAGCGGATATTGTTCCGGCGTGGTCACCTGCTTCTCCAGCAGGCAACCAATGATGCGCGCTTCATGCGCGGTTAGCTGATATTTCATGTTTTCTCCTTAGCGCCCTGGTGTCCAGTCAGTGGCCGTTAACGCCGTCAATACGTGGTCTCGCCATTGCCCATCAATGAGGAGGTAGTCCTTTGCGTAACCCTCTTTTTCGAACCCGAGCCGGGCAAGCAGATCGCCGCTGCGTTTGTTATGCGGCATATAGTTGGCCATGATACGGTGAATATGCTGCGTACGTTGCATATAGCGAATCGCCGCGGTCAGCGCTTCAAACATCAGCCCCTGCCCTTGCCACTTTTCACCAATGGAATAGCCGAGATAACAGGCATGAAATGAACCACGCACCACATTTGAGAAATTCGCTACGCCAATAATCTCTTTCTCATCAGGATCGAGTAGCGCGAAATAAAAGGCCGAACCCTGTTTATGAAACTCCGTAATCATCGATAATCGCGCCTGCCAGCCGGAAGGATAACAGTGGCTTTCATCGCGCACCGGCTCCCAGGGTTTCAGGAACCCCTTGTTTTCCGCGTAATAATCGGCCAGACGCCAGGCGTCACGATCGTGAACCAGCCGCACCACCAGCCGGTCCGTCGTCAAACGCACCTTGGGTACGTTACTGCGATAGCCAAACATTCCTCACTCCTGTTCCCTGCCCCAAACTAATATCTTTCACTATACCTTCCCTGAGTGAAGGTGGGAAAACAGCAACATACCATTTTCTGCACCATCTCCATTTTTCGATGAATAGGCTCAATCGATCTTGCTTTTTGATAAAAAAATATTGTCGCCAGTATGCTGGGAAAATAACCGCCGCCCCCGCAGAATATCTAAGCTTATCTTTCTTTTTCCCTGGAGGGGAAATGTCCCGCGTATCGCAGGCAAGGAGCCTGGGTAAATATTTCCTGTTAGTCGATAACATGCTGGTTGTGCTCGGCTTTTTTGTCGTATTCCCACTGATATCGATCCGTTTTGTCGACCAAATGGGTTGGGCGGCGCTGATGGTCGGTATCGCCCTCGGTCTACGTCAGCTGGTGCAACAAGGTTTAGGCATCTTCGGTGGGGCGATTGCCGATCGTTTCGGCGCCAAACCGATGATCGTCACCGGCATGCTGATGCGCGCCGGCGGTTTCGCGGCGATGGCCGTCGCCCATGAGCCCTGGGTGCTCTGGCTCTCATGCATTTTGTCCGGTCTCGGCGGCACCCTGTTCGACCCGCCGCGAGCGGCGCTGGTGGTCAAACTGGTGCGCCCGCATCAACGTGGTCGCTTCTTCTCTATCCTGATGATGCAAGATAGCGCCGGCGCGGTCATCGGCGCCCTGCTCGGCAGTTGGCTATTACAGTACGATTTCCGTCTGGTGTGCAGCGCAGGGGCAGCGCTCTTTATTGCCTGTGCCGCATTTAACGCCTGGTATCTGCCGGCATGGAAACTCTCGACGGTCAAAACACCGATCCGCGAAGGACTGGGGCTGGTGTTACGCGATAAGCGCTTTGTCACTTACGTGTTGACCCTGACCGGTTACTACATGCTGGCCGTGCAGGTGATGCTCATGCTGCCGATTATGGTTAACGATATTGCGGGCTCTCCGGCGGCGGTGAAATGGATGTATGCCATCGAGGCGACAATCTCCCTGACGCTGCTGTATCCCATCGCCCGTTGGAGCGAGAAACGTTTTCGCCTCGAGCATCGTCTGATGGCGGGTTTGCTGGTGATGACGGCGGCGATGCTGCCGATTGGCTTAACCAGCACGCTACAGCAGCTGTTTACCTTAATCTGTATTTTCTATATCGGCTCGATCATTGCCGAACCTGCGCGCGAAACGCTGGGCGCTTCACTGGCTGATGCCCGCGCTCGCGGCAGCTATATGGGTTTCAGCCGCCTTGGTCTGGCATTTGGCGGCGCGCTGGGGTATGCCGGCGGCGGCTGGCTGTTTGATGCAGGTAAAGTGCTTAATCAACCTGAACTACCGTGGCTGATGCTGGGCATTATCGGCTTTGCAACTTTCATTGCGCTATGGTGGCAGTTTAGCCAGAAACGGTCGGCTTCCGGCATGCTGGAACCGCGCACCTGACAATCAGCCAAAGTGGTAATCCTTTTTTTCAGCATTTTCCGCTAGTACAAGCGGGGCTAGCAGACCATGCTGCTTTGTGTCAGGATTAGCTATGGCATGACGTTAAGGAACCCAATGAAAAAGATGTTGATCGCGGCCGCGCTGATTGTCAGCGGCCTTCTGAGCGGATGTAACCAGCTTACGCAATACTCCGTTAGCGAGCAGGAGATTAACCAGGCGCTGCAGAAACGTAATCACTTCGCTAAAGATATCGGCCTGCCTGGCGTAGCGGATGCGCACATTGAGCTGCAAAACCTGACCAGCGCCATTGGTCGTGAAGAGCCGAACAAGGTGTCGTTGAGCGGAACCGCTAATCTGGATCTGAATTCGCTGTTTGGCAATCAGAAAGCGACCATCGACCTGAAGCTCAAAGCGCTGCCGGTGTTCAATAAAGAGCAAGGCGCGATTTATCTGCGTGAAATGGAAGTCGTCGATGCGAAAGTTAAGCCGGAAAAGCTCACCTCCGTGGTACAGACGCTGATCCCTTATCTGAATCAGTCGCTGCGCAGCTATTTCAATCAGCAACCAGCCTACGTTCTGCGTGAAGATGCCAGCACCGGCGAAGCCCTGGCTAAGAAATACGCTAAAGGCATTGAAGTGAAACCGGGCGAGATAATCATCCCCTTCACTGATTAAACAATAAGGGCGCTGAATATGGCGCCCTTAATTTTTTACGGAAATGAGTGCAAAGGAAAACGTTTACGCTTATCCTTAGTGCCCGGCAAAAAACAGCCCTGATGACTGAACCAATTAGCCGGAGCCTTCCATGACAGCACAACCCCAGGTATTGAAAATCCGCCGCCCTGACGATTGGCATATCCATCTACGCGATGATGATATGTTGCAAACCGTCGTGCCTTACACCAGTGAGTTTTATGGCCGGGCGATCGTGATGCCGAATCTGGTACCGCCAGTAACGACCGTCGCTGCTGCCATTGCTTACCGCCAGCGCATCATCGATGCGATTCCCGCCGGGCATGATTTCACTCCGCTGATGACCTGCTACCTGACCGACACGCTCGATCCGGACGAACTGGAGCGCGGATTCCGTGAAGGCGTATTTACCGCAGCCAAACTCTACCCGGCAAACGCCACCACCAACTCCAGTCACGGCGTGACCAGCACCGATGCCATTATGCCGGTGCTGGAACGGATGGAAAAACTGGGCATGCCGCTACTGGTACACGGCGAAGTTACCCATGCTGATATCGATATCTTCGATCGCGAAGCGCGCTTTATTGAGACGGTGATGGAACCGCTGCGCAAACGGCTGCAGGGGTTAAAAGTGGTCTTCGAACATATCACCACCAAAGATGCCGCTGAATACGTGCGCGACGGCAACGAACTGCTGGCCGCCACCATCACGCCGCAGCATCTGATGTTTAACCGCAACCATATGCTGGTTGGCGGTATTCGCCCGCATCTATATTGCCTGCCGATCCTCAAGCGCAATATCCACCAGCAGGCGCTGCGTGAACTGGTCGCCAGCGGGTTCAGTCGCGCGTTCCTCGGCACCGACTCCGCTCCGCATGCACGCCACCGTAAAGAGGCCAGTTGCGGCTGTGCGGGCTGTTTCAATGCCCCGACCGCGCTTGGTAGTTACGCCACCGTCTTTGAAGAGATGAATGCGCTGGAACATTTTGAGGCTTTCTGCTCGTTGAATGGCCCGCGTTTCTACGGCCTGCCGGTGAATGAAAGCTACGTTGAACTGGTACGCGAAGAGAGTACCGTCGCCGAAAGCATCGCCCTTCCTGGCGATACGCTGATACCGTTCCTGGCCGGCGAAACCGTGCGCTGGACGATGAAAAAATAAAGTTTTTTGCCCCCTGTTGTAAATGTGCAAGCGTTACTGTATAAATAACCAGTATATTACCCAGGGGGCCATTATGCGCATCGAAGTGTCAATTGCCAAAACCACAGCCTTACCCAACGGCGCGCTGGAAGCGCTGAATAACGAACTCGCTAAGCGTATCGCTCACTATTACCCGGAACGTGAAAACCAGGTCACGGTACGTTATGCCGCCGGCAATAATTTATCTGTCATCGGTGGCCTGAAAGAAGACAAAGACCGGATTAGCGAAATCCTGCAGGAAACCTGGGAAAGCGCCGACGACTGGTTTATCCACGACTAAGCCTCCGGGTCTGCTTACGCAAAATCAATTTGCTCCCTCATTGTGCTTTTTTTTTGCCGGGTCGCCCCGGCTTTTTTATCTCCGCTCACAACTAAGACTTTCCTTAATATCCTGATAAATTCCTTAAAAAATAATGAGACCCAGGACGAAACTCGCGCAAAAAACCGCCAATCAGCGCAAAATTTGTCGCTATTTATTTATTTTCTCGAGTTTGTACTTAACTGCTGATATAATTAACCTGCTTCAGAAAACAAGCATTAAACCTCGAGAATTGTTGTCTTTTAACATATGAATAAGGGGTTATGATGGAAAAGAATAATGAAGTCATCCAGACCCATCCCCTCGTCGGATGGGACATCAGCACCGTTGATAGCTACGATGCGCTGATGTTGCGCCTGCACTACCAAAACCCCACCCAAGAAAGCGATAAAGAAGCAGAAATTGGCCAGACGCTATGGCTAACGACGGACGTCGCACGTCAGTTTATTTCTATTCTGGAAGCAGGAATAGCGAAGATAGAATCTGGCGATTACCAGGCAAATGAGTATCGCAGACATTAGCATCACCGATGATGTCTAAATATTCACTGAACAGGCACCTGCGGGTGCCTGAATTATTTTTCGCGCTTGTACATCCGGCAGATGTTAATTACCCTGCTAATAAAACAATAACCCGGAACTCACCATGCAATACGACCTCATCATTATCGGTAGCGGCTCCGTTGGCGCTGCCGCTGGCTATTACGCCCGCCGCGCCGGTCTGAATGTCCTGATGACCGATGCCCACAAACCGCCGCATCAGGAAGGCAGCCACCATGGCAACACGCGTCTGATTCGTCACGCTTATGGCGAGGGCGAAAAATACGTACCGTTGGTGCTACGTGCCCAGCAGCTATGGGACGAATTCGCGCAAGACAGCGGCGAGGCCGTATTCGAAAAAACCGGCGTCATTAACCTGGGCCCCGCCAGCTCCGATTTTCTCAATAACGTTGCCCACAGCGCGCGTCAGTTTAAGCTTAACGTAGAGGAACTGGACGCTGAAGCTGTCATGAAGCGTTGGCCGGAGATCCGTATCCCACAAGATTATCGGGCAATTTTTGAGCCGGCTTCCGGCGTGTTACGCAGCGAACTGGCGGTTGAAACCTGGATCCGGCTGGCGCGTGAGGCGGGTTGTGCCCAGCTCTTCAACTGTCCGGTGACCGCGATCCATCATCATGCCGATGGCGTGACCATCGATACCGCTGACGGCAGTTACAATGGCAAAAAACTGCTGATCAGCGCCGGAACCTGGGTAACGAAATTATTGCCGGAACTGCCCATTCAACCGGTACGTAAAGTCTTCGCCTGGTTCCAGGCCGATGGTCGCTATAGCACGAAAAATAACTTCCCTGCTTTCACCGGCGAACTACCGAATGGCGATCAGTATTATGGCTTCCCGGCGGAAGACAACGAATTGAAGATCGGCAAACACAATGGCGGCCAGCTGATTTCCGAACCGGGCGAGCGGAAACCGTTTGGCGCTGTCGCCAGCGATGGGTCTGAGTCGTTCAACTTCCTGCGCAACGTGCTGCCCGGAATTGGCGGCTGCCTGCACGGCGCCTCCTGTACGTACGATAATACGGTAGATGAAGATTTCATCATTGATACGCTTCCCGGTCACGACAACACATTACTCATTACCGGTTTAAGCGGCCACGGTTTCAAATTTGCCCCGGTACTTGGCGAAATTGCGACGCAATTTGCGCAAGGTGAAACGACGGAGTTTGATTTGACTCCCTTCTCGCTGGCGCGATTTTCACAATAATAGCCAGCCATAAAACGAAACGGCCTCAATGGAGGCCGTTTATTGATTGAGAACGTTTATGCGTCGCCTGTATCACTGGTTAGTCAACAATGTGCGCGAGCACTTTATGATTTATCTCGCGCTGTGGCTGCTGCTAGCAGTAATCGACCTCATCTGGTTATGGTTTTACTGACGGGTCGGGATCCGGGATACCTAATTTGGTATTAAGACGACCACGGGATTTATTAAAAATCTTATTGCCATTCTCTCGCCCCGCCCGCAGTTTGCGCTGCTCCTCTTCCGGCAGTTTATGCTCTTCCATACAGGCTTCGCTGCAGCAACCGGCAAATTTCTCGGCACAAGCCGGACACTGAATAAACAGCAAATGGCAGCCGTCGTTCAGGCAATTGGTGTGGCTGTCGCATGGTGCGCCGCATTGATGGCAGTGGGCAATCACATCATCAGAAATACGCTCGCCCATTCTTTCGTCAAAGACAAAGTTCTTACCGATAAAGCGTACCGGCAATCCCTGTTCACGGGCGCGGCGCGCATACTCGATAATCCCGCCTTCGATGTGCCACACCTTATTGAAACCGCTATGCTTCATCCAGGCGCTGGCTTTCTCACAGCGAATACCGCCGGTACAGTACATGACAATCTTCTTGTCTTTGTACTCCTGCATCATCTCAACCGCTTTCGGCAATTGATCGCGGAAGGTATCCGCCGGAATTTCCATCGCGTTCTCAAAATGACCGACTTCGTACTCATAATGGTTACGCATATCGATGAATACCGCGTCCGGATCGTCCAGCATCGCGTTCACTTCCGCCGCTTTCAGATACTCGCCCACATCAGAGGGATCAAAGGTTGGGTCATTAATACCGTCGGCCACAATGCGGTCGCGGACCTTGAGGCGCAGGACCCAAAAGGATTTACCGTCATCATCCAGCGCGATGTTCAGACGTAACCCCTTTAGCGCCGGATCGAAGCTATCGAGAAATTCACGCAGCGCTGCGACCTTGCTTTCCGGCACGCTGATCTGCGCATTGATACCTTCATGGGCCAGATAGATGCGGCCAAAGACGTTCAGCTTAGTCAACGCCAGCCACAGAGCGTCGCGGGTCGCTTTCGGGTCAACGATAGTGAAATATTTATAGAACGAGATCGTCGTGCGCGGCTCGGTCTCAGCCAGCATCTGCGCCTTTAACGTCTCATTTGAAATGCGGTTGTGTAACACTGGCATGGTGTACCTGCTCGACATAGGAAATGAGTAAAATAAACGGCGGGCATCATATAGCAAACACCGTTAATTTACATCCCTACATTTTACGCTACATTTCATCCACGCGGTTTTCAGCCGTTAACAATCGGCTTCAGCCGGAGACTGCTTTTGGCGGTAGCGGAAAAAAATGCGATAATAGAACGCGTTGTTTAATCAGACAGGTATGAAATGACCCATTTACCGAAATTTTCCGCCGCGCTGCTCCATCCGCGCTACTGGCTGCTTTGGCTGGGCATAGGCCTGTTGTGGTTAGTTGTCCAACTCCCTTATCCGGTTATCTACCGTCTCGGTAATGCCATTGGTCGTCTGGCGATGCGTTTTATGAAACGCCGCGCAAAAATCGCTTATCGTAATCTTGAGCTCTGCTTTCCTGAGAAGAGCGAGCAGGAGCGTCATCAACTGGTAGTTCAAAACTTCGAGTCCGTCGGCATGGGCCTGATGGAAACCGGGATGGCATGGTTCTGGCCAACCCGACGCATTTCGCGCTGGACAGACACCATCGGCTTTGAACATGTCCGCGACGTGCAGGCACAAAACCGCGGCATCCTGCTGATTGGCATTCATTTCCTGACGCTGGAAATGGGTGCGCGCATGTTCGGCATGAATCAACCCGGTATCGGCGTCTATCGCCCGAATGACAACCCGGTTATCGACTGGCTGCAGACCTGGGGCCGCCTGCGTTCCAACAAAGATATGATTGACCGTAAAGATCTCAAAGGCATGATCCGCGCGCTGAAAAAAGGCGAAGTGGTCTGGTATGCCCCGGACCATGACTACGGCCCGACCGCCAGCGTCTTCGCCCCCCTGTTCGCCGTCGAGCAGGCCGCCACCACTTCCGGGACCTGGATGCTGGCGAAAATGTCTAAAGCGTGCATTGTGCCATTCGTCCCACGGCGCAAACCGAATGGCAAAGGCTATGAGCTCATCATGCTGCCGCCGGAATGCGATCCGCCTCTGGAAAACGCAGAAACCACCGCCGCGTGGATGAACAAAATCGTCGAACAGTGCATTTTGATGGCGCCAGAGCAATATATGTGGCTGCATCGCCGCTTTAAAACCCGTCCGGAAGGCGTGCCTTCGCGCTACTGATTGACTCACTATCCGGGCGGTTCTCTGCCCGGATAAATTCTACCGCCAGTCCTCTTAAATACTCCTTTAGCTTTAAAAGCTATGCTCCATTGCGACAACCATTTCTCAGGCGCATAATTAGCAGGCTCATATTTTCCTTTATTTTGACCCGCGCCGCGGGCCAGTGAGACCTTATGTCGTCTGCTGATACACCTATTAACTGGAAAAGAAATCTTACCGTCACCTGGCTTGGCTGCTTTTTAACCGGCGCCGCCTTTAGCCTCGTGATGCCTTTTTTGCCGCTCTACGTCGAACAGTTGGGCGTCACCGGCCATAGCGCGCTGAATATGTGGTCAGGGCTGGTCTTTAGCATAACCTTCCTCTTTTCCGCCGTTGCCTCGCCGTTCTGGGGCGGATTAGCCGACCGTAAAGGGCGTAAGATTATGCTGCTGCGTTCGGCGCTGGGGATGGCTATCGTCATGATGCTGATGGGCATGGCGCAGAACATTTGGCAATTCCTGATCCTGCGCGCGCTGCTGGGTTTACTGGGCGGGTTTATTCCCAATGCCAATGCGCTGATCGCCACCCAGATCCCCCGTCAGAAAAGCGGCTGGGCGCTAGGAACGCTTTCAACCGGCGCGGTAAGCGGCGCCCTGCTCGGCCCGCTGGCTGGCGGTTTCCTTGCCGACCACTGGGGGTTGCGCACCGTCTTCTTTATGACCGCCACGGTGCTGTTTATCTGCTTCCTGTTCACCCTGTTTTTAATCCGCGAAAACTTTGTTCCGGTGAACAAAAAAGAGATGCTCAATGCCAGGGACGTTTTCGGTTCGCTTAAGAATCCTAAACTGGTGCTGAGCTTGTTCGTCACCTCATTGATTATCCAGGTCGCTACCGGCTCCATTGCGCCGATCCTGACGCTCTACGTGCGCGACCTGGCTGGTAACGTCAGTAATATCGCCTTTATTAGCGGCATGATTGCTTCCGTACCCGGCATTGCCGCCCTATTGAGCGCGCCACGTTTAGGCAAGCTCGGCGATCGCATTGGGCCGGAAAAGATCCTGATAGTTGCTCTGGTTATCTCTGTGCTATTACTGATCCCGATGTCATTCGTTCAGACGCCGCTACAGCTAGGCATTCTGCGCTTTTTGCTCGGCGCCGCAGACGGCGCGCTGTTACCCGCCGTACAAACCCTGCTGGTGTACAACTCCACCAGCCAGATTTCGGGACGTATCTTCAGCTATAACCAGTCGTTTCGCGATATCGGCAACGTCACCGGCCCGTTAATCGGCGCCTCGGTCTCGGCCAACTACGGCTTCCGCGCCGTGTTCCTCGTCACCGCCTGTGTCGTCCTGTTTAACGCTTTTTACTCGACCATCAGTCTGCGCCGCCCACGGCACGACGCTTCAGCGGATGACGGGGGCTCGGGTAAACGTTCGGTAAATTAAGCGCTTCAGCGCTTCTCTGCCTTGACGCCAGACTAACCGCCTTCTATAGATTGAAACGTGTTCCTTTTTCATTCTTCTTAGGGGGTTAGCTATGTCAACGGAATCAGTTTTCTACGCCACGCTCGAAGAGGCCATCGACGCCGCCCGGGAAGAGTTTTTGGCCGATAATCCCGACAGCGATGAAGAAACTGCCAACATCGAACAGTTCAATATGCAGAAGTATATTCTCCAGGATGGCGATATCGCCTGGCGGGCTGAATTCTTCGCCAGCGAAGATGAAGAAGGCGAGTGCCTGGCCATGCTCAGTGGCGAAGCGGCACAGAGCGTATTTGACGGCGATTATGACGAAATCGAGCTACGCCAGGAATGGGTGGAAGAAAATACGCTACACGAATGGGATGAAGGCGAGTTTCAGCTGGAGCCTTCCCTGGATACCGAAGAGGGGCAGACCGCAGCCGATGAGTGGGACGAGCGTTAATTACTCATAGGGGCCGTGGCTGGCGTCTAGCGGTAGCAACAGCGTATCAAATACCAGCGAGAATGGCAGATCGAGAATGGTCAGATAGCGCCAGGCTGAATCACGAACATCCCACTGTACACCGGGGTAATATTGGTTGCCATGGCCCTGCCCCGGTACCGTACGGCTAATAATGCTGCCGCAGCCGCTGAGTACCAGCGTCATGGCGATAAGCACAAATATTCTCATTCACTTCCTCTCAGGCAAAAAAATACCGGCACAATTGCCGGTATTTTCCTTAACGTACGGCTTACTTCGTTTTCAAGGCCAGCGGGTTCAGCGTGAGCTGCTGATACGCCCCCACCCAGGAGGAGTATTTCTCCGGAGCGTTCCACACGCGATAGTGCAGACGCGACATCGTTACCGGATCGCTTAACAGCACCAACCGACGATCGCGGTTGAGTTTATCAGGCGTTTCATTCAGCGCCTGCTCAACGTGGCGTTCACGGGCGATATCCAGAATATGGCCGTGGCGGTGACGCGCCGTAGCCATTGCCGTCGCCAGAGCGTTGAACGATGGGTTAAACACCGCGTGCATAAAGCCATCGCCCAGCGAACGCTGACGGTTCAAAGTCAGGTAAGCATCGGTATCTTTCAGTACCTGCGGCGGCGAATACTCTTCCGGGATCAGGAACAATTTCCAGCGTTTAGTGCGCAGACCTACCGTCGCGCGGCTGGAAATCGCCGAGACAAACGGAGAGAGGATCAGCGACACGACGATAGGCGCCAGCCAGAACAGGAAACGCAGATCCAGCCACGCCATGCCAACCGCCCATACCAGCCCCAGCAGTAGCTGCGAACCGTGACGCATAAAGGCCTCGCCCCACGGTGTTGAGTCATCATCGCGCTGCGGTGAGTTCCACACTACCTCCCAACCGAGGAACGCGCTGACCACGAACACGGTATGGAACAGCATGCGCACCGGAGCCAGCAGCACCGAGAACAGTACCTCCAGCAACAGGGAGAGCGTCACGCGGAAGAAGCCGCCGTACTCTTTCGGCCCCTTGCACCACACCAGAATGATACTCAGCAGTTTTGGCAGGAACAGCAGTACCATGGTCGAAGCAAACAGCGCGATAGCCAGTTCCGGACGCCACTGTGGCCATACCGGGAATAGCTGACGCGGCTGCAGGAAGTATTGCGGCTCGGTCAGGGCGTGCACGACCTGTAGCGCCGTCGACAGCGCGAGGAACATAAACCACAGCGGCGCCGACAGATAGGACATGACGCCGGTCAGGAACACCGCACGGTGTACCGGGTGCATCCCTTTCACCAGGAACAGGCGGAAGTTCATCAGGTTACCCTGACACCAGCGTCGGTCACGCTTCAGTTCATCCAGCAGGTTCGGCGGCAGCTCTTCATAGGAGCCAGGCAGATCGTAGGCGATCCAAACGCCCCACCCCGCACGGCGCATCAGAGCAGCTTCCACGAAGTCGTGCGAAAGAATCGAGCCGGCAAAGTTACCTTCGCCCGGCAGCGGCGCCAGCGCGCAGTGTTCGATGAACGGCTTCACGCGGATAATGGCGTTGTGACCCCAGTAGTGCGATTCACCTAACTGCCAGAAGTGCAGCCCGGCGGTAAACAGCGGGCCGTACACGCGGGTGGCGAACTGCTGGCAGCGCGCATAAAGGGTATCCATACCGGAAGCGCGCGGCGAAGACTGGATGATCCCAGCATTCGGATTCGCTTCCATCAGGCGCACCAGCCCGCTCAGGCACTCGCCGGTCATTACTGAGTCAGCGTCGAGCACCACCATGTAGCTATACTGGCTACCCCAGCGACGGCAGAAATCATCGATGTTGCCGCTTTTACGCTTCACACGACGACGACGGCGACGATAGAAGATCTGGCCTTCACCCTGCACTTCGGCAATCAATTCCATCCACGCTTTTTGCTCGGCAACGCAAATATCCGGGTCGTAGCTGTCGCTGAGCACGTAAACGTCAAAATGCGCAGCGTTACCCGTCGCTTTCACCGATTCCCAGGTGGCGCGCAGACCGGCAAACACGCGATCAACATCTTCGTTACAGATAGGCATGATAAGCGCAGTCCGGTGTTCTGGGTTCAGCGGCTCGTCGCCTACGGTGGATGCCGAAATACTGTACTTATCACGCCCGATCAGCAATTGCAGGAAGCCCATCAGCGCGGTCCAGAAACCGGCCGAGACCCAGCAGAAAAGTACCGCAAAGAGGATCAGGATGCCGGTCTGCAACACGTAAGGAAGTAGCTGCATGAAGGAGACCCACAGATCCTGGCCAACCATATCGGATGGATTGATCAGCGCCCAGCCCTGATAAGGGAGGATGGTCTTCATATACCAGGTGGCCACTACCGTTTGCGCCAGCGTCAGCAGCAGCAAAATGTAGCGACGAATGGTGCCGACGGTACGCCATTTCTGCTCGCTTTCACGCTCTTCTTGCGTGAGGCGAGAGAGATAGCGCGGAGTCACGTCACGGCCACGCAGGCGATCCCAGAAGCGGCCTACCGGGTTGGTGCGCCACGGGTCGGGGATCATCGAGGAACGTTTCGCTTTCGGCATCGCATGAACCTGCGTGCGCCCTTCATCATCTTTCACCAGCTGATCGCCGGCCAGAGAGTCCGGCCAGCTATGCTCCAGCCGCGCTTTAACCGATCCTAACGGGGAATCTTCATCGCGCGGAAAATGATGATGCTCTGCGTCAAGCGCTTCATGTACGGCTTGCAGGCTCGCATCAGGTAATGCGGCCTTTTCAGCATCCGACAGCGGCAATGCGTCGATATAATTCGTTATCTTATTCATTGGCAGGCAGCTGATAGCTCCAGGTTTCGCTCAGCGTCTGATCGCCATTGACCAGCGCCGCACGCATTTCCGTGGTTTTCTTCGGATCTTTCACTTTCACGCGCAGGGTCATACGCCAACCTTTGATAACCGGGTTATAGCGCACGGAGTTTTCCACGATTTCGGCATTATCGCCGATGCTCGCCTGCGCCGTTACCGGCGTGTCCGCCGCCATTTTTTTCATGTCAGCGCCGGTGAAATCAACGATGAAAGCGATAGTGCCATCTGGCTGGCGAATGAGGTTAGACTGCTTCACATCACCGGTTGAGCGGCGAGTCTGCACCACATAAGCGCTATCTGGCGCATGCAGTTTGTCTTCATCGCGGCTGAAGGTAATAGAGTATTTGAAGTTCATCTCTTTGCCTGGTTCCGGCAGCTGATCCGGGGTCCAGTAGGTGACGATATTGTCGTTGGTTTCATCGTTGGTCGGGATTTCAACCAATTCGACTTTACCCTTACCCCAGTCGCCTTTCGGGGTGATCCACGCGCTCGGGCGCTGGTCGTAACGATCGTCGAGATCTTCAAAGCGGGAGAACTGGCGGCCACGCTGCAGCAGGCCAAACCCTTGCGGGTTCTCCATCGCATAGCTGCTGACGGCCAGATGTTTCGGATTATTCAGCGGACGCCAGATCCACTCGCCGTTACCGGCAAGAATCGACAGACCGTTGGAATCATGTAGTTCCGGACGATAGTTAGTCGTCGGCGACGGTTGATTCGGCCCAAACAGGAACATACTGGTCAACGGCGCCACGCCGAGTTTACCGACTTTGTCGCGCAGATAAACCTTCGACTGCACATCAACCACGGTGTCGCGCCCAGGCATAACCACAAAACGATAGGCGCCGGTCGCACGCGGGGAATCCAACAGCGCATAGATAGTTAAACGCTTATCGGTCGCTTTCGGGCGCTCAATCCAGAACTCGCGGAAACGAGGAAACTCTTCGCCTGACGGCAGCGCGGTATCGATAGCCAGGCCGCGGGCGGAAAGCCCGTATACCTGACCCTGGCCAAGAACGCGGAAGTAGCTGGCTCCGAGCATGCTGACGATTTCGTCATTCTTGTCTTTGCTATTGATCGGATACAGTACTTTAAAACCGGCGAAACCAAGGTCTTTCACCGTGTCTTTATCGTGTTGCACATTGCCAAAATTAAAATAATCCGGGCTATATTTAATTTTACGTACGCTGGTGCTGGTCACTTCATTAATAGTAACCGGCGTGTCGAAATACATGCCCTGGTGGTAAAATTCCAGCTTGAACGGGGTTTTCAGGTTATTCCAGTACGCTTTGTCGTGATTGAACTGGATTTGCTGGTAATCCGCGTATTTCATATCGCGGAAGGCGGAGGGCAGGTTACTTTTCGGCGCTTCATAGCCTTTCCCGGCTAACGTTTTCGCCTGTTTTGCTACGTCATCAATGCTGAATGCCCATGCAGATGAAGTACACAGGGACAACATTACGGCTGCGCTTAACCAACGCATTTTCATCATCTGTGGTTTATGTTTCATAGTAAGTAAGCACTTCCCCCTTTGTGTGCTTAAATCGATCCGATCTATTTTAATGGAAACTCAGGCAATCCGACAACATAATCCCTGCATTGTTCAGCTTAGCGGACCAGGGAATAAACAGTTCTCTGTCCCATATTGCACTTTG
Source organism: Klebsiella sp. SYXHC3 (assembly GCF_057196925.1). NCBI lineage: Bacteria > Pseudomonadati > Pseudomonadota > Gammaproteobacteria > Enterobacterales > Enterobacteriaceae > Klebsiella > Klebsiella sp. SYXHC3. The sequence continues at coordinate 217,188 of NZ_JBXUNG010000005.1, read as the reverse complement.
CGTACTTATCCTGGAGACAGATACCCTGAGTTCATGTAGGGTTGCTGGGAATGTAACCGTTATCGCCGCGAGTGATAAGACGAATTGTCTGAGATTGTTGTGAATTTATGAATAAAACACCAGTAGAGCGTGAATATTTCTTCGACAGCATCCGCGCCTGGCTGATGCTGCTGGGGATACCCTTTCACATTTCGCTTATCTACTCCAGCCACAGCTGGCATGTGAATAGCCTGGAACCCTCCTGGGGGTTAACGCTGTTCAACGACTTTATCCATGCTTTCCGCATGCAGGTCTTCTTTGTTATTTCCGGCTACTTCTCTTACATGCTGTTTTTACGCTATCCCCTAAAGAAATGGTGGAAAGTACGCGTAGAGCGCGTTGGCATTCCGATGCTCACCGCGATTCCACTTCTGACTTTGCCGCAGTTCTTGATGCTGCAATACGTTAATGGTAAAGCGCAAAACTGGCACACGCTCTCCGGCTATGACAAATTCAACACCCTGGCATGGGAGCTTATCTCTCATCTGTGGTTCCTGCTGGTGCTGGTCGTGCTGACCACTCTCGGCGTGGTGCTGTTTAAGTGGCTGGCCAATCGAGGGAAAACGCAGACCGCCAGCTTTGGTGACACTGTCACATTTGGTCAATTATCGCTTATTTTCCTTGGACTTGGCGTGTTGTATGCGGTAATTCGTCGCACTATTTTTATCGTTTACCCGCCGATTCTCAGCAACGGACTGTTTAACTTCATCGTTATGCAGACCCTGTTCTATCTGCCGTTCTTTGTTCTCGGCGCTCAGACGTTCATCAACCCGCGGCTAAAAGCGATGTTCACCACCTCATCACCCTGGTGTTTTGTCGGCGCACTGCTGGGCTTTATCGCCTATCGTCTTAACCAGCAGTATGGTTCCGGCGATAGCTGGATGTATGAAACCGAATCGGTGATTACCATGGTGCTTGGGCTGTGGATGGTGAACGTGGTATTCTCGCTGGGCCACCGCCTGCTCAACTTCCAGTCCGCTCGGGTGACTTACTTCGTCAACGCCTCGCTGTTTATCTACCTGGTGCATCATCCCCTCACCCTGCTGTACGGGGCGTGGATTACGCCAATAATCAAATCGAATCTGTTAGGTTTTATCGCCGGGCTGGTGTTTGTAGTGGGTATTGCGCTGGTGCTGTACGAAATCCATCTACGTATTCCGCTGCTGCGCTTCCTGTTCTCAGGCAAACCGCAGCAAAAACCGGCGAAAGCGCCGGTGTCGGTTAACTAAAATCCGCAACCGGCAGCGCGCCTGCGTGCTGCCGGTGCCGCGATTCATTCTGCCAGCAATAATCGCTGATAGATCTCCGCCGTTTCGTTATCAAAGCAGACAAAGCACACTCGTTCCAGTGGATTATATCGGGTGAGGAAAGCCTTCACCGTTTTCACCGCAATTTCCGCCGCCGCCTGTTTCGGATAGCCATATACGCCGGTGCTGATAGCCGGAAAAGCAATAGATCGATAATTATTGGCTGCCGCCAGCAACAGACTATTGCGATAGGCATCCGTCAGTAATTCGGCCTCTTGCTCGTCACCGCCGTGCCAGACGGGGCCGACTGCATGAATCACCGCGCTGGCCGGTAGATTACCGGCGCTGGTGATAACCGCATGCCCGGGCGGACATTCGCCCTGCTGCTGGCGGACTATTTTGCAGGCTGCCAGTAGTTTCGGGCCCGCTGCGCGATGAATGGCGCCATCAACACCGCCGCCGCCCAGTAACGATGGGTTTGCCGCGTTGACAATAACATCTACCTGCAACGTCGTGATATCGCCGAGAACCACCTCAGGTTGAACAACCATTTCCCCCTCCTGTCGGCAAACGTCTTCATACTTAGCGTGGTGTCTACTATGGCATGATAGCCCCCAAGGCGGAAGCCTGAGGGGCAGTAATTAGCGATAATTCACTTCGAGGATAGCGCGGGTATGTTGCGGATCAATATACTTTAATTGTGCTGAACGGACGGCGTCATTGCTGTAATTTCCCGTCGTCAGCACCTGGGGCGAAAGCGCCCGGGTAGGCAGCTGCTGGCAGGCCATTTCAATCTTTTCGCCCACACTATTGGCTTCGCAGGACGGATCGACGACCTGCCCATAAATGGCGACAACGCCGTCGGTCGGCGCGGCGTGCACTGCTCCAAACAAGCACGACAACATCAGACATGGCATCGCGAAGGTGTGGATTTTTTTTATCACGGCAGTCTCCTCTGTTTAATAGCAAAGAAGCAACAGGCCATCCATGAGCGCACTGCGCCGCCAGAATACGGCAAGGCAATGATTGCGTTATGAAATACAAATATATTACTTTTTGTTTTCTTTTTGCTAACAAAATCGATTCATCTTGATTTTGCTACAAAAAAGCAGCGTGAGAATGTCAGGAGAGAGGCGCGGCGAAGGCCCCCGCTGGATCTGCAGGGGCCTTGCTATTACCGATAACTCACTTCGAGAATAGCGTTGGTGTGCTGGGGATTGATAAAGGTGAACTGTGTAGATTTGATATTGGCATGTTGCAGATCTCCCCGGGCTACCTGCTGGGCAGAAAAAGTGACTGACTTCTGCTTAGCGCAAGCCATCGAGACCTGATCTTCTGAAGAACGAATTTTACAAGGCGGTTCGACAACGCCGCCGTGGAAACGAATCACGCCGCTTGCGGCGTTAGAGGTAGTTGAAAAAGTCAATAAAGCGGGAAGGAAACAAACTGTAGCAAGTAGTACGCCAGTCATTTTTTTCACGGCAAAACCCCTCTGCGTAACGGTCAAAAAAACCTTACAAATCATCCATGAGCGCAGTTGAATACAAGCAACTACATACAAAATCAGTATATATATGAAGTACCCGTTGATACTTTTTTCTCTCCGTTTTTGCAAACGGTATCAAATTATTATGGTTTGTTTGCTCAAAATGTCTGCATTAAGAGGAAAAAACAATCGAAGAGGGGTTGATGCGAAAAGGCTTTCATGTAGCGAGTGACGGGAAGCTTACTCCCGTCGTCGAGGAAATGTGAAGAAAATCAGACGTTATCGTTAGCCAGAGACTTATTCTTTGCCGCTCGCGCCGCCAGCCACAGCCCGCTGTTTTTCATGGCATAGCCAAAGACCAATCCCAGCGCCAGCGATGGCACGACAATGTGCCAGTCGCCGCTCGCGGCAAAGGTCGCGCAGGCGCCGATAAAGGTTCCGGGAACAAAAGAGAGCAACAGCTGACGCGCCTGAATACACATCAGGAAGGCGACTATTCCGGTCATCACATAGCTGAGGATTTCCAACTGCGGCGCCAGCGCGCTACCGTAAATAATCACCAGCGCCCATATCACGCCGCTCATGACCGTGCAGGCGGAAATCAACAGCCCTTTCAGGCCGCCCTGCGGGCAAGCGAAATAGGCCGTACAGCCGAGGAAACCGGCCCAGCTCAGCAGGCCAAGTGAGACCGCCACCCATCCCCAAATACCGGAGAGAATGCCCGTCGTGAGTGCGATTGCGAAGAGTATGTTCATGCCGCGTATCATAGCAGATACGCGGCAACCAAATGCGATCCAGAACACACAATATGAATGCGTGAGCTTGCTGTTTCACACTAAAGGTGACTTACATCACAATTATTCGTCGTTTTCTTCCTGCAGCTCATCCCACATGGCGGATATAGCTTCACGCGTGAGTAGCGCCATGGTACGCCAGAATGCGGTTTGCGCATGCGCCTCGACTTTACCGAGGAAGGTGCCGCACCACGGTAAGAGGTAATCAGCAAACAACGTTTCCAACGTTTCGCTTTCGTCATCTGAGGCATGATCTTCAAGCCAGGATGCGGCCAGCAGTAGGGATCCAATATGATCGGTTGGCCCATCGCCAGTGGGAATACCGTGTTGAGTAAGAAAACCGCGGACTTCCGCTTCCGTGGCGCCTTCAACCCACGCGCTGCGATAAGGCGAGACCGCACATTCGTCACCAACGAACAGGGCGTTGTAATCAGCGGTTAACGGCTGGGTATCACAACTCTTCTGCAGACGCTCCAGTAATTCATCCTGTTCCAGCGGCCAACTGGCGGCCAGCTTGCCATCGCGAATCAGCGTGAACAGCGGCACCAACAGCGGGTCCTGCGGCTGACGATAGTACAGCGAGCCCAGCACGCGACAGAGGATTGAAAATTCATTCATACAATATGTTCCAGTGGTTCAAATTAAAGGTCTGCAAATTCCGCAATCGCCGGCATTCCGCGTGATTCGAGGAAATTCAGTAGTCGACGCGGACTGACGTTAAGGATCCGCTCTTCCGGGAAGTTCACCGCGTCGAGGATTTTGCGACATTCGGTAAATTCGCCAAGCGTAAAGGCGGTATGGGAGTCCGAACCCAGCGCCACCCAACCACCCGCATCACGCACGGCGGCGGCGATTGCCCGGCAATTATCTTCACTACCGATACGCGATGAAAGGAAAGAGGAATTATTAATTTCCAGCGCCACATGATGCTTTGCCGCTGCTTCGGCTACTGCCGGAATATCGATCGGGAATTTCGGATTGCCTGGATGGCTAATCATGTGGACTGCGCCACTGGCAATCGCGGCAATCATCGCTTCAGTGTGGGTGGCTTTATCCTGAGGCGGAAATACCGGCTCATGAAAACCGGCAATGATCAGATCCAGCGAGGTCAGCATTGGTCCGGTACAGTCAATTTCACCCTGGGTATTTTTAATATTCGCTTCAATGCCGCGCAGAATGCCGACGCCATCTACCAGACGCGGCCAGATACGCATATTGACGAAATGCCAGTAGTGCGGCGCATCGGCCATATCCGGGCCGTGATCGGTGATGGCAAAAAGTTTAATGCCTTTACGTTTGGCCTCGGCAATATAGTCATGCAGGGTACTATAGGCGTGGGTGCTGGCGACGGTATGCATGTGCAGGTCAACAGGATACATCACAATCTCCTCCTCTGTTTGTGGCAAGAATAGCAGGAATCAGGAGTCATGATCAGTAAAAACCCCGCCGTAGCGGGGTTATCGATTAGTAGCCGCGTTGGCGATCGACCTGCCCGCTGACCGTTTCACCACGCTCCAGGCGGCTAATGGTACTGGCAATATAAGCGATTGCTTCCTGTGGACGGGTAACGGCGGCAATATGCGGCGTCATGGCCACACGCGGATGCGCCCACAGCGGGCTCTCTTTCGGCAGCGGTTCGCGGCTAAAGACATCCAGCATCGCCCCTTTCACCTTACCGCTGTCAAGCGCGGCCAGTAAATCCGGCTCAACTATATGTACGCCGCGGGCGAGATTCAGAACATAGCTGTTATCCGGAAGTTGAGAGAGTAAAGTTTCATTAATGATGCCGACGGTTTCAGCCGTATTTGGCAACAGGTTGATCAGCACGCGGGTTTGCCGTAAAAATGCGCCCAGTTCTTCCTGACCGGCAAAACTCTCAACTTGCGGCCAGGATTTGTGGCTACGGCTCCAGCAGCGCACTGGGAAACCCCAGCGCAACAGGCTTTCCGCGACTTTGCCGCCCAACACCCCTGCCCCCATAATGCCGATAGTGAAATCTTCGCGACGGTATTCCGGCAACGGCTGCCAGCGGGATTGCAGCTTCAGCGCCTGATAATCATCAAAGCGGCGGAACCAGTGCAGTACCTGGCTTACCGCATATTCCTGCATCTGCAGGCCCATGCCGGTATCTTCGAGGCGGAACAGCGGGACAGAAAGCGGCAGCATTTCCGGATGCTCCCGCAGCTTGCTAAGAATGGAATCCACGCCAGCGCCGAGAGCAAAAACCGCTTTCAGCTCGCGTCCCTGAAGCATTTCTACCGGTGGATGCCAGACCAGCGCATAGTCGGCTGGTTGATTGTCGCCAGGTTTCCACTCACGAACGCGCGCTCCCGGCAGATGTTTTTCCAGCTCTGCGATCCAGTAGGGGGTATCGAACGTCGGGTGGTAAAAAATAATCTCCATAATGACTCCTGATTACTGACGCGTGAGTAGGTTGAGGTTTGCGTCGTGTTTTACTCTTTGTTTTGTATTGGTTTGCCAGCATAACAAATTTCGTATCGCTATTGAGGAATAAAGAGAATGGTGACAAAAAAAACGATTCCCGCGCGTTTAAGAAGCAAGTTGTTTGAAGTTTGGCTAAACGCATCTTTTTTTAAAAAAGTTGATTGACGGGAGATACGTATTTCCCTACATTAGCGCCCGTTCCCAGCAACAACGGGAAAGACAATATGGTGAGGTGTCCGAGTGGCTGAAGGAGCACGCCTGGAAAGTGTGTATACGGCAACGTATCGGGGGTTCGAATCCCCCCCTCACCGCCATATTCGAGATGAGAGCTCGTACGAAAGTACGGGCTTTTTTCTTTTATATTCTCCGTACGGGGGGATGAGAACCCCCGACCGGGGTTCGACAACTGGCGCAGCCAGTTGGACAGACCGCGAACGCAGTAAGCGGGCTGCCCCACAGGGGCGAGCGAAGCGAGTCAATCCCCCCCTCACCGCCATATTCGAGATGAGAGCTCGTACGAAAGTACGGGCTTTTTTCGCATATGGCACCGCCGCCCTTCCCGGGGTCGGCATAAATGCCTCGCCCGGGCTACCTATACCGTAGGCCCCGCCACCAGTAGCCCGGCCAAGCGCAGCGCCGCCGGGAAACCCGCAGGCCGCACCACCAGTAGCCCGTCCAGGCACAGCGCCGCCGGGAAAAAGAGCCTGAGCTAATCCTCTTCCATCCGTTGATACTCTTCGCTGAGATAATCCACCAGCGCTCTGACAGAAGGTAATAAACCGCGCCGCGAAGCAAACACCGCATGAATGACTTCCCGCCGCGGCTGCCACTCATCAAGCACGATTTCCAACTCCCCTGATGCCAACTGATCGCGCACCATTAATAAAGGAAGCTGAACCACACCAACGCCCGCCATAGCCGCCTCGCGCAGCGCCAGCATATCGCTGGTCACCATCCGCGGCGTGAAATAAACCTCGGCCCGCGCCCCCTCTGGCCCGGTAAGTTGCCATTTATGCTGATGTTTTCCGGCGCCAATACTTAGCCCCGGCCAGGTGCTCAATTCCGCCGGCGCCTGCGGGCGCCCAAGCCTGGCTATCAGCGCCGGACTCGCCACCAGGCGATGGCCGCGATCGGCCAACACCCGCATGACCAGGTCGCTATCTTCAAATGGCCTTGGTCGCACGCGAATGGCCACATCAACCCCCTCGCCCACCACATCCACCCGCCGATTGGTGGCTTCCAGATGTAGCGTCACCCCAGGATATCGCACCATAAAGCGCGCCAGCATCGGGCCAACATGGGCATGCAACAGGGTTACCGGACAGGTGAGCTTGACGCTGCCGCGCGGTTCAGACTGCAGCGTTTCTACCGCCTGATGCGCCGCTTCGGCTTCTATCAACATCGCCTTGCAGTGTTGATAGAAAGTTTGGCCGACTTCCGTGACGGCGAACTGTCGGGTGGTTCGTTGAATCAGACGCACGCCCAGGCGCTCTTCCAGTTGCGCAATGCGGCGGCTGAGTTTGGATTTGGGCTGGTCGAGCGCCCGACCGGCAGCGGCAAAACCGCCATGGTCGACCACCTGAACAAACCAGGCCAGGTCGTTGAGATCCTGCATCCTTTTCTCCATCGTTCCATTTTTAGAACAGTATAGGTCATTTTCGCTATCTACCGGAATATTAGCCCCAGATATAAGCTTATTCACATCAGATACAGACACGCAGGAGATAACCATGAAACAGATTACTGGCGTTTACACCGCCCCTTCGCAGCACTGGGTGGGCGACGGTTTCCCGGTTCGCTCAATGTTTTCTTACCAGACCCACGGCGAACAATTGAGCCCGTTCTTACTGCTTGACTACGCCGGCCCGCACACGTTTCCGGCGGGAAGCGGTAAACGCGGCGTCGGCGAGCATCCGCATCGCGGATTCGAAACCGTCACCATTGTCTACTCCGGTGAAGTCGAGCATCGCGACTCAACCGGTAGAGGCGGCGTTATCGGCCCTGGCGACGTGCAGTGGATGACGGCAGGCGCCGGGATCCTGCATGAAGAGTTTCACTCCGAAGCGTTCACCCGCTCCGGCGGTGAACTGAAAATGATGCAGCTGTGGGTCAACCTGCCGGCGAAAGACAAAATGACGACCCCGGGCTATCAGAGCATTACCGCAGACGTCATTCCGCAAGCAACGCTGGAAGACGACGCCGGGACCGTCAGAGTGATTGCCGGACGTTACGGCGATGTCGCCGGCCCAGCGCACACATTCTCACCGTTAAACGTGTGGGATATGCAGCTCAAACAAAGTCACGATGTGACATTGCGTCAGCCGGAAGGCTGGAGCACCGCGTTGGTCGTGCTCGAAGGCGAAGTCACCGTCAACGGTACGGAAAACGCACGGGAAGGACAGCTGGTAGTGCTGAGCCAAAAAGGTGAAGCCTTCCATCTGGAAGCGAGCTCCAACGCGAAGGTTCTGCTGATGGCCGGCGAACCGCTACAGGAGCCGATCGTGGGCTACGGCCCGTTTGTGATGAATACCAAAACGCAAATTGCCGAAGCAATTCGCGATTTTAACAGCGGCCGTTTTGGCCAAATCTAACGAAATTGAGGTGAAGAATATGTCTACTCCAGCTAACTTTAACGGTTCTCGTCCGGTGATTGATGTTAACGATACCGCGATGCTGTTGATTGACCACCAAAGCGGCCTGTTCCAGACCGTTGGCGATATGCCGATGCCGGAACTGCGCGCTCGCGCCGCCGCGCTGGCGAAAATGGCATCGCTTGCCGGGATCCCGGTGATCACCACCGCTTCCGTGCCGCAAGGTCCGAACGGCCCGTTGATTCCGGAAATTCATGAGAATGCGCCGCATGCGAAGTATATTGCGCGTAAAGGCGAGATCAACGCCTGGGACAACCCGGAGTTTGTCGCAGCGGTGAAAGCGACCGGACGTAAAACCTTAATCATCGCCGGTACCATTACCAGCGTGTGCATGGCTTTCCCGGCAATTGCCGCCGTCGCCGACGGTTATAAAGTGTTTGCCGTTATCGATGCCTCCGGTACCTACAGCAAAATGGCGCAGGAGATCACCCTGGCCCGCGTAGTCCAGGCCGGCGTAGTACCAATGGATACCGCCGCGGTAGCCTCTGAAATGCAGCGCACCTGGAACCGTCCGGATGCCGCCGAGTGGGCTGAGGTGTATACCAAAGTCTTCCCGGCGTATCAGTTGCTGATTGAAAGCTACAGCAAGGCGCAGGACGTCGTGAAGAACAACGAAAAGCTGGATTCCCAGCGTTAAAATAGCTGCCCCGTCGATGAATCGACGGGGCAGTGTTCATTGCTTAACCGAACGGTAAAGAAAGAAAAAAATATGCTTGACCGTTTTAGCGCAACTCCCTATAGTAGCGCCCCGTTGCCCACCCAAGGTGAGCAGCAAGACAATATGGTGAGGTGTCCGAGTGGCTGAAGGAGCACGCCTGGAAAGTGTGTATACGGCAACGTATCGGGGGTTCGAATCCCCCCCTCACCGCCATATTCGAGATGAGAGCTCGTACGCAAGTACGGGCTCTTTTCTTTTATATTCTCCGTACGGGGGGATGAGAACCCCCGACCGGGGTTCGACAACTGGCGCAGCCAGTTGGACAGACCGCGAACGCAGTAAGCGGGCTGCCCCGACAAAAACGCCGGGAGCGTTTTTGAACAACGCCTGCGTTGGCCCCGAAGGGGCGAGGCCCATGGATGGGCCGAGTAACGGCGAGCGAAGCGAGTCAATCCCCCCCTCACCGCCATATTCGAGATAAGAGCTCGTACGCAAGTACGGGCTCTTTTCGCATCTGGCCCCTGTAAACTTTCCCGGGGTCGGCATAAATGCCTCGCCCGGGCTACTCATCCCACAGGACGCACCACCAGCCAGTAGCCCATCCAGGCGCAGCGCCGCCGGGAAACCCGCAGGCCGCACCACCAGCCAGTAGCCCGGCCAGGTACAACGCCGCCGGGAATCCCACAGGCCGCACCACCACCAGTAGCCCGTCCAGGTACAACGCCGCCGGGAATCCCACAGGCCGCACCACCACCAGTAGCCCGTCCAGGCGCAGCGCCGCCGGGGAATGCTGCGAAAACAACAAAGCCCGGGACATCCCGGGCTTTGCACACTCACTAGCGTTTAGTAATAGGCTTTCAACGTTCGCTGGCAAAGCGTTGAACGCACGCAGTCATCGGTGGTAAAGCGCACGATGCCAATCATGTCGTCTTCTTCAAAACGCGACAGCGCGTCACTCAGGCCTGATTTTACGCCCGAGGGCAAATCACATTGGGTAATATCGCCGTTGACGATCACCGTGACGTTCTCCCCGAGGCGGGTCAAAAACATCTTCATTTGCGCCGCGGTCACGTTCTGGGCCTCGTCCAGAATCACCACCGCGTTTTCAAAGGTGCGTCCGCGCATATAGGCGAACGGCGCGATTTCTACCTTGCCGATTTCCGGACGCAGGCAGTATTGCATAAAGGAAGCGCCCAACCGCTTCACCAGTACGTCATATACTGGTCGGAAATAAGGAGCGAATTTTTCGGCGATATCTCCCGGTAAGAAGCCGAGATCTTCGTCGGCCTGCAGAACGGGACGGGTAACAATAATTCTGTCCACATCCTTATGGATCAGGGCTTCAGCTGCTTTAGCCGCGCTGATCCAGGTCTTCCCGCACCCGGCTTCGCCGGTGGCGAAAATCAGCTGTTTATTGTCGATGGCATTCAAATAATGCGCCTGAGCTTCATTACGCGCTTCAATCGGCGAAAGATCGCGGCTATCCCGCGCCATGCCGATTGCTTCTACGCCACTCATTTGCACAAGCGATGTGACCGATTCTTCTTCACGTTGTTTATGGCTACGCGAATCCCGTCTCAGCACACGTTTTGCCTCACGACGAGCTTTGATCACTGCTTTTTGTCTTCCCATGGATAGCACCTTGCGTTGTTGGTTTACATCACGCGCGTCAAGAGCAACGCGATTATGCGCACGAACGATTGAGGTTTGGCTTCCTTGTAAGCCATTGCTTGCCGGTTGAATGGACAACGAGCCGCGGCTACGCGCACCGCGTACCCTGCCAGAGTTAGCCTGATTAATAGTGGAAGAGATTGGGGTTACAGAGTGAAAATCGCTGCCGGAAGCTGGGCCTCCGTGCTGGAAAGTACGGTATGTGGTTTTACGTTGTCCGCTACAGGACCTTACCATTCGCGATCTCCATAGTGAGCGACATCACTGCCGGGAACTACCGCGTATGTAATAAGTACATCAAAAAATATTCTTAATGCAACTTATTTTTTACATTGACGCAACAATGATTTCTCAATTTACTATAGAAAACTATCCGTCATTTGTATTACAGAAATATAACACATGGCAGGAAATATATTGAATCCGAGAAAAACAGCAGAAAACGCCCTGCCTTCGCCGGCAGGACGCGTATCAGGCTTGCAAAAGAGATTGTCCAAGATAATGCTGGTCGTTCATCACGCCGGGCAACACAAAGAAGTATCCACCGCCAATCGGTTTAACGTACTCCTCCAGGGCCTCGCCGTTCAGCCGTTTCTGCACCGTCAGGAATCCCTTTTCCAGATCGTGCTGATAGCAAACGAACAATAACCCCATATCCAGTTGTCCGGAGTTGGTGACCCCCAACGAATAGCTGTAACCGCGGCGCATCATCAGGCTGGATTGCGTCTCCGGCGTACGCGGGTTCGCAAGACGAATATGGCTATCAAGAGCGATCACTTCACCATTCGGATCGCGACTATAATCCGGAACATCATGTTCATGTTTCATCCCCAACGGCGCGCCAGAATGTTTATCGCGACCAAAAATCGTCTGCTGCTCTTTCAGCGGCGTACGATCCCAGAACTCAACGTGGAACTGAATGATACGTGCTGCCTGGTAACTGCCGCCGATCGCCCAGGCCGGTTCGTCCTGGTCGGCAGTAACCCACACCACGTTATCCATTAGCGCTTTATCCTGGCTCGACGGGTTAGCGGTACCGTCTTTAAAGCCCAGCAGGTTAATTGGCGTCTCTTTGCCTTTGCTACGGGCCGCGCTATCAGAAATAAACCCTTCCCGCTTCCAGCGCACGCTCAGCAGATCGGGCGTGTGCTTGATAATGTCACGTAGTGCGTGAATCACCGTATCCTGGGTATTGGCGCAAATCTGCAGTAGCAAATCGCCATGGCACAGTGCAGCATCCAGCGAATCATTCGGGAAACGCGTCATTGCCTGCAGTTTTTTAGGCGCTTTGTCCGCTAATCCAAAGCGCTCATCGAACAGCGAATGGCCGACTGAGACGGTGATAGTCAGGTTATCCGGCGCAATCCACGGCCCTAAAATCCCGGAATCCATCGGCGGCAATCGGGGATTCGGGGTATCCGGTGCCGGACCGCCTGCGGTTAAAAAGGCGATCCGCTGAGTCAGCAAGCGGAACAGGCGTTCGAGGTCAGCTTTATCCGCCGCCAGCACATCAAACGCCACCAGCATCATCGAGGCCTGCTGCGGCGTCAGAATTCCCGCCTGATGCGGGCCATAAAATGGCTGTTTTTCCTGACGCGCATCGGGTGCGAGCGTGCCGGGGGAGCTTTCCGCTTTCGCCGCCTGCGCCATCGGGCAACCGCCGCTGATGGCCAGCGCGCCGCCAAGCGCGCCGATCCCCTTCAGTAAGCGGCGACGTGACGGTTCATTCACGTCGCGAGGTTTTGGTTGTGTCATCGATTTAATCCAGGCCCAAAATTCCGCGTAGTTGAGCCAGATCTTCTGCCAGCGTCGTGATCGGCCCTTTCAGCGCATTACGGTCAGCGGTAGTAAGTTTGTCATAGGTCTCGAAACCGTCTTTCGTGCGGTATTTAGCAAGGATGACATCAACTTTTTTGAAGTTGGCGTCAACTTTGGCCAGCAGCGCGCTATTATCCTTTTGCAGCTGCGGGCGCAGCAGGTCGACGATTTTCTGTGCGCCGTCGATATTGGCCTGGAAATCCCACAGGTCGGTATGGCTGTAGCGATCTTCTTCACCGCTAATTTTGCTGGCCGCCACTTCTTCAATCAGCCCTGCCGCGCCGCCCACCACTTTCGACGGCGGGAAGGCCAGCTCGCTAATGCGTTTTTGCAGTTCCAGCACATCGCTGTTCAACTGTTCAGCATAGTTTTCCATCCCTTTAACGCTGTTATCGCCAAACAGCGCTTTTTCCAGACGATGGAAGCCGGTAAATTTCGGGTCTTCGGCTTTTTTCTCGAAATCGTCTTCACGGGCGTCAATGCTGCCGTCGAGGTCAGAGAATAGTTCGGCAATCGGTTCGATGCGCTCGTAGTGCTGACGGGTCGGGGCGTACAGCGCTTTCGCTTTCTCGATATCGCCAGCTTTTACCGCATCGGTAAAGGCTTTAGTACCGCTAACCAGCTGCGCGGTTTCCGCGGTGACGTAGGCTTTATACGCAGTAATCGCCTCGCCAAGACTTAGCACCGCATCGGCTTTCGCCGCATCTTTGCTGGTTTCACCGGTGACAATCAGCTTTCCTTTCGGATTAGTCAGCAGGCCACAGGTCATATCGTATTCGCCCGGCTGTAGGTTAGCCGTCAATTTTTGCGTGAATCCCGGCGCGATATTTTCACGCTCCTCGACCACCATTACGCCTTTCAGGATCTCCCACTCCAGCGCTTTCTGGCTGTGGTTCTGAATGATGAACTGGGTTTTACCCGCCTTCACCGTCACATTCATCGGTTCGCACTGCTTGTCGTTAACGGTAACTTTTACCTGCGGAATATCCGCAGCCTGAGCGTAGCATGCGGAACTGAACAGCGCGGCGACGGTTAACTGCAGCGCAGTACGGCGAAATTGAATTATCATGGCCATCCCTTTCGAAAAGTATGTTGTAACTATATTAATCAGCGGCGCCTGAATTACGCGGCCCGCGATGCTGTCGTTTTGCTGCCCGGCGGCAAGGCAAAACACACCAGCGCCGGGATCAAATAGAGAAGATAAACCGCCACTTCGCTGACGGTGGGCGTCTCCTGATAACCAAAGATGCCTTCCAGCAGCGTGCCGAACAGCGTATGCGTCGATACCACGTTGCTAAGATCAAAGGCGACATTCTGGAAATAATTCCACAGTCCCGCCTCGTGGAAGGCGCGAATCGCCCCGGCTGCCAGACCGGCCGCCACCAGCAGGATAAACAGACTGGTCCATTTGAAGAACACGCCGAGATTAAGGCGGACACCGCCCCAGTAAAGCAGGAAGCCTAATACCACCGCCGTCGCCAGGCCGAGCATCGCCCCCAGCGGCGGCCAGATGCCCACATCCTGCTGGAATGCCGCCAGCAGGAAAAAAACCGACTCCAGGCCTTCGCGGGCAACCGCAAAAAACACCATCATCACCAGCGCCCAGCCGTGGTTATTCCCGCGCTGCAGCGCGTTATCCACCGCCTGCTCCAGCTGTTGTTTGACGTTGCGCGACACTTTACGCATCCAGAACACCATCCAGGTGAGGATAAATACCGCTATCACCGCCACGATGCCTTCAAATAGCTCCTGCTCGCGCTGCGGAAATTCTCCGGTGGTCTCGTTGATAAAAACCCCTAACCCGAGACAAAGCGCCGCCGCGAGGAATACGCCAATCCACATGACGCCGATCCAGTTGCCGCGCTGGGTTCGTTTTAAATAGCTGGCAATCAGGCTGACAATCAGCGCGGCTTCCAGCCCTTCGCGTAACATGATGAGAAATGGAACAAACATGCCGAAACCCTTAAATGTGAACCGCAGTCAACGGATGCAAAGATAGGTAAATATTTCTGATAGTGATTATCATTACAACAATGAGAAACACAAGCGAAATGTTCAGGGAATGATGACTAGTTGTAAATTAATCGCTACAAAATAGTCACTTGCGAAAATACCTCACCAGCTAAGCATTAAAATGGCAAATAGCATGATTTTTTATGCCACATATTTACCGGGCCGGAGCGCTGTGGCTAAATGGCGGTCCTGATTTATCTGCGAAATAAATAACATGACTCAAATTTTGCACTTCCTGCTGGCGCTGGCGGTTATTCTCGCCCTCGCCTGGCTTGCCAGCTATGACCGACAAAAAATCCGCATTCGCTACATTCTGCAGTTAATTATTATTGAAATCGCCCTGGCTTTCTTTTTCCTTCACGCCGAAAGCGGTTTATGGGTAGTGAAAAATATTTCAGGATTTTTTGCTTCGTTACTCGGGTTCGCCGCTGAAGGGACCAATTTTGTATTTGGCGGGATGGATGAAAAAGGACTGGCCTTTATTTTCCTCGGCGTACTGTGTCCGATTGTCTTTATTTCCGCGCTGATAGGTATTCTGCAACACTGGCGTATTCTGCCGATCTTTATTCGTCTGATCGGCACCCTGCTGTCGAAGGTGAACGGCATGGGAAAGCTGGAATCATTCAATGCCGTCAGCTCGCTGATCCTCGGCCAGTCGGAAAACTTTATTGCTTACAAAGGCGTACTCGGGGACCTCTCCTCACGTCGCCTGTTCACGATGGCGGCGACCGCCATGTCAACGGTATCACTGTCGATCGTCGGCGCGTATATGACCATGCTTGATGCGAAATACGTGGTAGCGGCGTTGATTCTTAATATGTTCAGCACCTTTATTGTGCTGTCGATTATTAATCCTACGCGCCCCGGTAGCGAAGCAGAAATAAAGCTAGAGAAGATGCATGAATCGCAGAGCTTCTTTGAAATGCTGGGCGAATATATCCTGGCAGGCTTTAAGGTGGCGATGATTATTCTGGCGATGCTAATCGGCTTTATCGCCCTGATTAGCGCCGTTAATGCGTTATTTGCGACCGTTTTCGGCTTAAGCTTCCAGCAAATCCTCGGTTACGTATTTTATCCGCTGGCGTGGCTGGTGGGTATTCCATTAAGCGACGCGCTAAATGCCGGTAGTATTATGGCTACCAAGCTGGTTGCCAATGAATTCGTGGCGATGATCGAGCTGCAGAAAATTGCCGCCAGCATGACGCCGCGCGGGCTAGGGATCCTTTCCGTGTTCCTCGTCTCGTTTGCCAACTTCGCCTCCATTGGCATTATTGCCGGGGCGATTAAAGGGCTTAACGAGCAGCAAGGCAATACCGTTTCCCGTTTCGGCCTGCGTCTGGTCTATGGCGCGACGCTGGTGAGCCTGCTGTCCGCCAGTTTTGCCGGACTGGTGCTGTAACTCATCGGGCGGGGGAGCTCCCCGCCCTGCGTTTCAGAAGTGTACGCAGACCGGCTGATCAACGCGCATAACGGACTCCTGGGCAAAGCGCGTCTTATACGTATTACGCAACGCTTCAATCCCCTGCTCGCTTTTCGCATCGTTGCTATGAATCAGCATTAGCGCCTTGCTGGATTCGCGGGCGACTGCGCCATTGTTGCCTAGCCACTGGCCGCGGGCGTCAAATACCGTCAGGCCATCGCGAAAACGCGGCGTCACATCGCGGTCGACAAACTGCTGCCATTCCTGAGCGGTAATATCTTTTCCCGCCGGGCGGCTAAGGCCGAAATAGAGGGTGGTTTGCATCATCCTGTTATCCGCCTGACAGCCGTTATAATCAACGTGCGCGGCGCTTTTCTCGGATGGCGCCACGCATCCTGCCAATAGTGCGGCAACGATCAGCGCCGCAGCGCCCTGGGGTAATTTCATTTGCTATCCTCATTGTTTTTTGTACACAGATATCAGCGTATTTTCAGTGAATTAGCAAGAGATGCGCGAACATTACTCTCTGGCGATACGGCAGATTTTCTTTTGTTCTACACTGATAAACACAACCTGGGCGAAATTCTTTTTTAAATTATTTCCTGCGTTTTTTATTTCAAAGACTTCTCTATAGTTGAGCGTTTTTAACTGGCCTGGCGGCCGCGTAAAATAACAACTGGAATAATTCATGATAGAAAATAATGAGTTAGCCAATATTGAGAAAAGAATTGTCACCCGCTTTCTCGATATGTTTATTAAGTTCGGCTTGATACTGGCGCTGGCCTCCTTCTGCTTTACCGTCTTCTCGCCGTTCCTGAACATGATGCTGTGGGCGCTGATTCTGGCCGTCACGCTGTATCCTTTACATCAGCACATCGCGCGACGTATAGGCGGGCGACAGGGACTGGCATCGACCATATTAGTGTTATTCGGCCTGCTGATTATCGTCATCCCGACCATTTTCATGGTGACCTCGCTTGGCGAAAGCGCCGGCAGCCTGATTGATAAAGTCAGCGGAAGCGATCTGACGCTGCCGCCGCCATCGGCTAACGTCGCCTCCATTCCACTCGTCGGCGGTAAGCTGTATGCGTTCTGGCTGAAGGCCTCGGCGGACCTGCCGGCGGTACTGAGCAGTTATCACGCGCAAATTGGCGAGGCGGCGAAACTGGTGCTCGGCGTGCTGGCGAGTATGGGCGGCGGGCTGCTGGGCTTTGTCCTCTCCTTTATTGTTGCCGGCGCCATCATGACCTGGGGCGCGGCGGGCGCCAGCAGCGCTAAACGTATCGCTATCCGTATCACTGATGAAAATAAAGGTCTTGCCCTGAGCCGCCTGTGCACCGGCACTATTCGCGCCGTGGCGCAGGGGGTCATTGGCGTGGCGCTGATTCAGGCCTTGCTGACGGGAATTATCATTGCGTTGGCGGGGATCCCGGCCGCCGGGATCTTCTTTGTGCTGGCGCTGGTGCTCGGCATCGCGCAGATTCCGGTAATACTAGTCACCGCCCCGGCGATTGCCATTATGTGGATGACAGGCGACCACGGCACCGCGGTGAATGTCGTGTTCACCGTCCTGCTGATTGTCGCGGGAATGGTCGATAACGTCCTCAAACCGCTGATGTTGGGCCGCGGCGTAGATGCGCCGATGCCGATCGTTCTGCTCGGCGCGTTGGGCGGCATGGCCACCGATGGCATTCTCGGGATGTTTATTGGCGCGACCCTGCTCTCCATCGGGTATCTGATCTTCATGAACTGGGTAAACGAAGGCGCGGCGAAGTAACCGCCTTACCGCCAGTAGCTTTCCGCCGGGCCGTACAGGCAGCGAAAAAAAACGGCTCCCTGATGGGAGCCGTTGCGGTTTCTGGCGCTCGCTACTTTATTCAGCGGTGGCGCGTACCGGCGGCGCAGAGTGGTAATGCGCGTCCGCTTCAGCAAAACGCTGCTGCATGGCCGCCGATGGCGCCTTGCCCAGCAGGCTGAAGACCACAATCCCGATACTGCCGAACAGGAAGCCAGGGATGATTTCATACAGTCCCAGCCAGCCGAACTGTTTCCAGACGATAACCGTGACCGCGCCAATGATCATCCCGGCCAGCGCGCCGTTACGGGTCATACGCGACCACATCACCGAGAACAGCACTACCGGGCCAAAGGCGGCGCCAAAGCCTGCCCATGCGTAGCTGACCAGACCCAGTACGCGGTTTTCCGGGTTAGCGGCGAGCGCAATAGCAATCAGCGCTACCACCAGCACCATGAAGCGGCCGATCCAGACCAACTCTTTCTGACCGGCGTTTTTACGCAGGAAGGCTTTATACAGATCTTCGGTAATAGCGCTGGAGCAGACCAGCAGCTGGCAGCTCAGGGTCGACATGACCGCCGCCAGAATGGCCGACAGCAGGATCCCGGCAATCCACGGGTTAAACAGGATTTGCGCCAGCTCGATGAATACCCGTTCGGCGTTCTGATTAACCGCGCCCGCCAGGCTCGGGTTGTTATTAAAGTAGGCGATACCGAAGAAACCGACCGATACCGCGCCCGCCAGACAGAGGATCATCCAGGTCATACTAATACGACGGGCATGAACGATACTGTGGTGCGAATCCGCCGCCATAAAGCGCGCCAGAATATGCGGCTGACCGAAATAACCCAGACCCCAACCCATCAGCGAAATAATCGCCACGAAGTTCAGTCCCTTAAGCATGTCGATATTTTCGATGCTTTTTTGCTTAATCACCTCCAGCGAATCGCCGAAACCGCCGACCGAGATAATCACCATCACCGGCGTTAAAATCAGCGCGAAGATCATCAGGCTGGCCTGCACGGTATCGGTCCAGCTCACCGCCAGGAAACCGCCCACGAAGGTATAAACGATCGTCGCGGCGGCGCCGGCCCACAGCGCGGTTTCATAGCTCATGCCGAAAGTGCTTTCGAACAGACGCGCGCCGGCAACAATCCCGGAAGCACAATAAATAGTGAAGAACAGCAGGATAACCAGCGCGGAGATAATACGCAGCACGCGGCTTTTATCTTCGAAACGACCGGTAAAATAGTCCGGCAGCGTCAGGGCATTGTTGTTGACTTCGGTATGCACGCGCAGACGCCCGGCCACCAGTTTCCAGTTAATCCACGCCCCCAGCGTCAGGCCGATGGCGATCCAGCTTTCGGAAATCCCGGAGAGGAAAATTGCTCCCGGAAGCCCCATCAGCAGCCAGCCGCTCATATCCGATGCACCGGCAGAGAGCGCGGTAACAAACGGCCCGAGGCTACGCCCGCCGAGAATATAATCATCAAAGTTCTTGGTTGAGCGCCAGGCAATAAAACCTATCAGTACCATGCCAAAAATATAAACAATAAACGTCACCAACATGGGTGTGCTAATAGCCATGCAAATCTCCAGAATTTATTTCGACAACGTCCAACTTTGTCGTTTTAGCCACTACCGGAACGGGGTAATGGCGTATTGGTTGTATTGGGCGAGCGTATCCTGACGGATGCGTCGGTATTTCACAAACGATTTAACACAGCATTTACACGAAAGTTGTCTCAGGAAAAATAGCAATTTTCTATAGGTTGCACTCCCTCACGTTTTTACGGGTTGCACCTGAAAAAACTGTTAAGCAACGCAGATAAATACGTTATTTGAATGAGGCTATTTATTGGAAATTCTTATCAAGACTATTAACAATTCATTCATTTCTCAGCTTGCTAGCCAGGTCACAATTAACAAGGTTGCACAAAGTTGCAACATAGGTGATATTTCTACGCAACCAATAAAAGGGCATTACATAGCTAACAGGAGTTCCCGCAATGGGCACCACTACCATGGGTGTAAAACTTGACGACGCCACGCGCGAACGCATTAAGTCCGCCGCGAGCCGTATTGACCGCACGCCGCACTGGCTGATTAAACAAGCCATTTTCAACTATCTGGAAAAGCTGGAAAACGACGAGACGCTGCCGGAACTGCCGGCGCTCCTTTCCGGCGCCGCCAATGAAAGTGATGAAGCCGGCGCTCCGGCGGATGAGCCATATCAGCCGTTCCTCGAATTCGCCGAACAAATTCTGCCGCAGTCGGTCAGCCGCGCGGCGATCACCGCGGCCTGGCGTCGCCCGGAAACCGATGCGGTACCGATGTTGCTGGAGCAGGCCCGTCTGCCGCAGCCGTTAGGCGAACAGGCGCACAAGCTGGCCTACCAGCTGGCGGAAAAACTGCGCAACCAGAAAACCGCCAGCGGCCGCGCCGGCATGGTGCAAAGCCTGCTGCAGGAGTTCTCGCTTTCCTCACAGGAAGGCGTGGCGCTGATGTGCCTGGCCGAAGCGCTGCTGCGTATTCCGGATAAAGCCACCCGCGACGCGCTAATCCGCGACAAAATCAGCAACGGCAACTGGCAATCGCATATCGGCCGCAGCCCATCGCTGTTCGTCAATGCCGCCACCTGGGGACTGTTGTTTACCGGGAAACTGGTGTCGACGCATAACGAGACCAGCCTCTCCCGCTCGCTGAACCGCATTATTGGCAAGAGCGGCGAACCGCTGATCCGCAAAGGCGTCGATATGGCGATGCGCCTGATGGGCGAGCAGTTCGTCACCGGGGAAACCATCGCCGAAGCGCTGGCTAACGCCCGCAAGCTGGAAGAGAAAGGGTTCCGTTACTCCTACGATATGCTTGGCGAAGCCGCGCTGACCGCCGCCGATGCGCAGGCCTATATGGTCTCTTATCAGCAGGCGATCCACGCCATCGGCAAAGCCTCTAACGGCCGCGGCATTTATGAAGGGCCGGGGATCTCGATTAAACTTTCCGCGCTGCACCCGCGCTACAGCCGCGCGCAGTATGATCGGGTCATGGAAGAGCTCTATCCGCGGCTGAAATCGCTGACGCTGCTGGCGCGCCAGTACGACATCGGTATTAACATCGACGCCGAAGAGGCCGATCGTCTGGAGATCTCCCTCGATCTGCTGGAAAAACTGTGCTTCGAACCGGAGCTGGCCGGCTGGAACGGAATCGGCTTTGTTATCCAGGCCTACCAGAAACGCTGCCCGTTTGTGATTGATTCGCTGATCGACATGGCGACCCGCAGCCGTCGTCGCCTGATGATCCGCCTGGTGAAAGGCGCCTATTGGGATAGCGAAATCAAACGCGCGCAGATGGAAGGCCTCGAAGGCTATCCGGTTTATACCCGTAAGGTCTACACCGACGTTTCTTATCTCGCCTGCGCCAAGAAGCTGCTGGCGGTACCGAACCTGATTTATCCGCAGTTTGCCACCCATAACGCCCATACGCTGGCGGCTATCTACCAGTTGGCGGGGCAAAACTACTATCCTGGCCAGTATGAGTTCCAGTGCCTGCACGGCATGGGTGAACCGCTGTATGAGCAGGTCGTGGGCAAAGTCGCCGACGGCAAACTAAACCGTCCGTGCCGTATCTACGCGCCGGTCGGTACCCATGAAACGCTGCTGGCGTATCTGGTGCGTCGTCTGTTGGAAAACGGCGCCAATACCTCCTTCGTTAACCGTATCGCGGATAATACCCTGCCGCTGGATGAACTGGTGGCCGATCCGGTCAGCGCGGTCGAAAAACTGGCGCAGCAGGAAGGCCAGGCCGGCTTGCCGCATCCGAAAATTCCACTACCGCGCGATCTGTACGGTCTCGGCCGCAGCAACTCCGCCGGTCTGGATCTGGCTAACGAACATCGTCTGGCCTCCCTCTCCTCTTCGCTGCTTAACAGCGCGCTGCACAAGTGGCAGGCGCTACCGATGCTGGAGCAGCCGGTGGCCGAAGGCGAAATGCAGCCGGTCATCAACCCGGCGGAACCGAAAGATATCGTCGGCTACGTCCGCGAAGCCAGCGATGCCGAAGTGCAGCTGGCGCTGACCAGCGCTATCAATAACGCGCCAATTTGGTTCGCCACCCCGCCGCAGGAACGCGCCGCCATTCTTGAGCGCGCCGCCGTGTTAATGGAAAGCCAGATGCCGACCCTGATGGGGATCCTGGTGCGCGAAGCTGGCAAAACCTTCAGCAACGCCATTGCTGAAGTGCGCGAAGCGGTCGACTTCCTGCACTATTATGCCGGTCAGGTGCGCGACGATTTCGATAATGAAACCCACCGCCCATTAGGCCCGGTCGTCTGTATCAGCCCGTGGAACTTCCCGCTGGCGATCTTCACCGGCCAGATTGCCGCGGCGCTGGCGGCAGGCAACAGCGTGCTGGCCAAACCGGCCGAGCAGACGCCGCTTATCGCCGCGCAAGGCGTAGCGATTCTGCTGGAAGCCGGCGTACCGCCGGGGGTGATTCAACTGCTGCCGGGCCGCGGGGAAACCGTCGGCGCCGCGCTAACCTCAGATGAACGCGTTCGCGGCGTAATGTTTACCGGTTCGACCGAAGTAGCGACGCTGCTGCAACGCAACATCGCTAACCGCCTTGATGCGCAGGGCCGTCCGACGCCGCTTATCGCGGAAACCGGCGGCATGAACGCGATGATCGTCGACTCGTCGGCGCTCACCGAGCAGGTGGTGATCGACGTACTGGCCTCGGCTTTCGACAGCGCCGGCCAGCGCTGTTCCGCCCTGCGCGTGCTTTGCCTGCAGGAAGAAGTCGCCGACCATACGTTAACCATGCTGCGCGGCGCGATGAGCGAATGCCGGATGGGGAATCCGGGTCGTCTGACCACCGATATCGGCCCGGTAATCGACGCGGAAGCCAAAGAGAATATCGAGCGCCATATTCAGGCGCTGCGCGCGAAAGGCCGTAATGTCTTCCAGGCGGTACGTGAAAATAGCGAAGATGCCCGCGAATGGAATCACGGTACGTTCGTGGCGCCAACGCTTATCGAACTCGAGAGCTTCGACGAACTGAAAAAAGAGGTCTTTGGCCCGGTTCTGCACGTGGTGCGCTATAACCGTAACGAACTGGATAAGCTGGTCGAGCAGATTAACGCCTCCGGCTACGGTCTGACCCTCGGCGTGCATACCCGTATCGACGAAACCATCGCTCAGGTCACCGGCAGCGCGAAAGTCGGCAACCTGTACGTCAACCGCAATATGGTTGGCGCGGTGGTCGGCGTACAGCCGTTCGGCGGCGAAGGGTTATCGGGTACCGGTCCGAAAGCCGGCGGCCCGCTGTACCTGTATCGTCTGCTCTCCAGTCGCCCGCAGGACGCGGTCGGCGTCACTTTCGCCCGCCAGGATGCGGAGCGTCCGCTGGACGCCCAGTTGAAAACGCTGCTGGAAAAACCGCTGCAGGCACTGCAGCAGTGGGCGGCTGGCCGTCCTGAACTGCAGGCGCTGTGTCAGCAATACAGCGATCTGGCGCAAAGCGGCACCCAACGTCTGCTGCCAGGGCCAACCGGCGAGCGCAATACCCTGACGCTGATGCCGCGCGAGCGCGTATTGTGCGTGGCGGATAACGAGCAGGACGCGCTGATTCAACTGGCTGCGGCAATGGCGGTTGGCTGTGAAGTGCTGTGGCCGGATAGCGCCCTGCAGCGCGAACTGGCGAAGAAACTGCCGCGTGAGGTCAGCGAGCGCATTCATTTTGCGAAAGCGGATCAGTTGACCAGCCAGGCTTTCGACGCGGTCATTTATCACGGTGATTCCGATCAGTTGCGCGAGCTGTGTGAGCAGGTGGCGGCGCGCGACGGGGCGATTGTATCGGTGCAGGGCTTTGCCCGCGGCGAAACCAATCTGCTGCTGGAGCGCCTGTATGTCGAGCGTTCGCTGAGCGTCAACACCGCCGCGGCAGGCGGTAACGCCAGCCTGATGACCATCGGCTAAAACGGGCTCCCCGGTGGCGCTACGCTTACCGGGGCTACATAACCCCGCCAAAGGGTAGCCCGGCCGCCATCCGGGAAATCTACGGCGCGTTCAACTAATGACAGCCGACCACAGCTGTGCTAATTAAGGCTCCCGGACGGGAGCTTTTTTTATGGGAGTAGAACGATGAAACGCACTTTAATTGCCGCCGCTGCCCTATTGGCCAGCGGCGCGGCGTGGGCGGATGACTGTAGCAACGCCAACACGCAAACCGAAATGAATCAGTGCGCCGCCGCGCAATATCAGGCGGCCGATAAAAAGCTGAATGAGACCTGGCAACAGGCGCTGAAACGCGCCTCCGGCCAACAGCTGGAATTGCTGAAAAAAGCCCAGCAGGCGTGGATTTCCCTGCGTGACGCCGACTGCGCGTTTCTCGCTTCCGGCGCGGAAGGCGGCAGTATGCAACCGATGCTGATAAGCCAGTGCATGACCGATAAGAGCGTCGAGCGCGAGGCCTTCCTCGCCTCGCTACTTCAGTGCGAAGACGGCGACCAAAACTGCCCGCTGCCGCCAGCTAATTAACGTACGCGGATCCCTTCGATAATCATCCGCTGCACGTTATCCACGGTTTGCTGGAAAAACAACTCATCCTGCAGCGTTGCGCCGGTTACCGCCTCCACCTGAGTGGCGAAATCGGCGTAATGCTGTGTTGTCGCCCAGATCATAAAGATAAGGTGCTGCGGATCGACCGCCGCCAGCTTGCCGCTATCAATCCATGACGAGATTATCGCCGACTTTTCATCTATCAACGCCTTCAGATCGCCGGTCAGTTCGCCCATCAGCAACGGCGCCCCCTGCAGCATCTCCAGACAGAACAGCCTGGAAGCCTGAGGATGATCGCGCGATACCTCAAGCTTGAGGCGAATATATTCGCGGATCGCCACCAGCGGGCTGATATCTTCGCGAAATGCCCGCAGCGGCGCCAGCCAGATAGCGAGGATCCGCTGCAGTACGGCAACGTACAGCGCCTCTTTTGATGGGTAGTAATAGAGTAAATTGGTTTTAGATACGCCGGCCAGTTCAGCGACCTGCTCCAGCCGCGTACCGTGAATGCCGAACTGCGAGAAGGTCTCCAGCGCAGCGGCCAGAATGGCCTCTTTTTTGGCGCTCACCGCCTGTGAACGCTTGCCGGTTTTTTTCACGGCGCCCTGTGCCATACGTCTTCTCCTTCAGTAGTCGTCTTCAGCATAGCAAAAGCCCCTCGCCGACACGACCCTGCGCACTCCAATCGCGCATGACTGCCGTTTTTTCGTGCACTGATTTTGACCATTCGGTCCACATTTTTATCCTTAAATCCAGTAACCATTTCACAACACATTAATAACAAACACTTTTTTAAAACTGGCATTACCTTTGCTTTATTTCCGCTGCGAGGTGGTTCGGGGAGAGGCAGGATGCCGCACCGCGCAATTTCATCTTCCATGACGACAGAGAGGTAGTTATGAAAATCGGTGTTTTCGTTCCCATTGGTAATAACGGCTGGTTAATTTCCACCCATGCACCGCAGTATATGCCCTCCTTCGAACTGAATAAGGCGATTGTTCAGAAGGCCGAGCACTACCATTTCGACTTCGCGCTCTCCATGATCAAACTACGCGGCTTCGGAGGGAAGACCGAGTTCTGGGATCATAACCTGGAATCGTTCACCCTGATGGCCGGTCTGGCGGCGGTGACTTCGAAGATCGAGATTTATGCCACCGCCGCGACGTTGACGCTCCCTCCGGCTATCGTCGCCCGCATGGCCTCGACAATCGACTCTATCTCCGGCGGACGTTTTGGCGTGAATCTGGTGACCGGCTGGCAAAAACCGGAATATGACCAGATGGGGATCTGGCCCGGCGATGAATACTTCGCCAGCCGCTATGACTACCTGACTGAATACGTTACGGTTCTGCGCGATCTGTGGGGGACCGGGCGCAGCGATTTTAAAGGTGATTACTTCACCATGAACGACTGCCGGGTTAGCCCACGGCCCTCGCAGCCGATGAAGGTTATCTGCGCCGGGCAAAGCGACGCCGGCATGGCGTTTTCCGCCCAACACGCCGACTACAACTTTTGCTTTGGCAAAGGGGTTAATACCCCCGCCGCCTTCGCGCCCACCGCCGCACGTATGATGCAGGCGGCGGAAAAAACCGGCCGCGAGGTCGGCTCCTACGTGCTGTTTATGGTGATCGCCGACGAAACTGACGAAGCGGCTCGCGCTAAATGGGAACACTACAAGGCCGGCGCGGATGAAGAGGCGCTGGCTTGGCTGACCGAACAGAGCCAGAAAGATACCCGCTCCGGCAGCGATACCAACGTCCGTCAGATGGCCGACCCCACCTCCGCGGTCAACATCAATATGGGCACCCTCGTCGGCTCCTATGCCAACGTCGCCCGTATGCTCGATGAGGTGGCGGCGGTCCCCGGTACCGACGGCGTACTGCTGACCTTCGATGATTTCCTGCAGGGCATTGACGCCTTCGGCGAACGTATTCAGCCGCTGATGCGCTGCCGTGACCATATTGATCCCATTACCCGCGAGGTGGCCTGATGATTACCCTTCCCGCTCGCCCGGAATCGCTGACTTTGTCGCCGCAGCACAGCGCGCTGATCGTGGTCGATATGCAAAACGCCTATGCAAGCCAGGGCGGATACCTGGATCTCGCCGGTTTTGACGTCTCCGCCACCCGGCCGGTTATCGATAATATT
The DNA here is from genome assembly GCF_057196925.1 of Klebsiella sp. SYXHC3. NCBI lineage: Bacteria > Pseudomonadati > Pseudomonadota > Gammaproteobacteria > Enterobacterales > Enterobacteriaceae > Klebsiella > Klebsiella sp. SYXHC3. Next base: position 190,449 of record NZ_JBXUNG010000005.1, on the reverse strand, counting down.
AATCTCGCGGTGGCCGCCGCCCGCGCCGCCGGCATGTTAATTATCTGGTTCCAGAATGGCTGGGACGAACAGTATGTGGAAGCCGGCGGCCCCGGCTCGCCGAATTACCATAAATCTAACGCGCTGAAGACCATGCGCCAACGCCCGGAACTACAGGGCAAGCTGCTGGCAAAAGGCGGTTGGGATTATCAACTGGTTGACGAATTACGGCCCCGGGAGGGCGATATCGTCCTGCCGAAACCGCGCTACAGCGGTTTCTTCAATACCCCGCTCGACAGCATTCTACGCAGCCGCGGTATTCGCCACCTGGTGTTCACCGGCATCGCCACCAACGTCTGCGTCGAATCGACGCTGCGCGATGGTTTCTTCCTCGAATACTTCGGCGTGGTGCTGGAGGATGCCACCCATCAGGCAGGTCCCGTCTTCGCGCAACAGGCGGCGTTATTCAACATTGAAACCTTTTTCGGCTGGGTCAGCGACGTCGGCAGCTTCTGTCGCGCCATAGAACCCGAAGCCCCGCTCGCTTTTACCGAGGAGAAACGCTATGCCTAAACAGGTGATTATTCCCCCCGGCACCGCTACGCCGATTGCCCCCTTTGTTCCAGGGACGCTCGCCGACGGAGTGGTATATGTCTCCGGCACTCTGCCGTTCGATAAGCAAAACAATGTGCTCTACCCCGGCGACCCAAAGGCGCAAACCCGTCACGTGCTGGAGATTATCAAAAGCGTTATCGAAACGGCGGGGGGCAGTATGGCGGATGTGACTTTCAACAGTATCTTTATCACCGACTGGCAAAATTACGCCGCGATTAACGAGGTTTACGCCGAGTTTTTCCCCGGTGATAAACCGGCGCGTTTCTGTATTCAGTGCGGGCTGGTGAAACCCGATGCGCTGGTGGAAATTGCCAGCGTCGCCCATATCGGTACTCCAACATGATGAGGCTCAATATCGCCCCGCCGCCGTGGCCCGGCGCGCCGGTGGTGGTGCTGAGCGCCGGGCTTGGCGGGGGTAGCGCGTACTGGCTGGCGCAGCGGGCGGCGCTGGAACAGCATTATCAACTGGTGTGCTATGACCATAACGGTACCGGGGAGAACCGCGGCCCGTTGCCGGAAAATTACAGCATGGCGACGATGGCGCAGGAGCTGTTCAGCGCCCTGCAGGCGGCGGGCATCATGCGCTTCGCGCTGGTTGGCCACGCCCTGGGGGCGCTGATTGGGATGCAGTTGGCGCTCGACTATCCGCGCGCGGTCAGCGCGTTGGTGCTGGTAAACGGTTGGCTAACGCTTTCCCCGCATACCCGCCGCTGCTTTCAGGTCCGCGAACGCCTGCTGCATGCCGGCGGCGCCCAGGCGTGGGTCGAGGCTCAGCCGCTGTTTCTCTATCCGGCGGAGTGGATGGCGGCCCGCCTGCCGCGTCTTGAAGCGGAAGACGCGTTGGCTATTAGCCATTTCCAGGGCAAGGAGAATCTACTGAAAAGGCTGCAGGCCCTGAAACAGGCGGATTTTTCGCGCCGCGCGGCGGCTATCGCCTGCCCGACGCTCATCATCAGCGCCACCGACGACCTGCTGGTCCCCGCCTCCTGCTCGCGAATGCTGCAGGCGGCGATTCCCGGTAGCCGACTCGTGGAAATGGCCTGGGGCGGCCATGCCTGTAACGTTACCGACAGCGACACTTTTAACCCTATTTTACGCGACGGCCTGACGACCCTGCTGCCGGTCGCCGAGGAGAATATATGAGCGAAGCAATCAACCAAAAGGCTTGCGAGACCCTATTCACCCATGCCCGAACTTACAACGGCTGGCGGGATCTCGCGGTTAGTGACCAGCAACTGCGGGCAATTTACGACCTGATGAAATTGGGCCCGACCTCGGCCAACTGTTCACCGGCGCGAATCGTTTTTGTGCGCAGCGCCGAGGGCAAAGCGAAACTCCGCCCAACGCTCTCCAGCGGCAATGTGGAAAAAACCATGCAGGCGCCGGTCACCGCCATCGTGGCCTGGGATAACGCGTTTTACGAGCGCCTGCCCGCGCTGTTTCCGCACGGCGACGCCCGGAGCTGGTTTACTTCCAGTCCGCAGCTGGCCGAGGAAACCGCCTTTCGCAACAGCTCGCTGCAGGCAGCGTATCTGATTTTCGCCTGCCGCTCGCTGGGCCTCGACACCGGCCCGATGTCGGGGTTCGACCGCGAGAAAGTCGATGCGGCGTTTTTCGCCAACAGCGGCTGGAAAAGCAATCTACTGGTGAATATCGGCTATGGCGACCCCGGCAAATTGTACGACCGGCTGCCGCGCCTGAGTTTTGATGAAGCCTGCCTGCTGGCATAAGGAGACGGTAATGAACGTAGCGGATCAACACAGTTTTCGTGACGCCATGGCCCATGTCGGCGCGGCGGTCAACATTATCACCACCGAAGGGCCTGCCGGGCGCGCCGGTTTTACCGCCAGCGCGGTATGCAGCGTAACCGATACCCCGCCGACGCTGCTGGTGTGCCTCAACCGTTCGGCTTCGGTCTGGCCGGTATTCAGCGAACATCAGGCCCTTTGCGTCAATACCCTCGCGGCCGGACAGGAGGCCCTGTCGACGCTCTTTGGCGGTAAAACGGCAATGGATGAGCGCTTTGCCGCCGCCGACTGGCAAACCGGCGCGACCGGCTGCCCGCGGCTGAAAGAGGCGCTGGTCAGTTTCGACTGCCGCATCGACCAGCGGCTACAGGTCGGCACCCATGACATTCTGTTTTGCCAGGTTGTAGCTATCGCCCGCCAGCCGGAACCGCGCGGCCTGATGTGGTTTGACCGCGGCTATCACACGCTTATGCGGCCCGTTTGTTAACCTCTCACCCGGGATATCATCATGGCACTCTTCGATTTTCCTCGCTGGCAGTTAACCACCCCCGCCGCAGATGCCGGCGTTGTCGCCCCGGATGAACGTTTATCCGCCGGGCAAACGCTGATCATGGGCGTGCAGCACGCCGTGGCGATGTTTGGCGCGACCGTATTGATGCCTTTATTGATGGGGATTGACCCCAACCTGGCTATCCTGCTGTCGGGGGTGGGCACTCTGCTGTTCTTTGTCGTCACCGGCGGCCGGATACCGAGCTATCTTGGCTCCAGCGCCGCCTTCGTCGGCGTGGTCATCACCGTGACCGGCTTTACGGGCCAGGGGTTGAATCCTCATCTCAGCATCGCCCTCGGCGGCATTATCGCCTGCGGGCTGCTCTATACCCTGATCGGTCTGGTGGTGATGAAAATCGGCACCGGCTGGATAGAGCGACTGATGCCACCCGCGGTAACCGGCGCGGTGGTGATGGCGATCGGTCTTAACCTGGCGCCGATTGCCGTGCACAGCGTTTCCGCCAACGCCTTCGACAGCTGGATGGCGATGCTGACGGTGCTTTGTATCGGCGCCGTCGCGGTCTTTACCCGAGGACTGCTGCAGCGTCTGCTGATCCTGGTGGGGCTTATTATCGCCTGTGCGCTCTATGCGCTGCTGGCCAACGGATTCGCTCTTGGTAAACCGCTGGATTTTGCCCCTGTCACCCAGGCGGCGTGGTTTGGCGTCCCGCACTTGACTTCCCCCACCTTTGACAGCCAGGCGATGCTGCTGATTGCGCCGGTGGCCATCATTCTGGTGGCGGAAAACCTGGGGCATTTAAAGGCCGTATCGGGAATGACGGGGCGCAATCTGGATCCCTGGATGGGGCGCGCGTTTGTCGGCGACGGGCTGGCGACCCTGCTTTCCGGCGCCTGCGGCGGTAGCGGCGTCACCACCTATGCGGAGAACATCGGCGTTATGGCGGTGACCAAAGTCTATTCAACGCTGGTGTTTGTCGCCGCGGCGCTGATCGCCATCCTGCTCGGTTTTTCTCCCAAGTTCGGCGCCCTGATTCATACGATCCCAGGCCCGGTCATTGGCGGCGCGTCAATCGTGGTCTTTGGTTTGATTGCGGTCACCGGGGCGCGGATATGGGTGCAGAATCGGGTCGATCTCAGCCTGAATGCGAATTTAATCATGGTAGCGGTGACGCTGGTTCTGGGCGCAGGCGATTTTACTTTATCGCTGGGGGGCTTTCGCCTTGGAGGGATTGGGACGGCGACTTTCGGCGCTATTTTACTGCATGCGTTGCTTAACCGCCGTCAGCATCAGGAAAAGGTGGCAAAAGCCACCACGATATAACGAGGGTTCGCCCCGGCGACGTGCGCCGGGGCCATAATTAGGGTTCGCGCCGCTCGGCAAGCTCTGGCGCTTCCTCTGCTGCAATCTGCGGCCGCGATTTTTTCTTCCACTTCAGCTCGCTGACCAGCACTCCGGCGAGAATAAACAGACAGCCCACCAGCGCCAGCAGCGGCAGACGCTCGCCGGCAATACGACCAAACACGCCAGCCCAAACCGGCTCGCCGGTGTAAATCAGCGTCGCCCGCGTAGGCGATACGCTACGCTGCGCCCAGTTCATGGTGACCTGAATAATGGCGCTGAAAATTCCGAGTCCCAGCGCGACGGCCAGCAGTTCCGGGCGCATCGGCGGGATAGACTCCCCTGCAGGCCCCATCGCGGCAAAAGCCACCAGCGAGGCGGTCGCCAGCTGTACTACCGTCACCCGTCGCACATCGACCTGACGCGCCCACGCGCTGATTAAAATGATTTCGGCAGCGATAGCCACCGCGCTTGCCAGGGTAATCATTTCGCCAATCCCCAAAGCCAGAAGATTGTTTTCCGGCCCCGCCAGCAGGATCAGCCCGATAAACGCCAACACGATGCCCACGCAGGACATGACGCCAGGCATGCGCCCCAGACACAGCCACTGCAACAGCGGCACCAGCGGCACATACATGGCGGTAATAAACGCCGATTTACTGCTGGAGATGGACTGTAAGCCCCAGGTTTGCAGGCTGTAGCCGAGCGCAATCGCCACGCCGATCGCCACACCGGCCTTAACCTCAAGCCAGGTCAGGCCGCGTAACGTACGCAGCGACAGTAGCGCCACCGCCAGCGCGGCGGTGGCAAAGCGCAGACCGACGAAGAAAAACGGCCCGCTAAAGTTCACGGCGTACTGTACGGCAAGAAAGGTACCGCCCCAGAACATGGTGATCACAATCAGGATCAGTTCCTGCGGCGTTATCGAGAGTTTGAGCGAAGACATGAGGCGACCAATAGCAATAAATAGCTAACCAGTTTCGCAGGCGCTTCAGGCCGAAAGCAACACCCATAGACAAAAAAACCGCCGACATACGTCGGCGGCGAGGGTGATGCGGCAGGGTCGGGGGAGATTAACACCGCATCATAAAAGACAGTCCCGGCTAGCTATTGCGATTGCCGTGACTATTTTTACCCCCTTTTTTGCCAGCTTCCGAGGCGCGTTGAGGATCGTTTTTAAAGTTCCCCCCGCTGTGCTGGCCACCTTTACGACCTGCTTCTGATGCTCTGGCACGATCTTCGGCAAAATTGCCGGAACCGCCACGATGGTTTGCCATTACTGACCTCCATTGGGTTTGACATCATATTGCATTAGGTGAGTTCAGGGCCTAAGCCCCCGCGGCATATGGCATGGCCATTATGCATCGCGTGCTTATAAGCGTAGTAAATGAAACTCATTCCCCAAGCAAATAGTCACATTCCGCAACATTTAATCGTCAAAACCAGACGCCAGCGGCGATCGCAACCGCTAAGCATTTCTTCTTACAGCTGAAATCAGCCCTGCGCAAAATGTATCTATTTGCTACGAGGCATGTTGCAAATTAATCTTTGCCATTTTGTTATAAATCAAACAAATGTTTGTTGGATTTGCACTCTGCGCCACAGGTCTTATCTTTATAGGTAGCCAGTCGTTTGGCTGGACAATTACGCAACCGAGGAGTGATGCAAATGGCTAAAATTCTGGTGCTTTATTATTCCATGTATGGACACATCGAAACCATGGCTCATGCCGTTGCCGAAGGGGCAAATAAAGTTGACGGCGTTGAGGTGGTTGTGAAGCGCGTGCCGGAAACTATGCAGGCTGAAGCGTTTGCCAAAGCAGGCGGGAAAACACAAAATGCGCCCGTCGCCACACCGCAGGAACTGGCGGAGTATGATGCCATCATCTTTGGTACCCCTACCCGTTTCGGCAATATGTCGGGACAGATGCGCACCTTCCTGGATCAGACCGGCGGCCTGTGGGCTTCCGGCGCGCTGTATGGCAAAGTCGCCAGCGTCTTTAGTTCAACCGGTACCGGCGGCGGCCAGGAGCAGACAATTACCTCAACCTGGACTACCCTTGCCCATCATGGGATGATCATTGTGCCGATTGGCTACGGCGCGCAGGAGCTATTTGATGTCTCCCAGGTGCGCGGCGGCACGCCATATGGCGCAACCACCATCGCAGGCGGCGACGGCTCCCGTCAGCCAAGCCAGGAAGAGCTGGCTATCGCTCGCTACCAGGGTGAGCACGTCGCCAATGTAGCTGTGAAATTACACGGCTAACCTTCAACAGGAGGAGTTGCATGCCGAATCAAGAAGCGAAGGCCCACCACGTGGGCGAATGGGCAAGCTTACGTAATACCTCTTTGGAAATCGCCGAAGCCATTTTCGAACTCGCGAATTACGATGAAAAGTTGGCGGAGAAAATTTGGGAAGAAGGCAGCGATGAGGTGTTGTCGCGAGCTTTCGCCAAAACCGATAAAGACAGCCTCTTCTGGGGCGAACAGACCATCGAACGTAAAAACGTCTGATAGCGCAATTGCGCGGGCATTGCGCCCGCGCTCATTCATCACCCGGACTGCTCCGGGTTTTTTGTTTTATTTTGCCGCCTCGTTCATGACCTTTTTGAACGTCTCCAAGGGGCAGAATCCCTGGTCATCAACCGGACAACCGTTAAGCGCCAGCGTGACCCGCTGCGGTGGAGATTGCAGGCTCAAAGCATCCGCGTTGCGCAGCTGTTCAGTACTTTGATAGACATACTCAATCTTCATTAAATCGCGATTGCTGCCGCTATCGTGCCAGCGCTGGAACAGCAGCTTGCCGCCGATGGGGGTGCGCTCATACTGGCCGGGTAACTGGTAGGGTTTAAAGTCCAGCGCCGTCAGCAGCGAAGCGATGTTGGAATCATGCCCGACCAGCAGCGTCACTTTCGCCTTAGCGGCGCCATCGCCCACCAGCGCATTATCGATATATTTGACCAGCGGCTTAGCGACGTTGCGCGCCACTTCCGCGGAAGTAAACAGGCTGTCCTGATAGCCGTTTTTCAGTTTTGACAGCACCTGCCACTGCTTATCGCTGGCAATTTCGCCCCACGCCACCTGATCCTTCGGAAAACCTTCGTAGTACTGCAGGGTGAAGGCATCCACCAGCGAGTTACCGACCTTCAGCGGCCCGGAAACACCTGGCTCCTGCTGATATTTGGCGCTAAAGGTATCTTTACCGTCGCTAAGCGAGCAGACATGCTTTTCTTTACAGGATGGCGAATTACGATAGTCGGTCATATCTTCCAGCAGCTTGTAGCTCTCAGCGAGCTGCATCCCCTGACGCTCTTTTTCCATTGCCTGCACCGCTTTTTGCGCGAATTCGGCTGAATCGTCAGTAATGACCGGGTTGAACGTGGGATCCATCGTTCCCATCTGCGGCTGATGATGCACAGGCACCCCGCAGCCAGGGAAAGCGCCGGTAATAAAGAACTGCGCGGTGGCGACGGTGCGCTGCAGGCTATTAGCGTAGGCGTAGACGGAATTTTCCGGCGGGCATTCGCCGCTGGTCACCAGCTTCTGCTGCGCCAGCCACTCACGCATATAGTGGCCCATATAGACCTCCAGCACGCCGCCTTTGGTGGTCAACTGGCCACCTGGTACATCCCACTGCGGCCAGGATTTCGGCGTCGACTGCTCAAGTACGCTGCCGTTATTGGCCAGCGGCGCGCGCAGGTTGTGGCGGCTCATGATCAGCACCTGTTGCAGTTGATACCCTTCCGGCGCAACGGCGTCCTGCGCCTGGGCGCCGGCGGATAACAATACGGCCCCGGCCACCGCGGCGGCGAGTAGACTTTTTTTCATCCCTTCATCCTCAGTCATTTATTATCATCGCCATCATTGTGACGGATTTATGACATTTTTGCGGGCAATGGCTCACAAACTGAGGCGTCGGTCGCTTTTTTAACACTTCAGAGATGGCCGGGAGCGGCAGATTCAGGACCGTAGATACGGTTATCGGTTGGCAACTTTCTTAAGGAGTTTTCCCGGACGCGGCGCTTTGCGCCTTCTCCGGGCTACCAAATCGCACAGCGCTGTAGCCCCGGTAAGCGGCAGCGCCACCGGGGATTTGAGGCCGCAACACCGGCAGTTTCAGCCTGCATGGTGAATAAATTAACGGCAGGTCGCCCGGATAAAGCGCAAGCCATAACCCGCGAGTACCTCAGTTGGTATGATCTTAACCGCTACCGAAAGCATAAAACAGAGTCAGGATGAGTGTCGCAGAGGGAGTGGCGAAAGCGGCTACCTATTCCGGTAATGGCACCGCCGCCAGCGTACAAATCGCTTCATGTTCGCCGCCCCGGCGGTCGACCATCACCACTTTATCCCCGGCCTTTTTACCTTCGCAGGGTTTTAACACCTGCTCGACAATTCGTTCGCGAACCTGTTGGCTTTCCGACTGCGCCCAACTGGCAAAAGCCGTCAGCATAAGCGCCGAAGCAAGCAGGCCGGCGAGACTTGTTTTAAACATGCATTACTCTCAGAAAATTCTCATTCAACGGTTAGCGTAACAGCCGCAATCCCATCCGTCTGTAAAATGACTTAACGGAGTGTTACATCAGACGCTAAGGCGCGCACATAGCGTCACAATACATTAACACCATCAATATTTTAACATACTGAGCCATGCTGGATGCCTTTGGCACTTTTAGGTCATCTTTCGGAAACATCCCGATGTTATCGTCTTCGTGAGGCGTTATTTTTTCTTCTGTTTAAACAAATTATTAGGTTAATTTATGTCGGGTTTCTTGCTCTTTATCGTGGCGATCGCTCTACTGGGTGTCGCCGTTTACAGCCTGGTGTCTTACATCAAAGAACGTCGCGCCGGTCAGTTGCCAACCGATAAAAAAAAGAAATAACTTCACTTTGCCAATCTTTACACCCGGGCTGCGTATTACCAGGGAAGAAGCCGATCTCACGGTCGGCTTCTTCCCGTCTATACAATAAGATTCAGCTCAATACCCCATATGTTGATATGCCTTATTGACGGCTAAAACAGTCAATGACAAACCAGCGCCAAAAGCGATAATTGCAGGAATGACTATACTCGCCACGATCCACAGCGTAGAGATATGTTCAGGTTTAGGCGTAAAACTCACATTATAAAACAGCCACGAAATCATCAGGCCTCCCGATACTATAACGCTGTGCACAACTGGCGGTATCGTATGGCCCCACTTAGCTTTGTCGGGTAAATTCGTCTTCTTTGAAGACAAGGAAGTAATAGCAAACTTGTTATTTTCAGATGTCGCCACCAGCTGCTCGCCTTGCGCATACCTAACGGCATCGGCAGCCAGCGCCAAAGCCAGCCATCGATAACCGGCACTCTTTTCCCCTAGTGAGGCCTCCATATCCAGGCGTTCTGACGCCAGATTTTTTGCATCTAACGCCTGCAATAATGGGTATTTATCCACTCTGGACAATCCTGTATACCACAGTGTTTTAGGTGCAGTAACGGACTTAACCTCCAGATAGACCGGCATCTTTTCTTCTACATCAGTAACGCCGGACATCGGCTGATAAAGATATACCGGCTTTTCGCCTGCTCCTCTGACATAGTGATTAGTGAACAAAAACGCACAGGCGCTTTCCATGCTTTTAGAATCGCTATCTTCTTCATGCATATCGACAGTAATGACGATTCGGTTAATGACGTTGTCATCGGGCGCAGCGATCCATTTATCCACCATGCCGTACTCCGGACACTCGGTAAGGTATTCGATTTCACAGGCGTTGGCGTTAGGGATATTCAGATGCTCCAGCACCCTCCTCAATGCATCTACACAGAAATTATCTCCCCCACGTACCCAGACGATAATTTCAATTCCGCGGTAATTATTACCGTTCAACATCATAGCTATTGGGGTAAGCAATTTCGTGAAAATTTGCTCATTACGGGTCTGCTCGAAAAGATCTTCAATTTCTATCCTGAGTGGGGTTTTCGGCGCTAACGGAAACTCCCCTTCCAGTTTCAGCATATTGAGCGCAGGCTGTTCTAAAGGGGTTAGAGCAGTCCAGGCGGCTAGCGCGATATTTTTTCGGGCATAGGTTTTAAGCTCCACCTCCCAGGATTTGGCAATATATTTGCGTATTTCTGCGTAACACACTGTCGCACTCAATACCATCTTCACGAAGAACAATATCGTGGTCAAAACACAGGCAGGAAGTAATACGGAAGGAATGAAGAACTCAAACGTGACAGGTTTATTTTCAGGCCAGACTAGCGCCTGTATAAACAGGCATACCGCGATAAGCGCTACATAAATCATCACGACAGCCAATACAGGCATCTCATCCTGAATATCTTCCTGCTCAGAATATAGCCACCATTCCATTACACCGCTCCCACAGTTTGTAGCGTCGTTCGTATCGCGCATCCACATTCAGCTTTACAGCCATCCACCACCACACCGCGACCGTTCATCGTCCAAAAGGGGTGGCACTCAGTAATAGCGAAAGTCCCTTTGTGCGTAGCACACTGAACTTTGTCACCTTTCAGGGTGACAGGGGTTCCCATAAATTCAGCACCAGATGATGTGATCACTTTTCCTCCGCCCGCCAGCGGATCATTTAACCTAATGACACCTTTCATTATTTTTGCTCCCTTAACGTCCTGCATCCATATCACAACGCATATGATCCCAGCCGGTATAGCCTTTTACTTCGGGTACTCTGTCGGGGAGTCCCTGGTAGTTGGTGTGGAATTTTGCCGTATCGTTCTCAAGCCCTTGTTTGGTCATATAAACCATCCCCCATGACCAACCTGGAAACTGGGGGGGTATAGTGTGAGTTTCCCCTTCAATGACATATTGGATACCCGGGCCACCAGCCGCCAGACGCGGATCGTCGAACGGTTTGGACGACATATACAGTCGGTGCTTCGTCTGCAAAAAACCCTGGTCGTTGACGACGGTGAAAGAGAGAACATCATCTCGAGGGGGAGAATTCATCCCATCCGGCTCGTTATAACCCGGCGAATATCCGACAGGACTCCAGGTTTGACCGTTATCTTTCGAGACAATAAACCCATCTATTTCCCAGTTAGGAATAGCAATATAGCGATCAGAAGGGTGGATAAATTTTTTGGTAAAAATTCGATAGAACTGACTTACCGGCTCGGTATGAATCCCCCTCAGTGTATCCGTGTACCAGAGTTCACCTTCACAGCCCCACCCCTTCAGCTCCAGATAGCGGTGGTCATCGAAACGATAAATAACCTGCGTCGGCGGCTGTTGCGCCTGACATCCAACGGCCATAAGCATGGCCGCCAGAGCGGTGAATAATCCTTTCATGGCTATCTCCCCGCATCCATATCACAACGCATACGATCCCAGCCGGTGTAGCCTTTTACTTCGGGTACTCTGTCGGGGAGTCCCTGGTAATTGGTGTGGTATTTTGCCGTATCGTTCTCAAGTCCTTGTTTGGTCATATAAACCATCCCCCATGACCAGCCGGGAAACTGGGGGGTAATAGTGTGAGTTTCCCCTTCAATGACATATTGGATACCCGGGCCACCAGCCGCCAGACGTGGATCGTCGAACGGTTTGGACGACATATACAGGCGGTGCCTGGTCTGCAAAAAACCCTGGTCGTTGACGACGGTGAAAGAGAGAACGTCATCATAAGGCGCGTAATTATCGCCATTTGGCTCATTATGCCCCGGAGAAAAATGAGCATCGGACCATGTTTGACCATAATCCTTTGATATTCGAAAACCATCTGCCCCCCAACCAATAATGGCGATGTATCGCTCTGATGGATGGACTAACTTCCTGGTGAAAACGCGATAAAACTGCGAGTATATTTGCGAGTGAATTTTCCTTTGGCTATCCGTATACCAAAGCTCACCTTCACAGTCCCACCCCTTCAGCTCCAGATAACGGTGGTCATCGAAACGATAAATGACCTGCGTCGGCGGCTGTTGCGCCTGACATCCAACGACCATAAGCATGGCCGCCAGAACAGTCCCTGATGTGTATCTCTGCTTCATAAATATTCCCTAGATATCGAACGCTGACCGTTGGTTTCCTATACCCAGTTCCCTGTCACTTTTGGGTTTCGGCATCTCCCACTGCAGGTTTGCCACTTCCTGATTACCGGCAGCCAGGTCGCGGGATGGCCTCACCCTGGTCGCATTGTTAAATTCGTTTAACACCCCATAATTGCCATGTGGAAGCACCTCATCCGGCTTATTCATATGATTCTTTGTCTGAGCCCCCGGAAGCCTCCCTGTACGGTAATATTCTTTAGCCGCGATATTTCCATTCAAAGGATCGCGCCAGTCTGCACGATGCAGTAGATCTTCCCAGAACTTACCCGCTTTATAGTCAAATGAACGACATGGACCAATTGCCAGGTCAAACGCCATAGCATGGGATGGGGCAAATTCGCTCATAACGATCGATGAGTGCTGGCTGTAACCCACCGGGTCGGCTTTCTGCCATTCGTTTTCAAGCTCTTCGCGAGGTTTAAGCCATGTCAGCGTAAGTTGAGAAAAGTCTTTCGTTCCAATGACCTCACCATGAATAACTTCTACCTTTCGCTCATAGCTTTCCATTTTCAGCTCATCCGCCGTCAGAATATGGCCAGGGTGCCAACTCAGGCTTGCGTAACGGCTAAGCGAATAGGTGGCGCTGCGAGTTCGTTTGATAGCGTAGGCTTTTGCTGAATAGGAGATATAGGCATCCGGACTGTCCGGATCGATATACGCGGTATACGGTTTATCGCTCGTTTTCGGATCATTGTCCGGATGGTTATCCTGCCCCTGCAGTTTAAAGACGAACGGCTGCGGCAGTTCTTCTCCATTAACGACAACATCATGCGCGGTATAAGCCGTGTTGGTGAGAGAGCTATATTCCGCATCCCCTTTATGTGATGGCGGTAACTCAAAAGGCTTCCCGGTCGGGGCGATTCCGGTCTGCCCATGCTGATAGAACACCCGTTGATACAGATTGGGAATAGCACTGGCTATGTTCCTGGGGATCCCCCGCCAGCCAATTCCCTGAATATTCTTCAGCGATACCGTGCCATCGTTTGGACAGAAATAGTTATAGACCTTGCCATTATTGTCCCGACGGTACTTTTCATCCTGCCGCAGTGGGCTATCTGACGCTTTTCGTAACGTACAGGCCCCTTCCATTGCCAGCAAGTTAGCTTCTGATATTTCACCGCCTTTGTACTGAGTTGCCATCAACGCACAAAAATTTTTAAAGGTCGTTTGCCGGGCGTTATCCGTCTGGTGATGCCCGGGCTGAATATCTTCACTCAGACGCCCTTCCAGCGAATACGGCGAGTGATTCAAAATGACACAGTTAACTGGCTGGCTTCCGGCCTGTTTTACCAGCATATTCGCCAGCATGGTAATGATTGTGCCCTGGCTATGCGCAACGATATTAATCACATCATTTTCCGTCACTGGCTCACTTCGGATTGTCAGGATCAAATCGGCCAGACGTTGCGCGGCAAAAAACTGATAAATACGATGTGGATTAGGGAAAATAGGGTGCGTAAAATCACCGCCGTTCATGTACAGCGTGCTAAATCCAGCTGCGGCTAACGCTACCCCTCCCGCCCCCGGCCCTAACATATCCGGGATCGTGGTAGTCGCATTCGCAAAGGTCCCGCCCCCTTTGGCAAAGTTCGCTTCCAGCGCATTACCAAAGTTGTCGTTCTGGTACTTAAATGCACCTTTTCCGTCATTCCCCAGGCTGGCTTTTTTAGCCTCATTATCTTCCTGATAGGCGTCGAACGGCAGATGGGCCTGGTCCCTCAGCTTTCCTACTTCATTACGATAGCGTTTCTGATCTGCCACATAATCCGCATGAGTGACAGGCTTATACCCCCAATAGAACGGGATGATGGGTGAACGGCCGGGAACGGTGATTCGGTAGTCTTTCCATACGTGGGCGTAAAAATCCGGCCGATTAAGCCGTTTCTTCAGTCCGGCAATAATCCCCTTCTCCTGATTCTGGTACGCCTCGCCGACGTCGTTCACGCCATGGACCAAAATCACTATCCCCGGCATCGGTCGGGGAATGCCAACCCTGCAGGTCTTCGCCTCCAGCCCCAGTGATTTATGCACTCCCACATCGTTCTCGGACACAATACGCGGGCAATACGGCCTCTTTTTCTCGCCAGCCATTACAGTACCTCCAGTTTGTACGAATCAAGATCGGCCGAATCGAGCAATGGAGAGCAACCATTGCTGTCCGTCTCGCCCTCGAGCACTTCGCCGGTTGAGCTCTTGAGCCTGAAAGGACGATTCGCCAGAACCTGTTCCGGATCGTCAGAAGCATGCAGTTGATAGCGACGCGTAAAGGTTCCTTTATCAAAGGCAGGTGCTTGCACCTGCGCGCTTTCTGGCCCCAGATACCTGAGATTCGGCCCTTTAATATCGACCCCGACAGGAGAGAAAATCTCAACCTGGCCATCAGGGCTGATACGGATCCCGCCGCCTCCGCACACCAGTTGTATGCCCTGTTTGGCGCTGCCATGCAGTCTCCCGTCCGAACTGGTTAGCGTAAAATCCTGCTGAGAGAGCATATGTATGGCGCCGCGCTGCGCCTGCGTGGTGATATCCCCGGCGCCGGCAACCATCTGAATACCTAGCTTGCGGGCAAACAATGAGAGTGTTTCGCCAACGGCCAGCGAGAATTTCTTCATCACGTTCATACTGGCGTGACGACCTGCCGTCGTAATCACATCCTGTCCGGCGGACAGTTGCAGACTTTCCGGGGTCACATGCGCCTGTCCTTGCCCGCCATAGGTCAGCAGAGCTGCACCGCTGAGTCTATTCAGCGTCTGGCCGAGCGTATTTTGCCGATCGGTATCCACATTACTGGCGCCGGCCGTCAGTGCGCTTTGTTGCAATGTCATTGCCAGCGAGAGCGCTTTTTCCAGTTGCGTAATCGCGGCGGTCATATCCAACTGCTGCCCCTGGGCCCGCGGCTGCGCTTGCGTGGTGATCATCACCCCCTTTGCCGCACGCAAAGCCATCCAGTCATCGGTACGGGCCTCCAGCCCTTCCCCGCGTTTTTTTCCTTCCGCATCGACAAGGTGGCCCAGATTGAGTTGCCCCTTGCCGTGCTCCGTCGAAATCTTGATATGCTCCTTACCCCGGCGGTCCTCCAGACGGATTTTGTTCAGCGCTGCCGTGCGGATAATATTGCGGGTATCATTACGGTTTGTGACCAGATCGGGGCGAGCGCCGTCATGCATCACATGCGCAATGAAAGGCCTGTCCGGGTCGCCACCTTCAAAGGCAATGGCAACTTCCGTCCCATCCAGCAACGGAAAATGAAAACCGTAAGTGTCGCCGGCGTAAGGCCTGCCCAGCCGGACGAGTGCGCTTTCAAAGCCGCTGCGTTTTTCATTGAGATCAAAATCAAACTTCACGCAGTAACGCCCCCTGGCATCCACCCCGGCATACGTTTTATCCCTTCCGATAGAGGCCACCCGCGCGGGCACCGTACCGGCAATGACAGGTCGCGACAGATACTCTGGTCGAAAGTTGTATCCTGACAGATACGGAATGCCGGCGAGCTGCGCGTGATAATGCCGGGCTCGACTGCCCGTAATCGTCATGGTGGTAATCAAAAAACCCGGTTTGAAGCCGTCTGGTACCGGCCCAGTAAGATGAAACATAACGCCAGGCCGCAGCGCCGGATCGCTGGTTGTTGCACTGAGCCGGCTCTGCTCATTCAGTAGACGTTCATAGCGCAGGCGGGCGTAAAACGTGGCTGTCTCAGCTTCTGTTGCGTGAAAATCGCCGTCTGCGAGGTAATGATCGGCGTAGTGATACTCTCCCCCGGACGTAATCCCCTCCGGGATATCATTATTGATAATGGTTTTAACAGCTTGTGGAGAATACGGATCGCGATAGTTGTAGGTGCGTACTAATACCTGTTCAGGAACCAGCGAGTGCTGTTCTTCCAGATCGGTCACATACTCGTCATAGCTGGTCATCCCGGAATAGCGGACGTAGGGGAGTTTTTTATCGCGGTAAATGTATCGACTGTCAGAATCAGCAAAAATCACCACGGTTTCCGTCTGAACCTTATGGTGATTCTCAAAACGAAACCAGATGCCAATTTCAGCCAACAGCCGACGAATAAACTGCAGATCCGTTTCTTTCCACTGAATAATCATTCCCCTTCGAGGGTAGGTGTAACTCAGCCTGTCGAAATCGATATTATACCCTTTGAAGTAGCCGCTATTTTTCATGAGTTGCGTAACAACTTCCGGCACGGTGACATCCGTATACACCGCTGAGCGATAATTTTTATCCAGCAGCGCAAGCTCATGCTCCAGCACGCACTCATAAAGCGCCTCATCTGAGGACGACTTCAGGCGGGTAAATTGTGCTATAACGCCGTTAATCTGGCGTACCAGCAACCAGGCTGCCTCGCTCTGCCAACGCGCGTTCGGATTAGGTGCCCGAAGATAAAACTGCGCGATCTGATTGAGAACAGCTCCGGCGGGGATATTGTCATCGGCACTGGTAAAACGGATGATATAACGATACGGTTTACTGAGCGTCTCTTCGCCTATAAAAGAATGCACATCGACAGCCGTACTTTTGCTTCGCGGAAAGTAAAGCAAATAACGGTTTAATGTATCCTGTAATTGAATTATTTTAGTTTGTTCTGTCATAACCAAATATCCTTTTGATAACACAGCACTGACCAAAAATAATACGCCCAGCAACACAAAATTAAAATATAAGTTTATTATCCCATAATATATAATATTACCGGCCCATTATATTCACAGCGGAAATAAAATCCGTTCATTTAAAATCGACAAAAAAAGATGGGGTAAAGCAGATATTCAAGTCATTAAAAAGGGCTCCATGATAAACATGGAGCCCTTATTCGATATCAGGCCTGGCTGCCTGGTTGTCGTGGTAACAGCAAATTACGACTCCCAGGCCTGCTCCGCTTTCGTCGCGTCAAACTGCGGCGGCGGTTTACGGAAACGGCGGGTCAGGTAGGTCAGATAAAGCAATCCCAGCGCGGCCCACACCAGCCCCAGCGTCAGCGAGGTCGCCTCGAGGTTCAACCACAGCACCCCCACGGTCAGGGCGCCGACCATTGGCAACAGCAGATAGTGGAAGCGATCTTTCCAGGTTTTGTTATACCCCTTGCGCCGCCAGAAGTGGTTGTATACCGAGAGATTAACGAAGGTAAAGGCCACCAGCGCGCCGAAGTTGATAAGCGCCGTCGCGGTCACCAGGTCGAAGAACAGCGCCGACAGCGCGACGATGCCCACCATAATCACGTTCAGCGCCGGGGTACGCCATTTCGGATGCACATAGCCGAAAATGCGCTCCGGGAAGACGTTATCGCGGCCCATCACGTACAGCAAGCGCGACACGCTGGCGTGTGACGCCAGGCCCGATGCCAGGGTATTAACAAAAGTGGTGCACAGGAAAATCGACTGGAACAGCTTGCCGCCGACATACAGCGCTATTTCCGGCAGCGCGGCGTCCGGATCTTTAAAGCGATGGATATCCGGGAAGAACAGCTGCATAAAGAACGAGGCGACGATAAAAATAATGCCGCCGTACATCGCGGTAAGGAAGATGGCCTTCGGGATCACCCGCGCGGCATTCGGGGTTTCTTCAGAAAGCGTGGTAACGGCGTCAAAGCCGAGGAACGAGAAGCAGACAATCGTCGCGCCGGTAATAATCGGGATCAGATGCGCATTCTCGCTGATAAACGGCTGCAGCGACCAGACGGTGCCAACGCCCTCGCCCTTATGCAGCCCTTGTACCACCAGAATCACAAACACCACCATGATGGAGATCTGCACCAGCACGAACAGGGTATTGAAGTTGGCCACCAGGTTAACGCTTTTCAGATTCGCCGCGGTCAGAATGGCGACAAAGGTCACCACCCACACCCACGGCGGCACTTCCGGAAACAGCGCGGAGAGGTAGATCTTCGCCAAAAGGACGTTAATCATCGGCAGGAACAGATAGTCGAGCAGCGAGGACCAGCCGACCATAAAACCGATGTGCGGGCTAATTGATTTTTGCGCATAGGTGTAGGCCGAGCCCGCTTCCGGGAACTGGCGCACCAGCTTGCCGTAGCTGATGGCGGTGAACAGCACTCCAGCCAGCGCCAGCAAATACGAGGCCGGAACGTGGCCATTGCTGATACCGGAAACGATGCCGAAGGTATCAAACACCGTCATGGGGGTTAGATAAGCCAGCCCCATCATTACCACTTGCCACAGTTTGAGCGATTTACGCAGACGCGGTTTCCCCGCCTGAGCGGCGTTTTCTGCAGGAAGATTAGCAGCCATGACGCATTCCCCCCATGCCGACGACAGTTTGCGGGCACAAAGACCGGGTAACAAACCTGCTTAGCAAGGGGGTAAGGCGTAAATAAAAGGGTAAGACGGACCGATGAACGGCGGTAAGTTGGCATCCAATGCGGCCAAAGAGGCCCCCTTCTCCCTGCGGATATTTGAACATCTGCATCATCTCATTTCCTCGTCACACACTGTGTCGTTAACTGAAGCCCCGTTGCCGCCTGCGCTCCTTAACGCGACATCCGGGAAATGGCTGGGCTCCCAGCAAAAAAGAACGACCAGGCTCCGCTCAGGCCGTATGATGCTACCGATTAAACTAATGCGCCCCTTACGGGGCGAACATCAGGCGTTTTTCAACATCCACTCAATTTCCGTTTCTGTGATAAGACGCTCGAACTGCAGTAACTCATCATTCTTACAGGCGTGGTAAACGTGGCAGAAACGCTCGCCAAGACGCTCCCGCAGATGATCGTTTTGCATAAACTCCCACAGGGCGTCGCTCTGGCGGATCGGGAACGGCAAGCCTTCTTGTTCCAGACCGTTACCTTCCACCTCGTCCTGCAGCGGCAGCGGATTATCCAGCCCGTGCAGGATACCGGCGAAAATCGCCGCCATCACCAGATACGGGTTGGCGTCCGCCCCGGCTACGCGGTATTCAACGCGGTGGTTATGCCGATCGCCACACGGAATGCGCAGCGCTACCGTACGGTTGTTATGCCCCCATGACGCCTGCGTCGGCACATACATGCCCGCCTGGAAGCGACGATACGAGTTCACGTTCGGCGCCAGCAGCGCCATCGACGCCGGCATCAGATCAATCATCCCGGCCAGCACGCGTTTCAGCAGGGCTGAATCCTCGCCGTCCGCATCCGCCAGCACGTTTTCGCCCTTATTGTTTTGCATGCTGATATGGATATGCATCCCGCTACCCGCATGCTCTTCATAAGGTTTCGCCATAAAAGTGGCGTGCATCTTATGCTTCTCCGCCATTAAACGCACGAGACGTTTTAATGCCAGCGCATCATCGCACGCATCCAGCACGTTATCGGTGTGGTGGAGGTTGATTTCGAACTGCCCCGGAGAGGCTTCGGCCACCGCGCCATCCGCCGGGATCAGCTGTAACTGGGCCAGTTCGTCAATATCATTCAGTACATCGGCAAAATGGTTGAGGTTATCAACGGAATAGACCTGGCTTTGGGTATTACGGTCGTCGGTGCCGGGCGCGCACGGCGGCTGCAGGTAGCCTTCGGCATCGCGTTTGCGATCGAGTAAATAGAACTCCAGCTCTACCGCTACCACGGGGAACAATCCGCGCTGGCGGAGCTGCTGCCAGAGGCGGTTGAGTACGTTCCGCGGCTCAACGTCAAAGGGAGCGCCATCTTCATCAACCATGGTCAACAGGACCTGGCCGATGTATTCCGGATCGGCTGCCGAAGGGGTCAACGTGCCCAATACCGGGACACAGCTGCGGTCCGGTTCGCCCATATCCTGGCCAAGCCCGGCCTCTTCCACCACGTTGCCGAGAATATCCATCGCGAAAACGGACGCCGGGAAGTAGCAGCCCTTCTCCAGCTTGCTGAGGCTGGCGACCGGAATGCGTTTGCCGCGGAAGCAGCCGTTCAGGTCTGTGAGGAGTACATCGACATACTGAGTGTTGGGGTAGGTTTCGAGGTAGCGCTTCACTTCTTTAGCGAACGCGCTTACCCGTCTCTCTTCCGTCTGCTGAACAAAATTCTCAACTTCTACGATATTGGTATCCATGATTCACCGCCGTTGTTTTAGTTTTCGGACCCTGACTGAAAACGTCAAATATAATGTCCACCCTTCGAATGTGTATGCAAACAAAATGTTTGTCAAATGTTAAATTAAGTTTGCAAACGGCTATTTCCACTGCTAGATTGAGAAAATATTGAACGATATGGCCGTTTATCAGCCACTGGCGGTCATAATTTAGTCCACTTTGTGAGGGCGATCATGGAAAATATAATGTACAAGCCAGTTATTGGCGTCGTGATGTGTAGAAACAGGCTTAAGGGTCACCAGACCCAGACTCTGCAAGAAAAGTACCTGAATGCCATTGTTAACGCTGGCGGACTGCCGATTGCCCTGCCGCACGCGCTGGCCGAGCCGGAACTGCTGGATGCGTTAGTCGATAAACTGGACGGGATCTACCTGCCAGGCAGCCCCAGCAACGTGCAGCCGCACCTTTATGGTGAAAACGGCGATGAGCCTGACGCCGACCCCGGGCGTGATCTTCTGAGCATGGCGCTAATTAACGCCGCGCTCGAAAGGCGCATCCCCATTTTCGCCATCTGCCGAGGGCTGCAGGAACTGGTTGTCGCCACCGGCGGGACTCTGTATCGTCGTCTGTTTGAACAGCCGGAACTGCTGGAGCATCGCGAAGATCCTGAACTACCGGTGGAGCAGCAGTATGCGCCGTCCCACCAGGTGGAGGTGCAGGAAGGAGGTTTACTTTCTCAGTTAATACCGGGCTGCAACACGTTTTGGGTAAACTCGCTACACGGCCAGGGCGCAAAAACGCTGGGTTCGCGTCTGCGCGTGGAGGCCCGTTCACCGGATGGGCTGGTTGAGGCGGTCAGCGTCAACGACCACCCTTTCGCGCTGGGCGTGCAATGGCATCCTGAATGGAACAGTAGCGAATACGCCCTGTCGCGTATGTTGTTTGATGGTTTTATCACCGCCTGTCAGAGCCATGTCGCCGAAAAGCGGCGGCTCTGACCACTACAGTTAAGGAAATGCAAATATGAGCGATGACGGACTGGCGCCAGGGAAACGTCTGTCAGAGATCCGCCAACAGCTGGGTCTTTCACAGCGTCGTGCCGCCGAACTGTCTGGGTTAACACATAGTGCCATCAGCACCATAGAGCAGGACAAAGTCAGTCCTGCCATCAGTACGCTGCAAAAGCTGCTGAAAGTATATGGGCTGTCGCTCTCGGAATTCTTTTCTGAACCCGAAAAGCCGGATGAACCGCAGGTCGTCATTAATCAGGACGATCTTATCGAAATGGGGAGTCAGGGCGTTTCAATGAAACTGGTTCATAACGGAAATCCGAACCGTACGCTGGCGATGATTTTTGAAACTTACCAGCCTGGGACCACAACCGGGGAGAGAATTAAGCATCAGGGTGAGGAGATAGGCACCATACTGGAAGGTGAGATCGTGCTGACGATTAACGGTCAGTCGTACCACCTGGTGGCTGGACAGAGCTATGCCATTAATACCGGCATCCCTCATAGCTTCAGCAACACCTCGGCAGGTATCTGCCGCATTATCAGTGCCCATACCCCCACCACATTCTGATTTCTTAGCCTGAGCAGGTTTCAGGCTTTCTTCAGGCCTGTCGCGGCGGATGTAATATTTCCGCCGCGGCGAAGAACTCGCAGTACTAATACCTGCGCAGCGCGGAAATCTTATTTCCTGCCGGCCCAAAGATAATTAACGCCAGTGAATGGCGAAGAGACGGTTTTCTACCCCGGGGACGCCCTGCGCCCTGAGCAGCCTGAAAACGCCGAACCCTATATTTTGCCGATGATGTTTTTAAGGAGTCATGATGAATTTTCAGCACCTGGCTTACTGGCAGGAAAAAGCGAAAAAACTGGCCATTGAAACGCGCTTATTTATTAACGGCGAATATTGCGCCGCGGCCGATAATACCACCTTTGAGACTATCGACCCTGCCGCACAGCAGACATTAGCGCAGGTCGCCCGCGGTAAAACAGCCGACGTCGAACGGGCAGTGAAAGCCGCGCGTCAGGCTTTTGATAACGGCGACTGGTCGCAGGCCTCTCCGGCCCGGCGTAAAGCGGTTCTCACGAAATTTGCTGACCTGATGGAAACCCATCGTGAAGAGCTGGCACTGCTGGAAACGCTCGATACCGGCAAACCGATTCGCCACAGCCTGCGCGACGATATTCCCGGCGCCGCCCGCGCCATTCGCTGGTACGCCGAAGCGCTGGATAAAGTTTATGGCGAAGTGGCGCCCACCGGCGGCAACGAGCTGGCAATGATCGTTCGTGAACCGATTGGCGTGATTGCCGCGGTAGTGCCGTGGAACTTCCCGCTGCTGCTGGCCTGCTGGAAACTCGGCCCGGCGCTGGCGGCAGGTAATAGCGTAATCCTCAAACCCTCGGAAAAATCGCCGCTCACCGCCCTGCGTCTGGCTGGGCTTGCGAAAGAAGCCGGACTTCCGGACGGGGTGTTAAACGTGGTCAGCGGCTTTGGCCACGAGGCCGGACAGGCGCTGGCGCTGCATCCTGACGTTGAAGTCATCACTTTCACCGGATCCACGCGTACCGGCAAACAGCTGCTGAAAGATGCCGGCGACAGCAATATGAAGCGCGTGTGGCTGGAAGCGGGCGGTAAGAGCGCCAATATCGTCTTCGCCGACTGTCCGGATCTGCAAAAAGCGGTCAACGCCACCGCCGGCGGTATCTTCTATAACCAGGGGCAGGTCTGCATCGC
The DNA here is from genome assembly GCF_057196925.1 of Klebsiella sp. SYXHC3. Lineage (NCBI taxonomy): Bacteria > Pseudomonadati > Pseudomonadota > Gammaproteobacteria > Enterobacterales > Enterobacteriaceae > Klebsiella > Klebsiella sp. SYXHC3. The sequence continues at coordinate 167,436 of NZ_JBXUNG010000005.1, read as the reverse complement.
CGGCACCCGCCTGCTGCTGGAAGAGAGCATCGCCGACGAGTTCCTGGCATTACTGAAAGCACAGGCGCAAAACTGGCAGCCGGGTAATCCGCTCGATCCCGATACCACCATGGGAATGTTAATTGATAACGCCCATGCCGACAGCGTGCACAGCTTTATCCGCGGCGGTGAAACCAAAAGCACGCTATTCCTCGACGGGCGCAAAAATCCGTGGCCTGCCGCCGTCGGCCCGACCATTTTCGTTGATGTCGACCCGGCCTCAACCCTCAGCCGCGAAGAGATCTTCGGCCCGGTGCTGGTCGTCACGCGCTTCAAAAGCGAAGAAGAGGCGCTGCAGCTGGCCAACGACAGCGACTACGGTCTTGGCGCCGCGGTGTGGACCCGCGATCTGTCGCGCGCCCACCGCATGAGTCGCCGCCTGAAGGCCGGCTCGGTCTTCGTCAACAACTACAACGATGGTGATATGACCGTCCCGTTCGGCGGCTATAAGCAGAGCGGCAACGGGCGCGATAAATCGCTGCACGCGCTGGAAAAATTCACCGAACTGAAAACCATCTGGATTGCTCTGGAGTCTTGATCATGACTGAACATACCACTAGCTACTACGCCGCCAGCGCCAATAAATATGAACCGTTCCCGACGCTGGAGGAATCAATCACCTGTGATGTCTGCGTCGTCGGCGGCGGCTACACCGGCCTCTCCTCGGCCCTGCATCTGGCCGAAATGGGTTACGACGTGGTGGTGCTGGAAGGCGCGCGTATCGGCTTCGGCGCCAGCGGCCGTAACGGCGGACAGCTGGTTAACTCCTATAGCCGCGATATCGACGTTATTGAGAAGAACTACGGCCCGGATGCGGCCAAAATGCTCGGCAGCATGATGTTCGAAGGCGGCGATATTATTCGCGAGCGCATTCAGCGCTACCAGATCCAGTGCGATTACCGCCCAGGCGGCCTGTTTGTGGCCATGAACCATAAGCAAATGGAAACGCTGGAAGAGCAAAAAGCCAACTGGGAGCGCTACGGCAATACCCAACTGGAGCTGCTCGACAGCCATGCCATTCGTCGCGAAGTAGACAGCGACCGCTACGTCGGCGCCCTGCTCGACCACAGCGGCGGCCATATTCACCCCCTGAACCTCGCCATCGGCGAAGCGGACGCTATTCGTCTTAACGGCGGCCGGGTATATGAGCAGTCGCCGGTGACCCGAATTCAGCACACCAGCCCGGCGGTGGTCAGTACCGCGCGCGGCCAGGTAACCGCGCGCTACGTGATCGTCGCCGGTAACGCCTATCTCGGCGACAAGCTTGAGCCGGAACTGGCAAAACGCAGCATGCCGTGCGGCACTCAGGTCGTGACGACCGCACCGCTGCCGGAAGCGCTCGCCCGCTCGCTGATCCCGAAAAACTACTGTGTGGAAGATTGTAACTACCTGCTGGACTACTACCGTCTTACCGGCGACAACCGCCTGCTGTACGGCGGCGGCGTTGTCTACGGCGCCCGTGACCCGGACGACGTTGAGCGGCTGATTATGCCGAAGCTGCTGAAAACCTTCCCGCAGCTGCAGGGGGTGAAAATTGACTACCGCTGGACCGGCAACTTCCTGCTGACCCTGTCGCGTATGCCGCAATTCGGCCGTCTCGATAACAATATTTACTACATGCAGGGCTACAGCGGCCACGGCGTAACCTGCACCCATCTGGCCGGACGCTTGATTTCAGAACTGCTGCGCGGCGATGCCGAGCGCTTCGATGCCTTCGCCAAACTGCCGCACTACCCGTTCCCGGGCGGGCGCAGCCTGCGAATTCCTTTTACCGCCATGGGCGCCGCCTACTACAGCCTGCGCGACCGCCTTGGGGTCTGATTTGCCGTTCGGTTCCGTGATTAACTTTTGCTAAAGGGTGTTTATTATGAGCAACAATGAATTCCATCAGCGTCGTCTTTCCGCTACCCCGCGCGGGGTGGGCGTTATGTGCAACTTCTTTGCCCAGAGCGCGCAAAACGCCACCTTGACCGATGTCGAAGGCAATGAATATATCGATTTCGCCGCCGGCATCGCGGTGCTGAATACCGGTCATCGTCATCCGCGGATGGTCGCCGCGGTTGAACAGCAGCTGCAGCAATTTACCCATACCGCCTATCAGATCGTGCCTTATGAAAGCTATGTGTCACTGGCAGAGAAGCTCAACGAACTGGCGCCGGTAAAAGGTCCAGCAAAAACCGCCTTCTTCTCTACCGGCGCGGAAGCGGTCGAAAACGCGGTGAAAATCGCCCGTGCCCATACCGGACGCCCCGGCGTTATCGCCTTCGGCGGCGGTTTCCATGGCCGTACCTATATGACGATGGCGCTAACCGGTAAGGTCGCGCCGTACAAACTGGGCTTCGGGCCGTTCCCCGGCTCGGTATACCACGTGCCGTACCCGTCAGCGCTGCACGGCATCAGCACCGCCGATTCGATTACCGCCCTTGAACGCCTGTTCAAAGCCGATATCGAAGCCAAACAGGTGGCGGCGATTATTTTCGAACCGGTACAGGGCGAAGGCGGTTTTAACGTCGCGCCGAAAGAGCTGGTTGCCGCAGTACGCCGCCTCTGCGATGAGCACGGCATCGTGATGATTGCCGATGAAGTACAGAGCGGCTTTGCCCGCACCGGTAAATTGTTCGCCATGGATCACTATGTCGATAAACCGGATCTGATGACGATGGCCAAAAGCCTGGCGGGCGGCATGCCGCTTTCCGGCGTGGTTGGTAACGCGCAGATTATGGATGCCCCGGCGCCGGGCGGCTTAGGCGGCACCTACGCCGGCAACCCGCTGGCGGTGGCGGCCGCGCATGCGGTGCTGGATATCATTGATAACGAAGCGCTTTGCGAGCGCGCCCAGTTCCTCGGCGAGCGCCTGCTGGCGACGCTACAGGAAGTTAAGGGCTGGTGTCCGGCGCTGGTGGAAGCGCGCGGCGTGGGTTCGATGATCGCCGCCGAGTTCTTCGATCCGGCGACCGGCGAACCGTCGGCGGCGATTGCGCAGAAAATCCAGCAGCAGGCGCTGGAGCAGGGCCTGCTGTTGTTGACCTGCGGTCAGTATGGCAACGTTATTCGCTTCCTCTATCCGTTGACCATCCCGGATGCCCAATTCTCCCGCGCGCTGACGATTCTGCAGAGCGTCACTCGTCTGTAACGCCCTCCGCCGGCGGCGCTGGTCGCCGGCTGTTTTCCTCGCTGCTGACGATACACTGCTGGGGATAGTGTTGCTGAAAATAGTGGCGCAGAAACTCCACGGTGGTGCGAATTTTGGCTGAGGTCGCCAGCCGCGACACGTAGACCGCCCAGACGTTGGCGGGCTGGAAGTAGTCCGGCAGCACGTGCACCAGATGGCCGCTGGCGATATTTTCACTGACATCCCACCATGAGCGTAACGCGATCCCCTGTCCATCCAGACACCACTGATGCACGATTTCACCATGGTTGGAGGAGAGCGGCCCGGTCACTTTGATCGCGTGCTGGCCCTCTTTGCTGTGCAATTGCCAGACGCCAAACGGATGGTCGCGCTCTTTAATCACCAGACAGGGCAAGGTAGCCAGATCGCTAAGCTGCTTCGGCTGCGGATGGCGGGCAAGAAACTGCGGCGACGCGCAGAGAATACGATGGTTGGTCGCCAGCTTGCGGGCGATCAGATTCGGCGCGATATCGTCGCCGACGCGAATATCGAGATCCACCCCTTCATTGACTAAATCCACCAGCCGGTCCTGGACATCGAAGCGCAGCTCAAGTTGTGGGTACTGGCGCGCCAGCGCCGACAGCGCCGGCGCCACCACCCGACGGCCAAAACCAAAGCTGCTAATAATACGCAGCGTTCCCTGCGGTACCTGACGCACGTCGGAAAGCTCGTCCATCATCTCATCCACATCCTGCAGAATGCGCTGCGCCCATTCGTAGATCCGCTCCCCCTCTTCGGTAATGGTGACCCGACGGGTGGTACGGTGCAGCAACATCACATGCAGGGTTTGCTCCAGCAGCGAAACCCGCTTGCTGACGAACGCCGGTGAGACGCCAAGCTCCTCGGCGGCGGCGGCAAAACCGGCCCGGCGAGCGACCAGCATGAACACGCGTAAATCATTTAGCAGCGGCAGATTATTCATGATCTGTGTTTTATGTTTCACCAGTTAGCGTGATTAATTATGAACCAGTCAATTATAGGATAGGCAGGTGGTCAAACATCATCGCTAAAAAGTGAGAACCGGAATGAAAAAAACCTGTCGTATTGCCGCCATCCCCGGTGACGGAATTGGTAAAGAAGTTCTGCCTGAAGGTATTCGCGTGCTGCAAGCCGCCGCGCAGCGTTGGGATCTGTCGCTGAGCTTCGAACAGATGGAGTGGGCAAGCTGCGAATATTACGCCCATCACGGCAAGATGATGCCGGACGACTGGCGCGAGCAATTGCAGGGCTTCGATGCTATCTATTTCGGCGCCGTCGGCTGGCCGGATACCGTCCCCGACCATATCTCCCTGTGGGGATCGCTACTGAAGTTCCGCCGTGAGTTCGATCAGTACGTCAACCTGCGCCCGGTGCGCCTGTTCCCCGGCGTCCCCTGTCCGCTGGCAGGTAAAAAGGCCGGCGACATCGATTTTTACGTGGTGCGCGAAAATACCGAAGGTGAATATTCCGCCCTCGGCGGCCGCGCCAATGAAGGCACCGAGCATGAAGTGGTGATTCAGGAGTCGGTCTTCACCCGCCGCGGCGTTGACCGGATCCTGCGCTACGCCTTTGAGCTGGCGCAAAGCCGCCCGCGCAAAACGCTGACCTCCGCAACTAAATCTAACGGTCTGGCGATCAGCATGCCCTACTGGGATGAGCGCGTGGAAGAGATGGCCAAAAGCTATCCCGAAATTCGCTGGGACAAGCAGCATATCGATATTCTCTGCGCCCGCTTCGTGCTGCAGCCGGAACGTTTCGACGTGGTCGTCGGCTCCAATTTGTTTGGCGATATTCTGTCGGATCTCGGCCCGGCCTGTACCGGCACTATCGGTATTGCGCCGTCGGCTAACCTGAACCCAGAGCGGACCTTCCCGTCGCTGTTCGAACCGGTTCACGGGTCGGCGCCGGATATTTACGGTAAAAATATCGCCAACCCGATCGCTACCGTTTGGGCTGGGGCGATGATGCTCGATTTCCTCGGAAACGGCGACGAGCGCTACCATGCCGCGCACAACGGCATTCTGGCGGCGATAGAGCAGGTGATCGCCAGCGGGCCGAAAACCCCGGACATGAAAGGCAACGCCTCAACGCAGCAGGTCAGCGACGCTATCTGCAAGGCCATTTTGGCGTAATTACTCCGGCCGCCCCCGGTGGCGCTGCGCTTACCGGGGCAACAATGGCACGCTCATGTAGATATCGCATCGGTTTGCAACGGTTTTGGTCCGGGAAAAACATGTGCTTTGTGTTAATTCAGAGCACATTGCGCTCCCGATATTTCTTCTGCGTTATAGCTCTCATGGCGCAGGGAGCGCACAGAGGGCGGCCAGTCGCCGCCGCCCTCTGTACTCCCGGGCTCTGGCCGCCAAAATCGCCACTTCGTGGTACCTTCGACTTATCCCTGCAGGCTTCGGGTCGGGCCGAGGCAGCGTCCTTGCAAAACACGGCCCTCAGCCCGCATCCATGCGGGCTGCCCCGGCCTTCCGGGAACGTCTCAGCGATTTTGAGGCCACCAACACCAGCAGTTTCAGCCAGCGTGGTGAATAAATAAAAGGCAGGTCGCTCGGACCGTAGCCCGGGTAAGGCGCAGCCGCTACCCGGGAAAACTCGCGCCAACTCCCCTCTATCCTCTGAATGCAGAAAACCCCACGATTGACAAGTGAACCGCATCACAGCGGCGAACTTTATTGATTCCTGAAAGGAAAGAACCTGCGCCAATTCACCTTTTATTATTTCCGTTCCGTGTTTTATTGCTTCACGAATCGGCCAATTGTTTAATTCATGTAACGAAGAAATAATCTAATTGTTAATAGCATTTTGCTACGAACCCTGACCCTACAGCGTGATAACAACGACAGGCTAAAGCCACCGACGGGCAACCGTGCCCAGGAGATCACTCATGTTGAGCAACGTAAAGAAAAAAGATGTGCCGCTGATTGTCATCAGCCTGGCGGCCATTGTTTTCATCGCCGCTACATTAAGTCTCTTCCCCCAACAAACCGCCCAGGCGGCTAATTCGATTTTTAACGGCGTCACCCGCCTGCTGGGTTCCGCGGTACAGGTGCTGGTGCTGCTGGCGCTGGGACTGGTGTTATATCTGGCCACCAGCAAATACGGCAATATCCGGCTCGGCGAAGGCAAAGCCGAGTACAGTACTCTCTCATGGCTGTTTATGTTTATCTGCGCTGGACTCGGCTCCTCTACGCTGTACTGGGGTGTTGCCGAGTGGGCTTATTACTACCAGACCCCTGGCCTGAATATTGCGCCGCATTCAGCAAAAGCGCTGGAGTACAGCATCCCGTACTCTTTCTTCCACTGGGGCATTAGCGCGTGGGCGACCTACACCCTCGCCTCGCTGATCATGGCCTATCACTTCCACGTGCGGAAAAATAAAGGCCTCAGCCTTTCCGGGATTATTTCGGCGATCACCGGCGTTAATCCGCAGGGCTTTTGGGGCCGCCTGGTCGATCTGATGTTCCTGATTGCCACCGTCGGCGCGTTAACCATTTCGCTGGTAGTCACTGCCGCCACCTTCACCCGCGGCCTGTCAGCACTCACCGGACTGCCGGATAACTTCACCGTCCAGGCGTTTGTGATCCTGCTCTCCGGCGGTATTTTCTGCATGAGTTCGTGGATTGGCATCAACAACGGCCTGCAGCGTCTGAGCAAAATGGTCGGCTGGGGGGCGTTCCTGCTGCCGTTGGTGGTATTACTGATCGGCCCGACCGAATTCATCACCAATAACATCATCAACGCCATCGGTCTGACGAGCCAAAACTTTCTGCAGATGAGCCTGTTTACCGACCCGCTCGGCGACGGCGCCTTTACCCGCAACTGGACCGTCTTCTACTGGTTGTGGTGGATCTCCTATACCCCTGGGGTGGCGATGTTCGTCACCCGCGTCTCCCGCGGCCGTAAGATTAAAGAGGTGATCTGGGGGCTTATCCTCGGCAGCACCGTCGGCTGCTGGTTCTTCTTCGGGGTGATGGAAAGCTATGCCATGCATCAGTTCGTCAACGGCGTGATTAACGTGCCGCAGGTGATGCAGTCCCTCGGCGGCGAAACCGCCGTCCAACAGGTGCTGATGTCGCTGCCGGCGGGCAAGCTGTTCCTCGCCGCCTATCTGTTCGTGATGATTGTTTTCCTCGCTTCGCACATGGATGCGGTGGCCTACACCATGGCGGCGACCAGTACCCGTAACCTGCGCGAAGGCGAGGATCCGGATCGCGGCATGCGCCTGTTCTGGTGCGTGGTGATAACCCTTATCCCGCTATCGATTCTGTTTACCGGCGCTTCGCTGGAAACCATGAAAACCACCGTGGTGCTAACCGCCTTACCGTTCCTTGCCATTTTACTGATCAAGACCGGCGGCTTTGTACGCTGGCTAAAACAGGACTACGCCCACGTGCCTGTGCATCAGATAGAAACCCATACGCCCGAGCCGATCGTTAAAGCCGAGACGCTGCCGGTTGGCGCGGTACTCAAAGGCGACGGCCAGTCGCTGTAAAAAAACGCTTACTGACAATAATCACAAGGTGACCCTACATGAGCAATTTAAGCCCTGACTTTACCCTGCCGATTAACTTTTGTGCCAATCCACAGGACGCCTGGACCATTCCGGCCCGTTTTTACACCGACAGCCAGGCGTTTGAGCACGAGAAAGAGCGTATCTTCGCCAATAGCTGGATTTGCGTCGCCCACGGCAGCGAAGTCGCCAGGCCGAACGATTACATTACCCGAGAGATCATCGGCGAAAATATCGTTATCGTCCGCGGGCGCGACAACATTCTGCGCGCCTTCTATAACGTCTGCCCACACCGCGGCCACCAGTTGCTGAGCGGCGAGGGTAAAGCCAAAAACGTGATTACCTGCCCCTATCACGCCTGGGCCTTCAAGCTGGACGGCAATCTCGCCCACGCCCGCAACTGCGAAAACGTGGAGAATTTCGATAGCGATAAGGCAACGCTTGTGCCGGTTCGCCTTGAAGAGTATGCCGGCTTTGTGTTTATCAATATGAACCCGCAAGCGGAGAGCGTGGAAACGCAGCTACCGGGGCTGCAGGACAAAGTGCTGGAAGCCTGCCCGGATGTTCATGAGCTGAAACTGGCGGCCCGCTTTACCACTCTTACCCCGGCGAACTGGAAAAATATCGTCGATAACTATCTGGAATGTTACCACTGCGGCCCGGCGCACCCGGGCTTCTCGGATTCCGTGCAGGTTGACCGTTACTGGCACACCATGCACGGCAAATGGACGCTGCAGTATGGCTTCGCCAAACCGTCCGAGCAGTCATTTAAATTCGAAGAAGGCACCGACGCCGCGTTTCACGGCTTCTGGCTGTGGCCGTGCACCATGCTCAACGTCACGCCGATCAAGGGCATGATGACCGTCATTTATGAATTCCCGGTGGATGAAGAGACCACCCTGCAGAATTACGACATCTATTTCACCAACGAAGAGCTGACCGACGAGCAGAAAGCGCTGATTGAGTGGTATCGCGACGTGTTCCGCCCGGAAGATTTGCGCCTGGTGGAAAGCGTGCAGAAGGGGCTGAAGTCCCGCGGCTATCGTGGACAGGGGCGCATTATGGCGGATAACAGCGGCAGCGGGATCTCCGAGCACGGGATCGCCCATTTCCACAATCTGGTCGCCCAGGTGTTCCAGCCGTAATTGTTGAAGGAGTTAGCCATGTCCGTATTTCACTCAAATCTGTTTCGCCAGCAGGCGCTGATTGCCGGAAGCTGGCGCGACGCCGCCGACGGTACATCGCTTGCCGTCAGCAATCCCTCCACCGGCGCGATGCTCGGCCAAATCCCCAATATGGGACGAGCGGAAGCGCAGCAAGCGGTGGATGCCGCCGCAGCCGCGCTGCCGGCATGGCGCGCGCTTACCGCCGCCCAGCGCGCCGCGCTATTGAAGAACTGGCACCGCCTGATCCTCGAAAACAAGACCGCGCTGGCGCAGATAATGACCGCCGAGCAGGGCAAGCCGCTGGCGGAAGCGGAAGGCGAAATCGCCTATGCCGCCTCGTTTATTGAGTGGTTTGCCGAACAAGGGAAACGCGCCAACGGCGAAATAATCCCTTCCCCCGGCGCCGATAAACGCCTGATGGTGATCCGCCAGGGCGTGGGGGTCTGCGCGGCGATCACCCCGTGGAACTTCCCGGCGGCGATGATCACCCGTAAGGCCGGCCCGGCGCTGGCCGCGGGTTGTACGATGGTAATTAAGCCTGCCAATGAAACGCCGTTTACCGCGCTGGCGATGGCGGAACTGGCGAATCAGGCCGGGATCCCGCAGGGCGTCATTAACGTTGTCACCGGCCAGTCGCGTGAGATTGGCGCGGTGTTCACCGGCGATGAGCGGGTGCGTAAGCTCTCCTTTACCGGTTCGACCGAAGTCGGCCGCGTGCTGATGCGCCAGTGCGCGGAATCCATCAAAAAGCTCTCTTTAGAGCTCGGCGGTAACGCGCCGTTTATCGTCTTTGACGACGCCGATATCGATAAAGCGGTCGAGGGGGCGCTGATCGCCAAGTTCCGCAACGCCGGGCAAACCTGCGTCTGCGTCAACCGCTTCTATATTCATCGCGCCGTCTACGACCAATTCTGCGATAAGTTCGTTGCCCGCGTCGCCGCCCTGAAAGTGGGCGATGGCAGCGAGTCCGATGTCCAGATTGGCCCGCTTATCAACGCCGATGCCGGACGCAAAGTGCAGTCCCTGCTCGACGACGCCATGAGCCGCGGCGCCACGCTGTTAACCGGCGGTAAAGCGCATCCGCTGGGCGGTAATTTCTTCACCCCTACGGTGATCGGCGACGTACAGCCGGGGTCACTGCTGCTGCAGGAAGAGATCTTCGGCCCGGTGGCCGCGCTGGTGAAATTTGAGGATGAGCAGCAGGTCATCGAGCAGGCCAATAACACCATCTACGGTCTCGCCTCCTATTTTTACAGCAACGATGCCGCCCGTATCTGGCGCGTCTCCGAGCAACTGGAATACGGCATGGTCGGCATCAATACCGGGCTGATTTCCAACGAAGTCGCGCCATTTGGCGGAGTGAAACAGTCGGGTCTTGGCCGCGAAGGCTCGGAACACGGAATCGAAGATTACCTGGAGATGAAGTATCTCTGCCAGGGGTTGTAAATGTCCTCTCCCGGCGACGGCACTGGCCACGCCGGGATTTTTTGATGGAGTTCCGCGATGTCTGATTATCAAATGTTTGAGACGATCGTTCGCGATGTTGAACAGATCACCGCCCAGGTTAAGCGTTTTACGCTGGTGTCGCCGACCGGCGCCCCGCTGCCGGGATTCAGCGGCGGTAGCCATATTATCGTCCAGATGCAGGATGGCGAGCAGCGCTACAGCAATGCCTATTCGCTCATGAGCTCACCGCTGGATACCACCAGCTGGCAGATTGCGGTGCGTCTGGAGTCGCCTTCCAAAGGCGGCTCACGTTTTATGCATCAGCAGGTGCGACCGGGCGATACCCTGACGGTGTCCACCCCCAACAACCTGTTCGCCATCGAACCGCAGGCGCGAAAACATCTGCTGATCGCCGGCGGTATCGGCATTACGCCGTTTTTAGCGCATATTCCTGAACTGGAACAGCAGCAGGCTGACTGGCAGCTGCACTACTGTTTCCACGACGCCGACAATAATGCTTTCGTCGATGCGCTCAGCGCAGCGCCGTGGCGCGACCGGGTCGATATTCACATATCAGCGCTCGGCAGCCGTCTCGACCTGTCGCGCCTGTTCGCCGATATCGAACCCGGCACCCACATCTATACCTGCGGCCCGGCAGCGCTTAACGAGGCGGTGAAAGCCGCCGCCGAACGGTATCAGGTTCCCGCCAGCCAGCTGCACTTTGAGCAATTTATCGTTGAAGATAAAGGCGGAGAGGCATTTACCCTGGTGCTGGCGCGTTCCGGACGCGAATTTACCGTGCCGCAGGAGATGACCATTTTGCAGGTGATCGAGAATAACAAAGCGGCGAAGGTGGAATGTCTGTGCCGCGAAGGGGTGTGCGGCACCTGCGAAACGATGATTCTGGAGGGCGAAGCCGACCACCGCGATCAGTATTACAGCGATGAAGAGAAAGCCAGCCAGCAGAGTATGCTGATCTGCTGCTCACGCGCTAAAGGCGGCCGGTTAGTGCTGGATTTATAGCTCGCTCTCCGGCCAGCGGCGCTGGCCGGAGAGACAATCACAGTTCCAGCTCGCACCGCAATAAGATGGACTGACCCCGCGGAAATATTCCAACGACCTACCACTCCATGGCGACGAGATCAGTGGCGCGGATACTAAAGCCTTCGCTGGTAGTGTAATTAGCACAATGTGCTACATCAGCAGCGAATTAACGCATCTCCGCGCCAAATCAATTTTTATCCCGGCTGAACGTTCAGCTTTTCACCGCTATGCGCAAAATATCCGCGCCTGACCAATAACGTCCAGGCGAACCGCGGCGCCAGCTTGCCAGGCGGCCTGGCTGACGGTTTTCAGCACCAGCGGCATCGATTGCCCCGCCGCGCTCACGGTCAGCGTGGAGATATGGCCGGCGAAATCGACATCCACGATGCGAAAGGCGCTCTCCTGCGGCGCGCACGACGACACCCGCAGTTGTTCCGGGCGCAACATCACGCGTCCGCGGCCGCTGGCGTGAGGATCGTCGGTCGGCAACTCGCCGATGGCGCAACGGGCGCGCCCTTCCATGAGCTCGGCGTCGAGCACCAGCGCATCGCCAAGAAATAGCGCGGTGGCCTCGTCAACCGGACGCGAGTAGACCTCGAACGGCGTCCCTACCTGAGCGAAACGCCCCTGCCGCATCACCGCGACCTGGCTTGCAAACGACAGCGCCTCCGTCTGGTCGTGAGTGACCAGGATCGAGGCTACGCCAGCCTCGGCCAGCAGATCGGCGGTGGCTTTGCGCGTCGCCGCCCGCAGCCCGGTATCCAGCGCCGAGAAAGGTTCATCCAGCAACATCAGGGATGGCCGCTGGGCCAACGCGCGCGCCAGCGCAACCCGCTGCTGCTGGCCGCCGGAAATTTCATGCGGCCAGTGGTTCGCTAATGTCGCATCTAACGCCACCATCTCCATCAGTGCGGCCACCCGACGGTGTTTCTCTTCGCGACTGCAATCGAGTCCCCAGGCAATATTATCTGCGACGTTAAGATGGGGGAACAGCGCCCCTTCCTGCGGCACGAAACCGATCCCGCGCTGATGCGCCGGCACAAACACGCCTTCGGCAAACAAGGTATTGCCCTGCAGAACGATTCGCCCGTTGTCGGGGGTTTCAAAACCGGCAAGAATCCGCAGCAGCGTGGTTTTACCGGAACCCGACGGGCCGACAATGGCGGTACGGCTTCCCGGCGCTACTGCCAGATTAAGGTTATCAAGCACCAGCGCGTCGGCGAAAGATTTCGAGATAGAAGACAATTCCAGCATGTTACAACCCTGCAATTTTTTTCGACTGCACATAAAGAACCGCCGTCAGCGGCAGCGAAATCACGATCATCAGCATCGCATAGGGCGCCGCGGCGACGTAGTCGATCTCGCTGGTCAACGCCCAAAAACCGGTCGACAGCGTGCGGGTGCCTAACGGCGATAGCAGCAACGTCGCGGTAAGCTCGTTGCTCACGCCAAGAAACACCAGCGCGGCGCCAGCGGCCGCTCCCGCCGCGGCCAGCCGCATGGTGACGCTCCATAAGGCGCGGGCCGGGCTGCGCCCAAGGCTACGGGCGACATTTTCCAGCTCAACCGGCGCCTGGGCGATACCGGCGCGCAGGTTAATCAGCGCTCGCGGCATAAACATCAGCAGGTACGCGAGGAACAGGGTCACCTCGGTCTGGTACACCGGACGGGCATAGTGGATGGTGACCGTCACCAGCGCCAACGCGGTGACGATACCCGGCAGTGAGCTGGTGATGTAATTACAGCCTTCCAGCAGGCGAAACAGCCGGCGCGGATAACGCACGCCGAGCCAGGCGATAGGAATCGCGCAGGCGGTGGTCAGCAGCGCGCCGCCCGCTCCCAGCAGCAGGGTCTGGCGCAGCGAATGCCAAAGATCGGCATGCAGCCAGTTCTCCACCCCGCCAAGCCATAGCCAGCGGCACAACACCAGCAGCGGGACGCCCATCGCCAGCATCACCAGCGTCAACAGCAGCAGTTGCGCGCCCCATGCGGCCACATTACCCAACGGACGACGCTTCTGTTCGCGCGCCGCGCCGGCGCCGATGCGCGCGTAACGCGCTTTGCCGCGCGAGACGCTTTCCAGTAGCAGAATCGCCAGACAACACAGCGCCAGCACTCCCGCCAGCATATTCGCCGCTGGGCCGCTAAAGGTAGACTGGAACTGGTCATAAATGGCGGTGGTGAAGGTATCGAAGCGAATCATCACATACAGGCCATATTCCGCCAGCAGATGCAGCGCCACCAGCAGCGCACCGCCGCAGATAGCCAACCGCAGCTGCGGCAGCACCACGCGGAAGAAAACCTTCCACGGCGGCGTACCCAACGAGGCGGCAACATCTTCCAGCGTCGGATCGAGACGACGGAGTACCGCCGCCACCGGCATGTAGATAAAAGGATAGTAGGCCAGCACCGAGAGGAACACCCCGGCGGACAGGCCGTGCAGCGAGGGAACCGCGCTGACCCAGGCATAGCTCTGGACAAATGCCGGGATAGCCAGCGGCGCGACCGCCAGCGCCGACCATAGCTGACGCCCGGCAAGCGCGGTGCGTTCAGTGAGCCAGGCCACCGCCACGCCCAGTACGATAGAGATAGGCACCGCCAGCAGCGTCAGCCACAGCGTATTGCTGAGCAGTTCAGCTACCCGCGGGCGAAACACCAGTGCTTTAATGGTCGGCCAGCCGGTCTCAATCCCCACCGCGGCCACAAAACCTAACGGCAGTAACGCCATTACTGAAAACAGTACAGCTAAGGCAACCATCGGAAATGCAGGACGCCTGCGCTCGGGTAGGCGTCCTGTTTTCTTTCCGAGTACCAGACTCAGGACAGACATAGATAAATCACTTCAGCATAAAATTACAGCAGGCCAGCCTGGGTCATCAGGTCGATCACTTTTTTGCTATTCAGCGTTGACGGCTCTACCTTCGGCGCGTCCAGCTCTTTCAGCGGCGTCAGTTTCGGGTTAGAGGCGGCATTCACGCCCACCGCATATTCGAAAGCATTATTGGTACGCAGCTCATCCTGACCCTGCTTGCCGGTGATCCATTTGATAAAGGCCTGCGCCTGCTCTTTATGTTTGCTGGACGCCAGTACGCCGCCGCCGGAGATACTCACGAAAGCGCCCGGATCCTGGTTTTTAAAGTAATACAGCCTGGTGTTTTTGCTGTTCTCGCCGGTTTTCGCCTGGTCGACAAAGCGGTAATAGTGGTAGATCACCCCACCGTCGATTTGTCCGGCGTTGACCGCTTTCATCACCGTGCTGTTGCCTTTGTAGGCCACGAAGTTCGTTTTCATCGCCTTCAGCCAGTCGAGAGTCGCTTTTTCGCCCTTCAATGCCAGCATGGCGCTGACGATGGCCTGGAAGTCTGCGCCCGATGGTGAGGCGGCCCAGCGCCCTTTCCACTCAGGTTTCGCCAGGTCCATCAGCGAATGCGGCAGCTGAGATTCGCTGATTTTCGCCGGGTTATAGACGAAAACGGTGCTGCGGGCAGCAATGCCAATCCAGCGGCCGTGCTCAGGACGATACTGCGGCGCGACCTGATTCAGCGTCGCGGCATCCAGCGGCGCAAACAGTTTGGCATTATCAACCAACACCATTGAAGGTGAGTTTTCGGTCAGGAAGACATCCGCCGGCGAGGCTGCCCCCTCCTGCACCAGTTGATTACCCAATTCGCTATCGTCGCCGTTGCGCAGCGTGACTTTAATACCGGTTTCTTTGGTAAAGCCGTCAACCCAGGATTTCACCAGGTTTTCATGCTGGGCGTTATACACCACGATGCCGTCGCCATTGTCAGCAGCCATAACCTGCGGAGCGGTAAACAGAGCCGAAGCAGCGAGCATCGCCGCGCAATATGCCGATAAGCGGAAATTCATAAGCTAATCCTTAGTATGGGTAGTCGAAAAGCCGTGGAGAAACCGGGTTGGCACGGATTAAATCACAGAGGAATGTGAATGATAATGAAAACAATTACCATCATTTTAAAAAAGTGAAAAACACCGCCAATTAGAATTTCCTGATGACAAAATGCTTATTTCAACGCGCGACCGAAACAAACATTAAGACAACATTAAGCCAGCAGATTTAAATATTATCGCTGTTTAAAATCTTGATCGTCTTCACAGATTCTCTCCGCGACACAGCAACGGCCAGCTGTTTGCCGGGTGAAATCATCACCCTTGCCAATAATTTTAAATGAGAATGATCTTGATAATCATTCTCAATATCACATATCATCCTGTTACAGCAGCAAGATACGAAGAAAAGACGACTAAAAAGCCGAAAATGGATATTTTATGTTTAAGGAACCCCTTTTAAAGACTCTGGTTATAGGCTGCGCGTGGTTACTGAGCGCCTGTCACAGCCCGGTTCACCCCCTCTCTCCTGCCGGGGAGCACGCGCTGGTAGAGAAGGCGAATATTCGTGATACCGCCAGCGGGCGCACCCTGACGCCGCAACAATTGCTGAACCAACTCGCCCAGGCGCCGCTGGTTATTGTTGGCGAAGAACATACTAACGCTCAGCATCACCAGATTGAGCGCTGGCTGCTGCAGAACCTCCACACCCTTCGCCCGCAGGGTAGCGTGCTGATGGAGATGATCGACCTAAGCCAGCAGGAGGCGGTCAATCGGGTCAAGCGGGCCAGCCTCAGCGGGACGACCGTGAGCGCCACTCGCGCGGCGGAAACCCTGCGCTGGAACCCCGGCTGGCCGTGGGCGCTTTATCGCGACGTCGTGATGACCGCGCTGCAAGCGCCTTATCCGCTGCTGGCAGCCAACCTTAGCCGCCAGCAGGTGAGCGACATCTATCAGCATCCCACGTTTCCCCGCGGAACGCTCTCCAACAGCCCGCAGGTACATGAATCGCAATCGGCCATTATCTATCTGATGCATAACGGGCAAATCGATGGCGAGCAGGTTACCTCTATGCTCGCTATCCAACAGCAGCGCGATCGCCTGATGGCGATGCAAATGCAAGCCGCGCCGCGCCCGGCGCTGTTAATTGCCGGCGGCTATCATGCGGCTAAAGATATTGGCGTACCGCTGCATCTGGCCGATCTCAAGGCGGAAAAACCGCTGGTCTTACTGCTGACCACCGACGGCACCACGCTGACGGCGAAGCAGGCTGATTACATCTGGTCGGTGGCGGCGGAAAAATGAATATCCCTCTCTCCACGCCATTGATAGCGTCGCGCCCTCGCTGGTTCACGGGAACAACGGCCAGCGTGCTGGGTCATCTGGCGCTGGCCGTGCCTTTTATCGTTCATTTCGCCTCGCCGCCGGATGCCGCCCCCCCCGCCGCGGTGATGGTGGAGTACGCGCCGGAACTGGAAGTGTCATTGATTCATCCCGAGCTGCCGCCGGGCGTCACCCAGCAGCGCAAAGTCGAGGCGATGACCGAACAGGAAACAGCAGCGGCGAAAGAGGCGCCGAAGCTGCATATTCACGACAATGCGCAAATAAAGCTCTCCGCCAGCAAACCCCAACCGCAGCGGAAAAAGAAAATCGAGGTTAAAAAACAGTCCCGCCGTCAGCAGCAAGAGGAAAAGGGTAATTCAACCATCACCAGCTACGCCGCGCCCCCGGCACCGGCCGTCCTCACTCAGCGCACCACCGCGCCGCTCGATAGCGATGCCGCGCGCCTGAGCAAGAATAAGATCAGTTGGGAATCGCTGGTGAAAGGCAAAATCAACAAAATGCGCCACTACCCGGAAGATGCGCGCCGCCGTAAACGTACCGGTACCGTCATTATTACCTTCAGCGTCAACGAACGCGGCGAGGTGTTGCAATCGCAGCTGGCGAACTCGTCAGGGACCCATTCGCTGGATCGCGCCGCGCTGATGGCGCTGGAAAATGCGCGTCCGCTTCCGCCGCCGCCAAAAGAGCTGCTGCGTAACGGTATTAATAAGGTCACCCTGCCGGTGGAGTTCGGCTTATTAAAAATATAAACCCAGGGTTCCCTGTTATTTATTCAGGCATCCTGGATGTTATTTATCACGGTCACTGACCGCTAATAATTTTTTATTTTGGGCAATGTGTCATCGCACTTAGCAATAAGCGCGATGCACGCTGCTGCCCTTTTTGTGCGTTAACTATTTATTACCTCAGGATTGGATTATGGAAAAATCACAAATAATCACGGGGCTCGTCACCGGGCTACTTATCGTCAACGGCCAGGCTTTTGCCGCCGAAAGCGAAGGGGAATCGGTATTCTCTCCCATCACCGTTACCGATAACCCGCTGGCGGAAAATACCGGCCAGGTCGGCTCCTCAGAGGAGAGCTATACCCGTCCCGGCGCCTACAGTTCGCGAACGCTCAATAAGAATCTGCAAAGCCTCGATGCCTCGCTGCGCAGCATGGCGGGCACCTATACGCAAATCGACCCGCTGCAGGGCACCATCAGCGTCAATATTCGCGGCATGAACGGGCTGGGCCGGGTAAACACCATGGTCGATGGCGTCACCCAGACCTTCTTCGGCATGGCGCCAGCTAACTACCACGGCGGGGCGAATACCGCCGCCGGAGTACCGCTTGACCCCAACTTCCTGGCCGAAGTGGATATCACCCGCGGCAACAGCGCCGGTTCGCAAGGCGTCAACGCGCTGGCGGGCAGCGCCAATCTGCGCACGATCGGCATCGATGATGTGTTAAAACCGGGGCATCAGGTCGGCCTACTGTCGCGTTTTTCCGTGGGCGATAACGGACTCGGCCGCACCGGTATGGTAACGGTAGCCGGCAAAACCGACACCTTCGATAACGGCGGCGGCCTTGGCGCGCTACTCGGCATCAGCGGCACCCGCACCTATGCGACCTATAAAAACGGCGGCGGACGCAGCAGCGAAGAGTTTATCGGCGAGGATAATAAATATTTGCGTCAGGAGCCGCGCTCGCAGCTATATAAAATCAATTTCAACGTCGATCAATTTAACCGCTTCGAGTTTTCCGGGCGTAATTACCGCAATAGTTTTACCCGTCGCGATATTAGCAGCGACGACTACTATCTGCGCTATAACTACGCGCCGCTCAATGAACTGGTCGAGTTCAATGTATTAGCCAGCACCAGCCGCGGCAATCAGGCATATAAACCGGAGTCGCTGTATAATTTTAACGACTCCTCGACCACCAATAAGTCCAACGCGCTGGACATGAACAACACCAGCCGTTTTCGTATTACCGACGATCTGTATGCCGCTTTCCAGCTCGGCGGCAAATTAATGGACACCCGCTATTCCCGCCGCTTCGTGCAGGATACCGAGACCGACCACAACGCCTTCGCCCCGGCGGGCAAGCAGAAGATCGCCTCGCTCTATAGCGGGCTGACATTAAACAAGGATATTTATCAGCTCGATCTTAATCTCAACTATACCCGCAGCCGGGTACAGGGCTATAAACCGGCCTGTGCAGATAACGAAAAGTGCTTCCCGCAAGGGGCCACCCAACTCAACGTCAAAGATAACGGTTTTAATCCCTCGGCGACCTTCTCCGCTCAGGTGACGCCATGGCTGCAGCCGTTTGTCAGTTGGAGCCGTTCCTCGCGTGCGCCGAACGTTCAGGAAGTGTTCTTCGCCAACGAGGGCGGCGCATCGATGAACCCGTTCCTGAAACCGGAAAAAGCCGAAACCTGGGAGGCCGGTTTTAACGTTATCAAACAAGGATTATTGAGCGAGCAGGATAGCCTGCATCTGAAAGCTCTGACCTACCGCTCGCGGATTAAAGATTACATCACCAGCGAATCCTTCCTGCTGTGCAGCAACGGGGGGCTGTGTAAAGATGTCGCCAATGCTTCGCCGGATTTCAACGCCAATATCTCGGTTAACGTCACCTCGCCGGTGACCACCGAGGGCTATGAGATTGAAGCCGGATACGACATCGGTTTTGCCTACGCCAATGTGTCGTGGAGCAAGCAGCGCACCGATCAGCCCACCTCTATTGCCAGCACGGTCTATAGCTTCGCCTATAGCGACCTGAGCGATCTCCCCAGCAGCTACGCCACGGTGGATGTCGGCGGGCGCCTGTTCGATCGCAAACTCACCGTCGGCAGCCTGGTGAAATTCACCGGTAAATCAAAACGCCTGAGTACCGAAGGCATTAGCCTCGACACCAATACGGTGCCTAAAGAGAGCATGCCGAATATCCCGACCATTATCGACCTCTATAGCAGCTGGCAGATGACCGAGAACGTGCTGCTGCGCTTTAGCGTGCAGAACGTAACGAATCGTGACTACTCCGAAGCGCTAAACCGTATGAACCAGAGTCTCGATAACGCCAAAGAAGGCGCGTCTGTTAACACCACCGCCCGCGGCCGCACCTATATTTTCGGCGGCGAAATCCAGTTCTGAGCCCTATTTGTCAACAAGGATAACCATCATGCCTAATCGCAACTTGATAAAACCGCTGGCTGCGCTACTGCTCGCCGCCCTGCTCCCCCACCCGGCTTTCGCCATCGATCCGCCGCCGCGGGAGGCATCGCGCTTTGCGATGAAAACCAATTACCTGCAGGAAGCCAACGAAGGGGTTTATGAGCTGGCGTTCGACAACGGCGACAACCTGCTATTCGCCGCGGCCACCGACCGGGTTAACCGCGCGGCCAATAAAGGTTATCTTTACGCCTTTAATCCGGCCACCCTGCATGTTATCCAGCGCTATGATATGCCCTGGCGCGCCTTCTCGCTGGCGATGAATCAGCCGGCGCACGTGCTTTATGTCGGCCATACCCAGTCGGCTTCGCTGCGTATCAGCCAGTTCGACGCCGCCAGCGGTAAAATCACCCGCACCAGTCCACGCCTGAGCTTCCCAACCGACGGCGCCGCCGATGCGCGCTTCGAACATCTGCGGCATATGGTATACAGCCGCGCCGCTAATCTGTTATTTGTCAGCTACAGCCATATGCTGAAAACCCAGGACGGGATGCGTCCGCTGCATAAATTGTTGATGCTCGACGGCACGACGTTGCAGCTGAAAGGTGAAGTCAAAGGTGCCTATCGCGGCACCGCCTACGGCCTGACGTTGGATGAAAAGACGCAGAAGATCTACGTTGGCGGCCGCGACTATATCAACGAGATCGATGCCAGAACCCAGCAGATTGTCCGCACCATCCCGCTTAACGCGCCGCAGTTGGCCAGCGCGCAAAATCTGATCGTTGATTCCGACTCAGGGCGTATTTTCGTGGTCGCCTTCGATCACGACGATCGCAGCGGCCCTCACGACGGCCTGTATATATTCGCTCTTAAAGACGGCAAATCGCTGGGCTACGTGCGTACCGGAGTGGGCGCCAACGCGGTGCGCTTCAATCCAAAATATAACGAGCTGTACGTCAGCAATTTCACCAGCGGCACCATCAGCGTTGTGGATGGCAAAACCTGGCGGGTGACTCATGAATTCCGCGCCCCGGTTTATCCGAATCAAATGGCGCTGTCGCCGGACATGGATACCCTGTACGTCGGCATTAAAGAAGGGTTCAATCGCGAGTGGGATCCTCAGGTATTTGTCGAAGGGGCGAAGGAGCGCATTCTGCGCATTGATTTGCGTAAATCGTAATCCGCTAACCACCTGTCCGGCAGGTGGTTATTAGCCTTCGTTGGCCAGCTTCGCGCGCAGGCGCTTAATCGCCTGGCTGTGCAGCTGGCTAACGCGGGATTCCCCCACCTCCAGCACCGCGCCGATCTCTTTAAGGTTTAGCTCTTCCTGGTAGTAGAGGGTAAGGACCATTTTTTCGCGTTCCGGCAAGGCTTCAATGGCCTCGATGACCCGCTGGCGCAGGCTGCCTTCCAGCAGATGATGCAACGGATTGGCCTCTTCGTGCCCTTCCAGCAGTCGTTCGGCATTCTCGCCCTGCTCTTCCCGCCATTCATCGTAGGAGAACAGCTGGCTGTTATTGGTATCCAGCAGGATTTGTCGGTACTCGGCAAGGGTGATACCCAGCGTCTGCGCAAGTTCGCTTTCTGTGGCCGGGCGGCCCAGATGCTGCTCCAGCTTCTGCATCGCCTGGGCGACTTCGCGGGCGTTACGCCGCACGCTGCGCGGCACCCAGTCGCGGCTACGCAGTTCATCGAGCATTGCGCCGCGGATACGTTGTACCGCATAGGTGGTAAAGGCCGTTCCCTGTAGCGAGTCGTAACGCTCAATGGCGTTCAACAACCCGATTCCCCCGGCCTGCAATAAATCGTCAAGCTCGACGCTGGCGGGCAGCCTGACCTGCAGGCGCAATGCTTCGTGCCGCACTAACGGAACGTAGCGCAGCCAGAGGGAATTTTTATCCATCACGCCTTCGGCGGTATACAAATCGCTCACTATTTCTGAAACCTGCGGATAAGAGAGTCAGCGCTATTATGCGCAGGGGCAAAAATGCCAATCGCCGGAAAAACCGCATAAAAGCGTCTCTATTTACGACATGCTTTCTCATTCAGCCGTTTTGCCAGGCGGCTACGGGCAAAAAGCAAAAACCCCGCCGAAGCGGGGTTGCGATGCGACAGTAATCAGACGTGCGATTAACGCAGCAGAGACAGGACGTTCTGAGTCGACTGGTTAGCCTGCGCCAGCACGGAGGTACCCGCCTGCTGCAGGATGTTCGCGCGGCTCATGTTGGACACTTCGGTCGCGTAGTCAGCATCCTGAATACGGGACTGGGAAGCGGACAGGTTGTTCACGGTGCTGTTCAGGTTGTTGATAACAGAATCGAAACGGTTCTGTACCGCACCCAGGGAGGAGCGCAGTTGGTCAACCTGGGACAGGGCTTTGTCTAATGCTTCAAGCGGATCTTCAGTAGCAGGAGTTGAGCTGAGCTCGTTGCCGCGAACCACTTTACCATCGGCATCAAAAGTAGCCGCGTAATAACGGTCAGTCGCGCCACTAGTATCTTTAATCACATATTTAGGAGCACCTTTCTCTGTACCCGTGTACGCGAAAGTATTAGCTAAATCTTTATCTGCATTATCGGTTGCCTTAACAGAAATCTTACCTTCGGTTACTGCTTTAGTCGTACCAGATGGTGCTGCCGGTGCCGCTGCAAAAGTTGCTGTTCCATCTTTGTCAATGCTTTCTACTTTGTAATACTCTGTAGCGCCAGTACGAGCATAAATATCACCCTTATCATCTTTAACATAACCAGTAACGTCTTTAGAATTTGCTTTTTGCCCGGCAGCGATTGTTACTGTTTTATCCAGTTGAATGGAATCATTTGCAGCAACAGCAGTTTTACCGACATCCCCCTTATTGACGCCGAATGCCACAGAGAAGGTATCTAAATTTAGAGTGCTTTTATTGATATCTTTCAGGTCGATGTCAATCGTTTCATTATCATTAGCGCCAACCTGAATAGTCAGCTTCTGATTGCTACTCAGTACTTTCACACCGTTGAAATCGGTTTGCTGAGAAATTCGGTCAATTTCAGACAGACGCTGGGTGATTTCATCCTGGATGGACTGCAGGTCGCTGGAAGAGTTAGAACCGTTCTGCGCCTGTACGGTCAGACGACGGATGTTCTGCAGGTTATCGTTGACTTCATTCAGCGCGCCTTCGGTGGTCTGCGCCAGGGAGATACCGTCGTTAGCGTTACGGGAAGCCTGAGTCAGGCCTTTGATGTTGGCGGTGAAACGGTTGGAGATCGCCTGACCCGCGGCATCGTCCTTAGCGCTGTTGATGCGCAGACCGGAAGACAGACGCTCAATCGCCGTGCCCAGGGAAGACTGGGATTTGTTCAGGTTGTTTTGCGCCATCAGCGACAGGCTGTTGGTATTAATTACTTGTGCCATTATATGCATTCCTTACGAGTCAGTTGCGTTCAGTGCAACGTGGTTAAAAGGTTCGGGCTTGCTTGCCCACGGCGTCAACCACCGTCCCTTCTGGTATCGACGTATCCTCTGCAACCTTTAGCCATTTTTTGAAAAATTTTTGCCCCTCCGCCAATGGCGAAAATAACGCGCTTTTTCCCTCTTCTATTACGCCATCGCCTTTTTCACTTTTTCGGTAAACTTTTTCTCCACTGGGCCGATAACGCAATAAGCGAATAACGTCATTAGTAAGGAGAAACACCAATGGCATCGATCAGTTCCTTAGGCATCGGCTCAGGACTCGACCTCAACGGTTTACTGGACAAACTCAGCAAGGCGGAACAACAGCGCCTGACGCCGTATACCACTCAGCAAACCAGCTATAACGCGCAGCTAACGGCTTACGGCACGTTAAAAAGCTCGCTGGAAAAATTCGATAACCTGAGCAAGGAGCTGGCCAAGCCGGAGTTTTTCAACAGCACCACCGCCACCAAGCACGACCAGTTCACCATCACCACCACCAATAAGGCGGTGCCGGGCAACTATAGCGTTGAAGTGCAGAAGCTGGCGCAGCCGCAAACCCTGACCACCCAGGCGACGATTACCGACCAACAAGAGAAACTTGGAACCGCCGGCAACAGCGACCGCTCTATTACGATCACCGCCGGCGACCCGCCAAAAGAGACCACGATTCCGCTGAGCGACGACCAGACCTCGCTGCTGGAGATGCGCGATGCCATCAACGGCGCTAAAGCCGGCGTCACCGCCAGCATCATGCGCGTCGGCGACAATGACTATCAGCTGGCGCTGAGCTCCTCCACCACCGGCGAGAAAAACACCGTGTCGGTGCAGGTGAATAACGACGATAAGCTCGGCGCCATCCTCAACTACGACAGCAGCAGCAACAGCGGCGCGATGAAGCAGACCGTCGCCGGACAGGATGCGGAGATTATCGTCAACGGCACCAAAATTAAGCGCAGCACCAACTCGATTGCCGATGCGCTGCAGGGCGTCACCATCGACTTGAAAACCACCACCAAAGCCGGCGAACCGCAAAACCTGGTGATCGGCATCGATAAAAGCGGCACCGCCGACAAAATCAAAGAGTGGGTGGATAATTATAATTCGCTGCTCGACACCTTCGGCTCGCTGACCAAATACACCCCGGTGAAAAGCGGTGAAGCGCAAAGCGCCAAGAACGGCGCGCTGCTGGGCGATAACACCCTGCGCGGCATTCAGTCATCGATTAAAAGCGCGCTCAGCGCCGCTCAGGACAACCCGGAGCTGAAAGGCCTTGGCAACCTCGGGATCTCAACCAATCCCAAAACCGGCAAGCTGGAAGTCGACAGCACCAAGCTCAATAAAGCGCTCGACGAGAAACCGGATCAGGTCGCCAACTTCTTCGCCGGCAACGGTAAAGACACCGGGATGGCCACCGAAATCCATAATGAAATCCAGAACTATATTAAAGCGGGCGGCATCATCGAGAACTCGACCAAAAGCATCAACACCAATCTCGATCGCCTGAATATCCAGATCGACACTGTTTCCGACAGCATCCAGAACACTATCGATCGCTATAAACAACAGTTTGTTCAGTTGGATACCATGATGTCCAAGCTGAGCAGCACGGGTAACTACTTACAACAGCAGTTCTCGTCCCAGTAACCCTTAATCAGGTAATGAAACAGCATGTATAACCGTAGCGGCACGCAAGCCTACGCACAGGTCAGTCTGGAAAGCAGCGCGATGAGCGCCAGTCCGCACCAGTTAATCGTAATGTTGTTCGACGGGGCGCTTAACGCCCTGCTTCGCGCACGCATCCTGATGAATCAGGGGGATATCGCCGGTAAAGGCCTGGCGCTGTCGAAGGCAATCAACATCATCGACAACGGGTTGAAAAGCGGCCTCGACCACCAGCAAGGCGGCGAAATCGCCGATAATCTGGCGGCGCTGTACGATTATATGAAGCGACGCCTGATGCAGGCCAACCTGCATAATGACGAAGCGGCGATCGTCGAAGTGGTCAAGCTGCTGGAGAATATCGCCGATGCCTGGCGGCAAATTGGGCCAAACTATCAACCTGCTCAGGGTACATTGTGATGGAACGCCAACAGCAGCTTTTAGCCGCCTATCAGCAGATCCATACCCTGAGCAGCCAGATGATTGCCCTGGCACGCGCCGGGCAATGGGAAGCGCTGGTGGAAATGCAGTTTGCCTACGTGACGGCGGTCGAGAAAACCGCCGAATTTACCGGCAAAGCGGGGCCATCGCTGGCTCTGCAAGAGATGCTCAACGCTAAGTTGAAGCAGATTATCGACAATGAGGGAGTACTGAAAGGGCTATTGCAACAGCGGATGGAACAATTAAAAACGCTGATCGATCAATCCACCCGCCAGAACGCGGTCAACAACGCTTACGGCCAGTTCGACGATCGTTCGCTCCTGCTTGGCGAACTGCAGTCCGATAACGTGGTCGCCATTAAGAGCAAAAGCGAAGAATTACAATAACAACAACCTTACAGCCTGATATTCCGGCCAGGAAGCGCATGATGGGTCTCACCAGGGCAATGCAGAGTGTTGCCTGGTAAGCCATCGGCGGATTTTACAGGAGTGAATAAGCAATAATATATAATCAATTATTTCATTTACGCTTCATACATTCATCAATTAAATATTCTAAACATCGCGACAGCTAAAATAAGCCACTCACAGGCTTAGGGAAATATGCCTGTAAAATACTCTGTGTTATCTTGACCGGGTTAATCTGATATCTGTCACGAGGATAAAATATGGATGTATTCCTCTGGAAGTGAGCGCCCCTGCGTTGGCTCTTAAAGGTGTTTCATCAACGGTAAAAGGAATACAAATAGGCAATACCATATATGAAATTGATAATAAGTAATCACTCGATTTTCAAGTAGATAAGATAAGCTTTAAAAGCCATCGGGAAAGGTGTTAATTTCCAAACAGCAATCAGGATAAAAATAATGATTAGCGGATAAGTAAAATCATTACTTTCGAAGTTAAAAATCCACGAAACGACTATGGCAAAGGCAATACAAACAACAATAACGCCGCCCCAAAAACGTTTTCGTAAACTGTCGATCAAAGTAGCATAGGTTTCATTGTTACTTTCTTGCCGCGTCATGATTTCACGTAAGCGGGCAATCTCTTTATCGGTGAAGCCATGTTCACGAAGATCATCTTCTGTTAGCTGCTTTCCCACGCCAGGCTCCTCCATGCTGGTTATATATTTGTCCAACGTTTCCGACTGAAGATACTCGTTATATCGCTCAGCCAAATGCTCAGGTGTCATGCAGACAGCCGGGGTTACCACAGTCCGTGGAATATTGCCCCTGAAGTTGCCAGGGGTCAAGCGCGCGCGTTCATGCCATACAACGATTTCACGCCTGAGCCGCCAGAATGCGGTCAGTTTAAAAGAGATGCGTTACGCTACCGCCCCGCCTTCATCTTCCCAACGGCAGACCATGTGGTACATTTCCCGCTCGTCGTATTCATCGTGGAATCTATTCACAACACCCTCCAGAAGACCGTTAGCCATGCTCTAAGTTTAGTCACTGTTAAGGAGGGAGACAGATCAGAGGAAGTTGAAACGGCGGTTACTCGCTATCCTGTCGCCAGGTTTCATGAAACATCGCTATCGCGACAAAAGCTAAAACGACAAAAAATACAACGGTCTGAAGCCACAGCATAACGCCTCCGCGGAGCAAAATTTGCGCAGATTATTTGCCACCGGGCCGGGAAACGATAGTGAATTGCCATCCAAATTTAAATTTTCACCTTCCGCCGATAATACAAAGCAGATCTTTCTTGTACCTGACGGGGAGATACTAAATAACAGTAGAAACTTTTGGCGCTAAGCCAACGCTAAGGTAACAATCGTCGCAATGGTTCCCCAAAAGACCAACAAACCGAGAAAAATCCCAATCCAAACCTTACGCCGCAACTGATAGTCTACTTTTCCGGACATCTGCTATTCCAAATTAGAATTATTTTGGCAAGACCATACAGTTTGTAGTGCTAGTAGTCAGATCGTTTGTGTCGATCGATGAACGGCTATTGATCTGTATCCCCTATCAACTGTAATGATAATTTCGGATCACTCATTCACCAGTCGATGGGTCAAAATCAATGCAGAGGCGAGCAGTTTTTTGCCGTTGTCGCCGTAAATAGACAAAACCGCCAGCGTTAGCATAGCGGTTTGCAGGAAGCAATTGCGCCGGGATTGTATGACTAAACCGGCATATTCATAATGTCCTGATAGGCCGCCACCAGCTTATTGCGCACCTGCACGCCCATCTGCAACGAAACTGAAGATTTCTGTAAATCGACCATCACATCATTCAGGCTGATACCCGGCACGCCCAGCTCGAAGTTCTGCGCCTGTTGACGCGCGGCCTGCTGGGTATCGCTGATTTTACCCAGCGCGGCGGTCAATTCACTGGCAAAACTGACTCCCTGCGGTACGCTATTCTGCCCGTTATTTCCCGCCTGAATCGCCATCGCCTGCATCTGTTGCAGTACGCCTTCAATACCCTGAATCGCCATCTTTTCCTCAATACTGTCGTGATCGCCAGGCGCTATTTCACCCTGTACTTCTCCAATGCTGCACACCCTAACACAGCGATTTTTGCTTAAAGCGGTTAATTAGCCGCAAAAAACCCGGCTTATCGGGCAATCAGAATCATCTGATAAGACGAATAATGGCCTGCCCAGAAATGGGAGCGCCGCTATTGAGAAAAGATGTGTATCAGGGAGTCTGTTTTGTCACATAACGCTATCCATACCGTTCGTCAGCACGCCAGCGCGCGTCGCCGCCTGAACGCCAGCGAAGGATACCGCCAACCATGAGTGCCTCGTTATCCGCCGGCGAAAGCCGCGACAACGGCCTGCAGGCCATCTGGAGCCGTCTGCGCGCCAATCCAAAAATACCGCTGCTGGTGGCCGCCTCCGCCGCTATCGCCATTATCGTCGCGCTGCTGCTGTGGGCGAAAAGCCCGGATTATCGCGTGCTGTACAGCAATCTGAACGATCGCGACGGCGGCGCTATCGTCACCCAACTGACGCAGATGAACATCCCCTACCGCTTCGCCGAGAATGGCGCGGCGCTGATGATCCCGGCGGAGAAAGTGCATGAAACCCGTCTGCGTCTGGCGCAGCAGGGGCTACCGAAGGGCGGCGCAGTTGGCTTCGAACTGCTGGATCAGGAAAAATTCGGCATCAGCCAATTCAGCGAACAGATTAACTATCAGCGCGCTCTTGAAGGCGAACTCTCACGCACTATCGAATCGCTGGGGCCGGTGCAGAATGCGCGGGTGCACCTGGCGCTGCCGAAGCCCTCGCTGTTCGTCCGCGAGCAAAAGTCCCCTTCCGCTTCTGTCACCCTGACGCTGCAGTCGGGCCGTGCGCTGGATGATGGCCAAATCAACGCTATCGTCTATATGGTATCGAGTAGCGTCGCCGGCCTGCCGGCTGGCAACGTCACCGTGGTCGATCAGGCCGGACGCCTGCTGACGCAGTCTGACGGCACCGGGCGCGACCTCAACGCCTCGCAGTTGAAATATGCCAGCGAAGTGGAAAGCGGCTATCAGCGACGCATTGAAACGATCCTGGCGCCGGTGGTCGGCAGCGCCAACGTTCGTGCTCAGGTGACCGCACAGATCGATTTCGCCTCCCGCGAGCAGACCGACGAACAGTACCAGCCGAACCAGCAGCCCGATAAAGCGGCGATCCGTTCGCAGCAAACCAGCAGCAACGAGCAAATCGGCGGACCGCAGGTGGGCGGTGTTCCTGGGGCGTTATCCAACCAGCCGAGCGCGCCGGCCACCGCGCCGATTGAAACCGCTAAACCGGCGGCCAATAACGCCAGCAACGCGACCAACACCCGTAGCGCCGCGGCCAACAGCGGCCCGTTAAGCACCCGACGCGACGCCACCACCAACTACGAACTCGATCGCACCATCCGCCATACCCAACAAAAAGCCGGGACGGTGGAGCGCCTGTCGGTCGCCGTGGTGGTGAACTACAGCCTCAACGCCGACGGTAAAGCGCAGCCGATGAGTAAAGAACAACTGGCGCAGATTGAAGCGCTAGTGCGCGAAGCGATGGGCTACTCCAGCAGCCGCGGCGATAGCCTGCAGGTGGTCAATACGCCATTTACCGACAATCAGATGACCGGCGGCGAGCTGCCGTTCTGGCAGAGCCAGGCGTTTATCGATTTGCTGCTCGAACTGGGACGTTATCTGCTGGTACTGCTGGTCGGCTGGGTATTGTGGCGCAAGCTGATTAAGCCACAGCTGCAGCAGCGTCAGGCCGCACAGCAAGCCGCGGTCGCCGCCGCCAGCGCGCCGGTCGCTAAAGCGAACGACAGCCATAAACCAAGCAATGAGGAGCTGGCGCTGCGCCGTAAATCGCAGCAGCGCGTCAGCGCAGAAGTCCAGAGCCAGCGCATCCGCGAACTGGCGGATAAAGATCCGCGGGTCGTCGCTCTGGTAATCCGCCAATGGATGAGTAACGAACTATGAGCCTGACCGGAACCGATAAAAGCGCCATTTTACTGATGACGCTGGGCGAAGACCGCGCGGCGGAGGTGCTCAAGCACCTCTCCTCCCGCGAAGTCCAGCTTTTGAGCGGCACCATGGCCGGCATGAGCCAGGTCTCGCATAAACAGCTCGGCGAGATCCTGTCTGAATTTGAAGACGATGCCGAACAGTTCGCCGCCCTGAGCGTCAACGCCAGCGACTATTTGCGTTCGGTGCTGGTGAAAGCGCTGGGCGAAGAGCGTGCCGCCAGCCTGCTGGAGGATATTCTCGAATCCCGCGAAACCACCTCCGGGATGGAAACGCTCAACTTTATGGAGCCGCAGAGCGCCGCCGACCTGATCCGCGATGAACACCCGCAGATCATCGCCACCATCCTGGTCCATCTCAAGCGCGGCCAGGCGGCGGATATTCTGGCGCAGTTCGATGAGCGCCTGCGCAACGACGTAATGCTGCGTATCGCCACCTTCGGCGGCGTGCAGCCGGCGGCGCTGGCGGAGTTGACCGAAGTACTCAACAACCTGCTCGACGGCCAGAACCTCAAGCGCAGCAAAATGGGCGGAGTGCGTACCGCCGCCGAGATTATCAACCTGATGAAAACCCAGCAGGAAGAAGCCGTTATCGACGCGATGCGCGAATACGATGGCGAGCTGGCGCAGAAGATCATCGACGAGATGTTCCTGTTCGAAAACCTGGTGGAGGTCGACGATCGCAGTATCCAGCGCCTGCTGCAGGACGTGGACAACGAATCACTGCTGATTGCTCTGAAGGGCGCCGAGCAGCCGCTGCGCGAGAAGTTCCTCAAAAACATGTCCCAGCGCGCGGCCGATATTCTGCGCGACGATCTCGCCAACCGTGGGCCGGTGCGCATGTCGCAGGTGGAAAACGAACAGAAAGCGATTCTGCTGATAGTCAGACGGCTGGCGGAGAGCGGCGAAATGATTATTGGCGGCGGCGAGGACACCTATGTCTGATCGCATTAATTCCATGCCCTGGCAGCCCTGGTCGCTTAACGACCTCGGCGATGCAGGACCAGCTTTCGAACCACCGCTACCGACGTTGGATAACGAAGCCTTGCAGCCTGACGCTCAGGCGGAACTGCAGCAGCAGCTTGCCGCCCTGCGCCTGCAGGCCGAGCAGCAAGGTCAGCAATCCGGTTATGCCGATGGCCAGCAAAAAGGCTATGAAGCCGGATTTCAGCAGGGACTTGAGGAGGGCCGCCAGCAGGGGCTGCTGGAAGCACAGCAGCAGCAACAGCCGCTGACCGACCACTGGCAGCAGCTGGTGAGCGAGTTTCAGCACACCCTTGATGCGCTCGATTCGGTCATCGCCTCACGCCTGATGCAGCTGGCGCTAACCGCCGCGAAACAGGTGCTTGGCCAGCCGCCGGTCTGCGACGGCACTGCCCTGCTGACGCAAATTCAACAGTTGATCCAGCAAGAACCGATGTTCAACGGCAAGCCGCAGCTGCGCGTACACCCGCAAGATTATGAGCGCGTTGAGCAGCAGTTAGGCACCACCCTCAGCCTGCACGGCTGGCGGTTGCTGGCGGATGGCGATCTGCATCCCGGCGGTTGTAAGGTCAGCGCCGAGGAGGGCGATCTCGACGCCAGTCTCGCCACCCGCTGGCACGAATTGTGCCGCCTCGCCGCGCCGGGAGATCTGTGATGACCGCCCGTCTCGGCCGCTGGCTGAATTCGCTTGAAGCGCTGGAGCAGCGTATCGCCCGTACGCCGACCGTACGACGCTATGGCCGTCTGATCCGCGCCACCGGTCTGGTGCTGGAGGCCACCGGCCTGCAGCTGCCGCTCGGCGCAACCTGCCTTATCGAGCGCGACGGCGGCGGCGGCGTGCAGGAAGTGGAAAGCGAAGTGGTCGGCTTTAACGATCAGCGGCTGTATCTGATGCCGCTGGAAGAGGTCGAAGGGATTGTGCCAGGGGCGCGGGTTTACGCCCGCAGCGCGACGGACGGCCAGCACGCTGGTAAACAACTGCCGCTGGGCCCGGCGCTGCTGGGACGCGTGCTCGACGGCGGCGCCAGACCGCTTGACGGTCTGCCCGCGCCGGAAACCGGCTATCGCGCGCCGCTGATTACCGCGCCGTTTAACCCGCTGCAGCGTACCCCTATCGAGCAGGTGCTGGACGTCGGCGTGCGCACCATCAACGGCCTGCTGACCGTTGGGCGCGGCCAACGTATGGGACTGTTCGCCGGCTCCGGCGTCGGTAAAAGCGTGCTGCTGGGCATGATGGCGCGCTACACCCAGGCCGACGTTATCGTCGTCGGCCTGATCGGCGAACGCGGCCGGGAAGTCAAAGACTTTATCGAGAATATTCTCGGCGCCGAAGGCCGCGCGCGTTCAGTGGTGATCGCCGCCCCGGCGGACGTATCGCCGCTGCTGCGCATGCAGGGCGCCGCTTACGCCACCCGCATCGCCGAAGATTTTCGCGATCGCGGCCAGCACGTGCTGCTGATCATGGATTCGCTCACCCGCTATGCGATGGCGCAGCGAGAAATCGCGCTGGCGATCGGCGAACCGCCTGCAACCAAAGGCTATCCGCCATCGGTATTCGCCAAACTGCCGGCGCTGGTTGAACGCGCGGGCAACGGTATCAGCGGCGGCGGTTCGATCACCGCCTTCTATACCGTACTCACCGAAGGGGACGATCAGCAGGATCCGATCGCCGATTCGGCGCGCGCGATCCTCGATGGTCACGTGGTGCTGTCCCGACGTCTGGCGGAGGCCGGTCACTACCCGGCCATCGATATTGAAGCCTCGATCAGCCGCGCGATGACGTCACTTATCGATGACGAACATTATCGCCGGGTACGCACCTTTAAACAGACGCTGGCCAGCTTCCAGCGCAACCGCGATTTAATAAGCGTCGGCGCCTATGCCGCCGGTAGCGACCCGCTGCTGGATAAAGCCATTACCCTGTATCCGCAAATGGAGACCTATCTGCAGCAGGGAATTTTCGAGCGCTGCGGTTATGACGAAGCCTGTCTGCAGCTACAGCAGCTGATTGTTTAACGCCATCGGAGACGCCACGCGATGAAAGCACAGTCCCCTTTGATTACCCTGCGCAATCTGGCCCAGGAGGCCGTCGAACAGGCGGCGCAGCGTTTGGGCCAGGCGCGCCAGGCGCAACAGGCCGCCGAGCAACAGCTGACGATGTTGCTTAACTATCAGGACGAGTACCGGCAAAAGCTCAACAGCACCCTTTCTGGCGGCATGGAAAGCTCGCGCTGGCAGAACTACCAGCAGTTCATTGCCACCCTCGAACAGGCTATCGAACAACAGCGCCAGCAGCTTCTGCAGTGGGGGCAAAAGGTGGATCACGCCGTGAAGCAGTGGCAGGACCATCAGCAGCGGCTGAACGCCTACGATACCCTGCACACGCGCGCGCAAAACGCCGAGCTGCAGTTGGAAAACAAACGCAATCAAAAATTGATGGATGAGTTCGCGCAACGCAGTACACAAAGGAATACCGCTTCATGAATCTCAATGCTTTGCCCGCCCTTAGCCTACCCGGCGACGCCAGCGCCCTGGCGGATCTGGCGCTCGATGACGCTCAGCTGTCATCTGCCTTTGCGCAACTGCTTGGCGCGCGCTTCACGCCCGCGCAAAGCGGCACGCTGCCGCCGGCGGCGCTGAGCGCCGACGATGAAAGCGCCCCGCCGCTAAGCCGTAACCAGCTTAACCAGCTGCTGGCCGCGCTTGGCGAACGCGGCGCGCTGCTGGGCAATGCGCTACCGACATCGGCGGAAAACGCCGTCGACACAACAGCGAAAAAAGAGGATACGCGCCCGGATACGCCACCGCTCAGCGAGGCGAAAGCCTTAGATCCGGCGACGCTGCAGGCGCTGTACGCCATGCTGCCGGCGGCAATCGTCGCCCCGCCGCCGCAGACCGCGCTACCGCAGACCGCGCTACCGCAGGCTCAACCAGCTGCGACCAGCGGCGATAAAACCGCGCTCCACATCGGCAACGCGGCGACTCAGCATGTCGCGAACCTGCCGGAAGGCGAAGCGGCGGCGAAGCCGCAGCCGGGCACGGATCCCCTTAGCGGACAAAATCTGCCTTCTCCTGTTGTGCAGACCGCGACCACGCCGCAGCACGATATGGCCGAACGTCCGGCGGAGAATACTCCGGCGCAGCCAGCCGCCGTCGCTTTCGCCGCCGCCAGCCCCAGCCAGAGCGCCACGCCCGCCAGTGCGCTGGTAACCGCGCCGCCGACGCCGCAGCTTTATGCCCAGCTTGGTAGCCCGGAATGGCAGCAGGCGCTGAGCCAGCAGGTGCTGATGTTCCACCGCAACGGCCAGCAGAGCGCCGAACTGCGCCTGCATCCGCAGGAGCTGGGGGCGCTACAGATCACCCTGCAGCTCGACGATAAACAGGCGCAGCTGCACATCGCTTCCGCACACGGTCAGGTACGCGCGGCGGTCGAGGCGGCTATGCCGCAGCTACGTCACGCGCTGGCTGAGAGCGGAATCAACCTCGGTCAGAGCAGCGTTGGCGGCGAGGCGACGCCGCAGTGGCAGCAGCAAAACGGTAACGGTGAAGGCCGTGCCAGCTACGCTGAACGCCATGGCGGCGGCAGCGATGCCGCGCCGATTGAGCCAGTCAGCGCCCCGGCAGCCCTGCAGCGAATGGCCAACCAGCTCAACGGCGTCGATATTTTCGCCTGAGGGGCGCTAAACGGCCAATCTGGCCCCCATTTGCCCGTTTATTCCGGCTATTGCCTCGCGCGTTAGCCGCGATAATACCTTTATATGTCATACGTGCGGCGCCGCCGCGCGTGATGCCCGTCAGCAACGCGGCGGGCGGAACAACAGGAATTTGATTTGGCTATGTCTCAAAACTCCCTTCCGGCAACCGCGCCCAAACGCCCCTTACTGATCATCCTGCTGACGATCGTCGCCGTGGCCGCCTGTGCTGCCGCAGGTTACAGCTGGTGGCTGCTGCAACAGCGCGACGGCGGCGCGCAAACCGCCATCGAAAAGGAAAAACCGCCCGCGCCGCCGGTATTTATGCCGCTGGATACCTTCACCGTCAATCTGGTGACCCCGGACAACGATCCGGACCGCGTACTGTATATCGGCCTGACGCTGCGCCTGCCGGATGAAGCAACCCGCCGCCAGCTTAATGATTTCCTGCCGGAGGTACGCAGCCGCCTGCTGATGCTGCTCTCGCGTCAGGAGGCCGGTCATCTGGCCAATGAGCAGGGCAAACAGCAGCTGGTCGCGCAGATCAAAGAGACGCTGAGCGCGCCGCTGGTTAAGGGACAACCGAAGCAGGTGGTCAGCGATGTGCTGTTCACCGCCTTCATACTGCGGTAATCACCATGGGCGATAGCATTCTTTCACAGGCAGAGATCGACGCCTTGCTCAACGGCGACAACACGGGCGATGAGCCCGAGAAGGTTGTCGGCGGTAAAGAGAGCGAGGTTAAGCCTTACGATCCGAATACCCAGCGCCGCGTGGTGCGTGAACGCCTGCAGGCGCTGGAAATTATCAACGAGCGTTTTGCCCGACAGTTCCGCATGGGATTGTTCAACCTGTTGCGCCGCAGCCCGGATATCACCGTCGGACCGATTAAAATTCAGCCGTACCACGAGTTTGCCCGCAACCTGCCGGTGCCGACCAACCTTAATCTGGTACACCTGAACCCGCTGCGCGGCACGGCGCTGTTTGTCTTCGCGCCGAGCCTGGTATTTATCGCCGTCGATAACCTGTTCGGCGGCGACGGGCGTTTCCCGACCAAGGTCGAAGGCCGCGAATTCACGCCCACCGAACAGCGGGTCATCAAACGCATGCTGCGCCTGGCGCTGGACTCCTACGGCGACGCATGGAGCGCAATCTATAAGATTGACGTCGAATATGTGCGTGCGGAAATGCAGGTCAAATTCACCAACATCACCACCTCGCCGAACGATATCGTGGTGACCACGCCGTTCCAGGTGGAGATTGGCGCGCTAAGCGGTGAATTCAATATCTGTATTCCTTTCGCCATGATTGAACCGCTGCGTGAACTGCTGACCAATCCGCCGCTGGAGAATTCCCGTCAGGAAGATAGCCAGTGGCGCGAAACGTTGGTCAAGCAGGTGCAGCACTCTGAGCTGGAGCTGATTGCCAACTTCGTCGATATCCCGATGCGCTTATCGAAAATACTTAAGCTGCAGCCAGGCGACGTTTTACCGATAGATAAACCGGATCGCATTATCGCCCATGTCGACGGCGTGCCGGTGCTGACCAGCCAATATGGCACCTTAAACGGGCAGTACGCCCTTCGTGTTGAACACTTGATTAACCCTATTTTGAATGCTCTGAGTGAGGAACAGCCCAATGAGTGATCCTAAGCAACCGTCTGGCGCAGGAAAGGAATCCGTAGACGATCTGTGGGCTGATGCGCTTAATGAACAGCAGTCGTCTGAGAAATCCAGCGCCACCACCGATGGGGTGTTCAAATCGCTGGAGGCCCAGGATGCGCTCGGCAGCCTGCAGGATATCGATCTGATCCTCGATATTCCGGTAAAGCTGACCGTTGAACTGGGGCGCACCAAAATGACGATTAAAGAGCTGCTGCGCCTGTCGCAGGGATCGGTTGTCGCGCTGGATGGCCTGGCGGGCGAACCGCTGGATATCCTGATCAACGGCTATCTGATAGCCCAGGGCGAAGTGGTGGTGGTGGCCGATAAATTCGGCGTGCGCATTACCGATATCATTACCCCGTCCGAACGTATGCGTCGGTTGAGCCGCTAATGACCGCCCCCGTTACCGTGCAGGCCAGTCAACCGGTTACCGAACCGGCAATATCCGGCGGCTCGGCGCTCATGCAGGTAAGCAGCGCGCTCGGCGCGATTCTGCTCCTGATCCTGCTGGCCGGTTGGTTGTTCCGCCGTCTCGGCTTTGCGCCGCAGGCGCGCAACGGCCGGTTGCTTAACCTGCGCGCCAGCTGCCAGGTTGGCCAGCGCGAGCGCGTGGTGGTGGTAGAAGTCGATAATACCCTGCTGGTGCTGGGCGTCACCGCCCAGCAGATCACCCCGCTTCATCAGTTCCCGGCGCCGCCGCGTGATGAAGATAACACGGCGCTCACGCCTGCGAACGACTTCCGCCAGCTGATGCAAAACGTCCTCAAACGCCCGGAAAAATAGCCATGTTCCCTACTCTGTTCGCTTGCCTTCGCCGTCGGGCGCCGTGGCTCGCCGCCGCGTTACTGCTGCTGAGCCCTGCCGCCTTCGCACAGCTGCCGGGGCTTATCAGTCAGCCGCTGGCCAACGGCGGCCAGAGCTGGTCGCTGCCGGTACAGACGCTGGTGCTGTTGACCTCGCTGACCTTCCTGCCGGCGATGCTGCTGATGATGACCAGTTTTACCCGCATCATCATCGTACTGGGTCTGCTGCGTAACGCGCTGGGCACGCCTTCCGCGCCGCCGAACCAGGTGATGCTTGGGCTGGCGCTGTTCCTGACCTTCTTTATCATGTCGCCGGTGTTCGACAAGGTCTATCAGGAGGCGTACCTGCCCTTCAGCCAGGACAAGATCGGCCTTGATACGGCGCTGGATAAAGGCGCGCAGCCGCTGCGCGAATTTATGCTGCGCCAGACCCGCGAAAGCGATCTGGCGCTGTACGCTCGTTTGGCCAACCAGCCGCCGCTGGCCGGGCCGGAGGCGGTACCGATGCGTATTCTGCTGCCCGCCTACGTCACCAGCGAACTGAAAACCGCCTTCCAGATTGGTTTTACGGTGTTTATTCCGTTCCTGATTATCGATTTAGTGGTCGCCAGCGTGCTGATGGCGCTGGGGATGATGATGGTGCCGCCGGCGACGATCTCGCTGCCGTTTAAGTTAATGCTTTTTGTGCTGGTGGATGGCTGGCAGCTGCTGCTGGGCTCGCTGGCGCAGAGCTTCTATTCCTGAACCGCCGGAGAACAATCATGACGCCAGAATCCGTGATGGCCATTGGCACCGAAGCGATGAAGGTCGCCCTGGCGCTGGCCGCCCCGCTGCTGCTGGCGGCGCTAATCAGCGGGCTGGTGGTCAGCCTGCTGCAGGCCGCCACCCAGATTAACGAGATGACCCTATCGTTCATCCCCAAAATTCTCGCGGTAGTGGCGACGATTATTATCGCCGGACCGTGGATGCTGAACCTGCTGCTGGACTATATGCGCACATTATTCAGCAACCTGCCTAATATTATCGGCTAGCCGTGATCCCCTTTGACAGCGCCCAGCTTAGCGAATGGCTCAGCCAGTATTTCTGGCCGCTGCTGCGTATTCTGGCCCTCATCAGCACCGCGCCGGTGTTGAGTGAAAAGCAGATAAGCAAAAAGGTAAAAATCGGCCTCGGCGGCCTGATTGCGATACTGATCGCCCCAACGCTGCCCACCAACACGATCCCCATTATCTCTGCTGCCGGTTTATGGCTGGCGATTCAGCAGATCCTGATCGGCGCGGCGCTGGGGCTAACGATGCAGCTGGCTTTCGCCGCGGTACGCCTCGCCGGCGAAGTCATCGGCATGCAGATGGGGCTATCGTTCGCCACCTTCTTCGACCCCAGCGGCGGCCCCAATATGCCGGTGCTGGCGCGGCTGCTGAACCTGCTGGCAATGCTGCTGTTTTTAAGCTTTGACGGCCACCTGTGGCTGATCTCGCTGCTGGCCGACAGTTTCCATACCCTGCCGATCCAGAGCCAGCCGCTGAACGGCAACGGTTTCCTGGCGCTCGCCCAACTGGGTTCATTAATCTTTATCAACGGTATGATGCTGGCGTTACCGCTGATTTGTCTGTTGCTCACGCTCAATATCGCCCTGGGTCTGCTCAACCGTATGACGCCGCAGCTATCGGTATTCGTGATCGGTTTCCCGGTGACCATGACCTTTGGCATTATGACCCTCGGCATGATGATGCCGATGCTGGCCCCCTTCTGCGAACACCTGTTTGGCGAGATGTTCGATCGCCTGGCGGCCGTTATCGGCGGTATGACGTTTTAACCTTGCCGTTATTTCCCTCTTTTTCGCCGGACAAAATGGCAATAAAAACCGTTTACTGGGATAAAAGCCTGGAAAAACGTTTTTATTGCTACTAAGGTCCGAATGTTCATAGCGGCTTGAATTAAAAAATAGCCACCCTACAATAAAGCCTGAATTTAATTGTTAGTGAATTTTATTTTTTAGAAAAATTGAAACCTCGGGAAACGCAGAATATTTTCATGCGTGGGTTTAGTGCATCTTTAATAAAATAAGGAGCGACATCATGATTAAGGCGAAAGGTAACCGTATAGCGCGGCGCATATTAGGCCTGCCCCACTGGGAAAGTAACCGATTTAAAATCGTGCTGGCCGACACTGCAGCTGGCGGAAAATGGAAAGTGGTGAAGAAAAAGAAATAATCCTGACTGGCAATTGTTCTATCCGCAACATAATTCCAAATTGCACAGTGCGGTAGCCCCGGTAAGCGGCAGCGCCACCGGGGATTTTGAGGCCACCGGCAGTTTCAGCAAGCATGGTGAATAAATTAAAGGCAGGCCGCACTGTTATCGGTTTGCAACTTTTTTAAGGGTTTTCCCGGACGCGGCGCGTTGCGCCTTCTCCGGGCTACCAAATCGCAAAGCGCTATAGCCCCGGTAAGCGGCAGCGCCACCGGGGATATTAAGGCAACCAACACAGGCAGTTTCAGTTCGCAATGGTACGTTCCGTAGGTCGGGTAAGGCGTTAGCCGCTACCCGACAAAAATATTCCTGCCGGTTTCCATTCTAAATTTGACCATCAAAGATATAGATATTGCCTGATTCGGAAAAATAAAAGAGTTAATAATATAGTCAAGGAAAAACAACGCCTCTTTACTCTATAATTGCTTTCTTTAAACGAATACGCTCACACAGCATGACGCAGCGCCCGTATTCCCTTTCCAGTCTGACGACGCAGCAGCGCAAGCAGCGTTGACACTTCCGAATAACCCACGTCAGCGGTAATCGTCTCAATATCTTTCCCCTCGGCAAGCAGCTGCTTTACTCGTTCGACCCGCAATTGCTGAAAAAAAGCCAACGGTGATTTCCCCAGCGCGGCTTCCATTCTGCGCTGTAAGGTGCGCGGATGCACGTTAAGCGCACCGGCGGCCGCCTGCAGGGAAAATCCCTGCGCCAGATGCGCCCGCGACCAGTGCTCAAAGCGGTTGATCAGGTCATCGGCATGCTGAGGATAACCTGCCGGCAGGCGTGAAACCTGAGGATGGCGGATATCAGCCGCCATCGCTGTCGTCAGCAAATCCGCAAGCGGCGGGCTGCTCTGGCGAATCAGCCACAGCGCCAGCTCCACATGGCCCATCATAGCGCCGGGAAGCATTGGCGGGGCCGCATTGAGCCATGACGTTGTGGCGGCCTGCTCATTGAGCAAACGGCTATCAGCCAGGATGAAGGTATTTAAACAGGCAGCGGCAATTTTAACGCCGTGCTTCGCCATGTTTTGCAAAAACCGCTTAGCGGCAGCAATATCGTGCCAGCCATCCGGTGGCGATTGTCGTGCGTGAACGTTGATCGCCGGCACCACAATCCAGTCGGGATAATCCAAACCCGATGCCTGATGAGCAGGAATACTCAGCCCATGGGCTGATTTAACCTGCCCGGTCATTGCAATCATTTGCACATCAAAGCGAGAAATATTCATGCTCTGGCGTCGCGCCATATCATTGGCCGCGGCGAACGTATCCAGCAACGTCGCTAAGCCGGTGTCGAAAACGCCATCCAGAGCCAGAATATTTATCTTCATGTCGTTAATGGTATTGAAATTGTCATTTTTGCATATGGTTCTATTTTAACCTTAGCCATAGACTTTCCTCTATCGTTATTAATTACCAGAGCCAAATAACATGAAAAATAACCCTGAACTGCTTATCCTTACGTTAATTTGTCTGCTAACGGTTATGATGTGGATCCCCTATATTATTGCCAGAGCCACGCGCGTTAACGTCGCGCCCGCAGCGGGTAATGGCCATTCGCCATCAACCGGGCTGTCGCCCTGGGCGCAGCGTGCACAAAAGGCGCACGCCAACGCGGTAGAAAACCTCGTTATTTTTGCCCCACTGGTTGTGGCCGCCGCGTTGCTTAACGTCAATAACGCCATAACGTTAATTGCGGCTACAATTTATTTGCTCGCGCGCATCGTCCATTATATTGCGTATACCGCCGGGATCCCCGTTATCCGGACGCTCGCCTTTCAGAGCGGTTTTGTCGCGACGGTTACTATTGCGATAGTTATTTTAAGTTCCGTTTTTTGAGGTTAAAAACTCCCGGCGTTCTCTGCCAACGCCAGGCTTTGTAGCGCCGTCTTCAGCCATTTGGTTGCCCCTCGCTGCCCGCCGCGTTTATGGGAATAGATCTTCACGGTGAACGGGCTGATGGCGAACGGCAAAGGAAAAATCGCGATCGGGGCGGCATGAAGGAACTTCTCTGCGGCATAACGAGGAATCGCCATTAACAGATCGCTTTGCGCTACAATAAACGGCGCGCTAAGCATTGAGGGGGTTTTGAGCGCTATCTGCCGGGTATAGCCTAATTCCTGCAGACGTAAATCCAACACCCCCTGCTTTTCGTTCCACGGCGTGACCACCAGATGCCGCGCGGCGAGATAATCCGCCAGCGTCAGCGCCGTGCGACGGGTATGGCTGATAACCACATACTCATCCTCAAACCAGTCAATTTCCTCCAGTTCATGATGACGAATATCTTCAGCGGTGCTGAAGCCCAGCGCCAGATCCACCTCCCCCGCCAGTAGCTCCGTCAGCGCCGGGCTATGTGGCAAATAACGGAGCTCAAAACGCAGGCCCGGCGCTTCATGCTGCAGCTTTTGCATTAGCGCAGGGAAAATGCATAACGCGGTGAAATCGGTAATGGCTATCTGGATCCGCTCTGTGCTGTCGGCGGCACTAAATTCTGGCTGTCGCGTGAGTTCCTGATTAAGCAATTTCAATACTGAAGCGATGGAGGGCGCGAGTTGCGTGGCATAGACGCTCGGGCACATCCGATGCCCTTCGCGAAAAAACAACGGATCGTTCAGCGCCACGCGCAGCCGCGACAGCGCGTGGCTCAACGCGGATGTACTCATCGCCAGCTCATCGGCGGCGAGACGAACGGAACTGTGGCGATAGATGGCATCAAAAACAAGCAACAGATTGAGATCGAGGCGTCTGAGCGCCGGATGCATAATATTCATCATTGGGTGATTTCATTGCACTTAATTCTTCTGACAATACCCCCTATGCTTAGCGTCATCAATATCATTAACGTGTGAATACGACAGGAAAAATAATGAGTATTACGATTCGACAGGCCCGTCCGGACGATGCTTCTGCCATCTACAACATGATTTATGAGCTGGCGGTGTATGAAAAAGCCCCGCAGGAAGTGGTTACTACCCCCGACGAGATCCGCGAAACCTTGTTTGGCGACGACAGTAAGACCGAAGCGCTGATCTGCGAAATTGACGGTAAAACGGCGGGCTATGCCGTGTTCTTCACCAGCTATTCAACCTGGCTCGGACGCAACGGTATTTATATGGAAGATTTGTATATCTCACCGGATTATCGCGGCCAGGGCGCGGGTCGAGCGCTGCTAAAAACCATTGCCCGGTATGCGGTTGCGCGCCGCTGCGGACGCCTTGAGTGGAGCGTGCTGGACTGGAACCAGCCGGCCATTGATTTTTACCTCAGTATTGGCGCCGCGGCGCAAAGCGAATGGGTACGCTATCGCCTCGATGGCGAAGCGCTGGTTAATTTTGCGGAGCAATAACATTGGTTACAGCATCACTCAGCTTGCTCTTTGCAAAAAGCACAGCAGCCCCGAAAGAGCGGAGCTGCTGAAAGGCAAGTTAGTACGCTGTTTCAGTCTGCGATGAATCCTGCACTACCTGTAGAATATTGGCCGCGGCGGCGGTACCCATTTTGACGTAAGAGGCGTCGCTTACGCCGCCAACGTGCGGAGACAGAATGACATTTTCGACCCGCTCCCAGATGTGCGGCGTAGTGAGTGGTTCGCTGTTAAAGCTATCGAGCGCCGCCCAGCGCAATGCCCCCCCTTTTAATGCCGCTGCCAGCGCTGCATCGTCGATTAATCCGCCCCGCGCGGTATTAACCAGGATGGCGCCGGGTTTACACTGTGCCAGCGTAACGGCATTTATCATTCCCCGATTTTGCGGCGTTAAGGGACAATGAATGGAGACAACATCAGCCTGCGCGAGAAGGTCTTCGAGTACATCAACACGTTCGCATCCGGGAGGAACCGTGGCGGCATAAGGATCGTAAGCCAACACCTTCATACCGAAGGCGCCGGCAAT
Source organism: Klebsiella sp. SYXHC3 (assembly GCF_057196925.1). NCBI lineage: Bacteria > Pseudomonadati > Pseudomonadota > Gammaproteobacteria > Enterobacterales > Enterobacteriaceae > Klebsiella > Klebsiella sp. SYXHC3. The sequence continues at coordinate 124,421 of NZ_JBXUNG010000005.1, read as the reverse complement.
TTTCGCCACCCGACTGCCAATCGCCCCCAGACCAATCAGCCCCAGCGTTTTGCCTTCCAGTTCGAGCGATTTATGCGTCGATTTATCCCAGTGCCCTTCGCGCAGGCGGCGGTCAAGCGGAATGATTGACTTGGCACAGGCCAGAATTAATGCCCAGGCGTGTTCTGAAACCGCCGCGGCGTTAGCGCCTGTCGCCGCGCGAACCATGATGCCGCGCGCCGCCGCCGCTTCGACGTCAATGACATCAATGCCGCTGCCATGCTTGGAAATGACCTTCAACGCCGGAGCGGCATCCATCACAGATGCCGTAATCTTGCCATAGCGCACTAATATGGCGACCGGATTATGCTGCTGACATAATTCTATCAATTGGTTTTCTGTTGGTTGGCGGCCAGCAAACACGAGCTCATAATCTTCCAGCATGCCGAGCGCCGCTTCGGCCAAATCGCTGCCGGTTACCAGTACGACTTTTTTAGCGCTCATGGCAATGCCTCCCCTTCGCTCAGCATACCCGCCTGACGCAACGCATTCTCCAGCCAGTGTGGGCGAAGATCGCCATCGTGGATAGCCGACAGACGTTTGACTTCCCCTTCCAGTTTACCTTTCGCCAGCTCAATGATGGTGCCTACTTCATCGCGGGGGATAACCACCACGCCGTCAATATCCCCTACCACCAGGTCACCCGCCTGCACCGCGGCGCCCGCGACCGAAATAGCATGATTGACCCGGCCTGGAATGAACTTGGTTGGACCACACGGATTAAGACCGGCTGCGAAAACAGGAAAGCTTTGTTTACTTAAGGTTTCAGCATCGCGAACCGCGCCGTCAATGATGATACCTGCGATGCCGCTGGCCTGCGCCTGCGTGGCCATGATCTCACCCAGTAAAGCGCAGGAGAGATCGCCCTTGCCGTCTATCACTAACACATCGCCAGGTTTGGCGACGGCCATCGCCGCGTGAATAGCCAGATTATCTCCCGGACGGACCTCTACGGTAATCGCCGGGCCGGCCACAGCCATGTTTGGCGCCAGTGGCTTGATACGGCCATGTAATGTGCCGCGGCGTCCGGCTACGTCGGCGAGAATCGCCGCCTGATATTCAGCGGCCTGACGGACCTCCTCCGCGCTAACGCGCTCAATATCCACATTGATTAATTTCTGTTGTGATGCAGGCATGGTTAGTCTCCATTTGTTTTACTATGTACAACACGGATGTACTATATAAAACAACTATACGAGCATTGCTTCTCTTTTCGCCAGCGCTGAGAGCGTGTTTGTGATGTAAACACGATGTTAATCACAAAATTCAGGTACAATTTTGTTCGGCCAAAAGGAGAAAATGATGGGGAATGAAGGCGTAATTGCCGTTGAAAAGGCGCTCGCTTTACTGGATTGCTTCCGGCCCGGTAATGACAGCCTGACGTTAACTGAGCTGGCCCAGCTTTCGGGATACCACAAAACCACCGTTTATCGCTTAATGAATTCGCTTGAGCGTATGAACTACATTATCCGGCATGATGATGGCACCTATACGCTCGGCCACCGTCTGCTCTATCTCGGCAAGCTTTATGAGCAATCATTTCAGCTTGCGAGAATTGTACAACCGGAATTGCAGGCGCTGTCTCAGGCCTCCAGTGAAAGCGCGAGCTGGTATGTGATAGAGGGCGGCCAACGCCTGTGTCTGTTCCGCGCCGAAGCGTCAGAGGGATTACGCCATAGCAACCTGCCCGGCAGTCAATTTCCACTGGATGGCTCCGCTATCAGCAAAGTTTTACGTCATTGGGGACTGGGTGAGGCGCTTTCGGAAGACGAAGAAACGCTGCCGTTCTATACCTCTGGCGCGCGCGATCCGCACACCGCGGCCTTCGCGATGCCGGTTTTTGGCGTCCACGATAACCCCATCGCGGCACTGGCGCTGACAGGACCGTCATCGCGTCTGACTGCGGACCGCAAAGAAAGCGGCCTCAGCCAGCTAATGCGCGAGACGGCCAACCGCCTGTCGATCAAGTTAGGAGCCAGTAAATCCTTCTGCGAAACGTTTTACGATATAAAAGAATAACGTATGTTGAAAAGGCGGGAAAAACCCCGCCTTTGCTTATTAATGGGTGACCGGTTTTTCCTGACCGGCAGGCTGCGAGTAACGGCGTCCCATGATCAGCACCGCGATACCGCCTGCCAGGCACAAGCCAGCCAGTGGTAGCATCGCCAGCGTATGGCTTCCTGTCTGTTCGCTAATCACACCATAGGCATTCACCATCACCACTCCGCCAATCAGATTAGCTATCGCGCCGATTGCCGCCAGCCCCGCGGCGGCTGAGGTGCTGCTCATCCAGCCTGAGGCCAGCGCCCAGAATGGCCCCTTCGCCGAATAAGCGCCAATTAATATGGTACTGAGAATAACAATGGTAATCGGCAGCGAGAGATTGATGAACGCCGCGAATACGCCAGCCGCAATCATAAAGAGGGTGAGAGCCGTGTGCCAGCGACGTTCATTAGTGCGATCCGAACTCCGGCCCCAGACAATCATCAGCACCGAGGCCAGGCCATAGGGGATAGCATTAAGCAGCCCGGTAGTCAGGTTATCAAGATGGAAAGACTTCAGTAGCTGTGGCGACCAGACGCTAAGCGTGGTGCCAGCAGACGACGCGCCGGCATAAATCAGCGCCATCAGCCAGATTTGGCGGTGCTTCAACAGCTGCCATGTGCTGATGTGGCCGATCTGTTTCTGCTGTTGACGCTCTGCCTGAAGGGTGTTTTCCAGCCACGCTTTCTGCCGCTCGTTCAACCAGCCAGCCTGATGTGGGCGGTCCCGCAGGATAAAAAATGCGGCTATCCCCAGCAGCACCGCAGGCAGCCCCTCAATAATGAATAACAGATGCCAGCCGCGCAGCCCAAACCAGCCATCCAGCGTCAGGATCAAACCTGAAAGCGGTGAACCGATAAAGTTAGCCAGCGGAATGGCCACCATAAAAGAGGCAATAATACGCGCCCGGTAACGCGAAGGGATCCACCAGGTAAGATAGAGCACCACGCCCGGGAAAAAGCCCGCTTCCGCCGCTCCCAGCAGAAAACGCACGATATAAAGGGAGGTTGTATTTTGCACCAGCGCCATGCACATCGATACCACTCCCCAACTGATCATTATCCGCGGGAGCCACAATCGCGCGCCCACCTTCTGCATCGCCAGGTTGCTGGGTACCTCAAATATAAAGTAGGCGACAAAATATAAGCTGCTGGCGAAGCCAAAAGCCGCCTTGCTCAGGCCCAGATCCTCATTCATCTGTAGCGCAGCCATACCTATATTGCCCCGGTCAATAATCGAGACCAGATAGCTTACGACCAGAAAAGGCAGGATGCGCCAGATAACCCGCCGCATGGTCTCTTTTTCCAGCGCATCGTTGTCGATAGCGCTATTCGGTGATTGTTCGGTCATTGTTTCCTCGCAGGGTTTCATTATGTTTATCAGGAAAACGATGTAGAGATATCATGCCTTACTTCAGCTTGACGCCTCTGGTTTCTGGCGCCAGCCACACCACCACCATTGCCGCCAGGAAGGCGACCACGGTAGTCGCCAGTCCCGCAGTGAAACCGCCGGCGCTGGCCACAGCGCCGATGAGCAGGGGCGCGATAAATCCGCCCAGCCGGCCTCCGTTGTAGGCGAGCCCCATCAGGAAGCCACGCGATGACGTGTCTCCGATGATTTCTGCAAGGAATGGTCCAGATCCGGCAAAAATCCCGTTAACACCAAAACCAGCCATGAAAATCGCCAGCATCAGAATGAAGGGTTGAGTGGTCACAAGGTAAAGCGCGACGGCAATGGCGCCCGTTAACAGATAAATCAGGAACATCGGACGGCGTCCCCATTTATCCGCCAGTACTGAAAAGACCAGAAAACCTGCGATCGCCCCGACCTGCAGCGCGAGCACAAATTTCAGGCTATGTAAAAAATCCAGATGTTTTACTTCTCGTAGATAGGTGGGTGTCCAGGTAAATACCCCCCAGAATAGATACTGAATAAAGAAGATAAAGACGAAAGCCAGCAGCAGGCCTTTCAGATTGTGTTTGCCCAGTTTCGAGGCAGGTTGAGTGCGCTTAGCTTTCCCCTGCTGTCGTGCAAGCCAAACCTGTGATTCCGGCGTGAACCAGGCCACCACGCTCATAATGAATACCGGCAGCGCGCCGATCATAAACAGATAGCGCCATGCGCCCTGCTCCAGGCCGCCGTTAACCGAGCTCACGATTGCCGTCAGGCTGATAGCCAGAATAGCGCCAACGGGTAAGCCCATTTGCATCAAAGCACCGCCGCGCGCGCGCCGCTCTGGCCGCCAGGTTTCAGCAATCAGCGCCGCACCTGACGTCCACATTCCGCCCATACCCAGCGCACCGCAAAAACGCAAAAGTGCGAAATGCTGTTGATCGTGCGTAAAGGCTAACAGTCCGGAAAAGAGTGAATAGATGGCGATACAGGTCATGGCCGTTTTTACCCGACCAATTTTATCGGCGATAAAACCAAACAGGATCCCGCCGATGATCTGTCCACCGGCCGTGACGCTGATAAACAGTCCAAGTTCGCTTTTATTCACGCCAAACACCACTCCTAATACCGGCAATAATAATGAGAGTAGAAATGAGTCGTAGCTTTCAAATGCCCAGCCAAGGCCGCCCAGCGCCAGAGTTCGTTTCTCAGCCACGTGCTGAGGCAAAGCGTCAGGCGTCGCTTTAGTCGCAGTAAACTGCTTGAGCTCGCTTTTACTGGTCATTGATATTCTCCACAGAGGTTATCCGGTAGCAGGTTGCGGCAGTGCGCCAGAACAACTGCGCCTGTTCATCAGGGGAAGCCTGTTGCGCCAGGCGTTTGCACGCATTCCAGAAGACGCCGTAGCTGAACATGCCTTTGTCGACCGGAAAGTTACTCGCAAACATGCAGCGTTCCGCACCGAAAAGAGCAATGATGGTCTCAAACCACGGTTGCCATGCCTGTGCCAGCATTTGCGAATCCGGCGGCGTTTCTGCCGCTGCGAAGGGAAATCCCCTGACCGTCATACCAAATCCGCTAATTTTTACGCATACGTTCGGCAGTTCCGCCAGATGTCGCATACTGCTTCGCCACTGCTGAAACATGTCAGGATCTCTTTCTGAATAAGGCCCTACGCCGACAGGCCCGCCGCAGTGATCGAGCACAATCTGTAGCGTTGGTATTTGCCGCGCCAGCTCGGCAATTTCATCCAGTTGCGTGTGGTAAACCCACACATCAAGCGACAATCCATTTTTCGCAAGGCAGGCAGCGCCCCGGCGGAACGGTTCGCTCAGGGCCAGTCCTGCCGGTGGTGTAACCGGGCTGGACGTGACCCGCGGATCCGGATGCCAGGCCAATGGATTACGCATTCCGCGCAACCGCCCGCCTGATAAAGCCAGCGCGCTCTCGATGGCAGGCTGCATCGCATCGCCCGCCAGCAAGCTCAGGCCGCCGATGATGGCTTCACATCCAAGAGCGTTTGCATAATGTCCGCTGGCGAACATCGCGGCTATTCCGCTGGCAAACTCAATTTCACCAAGCGGTTTCAACGTTTCCGGCCCGTGGCGACGCAACATAGAGCGGCATTGCACGTAGACCGAGGAGAAAACGCGATGCCCTGAGGTCTGGATATCGTCGCTGAACTCATGGGTGAGATAGCGTCCGGTTTGCCGATCCCAGAGATGATGATGCGCATCAATAATGGGCAGCTCGGGTTGTAGTGGCGGCTCACGATGTAACGCAAGCCACTCGTTTCTGACCGCAAGATGCGGTGCGGTAACGATCTCCATGAACACCTCGCAATTGTTGTACCATGTACAACTGTGTTTTATTTTACAAAACTACTATAACGAGGCTGGCGTGTTTTTATCCAGTTAACGATTGGTTTAAATGATGTAAATAAGAGGTGAATCACAGATGTTTAAAGTCGCTAAAGAAGGAGAACGTTGAGAAAAAACAAAAACAAATTGAATTTCAATAAGTTATAATGATATGCCGCTAGTCGCAGCCAGATATCTGGCAAACCTTACGTCTGCCAGACCCATTCACTCTGTCCATTTACGGATGACTATTCGATGAGTAAATTGTTATATCGCCCTGGGGCTTTTCAGCTTCCAGACCAGCGCCATACCGCAGATCATCGCCACCGCCGCCAGTAACGGCAGTGAAGAAAGACCAAGCTTTGCCGATACCAGGCCGCCGACAAGCGCGCCAGTACCGATGGCGGCATTGAAAATGGCGACGTAGATCGCGGATGCCGGCTGCGTCGCCTCCCCTGCGCTACGCAACAGCCAGGTTTGCAAACCAACGAACACGATAGCCATGCCCGCGCCCCATACGCCGAGCAATACCGCGACGAACCAAACAGGAAGTGCTGACCCGCCCCTGATACTCAGCATCCCCAGCGCGCCTGCGCTGAGCAGCAGTGATGTCATAATCAGCACTCGGATATGTCGATCGATGAGTTTGCCGGCGATGAGATTTCCCAGCAGCCCGGAAAGTCCTGACATCAGTAACAGCGCGGAAATCGCCGATGTCGGTATACCACGGGTTTGCGTTAGCAACGGCTCAAGATAGGTGAAGGCAGCAAAATGCGCGGAAATAATGCAATCTGTAGCGCCGAACAATGAAAGCAGTAGCGGATTTTTAACTATCCCAACGTAAACTTTCAGCCTCAACGGCTGCGGAGCCGCCAGCGTGGGAAGCGTCCAGAGCAAAGCCACGGCGGCGGCTAATGAGAGTAGTGAAATCGCGCTGAATGCCTGTCGCCAGCCGACCATGTCGGCAATAAAGCTCGATAGCGGCACGCCCAGCACGCTGGCCGCCGAAACACCGGCGAAAATCACCGAGGTGGCCAACCCCAGTTTATCAACCGGTACCAGTTGTACCGCCACGGTGCCTATTAGCGCCCAGAATGCGCCATGCGCCAGCGCCCCTGTCATCCGCGCCGTCATAAACGTCTGCATGGTGTGCGACTGCGTCGCCGCCAGACAAGAAAATGCGAGGATTAACATCAATACAATCAATAGCGCCTTCCGTGAAATCCGGGCGGGGATCGCGCCGGCCAGTAAAGCGGCCAGCGCGGCCACCCAGCCATAAGCGGTGACGGCAAGACCCGCTCCCGCCTGCGACTGATGCAAATCGTTCGCCAGCGCGCTGAGCATACCGACCGGCGCCAGTTCGCTGGTCACAATCGAAAATGCGCTGACTCCCAGCGCAACTACGGCGAGCCATGCGCGCACTGGCGTCGGGTTGGCCTGTAAAACGAGGTCGTTCATGTCTTCTGTATCCCTGAGTAAATGGCTAAAAAAGAGTTGGCTTGCCTGATACGGTTGAAGTTCCGCGTCGTTGCTTATTGCCTTCTCTTGAGGTGAAGTGCAGTATCATTCCAGGAGAAGTGATAAAACAGACATGAAAACGGAGAGCCGTTTTCCAAAAATGGAAAATAATGAAAGCAGATTTTAACTGGGACGATACGCGGATTTTTCTGGCTGTGGCCCGCTCAGGTACGCTAAGCGGCGCGGCAGAAACTATGGATATGGGCATCGCAACCCTGTCACGAAGACTCGACCGGCTGGAAAAATCATTGGCCGTCCCCCTTTTCAGCCGGCATCAAAGCGGCTACCGGCTAACGGATGATGGCGAGGCGCTGCTGGCGCGAGCAGAGGCGCTTGAGCATGCAGGGCTCGCTTTTGGCGAGACGGCGAGGCTGCAGGGGAACGTGGCCGGACTGGTCCGGCTGGCTACCTCGGACAACCTGGCGGCGCATTTTATTCTGCCTTCACTCAACGGCTTGATGGAAAAATATCCCGACCTGCGGGTCGAGGTGCTCAGCGGCGTGCAATCCGTCAACCTGCATCGACGGGATGCCGATTTAGCCATTCGAATGGTCAAACCGGAAAGCGGCAACCTGACGCTGAAGCGTCTCGGGAAGGTGGGGTTTGGTCTGTACAGCGCCGATACCGGACTAGCAGGCTCTACTGACGTCGCGTTCAACCATGCTCAGTACATTGGCTGGCCAGAATCACACCAGCATCTGCCCGCCGCGCGCTGGATAACTCGAACGCTTCGCGGCAGGCCGTGCCGGGTGGAAGCCAACACGCTGCTGGCGCAGCTGTCGGCGGTCTCAGCCGGCCTGGGGTTGGGCGTGTTGCCACACTTTATGGCGCGGAAAAATGGCCTGCAGTGCGTGAATGCGGATATCGGCGTCGACCAAAACCTATGGCTGGTGATGCATTCCGATTTAGCCCATTCGCGGCGCGTCAGAGTGGTGGCCGATCATTTAATTGCCCTGTTTGATGAGATTAAAGATCAGCTGACATCGCCATAACTCTGTAAGCGCTCGCCGCCAGATATAGCCCGATGCCGTAGGCCAGGTGCGCCAGCAGGCTCAGCGAACGCGCCAGCCATGGTCGGGGAGTCCGTGAGGCCGCGACGCCAAAACCAAATGCGGGCTGCAGGATCAAGAACGGCGCGAATAAGGTTACGACCCCTGACAGCAGCGCTGTCGCCAGAGTGGGGGCATAAAACCAATCGGAGCCGCTCAACACAAGCGGCACCGCCGCAAAAGCGATACCGATCAGATAATGACATAACCAGCCGATAAAACGCTCCCCCTCTAGCGGAGGGGTTGCGGCGATGGTGTTATGCCGCACTTTCCCTAGCGAAAGCCATAACGCCCAGCGACCGACCAGCGCATAGTTCAGCGGCGCAATCTTGAGTATATGCTTCTGAAAGAGCGACCATAAATCCATGACTAACGTGGCGCCGAGGCCCGTCAGCAAAATTTGCACAGCAACAATCATCTTCAATTTATTCTTCCTTTTATGCGTCAATGCTACTCTGTCGACGAGTGTGCAACTTAAAGCGAGGTTTAAGTCAATCATGAAAGAACTGGATATCCGCGAGGTCGCGGCGCTGTCCGGCATTACGCCTTCAGCGCTGCGGTTTTATGAAAAGAAAGGTTTGATCAAGCCGATTGGTCGTCATGGTCTGCGAAGGCAGTACCATGAAAATGTGCTGAATAAGCTGGAACTGATCGTGTTTGGACAGGCCGCCGGCTTTTCGCTTTCTGAAATAGCCGGGATATTTAACGCTGACGGCAAGATAGCCATTGATAACCAACGGCTTGAGCAGCGCGCGCAGGAAATTGATAACACCATTCGTCGGTTACAGCTGTTAAGCCAGGGGCTAAAACACGCCGCCCGCTGTACTGCGCCGGAACATATGCAATGCCCTGAATTTAAAAAAATTGTGGCGAAAGGAATTCGGCTCTTAAAATGATCGTCCCTGAGCGATGCCGCTTTTTACTCAGATTACGGGGTAATTATGGCGCCCCTAACAAGACGTGTAGTACCAGGTTACCGCCAACGAAGCAGACCCCACTGAGATATAAACAACCTCAGTCCATCTTATGAAAATTGGAGTCCCGTTTTCATCTCAAACCAACCAAAAGGTAATGGCGATCACGACAACTGCGAATATCGCTGTCGATCCCCAGGCAAAAGAAGGCCAGAATGTTACTGCGAGCATCCCGAATCCAAGAATAAGTAGTACCGGGATCAGGGTGCTGGCAAAGTACTTCAATTGAGTAGACAACCATCGTTTTAAAAAATTATTCATCTGATAACCCGCATAATTGCGTCAGCAATGTCATTGTCTGATGTTGGTGTGAGAAAGTGGTGATCGTTTATACCGATAACATGTATTTGATCTAGTTATATAAAAGTAGTGAGGATGATTATCCTCCACAGGGTTCATTGGGAAAAGGAAAAACAATTGACGAGAGATGACTTTTCAACCAAATAGTCGCTTGGGCGAGTTAGTTCCCAAGGCCCCCCCCACTTCCGCCTGATAAAAAAAGGGCACCTCACCCCGCGTACACAGAGAGAACGGGATGACGTGCCAAGGTGCTAAATGAAAAAGTGGTTATTCGTGATTAGCGATTCATCTGAAACAGCGACATGCCCTGCATATCGCTGAAAGTTTTATAAGATGCCTGCAGCGCCGCCTGCTGCATAAAATAAGAAGAGATAGATTCCGCAAGATCAGCATCGGTCAGGGCGCTCATCTGCAGCTGGTTGGTCATATCACGCTCTTTACCGATGCTATCGAGTTGATCCATCTCCTGCAGCTGGTTACCCAGCTCGGCGCGCACGCTCAATACCTTGTTGTAGGAGTTATCGAGGCCGCGGTTGGCCTTCGCCAGCGCATCGTTCACCTGCTGTTTGGTGGCGTCATCGGCCCCCTGCAGCGGCGTTCTCAACGCCTCCAGCGCAATATCGATACTGGCGAACACATCGGCGACCGGCGCGCTGCCGTCCGGTTCCGGCTTCGGATTGCTGGTCAGCGCCATAAATACCGAATTACCGGTATGGCCGATGGTCATCGTACGGTTGGCGTCGACCTTCTGTTCAACGGTTTTATTGCCGCCCTGATAGCTAATCTTGCCGTTAGTATCGACAAACGGCGGCTTATCATTCTCATAGCCGCCAAACAGGTAGCGTCCGTTGCCGTCGGTACTGTTGGCCTGGTTGAGCAGTTGATCCTTCAGCCCCTGTAGCTGGGTCGCCAGCGAATCGCGGTCGTTATCGCTCTCGGTGCCGCCGGCGTTAACGATCAGCGCCTTGATATCAGAAATCGTCGAGGTGGCTCCGGAAAGCACGGTCTCTTCCATCGATACGCTCTGGCGGGCGAAAGTGCGCGCCAGGGTGTACTGATTGTTCTCGGCCTGTGATTGCGACAGCATCACCGCCCGCGATGCCGCCAGCGGATCGTCGGAGGGATTAATCACCTTCTTGCCGGTTGAAAGCTGCTCGGCGGCCTTCATAAACAGCGACTGATTGCCGGTGATGCCGGTCATGTTCTGTTGGTACATCATGCTGGTGCTCATGCGCATGCTGTCAGTTCCTCAATACAATCAACGAATATTCAGCAGCGCGTCGAACAGCGAGCTGGCGGTCTGGATCACCTGGGCGTTCGCCATGTAGTACTGCTGGAAACGCAGGAGCTCGCCATACTCTTCGTCGAGGTTTACCCCGGAGAGCGACTGCTGTTGACGGGCCAGTTGGGTGACGATACTGGACTGCGATTCGCTGCTCACCTTCGCGGCGGCGGTCTGGTTGCCCACGCCGCTGACGATCCCGGCGTAGGCGCCGCTAAGCGTCGCTTTGCCATCCACCAGGTTTTTGGTCTGCAGATCGAGCAGTTTTTTAGCGTTATCGTTATCGCCGCGGCCGCTGTCATCTTTACCGGCGGCGGCGATTTTCGCTGAATCGGTAATCGCCACTTTCAGGTTGCCCGCCACGTCGCTGACCGGCTTCACCGTAAAGCTATCTTTCTGCTGCGGGTTGCCATCAATACTGACTTCGAGACCATCAAAGCTCAGCGTCGGGTTACCGGCTGCATCTTTACCGGCGGTGGCGTTGACTTTGACGTTGTCCGGCAGACGGCTGACCTGCCAGTTGGCGCCGTCATACTCTACGCGGTAATCGTTGGCTTTTACCTTGCTGGTATCGGTATAGGAGACCGACAGCGAGGCATCGCCGGTATTGCGCGTGTTATCAACCACCCGCGCGCCGCTGAAGCTGAAGAAATCGCCCCCCTGCTCACCGTTGAGATCGAAGCCCTCGCGGTGTTGCTGGTTAAAGCTATCGGCCATCGCCAGCGCCAGTTGGCCGAGCTGATTGCGCACGCCGTCCAGCGTCTCGCTGCGAAAACGCAGTACGCCGCTCAGGCTGCCGCTGGTGATCTGCCCTTCCGGCACTTCGCTGGCGCCGCTGCCGCGGTTATAGCCGAGAGTCAGGCGCGAAGAGTCGCTGCTGGAAGGGATCGCTTCCACCTGATAGCTGTTGTTGCCCTGCACCAGGGTCAGGCCGTTGGCGAAGGAGACGGTATAGGCGTCGCCGTCCTGCTGGGTTACCTGAACGCCCACCAGTTGGTTGAGTTCGCTGACCAGCTGATCGCGCTGATCGAGCAGCGCGTTCGGTTCGCCGCTGGCGCTGCCGCGCAGGCGGGTAATCTCATCGTTAAGACGGGCAATCTGCTGGCTATAGCTGTTAATCTGCTGGGCGGTGTCGTTAATTTGCTGATTAACGCCGCTATCCATGTCGCGCAGATATTTATCGGTATTATTAAACTGGTTAACCAGGCCGTTAGCCTTGCCCAGCACCGTCTGGCGCGCCGCGTCGTCGCCGGCGTTGCTCACCAGGTTCTGCAAATTGGTGAAAAAATCCTGCAGGCTGCCCGACAGGGTATTGGTTTTGCTGGCTAGCAGATTATCGATCTGCGAAATCTTTTCGTAGTAGGCGTTCTGCGAACCGGCCGCGCTCTGCGCGCCGCGCAGCTGGTTGGTGATGAACTGGTTATATTCGCGGTTCACGCTGGTCACGGTCACGCCGTTACCGATAAAACCGTTCATGGTGGCCAGGCCGCCGTTTTGGGCCAGAATCGCCGTCTGCCGGTTATAACCCGCCACGTTGTAGTTAGAGATATTGTTGCTGACGGTACTGAGCGCCACCTGCGCCGCATTCAGTCCGCTCATCGCCGTATTGATTAAGCTATTGGACATCAGGGTTCCTTATGCTGCCAAGTCAATTCGCTCAGCTTGCCCTTGTTATCGACCGGAGAAGTAAAAACTTGAGTAAATCTGCCTGCAAAATTCCGCAGCCGCTTTTATGCCGGATGGCGCTACGCTTATCCGGCCTACGCGCTGTGCGATTTGGTAGCCCGGAGAAGGCGCGACCTCCGAACCTAGAACAGATCGTTAATATCCGCGGCATAGGCTTTCACCGCCTGCGCCCCGGCGTGCTTCATCTGCTGAATCACGCTGACCAGCTTGCTGGCGTACTGCGGGTCGGTGGCGTAACCTGCGCGCTGCAGCTCGTGCGCCGCCTGCTCCGGAGTGGACGCTTCGGCAACCGAGGCATAGCGCGGGTTGTTGGTCAGCAGCTTGACGTAATCAGCAATCGCCGAGAAGTACGAATCGTAGACACGGAATTTGGCCTTCACCTTCTTCGCCACCCCCTGTTCAAACTCAGTGGTGGTGATCTCGGTAACCGGTCCCTTCCAGTTGCCCCCGGCTTTAATACCAAACAGGTTGTAGCTCGGCGTACCGTCAGCGGTCGGGATTTCGCGCTGCCCCCAGCCGGATTCCAGCGCCGCCTGGGCGACAATCAGCTGATGCGGGATCCCGCTGCGCTCACTGGCGGCGCGCGCCGGCATTGACAGACGGGCAACAAAATTGCCGTTGTTGAGCGATAGCGGCGCGGCGGCCGGCGGCTCTTTCGGCACCGCCCGGCGGATCATCTGCTCCAGCGCCTGATTCGGCAGCGTCTGCAGCACCTCATTATCCAGCGCCATCGGCGCGGTGCCCGCCGTTTCGCTGGGGACCGCGTTGGCGTTGCTCATCTGCTTGACCATCATGTCGGCCAGCCCTAATCCCTTTTGCGACATCTGCTGAGCAATCTGCTGATCGTACATCGAGGTGTAAAGCCGGGTCTGGTCGCTGCTGAGTACGCCATCCTGCGGTAGCGCGGCGCGCATGCTCTTTAGCATCATCTGTACAAACATGCCTTCGACCTGCTGCGCCACCTGCTTAAGGTTACCCTGAGGATCGGCGGCGGCATCGCGCTTCAGGCCGTTCAGCGCCTGGGCGTCATAGGCTGCGCCCGACATCGCCATAACATCGCTGGCCATTAGATAATTTCCAGTTTGGCGCGCAGGCAGCCGGCGCTTTGCATGGCTTGCAGAATCGACATCAGGTCGATTGGCGTCGCTCCCAGCGCGTTCAGCGCGCGCACCACATTGTTGAGGTTGGCGCTGGCGTTGATTTTCTGCAGTGAACCGCCCTGCTGCTGCATTGAAATCTGGGTATTCGGCGTCACCACCGTCTGACCGCCGCCAAACGGCGTCGTCGGCTGGCTGACGCTGGTTTGTCTGTCGACCACCACCGACAGGTTACCCTGAGCCACCGCGCAGGAATCAAGGATGACCTCGCGATTCATCACCACCGAACCGGTACGCGAGTTGATGATCACTTTGGCGTCCATGGCGCCAACGTTAACGTTGATATTCTGGATCTCGGCGAGGAAACGCACCTGCGAGCTATTGCCCTGCGGTACCAGTACCTGAATGGTACGCGCATCGAGCGGCGATGCGGTGCCGCCGCCGCGCTGGCGATTAATCGCATCGCTAATCTGCTGCGCGAGGGTGAAATCTTCATCATTGAGCTGCAGGTTGAGCACCCCACCGCTGCCGAACGTGGTCGGCAGTTCGCGCTCGATAGTGGCGCCGTTGCTGATGCGTCCGCCGGCCAACTGATTGACCTGTACGCTGCTGCCGCCCGCCGCCGCGCCGGCGCCGCCCACCAGCACGTTGCCCTGCGCCAGCGCATAAACCTGGTTATCCACCCCTTTGAGCGGTGTCATCAGCAAGGTCCCGCCGCGCAGGCTTTTGGCGTTGCCCATTGATGAGACCACCACATCGATATTCTGCCCTGCGCGCGCGAAAGGCGGCAGCTTCGCCGTGACCATCACCGCGGCGACGTTCTTAAGCTGCATGTTGGTGCCCGGCGGCACGGTAATACCGAGCTGCGATAGCATGTTGCTCAGGCTTTGGGTGGTAAACGGCGTTTGCATGGTCTGGTCGCCGGAGCCGTCGAGCCCCACCACCAGGCCGTAGCCGATTAAGGCGTTATCTCGCACGCCCTGTACCGTCACCAGATCGCGAATACGCTCCGCCGTCGCCGGTAAGCTGGCCGCGCCGATTAATAGCGCAATGATGAGTTTTTTAACCATGTGAATCTCTTTTCAGTAACAGCGCAAATGGCCCGCTCATTAGTACGGGGAGACGTTGAGGAAGAACCGCTGCAGCCAGCCCATCGTCTGCGCTTCATTGATGTAGCCGTTGCCGACATACTCGATGCGCGCGTCCGCCACCTGCGTTGAGGTAACCGAGTTGCTACCGCTGATGGTGCGCGGGTTAACTACCCCGGAGAAGCGGATGAACTCGGTGCCCTGGTTAATGGCGATCTGTTTTTCCCCCACCACGTGCAGGTTGCCGTTGCTCAACACCTGATTAACGGTGACGGTAATGGTGCCGTTGAAGGTGTTATTGGCGTTCGCCCCGCCTTTACCGCCGAAACTGTTATCGCCGGAAATATCCATATCGGCGCGGGCGTTGCCCAGCAGGCCGTCTAAGTAGCGCGGCGCGGTGGCGACGCCAAACTTGCTGGAACCGTTACGGCTGGCATTGGCGGAAGAACTCTTGCTGGCGCTGACGTTTTCCTGCAGCACGATGGTCAACGTGTCGCCAACATTGCGCGGGCGACGGTCTTCAAACAGCGGCTGATAGCCGTAGTTCATCGGCTGCGCGGCCTGAAAAATTGAGCCGTTCGGTACCGGCGCGGTCGGCGGCGCGGGCTGCGCCGAGGTCGAACCATCGACCAACGGTTTATGCGGAATGTACGCGCAGCCGCTCAGCGTCAGCATCACCATGCCCGCCAGCAAGCGTTGTCCCTGGCGCGGCAGGGTGGCCATCGAATGTGTGGTTACCACGGGGTATCGCCTTTGTTACACCAAAAAAGCGACGGGCGCGGCAGGCGACGCCCGTCATCAAACATTACAGCTGGGTCAGTTTCTGCAGCATCTGATCCGACGTCGAAACCGCTTTGCTGTTGATCTCATAGGCGCGCTGGGTCTGGATCATATTAACGAGCTCTTCCGCCACGTTGACGTTAGAGGTCTCGACATAACCCTGGTAGAGCATACCGGCGCCGTTCAGGCCCGGCGTGCTCTCATTCGGCGCGCCGGAGCTTTCAGTTTCCTGGTACAAGTTCTCACCCACGCTTTCGAGGCCGCTGTCGTTAATAAAGGTGGTTAACGTCAGTTGCCCAACCTGCTGGGCGGCGGTCTGACCCTGCTGGGTGACGCTCACGATGCCATCGCGGGCGATGGTAATGGTCAACGCGTTGGCCGGAATAGTGATCGCCGGCTGCACCTGGAAGCCGCTGGCGGTCACCAGTTGGCCGTTCTGATCGATCTGGAACGAGCCGTCGCGGGTGTAAGCCTGGCTGCCGTCCGGCAGCAGCACCTGGAAGAAGCCCTGGCCTTTAATCGCCACGTCTTTGCTGTTGTTGGTCTGCGACAGATTGCCCTGGCTATGCAGACGCTCGGTGGCGACCGGGCGCACGCCGGTACCGATCTGCAGGCCGGAAGGCAGCGTGGTCTGTTCGGAGGACTGCGCCCCCGGCTGGCGCATGGTCTGATACAGCAGATCTTCAAACACCGCGCGCTGGCGTTTAAAACCGTTGGTGCTGACGTTCGCCAGGTTGTTGGCGATCACGTCCATATTGGTCTGCTGCGCATCAAGACCGGTTTTCGCAATCCATAAAGAGGGAATCATTGGTTATTTCCTTTGGCCGCGGGCCGACTGGCTATCAGCTGACTGACAGCAGAGAATTCGCCCGCTGTTCGTTCTCATCCACGCTGTGGATGACCTTCATTTGCATTTCAAAGCGACGGGCGTTGGCGATCATATCGACCATGGTCTCCATCGGCTTGACGTTACTGCCCTCCAGCACGCCCGGCATGACCCGCACCTGCGGGTCGTTGGCCAACAGATTGCCGCGGCGCTGCTGGGTTTCCGGGGTCAGGCGGAACAGGCCGTCATCGCCGCGCATCACTTCGCGCGCATCGGCTTTCACCAGCTTCAGGCGGCCAATCTGCGCGATGGTGTTCGGTGGGTCACCGGGGTTCAGCGCCGAAATGGTGCCGTCGGCCGCGATAGTGATTTCCGCCGATGGCGGTACCTCAATCGGCCCGCCGTCGCCCTGCAGCGGCATTCCCTGCACCGTCAACTGACCGTTAGCCGAAACCTGAATGCTGCCGTTGCGGGTATAGGCTTCGCCGCCGCCCGGCAGGCTGAGCGCCAGAAAACCGTCCTGCTGCAGCGCCACGTCCAGCGGGCGCCCGGTGTAGTTCAGCGCCCCCTGGCTCATATCGGCACCCGGCGTCGAGGCCGCCACCAGCGTGCGGGTGGCGAGGCTCGGCCCGTCAACCGGCACCGCGCGCAGCGCGGCGAGCTGGGCGCGAAAGCCCGGCGTCGAGGCGTTGGCGAGATTGTTGGCGGTAATCGACTGTTGCTCCAGCGTCTGGCGCGCGGCGCCCATCGCGGTATAAATCGCGTGATCCATAACTCAGTTCCGTTAGCGCAGGCTGACCAGCGTCTGCAGGATCGAATCCTGCGTCTTGATGGTCTGGGCGTTGGACTGATAGTTACGCTGGGCAACAATCATGTTCACCAGCTCCTGGCTCAGGTCGACGTTGGAAGACTCCAGCGCGCCGCTGGTCAGCTTGCCAAAACCGCCGCCGCCGGAGAGTCCCACCCGTGGCTGGCCCGAGGCGCCGGTCTCCTGCCAGACGTTATCGCCCTGTGACGCCAGCCCTTCCGGGTTGGAGAAGTTGGCCATCACAATCTGCCCCAGGACCTGGGTCTGCTGGTTGGAGTAGATACCGACGACGGTACCGTCATCGTTAATCTGGAAGTTGGTGTATTCGCCGGCGGCATAACCATCCTGCGCCACTTTACTCACCGAGTCGCTACCGACGTTCTGCTGCATACTACCGGCGAAGCTAAGCGTGAAGTTCTGCGCCGGTGCGCCGTCTTTCGCGCTCATCGGAATGGTCATGCTGAACTCGCCCGCCTGGCCGTTAACGCTGACCAGGTTGCCGCTGGTATTGAACTCCATGGTGCCCGCGCTGACCGCAGCCGCGCTGCCGTCCTGGGTATAGACCTGCCATTTGTTATCGTCGGTTTTCACGAAATAGGCGTTGATGTTGTGGGCGTTACCCAGCGAATCGTAGGCGGTGATGGTGTTGACGTAGTTATAGCTGTCCTGCTTCGCCGGGTCGAAGGTCTTGTTCTCCGGCACTTTATGCGTCGACTTTAGGTTGGCGACCATTTCGCCGGAAGTCGATGCTTTGGCGTTCATCATCCCTTCCGGAATGCTCAGCGGTACCGGGTTGGCACCCTGCTGAATGGTCGGCGGCGTGCCGGCGGCCGGATAGCCGGTCAGCTGCAGCCCCTGCATATTGGTCAAATTACGGTTTTCGTCCAGCTTAAACTGGCCGTTGCGGGTATAGAAAATACCGCCGTCTTTATCCTGCATGCGGAAGAAGCCGTTGCCGTTAATCGCCACATCCAGCGCGCGGCTGGTGCCGGTAGTGGTGCCGCCTTTAAAGTTCTGGGTGATCCCGGAGACTTTAACCCCCAGTCCGACCTGCGAACCGGCGAACATATCGGCGAACGACACGCTGCCGGATTTGAAACCCGCAGTCGCGGAGTTAGCGATATTGTTGCCAATCACGTCGAGATTGGTGGCCGCCGCATTTAAGCCGCTGACTGCCTGAGAAAAGGCCATGTTACTCTCCAAATATTGAGGATATCGATAAAATCAGGTGCGAATTACAGGATCTGCCGCACTTCTTCGAGACTGGCGTTACCGGCCAGGCCGAGATCCAGCTTCGCGCCGTTGCTGTCGTTAATCACACCGTTAACCATGCCGAAGTGCAGGCTACGCGCCACCAGCTGCTCGCCGTTGCCCTTGGCGTTAATCGCCACTTTATAGGCACCGTCCGGCGCGGCGGTACCATCATCCAGCGAGCCGTCCCAGGTGAAGGCGTGCACCCCGGCGGTGAGGCCGCCAATCTCAATGGTCCGCACCACCTGGCCGTTGGCGTTGGTGATGGTTGCCGTCACCTGGTCGGCGGCGCGCTCCAGTTCGACGCCAAACGGCGTGGTGCTGACCTGGCCTTCTTTGCTGCCGACCAGAATGTTATTACCCGGTACCATCACGCCGTGGCCGATCAGCGCGCTGGCCTGCAGCGACTGGTTGCTGTTGATCTGCCCGGAGATCGCGCCAAGGGTGGTGTTGAGTTTTTCGATGCCTTGTACGGTATTAATCTGCGCCAGCTGCGAGGTAAGCTCGTTGTTCTGCATCGGGTTGGTCGGGTCCTGATTTTTCAACTGCGCCACCAGCAATGTCAGGAAGCTGTTATGCAGATCCTGGCTGGTGCTGCTTTTGCTGGCGGAATCAAGAACCGCGTTGTTGGTCGATTCATTGGTGGTTGCGGCAATAGCCATCGGGAGCTCCGGTTACTGACCCAACGTCAGGGTTTTCATCATCATCGACTTAGTGGTGTTGAGCACTTCGACGTTGGCCTGATAGCTGCGGGAGGCGGAGATGGTGTTAACCATTTCGCTTACCACATCGACGTTCGGCATCCGTACATAACCCTTAGCATCGGCCAGCGGATTACCCGGTTGATAAACCATCCGCGCGGGCGCCGGGTCATCGACCACCTGCGAGACGCGCACGCCGCCTGTCTGCTGCCCTGGTGCCGCGGCCACTTCGAACACCAGCTGCTTCGCGCGATAGGGTTCGCCATCCGGGCCGGTGACGCTATCGGCGTTGGCCATATTGCTGGCGCTGACATTCATCCGCTGTGACTGGGCCGAGAGCGCCGAGCCGGAGATATCAAAAATATTGAGTAAAGACATTGGCCTTATCCTTGTTGCAGCACCGACATCATCCCTTTGATCTGACCGTTGAGCAGCGTCAGGTCGGTCTGATATTTCAGGCTGTTGTCAGCGAAGTTGGTGCGTTCACGATCCATGTCCACCGTGTTGCCGTCCATCGACGGCTGGTCCGGCACCCGGAACAGCAGATCCAGCTCCGGCGGCTGCATGGTCTGCGCCGGAATATGACGCGCCGCCGTCAGGTTCAGCGCCATGCCGTTGCCGTTTACCCGCCCCTGTTGCAGGACTTTATTCAGTTGGCTGGCGAAATCGATATCCCGCGCCTGATAGCCCGGCGTGTCTGCGTTGGCGATATTGGCGGCCAGTATTTCCTGGCGCTGGGCGCGCAGGTTCAGCGCCTCCTGGCCAAAACGCAGAGCAGCGTCCAGTTTGTCGAGCATGCTCCCTCCGCAAGGTTAGAATTTGGAGCCGACAGCATAAACGCCCCCTGCGCCAACCTATCGCGGGAATAGGGGCAAAATGGGCCGCTATTTATCTGTTTAGTCCCTCGGGGCAGTCGTTACACTTAACCCCTTTCCGGGTGGCGTGAGGGGAACGCGATGAAAAGTAAAATCCTGCTGGTCGGCCTGCTGTGCAGCCTGAGCGCCCGCGCCGACACGCTGGCGACGCAAATCGAAAGCTTCATTAAAAGCAAATTCAACGATAATGCCGTGCAGGTGAAAGTGCTGGTGCGCACGCCGCCCGCTCAGTGGCCGCCGTGTGAATTACCGCAGCTGTCGCTGCCGCCCAATGCGCGAATCGGCGGCAATATCAGCGTCTCCGCCCGCTGCGGGCAGGAGCGGCGGTTTATTCAGACCCAAGTGCAGGTATTTGGCCGTTATCTGGCGGCGGCGCGCGGTATTAGCGGCGGAACGCCGCTGACCCCGGCGGATGTGGTGCTAAAATCAGGCAGGCTCGATACCCTGCCGCCGCGTACGCTGACCGACAGCAAAAAAGCGCTGGGCGCGGTGACGCTGCGGAATATCAGCCCAGGCCAACCGCTGACGCTCTCTATGTTGCGTCGCGCGTGGGTGATCAAAGCCGGTCAGCCAGTGCAGGTCATGGCCGAGGGGGACGGCTTTAGCATCAGCGGTGCCGGTAAGGCGATGAATAACGCGGCAGCCGAAGATAGCGTGCGCGTGCGCATGGTTTCCGGCAAAATCGTCAGCGGTATCGCCGGGGAGGATGGATCCATCCGTATTACGTTATAAAAAAGTAAAGGTTTGCCAGCCCCTGCCGATAACCCCATTAGAAACCCATTTTGGAGATGGACCATGAGTATCGATCGCACCCAGCGGTTACAGCCGGTTTCCACGGTGCAGCCGCGTGAAACCCCGGCCGACAACCCGCTTCAGCCGCGCAAGGCCACCGCGGCGGAAACCGCCGTTAGCGCCACCAAAGTGAAACTGAGCGATGCGCAGGCGCGGCTGATGCAGCCGGGCACCCAGGATATTGATATGAACCGGGTCGAGGCTATCAAACAGGCGATTCGTAGCGGCGAGCTGAAAATGGACGCGGGCAAAATCGCCGACGCCCTGCTGCAGGATGCGCACAACGATATCCAGCGCCTTGCCGGTAGCAAAACAGATAAGGCCTGATGATGGACAGATTACGCACTCTGCTGGATAAACTGGCGGAAACCCTGCGGGCGCTGGATGACGTGCTGGCGCAAGAGCAACAATTGCTGTGTGCGGATGAACTGCCCGGCGTGGCGCTACAGCGCGTCACCGATAGCAAGAGTCAACTGCTGGCGACGGTGGCCTGGCTTGAACAACAGCGCCCGGCGCTGGAAGCCAACCTTGCGCTACGCGCGCCTTACCAGGGCCATGAAAGCTTCAGCGAACGCTGGCGGCAGATCCAGCAGTTAAGCCAGAGCCTGCGTGAAAAGAATCAGCATAACGGCCTGTTGCTCAATCAACAGATCGCCCATAACCAGCAGGCGCTGGCAATTCTTAGCAAGAATAATAAATCGCTGTACGGGCCGGACGGTCAGTCGCGCGCCGCCAGTCTGCTGGGCCGTAAAATCGGCGTCTGACACCCTTTCTCTGTATTTCCCCCATGGCGACGGTTATCCGT
The DNA here is from genome assembly GCF_057196925.1 of Klebsiella sp. SYXHC3. Classification (NCBI taxonomy): domain Bacteria; kingdom Pseudomonadati; phylum Pseudomonadota; class Gammaproteobacteria; order Enterobacterales; family Enterobacteriaceae; genus Klebsiella; species Klebsiella sp. SYXHC3. The sequence goes on along the minus strand of NZ_JBXUNG010000005.1, from coordinate 102,755 downwards.
AGCGCCGTTTTTTGTCAGGTGGCGCTACGCTTACCTGACCTACGCCGGCATGTGATCTGTAGGCCCGCGCAAGCGCAGCGCCGCCGGGCAATAACCGCGGGTAACGAGCCATTTTCGCGCCGGATGGCGGCTGCGCCTTATCCGGCCTACGGTCTGTATTAATACAAAACTTTCCCCTGCGACTACTGATAATTAACGATAACCTGATTGGCAATCGCCCGCAGCGGCGGGTTTAACGGCCCGCGGGTCTGTACGGAATAGACAAAACGCAGCGGCCCATCTGCCGCCTCGCCTGCCAACGCGTGGCTGGTGCCGCTGGCGCTGGTCAGTGGAATACAGCGATTCAGGCTACATAAATGCACCTGCAGCCCCGCCGGCTCCGCTGACAGCAGACGATAGCGCCAGCTAACGGTCTCGATGCGCGCATTGCCGCCAGGCAGCGTATTGGGCGGCAGCAGCGCGGCGGAAGAATCACTCATCCCGCCCTGTTCAAGGGTGACGCCGGGCCCTTCGGCAATCCATGAGCCCGATGCCGCGCCGGCGGTAACCGGCAATAAAAGGCACAATAAAGGAAGATAGCGCGTCATCAGGCCGCTCCAATGGTTGAGGTCATGCGAATCTGGCGATCGTCGTTGATCTCCAGGTTGGAAAGCACCGCCATCTGCGGCAGGCTACGGCGCAGGAAGCGCGCCAGTAGCGGGCGCAGCGCGTGGTTAACCAGCAGCACCGGCGGCGCGCTGAGCATCTCCTGGCGCTGCAGCGCCTGCCGCGCCTGCTCCAGCAGGCGGTCGGCAAGCCCCGGTTCGAGACCGCCGCCGCCCTGCAGCGCCTGCAGCAGCAGTCGTTCCAGTTGGGTATCCAGGCCGATAACCTGAATTTCGCCATTGCCAGGGAACCACTGCTGGGCAATCGCCCGCCCCAGCGCCACGCGCACGACGGTGGTCAGCTCGTAAGGATCGCTTTGCGTTGGCGCATGTTCCGCCAGCGTCTCGATAATGGTACGCATATCGCGGATCGATACCCGCTCGGCCAGCAGATTCTGCAACACCTTATGCAACGTGGTCAGCGACACCACGCCCGGTACGAAATCTTCGGTCAGCTTCGGCATCTCCTGCGACACGCGATCGAGCAGTTGCTGCGTCTCCTGGCGGCCAAACAGTTCGCTGGCGAACTGGCCGATGAGATGGTTGAGATGGGTCGCCACCACCGTACTGGCCTCCACCACCGTATAGCCCTGAATTTGCGCCTGCTCGCGCAACGCGCTATCAATCCATACCGCCTCCAGACCGAAGGCCGGATCGATAGTTTTATCCCCCGCCAGCTCGCCGATAGCGTTGCCGGGGTTGATCGCTAGCCAGCGCCCAGGCTGCGCTTCGCCGCTGCCGATTTCCACGCCTTTCATCAGAATGCGGTAGCGGGCGGGCGCCAGTTCGAGGTTATCGCGGATATGCACCACCGGCGGCAGATAGCCCATCTCCTGGGCGAATTTCTTGCGGATCCCGCGGATACGCCCCAACAGCTCGCCATTTTGCTGAAAATCGACCATCGGGATCAGCCGGTAACCCACTTCCATGCCCAGCGGATCTTCCAACTGTACGTCCGCCCAACTGGCTTCCGCGGCCTGGGTATTCTCCTGCACGATGGGTTCGTCGGCGGCTTTTGGCGCCTGTTTTTCGCGCCCGCGCAGCCACCAGGCCAGCCCGAGCAGCGCGGCGGTAAACAGCAGGAAAACCAGGTTCGGCATCCCCGGCACCAGCCCCAGCAGCCCAAGTACCGCGGCACACAGCAGCATGACCTTCGGGTTATTGAATAGCTGGCCGACCATCTGTTCGCCGACATCCTGATCGGTCGCCACCCGGGTAACGATGACCCCGGCGGCGGTAGAGATCACCAGCGCCGGGATTTGCGCCACCAGCCCGTCGCCGATGGTCAGCAAGGTGTAGCTTTCCGCCGCCGCCCCCAGCTCCATACCGTGCTGCACCACGCCGACCAGCAGTCCGCCTACCACGTTAATCACCATAATCATTAGCCCGGCGATGGCATCGCCGCGAACAAACTTGCTGGCGCCGTCCATCGAGCCGTAGAAATCGGCTTCCTGCGTGACTTCCGCGCGGCGTTTTTTCGCCTCTTCTTCACCGATAAGCCCGGCGTTCATGTCGGCATCGATCGCCATTTGCTTACCCGGCATGCCGTCGAGTACGAAACGCGCCCCCACTTCGGCGATACGCCCGGCGCCTTTGGTGATAACCATGAAGTTGATCAGCACGAGGATGATAAACACCACGATACCAATGGCGAAATTACCGCCGACCAGGAAGTGACCAAAGGCCTCCACGACCCGCCCCGCGGCGGCGGCCCCGGTGTGCCCTTCCATCAAAATGATGCGCGTCGAGGCGACGTTGAGCGACAGGCGCAGCAGCGTCGAGAACAGCAGAATGGTCGGAAACGCGGCGAAGTCCAGCGTGCGCTGGGTAAACATCGCCACCAGCAGCACCATGATCGACAACGCGATGTTGAAGGTGAAAAGCAGGTCGAGGATAAACGCCGGCAGCGGCAGCACCATCATCGACAAAATCAGCAGGATCAGGATCGGGCCGGCCAGAACCTGCCATTGCGTATCTTTAACATTCCCCGGCAAACGCAGCAGGGAGGCCAAATTAGCCATCAGAGTCACTCTCTTTTGCAAAATCCAGTGCTTCCGGCACCGGTAAACGTTGAGGTTTTTTCGGGATCAGGCCGCCCTCGCGCCGCCAGCGGCGCAGCTGATAAACCCAGGCCAGCACTTCGGCGACCGCGGCATAGAGGGTGGCGGGAATATGCTGGCCAATCTCGCTATGGCGATAGAGCGCGCGGGCCAGCGGCGGCGCTTCGAGCATCGGAATACGGTGTTGCGCTCCCAGTTCACGAATGCGCAGCGCAATCTCCCCCGCCCCTTTAGCCAGCACCTTCGGCGCGCTCATTTTTTTATCGTTGTACTGTAGGGCGACGGCATAGTGGGTGGGGTTAGTGACTATCACGTCCGCTTTCGGCACATCGGCCATCATCCGCCGCTGGGCAATCGCCCGCTGCTGTTGACGGATCCGCCCTTTAACATGCGGGTCGCCTTCCTGATCTTTGAATTCGTCGCGGATATCCTGTTTGGTCATCTTCAGCTTTTTGAAGTGGCTCCACAGCTGATAAAAAACGTCAAACGCCACCATCGGCGTCAATCCGAGCACCACCAGAAATCCGCAATAGAGGATCATCTGCAGCGCATTGGCCAACGCGTCGAGCGGCTGTTGGGTCATCAAATGCAGCATCGCCGCCCAGTTGTGCCACAGGTACAGCCCGGTTACCCAACCGACCAGCGTGGCTTTGAGGATCCCTTTTAACAGCTCCGCCAGTACCTGAGTGGAGAACATGCGTTTCAGACCGGAAAGCGGATTCAGCCGTTTAAGATCGAATTTGAGCAACTTGGTGCTGAATAAAATGCCGCCAAGCAGCATCGGCGCGGCCAGCGCCACCAGCACCAGCCCGGCCATTACCGGCAGCAATGCCAGCACCGCCTGACGCAGCAGCATTCCCAGCTGGCGCAGCATTTGTTTGTCATTGCTGACCATCCCGTGGTCAAAGTGCAGGCCCTGCGTCAGCATCTCCGCCAGTTGGCGAGTGATATTGCTGCCGGACATCAGGATAATGGCGAGCCCGGCCACCAGCATCAGCACCGAGGTCAGCTCGCGCGAGCGTGGGATCTGGCCCTCTTCACGCGCCTTCTCCAACCGGTGGGCGGTGGGGGCCTCGCTTTTTTCCAGATCGCTGTCTTCCGCCAAGCCTGCAGTTCCTGTGTCGGGAGGGTAAAGAATGGCGGTCAGCATGCCAAAAAAATGGCGAAGTCATTGGCGGAACAACGGCGAAAAAGAGGGGTTATTTCATGGATGAGGGAAAAGCGGCAGGGGCGCAGCGACTGCGCCCCGCCTGGTCAGAAACCGAGACTATCGAGCAGATCGTCAACCTGCGCCTGGTTGGCGATGACGCCGACGCCATTCTGGTCAAGCTGCGGGCCGTTGAGCAGGCTATCGTTGGCCCGTTTCTCTTTCACCGGCGGTTCCGGCATGTTTTCCATCAGCACCATCAGCAGCTGCTTTTCAATTTCCTGCACCACGTCCATCATGCGCTTGATAACCTGACCGGTCAGGTCCTGGAAATCTTGCGCCATCATGATTTCCATCAGTTGGGCGTTGGTAAAGGAAGTATGGCCCGGCACCTGATCCAGATACTCACGGGTGTCGGTCACCAGCGCGCGCGCGTCGTCCAGTTCGATCGGGTTAGCGAACCACTCATCCCAGCGCGATTTTAGCGCGCTGGCGCCGGACTCCAGCTCGGCCTGGCGCGGCTGCGCCGCCTCCACGCAGCTCAACGCCCGTTCCGCCGCCTGCGCCGTCATGGTGACAACGTAATCAAGACGGTCGCGGGCATCCGGGATCGCCTCGGCCGCCTGGGCAATCGCCTGATCGAGCCCCAGCTCGCGCATGCTGTCGCGCAGCATACGGGTGAGCTGGCCGATACGGGAGATTATCTCTCCCGCGGTCGCTGCATCGCTGGCAGGCATTGGAATCTCTCTCATCGCCCTCTCCTTACATGCCCAATTTTTCAAAAATCTTGTTGAGCTTTTCTTCCAGCGTCGCCGCCGTAAAAGGTTTCACCACATAACCGCTGGCGCCTGCCTGCGCGGCGGCAATAATATTTTCTTTTTTCGCTTCCGCCGTCACCATCAATACCGGCATCGCCGCCAGCGCGGCATCGGCACGAATGGTCTGCAGCAGCTCCAGGCCGTCAACGTTAGGCATGTTCCAGTCGGAGACCACGAAATCAAAGCTGCTGGCCCGCAGCTTATTTAGCGCGTCCGCGCCATCTTCCGCCTCTTCGACGTTGTTGAAGCCGAGCTCTTTAAGCAAATTTCTGATGATACGACGCATGGTGGAAAAGTCGTCGACGACCAGAAAACGGAGATTCTTATCTGCCATTACTACCCCTGAACAGTGTCATTTTTAACTCACTTCACACCACGCCGCCGGGACTTCCCGGCGGCGTGAATTTAAATTCGCAGCGCCTGGCCGCCGGCGATCTGCGCCAGCATGCGTTGGCTCATGCGCTCCAGTTCAACCACTTCGTTGACCCCACCGCTGGCGATGGCCTCGCGCGGCATGCCGAACACCACGCAGCTCACCTCACTCTGCGCCAGGGTATAGGCCCCGGCGCGATGCATCTCCAGCATTCCCTGAGCGCCGTCGTTGCCCATGCCGGTGAGGATCACCCCCACCGCATTGCGCCCGGCGTGGCGGGCCACCGAGCGAAACAGCACATCCACCGAGGGACGATGGCGATTTACCGCCGGGCCGTCGTGCAACTTGACCTGATAGTTAGCGCCACTACGCGCCAGCTCCAGATGGCGATCCCCTGGCGCAATATAGGCGTGTCCCGGGAGCACGCGTTCGCCCTCTTCCGCCTCTTTCACCGTGATCTGGCACAGCTTATTCAACCGTTCGGCAAACGAGCGGGTAAATCCCGGCGGCATATGCTGGGTGATCAGCAGCGCCGGACTGGTGGCCGGCAACGGTTGTAGCACCTGACGAATCGCTTCGGTGCCGCCGGTGGAAGCGCCAATGGCGATCAGCTTCTCGCTGCTCAGCAGCGGTCCGTGGCTTAAAATGGCCGGCGGCTGGTCATTGGCCCGCTGCGGCAGCCGCGCCCGTGCGGCGGTACGGATCTTTTCGCCTATCAGTTCGCTGTAAGCCAGCATGCCTTCGCGGATCCCGAGCTGCGGTTTGGTGACGAAATCCACCGCCCCCAGCTCCAGCGCGCGCAGGGTAATTTCCGAACCTTTACCGGTCAGCGATGAAACCATCACCACCGGCATCGGCCGCAGGCGCATCAGCTTTTCGAGGAAATCGAGGCCGTCCATGCGCGGCATTTCGACGTCCAGCGTCAGCACCTGTGGGTTAAATTTTTTGATCAGATCCCGTGCGACCAGCGGGTCCGGGGCCACCGCCACCATCTCCATATCGGCGTGGCCATTGACGATCTCGGTCATCAACTGGCGCATCAGGGCCGAATCATCAACACATAACACTCTGATTTTACTCATCACTTCTCCTTGGTCAGCCCATACACGGTCTGTCCACGCAGGTAGAAATCCCGGCTGATCTGGCTGAAATTCTCGGAGTGACCGGCAAACAGCAGCCCCCCCGGTTTAAGCAAGGGGACAAAGCGGCGCAGGATGCGCTCCTGCGTCGGTTTATCGAAATAGATCATCACGTTGCGGCAAAAAATCGCGTCGAACGCCCCCGGCAGCGCCCACTCCGCCGCCAGCAGATTCAGCGGCTGGAAGTTGACCCGCGCCGCCAGCTCCTGACGCACGCGCACCAGCCCCTGATGCGGCCCGGTGCCGCGCAGAAAATAACGCTGCATCTGGATTGGCGTCAGAGTGCGCAGATCTTCATGGCGATAAATCCCCGCTTCCGCTTTCTCCAGCACCTGGGTGTCAATATCGCTGGCCCAGACCTGGCAACTGCCCGCACGTTCCCCGAGCGCATCACCGAGCGTAATGGCGATGGAATAAGGTTCTTCGCCGGTCGAGGCGGCGGTGCTCCACACGCTATAGTTCCCGGGACGCGAGCGCGCATGCTCCGCCAGAATCGGAAAGTGGTGCGCCTCGCGAAAAAAGGCGGTCAGGTTGGTGGTCAGCGCATTGATAAACGCCTGCCACTCGGCGCTGTGCGGGTCGCTTTCCAGTAGCGCCAGGTAGTCGCCGAAATCATGAATGCCCAGCAGACGCAAACGGCGCACCAGCCGGTTGTACACCATCTCGCGCTTATGCGCCGCCAGCACGATCCCGGCACGCTGATAGATAAGTTGGCTGATGCGGCGAAAATGCGCGTCGGAGAGCGGCAGACGCTGAGCCATCTGCGCCAGCGCCGATCCGCTTTCACGCGCCGCGGTTGATGTCGTCTGCTTCATGCCGACTCACCGGCAAAATACGAGCGGTTTATGCGGTTTGACAATCCAGGGTCTCCTTTACCGTGGATGAGGTTTCCGGCGCGACGAAGTTGTCGTCCGCCAGACGGAATACCGCCACTGCATCGGCGAGAGTAATAGCCTGCTCTTCCAGCGCAGCGGCGGCGGAAGCCGATTCCACCACCAGGGCGGCGTTCTGTTGCGTGACCTGATCCATCTGGGTAACCGCCTGCGTCACCTGCTCAATGCCGCGGCTCTGCTCATCGGAGGCGGAGGCGATTTCGCCCATGATGTCGGTCACCCGGGTTACCGAGCGCACGATGTCCTGCATGGTGGCGCCGGAATTTTCCACCAGCACCGAGCCGTGTTTGACGCGGCTGACGGATTCATCGATCAGTAGCTTAATTTCTTTTGCCGCCTGGGCGCTGCGGCTGGCCAGGTTGCGTACTTCACCGGCCACCACCGCAAAGCCGCGCCCCTGTTCACCGGCGCGCGCCGCCTCCACCGCCGCGTTAAGCGCCAGAATATTGGTCTGGAAGGCGATGCCGTCGATGACGCTGGTAATGGCGCCGATTTTTTGCGAACTGTTGGCGATGTCGTGCATCGTGGTGACCACGTCATCCGCCAGCTCGCCGCCTTTGGCGGCGGTGGAGGAGGCATCACGCGCCAGCTGCGATGCCTGGCGGGCGTTATCGGCATTCTGTTTCACCGTCGCCGTTAGCTGCTCCATACTGGCGGCGGTCTCTTCCAGCGAAGCCGCCTGCTGTTCGGTGCGCGAGGAGAGATCGTTGTTGCCTTCTGAAATCTCCTGCAGGCCGATAAGAATCGACTCCGCGCCGTCGCGCACCGCGCCGACGGTACCAATCAGCGACTGTTGCATGCGCTGCAGGCTGGCAAATAGCTGGCTGATTTCGTTACGCCCATAGACCTCAATCGGTGCGGAAAGATCGCCGCTGGCGATACGTTCGAAATGGCCGCGAATAATATTCAGCGGCTGCACCAGCATGGTTCGCAGCCACCACATCGCGCTGAGGGTGACTACCAAGAGCATCAGCACCGCCCCGGCAACCAACCAGATTGACCAGCCGTAGGCCTGCTGGCTGGAGGCGCTGGCTTCATCGGTCGTCGCCTTCGCCAGCTGCAGATATTGCACAAAGTCGGCCTCAAAGCGGTCCTGTATTTTCTGCGTCGGCTGGTCCATAAAGGCCTGCAGGTTGCGATTTTCGAGGAACACGATCAGTTCGCGCAGCGCGCCGCGTAGATTCTCGTAGCTATCGCGCGTGGCATCGGCCAACTGCTGTTCCTGCTCATCCGCGCGAGGCGTGTCGAGGAACTGGTTAAAATAGAGATCGGCTTTTTGCAGCGAGCTGCGGGCGCCGCCCATCAGCGCATCCACCTGCTCCTGCGGCACCTTCAGCGCCGCGCGGGTACCGGCGCGGTTAAGGGTATTTCGCGCCTGTAGCAGCGATACCCAGCTCAGGCTAAGCGCATCGCGCTGCTGGCTACTGACGGTAATACGTTCAAGATTGTGGTTGTCGGCGCGTAGCGCGACGTAAGAGAGCCCGGTGCTGATCAGTTGCATGATGCAAAAGGAGATCAGCAGCAGGAAAAGACTGGTAGAGATACGGATTCGGTTAAACATAGCAATCTCCTTGGTAGCCGGTCTCGGCCGGCTTACAACGCAAGAGAGGCCGCCGCGTGTAGGGATGCGGCGGCCGGTACCCGTTAGAACGTCTCCCAGTTATCCTGGTAGTCGCTGGCGCTGGTTTTTTTATGCGTAGCGATGGCGGCAGGCGCGGTTTTATTGCTGACCGGCGCTTTATACTCTTCCTGCCCTTCCGACTTCAGGCGGAAGACGGCAACCGACTGCGTCAGCAGGCTGGCCTGCTCTTCCAGCGCGGCGGCGGCCGAGGCCGACTCCTCCACCAGCGAGGCGTTCTGCTGGGTGACGCGATCCATTTCCGCTACCGCCTGGCCGACCTGGTCGATACCGCGGCTCTGTTCATCGGAAGCAGAGGCGATTTCGCCCATGATGTCGGTCACGCGGGTGACCGCATTGACGATATCGCCCATGGTGTCGCCGGCGCTTTCCACCAGTACCGAGCCCATATCCACACGGTTGACCGAGTCCTCGATCAGCGCTTTGATCTCTTTGGCCGCCTGGGCGCTGCGCTGCGCCAGGTTGCGGACTTCACCCGCCACAACCGCGAAGCCGCGACCTTGTTCACCCGCCCGCGCCGCTTCTACCGCGGCGTTAAGCGCCAGGATGTTAGTCTGGAAGGCGATACCATCGATAACGCCGGTGATATCGGCAATTTTCTGCGAGCTGCTGGCGATGTCGTGCATGGTTTCCACCACGTTGGCCACCACTTTGCCGCCCTTCTGCGCGGTTTCGGAGGCGCTCAGCGCCAGCTGGCTGGCCTGACGCGCGTTTTCGGCGTTCTGTTTCACCGTCGCTGTCAGCTGTTCCATACTGGCGGCGGTCTCTTCCAGCGATGCCGCCTGCTGTTCGGTGCGCGAAGAGAGATCGTTGTTCCCGGCAGCGATTTCCGATGCGCCGCTATAGATGGCATCCGCCCCCTGACGCACGCCGCTTACCGTTTCGATAAGCTCGTTCTGCATGTGCTTGAGGCTGGCGGCCAGCACGCCGATTTCATTACGGCTGGTCACCGGAATAGGCTGGGTCAGGTCGCCGGACGCGATCCGTTTGATGTGTTCAATCATGCGGTTCAGCGGGCGCACCAGGATATGGTGGATGCCCATCCACACGCCGACGATCGCCGCCAGCACCACGATGATGACCACAATTAAGGTCCAGATCGCCGAGCTATAAGAGCTGTTGCTAGCGTCAACGGCGATTTGATACAGCTTGCCGTTTTGCTGCAGATAGGCGTTATAGGTCTGCTCGAAATCGTCCTGGTATTTTTGCGTCGGCTGGTCGAAGAAGGCGTTGATTTTACCCTCGCCCAGCAGCTGGATCAGCTCCGACAGCGCGCCGTACAGGATGCCATACTGCTGTTTAAGCTTTTCCGTCGCCTGAGGATCCTGACGCGGGTCCTGCGGGATTTTTTCATAGGCGGTGTAGTTGCGTTCGGCGCGCGCCAGCTCTTCTTTCGCTTTCGCCAGCAGCTCGTCGATAGTCGCGCCGCTGCCGATTTTGTTGGTATCCATCATGTAGCGGATCCCTGCGCGGTTCAGGGAGTTACGCGCCTGCAGCAGATCGACCCGACTTTCACTCAGCAGCAACTGCTGCTGACGGATGGTTTGCAGGACGGTAAAGTTCTCTTTATCGCTTTTCAGCGACGAAAAAAACAGACCGCCTGAAATCAGCTGCAATGCGCCAAATAGCACCAGCACTAATAAGAGACTGGTGACGACCTTAATACGATTAAACATGTTTCCCCTTCCTGGAAGCCTGAACGGCCAGGCTTTACGTATGTGACTGAAAGGGTTATCGGCGTACGAGAGGGGAACTTTATGCCAGGCGGGGACTATTTTTACCGGGCGCGACCGGGCGCGCCCCTTTGCTTAGTGGCTTTTGGCGACGTTATCGACCAGCGCCATCTCTTCGCTGCTGAGCAGCTTTTCGATATCGACGAGAATCAACATACGCTCGCCGAGCGCGCCAAGACCGGTGAGATACTCGGTCGCCAGCGTTACCGCGAATTCCGGCGCCGGGCGGATCTGTTCGGCGGTGAGAGACAACACGTCAGAGACGCCGTCGACCACAATCCCCACCACCCGCTGGCCGAAGTTAAGCACGATAACCACCGTGTTTTCATCATAAGAGACGCCCTGCTGGGCGAATTTTACCCGCAGGTCGATAATCGGCACGATCACCCCGCGCAGATTGGTGACGCCTTTGATGAAATCCGGGGTGTTGGCGATACGCGTCACCTGGTCATAGCCGCGGATCTCCTGCACTTTCAGAATATCGATGCCGTATTCTTCATTGCCGAGGGTAAAGATTAAAAACTCCTGACCTACCGTTTCGCCAGCCAATTTGCTGACGGTTGCTAATCCTGCCATGGTCTGCACCTGTTAATTTGATGAGATGAGTCGTTATGCGGCCGCTGCGCTCAGCAGCTTTTCCCGATTGAGCATTTGCAGCGCCGACACGTCGACGATCAGCGCCACGCTGCCGTCGCCGAGGATCGTCGCCGCGGAAATTCCCGGCACTTTGCGGTAATTGCTTTCCAGGTTTTTCACCACCACCTGGTGCTGGCCGATCAGCTGATCCACCAGCAGCGCATAGCGGCGGCCGGCGCTTTGCAGAATCACCACGATGCCCTGGGTGGCCTCGGTTTTCGCCCCGGCGACATCAAACACCCGGTAGAGCTCCACCAGCGGTAGATACTCGCCGCGAACCTGCAGCATCCGCTCGCCGCCGGCCATCGGATGCAGGTCTTCGGCCTGCGGCTGCAGCGATTCCATCACCGCATTGAGCGGCAGAATAAAGACCTCTTCATTGACCTTGACCGACATGCCGTCAAGGATGGCGAGCGTCAGCGGCAGCAAAATACGAATCGAGGTCCCTTTGCCCGCGCGGGAATGGATTTCCACGTGACCGCCCATCTCCTGGATATTCCGTTTCACGACGTCCATGCCGACGCCGCGGCCAGAGACGTCGGTCACCTGTTCCGCGGTCGAAAAGCCCGGCGCGAAAATAAGCATTCCGACCTCTTCATCACTCATGCTGTCGCTGACCGCCAGCCCCTGCGCCGCCGCTTTGGCGAGAATTTTTTCGCGATTGAGCCCGGCGCCGTCATCGATCACTTCGATGCAGATATTGCCGCCCTGATGTTCAGCGGAAAGAATCAGATTGCCCACCTCAGACTTACCTGCCGCCAGACGGGTTTGCGGATCTTCAATACCGTGGTCGAGGCTATTGCGCACCAGGTGGGTTAACGGGTCGATAATGCGCTCGATCAGGCTCTTATCAAGTTCGGTGGAGCTGCCCTGCAGCGTCAGTTCCACCTGCTTATTGAGCTTGCCGGCCAGGTCGCGCACCAGCCGCGGGTAGCGGCTGAATACATATTCCATCGGCATCATGCGAATCGACATCACCGATTCCTGCAGGTCGCGAGCGTTACGTTCCAGCTGGCTCATGCTGTTGAGCAGATCGCCATGCGTCACCGGATCCAGGTTACCTGAGCGCTGCGCCAGCATGGACTGGGTGATCACTAGTTCGCCGACGAGGTTAATCAGCTGGTCAACTTTCTCTACCGCCACGCGAATACTGGTCGATTCGCTGGCCTTCGCTCTCGGCGCTTTGGGCGGCTCGACGGCAGCAGGTTGCGGCTGGGCGACAGGCGGCGGCACAACTTCGGCCGATGGCAATGGTTTAGCGGCAGTGGTTGGCGGCGTGGTAAAGCTGATCTGTTCCGGCTCAAGAACGAAACAGAGCACCGCGCAAATATCTTCTTCGCTGGCGGTGGTCAGCAGGGTCACCTCAAGGCTATTGTCAGTTTGCTGCGGATCCTGAACCTCGCCGAGGTTGCCAAGCTCTTCCAGCATCAGCGGAATTTCATTGGCTTTAAGCCCGGTTAAGCTCACGCGCATACCGCCGGCGATGGCCGTCGGCGCAGGCTGGGCCACGACGGGCGCAGCGGCAGGCGCGTCCTGCTGCTGCGCTTCCAGCGCCAGCTGCCGCAGCGCCTGGCAGATATAGTCAAAGCTCTCAGCGTCAGGCTGCTGCGAGGTTTTATAGGCGTCCAGTTGCTCCTGCATAATATCTTTGGTTTCCAGAAACAGATTGATAATTTCGGTGCTCAAGCGCATCTCCTCGCGCCGGGCGCCGTCGAGCAGGTTCTCCAGCAGATGGGTGGTTTCCTGCAATACGGAAAAGCCAAACGTCGCCGCGCCGCCTTTGATCGAGTGCGCCGCGCGAAAAATAGCGTTTAGCGGTTCGATATCGGGGGCCTGCGGATCCAGCTCCAGCAGGTGTTGCTCCATGTCTGCCAGCAGCTCGTCTGCTTCATCAAAAAAAGTCTGATAAAAAGCGCTAATATCCATGCTCATGGGGTCACCTCTGGGTGTGAATCGCGGTTAACCGACGCGGGCGCGACCAGCTTTGGCAGCGCATCCGGCTGGCTAATCTCCAGCGCATTGCTTTCGCCATTTTCATGCTCAATGCTCTGCTGGGTCTCTTTGTTAAGCACCAGTACGGTAATGCGGCGGTTGATGGCATCATCAGCGCCGTGCTGTTTCAGGCTCATGGTCGCCGCCATACCAACCACCCGCAGCACCTTCCCTTCCGCCAGGCCGCCGGCGATCAGCTCACGGCGCGAGGCGTTGGCGCGATCCGCCGACAGTTCCCAGTTGCTGTAACCGCGTTCGCCGCTGGCGTAGGGGATGTCATCGGTATGCCCGGCGAGGCTGATCTTGTTCGGCAAATCATTGAGGATTGGCGCAATCGCTCGCAGGATATCGCGCATATAGCTTTCAACCTGAGCGCTACCGGTTTTAAACATCGGCCGATTCTGGCTATCGATAATCTGAATGCGCAGTCCTTCGTCCATCATGTTGATCAGCAGATGCGGACGTAGCGCCTTCAGGCGCGGGTCTGACTCAATCAACTGATCGAGCTTGTCACGCAGTTTGTTAAGCCGTAGCTCTTCGGCACGTTTATCCGCGGTATTGATCTGTTTGCTAACCAGCCCGACTTCACGGGTTGGGTCTTCGCCGCCGCCGGGGATCGGGCTGCTTTCCGAGCTGCTTTTATCGCCGCTGGTGAGGGCGACTTTCAGCGGCGTACGGAAATATTCGGCTATTTGCGTCAGCTCCTGCGGGCTGGCGATCGCCAGCAGCCACATCACAAGGAAGAAGGCCATCATCGCCGTCATAAAATCGGCATAGGCAATCTTCCACGAACCGCCGTGATGGGCGGGCTGGTGCGATTTGCGCTTTCTGACCAGAACCACCGGGTGATTATGCTTCATGCTTCTTCACTTTCCGTCGCCTGCGCGGCGGGCGCTTTCACCTGGCGTACGTGTTCTTCAAGCTCGACAAACGACGGGCGCTCGGTGGTATACAGCGTTTTGCGGCCAAATTCGACGGCGATTTGCGGCGCGTAGCCGTTGAGGCTGGAGAGCAACGTCACCTTGATGCACTGCATCATCTTGACGGTCTCGGCGCTTTTTTGCCGCAGCAGCGTGGATAGTGGCGAGATAAATCCATAGGCCAGCAGAATGCCGAGGAAAGTCCCCACCATCGCGTTGGCGATGAGCGCCCCGAGCTCTGCCGCCGGACGGTCCGCCGAGGCCAGCGCGTGCACCACCCCCATTACCGCCGCGACAATACCAAATGCCGGCAGAGAGTCGCCGACCATCGCCAGGCTGCCGGCGGGCACTTCGCTCTCCTGTTCGAAGGTTTCGATCTCTTCGTCCATCAGCGCTTCAATTTCAAAAGCATTCATGTTGCCGCTCACCATCAGGCGTAAATAATCGGTTATGAACTCCACCAGATGGTTATCGGCAAGGATGCGCGGATAATTAGCGAAAATTTCACTTTCCTGAGGATTGTCGATATCGAACTCAAGCGACAGCATCCCCTGTTGACGGGATTTTGCGAGCAGCAGGAACAGCAACGCCATCAGATCCATATACAGCGCCTTGCTGTATTTGGAGCGACGTACCATTTTGGGCAAGGCCCGCAGCGTGGATTTGATGGCCTTTCCGTTGTTGCCGACGATAAACGCGCCGATGCCGGCGCCGCCGATAATCAGGAATTCCGCCGGCTGGTACAGCGCGCCAAGGTGGCCGCCCACCAGTAAATAGCCGCCAAATACCGCTCCCAGGACCACGAGATAACCCAATATCACTAGCACACGCATACCTCAAATTAACAATGTGGATGGCGGGCGAGGCAAACGCGCCCTGGCGTAAACCAGGCGGGGAATGGGGGGCGGCATGCCGCCCCTGCGTATTACACGTCGAAATGGATTGCCGTAAGTCGTCGGAACGGCGACTTACATGACGCGTTTAGCCTGCTCGTCCAGCAGTTGAGAGGTTATATCGGCCAGTTGCGAAGAAAGTTTACGTCTTTTTACGGCGCGTGAAGGCGGTTGGCATAATGTGCAGACAAAATCGTGCTGCGGATGGTGCGCGTGGGTGATAAATGAGCCGCCGCAGTTGTTGCAGGCAGAGAGCTGCAGCATACCGCTATCAACAAAGCGCACCAGCGTCCAGGCGCGGGTCAACGCCAGTAGCGGCGCTTCGCCCGCTTCTTGCGGACACTGTTCGAGGTACAGGCGATAGGCTTTGATCACCGCTTCTACTCCACTGCATTTGCCGCTCTTCAGCAGGAACAAATAGGCGTTGTAGAACATCGACGAATGAATATTCTGCTCCCAGGTCATAAACCAATCGGTCGAGAACGGCAGCATCCCTTTCGGCGGCGGGCTGCCGCGCAGCTCTTTGTAAAGTTTAATTAAGCGCCCGCGGCTAAGCTGAGTTTCACTCTCCAGCATCTGCAGACGCGCGCCGAGGGAAATCAGCTCCATGGCGAGCTGAATATCCTTCGCTTCCTGAACAATACTTTTCTCAGCCATTATCAAACACTTTTCTTCGCTGCAGCGCCTTCTTTGGCGCGGAGCTCTTGCAGCAGGTGACTGGAAAGCAGGATACCGGTATGGATCTGCTGGAGGTCATCAACGCGCGACTCTTTGGTCAATTGCTCGATAGTCTGATGGTCGCTGAAGCGCAGATTGCACACCAGCTGATTAGTTTCAGCCAGTTTCACCATCTGCGGTAACGTCAGTTGCGCCAGGGTATCAACCATGGTTTCGTCAATTCCCAGACGAAACATTGCGGATACTTTTTCATCGTTGATCAGCCGCTGTGCTAAAAATAAATACGACAGGTTGAAGTCATAAATATGCTTAAGTAATTCGGAGGTACCCATAATCCCTATCCCGATAAGCCATGTTAGAAAACATACACGGGGCGTGATACTTAATCGCCCGTGACCTCAGCTATTTCCCCAAGACGGCAATTAAAACGCTCACTCGCGATAGCTAAAAATTCAGCTAATCGTCAAACTCACCCCACTGTTAATAGTTTGTTACAGGTGCAAACTGGAGTGGAGGATGTAAAGAATTTGCTTCGAGAGAGTTGAATTGCCATGAAACTATTTTTAGAAATTCTATAAGAATATTCTTAAGGCGGCGCAACTCTACTCCCGAATCATTAGCACACACAATTAAGTATGGGGAAATTTTGAATATAATGAGACATTGATCACAAAAACAAAAAATAATACCGGTAACAACACCTCATTTCGATCACTTTATAACCAACATTCGATCATTTAACGATCACAAGTAAATGAATTACCTTAAAAAAAGTGTTATCAACCATTGCAATTAGTTTTATTTGGCACATTTAGAACAAAAAAATAACATTATAAAAATTGAAGAATAAAAATCTGAACGAGCGTTAAATTCAACGTAAATCATTAGTTTTTACGATAAAAAATAACCATGGTGTAATACAAGGATATTAGATCTAATACCCTGATAGCACCTACGGAAAACGTATAAAAATCGAACAGCAACAGTCTGAGGCTGCCTGTTTTTTCGGCTCAACGAATTGTACAAGATGCGCGCAACTTACCCTCAGTCGTGACGCCAGGCGCTATTTTCCGCGCCTGTTTGTGGCTCAACTTCGCCAGATACGGATAAATTTTTTATAACATTTACCGCCTGGTGCATTACCCAAAATGGGTATTTTTTCCCGAGTTTCTTTTCTAACATTCCTTTAACGAAACGAGCTTATTACCACGTTAAAATAATAAAAAATGAGAAGTAATTAATGGTCTCACCCTCTCCCGTAAACCATCATGAATATATTTTTAAACCACCCAACAACGGCGAATGAATATTAATAAATAGGTATATGAGGATTTTTTCTCCGGCAATAAGCTCCTATCGTCCTGGCCCCCCCCCCCCCTATTATTGGTAGGGAAAAATGACACGTTCATTTGCAAAGCTGTAGTAAAGAAAAAATAGCTAGCACGAAAGGTGCAATATCTCGACTGGATCACATTTCATCGTTGCCGTTCGCATTTTCATCACTTCCTCGTTCCGTTGGATTTTCGGTTATGTTTAAATTAGCTAAACCGGTTTAACAAAGTTTAGCTAAAAGGAATATCAGTATGACCAGTAAAGTATGGGTACTCGGGGATGCGGTCGTCGATCTGCTGCCTGAGGGCGATGGTCGTTTATTACAGTGCCCGGGCGGCGCACCGGCTAACGTCGCGGTCGGCGTCGCGCGGCTTGGCGGCAATAGCGGGTTTATTGGTCGGGTCGGCGACGACTCTTTTGGCCATTTTATGCGTCAGACGCTGTGCCAGGAGAAGGTGGATATCAGCCATCTTTCTTTAGATCCCGCACAACGTACCTCAACCGTCGTGGTAGCGCTGGATGAACACGGCGAACGCACCTTTACCTTTATGGTCCGTCCAAGCGCCGATCTTTTTTTACAACCAGACGATCTCCCGCCATTTGAGGCCGGCCAGTGGTTGCACGTCTGCTCTATCGCTCTCAGCGCCGAGCCCAGCCGGAGCAGCGCTTTCGCGGCGATGGAAAAGATTAAACATACCGGCGGCAGCGTCAGCTTCGACCCTAATATCCGCAGCGATCTGTGGCAGGATCCCCAGCTGTTACGGCGTTGTCTCGACCGGGCGCTGGCATTGGCTGACGTGGTGAAACTGTCGGAAGAGGAGTTGGCCTTGATCAGCGGTAGCGACGATATTGCCCGCGGTATTGCGCGGTTCCGCGAGCGCTTTCAGCCAAAACTGCTGTTAATCACGCAAGGAAAAGCCGGGGTGCAGGCGCTGTTCCAGCAACAGCATATTCACTTCCCGGCCCGTCCGGTGGTCAGCGTTGATACCACCGGAGCCGGCGATGCCTTTGTTGCCGGGCTACTCGCCAGTCTCGCCGCTCACGGCTTCCCTGAAGATGTCGCCGCGCTGGAGCCGATCGTCGCGCTGGCGCAAACCTGCGGCGCGCTGGCGACCACCGCCAAAGGCGCGATGACCGCCTTACCGTACCAGGCCGATGTGAACCGCCAGTATTAACGATGAAAGCAGGCAAAATAATTAAAACGTTTTAGCAAAATTAGCAAAGCGGCCATTAGGGGCATTCCAGGCCCCCAATAGCCCATGATGATGACAGACTTTGTAGAGGGTACTATGGATTTTCAACAGATTTCTCGCGCTCTGCTGTCGCTGCTCGGCGGCAAAGAAAATATCGCCAGCGCCGCGCACTGCGCCACCCGCTTGCGTCTGGTACTGGTCGATGACGCGCTCGCCGACCAGCAGGCCATCGGTAAAGTTGAGGGGGTAAAAGGCTGCTTTCGCAACGCCGGCCAGATGCAAATCATCTTCGGTACCGGCGTGGTCAATAAAGTGTATGCCGCTTTTATTCAGGCGGCCGGTATTAGCGAGTCGAGCAAATCCGAAGCCGCAGACCTGGCGGCGAAAAAACTGAATCCGTTCCAGCGGATCGCCCGCCTGCTGTCGAACATCTTTGTGCCCATTATTCCGGCGATCGTCGCCTCCGGTCTGCTGATGGGACTGCTGGGGATGGTGAAAACCTACGGCTGGGTTGATCCGGGCAACGCCATCTACCTGATCCTCGATATGTGTAGTTCGGCCGCTTTTATTATCCTGCCAATCCTGATCGGGTTTACCGCCGCGCGTGAATTCGGCGGTAACCCTTATCTTGGCGCAACCCTCGGCGGTATTCTTACCCACCCGGCGCTGACCAACGCCTGGGGAGTGGCTTCGGGATTCCATACCATGAATTTCTTCGGCCTCGAGGTGGCGATGATCGGTTATCAGGGGACGGTGTTCCCGGTGCTGCTGGCGGTGTGGTTTATGAGCCTGCTTGAGAAGCAACTGCGACGCCTGATTCCCGACGCGCTGGATCTGATCCTCACGCCGTTCCTGACGGTTATTATCTCCGGTTTTATCGCCCTGCTGATAATCGGCCCGGCCGGTCGTGCCCTCGGCGACGGCATCTCATTTATTCTCAGCACGCTTATTGCTCATGCTGGTTGGCTGGCAGGGCTGCTATTCGGTGGACTGTATTCGGTGATCGTCATCACCGGTATCCACCACAGCTTCCATGCCATCGAAGCCGGGCTGCTCGGTAACCCGTCGATCGGCGTCAATTTCCTGCTGCCTATCTGGGCGATGGCTAATATTGCCCAGGGCGGCGCCTGTCTGGCGGTGTGGTTTAAAACCAAAGATGCGAAAGTGAAAGCCATTGCCCTCCCGTCCGCCTTTTCGGCGATGCTGGGCATCACTGAAGCGGCGATATTCGGCATCAACCTGCGCTACGTTAAGCCCTTTATCGCCGCGTTGATTGGCGGCGCGGCAGGCGGCGTCTGGGTCGTCTCCATGCACGTCTATATGACCGCCGTCGGCCTGACCGCCATCCCCGGAATGGCTATCGTGCAGGCCAGTTCCCTGCTTAACTACCTCATCGGGCTGGCTATCGCATTTGTGGTCGCCTTTATCGTTTCGCTGACGCTCAAATACAAAACGGATGCAGAATAATGTCGCAGCCTTCTTTGTTACCGTTGGTCTTGCAGGCCGTCATGAACCACCAGCCGCGCGCGCTGCGGGATAAGCACTATCCGCAGTGGCATCTGGCGCCGGTATGCGGGCTACTGAACGATCCGAACGGTTTTATCCACTTCAATGGTCGTTATCATCTGTTTTATCAGTGGAATCCCCTCGCCTGCGATCACCGCTATAAGGGCTGGGGACACTGGAGTTCGCCGGATCTGCTGCACTGGCGGCACGAACCGATTGCCCTGCTGCCAGAGGAGGAGTACGACCGTAACGGTTGTTACTCCGGCAGCGCGGTAGATAACAACGGCATCCTGACGCTGTGCTACACCGGTAATGTGAAATTTAACGATGGCAGCCGTACCGCCTGGCAGTGTCTGGCGACGCAAAATCCCGACGGCACTTTTCGCAAACAGGGCCCGGTGCTGGCGCTGCCAGCAGGCTATAGCGGCCACGTGCGCGATCCCAAAGTCTGGCGCGATGGCGATCGCTGGTTGATGGTGCTGGGCGCGCGCGATCTGGCCGACCGCGGCAAGGTACTGCTATTCAGCTCTACTGATTTGATGCAGTGGAATAGCCATGGCGAAATTGCCGGTAGCGGACTTAACGGCTTGAAAGACGCCGGCTATATGTGGGAATGCCCGGATCTGTTCCCGCTCGGCGATCGGTATATTTTACTGAGCTGCCCGCAGGGATTGCCGCGTGAGGCACAGCGCTTCCTGAACACCTATCCGGCAGTCTGGATGCAGGGCCATTTCGATCAAACCGCCGCCACCTGGCGCCATGGCGCGATCGAAGAGCTGGATAGCGGCTTCGAATTCTATGCGCCGCAAACCACCCTGGCGGAGGATGGTCGCCGTCTGCTGGTTGGCTGGATGGGGGTTCCCGACGGAGAAGAGATGCAGCAACCTACGCGGGCCCACGGCTGGATCCATCAGATGACCTGCCTGCGGGAACTCAGCTGGCGCCACGGCACGCTGTATCAAAATCCCGTGCGCGAACTGGCGGCGCTTCGCGGCGAGGCGCAAGGCTGGCAGACCGAACCGCTGGCGCTGCAGCCGATGGAACTGGCCTTCGAGGTTGCGCCAGACGATGCGCTGACGCTGGATTTCGCGGGCGCGCTGCAGCTTTCGCTGGACAGCCGCGGCGTACGTCTGGCCCGTCGAAGCCTGGTGGCCGATACAGTCGATTACCGTTACTGGCGCGGCGCGGCGCATAAACTGCAGATCCTCATCGACCGTTCCAGCGTCGAAATCTTTATTAACGATGGCGTGGGAGTGATGAGCAGCCGCTTCTTTGCGGATTATCCTGGAAAACTGGTATTCAGCGGTGCGACGCCGGGGGCATTCTGCTGCTGGCCGCTGCGGCCATGCATGGTAGAATAAGCGTTTTGCTTTCAGGCGCCTGTCTCGTGATGAAACCTAAACGCATTACCATTAAAGATATCGCCGAACTGGCTGGCGTCTCTAAAGCCACCGCCAGCCTGGTCTTGAACGGTCGCGGTAAAGAGCTGCGCGTGGCGCAGGAGACGCGCGAACGGGTGCTGGCTATCGCCCGCGAGCAGCACTACCAGCCGAGTATTCACGCCCGTTCACTGCGCGATAGCCGCAGCCATACCATTGGTCTGGTTGTGCCAGAGATCACCAACTATGGTTTTGCCGTGTTTTCTCACGAGCTGGAAACCCTGTGCCGCGAAGCCGGCGTACAGCTGCTTATCTCTTGCACCGATGAGAATCCCGGTCAGGAGAGCATGGTGGTCAATAATATGATTGCCCGTCAGGTCGATGGTTTAATTGTCGCCTCTTGCATGCATAGCGACGCCGACTATCTGAAGCTCAGCGAGCAGCTGCCGGTGGTGCTGTTCGACCGTAATCCAAACGACAGCGCGCTGCCGCTGGTGATGACCGATTCACTGGCGCCGACGGCGGAACTTATCGCCCGTATCGCCGGGCAACACGCGGATGAGTTCTGGTTTCTCGGCGGGCAGCCGCGGCTCTCGCCCTCGCGCGATCGGCTGGCCGGATTTAGTCAGGGATTAGCCCAGGCAGGGGTTGAGTTACGCCCGGAATGGATCATCAACGGCAACTATCACCCAAGCTCAGGCTATGAGATGTTTGCCGCGCTGTGCGCCCGTCTCGGGCGGCCGCCGAAGGCGCTGTTTACTGCCGCCTGCGGCTTGCTGGAAGGGGTACTACGTTATATGAGCCAGCATAACCTGCTGGATTCCGGGATCCATTTAGCCAGCTTCGATGACCACTATCTGTATGATTCGCTATCGCTGCGCATCGACACCATCCAGCAGGATAACCGCCAGTTGGCCTGGCACTGCTACGATCTCATCAGTCAGCTGATCGACGGTAAAATGCCACAGCCGCTACAGCGCTATCTGCCCGCCACGCTGCAAATGCGTTATCAGCCAGCCAGATAATAACGGGCCTGGATCGTGGTTCAGGCCCGTACTGTTAACGGTTAATTGTCATCAGAAAGGTTTCGTTGGCAGATACTTTCCATCGAAAGTAATCACTGCACGATGTCCGCCTTCCGGATCGCTGACTTTTTTCACATCCAGCTTAAAATTAATCGCGCTGATGATCCCGTCGCCGAATTTTTCATGAATGAGCGCTTTCAGCGTAGTGTCGTAGACCTGCAGCATTTCATAGAAGCGATACATGGTCGGGTCCGTTGGTACGCGGTCTTCAATAGAACCTCTGACCGGGATGGTCTGCAGCAGCAAAACATCATCGTCGCTGAGCTCCAGTTTTGCGCCTACCATTTTCGCGACTTCGACAGGCAGCGGATGCTGGCCCAATAGCGCGGCCGTCACGAAGGCTTCGGATAAACCGGTGCCTTCAACCAGTTGTGCAAAGGAGAGATCCTTTTTGGCTTTAATCAGCAAAATTTTATTCGCTAACTCCAGACGAACTTCGCGGCTGACTTGTGACTGAATCATGGTGTGACCTCGTTATATCGTAGTGAAATGAAATTACTGACCGTAAACCGGCACCGCTCTGGTATCCGGATGACCGGCCAGCGAAATAAAAGCTCTGGCATTGCCGTCATAGGCGGCAATATCCCCTGTTTCAATGTCATATACCCAGCCATGTAGCGACAGACGTCCTTCATCAAGCGCCAGGCGTACCGCAGGATGGGTTTGAATATTCGCCAGTTGGGCAATGACATTTTCATGCACCATCGCCGCGGTTTTGGCCTGTGGATCGCGATGCTCGCGGGCATCGTTCACCACTTTTGCCGAATCCGCATATTGCAACCAGTGTTTGACGGCGGGGACATGATCCAGACAGCTACACTGCGCAATCGCCGTCATCGCCCCGCAATCGGAGTGACCGCAAATCACAATATCCGTGACCTTCAGGACAGCAACGGCATACTCCACCGAGGCCGACACGCCGCCGGGCTCCGGACCGTAAGAAGGGACAATATTGCCGGCATTACGGATGACAAACAGATCGCCGGGTTCACGCTGGGTAACCAGTTCAGGAACCATTCGGCTATCGGAACAGGAAATAAACAGCGTACTGGGGCTCTGCCGGGAGGCTAAACTTTTAAACAGTTCTGCGCGCTCAGGAAATGCATCACGTTGAAATTTAAGAAAACCGTCAATGATTTCTTTCATGATAATGTCTACCTCGCTGTGGAATGTCAGGGAGGTTACGCGCCGCGTGGCATAAAATAAAAGTCTTGTTTATAATCAAACTCATCCAAAAAACTTATGGATTGTAAGTGTGAATATTCGCTACGTTAGATATTTCCTCGCCGTCGCCGAACATCAGGGTTTTACCCGTGCGGCGGAAGCCCTGCATATTTCACAACCGGCGCTCTCACAGCAAATCAGGATGTTAGAAGAGAGCCTGGATGCGCAGCTTTTTGACCGTAGCGGCCGGCATATTCATCTAACGGACGCGGGAGAAGTGTTTTTGCAGTATGCCCGTCAGGCATTTCAACTGCTGGATGAGGGTCAACGCGCCATTCATGATGTCGCAGACCTCAGCCGCGGTTCTCTACGTATTGCCGTGACACCCACTTTTACTTCCTATTTCGTCGTCCCATTAGTGGCGGAATTTCATGCGCGTTATCCGCATATCACGCTGGATATTCAGGAGATGCCGCAGGAGAAGATGGAGGGCCTGCTGCTGGAAAATGAGCTGGATATTGGTATTGCCTTTGCCGGGGGGACCGCGCCAGACATTGTTTCCACCCCGCTGTTACAGGAAGTGCTGGCGTTGGTTGTCGCGGACCATCACCCGTTGGCCCGCGAAGAGTCCCTTTCTTTGAGCCAGCTCGCCGCGGAGGAGTTTATTCTGCTCAATCATCATTTCGCCACCCGGTTGCAAATTGACCACTGCTTACAGCAAGCCGGTTTTCACCCGCAGGTGACCATTGAAATGCACTCGATCAATGCCATCCTCGATATCATCCAGCGAACCCAATTAGTGACCATTCTGCCGCTAAATGTCGCCGCCCAGCGCACTGGCCTGGTGACCCGATTGCTTAAAGAAGCCGCGCTTGAGAGAACCGCGGTGTTAATGCAGCGCAAAGGCGCCCGACCAAAAGCTGCGGCGCGAATTTTCGCCGAAATAGCCCGGGAGCTGGCAGCCCAAATAGAAAGTTAAGCGTACGATGGCGCGGCCAGCATCTGGCCCGCCGCCTTCCTTCTGCAACAATCTTACCGTAGCCAGTATGACCATTTGCGCAAAACAGATTTCCCGCGATTGGCATACTGAAATTGTTAACAATATGTATAATTTTATCTGCTAAGCGGTATTCATTATTCCGGCTTGAACGTCAGCATTATTTTCATCCTACCTTATTCCCCCTGACAAGGAATTGACAATGAGTGAACGCTCTCATGACCGAGGTAATAGCCTTGCGATGGTCATATATAATCTACTCAACCCGGTGCCTTACGGCTTTTTTATCGCCGGTCTCATCTTCGATATTATTTATCTCTACAGCACTAACGTGATGTGGGGAAAATGCGCCAGTTGGCTTATTGCCCTTGGCCTTATTTTTGCCATCATTCCGCGGTTGATTAATCTGGTGCAGGTCTGGTTTTTTACTCCTCGACGCCCGGCGGCAAAAATTGATTTCTGGCTAAACCTTATCGCTATTATTGCCGCGTTGGTAAACTGTTTTGTTCATAGCCGCGACGCCTGGGCGATTGCGCCGCAGAACGTAATCTATTCATCGATTACCGTTATCTGTCTGCTTGTCGCCAATATTATCAGCTCCACTTGCCTGGCTAATAATAAGGGGATTCGCCATGAATAAAGTATTACTGCCCCTGCCCGTTATGCTCGCCACCGCGCTTGCCCTGTCCGGATGCGATGAGAAAGCGAAACTCAGCCCGGATCAGCAGGTAGGGCCCGATCCCGTAATGCCGAAGGCCCAGGATTTCCTGATGCCGCCGATGCAGGTTCCCCGCGGCGTGGGCTGGAAGAGAGATGGACAACCGGCGGTCGCCCAGGGGCTGAAAATAGAAAAAATAGCCGATGGATTCCTGCATCCCAGAATGGTCTATGTCCTGCCAAACGACGATATTCTGGTCGTTGAAAGCAACGGTCCTGGCGAGGAACCGCTGACTACGCCGAAACAGCTGATTGCCGGGATAGTGAAAAATCAGTCAGGCAAAGGTGGAAAAGGCGGGAATCGCATTACGCTATTGCGTAAAAACGCCAGCGGTTGGGAGAAACATATTTTCCTTGAACACCTGCACTCGCCTTTCGGCGTACAACTGATTGGAGATGATCTTTACGTCGCCAATACCGGCAACATCATGCGTTATCACTACCAGCCGGGGGCGACACATATCAGCGATGCGGGGAGCGAGCTGGCTGACCTGCCCAGCACCGTCAATCACCACTGGACCAAAGCGTTACTGGCAAGCCCGGATGGTAAGAAGCTGTATGTGGGCGTCGGCTCGAACAGTAATATCACTGAGAATGGACTGGATATTGAATATCGTCGCGCCACGGTTCTGGAGGTTGATACGGCAACCGGCGCAAGCCGTATCTTCGCCAGCGGTATCAGGAATCCTACCGGACTCGGTTGGGAACCGCAGACGGGCAAGCTTTGGGCTATTGCCAATGAGCGCGATGAAATCGGCGCCGACCTGGTGCCCGATTATTTAACTTCGGTGCAGGATGGCGGGTTTTATGGCTGGCCGTGGAGCTATTTCGGACAGCACGTTGACCGCCGCGTACAGCCGCCGCGCCCGGACATGGTCGCCAAAGCGATCAAACCGGATTATGCCCTGAGCTCCCACGTTGCGCCGCTGGGAATGCTGTTTTATACCGGAAAAATGTTGTCGCAAACCTATCAGGGCGGCGTGTTTATCAGCGAGCATGGCAGTTGGGACCGTTCGCCGCTGAATGGTTATAAAGTCAGCTTCGTCGCTTTTAAAGACGGCAAACCGGTCGGTAAACCACAGAGCGTGATCACCGGCTTTGTCTCTCGCGATGAGAAAGAGCTGTACGGCGCGCCGGTCGGACTCGCGCAGGATAATGAAGGGGCGTTAATCATTGCCGACGATGTCGGTAATACCGTCTGGCGCGTCAGCGCAAAATAAAATATCACTATCAATTTTCCGGCTTCCCGCGGTCAGGGGAGCCTTTTTTATGCCCTAAAATTATTATCCATAGATATTGCCGGGAATAATGGAGAAAACAAAGTGATAAGCTGAGTTATCAGGACCGCTATCGTAGTTGACTACACCAGAACAGGTTGCTGAGAAACATTCATCATCAAAGAGACGTAGAGCAGATGAACCATTTATCCGCAATCAGAACATTCGTTAGCGCCGCTGACTATAAAAGTTTCAGCGCCGCCGCCAAAGCCTTAAATATTGAAGTATCCACCGTCTCTCGCCATATTTCCGAGCTGGAAGAGTATTTACAGGTGACGTTGTTTAACCGCTCAACCCGTGGATTAGCATTAACCGAAACCGGGGCATTTTTTTACTCGCACGCCCAACAACTGTTATTACAATGGGAGGAAACCCGTCAGTTAACTTCCGCACTGGATAAACAGCCTTCCGGCCTGCTGCGGTTAAGCGTACCCAGTACCTTCGGCCGTCTGCACGTGATGCCTTTTGTTGATGAATTTCTTCGCCTGCACCCCAACATTTCGCTGGATATTAGTTTTAACGATGAAGTGCAGGATCTGATTGAAGCGCGCATCGACCTGAGTATTCGCATCGGCATTTTGCCTGACTCCTCGATTCATGCCCGTAAACTGGCTTCTCAGACGCGTTCAGCCTGGGCCAGCCCGCAGTGGATTGCGGAAAACCGCCCTTCTGCCACGCCGGGCGCCGACCAGCAGCAGATCAATATCGTGATGTTTTCTCGCCTGCATGGCGCCGGTTGGTATACCCGTAAGATGGGTTCAGAAGATGAATGGCAGCGCATCTCGATTAACTACCGACTGAGCGTTAGCGATAGCGCCGCCATGCTTTATGCCTGCGTCAATCACACCGGGATTGCGATTTTACCGAACTGGCTATCGCAGCAGGCAGAAGAACAAGGGCTCATTCAACGGGTATTCCCGGAGTGGGAATTTAGTATGTTCCCTGGCGAAACCGCCATCTGGATGCTGTACCCGCAAAACAGGAGAGTGCCGCATAAAGTCCGAGCCTTTATCGACTTTATGGTTGAAAAGATTGGGATGCCGCCCTACTGGGAGGAGGAGACTCATTAATGACGAGAGAGGTTGAAGCAGGGATGTGCCGGAGGAACCCAAAGCAAAAAGGGGTTACCTTTCGGTAACCCCTTTTCATATTTGGCGGAAGCGTAGAGATTCGAACTCTAGAACCCTTTCGGGTCGCCGGTTTTCAAGACCGGAGAAATATCATTTAAAATCAATATGATAACACAATCTTCTGGTATACTCAGACATTATCCTACACATATTTTTCAGTAGGTTATCCACTTCTCCGCAGATAGTATACCAACACTTTTTGTTTACCCTCTGTCATTTTCGGGGCTATATACGACAAGTAGATTTAGCTAACAAAATGGCATGCATGATTGAACAGTGTGTCCTCACAACTCAAATGATTAACACTCGGTAACTTTTGTATCCTGTTACCGGGTGGCTTAATGTCACCAAATGGCAATATTTGTTGTGTCTTAGACCTGATTCGGCACTCTTAAGGCACAGAGCCAAACATAATCTTAGAGTCCGCGCTGTACCAAAAGCACACGCTGGTAATTCGTGCCTAATATACTTCACTTAACGTATATCCCCGCTCTGGTACAGAATATGCAAATTAAATACCCAGGAAGTGGCAGGCTGAGTAACTAAATCTCCCTTAGAATATAAGATGATTTGGATCGGCACTCATTACACCATGCGTTCCAATTAACACCGCACAGCCAGTTGAACTTTGCTACTATGTGAGAGGTAGTACCTTCTATCCATTGCGGATTTAATTAATGGAATAAATGATTATGAGTGAAAATGATACAATCCCAAAGAAGTCTACAAGCCAGATTAACAACGCGGTATTCTATACATCTGCTTTGTTAATTTTCCTTCTTGTTGCCTTTGCCGCCGTATTCCCGGATGTCGCCGACAAAAATTTTAAACTACTTCAGCAACAAATCTTCACGAACGCCAGCTGGTTTTACATCCTTGCTGTGGCCCTGATTTTACTGAGTGTCACGTTCCTTGGACTCTCACGCTACGGTGATATCAAGCTGGGTCCGGACCATGCGCAGCCTGATTTCAGCTACCACTCCTGGTTTGCGATGCTTTTTTCGGCAGGGATGGGGATCGGCCTGATGTTCTTTGGCGTTGCCGAACCTGTAATGCATTATCTTTCGCCCCCCGTCGGCACCCCAGAAACCGTTGCGGCAGCCAAGGAAGCAATGCGTCTGACCTTCTTCCACTGGGGACTGCACGCATGGGCAATTTATGCCATTGTGGCGCTGATTCTGGCGTTCTTCAGTTACCGTCACGGTCTGCCTTTAACGCTGCGCTCCGCACTCTATCCCATCATTGGCGATCGTATTTATGGTCCTGTTGGCCATGCGGTTGATATTTTCGCTGTTATAGGCACGGTCTTTGGCGTTGCGACATCACTGGGTTACGGTGTTTTGCAGGTGAATGCCGGTTTGAACCATCTTTTCGGGGTGCCCATCAATGAAACGGTGCAGGTCATTCTGATCGTGGTCATCACGGGATTAGCGACGATTTCAGTGGTGTCCGGCCTGGATAAGGGAATACGTATCCTGTCTGAGCTCAATCTGGGTCTGGCGTTGTTGCTCCTGGCACTGGTCCTGTGTCTGGGGCCAACAGTGCTTCTGCTGAAGTCATTTGTGGAAAATACGGGCGGTTATCTTTCGGAACTGGTGAGTAAAACGTTCAACCTTTACGCGTATGAGCCTAAGTCGAGCAACTGGCTGGGGGGCTGGACATTACTGTACTGGGGATGGTGGCTTTCATGGTCGCCGTTTGTGGGGATGTTCATCGCACGGGTCTCCCGCGGGCGAACCATTCGCGAGTTTGTCACCGGCGTGCTGTTTGTTCCTGCGGGTTTTACGCTCATGTGGATGACGGTGTTTGGTAACAGCGCGATCCATCTCATTATGAACCAGGGGGCCACAGACCTCGCCAATACCGTTCAGCAGGATGTTGCGCTTGCCCTGTTTAATTTCCTGGAGCATTTCCCGTTCTCTTCCGTGCTGTCATTCATTGCAATGGCGATGGTCATCGTCTTCTTTGTAACGTCTGCTGATTCGGGGGCAATGGTTGTAGATACTCTGGCATCAGGTGGGGTGGCAAACACACCCGTCTGGCAGCGAATCTTCTGGGCCTCGCTCATGGGGATTGTTGCAATTGCGCTTCTCCTTGCGGGAGGGCTAAGCGCGCTGCAAACGGTGACAATAGCGAGTGCATTGCCCTTCTCCGTGATCTTACTGATATCCATATACGGACTGTTAAAAGCTTTGCGCCGGGATTTGACCAAGCGTGAAAGCCTGAGCATGGCGACAATTGCTCCTACGGCTGCACGTAACCCAATTCCCTGGCAGAGAAGGTTACGCAATATCGCGTATCTGCCGAAGCGATCTCTTGTGAAACGTTTTATGGACGACGTCATCCAGCCCGCCATGACACTGGTTCAGGAAGAACTGAACAAGCAGGGGACGATAAGCCACATTAGTGACGCAGTCGATGATCGTATTCGTCTTGAAGTCGATTTGGGCAACGAGCTGAATTTCATATATGAAGTGAGGCTACGCGGGTACAGCTCACCGACCTTCGCGCTCGCCGCGATGGAGAATGATGAGCAGCAGACTGAACAACATCGATATTATCGCGCTGAGGTTTATCTCAAAGAAGGCGGGCAAAATTATGATGTGATGGGGTGGAACCAGGAACAGCTGATTAATGACATACTGGACCAGTACGAAAAACACCTGCACTTCCTGCACCTGGTTCGTTAATAGCAACATGCCGTCCTGCGGGCGGCAATTATTTATCCCGGCCGCAATATGAGGGAATGCTGAATGATTTCTCGCTGGAAATGGATTCTGAAGCAGACATTTAAAAAACTATGGTTCAGGGCAACGTTATTCGCAATTGTTGCGATAATAACGGCCCTTTTATCTATTCTTTTTAAATCAATGATACCTGAGTCGGTTTCAGTGAAGGTTGGTGCGGAAGCAGTCGATAACATTCTGAACATACTGGCATCGAGTATGCTGGCAGTGACCACATTTTCACTGAGTATCATGGTCACAGCCTACGGTTCAGCCACTACTAATGTGACTCCCAGAGCTACGCGTTTAGTCGTTGAAGACGTAACCACGCAAAATGTACTGGCCACCTTCATCGGTTCTTTTCTCTTCAGTCTGGTAGGGATTATTGCCCTCAATATGGGAGCTTATGGAGAAAGGGGAAGAGTCATTTTATTCATTGTCACACTGGTTGTCATTGCCTTAATCCTCATCACATTGCTTCGCTGGATACAGCATTTGACCTCTCTGGGGAGGGTCGGTGAGACAACGGCAAAAGTAGAACAGGCGGCCATCGAAACATTTATTGCGAGAGCAAGAAATCCCTGTCTCGGCGGATATCCATGGCTTGAGAATAATAAACAGCCGACAGGAACGGTTGCAGTTTATCCGAAGAAGATTGGCTATGTTGAATATATTGATATGGTGAAACTCAGCAAGTTGCTGACCAATGATCCCCGTCATGTATACCTCGTGGCGCAACCAGGCAGTTTCATACATCCGTCCATGCCAGTTTTGTACCTGAGTCAGGGCCAGGAGTCATCAATCAGCACCGATTTACTTGAGACGATTATTGTCTCGGATGTACGTTCATTTGCTCAGGATCCCCGATTTTGTCTTAGCGTCATGGCCGAAATAGCCTGCCGGGCCCTTTCCCCCGCAGTGAACGATCCTGGAACCGCCATTGATGTCATTGGCAGAGGTGTTCGTATACTTTCCGCTTACGCGCAGAATAAATCTGATGAAATAGAAGTGAAATATCCTTCAGTACATGTTGCACCACTTCAGAATAACGATCTACTGGAAGACTTTTTCTCACCTGTCGCGCGCGATGGCGCCAGTATGAGGGAGATTCAGATAAGAGTCCTTAAAGGACTGTCTATGCTGAGTACGGGTTGGCCTGGGATGTTTGCTGAAGCCGCATATAACCTGGCATTTGAAACATTAGAGCATGCAAGTCGTGCTGACCATATAGATTCTGACAGATTTCTAATAAAATCAATTTATTATAATTTATTTGGTGGCGAAGATTCTAATGAAAAACCATAATTGCGGAGCAAGCTATTCGGTTGTTGGCAAGTCAAGGACAAAGCATTCACGTGAAAATGGGCGTCTGCTTTGTGCCAGGAGAGAACATTGTCAACGTTATAGCTCGTTAGGATATCTTCGAATACATTAAAGTGCTTATAACCGAAACCTGCATCACAATCATCTCTGCAGCATAAGTCCTGAGGCCTTTGAACAGACCTCATCATAAGGACAGAAAATGTTTAAGATCTTCGGGCTAGTCCAACTATAGGGCTGGATGCGTTAAACAGCGGCCGTACCAAAACCAAGTGAAACGGCTAGATTCGCAAAGCTTGTAAAAAGCCCTCCTGGCAGGCACACCAGGAGGAAATTACTTCGCGACGTATTGCTGTGTGCGTCTTAGCGCACTAACTATATACATTAAAACCTTTATCTTATGCTAGAAAAATTCGTCTGGTCAGATATGTCATTGCGCCTAATATCTCCGTTGGTGATACAATCCCGAGTCATCTTTTTCAATTAAAGAGAATTTACCTGCCATAAACCCCGACGATTTCAAGGGCTAACCGATATGCCTTATGAGTATCATCATGTTGTCTTTCTAATTCTGAAATCAGTGTTTCCATCATATTTTCTTTATTAATATCCTTCCCTTTAAATATTAACAATGCAAGACATTCGCCAAGAGCAAGAAATGCATGCTGATTAAACTCATTAACATCGAAGTGTGAAATCCCTATAGCTTTATAATTCAAACCCATTGTAATAACCCCACGTAGAAAAAGCAAAAACCAATAAATCTATAATTATAAATATTAGTTTGCAATGTTTATTGTACATTAGCAAATCACTCAGTACGTTTTTTTGATGTTTGCCGCACATTTAATCACATAGACTTTTATCATTGTGATTTTGAACTATAGTCATTGCAGTTCCAAACTTTTAGTGCGTACCGAAAAATCTCCTACACTTAGTCTGATAAAACGGTATCAAAAATTGGGGCATTAGAAATAGGCTGAATTGTATGATGCACTATTTTTCTTCTAATACAGATAATTTCTCCTCCAGTTCGTCTACTCTCTTAATCAAAACTTTTACCGCAGCCAGTGTGTCCATCATGATCACGTTATTATCCAGTTGCAGGCGATCGAATTTAACCTGAACGCCGTCTTTCATGTATGACATTTCGACGTTCTTCACGTACTGAGAGTCAACCTCCTGCGCCTGCTGTGCGATAATCCCCCGGCGCGTCCTTTCCTGCTCGTCGTCGTTATAGACGAACGTGACCAACTCAAGCGCCCTGATGCGCTCAACAGATAGCTGGCCGTCGGTCGGTTTGATGTTGTGCTTCATGCGAGCGTCAGACGTTCCCTGGAACTGCACGTTCCCGTTCTGACTACCTGCGATCCTTCCGTCGCTGTAAAAGCTCCACCATTG
This sequence comes from Klebsiella sp. SYXHC3, assembly GCF_057196925.1. Taxonomy (NCBI): domain Bacteria; kingdom Pseudomonadati; phylum Pseudomonadota; class Gammaproteobacteria; order Enterobacterales; family Enterobacteriaceae; genus Klebsiella; species Klebsiella sp. SYXHC3. The sequence continues at coordinate 69,963 of NZ_JBXUNG010000005.1, read as the reverse complement.
CTGGTTAGCGTTGAATCCCTGGACGCTAAACGTCAGGCGGTGGTTAGTGCCGACCTGTTCTTCAAACCACGCCGTCGCCATCCCTGCTTCTGCGCCTTTGCTGTCTTTGCCTCGCACCTTGAACCGCCAACAAGCATTAGGCGACGTCAGGATCGTGCCGTTCGCTGGCGCGCCAGGTTCATCGAATCGCGTAGCAATGAATCCCCACCAGAGATTGCCTTCAAGGGTATTAGCCCCGAACGTCCGCTGATTACCGTATACACGCCAGCCAGGTGACACGGCAAGCGCGCCGTCTTCGGGGATGATGCGATGCGTGTAGTCAGCCGTACTATTGCCATAGTGAAAATCAATGTAAGGCGTTGGCGCGGTTAGCTCGATATGAGACCCGGCAATCTGTACGCCGTTTAAATTTCCGTTAACCGTTAGGTTCTTGTCGACCGTCAGGTTGTTTTTAAAGGTGCTGCTTACATTCCACGTCTGCGCCTGTGTCCACGTGTTGGCCACCGTCGTCTTCGCTACGTCCTTCAGCGCCGTGTCAATGTTCTGCTGTCGCGTGGCGTATTCGCTCAGGAACTGCGCCCACGATTTCACCGTCCCCGTTGTACCGTCCGGCTTCGTGATCGTCACGTTGCCAACCCCGAACAAAAATTGTTGTTGGTTCGCAAGGTCTACATAAGTGCGGTCGAAGCACTTTTGAATGCTGGCCGCCAATTCGTCACTAATGTTAGCCATAGTGCCCCTCAGTCATATTTACTGGAAAAAATGAACAGCGCCGTGGTCTGGTAAACAAAACCAGCAGGACCAGCGGATTGAGCAACAGGAATTGCGTTATTAGACAAGAAATTCCCATAGGCTCCTGTGAAACTTCTGAATATTGTCCACAGCTGCCCGGTTCGCTGAGAAATAACCGAAGAGGCGCATGGCGAAACTGCAATAGGTTGCCCCATATCCCGCGGAGTCATATTCCCGCTAATAGTTGTGGTTTGGACTTCTAAAGGTTTCATACCTGCGTGATAAACCATCCGTCCTGACGCATCAAAAATAAAACCGCCATACCTGGGAACATCTATAACCATATTCCCAAAGGCGTAGACCGTGATATTTCCTGTTCCTGTAGTTCGGATTATCTGAAGGCATTTGAACCCGTTTTGTGAAAATTCACGCGTGATACATACAGCGTCATTGTCAAAGCGAATGAAAAACATGCATTGCATGTTGTCGGGTATACGCGATTGAAAAACATATCCGTTATTACCAGGAATAACGACCCGGTCAATAAGATTCATCGGCGTAAAGTCAGGACTCATCCACATGGCGCCGTTTTCAGCGACAATTTGCATTCCATACATAATTAGGAACCGAAGAAAAAAACAATTCGTGACATGTTGGGGTCCACGCCGTTCCACGACGCAGCCCCTCCAGAAATAGATACTGAAGGTGAACTGCCTGGCGTTCCTGTCCAGTCCGCTGTACCCACCACGTAATACCGTAGTGCTTTACCCGGTGGTGGATTTCCATAATTGACATAACCCGAAGCCTGCGTGTAAGAACCGAGAAAAAAAACCGGGGTGAATACCCCGGTTATATCCCTACCACTGGCGTCATACATTCGAGCGCCGTAGCCCATTATTTACAGTCCTTATTAGTAAATCCGGTCGCCAGCCAGTGCCCTACGGGGCGAACTGCCTGGACAGGCGCAACACGCACCTGCATGCGACCAAAGCGGTCATACCTGACCGCATTGATTTTTAGCTGGTACTGCCCGTTTACCGGATAGGTGTTGATTTTGTATGTCACCGTGCATTCAGTTGGCTTGTAACGCTGGTCTGCACAACCACTAACCAGGATGCTAATACCGCCCACCAACAAAACGCAGGACACCGTTTTGATCAAAAACTTTAAGCCCTGATTCATCCAGTTGAATCCTCCCTTGACCAGGTACATTGCTGTTCATTTCGAAAGCCCCATTTTTTGGCAAACGCCAGCCGGTGGAGCGGGGTTGATAGTTCGTTGACTGCAGGCTGTCAGAAATCTGACCAAAGTTAATCGTCAGGTTACGAGCCATTGCCTGCTGAAAATAAGCGCCGTTCCCGTCGATACCGAAGACCATATTTTTTTGATCGCCGTTAGGCACATAAACGCCAAACGTATCAGCCTGGACCAGGAACTGTGACTGGCCGCTGCCGTCAATCCCCAGTTGAAGACCCGCCACGTAGTTATTACCACCGGAAGACGTGCTGACCTTCAGGCCCCACTGCGCTCCCAGCTGGCCGTTTAAATCCGCCACGGTGGATGCCGTCTGCTGAACGGTCGCAGACATATCCCCGACCTGCGAGGTCAGCGTGGTGATTTGCTCCGTGGTTGATTTTTCCAGGTCGGCAACGGTTTTGTTTGTCGTGGTGATTGCCGCGCTGTTGTCGCCAATCATGCTGCGCATCTGGTTAAAGCCGGTCGCCATTGCCAGGCCGTTAGAGGCGATGGTTTCGTCCTGCCGGGTGATGCGCGATTCTGCATCACCCACACGCGAGCCGAGGCTGGTGATTTGCCCTGCCTGCGCGGTGATATCCTTCCCTTGCTGGGTCACGGTCGCAGTCAGCTGGGTAACGGCGTTCGCGGCGCCAGTGGCGGTATCCTGCGCCTCCTGTGCGTCGGTCACATCGACAATGCTGATATCGTCCAGATACAGCGAATAACCGGCTCCACCGTTCGGCCCCCTGGTGGAGATCCACATCTGCGCAATGCTCCGGTCGGCACCGACGGTCGCCACTCCCGTCAGGAGAACCCATTTGCCGCGCGAGATGTTTGTCTCGGAGATACGGACGGCTTCCGGCCACTGGTTTGCGCCGCCATTCTCTCCGCGAGCAAAGAGGCCGACAGACACGTTCCAGCCGTTCGGTGTCGACATATCGCTGGCCATGTAAGCCCAGAGAGAAAACCGATACTTACCGCCACCGCGAACAGCAAGCCAGTTCCCGATCATCTTGTCGCTGTTGCCGTTCTCGCCGTTGTTACGCGTGATTTTGAGCGACTTCTGGCCATTGCGGTAAACATCGGTCGAGACGCGCGCCAGCGAGCTGCTGCCCAGCTGCTGGTTTGCGGTGTATGACTCAAAGGAACCATCACACCAGGGGTTTAATCCCTGACTCTGCAGCGCACCGATTGAGGCGTTGACCGACGTGATCGCGCTGGCATTAGAGGCAATATCTTTTCCCTGCTGTGTCACGGTCGACTGCAGGTTAGATACGGCGCCAGCCGTGGCATCGAGATCGACCCGGTCCGTAATATCGATAACGTACACATCATCGATATAAATTTCGCCTGCATTCAAAAACGCGTTGATGCTGACCGACATGGTGCCGTCTTTAGTGGCGGTCCATGTGTTGCTGTACTCCTGCCATACTGAGCCCGTCGGCATGGTCGCTGGGTCGAAACGCGCCTCAGCGATTACAGAGCTATCGAGGTATGCAAATCGAACCTTGTTATTCGGCTGCGTGTTCGGTTGCATAGTCGACCCGGCTTTGGCACGAAGCCACGCGCCAAATTTATACGTGCGACCTTTAACGGCAGCAATTACAGAGTTATTCGATAACAGTGTTGGGCCCGTTGACGCCACGTATTTAACGATCTTCTTACCGCTGTGCGGGTTGGTAGCTAACATGACCGTCGCGGGCGACGGCGCGGTCCAGTTGTCAAAGTCCCGCTCGAAACCTCCGTTTAAAATCAGGTTGCCCGTGATTTTGTTATCCACGTCAGCCATTGCTGCGTTCAGGCTTGCAGAAACGGCGGTCGTGGCGCTGGCATTCGCAGCAATATCCTGGCCCTGCTGCGTGACCGTCTGCTGCAGCTGCGTGACCGCAGACGTATTCGCATCGACGGCCACCGCATCGGTGATGTCATATATGGCGATGTAATCAATCTGAATGACCGACGCGTTCGGGTAGCAGTAGAGCGCAAAAACAGAACCATCCACTGTCGCCGACGATGGCGCGCTAAACTCAGCGGCGTACGTCGCCCAGGTATCCGTGGCGGAGAACTGGCGGTTTTCATACGTCCCGGCCACATTCCCCAGGTAGTTAAACCGGCGAACCATGAAATTCATCGCGCCGGATACGCCCTTCGCCTTAACGATGACCTGGTAGCGGCGTGGGGTATTGTGTGGCAGCGGCGCTTTCTGGTTAGCAAAGAGGCCGGTATACAACGTGCTGTCGAGCTGCGTCATCTGGACGCCGGGTTTACCGTCGCCAAAGTCGCCAAACTCCACCTGGTTACGCGTATTCCCCTGGACACCCCACAGCGCCGAGCCGCTCATAAAATTAAAATCGTTTGCCAGGTTCTCGCCGCGATTGAGCATCGCATTCACCGCGCCGGTGACAGAGGTGATCGCCTGGCTGTTCGTTTCAATTTTCCCTTCCGCTGCCGTGGTTCGTTGCGTCAGGGACTGAATTGCGCTGCTGTTCGCGCTCTGCCCGGATTCAAGGTTCGACACCCGACCAGTGATGGCCGTAATCGCCTGGCCCTGGCTGGTAATGGTGTTGCCCTGCTGCGTCACTTTCGCATCCAGCTGGGTCACGGCACCGGCGGCAGCGTCGGCGGCAGTCTGTGCGCCCTGCGCGGCGGTGATCTCCCGGCAGTGGAAATCAGTTGCATACCAGACGGAGCCAAACGGCGCGTTCTGGTTCACCTGCAGGAATGGGCGCATGTATCCACGTGGGAAGTTGGACGGCACCGTCCAACGGTATTTTTTCTCCGTCCAGGTCTGAGTGGGCGCAACGCTACCCGGTAAAGCAGCATAGGCCACGGCACCCGTATTCGGTCCCGTAGCCGAGCCGATGTACATGTTAAATGCGGCGTTGGAACCTGCCTTTGCCGCTACCCAAACCGAAATCTCGAATACCTGTCCCGCTTTTACCGGCCACGGTGGCGTATTGAGCTGGTGATCGCGTGAGGCCAGTCGCGCTACATAGCGACGCGGAGCGCCTGCCGGGATGTCAGCATCATACGGGATACCATCATCGTCGTTGCTGTCTACCGTATCCCTACGGGTAAAGCCCATCGACGGATATGCGGGGTCAAATGTCGGGTTCAGAATGTAGTCGCCACCGGCTGCCGTCTGCGAGTTCAGCGCTACATTAATCCCGGTGATCGCCGTTCCCTGCGATTCAATTTTCCCCTCAGCGTTGGTAACGCGTGTATCCAGTTTACTCACGGCATCGGCTGTCGCCGCTTTGGCCAGCCCTTCCTCAACCGTCGAAACACGCCCTTTCAGGCTGGTGATGGCCTGGTTCGCCGCCGTAATATCCTGGCCCTGCTTGGTCACGGTGGCGCTGAGGTCCTGTACTGTCGAGCTATCGGCCTTCTGGTCGATTCGTTTCCCCAGGTCTGTGTTAACGGTATCGATTCTGCCGGTCAGTTGCGTTAGCGATTTACCCTGGCTGGTAATCGTATCGCCCTGCTGGGAGACGGTTGTCTGCAGGTTGGTCAACGCTGTCGCGTTCGCGTTAATATTTTCCTGGTCGGTAATATCAATGACGAACATGTCATCGATATAGAGCTCCCCGGAGGCAAGGCGAGCCATAACGCTCATCTGCATAACGCCCGATTTATTCGCCTTCCACTTAGCAAATACCTCTGTCCAGACGGAACCAGTCTGCAGTTTTGTTGGGTCAATACGGGCTTCCTGAATCTGCGAATTGTCATTAAACGCAAACCGGAATTTGTTACTTTGCTCGGAGCCAGTAACGATAGCCGTCCCGTCTTTCGCTCGAGCGAAGCCTCCAAACTTATAAGTCCGGCCAGCGACGACCGTCACCATCGTGGTATTGCGTACCTCATCCAGCTGATCATTGTGAGCTTTGAGGTAAAGAATTTTTTTACCTGAGCTGGGTTGTTGGGCCGTATCCACACGAACATCGGTCGTTGAACCTGTCACCCAATTATCAAGGCCACGCTCAAACCCACCATTCGGGATTAGGTTTCCGGCCAGCTTGTTGTCTGCGTCCTGTTTCATCGCAGAAAGATCTGCTGACAGGCTCGTCGTCGCAGCAACGCTCGCAGCAATATCCTTACCCTGCTGCGTGACGGTGGCCTTCAGGCTATCCAGCGCGGCGGTGGTGGCTTTCTTCGCCACCTCGGCATTGGTGGCATCAATACGCCCACCCAGGCTGGTGATCGCGCTGGCGTTGGTGGCGATGTCGTCACCGTTCTTCGTGACCTGCGACTGCAGATCCTGCACCGCTGATGCATCGGCTTTACCGGCGATACCGTTTGAGGCGGTCAGCATGAAGCCCTGCAGGTAAACGCGAGCGGTCGACGGCGTCCATCCTCCGCAGGCCATGCGCAGGTAGCACCATTTCCCTTTGAAGTCATTCGGGATCGTGAACGTCAGCGTGCGGGTCTGGTAGCCGGTGGTGATGCCTGCAAACCAGTTGTTGTCCTGAGCAAGCCATGCGGTCGGGTTCCCCCAATTCTCAATCAGGCCCATCGTAAAATTCTGGGTCCCGATGCTGATCGTCGCGTCGTCCGTCTTGAATCCGAAGGTGAGCGTCAGTACCTGACCGGCTTCGACCGGGATTTTTGTTCCGTTGGCGATCCGCATCGCCGGCTCGGTCGTGGTGAGACCTTTCATCACCGCGTCATAGACCGGTGCACCCGCGCCTGTGCCGGACAGCTGCCAGTTATCCGCTTTATTAATCAGGTCGCCATTCAGCAGGAGGTTGCCGGTCGTAATCTGTGACTTGAGCGCCGTCGTCTGCTGCGCCGTGGTGGCCAGCGTATTCTCGGCAGTCGTGACGCGGGTCGTCAGTTGCTGGACGGCATCCGAGCTGGCGCTGTCTGCCGGTGCCTGGCTCCAGTCGCTCACAATATTCCCGGATTCAAACATCGGAGAGCTGATCCACGCTTCGCGCGCTGCAGCTGCGCCGTCGAGTCTGGCCACAACGAGATACGCCGTCCCGGACAAGCCAGGTTTGCGTTTGTATTTAACCCAATAGCGGCTCCAGGACGTGGAGAGCGTCACGGTCACATCGCCGTTATACCCGGCTGGACGCTCCACAATAACGCCCTGGCTGGTTTCAGCGCGGATAGTGGCATCCGGCGTATTCAGGAAACAACGAACCGGCGTCTTGTCCGTCTTCGCTTTCGCATAGAACGACAGAACATACTCGGTACCGTCAACCGGCGCGGCCAGCGTGTAGTCGAGGACGGCGAAATCAGTCGCTCCGGCGGCACGCGTCAGGATGCGAACCGCGTTACCCCGGTAACGTTCGGTTGCAGATGGCGATTTGCCGGTCAGTTCCCCGGAGTTGGGTATCAGGTTTACGCCGCCGATTCGGATGTTATCAACCTTCGATTCCACCCCGGCAATCTGGCTGGCGTTGGCCTGAACTTTGCCGTCGATAGTCTGGACGTCACCCTCGATTTTCTGGATGGCCAGCGTATGGCCAGCAATGACGCCGTTCGCTGAAACAAGGTCCGCTGCAACCTGATCCGTTTTCGAGGCAGTCGACTGCAGGTCGCTCGCCAGCGTATCCATGCGCTGGGTCGCCGCTGCCGTGGATTTATCATAATCGACGCGCAACGTATCCACGCGGGAGCCGATGGCCTTCTCCGCCGTCACGCGGATTTTCCGCTCTTCGAAAAGCAGGCCAGAAACCAGTTTATTCGGGTCTGTCCCTTCCTCGTTGCCGCGCAGCTGCACCGCCAGCTGGTTACGCTCCATTGCCTCAGCTGAGTCGGCAGCAGTCATCGCCGTTTTCAGGTCCTGAATCTGCGCCTGCGATGCACCAGGGGTCGGACGCCCAACGGCCAGCCAGTTAACGGCATAGTAGTTATCTGCGTCAGCCGCTCCCCCCTGTGAGAAGTCGAGACGCAGGCGACGGATGCTGCCGGAGGCCTGCCACGGGATATCCGGGATCGCGATAATGCTGATACCTGTGGACGGGTCGAAATCCGGTGCTGGTAGCACCAGTCGGCGTCCCTCGGTCCAGCCGGTTTCATCAGCACCAATCCAGTACAGCCGACCGCCCCAGGCCGGGTTGCCGATTTTTTTGATGCGCAGGCGAAGGTACTTATAGGCGCTGCCGTCAATCAGCGTGCCAGCGCCGGATGGGCTGCGCATGGTCGAAATGGAATCCGCAGGAAGGAGCCACCCGTCATCAGTTACCGGTAGCGGTTTCGTGCCACCGTCGTCAGAACTCCACCCCTCGTTGTCCTTGTCGAAATACCAGATTTTGAGGCTGTCGAATTGTTCGCCGGTACCGGCTGAAATCGACGCCATCTGCTGCGCCAGGCTGTCAAATCCATCCTGCATCGTGACGTTCGTCGTCTCAATCGCCGCTTCAACTTCGCGTTTGGCACTCAGCAGGTTATCGGCGGCCTGCTTCGCCACGGCGGCATCGTCCGTTTCGGCTTTCGCCACCGCTGCAGCAGTGTCGCTGGCCGCTTTCTGCGCCGTGGCAGTGTCGCCTGCAACGCGGTCTTTCACTTCCTGCGCCAGCTTGTTGGTCGTGTCGTTGGTTTTGGCGATGTTGGCAGCCAGGTCCTTGCCCTGCTGCGTGACGATGGCCCCCTGCGCGGCGACATCCTTCGCCGCCTGGTCAGCGGTGCCCTGGGCGGCGTCCGCAGCCTGTTGCGCGGCGTCGGCGGCAGCGCTGTTGTCCTGGATGCCCTTGTTCAGTTCCTCGTATGTATCCGAGCCTTTAAGCGCGTCGTCGAGCTGCTGGTAATAATCAGAAACGTTATCGCTGGACATTCCATGCACCCAGTCGGTCCACGGCGAGGCATTGCCCAGGCGGTCAACCAGGCGCGCGCGGTACCAGAACTGCGTGGCAATCTGCAGGCCCATCTGCTGATACTGTTTGCCCGGATACGCTAAATCGGTCAGCGGCATCGCACCGTTCCCGCTCTGGTCCGGGCTGTACTGCAGTTCGGTTCGCTGGGTATCCTCTGCGCCTGCAGGGAATTCCCAGCGAATTTCGATACCTGCGGTCAGTGAAACGGTCGTCAGCGCCAGCGGCGGCAGCGGTTCGCCGACTTTCCCGGTCAGGGTCTTCTCTTCCGAGTACGCCCAGCCACTGGAAATTTCCGCCGCGTTGATCGCACGGACTCGTACCAGATAGCGACCGGCATAAATGCCGCTGACCTCAAATGACGTGGTCGAGCTGCGCGGCACGTTAATCCAGTTGCCGTCATTGCGGCGCCACTGAGCCTCATAGGCGATAGCGTTTTGTACCGCGTCCCAATTGGCCTGCAGGGTTTCGACGCTGATCCCCTGATTCACCACGGAGAAGGACGTCAGGAGGATGCCATCTGGCGGAGCCTGGTTGCCAGGCGGGATAACACTAATCGGGCGCTGGTCGATGATCGCGCCGTTATCGATACGCGGGAATTTATCCGGGTCGTGAGCCACGCCGGTGATGGTGAGCGTGCCGTTATTGTTGTCCTTTACACCGATAACGCGGTACTGCTGAGGCACCAGGTCGGTATATTCGACGATCCAGACGCACTCCGCCTCTGGCGTCTCGCTGTATGCCGTTGTGACCGTCACCTGCCGACGACCGTTCACCGACTGAATGGTCCGGGCCTGCGAGATACCCGACGGCAGATTCAGATGCAGGCGGTCGCCCTCTTTTGCATCGATATCACGGTCTAGCGTGATGACGCGTCCATTCACCGCGCTGATACGACCACCATTAACTCGACCGGCCAGGCGTTCGTCGCCCAGCCCAATGATGTAACCCGGCTGCGGGATTCTGCCATCAAGGCCAACATCAATTTCGACCAGGCGGTCTTTGTTGTTGGTCAGAATGGCCCATAACCCTTTGCGATGGGCTTCACTCTGCCGCGTACATCCAATGGCCGTGACTTCCACCTGATTAAAGCTGTAACGGGAAACCAGCTCCGGGATAAATGCGGGTTCCATCGCATCGGCATAGGCGTTATCCGGGTCAGACCATGAAACCAGGGCATTGGTGTACCGAGCCTTACTGGTGCTGCTGGAATAACGAGGACTACCGATAATATTCGCGCGCGTATAGTTGAAATCGACATCACGCGGCATATCGGCCTGCACGATAATCTGCTCACCACTCCAGCAGGTCATACCCCGGAAAATAGCAGCAAAATCGCGCAATACGGTGTAGGCGTCGTTGCGTTCCTGCACATAAACGTTACAGGTATGGCGAGGCTCCATACCATCGCCGCCCCTGCCATCGGGTATCAGCTGATCGCAATACTGCGCAATCTGGTAAAGCGCCCATTTGGAAATATTCGCGCTGGTCAGACGCTCACCAAGACCGAAGCGCCCCTCAACGACGATGTCGTAATAAATCCACGCCGGGTTGTCGGTCCATGCCCATTTAAAGCCTCCTGTCCATGTACCGGTGTATTCGCGTGTTTCCGGGTTGTAGTTATCCGGGACACGGATAACACGCCCACGCGGCTCGCAGGAGATTTGGGGGATGGAACCATTGAACTGGCTGGAGTCGAATTCGATGTACAGCAGCGCGGTGTGTGGGTAACGCAGCTTCGCGTCAATAACTTCGGTGTAGCTCTGCAGCGTCATGACATCGCCGATTTTGACGCTGTTCGCGTCCGGCGATACCTTGCGAAGACGCAGCGTCCAGGTGCTGCCTGCCTGCGGTAAATCGATGCGGTGGCTACGTTCATACCCGGAAGTCGTTTTGCCGGAGACGGCGGTTTCCAGTACGGTCTGCCAGGCTCCGCCATCCGTCTGTAAATCGATGGCGTATTTAACGGTATTCCCCACCACATCGCCGTCGTCTTCCTGTTTCATCAGGGATGGCCATTTCAGGCGGACGCGAACGGCAGAAAGCTGGGTATTGGTGAATGTGTGGGTCCAGGCTGTCTCGCTGGAAACTTCAGTCCCTACGCTAATTTCATTTTCAGTGCCGGGAATACCCTGAATATAATTTTGTGCCTGCGTACCCGGTCGGAAATCCCACGCAACTCCGCTAAAGTTTTGCGAACCGTCGGCATTCTCCAGAGGGGTGCCATCGAGATAAATATCTTTCCCGGTTAAACCTCCCGCAAATTCACCCTCACCTAATGCGATAAGAATTTTGGCTTTTGCTACAGACTGTAAATCGTCCGGCTGTTCCGTCGGCGTGCGCTGTTTAGAGCTGCCACCCTTGCGCCCTTTAATTATGTTATTTGCCATATTACGCCCATAAAAAAAGCCACCGCAAGGTGGCCTGAATTGGAGGGAATTACTTAATGAATATATTTATTGCTGGTCTTCGACATAGATACCGGCGGAAATAATCGCGCCGCCAATCCGGCGTTTACCATAAAGCAAACCAACGGGATAACCCTGTGAGGCGGTATTGGTTACGCCGCCAAAGGCATAGCTGGCTTTATTATCGGGGGATTCTTTACGGGCCAGCCCTGCTGGCTGAGGTGAAAGCATCTGGACGACACCGCCTAACATCATGGCACCACCCATCATGGCCATCTTCGAACCGACTGCCCAACCGACACCAGTCCAGCCACTCACATATCCGACAATTACCCCAACGGCGACCAAAACAGCCCCCATAATTGTTTGTAAAACACCGGCCTTTTTACTACCAATGACCACCGGAACTATACGTAAAACTTCGCCTGTTAGAGGAAAGGGCAAATCTTCTTCTCCAATATTTTTTTTACCTTTAAAAATAGCGAAGGTTATTCCTCTTTCTTTGCTGCTATTGAGGTATTTTTCAAACCCATCAATTGTACAGCATAATGCCCTAATTGCTTCAGATGAACTTGCAACTAATCTCTCATGATATTTACCAAAAGTTTTACCTAAAGTTCCGCTTAGTACTATTTTAGTCATTACCTCTTTCATATTAACCCCATAAAAAAAACCACCGAAGTGGGTTTATCAAAAACAAATAGATTTAAATGCAACTTCTTGCTGCACTTCCCCAAGGGTCATTCCAGCCTTTGGATATTGCGTAAACATTTACATCACTGCCACCGGCTTTATTGGTTTCTATTTTTACTACAGACACGGTACCCAATAAATCATCTGATGAAATTATTTTATAGCCAAACTCAGTAGGAATACTTGAACTTGAAGGCCGCAGCTCAATCCATTTGGGTGCGAGGCATTTATTTATTTCATCTGCACTTTTTGTGGAGTGCCCAGAATAAATTGTTTTTTGCGATTCAAGCGAACTTACCATGCAGCCACTAAGCAAGAATGCTGAAAAAAACAGAACTGCTTTATTCATCTCCATTTCCTTTTTGGATTTAATTTCCCCAAAGGTTAACACAGAGAATGATATCGGACGATTTTCATCGTTCTGTCTAACCAGTATCCACCATACGGTATACGCTGGCTGAGATGGCCATAAAGGTGGTGCAACAGCATGTTACCTTCCAGCAGAATCCCGGCATGGTTCCATTTGTCCGACTGCACCTGCATGATCACCATATCACCCGGCTGCGGGGGGCCATCAAATTCACGGAACCCGCATTCATACCAGCAATCGTGGTAGAAGTTTTCGGGATAGTCGTTTTCCCACCAAGGATAATCAACGCGGTAATCGTGCAGCTCGATGCCGTGGTTCTGCCGGAAATAGCTCATCACTAAACCCCAGCAATCATAATGGCCAAGCACGAACGGACGCTCGAGGAGGGGCAACTCTCCGCGTGGGTGGATGGTACGCAGATCGCCTTCTGGCCAGCTGATAATATGCCAGGGGAGCAGCGTTGCATCGCACTGCGCCTTATCCAGTTCGCTGGGTTGCGTGGTCGCATCAGGATGGCTGTGAACAATGCCGATAATCGTTCCCCAATCCTCTACCTCTGCGTAATCTTCTGGAGACAAGACGAAATTATCATTCGACTCGCTGGCCAGGTTCCTGCAGGGGAAATAGCGTTCCACTCTTCCCCTTTGAGCAATCAATCCGCATGCCTCACGCGGATAATCAGCTGCCGCATGAGCCTGTATCGCCTTAATCGTTTTCTGGCGCATATCAGCTCCTTATCAGCGACGTACCAGGGAATCCGCCGAACGGCAGCTCGTTATGCTCGCCATGACGTAATTTGCAGGCCGTAAGCGTTCCTGGGCAGACATCCTGTGATGGGTCATCAACCGGCTTGTTATTCTTGTCGAAATACTTTGTCCCGGCATAATCGCAGCCATCGCCACTACGGTATTTATTCCGAATACACCAGGTACAAACCGAATGATATTGCCGGGTAGGAATCATCATTCCCTGCAGGTCCATCGGGCTTGAAAGGGTAAACTCTACCTCCGTATCAGTTTCGAGGCTTTTGTAGTCAATGAAAAATAGCTGGCGCTTTTCCTGCGTCGGGTCCGCGGTTGTATTACCTTCAGGGAAGTTTCGCGCATCCAGATATTGCTTCTGCGTATCATGAATGGTGACCCGCGCCATCGCCAGATCGTCATAATGCAAACACAACGCGGTAATTTTCCCGTCTACGTTACCCACCCTGAGCGTGGGCTGCGCATCGCTGCCAGTAGTGGACGATTCGATGCCGTCGATATCGCATGGCCATGCTTTATATTCGGTGCCCTGCCACCAGATACTTTTAGCTGGCAATTTCGACTCATCACCACCGGCTGCAATAATTTCCTCGGCTGAGTGCGGAATATTATAGCCGTGGAAGTATAAGACCTCGTCCATATTGAAAGAACGGCCATCAATTTCAAAAAGCCGGATTGAATCACCCGGCTCCAGCTTCTGATAATCTGCATTAAGGCTCATGGTTTAAATCCCTGAATAAAGGTTGCCGACAGGGAGTAGTTCCCTCCACCCATCGGTACTGGTTTATATTGCTCACAACGGAAAAGCCCAATATCTTCAAGTGGTGGTGTCCACTGAAAAGATTTCGTACCGCCGTGCCGGTCCAGGAACAGTTTTATCGGTCGGATATAGTCTTCGGTACCGACAAAATTCAGCTCCCATTCCTGTGACCGGGTATTCAATCCATCCCCTGATACCTGCGCATATCCATCGCCGAACTGCGCCTTTCGGGTACGGAAATTCACCGTTTGCGTTGGGTTTACTCGGGGACTCCAGGTAAATATTTCTATAGCCATCAGCGTTGTCCTTTTACAGCGTTCCAGATAGCACCGCCTGGGCGCATATCTTTCGCCTGCAGCTCACGGTATTTCTTCTCAACGAACGACCCAATTTGCTGGCCAAACTCTTCAAAACCTGACGAGCTCTCAGTAGACGTCTTATCGCCGGAAATAGTGATCCAGACCTTTGGCCCTTCGGTGGTGCTGGCATTCTGACCACCACCAATGGCACGTACTCCCAAAGAACCATTACCGGCACGTGCCAGCGGCATAATGGCTTCCGGTCCTGCTTCACCAAATACACCAGCGCCTTTAGCAAAGGCGAAGAACTGCGGGGTATCGTGGATCTGATTGCTGTAGGCACTTAAGGAAGGTGAATCGTAGACGCCGCCTTTGGCGTTAAACTGGAAGCTACTACCCGCATTCTGGATCGCCGTCCCGGTACTGGCGCCAGCGGCGCCGGAGGCTGCACCACCCGCTATGCTGCTTCCAATACCAACCACTCCCATGATGGTCTGCATGATGGAACTGGTGACGAGCGCCTGCGCGGCCATATCAATGAGATTTTTGATGACTGCCTGCGTCAACGAGGAAAACAGGCCAACCATGTTTTCCTTGAAGCTTTGAGTTCGCGTCAGCATGCTCGTTAAGAAATTCGTGGAGCGCTCATGTGCCGTCTCGAATAGCCCAACGGCCAGGCTCTGGAATTCACCCTGCGATCGATATAGCTCCAGCGAGGTCTGATACTGCGCATCGGCGGACTCTTTCGTCGCCTTCTGCATCAGCATTTCGTACTGGTCTTTGCTAATCGCGCTGCCCTGATAGTACGACTGCAGTAAAGCCTGCCGCTTTGCTAGCTGATTACGAAGCGCTACCAGTGGATCAACTTCACCGGCGATATCCAGTTTAGGAGCCGCGATTTCGTCAGCCTGCGCCTGCAGTAACTCTTTGGCGGTATCCCTGGCCAGAGTTATTCGGGCAGTCTGGTAATCTTTTTCGGTAAGAAGACGGGCTTTGAAAAGCTCGGCAAGGTCCTGGCTGACTTCCTGTTCCTTGCGCAAGGTTTCCTGCGCCGGTGAATACTGTGCGGCCAGATCCAGTCGCTGCTTCTGGTAGTTCTCCGCATTCATCAATAGCGCGCGCTGAAGGTCGGCATCGCTGGCACCACTCTTCTTCGCTGCCTCCTGCAGCTCCCTGTTGCTGTCTTTCTCCTGAAGGTTAATCCGGGCCAGGCTGGATGCATGGGCCTCTTCAATTTGTTGCCGTAGCGTTTTGAACTGGTCGACCTTAGCCTTATTACCCTTCCCGGAGCCGGTACCACCGTCCCCGGTCCAGGGGTTCCCGTCGCCAGTCTCTTTGGGCGGCGCATTCAGCGCGCCTTTCAGGTCGTCTGTAAGGGACGTAATTTTTCCAGACAACCCAAGCTGAGCCAGCGTTTTGGCGTCACTGACGCGCTTGATATTTTCCTCTGTTTTACGCAATCCCTCGTTAACGCTATCGAGGTCCGCCCGCGCACGCGTCTGGTCTTTTTTCACCCCATCCAGCTGGCCGAAGGGGTCAAAGCCTTTTAGACTGCCAATACGGCTGTCGGCATCCTGAATCTCTTTAATCAGTTGGTTCCGCTGAACAACCTGGTTTTCATACTGATCCTCCAGGTCAAATTGCTTCACATTTAGCTGGTTAAGAGAGAGACGCATCAGCGCTTCGCTGGTTTCAACGACGGCGTCTTTTAAATTAATGGCTGATTGCCGGGCTTCCTGCGCTCGTTGATGGAAAAACAGTAAAGCAGAGCCAGCTAGTGTCGCGGCACCAAATGGGCCACCTACGAACGCCAAAGCACCTTTGGCCAGACCTACGGCGACCGATGCCGCGCGGGCAGTTATCGACAATTGCCGGTTAGCCGCCGCCAGCTTCAACTTCGCCTGGCTGGCCAGATTGGTTTGCTCAGTTTCCTGTCGGATAAGCCGGGTAAACTCATCCTGGTAACTGATATTCATCCCGTACTGTTTAGCCGTCCGCTCCATCTGCCGGTAGTAACCGAACTCGGCATCGTTTTGTTTCAGGATGGCTGCAGTTGAATCCAGCGTTTTACGGGCGATGTCTGCATCGGCAAGTGCTCTCGCTTTCACCGCCGCCTGGCTTTCCCGCCAGACAGAGATATTTTCCCGAAGCCCTGCGGTTAGTTTTGTGGAAAGAACCGGAATCAGGCTGTAAAGCGCAATACTGGAGACGGTATTAAAGTTATCCGCCAGGCCGTTCAGCGCCTCCGTAGCAGCCTGAATACCGCTGCGAAGAGGACCGTTACTGCTCTGGCCAATCTTAATGACCATCCCCTCAAACGCACTACTCAGCCCAAGCAGATCGCCGTTCAGGTTGTTGACCCTGATTGATGCCTGCTCATGCGCCGTTTGAGTACCGGTCAACGAAGCGGTTAATTCATCAAGCTTTGAACGGTTCTGGACGAGAATGGAAGCCGCGCTGAGGTTTTCCACGCCAAACAGCTTCACCGCCTGAGCCGTTGAAAGGTTCTTGCCTGCCAGCGTATTGAGCGCCTGGCTTAAGCCGACAACCGAAGGTTTCAGGGTTTTATCTGTTCCCTTTTCCAGATTCAGGATGACGTTTCGCAGCGCCGTTCCTGCCTCTCCACCTTTCACTTCACGCTCGGCCAGAACCTGAATGGCCGCATTCAGTTGTTCAAAACCGACGCCAGCCTGTGCAGCTGCGACGCCGCCATTTTTAATGGCTGCTGCCGTATCCGTAATTTCGGATGAACCGTACTTCGCGCCAGCGGCCAGAACGTTGATGTAACGATCCGCTTCCTGCGCACTGGCGCCATACTGGTTCAATGAAAGCGCGAGCGTTTTTGTTGCATCCGGGAGCGTCGTTCCGGCTGCCTGTGCCAGAATCAGCGCGCTGTTCGTCGCCTGCTGCAGACCATCTGACGTCTTAAGCAGCTCCGGTTTAGCCGATGCCATCAGCTTGAGCGCCTCAGCCGCCTGGCTGGCGCTGTACTCTGTCGTGCGCCCCATTTCCTGCGCGGCCAGATCCAGCGCTTTCATTTCATCAGCGGTCGCGCCGGTGATCGCCTGCAGGTCAGATAGCGCCTGGCCATACTGCCTGGACGTTGTGATGATCGTACTTATGGAAAGACCGGCGCCTGCCAGCCCCGCCAGCCTGCTGGCCATCCCGGATATAGACAGGCCGACCTTTTTATAGGCGTCTTCCGTCTTTTTCGCGTCCGCCTGGGCATTGCGGTTAAACCTTTTGGACTGGTTCTCCGCGTCGCCATACGCCCCCAAAAGCTGGGATTTAAAGTTGGCTGCGTTAAGGTGCAGCCCGACCGCTAAAGATGCGACGTCTGCCATTACATTAATGCCCTCATGACTGCCGCGCATTCCTCTTCCATCTTCGTCCGGGATGGCGCAGGTGTTGTTTCGGAAGGAGGCGCATTTTCATCGCCAGGGCGGCGGAAAATACCTTGTCTCAGGAAGTAAGCGCGCCAGTGGTACAGGGTGTTTGCCGGAAGTGCAGCAATTTTGGATGGGTCAGGCTCGCCCCAGCGGTCGGCCAGCCAGAAAATCAGCTCCAGCCAGGGCGAGTCATTTAGTTTTTTTCCGCTTCCTCCAGCGTCCCAATAGAGTGGCGTTTCACCTTCTCCACAGCTTCCAGCAGCTCTGGGTTTTCATGGGCCTTCAGCAGCTCTGCAACCGTTGGCTTTAATTCATCGGGAATAGCCGTTCCGTCTGGCTGAACCAGCGCATCGATAATGATCTGGACTAAATGCTCGGATGCCTCGCGCGGTACCCCAGCTTTTGTTGATTCCACCATTTTTTCTTCATAGCTAATCAGTTCATCCCCGGTCAGGCGGCGGATATAAACTTTTGCGCCGAATAGCTCGGTTTTAACTACCGTCGGGACTGATTTAAGAAGCGCGGACTTAAGCGCGGACAGGTCAAAATCTTTATCTTTCACAGGACGTCCTTAAAAATAAAAAGCCACCCGAAGGTGGCTATCTGTTATTGGTAAAAATGCTGCTTATTCGCCGCCAGCATCGGCACCGGCAGTACCCCAAACAATGCTGTTCTGCTTACCTTGCACAGTAATCTGAATCACTTCACTCGCTGGCGCGGTGATTTCATTCATCTGCCAGCCAGACAACGCCAGCAGCATTGTCGCGGTACGCTTGTTCGGCAATTCGACATAAAGCTGAATAGTCTCGCGGGCTTCTGCCGCATTAAGTAACGCCGTAAAGCTCACGTTAGCAGGATCATCAATGAACCCCAGCGATTTTTCCGGGCCATCCGGCAGATCGCTGATGGACTGCTTTTGTTTATCCTTCAGCGTGGTGCAGTCAACGAACCCACCGGTCTGGCCCATCGCGCCCAACGCTTTACAGTTATCAAGCGGCTTCAACGCCGCCAGCGCGTCG
The DNA here is from genome assembly GCF_057196925.1 of Klebsiella sp. SYXHC3. NCBI lineage: Bacteria > Pseudomonadati > Pseudomonadota > Gammaproteobacteria > Enterobacterales > Enterobacteriaceae > Klebsiella > Klebsiella sp. SYXHC3. The sequence goes on along the minus strand of NZ_JBXUNG010000005.1, from coordinate 51,478 downwards.
CCGGGTTTGCCCCATTTGGTTAGCGTGCCTGCAGGCAACATTGCATACTCAGGCGATGTCTGATTCTCAGCCATGATTATTCTCTCTTATATGAATCGGTAGCGATCGCTACCTGTTTTGAATACCGTTTCGAATTTCCACGGTCAGGACGCACAAAACTGTCTGGACGTTGTAATCCAGGGCGGGTCGAATAAAGGGGTCTGCAACCTGCTTAACCGTGCCGAACTCCTGCGCCAGCGCCTTCATATGGTGCTGCTTGCTGGGGCCAACACGGAGCGTTACAACCGCATTCCCTTGCGCCTTTCGGGTAGAAGAGCGGATTTTGATTGAATCCCGCATGTGCTGCCCGGTCGACGTTTCGTCGAAGCCGGCATGCTGCTTCATATCCTCCTCGACTACCTTTAATGCCTCGCGACCGGCATCCCGTAACACCTTCGTCGCGACCTTTTCCCCCAGGGCGGTTAACTGCCGTTCCAGCTCATCCAGCCCTTTAACTTCCATCCGAATCACGATGTATCCTCCACATAGTGAATGATGAAGTCGCGAATCAGGCGGTACTGGATGCTGCGGTTCGTCAGCGTCGTTTTATCCTGTTGAATGCCACCACGCTCAACATACTGGACCGGGACGCCATCCAGCTGGCCATGAACGATTGACTTCCATTCCGACCAGATTTTTTTATCCAGCCGCAACAGTGAGGTGTAATCATCAACACGATACAGATTCACCTGGATACGGGCCGATACGATCCCCGTCCGCAGTGTTCCCGAGTACATTTCCGGGTCAGAGATACGCTGAAAGGTCACCCCTTCCTGGACCGTGTCCGGCAGTAAAAGCGGGTACGCATTCATGCCGCTGATACGCTCCAGCTCATTTTTAATCGCCAGTTCTATCATGCCGCCCGTCTGCCTCCCCGGTAATGATGATCTGGTCCGTTTTTCGGTCGATATTTCGGACGGTATAAACCAGGTCTTTTGTCGTGATTTTCCAGTCGATATCGACCACCACGCCCGGATAGACGGTAAACAAACAGGTTTCCATAACCTGCTGTTGGTCCATCGTGCGGACTTTTCTACCTGATACCAGCTCCCGCTTTGCCCAGGCCTTTCCCGATTCAACTAACTTTTCCGGCAGCGGTTCGCCCAACGGCCCACGACCGGACTGAAGATAGCTAATCGTAATGCGGCAGTTCATCTCTCCCGGTTTCAGGCTCATACGGTATGCTCCTGAATAGGGAAAAGGAGATACTTCACTGCTGTGGTTTCCAGCCATTGCCCGGTGTGGCCATTCAGGTATGCATCACTGACCAGATACTGGATGGCCAGCTTGATATCTTCATCCGCGATGAATCCGCGTTCCGTCTCCGGGAGCGCCTGCAGCTCTTCATCATTGCTGACCAACTTGCAGTAATAATCACGCTCGATGCTCCGCTGCGCGGCGTTAACCATCTGCGTGAGCATGGCGTCATGTTCAGTGAAGTCCAGCTCCAGTCGGAGTTGGTTTTTCACTTCATCCAATGTCAGTATCAAAGTCGTCATCTCCCGGTTTTGGTGCCATCGCGCGTTTGGCATCCTTCGGCCACACAGCGATATGACGCTCAACCAGCTCTTCCGCATGCTTACTGTCAAACCATGCGATATCACCACGGGAATAGCGGCTATATGGGCCGAGGAACACGACGGATTTGCGTTCTGTCTGTGCGACCGCGGTCGCATGACTATCATCTGCAGCCGTTTCTTCCTGCTCTACGGGCTTATCTTTCTTCACAGCCATAGCATTCTCCTTAAATAGAAAAGCCCGCGTGAGCGGGCCTTATTGATGTATGTGGGAATTAGAACAGGACGCCGGTACCCAGGACCAAGCCTTCCGGGTGACGGAAACCGATATCATGCTCAACAACAACACGAATCAGCGACTGGTTACGGGCAAAGGCGGATACCAGATTGCCTTCGGCATCTTTGTAAGTGGCCTCTTTGGAGAAATCGACCGTCATTGCGCCATCTTCACCGATAACAACATCGTTGAAGTCAGCGAAATAAATTTCCGATTCTTTGCCACTTTCGCCCAGGTTAACCGGAATCGCGCTGGTACGCTGGATCGGATAGCCTTTCAGCATGCCCTGCGCCATTTCCGGGTAGACTTTGTTCCCGTTGCCGTCACGCAAACCAAACAGCTTCATATAGGTACGGTTCGACATGCCCCAGCCGCACTTAATCATGAGGCTGTTTCCATCCATCGCCATCAAAATAATCTTGTCCAGGTATTCATCAACCGTTTTCAGGTTAATCTCTGCAGCGGCTTCCCACGGAAGCAGGCGATTCCACTGCGTCGCGCGAGCCTTCATACCAATCGGTGTATCTTCGGTACCATCATCACGCATAAACGCTTTATCTTCGCGAACTGAGATAGCGGTCAGAATATCCTGCAGGACCAGCTGCTCAACGTTAAAACCGGCACGACCAATCAGCTGGTTCGAAATCGGTACCAGCGCGATCATGGTTTTTGCAGCCAGTTTTACGTCGTTGAATTTTGATTCAGACGCCTTCGCATCCTTCCCTTCACCGGTGTAGCTGGCCGTTGCACCGCCAGCGGAGCGCGGTAACGACAGATTACCGTTAGGCAGTGGGATAGAACGGGCACCCAGCTTACGAACGATGGTGCGTTCACTCAGCAGCTCAATGACCTCGTTCTGCATGTTCTCCGGGATAAGTGCGCCACCAGAACCAGCTGCAGTTGAGATGGCCATCGATACAGACTGGTCATTCAGTTCTTCAGCAGCAAAGACAGCTGCATCACGCAAATCGCCCTTCGTAGCAGCAATCGACATCACCATGCGCGTCATGCCTGCACCAGGGTATTGCTTCGGCTCTGCTTTGACGATGACCGCCGGACCGTGCTGGGTAGCTTTGACTGGCTTCGCGACCACTGCAGCGGCGCGTTCCGCTGCCTCCATACGATCCATTTTGGCGCTGATATCAGTGAACTGCTGCTGCAGGTTAGCAAATTCTGTCAGCTGCTCTGCTGTCAGCGTACCGCCGTTCGCTTCAATGGCTGCCAGGGCCTGAACTTGTTCGTTGATACCCGCACGCTGACGACGCAATTCTTCAATCTGTGGCATTTTATTTCTCTCTTTTTTAGGTATAAAAAAAGCAGCCCGAAGGCTGCTTTCTGGTAGTGACGCGTTTGCGTCGGGTTACATTTTGGTTTGCAGGTCCATCGCGGCTGCCTGCATCTGAATGGAGGTTTTTTGACGGGGTTGCTTATACTTCGCGGCGATCGCATTAATCGCCGACTGTGGGTCTGAGATTTCATCAGCAAGGCCAGCTGAAACAGCGCCTGGACCGAAATACAGCCCAGCTTGCGTATCAACGACGACCTGACGGTCGAGGCCGCGATATTCCGCTACTGACCCGGTAAACGTCTCGTACATTTCGTCAATCATCCCCTGGAACATGGCCTGTGCTTCTTCGCTTAGTGGCTCATGTTGGGTACCGTTATTTTTGTTATCACCCCGGAAGATCGTGGTAAACGTCAGCCCCATTTTCTCTTCCAGCTTTGATGTGTCCAGGTGCTCCATAATCACACCGATGGAGCCTACGCCACTGGTCTGGCTTACGATGATTTTGCTGCAGGCCGATGCGATGAAATACGCAGCTGAAAAAGCGTTGTAATTCACAATTGCCGTGATGGGTTTCGTCTCGCGAGACTGATAAATGTAATCAGCCAGCTCTTTACAGCCCACTGCCGCGCCACCGCCGGAGTTAATATCCAGAACGATTTCGCTGATTGATGGATCGTTTAATGCCGCGTTCAGCTGGCTGCGGATTCGCTCATAGCTCGTCAGCTCCGTGCAGGCCTGCGTGATTTGTCCGCGACGCGCTACCAGCAATCCGTGAACAGGAATAACAGCCACGCCACCGGCTGGCTGTACCTGCTCCGATGCCGGTGCTTTCTCCGCGTCCAGCGCTAACTGGATGCCGCTATTATCTACCGTTCCCTGGATACGGGGGATTAGTACCGCCTTTACTGAGTCCATCGTTTGTCGTGATACGTAATGCGGCACGCCAAAGACCATCTCCGCAAGGTGCGGAAGGTTAATTTGTTTCGTTGTCATGGTTTTTTACCGGTTAAGCCCACACTGCGGGTGGTATTCAGGATTGGGACAGGATGGTGTTGATTTCCGCTATCTGCTGCGCGGTCGGCTTCTTATCGCCAGGGATGATTTGTGCGCTGTCGACCATATTCAGTGGCGTCAGATATTTTTCACCACCGGCTATCGGCGGCAGGTTCTCCATACGGCGGATATCGTTAACCGACAACCAGCCCCACTGGCGGCCAAGCGCATAGGATTCATAACGCGATTTCTGGTCACCACGCAGTAAGCCGGAGACGTTGAATTCGATATACAAGTCGCGGCGTTCGCTGGGCAGCAACAAATCGCGCTGCAGCGCGCCTTCATGGCGCTTCAACCATGCCAGCAGCGTATACATCACGAACTGCAGGCCCTGGTGCTCGATGTTGTTGTTGGTCGCTTTCGCCAGCATTTGCACCATGTGTGGCGGGATTTTGTAGAGGCGGCAAACCTCTTCCACGCCCCACTGACGCGACTGCAGCAGCTGCGCTTTCTCGTTGTCCTGCGAGAGCGATTTGTAACTCATCCCCTCCTGCAGCAGCGCCACAGAGAACATGTTGTGTATCCCTGAATAGCGGTCGGTCCATTTCGCCAGCAGGCGGTCAATCGCGTCCTGGCTTTTAATTGCTCCCGCTTCTTTTGGCCGTTCAATCACGCCGCTCATTGTGGTGCCTCGACGGAATACGGCTGATGCATGCTCTTCAACTGCCAGATTCAGACCAAGAACGTCGGCGTTCGTCTGAATGGGAGAGGTACCGATATAGCCATCCAGCGAAAATACTTTCACATGGTGCATCATGCGCATTGGTAGGGTTTCGCCGATTTCCGGGATTTCGTAATACGGCATCCCATCCGGCCCCTTCAGGACAATCACCTTTTTCGGGTTAATTGGGATCAGCTCTTTCGGGTAGCCCTTTCCATCGCGGTCGATGATCGAGTAGCAATTTCCCTCCAGCCCCAGCAACCCCTGTTGCTGCTCAAAGTACTCGAATGAGGTGTCTTTTTTGTTTGGCTGGGAGTGAATCAGGTCATAAATCGGGTGGTCTGTCGCGCGTTGTCGCCCTCCATTTTTATCTCGTCGATAAAGTTCGACAGGCAGCTGCGCGACGGACTCCGCCAGGAGGGTTACGCACGCTCGAACAGCGGAAAGTGCAAGCGCCGTTTCCGGCGTAATCATGATACCGGCTTTACTCTGGCTGGAACTGACGCCGCCCAGCATCGCCTCCCAAAAACCGCCCCCTGAGACGGACCGTTTTTGTCCACGAAACATCTGGGGAATAAACATTATTTTTCCCCGTTATTTTTAACGCTGGCAGATGCCGAGCGCGCGATTAAAAAAGACCAGAGCAGGCAGATGATCCCGCCGGTGATAAACCCCGCTGCAGGTAATACAAGCCAGGCTCCAGCAGAAACCAATAAAGCCCCGGCAAGGCCAATAATGAAACTCAGAATTGTGATTAACACGCTACATCTTCCTCATCATATACCGATGTACCGCCACTGCTTTCATTCAGCATTGCGCGAGTCATAGCGTTAAATAACGCCGTGGCCCCATCGATTTTGCTTTGATTGTCTCCCTTTGTAGGGCGAACGAGATCGTCGCTACCAGGGATAAATTTCCCGATAACGTTGCTGATACACCAGGTAAGAATGGGATTGCCATCATGGTGGAATCGGCCACCGGCCAGAGCCGCTTCCAGCTCCTTCATTGCCGGTGACATATTGGTATAGTCCTGCCGGATATCGACGACGGTAAACCCGTTATCTTCCAACTGGTGGCGAAGCGCTGTTGCTCCTGCAGGGTCGATATCAATCTCGTCAATGCGGGTTTCACCCTGCATGTCGAGAATGCTGGCCAGAATCTCCCGATAATCAGCCTCAGCGCCATCTGTAGCCTCCAGAACCCTCATTTCATAGAATTTCTGGTATCGGTCTGCCGTCTTCAGCAGCTTTGGATCGGTTGTATTGATTGTGTCTTCTGGCACCCAAAATTTAGGCTTGATGCAGTAGTAATGCCGCTTACCTTCAATTTCCCGCGTAAACAACCGTATCCCGGCGTTCATATCCAGCTTTTTCGCAAGGTCGAGACCAATGTTGCAGCTGTCGTTGGCAAAATCTGCCAGCTCAAGGCTAGGGTCTTCAGCGGCTTTCCACTGCTCCATGTTGTAGAACGCGGATTTACCGGATACCCAGATATTGAGACGTTTGGTCTTAAAGGCATTAACCTTGCGGGGAACCTGTTTTGCTACTTCCAGAAGCTCAACCAGGTCGCTGTACTTAACCGAAACATCCAGATTTGGGTTAGCTTTGATTAAGTTTTTCGGGTCGGTCCAGTCATCGCCAGCATCCAGTTCGTAAATCATGCCAAACAGGCGATCATTACGGGTAATGCCTTCGATAACCTCTTTAACTTCCTTATCCTTGTCATAGCAAGGGGACTCAAGTGACGAACCGGCTGTCGTGATGATGAGCGTTAATGGCTGCGAACGGGCGCCCATACCCATCGTCATCGCTTCATACATATGATCCGTATCATGCTCATGATACTCGTCAATGATCGCGCAATGCGGGCTATCGCCATCGCCTGGTTTCCCCGCCATAGGCGCAAAAACAGAACCATCCGGGCGGGTCAGACTGTCGGTCCATACTGAAATATCAAATCTGGCGCGTAGTGCTGGCAGGCGGCTGGCCATCTGCCTGGCTGGGGTGAAAACCTTTTTCGCCTGCGCCATTGTTGTCGCACCGCAATACACTTCTGCGCTATTTTCACCATCAGCGCAGAACATGTAGGTGCCAATCCCGGCAGCAAAAAACGATTTCCCGTTTTTCCTTGCTACCCGGATATACGCTTCGCGAAATCGGCGTTTTTTATCCTTTTTCGTGACCCAGCCAAAAATCGAACTGAATATAAAAGTTTGCCACGGTTCCAGCTTTAATTTCTGTCCGGCTAAATCGCCGCTGGAGTGAGGTAATAGCTGAACGAACCGGCAGGCTCTTTCTGCTAAATCCCGGTCGAATCGGTAAGGGTGATTGCTATCGAGTGATTTCTTTAAGTCGTCAAAATGGCGCTGGCATGCCAGCCGGATAGCTCTGCAGGCGACTATTTTTCCGTCTACAATATCCCGCGCATATTTGTTCGCCACATTGACGTTTGGATATGCGGCCATGCTCCGTCCTTAAGTCATTAGGGCCGCACCACAATTAAAAATCGTCGAACTCACCGCTGGAATTATTATTATCTCCGGGCTGTTTCTTCAGGATGCGGCTATTGGGGTCCAGCTTTAATACAACGGAGAGTCGAATTAATTCGCTGATATAACGGCTGCGTGCTTTTACTGCTGCGCCAAGTTTCTGGCCACCGGCTGCGGTATCATCACCAAGGCCATCGCTTTTAATTTCCTGATTGGCGTCGTACAGCAGCTGCACGGTATTGCAGTACTCCATCAGCAAATAACAATCCTCCATCTGGAACGTGCCACGGCTAATCAAAATTTTGCACGTCCGTCTCCAGGCATCGATGGCCATATCGCCCAGCAGTTCATCTGGCGGAGTTACCGCTCTGGTAACAGGACTAACCTGGGTTCCTGTGTTGTTCGATTTTCTTCCAGCACCAGGTGATCGCATCCCCGTAGTCATTAAAAAGCACCCCAAAACGTCCCAAAAAAAAATTCTTATTTCACACGCGCAAAAATCTACCTGAAGCGGCAGTCCCGAAGCGCGAAAGGGGTTAGGGATTTGACCCCCCTTCCCCCTGGCGGCAGTTGCCTCAGTCGAGGTGGAAGTCGCCATTCGGGCCGCGGCCTGACCGCTTTAATACTTCATCGTTTTTATTCCTCTAACTCAGGAGCGGTTCCGCCATCAGCCTGCAGCACACTTTCAGGGATACGGCTTTCCAACGGCTGCATCTCAAAGATTTTGAGTCCATCGAAACCAAGGAAGGTTGTGTTGGTATTGATATTGCCGGTGATGAAGTCGCTAACATCCATCAATAAAGCGTTAACGATGCTTTCTGTGTCCTGCCGCCAGTAGTTCTCGATGGCCGTCAGTAACGGATCAGAACCATTGCTAACTGACTGCTCGCCAACCTGGTAGGTTTTCTTGTTGTCTTTCCCGGAGACACATACCAGCTTGCTGGTCTGCATGGATACCTGATCCGAGTTGTTCACCTTAACGGTGATCGTAGCGACCTTATTGCCTTCATCGTTCGTGCTGGAGGCATAGAACATGGCTAGGGTTAGCTCATTACGGTTATACATTATTGGCTCCGTTGACGGTTACGGCGGCGGCGGCCACGCGGTTGCGGTTGTTGGGCTGGTGGAAGGTGCTCTCCTTCCTTCGGCGGTTCTGCACTAACTGGAACCGTTGGTTCGGCTTGCACCTGCTGGGGCGGTGGCGCAGGCATCTCTTCTACCGGACCTCCGCCCATTTCAACCTTCAGCAAGGGCTTTTCCTCGAGCGTATGGCTGAAGTAAAGCGCTGTTACTCCGGCACCGAGGAATGACGTTCCGTTTTTCTCCAGGGCAACCAACTGCCCATCAACGTATTCAATTTTAAGATTCGTGGCGGTCATCGCGTTCTCTCTGTTGCTGTTTTCTTTCTGTGACATGGCCAGCACAATGACTCCAGGTTGGAGTCGTCATCAGTACCGCCGTGGGCTTTAGGGATGATGTGGTCGACGCTGGTAGCTTTTGTGGCTATGCCGTGGCGTCGGCAGTTCTGACAAAGATATTTGTCGTGCTGGAGAACTCTGGCGCGGCGAATTTCCCACGGTCGGCCATAACCCCTTTCATGCCGACTTTTCCCAGCCTGATAATTGCGCCAACCATCGCCAGCATGTTGCAGTCGGTGGGCGTCACAATATCCGCTGGCATCATTGGTTATTGCCGCGCACCCCCGGTGGCGGCATGGGCGTTTAGAGCGGGCTGGCATTAGCGGTTATTCTTAATCGCAGACCAGGCTTTACTACCCGGTCTAAACGCAATATTTAAAGCGGTATCAATCCGCTTAGATATGTCGTTACCGACATCATCTATCGTCTTCAGGGCTGCGCTAGCATCCATATCAACTTTTATCGTAATGGTTGAAGTCTGTTTTTCCTTACAATCGGCGCCTGGCTTGATGCTCAATGCGGGGATTGTTGTACCGAATATTGAGCCAGAAACTAAATGGCCAGCAATGAGGCCATTAACGTATTCAATCTTGATATTTTGCATCATGGACCTTTATGAATAAAAAAGCCTCGCATCTGCGAGGCTACTGGTTAAACATCATGGTGTTGCTGGGCGGCATTGAGAAAACTCTATTCAAAGGCTATTTGGCAAAAGAAACATCCGGATTTAGAACTTGATGTATCCAGTGCATTGAAATATCCGAAAAATGTGATAACGTCAGTTTGGACCAAAACGATAACTGTTTTTATTCATATTACATCTCGCCCTGTTCCCCCATAAAACAGGGCTTTTTTTTTATTCGCCCACCAGAAAAATCAACACAAAACGTATGGGCTAGATACATTAATACCCATAAAAAAGGCCGCATCAGCGACCGTAGGAAATAAGGAAAATATATTTCCACAATCAGGCATACATCCAACCTAACACACTAATAATTATTGCTAGTACGATTAAAGTTATGGCCGTCTTGCGCATGAATACACCATAAAACGCCAATGCCATTCCAATACAAACGACTATCAATACAGGCCACATGTTAAGCAAAAGTAATAAGTAAGCTTCCAAATCGCTGTGAATCGTCACAATTACTCCGAATTCATTAAGTCAGCCATTCCATAGTTCAAAACTTCGTCACACGATATCATGTGATTGCCCCTTACAAGACCAGATCCTATCACAAAATTTTAACAAGAGAGTGCTGTTTGTGAGCAGTATCGGGAGATTTACCCACTACCCTTAGATGAGATAGACATTCTCATCGATTTGTTATTTGCCAGGATATCGCACCTGAACTGCTCTGAAAATATTTTCGAGTTATTTACCGCTTACGCTTGTTGTTTCTGAGCTGGCTTCTAGGCTAAAAGAGCCATTACATAAAAGACCTTGCGTTTACTTACCCGTGGACCTCAAGGATGAGGCCATTTATTTCACTCGCTGAGAGGAGTTAATGCTCTGGCAGTTAGCTAGCACCAATTTATTGTGCGCCAGAATGTCGCGCTTGGTCTGCTTATCCAGCACGTCGATATCGTGGTCGGTCAGGTAGATAATTCGTACCCAGCTGCAGGCCGTATCAACCACCACCGGGGCGGGTAAAGTTTTCGCGCAGCTCCCGATCAACATCGTCATCAGGCATATGGCTAACAGTCTGCTGAACATTGCTGGCCTCTCTGGTGGCTTCCTCTTTCCGTTCAGCCGCGGCGACGCTAGCAGCGGCTTTCTCTTCAGTACGCTTTTGTGCTGCTTTGGCTTCTGCCTTACTGGTCCCGCGGCTGAACGCACCAGCGATAGCACCCATGATGAGGACCACCAGCCCAGCAATAATTTCAAAGCTCATTGTTGCGGCTCCTTCTGTTCGTCGGCCTTATCTTTCAATGCTGGCTGGCGTACGTATTGTGAGAGCACCGCCAGCACTACCAGGGCGGGACTAATCATCGCAACGATGTTTGGCGGCAAGATGTTTTTGATGTCCGGTGGCAGCATCGCCCAGGCATGAAGTGCTGCATGCGGGAATGACTGCGCCCATACACCAACCAGTGCACCAGCTGTCCCCAGACGAACAGACCAAGTTCTAAGTAACAGGCGAGCATGTCCCACAAACTCAAGACGGGTATACTTTCTTAACAGCAACAACGTTAAAACAGCCACCAGTGCAAGCAGGAAGAAAATAATAAGCTTCATAGGTTTACTCTCTCCTTCACCCACCCGAAGAGAAATTCTTCATTGGCTTCCCGCGCTTCCGCCAGTTCGAGATACCGTGCGCCCTGACTGCAGTTCAACCCTTTCAGCATCACCGTGACCCCTGCGCTACCCCGTACGGCGAGGTAACTGCGCAGCGCGGCGATCGTGATGTTCCCGATGACGCCATCTGGTTTCAGGTCGGGATACAGTTTGCCGCGTTGGTTCAGTGCCGTCAGCCAACGCTGCAGGAAAGTTGTGGAAACACGCGGCCCCATGTTGACGCCGGTATCGCATAACTCTTCTGCGATTGATGGTGACAGTTCGGCGATCTTGTCAAATTTGGGCTCCAACCAATACTGCTGCATATAGATTTCTTTCGCAGTATCCCTAGGGAGCTCTTTCATATCGCCTTTGTAACCGTATGCACGGGCTGTGTTCTGGGTGATACCCCAACGAGTAGGACCACCTTTATCATTCGGGTTATTAACGTAACCCCCTTCTTTGCCGAGGATGGCTTCAATGATCTGGTCTGCTGTCATTGTGCTTTCACTCCGGTAATGCGTTCCCAAAAGTACGTAAGCGCCACAGAGCCCATCGCACCGCTAATGCCTGAAGTTACCAAGATCATGTAAAGGCTAAGTCCGCTTTCCACGCTAACCAACCCGCCGATAAGCCCTGTAAACCCGGATACCGCAATTTGAGCGAGAGCGTTAATCCAGCTCCAGGTGGCTTTGTTTTGCTTAACGTCAATCAGGTATCGGACAAGGCCGCCCCAGCATGACAGAGCAAGGACAATCAGCCATGAAACTCCGGCAATGCTTTCTTTATCTTGCATACGTTTAGCCATATCACCTCCGGGTTAACGGGGTGCTGTATGAGTTTGAAAGGATCAGGCCTATCAGGCTGATTTAACAACGAGCCGTATCGATGATGAATCCCGTGAACCTGAAATGAAAAAGGCCACGCAAATGCGCAGCCTGTAATTGTCGTGGGTAATATTTTTAATTGTCGCCAGAGGATCACTGACGCTGGAAATCACCACAAGCGGTTGAAATCTGATCCACCAGATAGCAAAAAGCGCCGCAAGGTAGCGAGGTCATCAAGTGATTGTCTGGTGGCCGGTGCAGATCTCCGGCTTGAACCTATTCTGGTACTCCCGCGATTTACTAAAGCGACCTGGAGCGCATTAGCGGTCTTCGCTGATTTTCATCGCGTCGGCTTCACGCATCAGCCTGCGCATTCACCACAACGATAATGGCGCTCAGTGCATTTAAGCCAGGTCCCATAAGGGAAAGTGCCATTATCTGTTGCGCGCTCCGTTTCGTGGAGCAACGTCGTTTTGCGAAGGCGGAATTGACACGGAGTATTCAGGTAAAAAAATGCCAGCCTCTGGAGGGACTGGCAAAGGGATGTGACTTCGATTTTGTATTGGGCGTGATACACGGGTATCGGTATCACAACTACATTATAGACAACAAAAAAGCCCTGTATCTCTACAGGGCCCTGAAATCAGGACAGAAAGAATCGAACACCTAAGGTGTGTGGTGCCGGGTGCTTCCCGGAGAATCGGCCAGCGAACCGATCCGTGTGCTTACGATAAAAGATAGGAACCGCTGTACACTCCACCGCGTTGGGGATTCACCACGCAGGAAAAGTAACAAAAATCTTCACCCACCACACTCAAGATTTTGTCTAAATCTGGAAAATACAACTCGACGATATGACAGGGGTACTGATGCTCAGCATCTCGCGAATACCCCTGTCGTATCGCCGGAAAGCAAAAACCCCGCACTGGCGGGGCTCTCGTTATAATCAAATTGTCGCTTTTTGTCGCTGCCGAGTGGCGCAGCTCTGCCAAGCATGAATGGATTATCTGATTTTTTGGCCCATTTTCAACATCAAAAGGGATTTATAGCACTTTTTGTTAATCAGCCTGAATTCCCTTTCGTACCGACAGAAATGTTTTTGCTCTGAATATTTCTAGGCACCATCGCACGCGCTTGCGGGCTTCACCATCTGTTAGCCACGGAGCCACCAGCTGTAATTCCCGGGTTATGTCAGAGATTTTTTTACGTGTGGTGTAATAACTAACTCCTACCAGATAAACCGGATCCGCCGTTTCAAATGCGCCGAGAACACAGCGCTCTACGAATTCGGCATCATCATCATGAATAGCGGAATCTATCAAGCCGATGACAGGCTGAGGCCATAAAATCGCATGTGCTCGGTTTAAGGCTTGCTGGCCTCGATATCCCTCCTCCCTCGCCTGTTCTATCGCGGCAGTAAATCGTTCCAGCGCTTTATCTGACCAGCGGTCCCCTTTCAAACCTCGCCAGCAGGAGTGGCCTGTGGGCTTTCGGGGAGCTGTTCCCCCACGCATGCTCTCTCCCCATATTGTAAGTAGCGATTTAATCCAGGCAGACTGAATGCCATTCAGGGGCGTAAACCGGCCTAACCAGCTTTTGCGAGGCGCGGCGGCCACTGTTTCTAATCCTACGCGCTGCAGCCGGCGTTGACGTGGTGTCATCATGCTCTTCTCCTTACGCCAGAACGCCGAGCGCATAGGCCCGGTCCAGCAATTTAATAATTAATTCCGGCTGACTGCCGTACTCACTCTCGAAAGCAACTGGATCGTGATGAAGCGTCCGGTGATGCTTACGGCAAAGAGGGATCGTAAAAATATCGTGTGCCTTGGTACCAACGCCGCCCTGCCCCCATCCGATAAGGTGATGCGCATCGTCAGCAGACTGACCGCAGCACATACATGGCTGAGTCTTTACCCAGGAAATAAAACCATCTGACACCCAGCGGATCCGCTTAGGTCTGGTGAATAAAGTGGCTGGTGCCACGGGATCAACAACCACTGGCACCTCTGGTTTTACCGGGGCTGGTGGTCCAGGATGCCTGACAACCTTAGCAACAAGCGGGGAAAGAATGCTGGTGGCCGGCACCGATGGGACGATTTCGCTTTCTTTGTAGACTGACTGGAAAACCTCTTCTTTAAGCCGAAGGGAACGACGCGCCATCTCTTCTGTGATTTCGTCCCCTATTCCAACGCTGACAGCCCACCAACACAATTCAGCAAGTGACAGGGAGCGTTCAGGGTCAAATCCCAGTGCGATACGGGCAGCATCGATTATCAGATCTGCGTTATTGATACCTACCAGCCTATCAAGGGTTTGATCGGTCTGGTACTTCAGCTCGTTATCACAATGCCAGCATGCGACGATTGCCCCGGTTGAATGCCGGAACGTTACCAGCTCTGAATGGTGATAATCAGAATGTGGCCACTGGCAATGCTTAACCCTCTTAAGCAACCAGGATTCGAGACTATTCACACCACCAGCTGCCCTCACTACCCGCTCTTTCATAAAGAATGGGTGAATGTCGGGATCATCTCGTAAAGGTTGCCCGGCTTCAGGAATGCGCCCACTTGGGAGAGCCTTCATTTTTTCTGGCAGAGTCTCCACCAGCACGCGCCCACCGCTGAATAAAGACATCAACTCTCTACCGGGTTTAAGCAACACAATTCCCAGGTGCCGGGCAACATCAACATTTAGTAATGCGCGCATCAGTCCCTCCACATTTTTTGTGTGTAGGTTCTGTTAATGCGCGGTGGCTTGCTGGATTCCGGCAACAGCACACGGAGTTCCCATGAGATAAAGTCGCTCGACAGGCTTTTCTCAACAGGACAATTCTTTTTCCGGTAGCGTTCCGCCAGTTCCAGAGCCTGAGACTCTGAAAGTTGTTCATGGAGAAACCAGCTTTTCTTCATGGGCGGGCCTCGTACACTCGCAGGAACTCCAGCGCCCGATCACGCGCTCCAGGTGCGTCAGCGATCATTTCCTGCAGCAGCTGCACGGCAAGTAATGGTTCCTTTCTTCCGACGACAGAAATCCCACGGGAAACACCGCGAGATAGTTTTATGAAGTTTTTTTTATGTAACGCACGAAGGTGCAAAGCGACAGCATTCGGTGAGCTAACGCCGAGAAGCCCGGCCAGTTCCTGAACGGTCGGCGGGTAGCCATGCTGATTGATATATGCCACCAGCAGATCAAAAACTTCCTGCTGTCGTGGTGTCAGGTTGTGGAATGAAGAAAGACCAGCGCCATCAACATGATCGCCAGCCTGTTCCGCATCAGATATTAATTTTGTTTGCGCCATGGTTTCTCTCCGTGACGCAGCAGGTATAGGTTGTTCAGGCCTATGACGGGAGTGTAACAGAGCCCGGAGGAATCTGGTAACCCCCTCCGGCCTTTGCTCTTTCAATCATCTGCGAAAATAGCGAGAGAGTCCCCACGATCTCATCGGGCTGCAGAGGCATAAACGAAACAGTATCACCGCGACGGTACATTAAAGCGCGCTCACATACGGGAAAAGAGGTGAGACGGGCAACAATTACCCCGTCATCGCATCTGATTACTACATAGCCGGTGTTCGGCATTTGTTGTTTTTTAGCCACAGCAAAATCCTCAAAATAAACCAGGTCAGCCACTGGACCTCTACTTAATAGAACCAGTCGTCAGCACTTTCCCAGGTATCCTGAAGGATTTGCTCCACCCGCTTTTTGTCTCCATCCATCCCACCAAACACACTCAGACCATCAGTACCGGTTCGGCGAATGATCAAACTGCAGTTGTTAAAATTCTGGTCCAGCCTCCGCAGTAACTCCTTCTCTAATGCCGGAACGGCGCCATCTGGTAACTTTTTGCGACGATCAATTGTGATTTCCACTTTCATAATTAGCTCCTCACGCAAATACTGTATAAATAAACAGTATACCTGTTAGATGAAATGTTCAAGCCCTTGATGTCACTTTTTGCTAATCACATGCCCATGTTTAACTTGAAGTTTTCCCCCAAAAAAACAAAACCCGCCGTAGCGGGTCGGGGTTAAATCACAGGGTTCGGGCCTTCCTCGACGTAATTTGCCCGGTTGATCAGAAACGTTAAAACTCCCTTCACATCCACATCGTCCAGGGCATCACCATCTGAAGTAATGAGTACGCGACCGCGAACAATGCCAAACTGGATTATCCCGCTGAAAAGAAATTAGGACGAGATCTCCCTGCTTAAGGCCGCAGGAAACATCAACAACGGCGAAACTCGCGCTTGCCTCTATTACCCTGCAATCTGCTTTTCCCTAGCATACTTAACCCCGAGATAGTCCTGAAAGATGATGTGCCTTTGTTTTAAAGGCACAAAAAAACCCGCCGAAGCGGGTACTTGTATGCATGTCCGATTAAGCTATCAACCCATTTTTTTTTGCTTCATTAATATAATTTTTACAGTGAATGGCTAAATACTCTGCAAATTTACACGGGAGAGCATTTCCTATAATGACACAAACTTTTTCCATCAAAGCGGTGTCGAAGATGTAGTTATCAGGAAAAGTCTGTAACTTTGCAGCTTCACGAACAGAAATTGTACGAGTATCTTCTGGATGACCATAGCGCCCTCGACTTAGCGTTGTACACCCGCCAGTAATCGTTGGAGCCACATCATCCCACGCCATACGACCATAGACGTTACTGAATCCTTTATAGTCACCTTTATGGCAGTCTGGACGGAGTTCTTCTGGGATACATTCCCAAGACATCCCCGGAACAGCCGCTTGCAATCGTTTTATATTGAGCTCAGAAAGGTCTCTAACAATATGCCAACTAGACAAGGGAAATTTACCTAATTTTTTGGCCTGTGAAAGTGTTAAGGGTTTTGGCATACCGCCAATAGCTTCTTTCACTGTTACCCATTTAGGTTTTTCATTTCCTTCTTTTGAATGTGACCCTTCAGGTAAAGGGATTGAAAAGCCTTTACCTGCCAACAATACAAATCTTTTCCTGAATTGAGGAACACCAAAATCGGCTACTTGCAAAACGCCGTAGTTCACGACATAGCCTAGTTCTTTCAGCCTCGCAATAACAGGCGAAAGTAGGTGGTTCCCACGGGAGGCTAAGCCAGGAACATTTTCCATCATGATTGCTGAAGGAGAGGTTTCTTCAACTAACCTCAACATTTCGTTAATCAATAAGTTGCGAGGATCTTCCCTTTTATACTTAGCTGTAAGGCTAGTAAACCCTTGACACGGTGGGCATGCAGATAAAAGATCCAAATTTTGTTCAGGAATAAGTCCAAGGATGTCGCCACCTTTAACAAATCGAATATCTTGCACAAAGAGCTTTGTATCATGATGATTTGCTTGAAAGGTAGCGGCTGCATGTGCATCCAGTTCAACAGCAGCTTTGACATCAAACCCGGCCATTTTTAGCCCCATGGTAAGCCCCCCACCACCGCTAAATAGGTCAACTGCATTCAAACTGGTCACCATTTTCTCACTCATTAATTCCCGACTTCAACTGCTCAGCCTCATCCAAAAACTCTTGGTGAGTTTGAGTTGTCCTCAGCAAAAAACCTGCCCAATCAACAGGGGTCAGGCGTTTTTCTTCAATGTATGCAGTATAAGCTTTACGACGTGCACCACTCAAGCGTTCCCCATCACTAACAAGCGTAACGTGAAAATCAGAAGCAATAGACTTAAAGTCATTATGCCTCTCATCGTTTAAAAATTCCTCAAAGGTTTCAAAGTAATTAATGATTCGATCCATTTCATCATTTGATATATGATGATGTGGTTTCTTAATTTCGATGATTTGCAACTTCCCATCTTGGCTAAACAAAACAAAATCAGGTCTTTTCTGTTTACGATCAAAGTCTATGAGAAATATATCTTCTCCGGTTTTCTTTTTGTAAAACTTTTGGAACTCTCTTTTTAAGGTTGACAATGCTTTGTTAGCTGTTACTGGCACCCACTGAGGATTAACAAGCCAAGGTGCCGATGCAATCAGATCCTGTAGTTCGTCCTCAGCTGTATCTTTCGCATCCTTTAGGGTCTCAAGCCTTTCAATAATTTGAAGTCTTTTTTTGACTTTTTGACCAAAACTAACCGTTTCTGCTAACTGAGCAGTAGCTAATATATCATTAAGAACATTAAGCGGCGTATCTGCTTTACTTGATGCTTCAATTAATTTTGCATCTAATGATTGTAATGGCGCCAACATAATGCTTAGTTGAACTAAATTATCCAGTGCATCCGGATCATGTAATTCATCACCCCGTAATGACTTACCCAATAATTTAGCTATTTTTCTTGCCTGTGTACGCATATCTTTCTGACTAGTACCAGGATATGCTTGCTCTACCTTATCGTCTACATGAGCCAATTCGAAGAATTGGTTCATCATATTTGTTCTCAGAGGATCACGAGTTATTTTTCCTACATGTAAGATTACTTCCTGCCCCCAATCTTGGAATTGAGTCCCTAAATCATCAGACCATAGAATATCTCGTCTATCCGTTTGAATTAGATCCTCTTTTTCGTCTAACCAATCCGCATGCAACTCACCAACCAAATAAGAACGTATAGAATGCTCCCCTGTGAAGCCAGCTTTTCTATTAAAAACAGTAGTTTGAGCCGCAAATTTACCTCGACAGTAAATTCTCACACCAGCCATTAACTCATCTTTATAAGGTTCCTTTGCGTAAGCAATCCAACCCAAAATCGGATAAGCTTTTCCTTCATGTTCAAACCCTGGCATAACATTCGTAGAACGAGTGCCATCTGGATTAATAGCAACATAATCATTTAAATCGCTACAAGAATCAGTCGCAATACTTCCGCTTGCTGAGCGAAACTCTATTTTAGAATTAGGCATTACAGGTACTGTAAACTCACCAACCTCAACTTCATAGTCAGGGTTGGAGCTTGTTTTGGAAGTGTCAATAAGTTTGACAGTCCAGTCCTTGCTTTTAACCCCAAAGCGTTGTGAAAGCTGCCTTGATAAATCTTTAATTTCACTAATTTTTCTGTATTCAAAATCACTCAATATTATTTTAGTATAAGTAGTTTCACTCAACGTGCCATCTAAGCTACCTGTTTCTGGTTTATAAGATACAGCAGTGTCATCCATTATTTTTTCCTTGTCTAAAAGGATATGAGCAACTTCATAACCCTCATTCCCCTCATGACTAATTTTATTCCCCCCAGCACTAATAATTTCAACCCGTTTACAAACACCAAACGGGGCTAATTTCCCAACACCTTTTCGCCCCATAACCTTACGGTTAAATATCCTAGAAGTTTCTCCTCTTTTAGGATCCTTTCTTCTTTCTTTCCCTACAACTAAATAAAAATTTTGTAATTCATCAGGAGCCATTCCGACTCCATTATCTTCTACTTCAATAGTGACATGTTTTGATGTCACAACACCATCTTGCTTAACAGCGAGATATTGCCCCATTGGGGCTTTTATTGTTACTTTTGTTGCATCGGCATCATAGCTGTTTGATACTAATTCGGCTATAACAGCATAAGCTCTGTCATATAGTTTCACTCCCAATTTGTCTACTGTCATCCTTGATATCTGCATTTCATATTGACGTGCCATGTAAAAATCCTTCTCAAAGAGCTTTTTTGCTCAGATTCGTTAGAAATAGGTACGTCTAACATAGCAAAAAACCCTTCATCTTCAAGAGGTTCACAATAAAAGAATTAATCTGGTTCACATAATTAGTCTTTGTTCCACCAGTGACTTCTATTACGCTGGTAGTAGCGTTGGTGGTACGCCAGGAATCCCCCGGCGTTTTCAATCTGAGAGAAGACCATAATGACTTCCGCTGGCCATACTGTTTCAGGCGCTTGCAGGCATATTTAAGTGAAGCGTCCATACTCATCCCTCCCTCTTGTTGATTGAGGGGACCACGGTTCGGGCATAAACAATGACGCCATCTTCCGGGCGCTTACGCGGTAAATAGATCTCGGGGCGAGGCCAGAGTGCAATAAAGCGTGATTCTCTGTTTTCCAGGCGGTGATACGCTTTCTCACTCATTACGCCGACCGGGCGAAAAGATTCCTCTTCGCGCTCGAGTTCGCCGATGCACTGCTGCGCCTTCTCCAGAGCCGCTACCAGCGCGTCGAGGTCTTCAAGCTTTACGAACAGAACGTCGTGGCCAAACTCTTTTGCATGGGCTGAGCGGCGCTTGAGGCTGGCTAACAACCGGGTAATATCAGTCATGCTGCGAACTCCCTACCTTTCGAACGTTGTGCCTGCAGCAGTTGTTCGAATCTCATTCTGATCGGGTTAGCGCAGCCAAACGGCATATCGTTTACTCTCCACGTTGGGGAACCATTTTTAGTGCCCGTCTGGACAATCCGTCCGGTACCCACCAGTTGTCTAACCTGCCCACTGACAGAGCTGCCACTACGCCCCATTGCTCTAGCTATTTCGCCGGACGTCATATCCGGATTAGCCCTGAGGAACTCAAAAGCGGTTATTTCATTGCGATATCTGGATTTGATTTTTTTGGTCATGGTCAAAACTCGTTTACTTGGTTAAACCTGCCTCTTTGCGGCGTTTGTACTCTTCCATCAGAAGCTGTGCTGGTGTCGGCCCTGCCGGATGTCGCGGCGCTTCAAGCTGCCGACGAATCGGCGGGATAGAAAACCCATTAGCCACGTGCTTTGTCCATTTCATGAGTAACTTACCCGCCAGTTTCTTCAGCTCCCCCTCAGTCAGACTTCGCTCAACCCCACTCCTACGCATCTCAATGCAAATGTGATACAGCACGTCCTGTTTCCAAGGGTATCTGTCGCTGTCGGAATAGCGATAAGACTCATTACGCCAGCGCTTGTATTCATCCATCACCACTTCAGTGGTCAGATTGAAGGGATTGGCCCCACTAGCAGAAACCAGCGACACAAACTCAGCCAGATCCGGTGGCCAGCTATTACCCGAAGCACATCGCTCAATACACTGTTGGCAGACACGTGTGATCTGCGCTTCATTCATCGCTCCAATCTTGGCCATCCACATATCCGAGGGCTCCGCCCCGTTCTTCTGTGTCCACCTGTTCGAATATATTTCCCCCATGACTGTCCATAGGCGCCATGCAGTTTCCGCCGCCAGCAAGTCCGTTCCTGCGTGCCCAGCGCTCTCGGGCCGCCTGAATTTCCTGGACTGCCCGAGATCTGGTGTTATCTGGTTGAACTCCTGCATTCGCGTTACCCCCGTTAACTGGTTTTTTCTGGCGGACTTCCGCCCGGCTGAGATGCCGGGCTAACTTCTGTTCCCATTGCACCTGATGGAATACTTTTCCTTCGGCCTGCCAGTAGGCAATGAAGCTACTTAGCTCTGCGGGAAGATTTAACCCCGGCTTTAGCGGCATGCCCCAGAGCGTGGCCTGTCTGGGAAATTCCGCGGATGGTTTCCAGTCATGGTGCATCGCAAACTTCCCAAATGTCTGACTGGCACCAAAGGCAACCCCGGGCTGATTCGGATAACTCGGGTTAGCTGGTTCGACCAGATCGCTATATGTGGGGGTTATATCTTTTGGTTCCTCTGGTAGATTCCGGATCCCGTTTTTGGGATCGTTTGACGGAAAAAACGGGATCGTTTGGTTGTTTTGCGTACAGGAAACAGTCCCGTTTTCGGTACCCTTAGCAGATGTAACAACACCGTTTTCGGGTGTGTTTAAACGATCCCGTTTTTGGTAATGTTCCCGTTTTTGGGTGTGTTCAGCTTCGGCAATGCTTTCTTCCACACCAAGAAGCCGGTAAACAGGGATTTGTTTAGTCCGCCCACGCCGTTCACCTGTATCTTCAATAAGCCCAATCGAGACCAGATATTGCAGACTCGACTGGACTGTTTTCTTATCCAGTTCAGTTGCTTCAGCCAGCGCAGGAATGGATGGAAAAGCACAGAGATCAGCCCCGCACATATCGGCCAGCCAGGTCAGAACTGCCTTCGCAGAAGATTTCCCGGTTTTGACTTTTTTGGCCCATCGCATTGCATCAATGCTCATGAAGCCCCCTTATTTTCTGTACGGTACTCATTGTAAAAACTCGATTAAAAAAATTGCGGCGCTACGGCGCTAATGCTCGCCAGTAGTGGTCCCGCCGCATCTGCAGGAAGCATGTTAAAAAGTGCAATTGCAGCTTCGCGTATTTCACGCTCTAGCTTCTGCAGAGGTGCGCCAAGCAACTTGGCCTGGTGCGCTTCGCTGCATTCTTTGATTGCATTGGCCACCAGCTCGGTTTCAGTTAAGCCACTTTTTAGGCCATGTTTGCGCGCGATCTCTATCGGCATTGCATCAGCGATCGCCGTCGAAAGCTGGATGACATAACTGGTGTACTTCTCTGAACCGCCCTCGTTTTTCAGGTAGCGATACAGATTCTGTTTATTGACGCTGATTCCGCGCCCGTTTTGTTTCTCCCACTGTTCGGCCACCAGCTGCGCGACGTGGTCTTGCGCACGCCCAGGTAATGAAGACTCCCATTCCTGAACGGCGGTATAAATGGCCCTGCACTTATTGCGATCGCGGCGCGTCGGTAAATACTGATTTTCTGTTTTCAGCTGCATACCCTTCACCGGGATATGATTTTCAAAAGAGATGGTTTGCATGCTTATTCCTTCTCCATATTTGGTGGGAAAACACTATCGAGGGTACATTCAGCCCCTAGCTTGTTTAGCTGCTCTACGATACGGCGGCAGTCAATCAGCGTTGGTTTTCGTGTCCCATTTTCGTAATTAGAAATTCGTGACTGGCGCCAACCAAAAAGTGAGGCCAGTTGTTCTTGAGTAAGTCCGAGAGACTGTCTCTCCTTCGCGATGTTGTTCATTTTTACCTCTGCACAGAAGCGATGAAGAGATTAAAACACGGTATGTGTTTGAGTGTCAACACGGTATGTTTTTTGAGTGATAACACGCAACGTGGTAAAACCGCTTTATGAATACGAATGAACAAATTGCAGCTCGTCTTAAACAAGCCAGAGAGCAAAGAGGACTATCTCAGAAAGCACTTGCTGAAATATGCGGGTGGGCTCAGTCCCGCGTGGGCAACTACGAGTCAGCGAGTAGAACCATTGGTATTGATGATGCTGTTGCGCTTGCTAAGGCCTTAAAAATGTCACCTTCTGAACTTATTTTCGGAGAGGACAGCACGCAGGAATGGCTGACGCCTCAACATAGAAGGCTTATCAGCTTGTTTGATCAACTGCCCGAATCTGAACAAGAACGAATGATAGATCTGTTTCAAGTTCGTCTTAAGGAGATAGACGATTACGTAGAAAAATATTTACGTGGTCGTTTTAAAAGCACCGAAGAATAATCAACTCTAATTTCATACAAACCAGCCATATGGCTGGTTTTTTTGTGCCTTTTTTTTCCTCCCGTAAACAATCTCAAGACCAAAACACAACACGTGTTGACAATCAAACACGTTTTGAGTTTAACTATAAACACAGAGACGTCATCGAGGCAGGAAGCCCACGTAGTAGCTGCCGGCGGCATACGAAACACCGGATGAGATGACAGCAATAACACTCGCAGCAGGTTTCAACGTTCGGCGACCCGGCCTTAAGGGAAGGAAACAGTGATGGAAAAGGAATACGAAGCATATTTTGAAAGCCTGTCAGAAGGCGACGAAGTATTGAGTTTTGCAGAGTTCAAAGAGGCGCTTTCAGTTAAGCGAATTGATACGACTGCACCAGAGTTCTAATCGCAAATTTTGCTTTGCACCACGGTGAATGCGGCTAAGCGCGCGCGACACAGTTAAAAGGTAAACATGGGCGGTTTCCATGTTGCGGGAAAAAGCAGGTCGGCAGCAGTTGTTAACTGGCTGCAGCCACCGGGAGGCACCCGGCGCCGTGCTGCAAAGCCCCTACCCATCAATAAACGGGAGATGAATATGACAGATTTTGCCCGAGTACCGACTGGCCACCAGGCAACACGACTGAACTGGTTTGAAGCAAGGCTACGTCAGCTTTGCTACCTGTTAGCCCAGAAAGGGAACCCTGAGGCTAAAGCATGAATACGCTGTTTGCCCTTGTCATCAGCGTGTGCGCCCTGACTGGCGAGTGCTCTGATGTCCTGATAGGCGTGTATCCATCTGAGACCAGTTGTAACAGCGATGCTGAGGCCCAGCACGTAAAAGGCACATGCCAGCCATTTAAAAAGGCATTGAAGACGGCTGACGACCAACAGCCTGCAGTAAGTTTCTGATTCGGGTTTTGAGAATGACTATTGAACACCACCAGCCTGAAAAAGGCCCATAAAGCACAAAACCCGCGCAAGGCGGGTTAAGTACCCCGGTTAGCCGACCAAAGCTTTCCGGATTCGAGTTTTGACAATGACCACTACCCAGAGGGAGCTTTCACAGTCCCGGGTATCTTACAGCCTTAAGGAACCCAAACGCAATGAACAACTACGCGTATCTCATTAAATCAAAGGCAAAAGCCACCGAAGCTAAAAACCTCTTCTGCTGGTTCTCTGCTAAATCCGATTCCCGCGCCGAACGCCGTATCCTGGACATTCTGGAAGACGCTGAGATTAATGTTGGCCGCGGCGCCAACCACCAGCTGCCTATCCGCACCAACTGGTTTATCGTTGATGACCTACCGGAAGAAGGTGTACTGGATGACACCTGGTGTGACCGCTACGAACTTGGCGAGGATGGACTGAGCTGGCAAAAAATTGCTGCTCCAGTCCCTGCTGAGCCAGAAGTAAGCAATGAACCGGTAGCTAATCCCCCTGTCAGCAAGAATGATGAAGAGGACTATTCGGCCAATGAAGATGCCCTGTTCAACCTGGCTGAAATGCCTTTCCGCACGCAGCTGCTTGCCCAGTACATGGCCGACGATCGCCATGTTTATCACATTAGCATTCCGCACCGTGACCGCCTTTCTGTGATGGAAATGGATACGGAGAATCACGCTGTACAGAATCTGATTCTGGCTGCTGAAAATGTTCCGGAAATTAAGAAATACGATATGCCTGGTCTGTGGAAATTCACCAGTGCCTTCAAAACCGTTTTCCCAGAAGGAAAGCGCTATGAGCTTGGTAAGCAGGTTCAGTTTACCAAATTGTGGTTTGAAACGGCACACATTGACCGTGGGGTCCTAACCAAAGAATGGGCTGCTGGTAATTACATATCATCAATAAGTCGTACACCTTCAGGCGCCAATGCTGGCGGCGGCAATAAGACCGATCGTAACCCTGAGCTTAGCCATGATTTTGATAGCTTGGACCTAGAAATTGCCTTAGCAACTCTGCCGATGGATTTTAACATCTATGATATTCCGGGCGACGTTTACCGTCGTGCGAAAGAAATCGTTCAGAAAAAAGAAAGTCCATTCAAAGAATGGTCCTCATCACTTCGTGCCACACCTGGGATCCTCGATTACTCGCGCGCAGCAATTTTCGCTCTGATCCGCGAAGCGTCTTCTGGATTAACTCCATTCCCAGATAGGCTTCGTGGTTATATCAGCGCGAGCCTTACAGAAAGCGAGCATTCAAAGCCCTCAGAAGAAACACTAAAAGCAGCACGTCATACCCCAAACAAAAGCTGGGAAAGCGAAATTAGCCGCCAGCTTGCCGCAGACCGCGGGGAGTTTGTTGAAGGGATAAGTGACCCAACAGATCCAAAGTGGGTAACAGAACATCTGACAGAAACTAAGCAGCCAGGAGTTGCCAACCTCGGCGGCGGCGTGTTCTCCATTGATGGCCTCATGTCATCAGAAACCACAGCCCAGGAAAAAGAGACCACCAGCGATGTGCAGATGGAAGAGAATTTCGGGAATGAAACCGAAACTGATAATGAAATTTCTGAGAGCGAAACAGCAACTGAGACAGGTGCAGGTAATGCTGACATTGGTAGCGAAACAACTACCGTAAATATTGAATCCGGACATCATAATGATGTTGAAGATTTACCAGCAGATAATATTCACGTCATGGTTGACCTTGAAACCATGGGGAATAAACAAGACGCTCCTATCGTCGCTATCGGCGCAGTTGTGTTTGATCCGGCAACAGGCTCAATCGGAGAAAGTTTCTACAAAGTCGTAAGCCTGGAATCCTCAGTGGATTGGGGCGCCAAAATGGATCCATCAACCGTCATCTGGTGGCTTAAGCAGTCCTCTGAAGCGCGCTCGGCAATCGTTAATGATGATGCTATCCCGCTACATGATGCCCTGCTCCAGTTCGGTGAATTCATTTTTGAAAATATCCCGGGCGGTCGCAAAAAAGCACAGGTCTGGGGAAATGGTGCATCTTTCGATAATTGTATTCTGCGTTCTTCATTTGATTTCATCGCTGAAGAATACCCATGGGAATACTGGAATGATCGCGATGTTCGAACAATTGTAGAGCTCGGTAAAGCAATTGGAATCGACCCGAAGAAAACCATCCCATTTGAGGGAGAACGGCACAACGCCCTTGCCGATGCTATACACCAGGCCCGGTATGTTTCTGCAATCTGGCAGCGTCTCATTGAGGGTAATAGAGTGCTGCAAAAACTGACTCAAAACTGATTTTTTATTTTCAGAATTACGCCCACCAGCCAGTTATCTTTTACTGGCTGGCTATCTGAGGTGATAGCTATGTACGAACTCACACTGTCACCAGTGGAAATTGCTGAAATTACTGGATACAGACGGTACACAGAACAGCAGCGTCAACTTCGATGTCACGGCATTCCGTTTACTACGGATCGAAGAAATCGCCCAATTGTCCTGCGTAGAAGTCTGGCACCTAATATTACTGAATTGCCAAAGGTTGACGAGTATGTTGCAACAGAACCCAACTTTGACGCCATCTATGGGAAGACCACGTAAAGATCCGAAGGATATACAACTTCCGCCTCGGGTCACAAAAAATAAATATAGCTATGTCTGGAAACCAAAAGGTACAAAGAAAAGTATTAGTTTGGGGAAGATACGCGAAACAAGTATGTCAAAACTCTGGGCCAATTACGAAAAAGCAAAAGCTGAGCGCCATGACGTAATGACATTTGCCAAGCTATGGGGAATGTTCCTCGACAGCCCGACATTCACTGAGCTGGCGACTCGTACCCAGAGTGATTATCGCCAACACCAGAAGAAGCTACTGGCGGTATTCGGCAAGATGAAAGCAGACGACATTAAAATTGAGCAGGTTCGTATTTATATGGATAAGCGCGGCGTTTCCAGTAAGAACCAGGCAAATCAGGAAGTATCCAGCATGTCGCGGGTTTTTGGTTGGGGCTTTGAACGTGGCTATGTGAAGGGAAATCCCTGTCGCGGGATCCGTAAGTTCACTCTCGCAGATCGTGACGTTTATATTCCAGATGAAGATTATCTGGCTGTTTACGAATGCGCACGAATAGAAGTAAAAGTTGCGATGGAAATATCTTATCTCTGTGCAGCCCGCGAAGGCGACGTTTTTGATTTGATAGTTTCCGAGCTAATGGAAGATGGGATTTTTATTGAGCAAAACAAGACGGGTAAAAAACAGATCAAGAAATGGACACCCCGTCTACGTGCGGCGATTGATTTGGCTAAAAAACATCTTATCGGAAAATCAGCAGCCGGTTATGTAATCCCTTCACCATCAGGTGGACGGATGAATAAAAAAACATTCAATACATGGTGGAATAACGCGAAAAAGCAAGCCGCGGTGAAACTGGGTCGACCTGTTCCGGGTACGTTCCATGATATTAAAGCCAAGGCAATTTCAGACTATGAAGGTAGTAGCAAAGAGAAGCAGATGTTTAGTGGACACAAAACAGAAAGCCAGGTTGTGACGTATGATCGTAAGGTCAAAATTTCGCCGACGTTGGATGTTCCGATGATGAGTAAGGAGAAGTGAAAGCGGCAGTTGGGCAGCATAATATACCAACAACCCAAAGTAACAAGGAGTTACCTTTCGGTAACTCCTTGTTTTATTTGGCGGAGGCGTAGGTGTTCGAACTCTAAAACCATTTAGGGTCACCGGTTGGTAACCCGGGGTATTTGTTCATCGTATGACAGCTTTCACTATCTGTATCACCATCCATGCAACGGATGGTAGGCCGATAGCCAGACCGATAGCCCACTTAATCCCGTCAACCTTTGAATCCGAAATCGATTTTTGAATTCTCAACTCCATCGTCTCGATTTTATTCATCAGGAGATCGTGATTACCACTGATTTTTTGTTCTGTCGTCTGATGTCGTGCATCGACTCTGGCGTCTGTTGTCTGATTTCTGGCGTCGATCTTCGTTTCCAGACACTCAAACCGCTGTTCAATTTTTCCATTCAGTGATTCATGACTGGTTTTGAGCTGAGTAACAGACTCAATCAACCACTGAATCTGCGCATTCTCGTTCGTACGGCTGGGAGGTCCGTCCCTGCGCGGGCTTTCATTATTGGGGGACGAATTATAGTTGTAATTACCCGCCATCGCTTAAACCCCTTTCATCGCCAGCCAGTCCCACATTTCGCGTTTATGGAAACCGTAGTAGGTCGTGACATGAAGAACGACGACCTGCCCGATAGCACCCGTCGATATTCCCAGAAAATCAGAAAGCTCTTTAGCTGTCACAATATGCTGTGGGGCACTAACAAGCCATGTATTCCCATCTACCTCGCAAAAATCCTGCGGCTGAATGGTGCTTTTAATTTTCAGGCCTAAACCTGGCCCATCATTGGAGGCTATTATTGCAAAAACTGCCATATGACTCTCCTTGTTATTGCTCCATCGTTAAAGGTTATCATCGATGTTAATGCTTTAAGCAAGCATAGAATGAGCGAAATCTAACAACAAGCACAGAACGACAAAATCGGTTTTGGCGAAAAAAACAAGTGAACAAAATTTGGGGGCAAAAAAATCGCCTTCTACCAACTACTGACCCTGTCTTTTTTCACAGAATATACCAACAGAATATACCAACACTATACCAACAGCCCAAAGCAACAAGGGGTTACCTTTCGGTAACCCCTTGTTTTATTTGGCGGAAGCGTAGAGATTCGAACTCTAGAACCCTTTCGGGTCGCCGGTTTTCAAGACCGGTGCCTTCAACCGCTCGGCCACGCTTCCGGTATGGGGCGCACTATAAACACCTCTGCCGATGCTGTAAAGCATCATTTTGTTCAACTGCCTTAAAAACAAACAAATCTGTGTTATTCGTCTGAATTTCAGGCAGTTTGCACAGAAATTCGGCGTTGAGAGCGCCCTTTGACTCAATGTTTTATGATGTACATATCTTTGGTGTAGTAGTAACCCAGCTTATCCGGCTCGAAGCCGCCGACCCACGGCTTCACTAAATGGGTACGCACATAGTGATAAACCGGAATCGCGGGCACATCCTCAGCCAACAGATCCTCCGCCTGCTGATAGAATTTGCCTCGCGCGGTGGTATCCGCCGCCTTCGCCGCATCATGCAGCGCCTTATCATAGGCCGGGTTACTGTACTGGCTGGTGTTTTCGCTGTCGCCGGTGCGGAAGTTATTCAGGAATGACGCCGCATCGTCATAATCGGCGATCCAGGCATAACGTACGGCATCAAAATTATGCGTATGCATGGTATCCAGCATGGTCTTCCACTCCTGGTTCTGCAGCTTCGCCTCTACGCCGAGATTTTTCTTCCACATCGAACTGGCGGCGATAGCAATGCGCTGGTGCGTCTCCGAGGTGTTATACAGCAGATTAAAGACCAGCGGATGGCTTTCATTAAAGCCCGCCTCGTTAAGCAGTTTTTTTGCCTCGGCAATGCGTTTGTCGCGCGGCCAGCTGGCGTAATCCGGTTGTTTCAGCGTGACGCCGCCGATATCGGGCTGGCTAATCAGCCATGCCGGACGTTGTCCCTGCCCCATCACCTTATCGGCGATGATATCTTTATCCAGCCCCATGTTGAGCGCCCGGCGCACTCGGGGGTCATTAAAGGGCGGTTTAGTGGTATTCAGTTCGTAATAGTAGGTCGCCAGCTGTGGCGCAACGTTCAGCTGCGAGCCCATCGTTTTCTTGAGTAACGCAAACTGGTTCACCGGCACCGTATAAACAATATCTATCTCACCGGCTTTATAACGATTCACATCCGCCGCTTCGGAAGTAATCGGCAGATAGGTCACTTTATTGATTACCGTATGTTCATTATCCCAGTATTTAGGATTGCGTTGCGCCACGATGCGCTCGTTGACGACCCACTTCGACAGCGTGTAAGGGCCGCTGGTGACAATATGTTCCGGTTTAGTCCATTTATCCCCAAAACGCTCCACCAGCACCTTATCAATAGGCACCAGCGACGGGTGAGCAAGCATCGCGAGGAAGGCGGCGTTAGGCTGGTTTAACGTGACCTGCAGCGTGGTATCGTCCAGCGCTTTTACGCCGAGAGTTTCCGGCGGCTGTTTCCCCTCCGAGATATCGCGGGCGTTAACAATATGCATATTGCCCGGATAGCTGGCGTACGGCGAAGCGGTGGTCGGTGTGACCAGCCGCTGCCAGCTCCAGACGATATCCTGCGCGGTAATCGCTGAACCATCGGACCAGGTGATCCCCGGACGCAGATGGAAAGTCCAGATGAGGTTATCTTTATTCTCCCACTTCAGCGCCAGCCGCGGCTGAATCTCGCCCTGCGGCGAAACGCTTACCAGTCCTTCGAACAGATCGCTAATGATATTAAACTCGACGTCGCTTTCGACCTTATGCGGGTCGAGCGAAGCGGGTTCATTACCGTTGTTCCTGACAAGCTCCTGTTTTGCTGCAAGTTCGGTACCCTGCGGGACCTGGGCGGCCATTGCCATGGCCGCGCTGCCGAGTAAACCCAAAACCAGTAATGCGTGTGTGATGTGGTTATATTGTTGTCGTTTCATTTCCCTTGCCTTTATGCTTCGTTGATACCCCTTCCACACTTAGTCGCTGACTGGCAATAAGGCAATATTTTTCAGTGACCTATAAGATTCAGATCTGCTTTCCGCCGCTGAACGCATAAACATACTGCATTAATCTGTTTCACCAGAATAAAACGCTGCCCCACCGACACCGGGATCTGAGTAAAGATGGGTAAAAGCATTATGGCTTTCGGCTCGCTTTTCTTATGCTTCATAACTAATTACATCTGTCATAAGAGAGTGACTCATGGATCGTATAATTACCTCATCGCGTGACCGTTCATCGCTGCTCAGCACGCACAAAGTTCTGCGTAACACCTATTTTCTACTCAGCCTGACGCTGGCGTTTTCGGCGATCACCGCCACCGCCAGTACCGTGCTGATGCTGCCGTCTCCGGGCCTTATCCTCACCCTGGTGGGTATGTATGGTCTGATGTTCCTGACCTACAAACTGGCTAATAAGCCAAGCGGTATTCTGGCGGCCTTCGCCTTTACCGGCTTCCTCGGCTACATTCTGGGGCCAATGCTGAACGCTTACCTGTCCGCAGGCATGGGCGATTTGATCGGCCTGGCGTTGGGCGGCACCGCCCTGGTCTTCTTCTGCTGCTCGGCTTACGTGTTGACGACGCGCAAAGACATGTCTTTCCTCGGCGGCATGCTGATGGCGGGCGTAGTGGTCGTTCTGATTGGTATGGTGGCGAACATCTTCCTGCAGCTGCCAGCTCTACATCTGGCCATCAGCGCGGTGTTCATCCTTATCTCTTCCGGCGCGATTTTGTTTGAAACCAGCAACATCATCCGCGGCGGCGAGACCAACTACATTCGCGCCACCGTTAGCCTGTATGTTTCGCTGTACAACATCTTTGTCAGCCTGCTCAGCATCCTCGGCTTCGCCAGCAGAGACTAACCTTCTCTCCTGCAACACCAGGCCTCGCTTATGCGGGGCCTTATTTTTTGCTACACTGCGCGCAGTTTCCGCATTATGTGAAAAATCATGTTTATCTTTGAAGGCAGTGAAATAGAGACCGATAGCGAAGGCTATCTGAAAGAGACGACTCAGTGGAGTGAAGCGATGGCGGAGGTTATCGCCGCTCAGGAAGGGATCAGCCTGTCCGTCGAACACTGGGAAGTAGTGCGCTTCGTGCGCGATTTTTATCTGGAGTTCAACACTTCGCCAGCCATCCGTATGCTGGTCAAAGCCATGGCGAATAAATTCGGTGAAGAGAAAGGCAACAGCCGCTATCTGTACCGGTTATTCCCCAAAGGGCCGGCCAAGCAGGCGACGAAAATCGCCGGCCTGCCGAAGCCTGTAAAGTGCATTTAATAGAGAATAGCGAATTTTTGCCACTCTCTGGTGGGTTGATGGGGCTCGGTTAACACCCTGTCGACCCTTGCGCTACGCGGCCCGCCGGCCTTAAGCCAGGCAATCAGTTTTTCCACCTGCTCCGCTTCCCCGCAGGCCAGCACTTCTACGCTGCCATCATCCAGATTTCGCGCGTAACCGGTCAGCCCCAGCTGCAGCGCTTCACGCTGCGTTGAATAGCGGAATCCCACGCCCTGGACGACTCCGTGAACCCACGCCATCGTGCATACCTTCGCCATTATTACCCCCTCAACTGCGCTATCCTGATGCAGAGAATAGCAAATTCCCACCAGCATACTCACTTTTGCCTGACGCTAAAACATCCGCCCGGCGGCGGCAGGAATGGTGCTTGCCCCAGCCAGTTATGCTAATCTACGCGCCATTTTTCGGTGCCGACACTCCGTCGCTTAAAGGTAGCTCCATGACAGATTCCATTATCCCCCGCTTAGTATTAGCCAAAGGACGCGAGAAATCCCTGCTGCGTCGCCATCCATGGATTTTCTCCGGCGCCGTCGCCCGGATGGAAGGTAAAGCTCGCTCCGGCGAGACGATCGATATCGTTGATTCGCAGGGGAAATGGCTTGCTCGCGGCGCCTATTCGCCCTCCTCGCAGATCCGCGCCCGCGTCTGGAGTTTCGATCGTCATGAAGCTATCGATAATGCTTTTTTTGAGCGTCGCCTGCAGCAGGCGCAAACCTGGCGCCAATGGCTGGCCGAACGCGATGGTCTTGACAGCTATCGTTTAATCGCCGGGGAATCCGACGGCCTGCCAGGCGTGACAATCGATCGCTTTGGCGATTTCTTCGTCCTGCAGCTGTTGAGCGCCGGCGCGGAATATCAGCGTGCGGCCATCGTCAGCGCTCTGCAGACCCTGTTCCCGCAATGCTCGATCTACGATCGTAGCGATGTGGCGGTACGTAAAAAAGAAGGATTGGACCTGGCGCAAGGCCCGGTGGTAGGCGAACTGCCGCCAGCGCTACTGCCCATTACCGAACACGGTATGCAGCTGCTGGTAGATATTCAGGGCGGTCATAAAACCGGCTACTATCTCGATCAGCGCGATAGCCGTCTGGCGACCCGCCGCTACGTCGCCGATAAGCGCGTCCTCAACTGCTTCTCTTATACCGGCGGATTCGCGGTTTCTGCGCTGATGGGCGGCTGCCGCCAGGTCACCAGCGTTGATACCTCACAAGAGGCGCTGGATGTCGCCAGACAGAACGTTGAGCTCAATAAGCTGGATCTGTCGAAAGCCGAATTCGTACGCGACGACGTGTTCAAACTGCTGCGTAAATATCGCGATCAGGGGGAAAAATTCGATGTTATCGTCATGGATCCGCCGAAATTCGTCGAAAACAAAAGCCAACTGATGGGCGCCTGCCGCGGTTATAAAGACATTAATATGCTGGCGATCCAGCTGTTGAACCCAGGCGGCGTGCTGCTGACTTTCTCCTGTTCCGGCCTGATGACCACCGATTTATTTCAGAAAATCATCGCCGACGCCGCAATAGATGCCGGGCGTGATGTACAATTTATAGAGCAGTTCCGTCAGGCTGCCGATCACCCGGTGATCGCAACCTACCCGGAAGGACTGTATCTGAAAGGGTTTGCCTGTCGCGTCATGTAACTTGAAAAGCGGAACATCGCCCACACGTTATTCTCATGACTCAAGAACATTTGAAGATGATGGATACAGTGGGCGCCAGCGTTTCCCGGGAGGTGACTATGATTGCCAGCAAATTCGGTATCGGCCAACAGGTTCGCCATACGCTACTCGGCTACCTTGGCGTAATCGTTGATATCGATCCAGAGTATTCGCTTGACGAGCCCGCCGCGGATGAAATCGGCGCCAACGATGAACTGCGCGCGGCCCCCTGGTATCATGTTGTGATGGAAGATGAGGACGGCCAGCCTGTCCACACCTACCTCGCGGAAGCGCAGCTCAGCAGTGAAGCCAGCGATGAACATCCCGAACAGCCGTCGATGGACGAACTGGCGCAGACTATCCGTAAGCAGTTGCAGGCGCCGCGTCTGCGTAACTAAGCCCTCCGCGCCGCCCCGATGGGCGGCGTGTTTCCACGATCGCTCTTAATGCTCAACCTCTGCTTCAGCTAAAGCCTGACAAATCGCGCTGTTAAACTGCGGGGCCTGTTGTTGAGCTTCTGACCAACGAGTATTAGCGACATTCAGCTGTCTTGACTGCGCAGCGCTATTGCGGGACAGCTGATTAAAGAAAGGCTGTAGCATTCCTCCCCCGGCAACGTCCTGCGCAATCAACACCGTAGAACCATCGCTGTAGCGAAAACGCTGAGCAGCGGCAGGCAGCGCGACGCTGGCAAATCGCGCCGCCGCGACGCTTGCCCAGTAGTTGGCCGCAGAGTAGC
This sequence comes from Klebsiella sp. SYXHC3, assembly GCF_057196925.1. Lineage (NCBI taxonomy): Bacteria > Pseudomonadati > Pseudomonadota > Gammaproteobacteria > Enterobacterales > Enterobacteriaceae > Klebsiella > Klebsiella sp. SYXHC3. The sequence continues at coordinate 17,074 of NZ_JBXUNG010000005.1, read as the reverse complement.
CGCGCGAGAAGTTACTTTCACAGGCCGGTAACACGGCCAGACGACGGGTATTTTTCTCTGGCGCTTTAAAACTATTTTCCATCCAGCGCGCCATTCCTTCCAGATACCATCGTTGTTTAAACACCGCGTAACCATATTGATAAAGATGGAAAAACTCATGAGCCGGTGTGACGTTACGGGCTGGATCTAGCGCAGCATTCAGCACAAACTTCAGGCCGCAAGGTATCTGCCTGCCATCGCCCATCGTTTCTGAAGCGACGCGGTCGAAGGCAAGGCCGTTACCTTTTGGTAAAGTCAGCACATAAATGTTGATTTGCCGCGCCTGTGCGTAAATTTTCTGCTGTAGCGGAAAGCGTAATCCCAATACCGTGGAGTAGAGATATTTAGCGGCCTGTAGCTGAACGGCAATATCCTTAATGCTGTCGGGAACACCGCTACCCGAACTGTCGTACTGAAATTTAAGGGCATCAGGCCCCTGCAGGCTATAAAAAATGTGGAACTCATCTTCGACATATTCTTTTTCAAGAACATGCTTAAGTAGTATCGAACCTTTAACACAGCGCGATACCTGCACCATTTCTTCCGCGGAGGCTGAAGGGAGACAAGACATCGCCAACCAACACGCTGCTATTGATGTCGCCCATGATTTTACTGGTTGCATAGCGCCGCCTCCCCCGACATGCTCCGCCCCGACATCATATGCTCGCCGGGGCGGCAGTCGTCTTACACTACCCGTTCTTTGAGAGAAACCACGTTCGGCCCCTGTTGGCCCTCAGCGCTTATCCGCTGTTCATTCTGCTGCAACCACTGCTCCCAGCGTTGGGCAATCGCATTGGCGCAATAACGTCGCGCGTTACGCAGGGCGGCAGCCTGCATCTCTTTTTGTAGCGCCTTGTCAGAAATAACCTGTACCAACGCCACCGCCAGCGCATCTTCATCACCGTATGGCACCAGGATCCCGGCCTGTCGATCCTGCAGAATATCGCGCGGGCCATATTTTATCGCAAAGCTGATGAGCGGCGTGCCGTACGCCATCGCCTCAACGGCTGACAAGGATTGCCCTTCCTGATTTGAGCACAATACCGTGCAGCAGGCGGATTTATGTACTGTGGCAATATCTGAGGTAAAGCCATTAATGGAGATGATGTCCTCCATTTTCCACGCTTTTATCTGATCGCTGAGAGTACGGCGTAACGGCCCAACGCCATAGGTATGCAGTCGCGCACCAGGAAGCTGCGCCGCTACCTTGCGAAAGGCGTTAAACAACATCATGTGCTGCTTCTCTTCCGAGTAACGCGCCAGGTAGATAACGGTTTCAGAGGGATCCTTTTGCGGGTTTGCCGGAATTTTGCTGTCATCCATATGATTAGGGATGACGGTCAGACGTTCGCCGGGAAATCCTTCATGCTGTAAGTCCTGCCACTGCTCATCGGTGAGAACGATTAAGCGGTCAACCAGTTCCGGTTGCTCAATTAAGTGGCGGTAGGAGGCTTTCACTACGCCATTAAGCAGCTGATGATGGGAGTGGATAATCGCGCTCAGCGTGCAGCCTATCCGCTGTGCCGGACGAGAACAGACAAACGCTTTCCAGGCTTTATTTTTATCGACGATAAAATGCCAGCGGCGCTCGTCGGGCAGCATCATCTCCAGCATCCACGAGAAGAACGCCTCCTGCTGGTTGAAGGATTTAACGTCGCCGTCAGGCAAGGCAACATCGATACGGGCAATTTGCAAATTCGCTTTTCTTTCGTCGAAATATTTGCGCAGCAGAACATTGCCGGCGCCATCGACATAATCCTCCACCAGCTGTCCCTGCGGGCGTAGCTGATAGTTATTTTTGCCGACCGAGGCCTGGGCCTTCGGCGCGATAGCCTGTCGGAGCTCAACCTCACCTTTAAGCGCAGGCAGCGGGATAATTTTCCCCGCTGCGAAGCTCGTCACTAAAGCCTCGTAGAGGTTATAAACCGGCACCTCTTCCGGCAACGCGCCGCGCGCCTTTAACGCCTTGACCGCGACATGCAGTTCCGGATCCCACATTGCGGTGATAAGCCAGGGCACAGTCTGCAGGTGCTCGACGAACAGCTTCGCACGCCGGGTGGCGGCGACTTCAATACCGTTGCCAACATCACGCAGGTTCTCTAACAAAAATACCGTTGTCCCCCGGCGTTCGGGAGGCGCAACCGCAGGAATTGACTGGCGCATAGTCGCCGCCTGATAATATTTTTGATAGGCAATATAGCCAGACAGATAGTGCTCAACGTCATCAATACGCACGCGGTAGCTGTGGTGGCGAATAAAGAAGCTGTTGACGATACGCGCCGGGTTTTTAAAGAACATCGCCAGTTCCGGCCAGAAGAAACCATCCAGCAGGTAGCGCGCACGACACTCCAACGCCTGATAGAACTTTTCTTTATCAAACCCTTCAAGTAAATGACGTTGCGCCGGCGAAGCGTCAAGGCGCGCAATCATCTCTGCTGCCGCCATCATCAGCTCCAGCAGCGTCGGATAGGTTGTCACGCGCTGCAGTACGAAATCCAGATGTCCACGCACGTTATCCAGCCCAAAGCGAAAATAACGTTCTTCCGGACGAAAACGCGTCAATTCGTTAACACAGTAACTCAGCCAGTGGTCGTGATGCTGCCAGTGCTGTTGCCGAATGAAGTATTCGAACGCTTTTTCAACCATCGCCAGCCACTGCGGCATTTGCGTCAGGCTATACAAACGCATCAACGCGAACGCCGCCTCGCCATCGTAGTAGATAATACGATGCTTAGCCTTCAACGAGAGGTCGTGACTATTGAGAACATGGACAAACTCGCCGCTCTGCGCATCCTGCATAAATGCAATGCCGGCGGCCAGTTGCGCCATTAATTCCAGGTGCTGCTGGTCGCCTGTCGTTTCCGTGTATTTGACCAGCGCCAGAATACTCACCGCATTGCCGCCGAGTTTAATTTCATTATCGACATCACACAAAAATGCCGCCTGTTGCCCATCGTCAAGGGTGCGCACAGAAATAAGATTGGTAACCAGGTAACCAATCGCTCGATCGATCGCCTGGCGCAGGTGCGGTTGCCTGGTTGCTTCCCATGCTTCAATTAACGAATAGGTCGAACTGGCATGACGCAAGGCGTTATAGGATCGTACAGGACGATCGAAACAGGGAAACCAACCGTAGTAATAAAGTCCATCTTTTTTCACCTGACGAGCTAAGTAATCGCTACCTTTTTTGATCACTTCCGCCAGCCAGTTTTTTTGCCATTCTTCGCCGATAACGCGGTAGCCTGAACTGCGGCCGCTGTGCTCAATCAGCCTGGCGCCGCTGCGGTCGCAGAATACCGCGCGGGTTTTGAAACGCCAAAGTATCTGCTGTGGTGCATCCGGCCAGCTCAAACTTTGTTTAAAGCGTCGTTGGCCATAGTTTTCCAGATTGATGCCATTTGGCGCCGCGACACCGTTATCTCCGTCATACAATAAGGCATTCGCCGCAATTTCCTGTTCGAGGATCGCCTGAGTAAATTGCGCATCGAAAGAGAGGCCAAAGCGGAAATAATTGCGTTTGGTGATGCTGAGTTTCTTCTGTAGATTTTCCCAGCTGAGTTTTTCAACGCTATCGACAATATCAATACGCAACCACTGTGGTTCGTTGTCTTGTTTTTTGCGCCACTCCTGCAGGGCTCTGGCGCCAGCAAGCCAGGCTTGATCAAAACTGGCCGCCGCTGCGACCTGGACATGCGCCCGCTCCTTACCATCACTCACGCTAAAAAAGATAACCCACCCGGGATAATCAGCAGGCAGCGCGGTCGTTTTTAATGGTCTGCTCTGAAAGCAGGCCTGTTGTAATAAATCGCTTAATGCCATCTCAAATCTCCATACGTTGAAAATTTCACCAAACATGAAGCCAACTTGTGGGTATTACCTTTCTCTCAGCGCCTCTTTTGCTCGATTAAATGGTTTCACCAGATAATCCATTACCGTCTTTTCGCCGGTTTTAATATCAACAGTGGCGATCATTCCCGGACCGATTAAAAAACGCTTACCGTGTTTATTTTCCAGATAGTTATGATCGGTACGGATAAACACCCGATAGTAATAAAGATCGGGTTTTGCCTCGTCCTGAATAGTATCGGGAGAAATGGTCTCAACGACCCCATTAAGCGCGCCGTAGATGGCATAATCATAGGCGGTGATTTTCACCAGCGCCTTCTGATCGGGATGAATAAAAGCAATATCGCGTGGCGAAATACGCGCTTCAATTAATAAGCGACCATCGATCGGCACGATGTCCATCAGTTCGCCGTTCGGGGCAATAACGCCGCCAATGGTGTTGACCTTGATATTTTTGACGATCCCCTGCACAGGCGAGCGAACGGTCAGCCGGGCGACGGAATCCGCCCGCCCTTTAATGACTTCGGCAAGACTGGCTACGTCGGCATTGGCTTTCGATAACTGTTCGCGGGCATCGACGTAGTAGCGGGTGTTGAGATCGATTTTCTTTAACTCAATATCGGCAGCCTGTTGGCGCAAACGCAGCACTTCCACATTACTGGCAGCGCCGGTTTTAGCCAGCCTTTCGTTGATAGCCAACTCGCTTTTCACCAACGACAGCGACTGCTCAAGCTGGCGCATCGATTTGGTTAGCTGGTCCCGTCGGCTATGATAGAGGCGGGTTTCTTCCGCCAGTAACCCCGGCCAGGCCTTAAGAGAAGGAGGAAAAATCAGCGGTTGGTTATTAACTTCGGCGGTAAGGCGAATGCTTGCTGCCAGTGAAGCGCGATATTTCGCCTGGCTCTCGCCGACGTTCGATTCGCTACGGGTAGGATCAAGCCGCGCGACGACCTGCCCGGCCGCCACCCTGCTCCCCTCGCGGACGTTGAGCTCGGTTAAGATCCCGCCATCAAGGGTTTGTAGCACCTGCTCACGAGAGCTTGGGATCACCTTACCTGTCCCGGTCGAAACCTCGTCCAGGGTCGCAAACCACGCCCATACGCCGGTCACTACCATTAGCAGCGCCAGCAGGAGAATTAAGCGGCGCGATTTGACCAGTTCAGCCTCATCCCGTTCATTATCGACCATGTCAGAAACCGGATCGGCATCCTGCGCCAGTGGGAGAATCGCGTCGGACTTATTCATATATTCACCACCTGGCCACGCGCTTTTTCTTGTTCAAAGACCGTCGCTTTAGGTTTATCCAACGCCAGTTGCCCATCCTGGATAACCAAAATACGATCGACAATGCTCAGTATCGCCGCTTTATGGGTAGCAATAATCAATGTACGTTCGCCCACCCAATGCGCCAGTTGCTCGACAAACGCTTTTTCGGTGCGTTCATCAAAGAATGAAGTCGGCTCATCCAGCAAAATAATATTGGGGTCGCGCAGCAGAGAGCGCGCCAGCAGCAATGATTGCCGTTGCCCGCCGGAAAGGCCAAGGCCCCCTTCCATCACCAGATGCTCAAGCCCCATGGGCAGTTTACTGACGAACTCCATCGCCCCGCACAGTTCCAGTACCTTCACCAGTTCGTCATCACTGGCCATTGGCCTTCCCAGCGTTAAATTTTCCCGTAGCGTTCCGTGGAACAGACGAGCTTCCTGGGTCAGCAAAGTCGCATTGCGGCGAATATCCGCCAGATCGATTTGCGGCAGGGCAAGATCGTCGAGCCGCAGCTCACCGGATGCCAGCTCAACGTTACCCATCATCGCCTGCAATAGCGTCGATTTGCCGGCGCCGATGCGTCCGAGGATAGCGATTTTCTCCCCGGCCTTAATCGATAACTGCTTAATACGCAGCGGAATGGGGCCGTTGTCCTTGCCGTAGCGAAACTCAGCGTTGCGAAACTCATAGTTGCCGTGCAGCACAGCGCGGTGGATGCGCGGCTCATCCTGCCCGCCTTCTACCGGCAGCGCCATCAGATTATCCAGGCTGGCTTTCGCCACCTTCACCTGCTGCCAGCGCGCCAATACGCCGCAGAGCGCGGTCATTGGCGCCACCATCCTGCTTGACAACATTGATGCCGCCACCATCGCGCCGGTTGTAATGTCGCCATTAATCACCAGCGGCGCGCCGACCACCACCACCGTGGCGTACAGCAGATTCTGGATAGACATCCCCCAGCTCACCAGGCCGTGGGTGACTTTGCGGGTTTTTACCCCCGATTCTGCGGTGATAGCCACATAGCTATTCCACTGCTGCAGAAAGCGGCTTTCCGCCTGCATCATTTTGATATCCGGTAGGCCCTGAATGCTTTCCACCAGAATGGCGTTTCGTAGCGTGCTTTCGTGTTGATTCTTGTTAGCCAGTTCGGCCAGTTTCTTTTGCAATAAAAATCCCGGAAGCAGCATCAGGATCGTCGCGACCGGCGCGATCCAACTCAACCAAGGCGAAACAATGAACAGTACCAGTTGGAAAAGGATGAAAAACGGCAGATCGGCAATAACCGTCATCATGGTTGACGTCATCATTTCCCGTACCTGCTCGAGCTCGCGTATCTGTGAAATAAAACTGCCAGTAGAACGCGGAACCGCTGAGTTTTTTAGCCGCAGCGCGTGACCAAATACACGATCGGAAATACGAATATCTCCGCGTTTGCCAAGTAGGTCAGTAACGTGTCCACGTGTAATTTTGAGAATAAAGTTGAATACTGCAGCGATTAATACGCCGCTGAATAAAACGTATAAGGTGGGATAAGACTGCGCCGGGATCACCCGGTCGTACACCTGCATCGAAAATAGAATGCCGGCCAGAGCCAGTACATTAATTGCCAGCGATGCCAGCATGACATGCATATACGGGCGGATATCTTTGAGAACGATTTTGCGCAGCCAGTCCGGCTGAAAGCGCGCAAGATAACTTTCAGTTCGGATATCTTTTTCGGGCGAAGCTGGACGAAATGCAACGGTAAGCTCAATCTCAGCCAATAATGCGTCCAGCGGCCACTGGCTGAGTAAGGTGAGCTCTTTGACAAAACGGATGCCAACTAAATTATTAAGATCAAAGCTTTCGATAATACCAATCTGCCCATCTTTAAGCTGAACGACTAGCGGCAAGCGCCACGCCGACATACGCCGGTCGTTGCCGTTGAGAAATTGACAATGCAAACCGGCGTGCCGACAGAGATGTTTAAGCGCATCAGGCAGTGTTTTCTGCGTCGCCCACTCCGCCGCCGCATGCAGCGTCCCCGGCGAATAGCTCTGCCGATAATGGCTGGCGACAAAAGCCATCGCGTTAGCCCAATCCAGAAGATGGGGAATATCGCTGTGATGAGGTTGTTCGCTCATGGGCGGATCTCCACACCCTGGATGCTTTGATTATCCAGAGCAAAAACGGAGCGCATCTTTCCAGTACTGAACAGACAGTCCAGCTCCAGATTACGCAGTTGTGCTTCAGTTAACACCTGGCTGAATTGCGCCTGATAGATTTCCTGATCGACGTTAAGCAGATCCAGTAGCGGACGCGTACCCAACTGCAGATATTGATCCTGATAGAGCGCGCGAGTTTGCTCGCCAAGTTGCTGCTGGCGGCGCTGGATACTGATGGATTGTTTAAGATTCAGCGCCTCATCGCGCGAGGCGCTTAATTTCTGACTGGCATCGAGTTGGGCGTTTCTAATCCCGGCGTTAGCCGCAGATAAAATTTGCTGCGCCGCTTCGCGGGAGGCCGTTAATGCCCCCCCCTGGTAGATTGGCATTTCCACTTTGACCCACGCCGAATATTGCGTTTTATTTAACACGGCGCTGTTGGCGTAATTATCATTCAGATAATGCGTCACCTGGGGTTCCAGAGAGATGGTCGGTAGCATTTGCGCTGTCGCGTTATCGAGCTGCGCCTGCGCCTGCGTGGCTTGCGCTAAAGCGGCCAGCACAGCGGGTACGGCACGATAATCAATTTTACTTACGGCACAGGCCGCATCCATATCCTGCGGCACGCCGTCAGTCACGGAGGTAATGCTGCCAAGCCCAAGATAGGTGGCCAGAGTCGCTTTCCAGCGTTCGAGCGCCGCCTGATATTGGATAAGCGTCGCCTGCGCTCCCTCAACGCGAGTGTCAGTCTGCACAACATCAGAGAGCGAAGTTGCCCCGGCATCGTTACGCTGGCGGATCAGATCGCCAATTTGTTTTAGCGAATCAACTTGTGCCTGAGCGATTTTCACCAGCTTCTGGTAGCCCTGCATCTGCACCACCGCGCCAGCAGTATCATGGGCCACCTGGTCGATATTAAGCATCACCATCGCCTGCTGCTGGGCAACGGCGGCATCTGCCGCTCTGACCGAGCTTGAGACTTTGCCGAAGTCGTAGAGCATTTGTGAAACAGAAACAACTAATGAGGGTGAATAGCCGGAATCGGAGTATGAATTACTATAACCATTATTCATCCCCGCGTTCACCTGGGGATAATATTTGGCTTTAGCTACATCCACGCGCTGCACCTGTTCCTGAAGTTTACTCACCTGCTGAGTAATCGCCGGGTGCCAGTTGACCGCTGATTTTACCGCGGTGGCAATATCTAACGGGCCGGTTAAATGACTCTGCGGATTGATGAGATCCTCAGAATATCCGGCGACCTGTTGGCTATCGTTTAATCTCTGAGTACTAATGTTAGTCGGCGGAAATGAAAGCTCTTCCGCATCAGCCGTTAATATTACGCTTAACGACAGCAAAATTGTGCTGAACCTGTAAACGCTGACAATCCCTTTTTGTTGAAATAGACGCATAAAATTACCCTTCAGAAAGCACACTGAAAATATGGATATACTCTTTTCGCATCATTCTTTTTATTTAACGATTGCCCATCGTTTCCGGGGTTGTTTTTCGTCGTTTCACCTCCAGCGTATAAAGCCATAATGGCGGCGCCTCCCTGCGCCACCCGTGATATGGTCTGATTTTAGTGCGAGTTATTGGTATCAATCAGCTCGTCGAGCGAATTGATATGGACCCCCTGCAGCGTGATTAACGTCGCTGGCTGGTGCGTCGTTCCACCCGAACCATCGCGGTCGATAGAAACCACCGTATTACCGCCGACATAGCTCAGCGTAATATAGTTACCCAGCGTATCACTGGATCCATTCCAGCCGACCAGCAGCGCAGAGACATCGATATGGTCTCCCTGGGCGACCGAGAAATCGTTCCAGGTATCGCTGCCGTTGCCCCCCGTGTTGTCATCCGCCAACAGGTTATAGACCACCGTATCGGCGCCCACTCCCATGCTATAGGTGTCATCGTAAGCCGTACTGTGAATGCTATCGTCATTGACGCTGCCGGCAATCTGCGGATGGAGATCGATGGTCAAATTCGCCGTCGAACTACCGCCATCACTGCTAATAAGTGTGTAAGTAAACGTCTCCTTAGCCGTAATGGCATCAGTATTGATACCGCTATTCAGCTGATAGGTATAACCTCCCTGCCCATCAATGGTCAGCGTTCCATATTCACCATACAGCACCGCTTTCCCGTTAGTCGCGCTGGTTCCTGTGTCGTTGGTCAAGGTTCCATCAGTATGGAATGTCCAATGCGTCACGACACCCAGATTGTTTTCCCCCGTTATCGTGAACCCGCTATGCAATGATCCAAGCGTATCCTGAACCCCGTCTGCGCCAGAACCGTCGAGGATATTGCCGGCCACAGATTGCGCGGCCGTCAGATGCGCATCGGTATGAATCTCGGTTCCCGTCACGCTCGCCGCCAGGTTGTATGTCATTGCCGGTCCAGCCTGCATCGTATGACTAATACTCAGAGTATAATCACCTGCGGCAAGTTGTACCGGAGTAGTTCCATTAACCAGGTTAAGCGTCACAGTGTCCGTATCCGTTGTCGGGCTTATGATGGGGACACCATCCAGAGCCATACTCAAAGGCCCGCTCCAGACCGTCACATCAGTCATTACCCCGTCAACCATCACATGATGAACCAATGTGACTGTCCCTGAGAGATCGCCGTTCAATACAGTCAAGCCACTAGTCCTGGTGCCACTCAGATTTAGGGTGATGGAAGCGTTATCCACTTCCCGGCCTTCAGCGACGGTAAAGTTCTGGCTTGTAACTTTAGTCGTCGATGTCGTATTAGCCGCTACTGCTGCATTTGTTACCGCAAGATTACTGACGCTTTGCGTCCAGGTAACCGACTGCATTGCCGTTGCCACCGACAGGGAGGCGATATCATCAACCGCTATCGCTGGCGTTGACTCAATGTTCATCGTCAGCGTTGTCGACGATGTATGACCCAGCGTATCCGTTATCGTATAGGTGAAGACATCACTCTGACCCACACCGGTTGTTCCATTAGCATGATAACTATAGCTACCATCAGACTTGATAGTCAGAGTACCGTAGGTGCCGTTAATCGTGACGCCGCCGGCAGTGACGGTCTCGACCTGCGATCCAAACTGGATGCTGCTTACGGTAATTCCATTACCTGTATCGCCAACATCGCCATCGCTATCGGTGTGCAGAACATTCCCCGTCACGTATTTAGTCGAATCAGTCACCTCCATACTAATGCTGGTGCCCAAATTCAGATTCAGTATCGAACCAATCAATCCTCCAGTCGTCGGCGACGAAATAACGACCATATAGTTACCGGCACCAATTTTTTCGAACTCACCGCCACCCGCGTACTGCAGGCTTAATCCAAGGAGCCCCTGCGGTGTTGCCGAAATTCCATCCTTAATGACGCCGACAATCTGGTTGGTATCGGTATTCACCAGGATAAGATCCAGAGTGACCGCGCCAAGCGCCACGCTTAAGGTTGTTGACCCCGAAACGGCCAGGGTGACATCCTGTTCAGTCCCGTCGGCTACGGTAAATTTAAAGCCATTTGTCGGCAGCGCGACATTCACCGTATTGAGTAAGGAAAGTCCAGCCAGTTGAACGACATTACCTCCCTGTATATCAATATTGTCATCGACATTCCCGACGTAGTAAGCCTGGGTATCCGGATTGGCCTGGGCCGATTCAACCTCCTGGCCAATATTGATGGTCAGTGTGGTGGTTGATTGCACGCCATTGCTGTCCGTAATGGTGTATGTGAATACATCCGCATTACCTGCCGAACCCGCCTTACCAGACGCCTGATAGGTATAGCTACCGTCAGCATTAATCGTCAGTACGCCATAGGCCCCCGTTACTGATATTGTGCCGCCGTTGACTGAGTGAGGTTCACCCGCCGCAGATGTCGCGGTGACAGTGGTAACTGACAGACCCGTACCGCTATCAGCCATGTCGCCATTTTCAGAACCCTCCAGCACGTTGCCGGTGACGGTGCTTCCGCTATAACCCAACGAATCGGTTACCGTTGCCTCGACAAAGGTGGCTACACCCGCTCCCGCGAGCGTATTAATCAAGCTAACCAATACCCCATCAGAATTCGGTGAGGAAATCGCCAACGCATAGTTTCCTGCCGGTAAGTTCTCGAAGGATGCCGTACCGCTATACACCAGCCCGCCAAGTAATGTCGCGCTGATATTCACACTTCCAGGGTCAATTGCGACCACTCGTCCAGTTGCGACATCAATCACCGAGAGGTCGGCCGTCAACGTATTTCCAGCCCCCAACAGATTGACTATCGAAGTTAGCAGTCCGCCGGTTGAAAGCAGTGACACGCCGCTGACATCAACAGTCATATTTTCTGTGGTGTTGTTATCCACGTTGAAGCGGAAACTACTGCCAGACAGCAGTGACACATTAATCGTGCTTAACAGCGAGACGCCAACCAACTGCGACAGATTACCTTCGGTACCATTAAGGTTGCCGTAATGCTGCACAACCTCAGAACTGTTGGTATCAGGTATTGCCTCAACAGAATCCGAGTCGCTGTCGGAGTCCGAGTCGCTGTCAGAATCCGAATCGCTATCCGAGTCAGAGTCACTGTCAGAATCCGAATCGCTATCCGAGTCAGAATCACTGTCAGAGTCGGAATCGCTGTCCGAATCGGAATCGCTGTCAGAATCCGAGTCGCTGTCAGAGTCCGAGTCACTGTCAGAATCCGAGTCACTGTCAGAATCCGAGTCGCTGTCGGAGTCCGAATCGCTGTCCGAATCCGAATCGCTGTCCGAATCCGAATCGCTGTCAGAATCCGAGTCACTGTCAGAATCCGAGTCACTGTCAGAATCCGAGTCGCTGTCCGAGTCCGAGTCGCTGTCCGAGTCTGAATCGCTGTCGGAATCCGAGTCGCTGTCGGAGTCGGAATCGCTGTCCGAATCCGAATCGCTGTCCGAATCGCTGTCGGAGTCGGAATCACTGTCAGAATCCGAATCGCTGTCCGAATCCGAGTCGCTGTCAGAGTCCGAATCGCTGTCCGAGTCCGAGTCGCTGTCCGAATCCGAGTCGCTGTC
>NZ_JBXUNG010000005.1:0-4541 GCF_057196925.1 Klebsiella sp. SYXHC3 | reverse complement strand
TCCGAGTCGCTGTCCGAATCCGAGTCGCTGTCAGAGTCCGAATCGCTGTCAGAATCCGAGTCGCTGTCAGAATCCGAGTCGCTATCCGAGTCAGAGTCACTGTCAGAGTCCGAATCGCTGTCCGAATCCGAGTCGCTGTCCGAGTCAGAGTCACTGTCAGAGTCCGAATCGCTGTCCGAGTCCGAGTCGCTGTCCGAGTCCGAGTCGCTGTCCGAGTCCGAATCGCTGTCCGAATCCGAGTCGCTATCCGAGTCAGAGTCACTGTCAGAATCCGAGTCGCTGTCAGAGTCGGAATCACTGTCAGAGTCCGAGTCGCTGTCAGAGTCCGAGTCGCTGTCAGAGTCCGAGTCGCTGTCGGAGTCAGAATCGCTGTCGCTATCCGAGTCGCTGTCGGAATCCGAGTCGGAGTCCGAATCCGAATCGCTGTCGGAATCCGAATCGCTGTCAGAATCCGAGTCACTGTCAGAATCCGAGTCGCTGTCAGAGTCCGAATCGCTGTCCGAATCCGAGTCGCTGTCCGAATCCGAATCGCTGTCCGAATCCGAATCGCTGTCCGAATCCGAGTCGCTGTCCGAGTCCGAATCGCTGTCGGAATCCGAATCGCTGTCAGAGTCCGAATCGCTGTCGGAATCGGAGTCACTGTCGGAGTCCGAGTCGCTGTCGGAGTCGGAATCGCTGTCGGAATCCGAGTCGCTGTCGGAATCCGAGTCGCTGTCGGAATCCGAGTCGCTGTCCGAGTCCGAATCGCTATCCGAGTCAGAGTCACTGTCAGAGTCCGAGTCGCTGTCCGAGTCCGAATCGCTATCCGAGTCAGAGTCACTGTCAGAGTCCGAGTCGCTGTCCGAGTCCGAATCGCTATCCGAGTCAGAGTCACTGTCAGAATCCGAGTCGCTGTCAGAATCCGAGTCGCTGTCGGAGTCCGAATCGCTGTCAGAATCCGAGTCGCTGTCCGAGTCGGAGTCGCTGTCCGAATCCGAGTCGCTGTCGCTATCCGAATCGCTGTCAGAGTCCGAGTCGCTGTCCGAATCTGCATCAGCATCAGATTCTCCGATATCACTTCCTGCCACGATATTAATTGTCAACGTGGCCGTAGCAGTATGACCATTCGCATCCACAATCGTGTAGGTTAAGACATCCGCCTGCCCAACAGCGTCTGCATCCCCCGTTGCTTTGTAGGTATAGCTGCCGTCGGCATGGATCGTAAGTTGCCCGTAGAGACCATTGATTACGATACCTGCTGCCGTGACATCAAGCGGTGTAGTCTGCACGCTGGAGGCAATTTTGCTTACCGTAATACCCTCACCGGTATCCGCTACATCGCCGCCTGCATCTGCGGTCAGAACATTGCCGGCAATAGCAGTCGAGGTATATTCCGTAGAATCCGTGATCGTTGCTTGCGCTACCGACAACAGATTTGCCGACGCCAGTTCATCAACCACTGCGGCCAGGCCGCCGGATGCCTGCGGTGAAGAAATCACCACCGCATAATTCCCTGCCGGCAAGTCGCTGAAGGTCGCGCTACCGGAGTAAACCAGGTTCAGTAAAGCCAGAGACGGTGTCAGGCTCACGGCATCCGGGATAATCTGCACCACCTCCCCGGTGTCGGTATTCACAATCGACAGATCGGCGGTAATAGATGATGCGCCTCCCACCAATTGCCCCAGCAGCGCCAGTACAGACTGCAGACTCAGCAATGTTGAACCGGTGACAGCAATCGTCACATCTTCGGTCGTTCCCTCACTGACCGAGAATTTTGTCGAGTTTGCTGCCAGCAGCGAAACATCAACCGTATTGAGTAAGGTGACGCCCAACAGCTGGCTCGCTGTGCCGGTCACGTTATTCAGATTGCCTTCTACGGTATCGATAGCTGCCGTATGCGTATCATCATTTGCCTGCGGTTCGGAATCCGAGTCGCTGTCAGAATCCGAGTCACTGTCGGAGTCGCTGTCAGAGTCGGAGTCGCTGTCAGAGTCGGAGTCACTGTCAGAGTCGGAATCGCTGTCAGAGTCCGAATCACTGTCAGAGTCCGAGTCGCTGTCAGAATCCGAATCGCTGTCCGAGTCCGAATCACTGTCCGAATCGGAATCGCTGTCAGAGTCGGAGTCACTGTCCGAATCGCTGTCAGAGTCGGAATCACTGTCGGAATCCGAGTCGCTGTCCGAGTCGGAGTCACTGTCGGAATCCGAGTCGCTGTCCGAGTCCGAATCGCTGTCGGAGTCGGAGTCGCTGTCCGAATCCGAGTCGCTGTCCGAATCGGAATCACTGTCAGAGTCCGAGTCGCTGTCAGAGTCCGAGTCGCTGTCGCTATCCGAATCGCTGTCAGAATCCGAATCGCTGTCCGAATCAGAGTCACTGTCAGAGTCCGAATCGCTATCCGAATCCGAATCGCTGTCGGAGTCACTGTCGGAATCCGAGTCGCTGTCCGAATCGGAATCACTGTCGGAGTCCGAGTCGCTGTCAGAGTCCGAATCGCTGTCGGAGTCGGAATCGCTGTCCGAATCCGAGTCACTGTCAGAGTCAGAATCGCTGTCGGAGTCGGAGTCACTGTCAGAATCCGAGTCGCTGTCAGAGTCCGAGTCGCTGTCAGAATCCGAGTCACTGTCCGAGTCGGAGTCGCTGTCCGAATCCGAGTCGCTGTCGGAGTCGGAATCACTGTCAGAATCCGAATCGCTGTCCGAGTCGGAGTCGCTGTCGGAGTCCGAATCGCTGTCAGAGTCGGAATCACTGTCGGAGTCGGAATCACTATCGGAATCCGAGTCGCTGTCGGAGTCGGAATCACTGTCGGAATCCGAGTCGCTGTCGGAGTCGGAGTCACTGTCGGAATCCGAGTCGCTGTCGGAATCCGAATCGCTGTCGGAATCGGAGTCGCTGTCCGAGTCCGAATCGCTGTCGCTATCCGAATCGCTGTCAGAATCCGAGTCACTGTCCGAATCGGAATCGCTGTCAGAATCCGAGTCGCTGTCAGAGTCCGAATCACTGTCGGAGTCCGAATCACTGTCGGAGTCGGAATCACTATCGGAGTCGGAATCACTATCGGAATCCGAGTCGCTGTCGGAGTCGGAATCGCTGTCGCTATCCGAATCGCTGTCAGAGTCGGAGTCACTGTCCGAATCGGAGTCGCTGTCCGAATCCGAATCGCTGTCAGAATCCGAGTCGCTGTCAGAGTCGGAATCGCTGTCAGAGTCCGAATCACTGTCGGAGTCCGAATCACTGTCGGAGTCGGAATCACTATCGGAATCCGAGTCGCTGTCGGAGTCGGAATCGCTGTCGCTATCCGAATCGCTGTCAGAGTCGGAGTCACTGTCCGAATCGGAGTCGCTGTCCGAATCCGAATCGCTGTCAGAATCCGAGTCGCTGTCAGAGTCCGAATCGCTATCCGAATCCGAGTCGCTGTCGGAGTCGGAATCGCTGTCCGAGTCGGAGTCACTGTCGGAATCCGAGTCGCTGTCGGAGTCGGAATCACTGTCGGAATCCGAGTCGCTGTCGGAGTCGGAGTCGGAGTCGCTGTCGGAGTCACTGTCGGAATCCGAGTCGCTGTCGGAGTCGGAATCACTGTCGGAATCCGAGTCGCTGTCGGAGTCGGAGTCGGAGTCGCTGTCGGAGTCGGAGTCGCTGTCGGAGTCGGAATCGCTGTCCGAATCGGAGTCGCTGTCAGAGTCCGAATCGCTGTCAGAATCCGAGTCACTGTCAGAATCCGAGTCGCTGTCAGAGTCCGAATCGCTGTCGGAATCCGAGTCGCTGTCGGAGTCGGAATCGCTGTCCGAATCCGAATCGCTGTCCGAATCGCTGTCGGAGTCCGAATCACTGTCAGAGTCCGAATCGCTGTCGGAATCCGAGTCACTGTCAGAGTCCGAGTCACTGTCGGAGTCGGAGTCGCTGTCGGAATCCGAGTCACTGTCAGAGTCGGAGTCCGAATCGCTGTCAGAGTCGGAATCACTGTCGGAATCCGAGTCGCTGTCCGAGTCGGAGTCACTGTCGGAATCCGAGTCGCTGTCCGAGTCCGAATCGCTGTCGGAGTCGGAGTCGCTGTCCGAATCCGAGTCGCTGTCCGAATCGGAATCACTGTCAGAGTCCGAGTCGCTGTCCGAATCGGAATCACTGTCGGAGTCCGAGTCGCTGTCAGAGTCCGAATCGCTGTCGGAATCCGAATCGCTGTCGGAGTCGGAATCACTGTCAGAGTCGGAGTCACTGTCGGAGTCGGAATCGCTGTCGGAGTCGGAATCACTGTCAGAGTCGGAGTCACTGTCGGAGTCGGAATCGCTGTCCGAATCCGAGTCACTGTCAGAGTCAGAATCGCTGTCGGAGTCGGAGTCACTGTCAGAATCCGAGTCGCTGTCAGAATCCGAGTCGCTGTCAGAATCCGAGTCGCTGTCAGAATCCGAGTCGCTGTCAGAGTCGGAGTCACTGTCCGAATCGGAGTCGCTGTCCGAATCCGAATCGCTGTCAGAATCCGAGTCGCTGTCGGAGTCGGAATCGCTGTCGGAATCCGAGTCACTGTCAGAGTCGGAGTCCGAATCGCTGTCAGAGTCGGAATCACTGTC
>NZ_JBXUNG010000004.1:0-475246 GCF_057196925.1 Klebsiella sp. SYXHC3 | reverse complement strand
GCCTTCGAAGGCCAGCTGAAAGGCACCGACAGCCGTATCCTGGTCGCCCAGGTGCCGGGCGGCATGCTCACCAACCTCGAAGGCCAGCTGAAGCAGCAGAGCGCCGCCCACCGTCTGGATGAGGTACTGGCGGAAATCCCCCGCGTGCGCGAGGACCTCGGCTTCATCCCGCTGGTCACCCCGACTTCGCAGATTGTCGGCACCCAGGCGGTGCTCAACGTGCTGGGCGGCGAGCGCTACAAAACCATTGCGAAGGAGACCGCCGGTATTCTGAAAGGCGAATACGGCCACACCCCGGCGCCGGTTAACGCCGCCCTGCAGGCGCGGGTGCTCGACGGCGCCGACGCCGTCACCTGCCGCCCGGCCGACCTGCTGAAGCCGGAGCTGGCGGAGCTTGAAGCCGACGTCAAACGCCAGGCGCAGGAGAAGGGCATCACGCTTGCCGAAAACGCCATCGACGACGTGCTCACCGTGGCGCTGTTCCCGCAAATCGGCCTGAAGTTCCTCGAAAACCGCCACAACCCGGCGGCCTTTGAGCCGGTGCCGCAGGTGGAAGAAGCCACCTCTGCCGCGCCGGCAAAAGCCGCCGCCTCCGGTATCTACACCGTCGAAGTGGAAGGCAAAGCCTTCGTGGTCAAGGTCAGCGACGGCGGCGACGTCAGCCAGCTGACGGCGACCACCCCGTCTTCCGCACCGGTTCAGGCTGCCGCCCCGGCCGGCGCCGGCACCCCGGTGACCGCGCCGCTGGCGGGCACCATCTGGAAGGTGCTGGCCAGCGAAGGCCAGGCGGTGGCGGAAGGCGAGGTGCTGCTGATTCTGGAAGCCATGAAGATGGAAACCGAAATCCGCGCCGCGCAGGCCGGTACCGTACGCGGTATCGCAGTGAAATCCGGCGATGCGGTGGCGGTCGGCGACACCCTGCTGCAGCTGGCGTAAGGACGAGGAGCGCAAATGGAAAGTCTGAACGCCCTGATTCAGGGCATGGGGCTGATGCACCTGCAGGCCGGCCAGGCGGCGATGCTGCTGGTCAGCCTGCTGCTGCTGTGGCTGGCGATTGCTAAAAAGTTCGAGCCGTTACTGCTGCTGCCGATTGGCTTCGGCGGCCTGCTCTCCAATATCCCGGAGGCCGGGCTGGCGCTGAGCGCGCTGGAAAACCTGCTGGCCCATCACGACCCGCTCCAGCTGGCGGTGATTGCCGCGAAGCTCAACTGCGCACCGGACGTCCACGCCATCAAGGAAGCGCTGGCGCTGGCCCTGCCGTCGGTACAGGGGCAGATGGAGACGCTGGCGGTGGATATGGGCTACTCCTCCGGAGTGCTGGCCATCTTCTATAAGGTGGCGATTGGCTCGGGTATCGCGCCGCTGGTGATCTTTATGGGCGTCGGGGCGATGACCGATTTCGGCCCGCTGCTGGCCAACCCGCGCACCCTGCTGCTGGGGGCGGCGGCGCAGTTCGGGATCTTCGCCACCGTGCTCGGGGCGCTGACGCTGAACTACTTCGGCTTCATCCACTTCACCCTGCCGCAGGCGGCGGCCATCGGCATCATCGGCGGCGCCGACGGCCCGACGGCCATCTACCTGTCGAGCAAGCTGGCGCCGGAGCTGCTGGGGGCCATCGCGGTGGCCGCCTACTCCTATATGGCGCTGGTGCCGCTGATCCAGCCGCCGATCATGAAGGCGCTGACCAGCGACAAAGAGCGGAAGATCCGCATGGTGCAGCTGCGTACGGTGAGCAAACGCGAGAAGATCCTCTTCCCGGCGGTGCTGTTGCTGCTGGTGGCGCTGCTGCTGCCGGACGCCGCGCCGCTGCTGGGGATGTTCTGCTTCGGCAACCTGATGCGCGAAAGCGGAGTGGTGGATCGGCTGAGCGATACGGTGCAGAACGCGCTGATCAATATCGTCACCATCTTCCTCGGGCTGTCGGTGGGGGCCAAGCTGGTGGCGGACAAGTTCCTGCAGCCGCAGACACTGGGCATCCTGCTGCTGGGGGTGATCGCCTTCTGCGTGGGCACCGCGGCCGGGGTGATCATGGCGAAGCTGATGAATGTCTTCAGTAAACACAAGATCAACCCGCTGATTGGCTCGGCCG
Organism: Klebsiella sp. SYXHC3; assembly: GCF_057196925.1. Lineage (NCBI taxonomy): Bacteria > Pseudomonadati > Pseudomonadota > Gammaproteobacteria > Enterobacterales > Enterobacteriaceae > Klebsiella > Klebsiella sp. SYXHC3. The sequence goes on along the minus strand of NZ_JBXUNG010000004.1, from coordinate 473,157 downwards.
GGGTGTCGGCGGTGCCGATGGCAGCAAGGGTGTCCAACAAGGTGGGTCTGGAAGCGGACGGGCAGAACTTCCTGCTGATGCACGCGATGGGCCCGAATGTGGCCGGGGTGATCGGCTCGGCGATCGCCGCCGGGGTGATGCTCAAGTACGTGCTGGCGATGTAAGCCGGCATCCTTCCCGGGTTGCGGCTGGCGCCTTATCCGGGCTACCGGTCCGCTCCGGTTTGTAGCCCCGGTAAGCGCAGCGCCACCGGGGAGAGGTTCCCGGATGGCGGCTTGCGCCTTATCCGGGCTACCGGTCCGCTCCGGTTTGTAGCCCCGGTAAGCGCAGCGCCACCGGGGAGAGGTTCCCGGATGGCGGCTAGCGCCTTATCCGGGCGACCGGTGATCCCGTAGCCCGGCCGGGCGACGCGAGAACCGAGAATTTTCCCTGAGGAGGCTTTGATGAATGAAACGGTAGCATTACGTCCTGCCAGCCGGTCGTCGGCAAAAGAGGGGGTCGTGGATGACGCCCTGGCGTCGCTGGAGGAGCTTGAACAACTGCATCCGGCGCTGAATCTGCTGGCGCACCCGCCGGTCGGCCGTGGCAGCCATGATTTCTTTGTCTGTTGTTATGACGCCGGTGTACAGCATGCGCAGACCGGGGAGGCTGAAACGGTAGCGGCGTTGCTTGATTCGCTGACGCATGAGCGGCAAAGGAGCGGCCTGCTTTGCGCCGCCGCCGGGCATCTGGATGCGCTGCGCCAGCCGCTGACGCATAATCGTTTATGCGATCTCGCCGGGCAGATGTGCGCCAGCGTGGCGCAGGCTGATAGTGAATCACGCAGTGGTTTCTACAGCGTACGCAGTATCTCGCTGCCGGTGTATCGACGATTGTTGCGGGACAACCATTCGCACAGCGTTTGCTTACAACAGTCGCTGCTGCATTTGCTGGCCTGGAAGAGTGAATCGCCGTGGGCGCGGCAGCAGGCGCAACGGCTGCTGTGGCAGGGCGGGGTTCTCGGCGAGAGAGGGGAGTTCGCGTTACTGACGCTGGATGATGAACTGCGGGAGCGGCAGATCTGCTGGCCATCGTTGCGGTCGTTACTGGCGGTGACCGGGTTTCTGGCCAGATTCCCGGCCGGACCGCTGTTTGTTGATTAATCGCGCTCCGATAACGGAGCGCTAATCGTTAATTTGTCGCCGGATATTCTTGTACCGCCACGTGCAGGGTGATTTTCTTATCATCACGCATGATGACCACCGGGATTTCTGAACCCGGGCGAATTTCTGCGACCTGGTCCATGGTTTCCAGCGCCGAAACCGCTGGTTTATCGTTCACCGAGATGATCACATCATTGGCGCGGATCCCGGCCTGCGCCGCTGGGCCGTCAGGTGCGACGTCATTAACGACGATCCCCTGGATCTGATCCATGCCGCCGCTCTGCGCATGCATCGGCGCGATCTCGCGGCCGCTGATCCCGATGTAACCGCGGATCACCCGGCCGTCGCGGATCAGTTTATCCATGATTTTGGTCGCCAGCTGGAACGGGATGGCAAAGCCGATCCCTTCCGGCGTTTCGCCGTCATTGCTCTTATCAAACGACAGGGTGTTAATACCCATCAGTTCACCCAGCGAGTTGACCAGCGCGCCGCCGGAGTTGCCGTGGTTGATAGAGGCGTCGGTTTGCAGGAAATTCTGTCGCCCGGTGGGGTTCAGGCCGATACGACCGGTCGCGCTGATGATACCCTGGGTGATGGTTTGCCCAAGGTTATAAGGGTTGCCTATCGCCAGTACCACATCGCCGATATGTGGAACGCGTTTCGGGTTAATCGGGATAACCGGCAGGCCGCCGCTGGCGTTTATTTTGAGCACTGCCAGGTCAGTCAGGGTATCGGAACCGACCAACAGGGCTTCAAATACCCGTCCATCCTGCAAGGCGATGATTATCTGATCGGCATCGTTGATGACGTGCTTGTTGGTGAGGATATATCCGCGTTGGTCCATGATAACGCCGGAGCCGAGCGTCAGCTGGTTATGGCTGGTGCTGTTCAGCGCGCGGTTATAGACGTTGACCACCGCCGGCGCGGCGCGTCTTACCGCAGCATTATAGCTGGCGGGCGATTCGTCAGCGGTATCGCTCGGCGTCGCCGACGAGAGCTGCCACTGGCGCAGCGAAGGCATCGCCGCCAGCAGGATGCCGCCGACGATTAAACCGATAAGGACTGAACGTAAAAGCTTTCCTGGCATGATGCGAATATCGTTAATTAATGGGCAGGCGCAGCATAGCATGACTTATCCGGACATCGCACGACGCGCGATGTCCGGATGCAGCCGTTAGCGTAGCAGCAGATAAATGCTTTCGTTACCGCGCAGCACATTCAGCGCGATGACGGCCGGTTTGGTTTCCAGCACTTTACGTAGCTCGGCGATGGAACGCACGCGCTGGCGGTTGAGGCCGATAATGAGATCGTCTTTATGCAGGCCAACCTGAGCCGCCGCGCTGCCTTTATCGACGTTATCGATGCTCACGCCCTTAGTGCCGTCTTTTAACTGGCCATCGCTTAGCGCCGCTCCCTGCAGGGCCGGGATAATCAGCTCGGCGCTGGCGGTGGAGGAGGTGCTCTTATCCAGCGTGACCTCGACGTCCAACGGTTTGCCGTCGCGCAGTAGCCCCAGTTTTACTTTTGTGCCAGGGGCGGTAGTGGCGATACGCGAGCGCAGCTCGGCGAAGCTGCTTAGCGGCTTGCCGTTCATGCTGACGATAACATCACCGGATTTAATCCCAGCTTTTGCGGAGCCTGAATTGGCCAGGACTTCGCTTACAAAGGCGCCGCGCTGAGCGTTGATATTCATCGCTTTGGCGATATCCGCGCTCATTTCCATGCCTTTAATGCCCAGCAGGCCGCGTTTGATTTCGCCGTATTGAATAAGCTGATCGGCGAGGGTCTTCGCCATGTTGCTCGGGATGGCGAAGCCGATACCGATGCTGCCGCCGCCCGGCGCCAGAATGGCGGTATTGATGCCGATAAGCTCGCCGTTGAGATTCAGCAGCGCGCCGCCGGAGTTGCCGCGGTTAATTGAGGCATCGGTCTGAATAAAGTTTTCCAGCCCTTCGAGATTAAGGCCGCTACGACCCAGCGCGGAGATGATGCCGGAAGTAGCGGTTTGCCCGAGGCCGAAGGGGTTGCCAACGGCAACGGCGAAATCGCCGACGCGCAGCTTGTCGGAATCCGCGATGGCGATTTGCGTTAAATTGCTGGGTTTTAAAACCTGCAGCAGGGCGATATCGCTCTGTTCGTCGCTGCCGACTAGTTTGGCATCGAACTCGCGGCCATCGTTCAACTGAATGCTGATTTTCTGCGCCTGGCTTATTACGTGGTTGTTGGTCAGCACGTAGCCTTTGGCGGCGTCGATAATCACCCCTGATCCGAGGCCTTCAAACGGCTGCGCCTGCTCTTGCGGCGCGTTGTCGCCAAAGTATTTTTTCAGCTCTTCCGGCATATTCTGCACCGGCGAGGCGGTGCCTTCTACCTGCACGCTGACCACCGCAGGCAATACTTTTTCCAGCATCGGCGCGAGGCTCGGTAGCGCGCCCTGGCCTGGAACCTGGGTCGGCAGTGATGCCGCCGCCGGAGGCAGGACCGACAACGATAATCCAATGCTTAACGCTAACGCACTCAACAGCAAAGTCTGTTTCTTCATTAGATGCTGGCTCTCGTAACCTGAGGTGTATGGAAAAAACGTCCGAATGATTTGATGTTATTGAATTTTCGACCGGCTAACAATGCGGTCCGTGCTTAAATTGTAGCTGGGATGCAGGGGGAAGACGGGCGCGGAAGGCGCGCCCGGTAAATATTTTTACGCAGACAGCGGGATCAGTCGCGTTTCGCACCACCGCGCAGTAGGCCGGATGCGCCTTCAGAATAATCGCGCGGCATCTGTACCGGCGCCTGATCGTTGCTGGCTTCGGACTCCGCCAGGCGATTGCGGAACGGATTGGCGTCCGCCATCGCGTCCGGCAGCAGGCTGCTGGAGCTTTTTGCCATGTGCTGATACAGCTGACGGTAGTCATCCGCCATGTTGTCCAGCAGTTCTGCGCTGCGCGCAAAATGGCTGACCAGCTCTTCGCGATACTCTTCAAGCTCTGCTTTATTCTTTTCCAGTTCGAACTGCAGCGCTTGTTGCTGACGCAATTTGCGGTTACCAAAACGCATGGCGACGGCACCGATGATGATACCGACGACTAATCCAATTAGCGCGTATTCCCAGGTCATGAACATCTCCCGTTGTTTTGTGGTTCCGTAGGGTGGCTGTTAGGCTCTCCGCCTGCGCCCGATAGTGCCACTATAACCGCTAATTCCACAGAAGTGGAATCCTGGCGTATCATCGCGTACTGTAGAACCGCCTTTTTTTCGTCAATCGTGGGCCACGGCGCCACGGTTTTCAAGGAATAACAATAAGATCATGCAAAGCCTGTCCCCAACATCGCGTTACCTTTTAGCTCTCAAAGAGGGCAGCCATCAACCCGACGACGTGCAACAAGAAGCAGTCAGCCGCCTCGATACCATCTATCGTGAACTGCAGGAAAAACCTGTAGCTGCAGCGCCTGCGGGCGGCGGGCTGCGGGCGAAATTCAGCAAGCTGCTTGGCAAACGCGAACCGGCGGCGGAAGCGACCGCCGTACGCGGCCTGTATATGTGGGGCGGCGTTGGGCGCGGCAAAACCTGGCTGATGGATATGTTTTATCAAAGCCTGCCGGGCGAGCGTAAACAGCGCCTGCATTTCCATCGCTTTATGCTGCGCGTACACGAAGAGTTAACTACCTTGCAGGGGCATAGCGACCCGCTGGAAATCGTTGCCGATCGCTTTAAAGCGCAAACCGATGTGTTGTGCTTTGACGAGTTTTTTGTCTCCGACATCACCGATGCCATGCTGCTCGGCGGCTTAATGAAAGCGCTGTTCTCGCGTGGGATTACGCTGGTTGCTACCTCAAACATCCCGCCGGACGAGCTCTACCGCAATGGTCTGCAGCGCGCGCGTTTCCTGCCGGCGATAGACGCCATCAAACAGCATTGCGACATTATGAACGTCGATGCGGGGATTGATTACCGCCTGCGCACGTTAACCCAGGCGCATCTGTGGTTGTCGCCGCTCAATGTCGAGACCAGCCAGCAAATGGATAAACTCTGGCTGGCGCTGGCGGGAGCCAAACGCGAGCAGATGCCGACGCTGGAAATTAACCACCGGCCGCTGCCGACGTTAGGCGTGGAAAACCAGACTTTGGCGGCGTCGTTCGACACGCTGTGCGTGGATGCGCGCAGCCAGCATGATTACATCGCGCTGTCACGCCTGTTCCATACCGTGATGTTGTTCGATGTGCCGGTGATGACGACGCATCTTGAGAGCGAAGCGCGGCGCTTTATCGCGCTGGTGGATGAATTCTACGAACGTCACGTAAAACTGGTGGTTAGCGCGGCGGTGCCGCTGTATGAGATCTATCAGGGCGAACGCTTGAAGTTTGAGTTCCAGCGCTGTTTATCGCGCCTGCAGGAAATGCAAAGCGAAGAATATCTGAAACAACCGCACATGCCCTGAATCCAGCCTTCTTCTCACATTGAGAAAAACCTGCTGCAAATCACATAAAGGGGTCGATCTTTGGCCCCTACTTCTCTATAATCTTGCGACCCCACGTTACGAGAAGGTTTTTTTTCCCGAAATCTTCTATGTGCTGGCATAGGCTATTCGAAGGGGTAGGTTTGCCGGACTTTGTCGTGTGAACCTCAACTGACTAAACGTTTGGGTGTTCACCAACGTGTAACTTATTTATTTGGGTAAGCTTTTAATGAAAACTTTTACAGCTAAACCAGAAACCGTAAAACGCGACTGGTATGTTGTTGACGCGACCGGTAAAACTCTGGGCCGTCTGGCTACTGAACTGGCTCGTCGCCTGCGCGGTAAGCACAAAGCGGAATACACTCCGCACGTTGATACTGGTGATTACATCATCGTTCTGAACGCAGAAAAAGTTGCTGTAACCGGCAACAAGCGCGAAGACAAAATGTACTACCACCACACCGGCCACATCGGTGGTATCAAAGAAGCGACCTTTGAAGAGATGATTGCCCGCCGTCCTGAGCGTGTGATTGAAATCGCGGTTAAAGGCATGCTGCCAAAAGGCCCGCTGGGTCGTGCTATGTACCGTAAACTGAAAGTTTACGCTGGTAACGAGCACAACCACGCGGCACAGCAACCGCAAGTTCTTGACATCTAATCGGGATTATAGGCAATGGCTGAAAATCAATACTACGGCACTGGTCGCCGCAAAAGTTCCGCAGCTCGCGTTTTCATCAAACCGGGCAACGGCAAAATCGTAATCAACCAGCGTTCGCTGGAACAGTACTTCGGTCGTGAAACTGCCCGCATGGTAGTTCGTCAGCCGCTGGAACTGGTCGACATGGTTGAGAAACTGGATCTGTACATCACTGTTAAAGGTGGTGGTATCTCTGGTCAGGCTGGTGCGATCCGTCACGGTATCACCCGCGCTCTGATGGAGTACGACGAGTCCCTGCGTTCTGAACTGCGTAAAGCTGGCTTCGTTACTCGTGACGCTCGTCAGGTTGAACGTAAGAAAGTCGGTCTGCGTAAAGCACGTCGTCGTCCGCAGTTCTCCAAACGTTAATTGTTTTCTGCTCACGCAGAACAATTTGCGAAAAAACCCGCTTCGGCGGGTTTTTTTATGGATAAAACGGCTGTTATCCACAAAGGAATGGTCTGTTCTTACCACTTTTTCAGCATTTCCAGAATACCCTCACCACAACGTCCGCAAAATCTGGTAAACTATCATCCAATTTTCTGCCCAAATGCTGGTGGTTGTTCATTTTTTAGTTAATCAATGAACATATCGTCGCCGTGCGAATGGGGTTTATACATCTGGCTGGCCATGCGTGGTCGGCAGCAGTAAAAATTCTGAATATACCTGGAGGTTTTCATGGCTGTCGCTGCCAACAAACGTTCGGTAATGACGCTGTTTTCTGGTCCTACTGACATCTATAGCCATCAGGTCCGCATCGTGCTGGCCGAAAAAGGTGTCAGTTTTGAGATAGAGCACGTGGAGAAGGATAACCCGCCTCAGGATCTGATTGACCTCAACCCGAATCAAAGCGTCCCGACGCTGGTGGATCGTGAGCTCACTCTGTGGGAATCCCGCATCATTATGGAATACCTGGATGAGCGTTTCCCGCATCCGCCGCTAATGCCGGTTTACCCGGTGGCGCGTGGTGAAAGCCGTCTGTACATGCAACGTATCGAGAAAGACTGGTATTCGCTGATGAATACCATCCAGACCGGTACCGCGGCCCAGGCTGATGCCGCTCGTAAGCAGCTGCGTGAAGAACTGCAGGCGATTGCGCCGGTCTTTACTCAGAAGCCTTACTTCCTGAGCGACGAATTCAGCCTGGTCGATTGCTACCTGGCTCCGCTGCTGTGGCGTTTGCCGGTTCTCGGCGTAGAACTGGTGGGTGCTGGCGCGAAAGAGCTTAAGGGCTATATGACTCGCGTCTTCGAACGTGATTCTTTCCTCGCTTCTTTAACTGAAGCCGAGCGTGAAATGCGCCTCGGCCGGGGCTAAATAATGGATGTATCACAGCTGACGCCGCGTCGCCCGTACCTGCTGCGGGCGTTCTATGAGTGGCTGCTGGATAACCAGCTGACTCCGCACCTGGTCGTCGATGTGACGCTGCCAGGCGTTCTCGTGCCGATGGAGTACGCTCGCGACGGCCAAATCGTTCTGAACATTGCGCCGCGTGCGGTGGGCAATCTGGAACTGGCGAATGACGAAGTGCGCTTTAATGCTCGCTTCGGCGGCGTACCGCGCAACGTTTCCGTGCCGCTAGCTGCGGTACTCGCTATCTATGCCCGTGAGAACGGCGCAGGAACGATGTTTGAACCTGAAGCGGCCTATGACGAAGATGTCAGCAGCCTCAACGATGATGACGTCGTGTCTGAGAGCGAAAACGAAACGGTGATGTCGGTGATTGATGGCGATAAGCCGGATAATCACGATGACGATCCTGACGACACGCCGCCGCCGCCGCGCGGTGGTCGTCCGGCGCTGCGCGTTGTGAAGTAATGCCTGACAGGCCCTCCGGGGCCTGTTTTTTTTGCTCCTGCTTAACCACGATCAAGCATAAAAAAGCCCGATAGCGTTAACCATCGGGCTTTTCTGCGTTGAGACTCAGGGTCTAATCAGACTTCAAGATAGTTGAGGATCCCGTCCGCTGCTTTACGGCCTTCGGCAATCGCCGTTACCACCAGGTCTGAGCCGCGAACGATATCGCCGCCGGCAAAGATTTTCGGGTTGCTGGTCTGGAACGCGTTGTCGCTGCCTTCCGGGGCGATGATGCGGCCCTGAGAATCCAGCTCGACGCTATGTTTCGCCAGCCATTCCATGCTGTGTGGACGGAAACCAAACGCCATCACCACCGCGTCTGCCGGCACCACGTGCTCGGAACCGGCGACGATTTCCGCGCGACGGCGGCCTTTCGCATCCGGCTGGCCCATTTCGGTGCGAGCCATTTTCACGCCGCACACTTTGCCGTTGGCATTCACTTCCACGCCCAGCGGCTGGACGTTGAACTGGAATTCGACACCCTCTTCACGCGCGTTTTTCACTTCGCGTTTGGAACCCGGCATGTTTTCTTCGTCACGACGATAGGCGCAGATAACGTGCGCCGCCCCCTGACGAACCGAGGTCCGCACGCAGTCCATCGCGGTGTCGCCGCCGCCGAGAACCACCACGCGTTTGCCTTCCATACTGACGAACGGTTCGTGCGCCGTTTCGCCAAAGCCCATGATCTGTTTGGTGTTGGCGATAAGGAACGGCAGTGCGTCATACACGCCGTTGGCATCTTCGTTTTCCAGTCCGCCGCGCATGGACTGGTAGGTGCCCACGCCCAGAAATACGGCATCGTACTCTTTCAGCAGATCGTCGAGCTGGACGTCACGGCCCACTTCGGTATTGAGCCGGAACTCAATCCCCATGCCGGTGAAGATCTCACGGCGGCGGGTCATCACCTCTTTTTCCAGCTTAAACGCCGGGATGCCGAAGGTCAGCAGACCGCCGATTTCCGGATGACGATCGAAAACGATCGCCTTTACGCCGTTACGGGTCAGCACATCCGCGCAGGCCAGGCCTGCCGGACCGGCGCCGATAATGGCGACGGTTTTACCGGTTTGCTTCACGCCGGACAAGTCCGGACGCCAGCCCATCTCAAACGCCTTATCGTTGATATAGCGTTCAATGTTGCCGATGGTCACCGCGCCGAACTCATCGTTCAGGGTACAGGAACCTTCGCACAGGCGGTCCTGCGGGCAGACACGTCCGCAGACTTCCGGCAGGGTGTTGGTCTGATGTGACAGTTCGGCCGCTTCAAAAATACGCCCCTCGTTGGCCAGTTTCAGCCAGTTAGGGATGTAGTTGTGCACCGGACATTTCCATTCGCAGTACGGGTTGCCGCAGGAGAGGCAGCGATCTGCCTGCGCCTTGGCCTGGCCTTCTGAAAACGGCTCGTAAATTTCTACAAATTCAATTTTACGGATCTTCAGCGGTTTCTTTGGCGGATCAACGCGCTGCAGGTCGATAAATTGGTATACGTTCTGACTCATCTTAACCCCTTACTGCGCCTGCACCCGCAGCTCAGCTGCGGAACGACTACGGTGACCCAACAGTGCTTTAACATCGCTGGACTTCGGTTTAACCAGCGCAAACTTCGCCGCGAAGGCCGGCCAGTTGGCGAGGATCTCTTCGCCGCGCTGCGAACCGGTAAGCTGGACGTGTTCGGTAATTAAGCCACGCAGGTGCTCCTCATGGATAGCCAGCGTGTCCACGTCCAGAACTTCCACCAGTTCGGGGTTAACGCGTTTACGGAAGTCGCCATCTTCATCCAGGACGTAAGCAAAGCCGCCGGTCATACCTGCGCCGAAGTTCACGCCGGTTTTCCCCAGGATACAGACGATGCCGCCGGTCATGTATTCACAGCCGTTGTCGCCGATGCCTTCCACCACGGTGATGGCGCCGGAGTTACGTACCGCAAAGCGTTCGCCCGCGCGTCCTGCCGCGTACAGACGACCGCCGGTCGCGCCATACAGACAGGTGTTGCCAATGATGCTTGCTTCATGGCTACGGAAGGCGGAGCCGACCGGAGGACGAATCGACAGCAGACCGCCCGCCATGCCTTTACCCACGTAGTCGTTGGCGTCGCCGGTCAGGTGCAGCTCAACGCCGCCGGCGTTCCAGACGCCGAAGCTCTGGCCCGCGGTACCGCTAAAGTGGGCGGTAATCGGGTCGGCGGCCAGCCCCTGGTCGCCGTGAGTCTGGGCGATATAACCGGACAGCGACGCCCCAACGGAACGGTCAGTGTTGCGAATATCGAACCAGAACGTTTTGCTCTGTTTGTTATCCACATACGGCTTCGCCTGCTGCAGCAGCTGCGCGTTGAGCACGCCGTTATCGAACGGCGGGTTGCTCTCGGTGCAGTACAGCGCCTTGCCTGGCAGCGGCTCAGCGGTTTCCAGCAGTTTGCCGAGCTCCAGTTTCTGCTGTTTCGCCGTAAAGCCTTCCAGTTCTTTCAGCAGGTCGGTGCGGCCGATCAGGTCCACCAGACGCTTCACGCCCAGCTGCGCCATCAGCTCGCGGGTTTCGCGGGCGATGAATTCAAAGTAGTTGGTCACTTTGAATGGCAGGCCGTGGTAGTGGTTCTTACGCAGTTTGTCATCCTGGGTCGCCACGCCGGTGGCGCAGTTGTTCAGGTGACAGATACGCAGGTATTTACAGCCCAGCGCGACCATCGGGCCGGTGCCGAAGCCGAAGCTTTCCGCGCCAAGGATCGCCGCTTTGATGATATCGAGGCCGGTTTTCAGGCCGCCGTCTACCTGCAGGCGAATTTTATGACGCAAGCCGTTGGCGACCAGCGCCTGCTGGGTTTCCACCAGGCCAAGTTCCCACGGACAGCCGGCATATTTCACCGATGAAAGCGGGCTCGCCCCGGTACCGCCATCGTAGCCGGCGATAGTGATTAGGTCTGCGTAGGCTTTCGCCACGCCGGTGGCGATGGTGCCGACACCCGGCTCGGAAACCAGTTTGACGGAAATCATCGCCTTCGGATTGACCTGCTTGAGGTCGAAAATCAGCTGCGCCAGATCCTCGATAGAGTAAATATCGTGGTGCGGCGGCGGGGAGATCAGCGTCACGCCCGGTACCGAATAACGCAGTTTGGCGATATAAGGCGTCACTTTGTCACCCGGCAACTGTCCGCCTTCACCGGGTTTCGCGCCCTGGGCGACTTTAATCTGGATCACGTCGGCATTCACCAGGTAGGCTGGGGTAACGCCGAAACGACCTGAAGCCACCTGCTTAATACGCGAGACTTTGTTGGTGCCGTAGCGCGCCGGGTCTTCACCGCCTTCACCGGAGTTGGAGAAGCCGCCGATGCTGTTCATCGCTTCCGCCAGTGATTCGTGCGCTTCCGGGCTCAGCGCGCCGATCGACATGGCCGCGGTATCGAAGCGTTTAAACAGCTCTTTCGCTGATTCCACTTCATTGATGCTTATGGCTTCATCGCCTGGGTTGAGCGCCAGCAGATCGCGCAGCGTGGCTGCCGGACGTTCGTTAACCAGCTTCGCGTATTCCTGATAATCACGGTATTCGCCGCTCTGAACCGCCTGCTGCAGGGTGCGAACGACGTCCGGGTTGTAGGCGTGATATTCGCCGCCGTGGACATATTTCAGCAAACCGCCCTGAGCCAGCGGTTTACGCGCCAGCCATGCGCGTTTCGACAGATTCAGCAGGTCCTGCTGGAAGTCGTCGAAACCGGCGCCGCCAATGCGGCTCACTACGCCCTGGAAGCAGAGGTCGGCCACGTCGCGATGCAGACCGACCGCTTCGAACAGCTTCGAGCAGCGGTAGGAGGCGATGGTCGAGATCCCCATCTTCGACATGATTTTGTACAGGCCTTTGTTGATGCCGTTACGGTAGTTCAGCATCACCGTACGGTATTCTTTATCGATAGCTTTGCTATCCACCAGCTTCGCCAGGGTTTCATAGGCAAGATATGGATAGATAGCCGTCGCGCCAAAGCCCAGCAGCACCGCAAAGTGGTGCGGATCGCGGGCGCTGGCGGTTTCGACGATGATGTTAGCGTCGCAGCGCAGGCTCTTATCGACGAGGCGCGTCTGGATGGCGCCAACGGCCATCGGCGTCGGTACCGGCAGACGGTCTTTCGCGATGTTGCGGTCGGACAGCACCAGCAGTACGGTGCCGTTACGTACCATCTGTTCCGCTTTATCGCACAGCGCTTTTACCGTCTCGGCCAGCGTGGTTTCGTTGGCATCAAAGGTAATATCCAGGGTGTCGGCGCGATAATGCTCCTCTTCCATGGTGGTCAGCTGTTTAAAGTCGGAGTACAGCAGGATCGGCGATTTGAAGCTCAGGCGGTGCGCCTGGCCTTCCGCTTCGCAGAAGACGTTCATTTCACGGCCGATACTGGTAGCCAGCGACATCACGTGCGCTTCACGCAGCGGATCGATCGGCGGGTTTGTCACCTGGGCGAACTGCTGGCGGAAATAATCATAAATGATACGCGGCTGGCTGGAGAGCACGGCGAATGGGGTATCATCGCCCATCGAACCGACCGCTTCCTGGCCGTTTTCCCCAAGGACGCGCAGGACGGAGTCCAGCTCTTCGGCGCTGTAGTTAAACTGTTTCTGGTAGCTGGCGAGCGTGTCATCATCCAACTGACGGCTGCCGACTTCTTCTTCCGGCAGGTCTTCGAACGGCACCAGACGGCGGACGTTTTTCTCCATCCACTCTTTGTACGGATGGCGGCTTTTCAGATCGTTATCGGTTTCCGCCGAGTGCAGAATGCGCCCGCTGCGGGTATCGATGACCATCAGCTCGCCAGGCCCAACGCGGCCTTTTTCCATCACTTCATCCGGCTGATAGTCCCAGATACCGACTTCAGACGCGCAGGTGATGAGTTTGTCTTTGGTGATGACGTAGCGCGCCGGACGCAGACCGTTACGGTCGAGGTTACAGGCGGCGTAGCGACCGTCGGACATGACGATGCCCGCCGGGCCGTCCCACGGCTCCATATGCATGGAGTTAAAATCGAAGAACGCGCGCAATTCCGGATCCATGTCCGGGTTATTCTGCCAGGCTGGCGGTACCAGCAGGCGCATCGCGCGGACGATATCCATCCCGCCTGCCAGCAGCAGTTCCAGCATATTATCCATCGAGCTTGAATCAGAGCCGGTTTCGTTGACGAACGGCGCGGCGTCATGCAGATCGGGGATCAGCGGGGTCTGGAATTTATAGGTACGGGCGCGGGCCCACTGGCGGTTACCGGTGATGGTATTGATTTCACCATTGTGCGCCAGATAGCGGAAAGGCTGCGCCAGCGGCCAGCGCGGCACGGTATTGGTGGAGAAGCGCTGGTGGAACAGGCAGATGGCGGATTCCAGACGCAGGTCCGCGAGGTCCAGGTAGAAGCGCGGCAAATCCGCCGGCATACATAGACCTTTATAGATATTAACCAGGTTCGACAGGCTACAAACGTAGAAATCTTTGTCTTCCTGCAGGCGCTTTTCAATGCGGCGGCGCGCGATGAACAGACGGCGTTCCATATCGCGCGGACGCCAGCCTGCCGGCGCGTTAACAAAAATTTGTTCAATACGAGGCAGCGAGGAGAGGGCGATTTCACCGAGCACGCCTTCATTGGTTGGCACATCGCGCCAGCCAACGATAGACAATGTTTCGCGTTGCAGCTCTTCTTCAACGATACGGCGCGCAGCGCTTGCCAGCTCGGGGTCTTTATTCAGGAACAGCATCCCGACGGCGTAGTTTTTGGCTAAGCGCCAGCCGCGCTCTTCCGCCACAATCCGGAAGAAACGATCGGGTTTTTGTAACAGCAGGCCGCAACCGTCGCCGGTTTTACCATCGGCAAGGATCGCGCCGCGGTGCTGCATTCGGGCCAGTGCGTGTATAGCGGTGCGCACTACCTTGTGGCTAGGTTCGCCTTCTATGTGGGCGATCAGGCCGAAACCACAGTTATCCCGCTCAAGGGATTTGTCGTACAACATATCAGTGAACCTCCCCAGGCTCTACGGGACGCCCCCTTAATCGATTGCGCGCAAGGCACAGCAAGAGCATGGCGACGGGGTAAGGGCATCTTTGCCTACCTCGCATTCGCCCTCTTTAAATCCTTTTCGCATCGGTACACAAGTTTGAGGACTTGCTATTAAGAGGGAATCTCAATTACTGCATAAATATGATGAGCAGAGCGCTCATCCAGAAAGCTTCCAGCGGATTCCCAACTTAGCGAGAATCCACACTTACGTCAAATGGCAATCTTATTTATACAAAAGTGTGCTAAGAGGTGTTTAATTTTTTGATTTTAAAAAGAATTGTTGTTTTTTTAAAGGCATATAAACTCTCAGGGATGCGTAATCTAGTGTGATCTGTCTCACTATATCCGCAGCCTAAGATTACCTTTCTGTGCTGAATTGTATTTTTATGGCGGAATATTTGACTGCTGGTTATCTTAATGGCAGGAAATAAAACTGTTTTTTGCTGCGACAAAGATAATTGAAACTCAGCATTGAAGTATAAGTAAATGTTATTACCGCGAGTGTGAATGAAACCGCGTTTATTTTGATTTAATATGCAATGAGGTAAGCGGCCGCGCTGACGATTGATCCAGGTCATCGCCGTCGGAGGCTAAAAATGGCAGGCTTGGCCCCTTTCTTGAGGCCGGTCTATCAGATTATGCAGTTACAAAAATTAGTCAACATGTTTGGTGGGGATCTTACGCGCCGCTACGGCGAAAAGGTTCATAAACTGACGCTGCATGGTGGATTTAGTTGCCCGAACCGGGATGGCACAATTGGCCGCGGCGGCTGCACATTTTGTAATGTCGCCTCCTTCGCCGACGAGGCCCAGCAGTACCGTTCGATTGCCGATCAGCTGGCGCACCAGGCGCAGTTGGTCAACCGCGCGAAACGTTATCTCGCCTATTTTCAGGCTTATACCAGCACGTTTGCCGAAGTGCAGCTGCTGCGTTCAATGTATCAGCAGGCGGTGAGCCAGGCGAATATCGTGGGGCTGTGCGTCGGCACCCGCCCCGACTGCGTTCCCGATGGGGTGCTGGACCTGCTCAGCGAATATCGGGAGCAGGGCTATGAAATCTGGCTGGAGCTGGGATTGCAGACCGCGCATGATAAAACGCTGCATCGTATCAATCGCGGCCATGACTTTGCCTGCTACCAGCGCACCACCCGACTGGCGCGCGAACGCGGATTAAAAGTCTGCGCGCATCTTATCGTCGGCCTGCCGGGCGAAACCCAGCAGCAGTGCCTGCACACCCTGCAACGGGTGGTCGACACCGGCGTCGATGGTATTAAGCTGCACCCGCTGCATATTGTGACCGGCAGCATCATGGCGAAAGCCTGGCAGGCGGGTCGCCTGAACGGTATTGCGCTGGATGACTATACGGTCACCGCCGGTGAGATGATTCGCCATACCCCGCCGGAGGTGATTTACCATCGCATCTCGGCCAGCGCCCGTCGCCCAACGCTACTGGCACCGCTGTGGTGCGAAAACCGCTGGACCGGTATGGTCGAGCTGGACAAATACCTTAATGCCTATGGCGTTCAGGGGTCGGCATTGGGGACGCCGTGGATCCAGCCTGCCTGATGTTCCACTTCCTTAACGGCTGATTACCGCCGCATTTTTTGCACAACTTACAGCGTAATGTTCAGAATTGGGTATTATTGTGCGGAGTTGGCGATAAGGAATCCCTCATGAAGCAAATTCGTATGCTGGCGCAGTACTATGTCGACCTGATGATGAAGTTAGGTCTGGTGCGCTTTTCAATGCTGTTGGCTCTGGCGCTGGTGGTGCTGGCTATCGTGGTGCAGATGGCCGTCACGATGGTGCTGCATGGACAGGTGGAGAGTATTGATGTCATCCGCTCTATCTTCTTCGGGCTGCTGATTACCCCCTGGGCGGTCTATTTTCTGTCAGTGGTGGTCGAACAGCTGGAAGAGTCGCGTCAGCGCCTCTCGCGGCTGGTGGAAAAGCTGGAAGAGATGCGCGAGCGCGATCTTAAGCTTAACGTACAGCTCAAGGATAATATCGCCCAGTTGAACCAGGAAATTGGCGAACGTGAAAAAGCGGAAGCGGAGCGCGAAACCACGCTGGAACAGCTGAAAATAGAGATGAAAGAGCGCGAAGAGACGCAAATTCAGCTAGAGCAACAATCCTCTTTCCTGCGCTCTTTCCTTGATGCCTCACCGGATCTGGTTTTCTATCGTAACGAAGATAAAGAGTTCTCCGGCTGTAACCGGGCGATGGAATTGTTGACCGGTAAAAGCGAAAAGCAGCTGATTCACCTCAAGCCGCAGGATGTCTATAGCGAAGAAGCCGCGGTGAAAGTGCTGGAGACCGATGAGAAAGTCTTCCGCCATAATGTCTCACTGACCTACGAACAATGGCTCGATTATCCCGATGGGCGTAAAGCCTGCTTTGAGATCCGCAAGGTCCCCTACTATGACCGCGTGGGCAAGCGCCGTGGCCTGATGGGCTTTGGCCGCGATATTACCGAGCGTAAGCGCTATCAGGACGCGTTGGAGCGCGCCAGCCGGGACAAGACCACCTTTATCTCAACCATCAGCCACGAGCTGCGTACGCCGCTCAATGGCATCGTTGGGCTCAGCCGCATCCTGCTGGATACTGAATTGACCAACGAGCAGGAAAAATATCTGAAAACTATCCATGTTTCAGCGGTGACGCTGGGGAATATCTTCAACGATATTATCGATATGGATAAGATGGAGCGGCGCAAAGTTCAGCTTGATAATCAGGAGGTGGATTTTACCAGCTTCCTTGCCGATCTGGAGAACCTCTCAGGCCTGCAGGCGCAGCAGAAAGGTTTGCGCTTTGTGATGGAGCCAACCCAGCCGCTGCCGCATAAGGTGATAACCGATGGCACGCGTCTGCGGCAGATCCTGTGGAACCTGATCAGCAATGCGGTGAAGTTTACCCAACAGGGCAATGTCACCGTGCGCGTCCGCTATGACGAAGGCGATATGCTGCACTTCGAAGTCGAGGACTCCGGTATCGGTATCCCGCAGGCGGAGCAGGACAAAATTTTCGCCATGTATTATCAGGTGAAAGACAGCCACGGCGGTAAACCGGCAACCGGTACCGGTATCGGGCTGGCGGTATCGCGCCGGCTGGCGCGCAATATGGGTGGCGATATCAGCGTGACCAGCCAGCCGGGGCAGGGGGCGACGTTTACCTTGACCGTACACGCGCAGGCGGTAGCTGATGAAGTTGAAGATACGCTGGCCGAAGACGATATGCCGCTGCCGGCGCTGAATGTGCTGCTGGTGGAAGATATCGAACTGAACGTGATTGTCGCCCGTTCGGTGCTGGAAAAATTGGGCAACAGCGTGGACGTGGCGATGACAGGTAAAGCCGCGCTGGAGATGTTCGAACCCGGCGAATACGACCTGGTGCTGCTGGACATTCAGCTACCGGACATGACCGGCCTCGATATCTCGCGACAGCTAAAACAACGCTATGCCGCCGATGAGTTGCCGCCGCTGGTGGCGCTGACCGCCAACGTCCTGAAGGACAAAAAAGAGTACCTTGATGCCGGCATGGATGATGTACTGAGCAAGCCGCTGTCGGTACCGGCGTTAACCGCGATCATCAAGAAATTCTGGGATGCGCCGGAAGACGATGGCCATGAGGCGCCTGCGGTGGATGTGGCGAAATCGGCATCGGTACTGGATACCGACATGCTGGAACAATATATTGAGCTGGTGGGACCGAAGCTGATTACCGACGGGCTGGCGGTGTTCGAGAAGATGATGCCGGGCTACATGTCCGTGCTGGAATCGAATCTCACCGCGCGCGACCAGAAAGGTATCGTCGATGAAGGCCATAAAATTAAGGGCGCGGCGGGGTCGATAGGCTTGCGCCATATCCAGCAATTAGGGCAGCAGATCCAAACGCCAGATTTACCCGCCTGGGAAGACAACGTCGGCGAGTGGGTAGAAGAGATGAAATCCGAGTGGCAAAACGATGTTGCGGTACTGAAGGCCTGGATTGCGGCGGCGGATAAAAAATGACCCCGGATAAACCGGGGTGCGCGAATACTGCGCCAACACCAGGGAACTGGTTGTTGAGCCAGGATTGTTCGAGTGATTTTTTTACACGGCGCAACCTGAGGATTTGGCTTGCTCGCTCATTAAGATAGCAAACCATAAATATTTTGTTACGTGAATCGGTAAAATATGTGAAGCATAGCGAGTAAATCAAAATTATTTACTTGTTTCATAGAGTTGCGCTAAGGGGTTAGCAAGATGAAGAAGATTGGCGTGGTACTAAGCGGCTGTGGTGTTTACGACGGCGCAGAAATCCATGAAGCGGTCATTACCCTGTTGGCCATTGCGCGTCGCGGCGCGCAGGCGGTTTGCTTTGCGCCGGATAAGGCGCAAACCGACGTGATCAACCATCTGACCGGCGAAACGATGGCGGAAAGCCGCAATGTGCTGATTGAAGCGGCGCGCCTGGCGCGCGGCGCTATTCAGCCTTTGGCCAGCGCCCGCGCGGACGAGCTGGATGCGCTGGTTGTGCCAGGCGGCTTTGGCGCGGCGAAAAACCTGAGTAATTTTGCCGCCCAGGGAAGTGAATGCGTTGTTGATCGCGATCTGCAGGCATTAACGCTGGCGATGCACGAAGCGGGTAAGCCGCTGGGCTTTATGTGTATCGCGCCGGCGCTGTTGCCGAAGATTTTCCCGACGCCGCTGCGGATAACCATCGGTACCGATCCGGATACTGCCGAGGTGCTGGAAGAGATGGGCGCGGAGCACGTGCCGTGCCCGGTTGACGACATCGTGGTCGATGAAGACAACAAGGTGGTGACCACGCCTGCTTATATGCTGGCGCAGAATATTGCCGAGGCCGCCAGCGGTATTGAGAAACTGGTCGATCGCGTACTGGTTCTCGCTGAATGAGTAAGCGTGTTGCGCCGCTGGCGATGATTAAGCGCCTGCTGTTACGCCTGCTGCTGGTCTGTGTGGTGTTCTGGGGCGGCGGTATCGCCGTATTCAGCGTCCTGCCGGTGCCGTTCTCAGCGGTGATGCTGGAGCGCCAGGTTAGCGCCTGGTTCTCCGGTGATTTCCATTATGTCGCCCATTCTGATTGGGTTGGCATGGACGAGATTTCCCCCTGGATGGGGCTGGCGGTGATTGCTGCTGAAGATCAGAAATTCCCCGACCACTGGGGTTTTGACGTGCCGGCAATCGAAAAAGCGCTGGCGCACAACGAACGGAATGAAAATCGTATTCGCGGCGCGTCGACGCTCTCTCAGCAGACGGCGAAAAACCTGTTTTTATGGGATGGCCGCAGCTGGTTGCGCAAGGGGCTGGAAGTGGGCTTGACCGTCGGGATCGAAACGGTCTGGAGCAAGAAGCGCATTCTTACCGTGTACTTGAATATTGCCGAGTTTGGCGACGGTATTTTCGGCGTAGAAGCGGCGGCCCAGCGCTATTTTCATAAGCCGGCCAGCCGTTTGACCCCTGCAGAGGCCGCGCTGCTGGCGGCGGTATTACCGAACCCGATTCGTTTTCGCGCCGATGCGCCATCAGGCTATGTTCATAGCCGACAGGCGTGGATCCTGCGCCAGATGCGTCAGTTAGGCGGCGAAGGCTTTATGCAGGCCAATAAGCTGCATTAACCGCGATCCCGCCGGGAGATGATTAGTCTTCATCAAACCCGGCGTTGAACAGCGCAATCACCGCCGCCAGCGCTTCGACTTCCTGCGGGCCGCTGGCCTCAACCTCAATTTGGCGTCCTTTGGCGGAATCCAGCATCAGCAGGGCG
The DNA here is from genome assembly GCF_057196925.1 of Klebsiella sp. SYXHC3. NCBI lineage: Bacteria > Pseudomonadati > Pseudomonadota > Gammaproteobacteria > Enterobacterales > Enterobacteriaceae > Klebsiella > Klebsiella sp. SYXHC3. Next base: position 453,230 of record NZ_JBXUNG010000004.1, on the reverse strand, counting down.
ATAACGCTGTTGGCTTCCGCTTCGGTGCCTTCGTCGTTGCGTAGCAACACTTCCGCATCGAAATTCTGCATCAGCTCGAAAAGCTTCATTGCCGGGCGCGCGTGCATGCCCAGCTTGTTGGTGATTTCAACGGTTTGCTTGACGGTCATGATTTACGTTTTTCCAGCGTCCGGTGACGAGATTGCACGTTCTTACCGCGCGAACGGAAGTAGTCAGCCAGCTGTTCGGCAATATAGACCGAGCGATGCTTACCGCCGGTACAACCAATGGCTACCGTCAGATAGCTGCGGTTATTGGTTTCCAGCATCGGCAACCATAGCTCCAGATAGCTACGCGTCTGGTAAATAAAGTTATGCACTTCCGTATGGCGATCGAGGAAGGCGGCAACCGGTTTATCGAGGCCGGTCATGGGGCGCAGCTTCGGATCCCAGTGCGGGTTTGGCAGGAAGCGGACGTCAAACACGTAATCGGCATCGATAGGGATACCGTGTTTGAAGCCGAATGATTCAAAGACCATCGTCAATTCACGCTCGCGTTTACCTAACAGGCGGGTACGCAGCATCTCGGCCAGTTCATGCACCGACATTTCGGAAGTATCGACGATCAGATCCGCACGGGAGCGCAGCGGCTCAAGCAGATCGCTCTCTTCGTCGATCGCGCTTTCAAGCGACAGATTCTTGCTGGAGAGCGGATGTAAGCGACGGGTATCGCTGTAGCGGCGGATCAGGGTGTTGCGGTCGGCATCAAGGAACAGCAGCTGCGGGGAGAAGGATTCCGGCAGATTCTGCATCGCTTGTTCAAAGATTTCCGGTGATTCCGGCATATTGCGCACGTCAATGCTGACGGCCGCAGAGATATCGCGGTCGGCCAGCGTTCGCGCCAGCTCAGGCAACAGCACTACCGGCAGGTTATCCACACAGTAGAAGCCCATATCTTCCAGCGCTCGCAGGGCGACGGATTTCCCCGAGCCAGAGCGGCCGCTGACGATCATCAGTACCATGTACCGTTTCTCCTCAGTACGATAAAGGTTAAGACGCGACTCACGTTAAGCGTCATCGCTGCTTCCTGCTTCGGTGATGATCTCATACAACTCTTCATCGCTCACCGCAGCGCGCAGGCGACGGCAGATGGTTTTGTCCGCCAGACGTTTGGCGACCAGCGAGAGCGTATGCAGATGGGTTTTGGTTTGATCGGCCGGCACCAGTAGCGCAAACAGCAGATCGACCGGCTGATTGTCGATCGCATCGAAGGCGATCGGCGTTTCCAACTGCACAAATACGCCAACGGCGCGCAGGGTATCCTCTTCAAGCTTGCCGTGAGGGATCGCAATGCCGTTGCCGATCCCGGTACTGCCCATTTTTTCACGGGTCAGGATCGCTTCAAAGACCACCTGCGGCGGTAAACCTAGCTGCTTCGCCGCCAGTTCGCTGATGATTTCCAGCGCGCGTTTCTTGCTCTGGCAGTGAACCTGGCTACGGGTACAATCCTGGTTAAGGACATTGCTCAGTTGTAGAGCGGAATCGTTGTTCATCATAATTTCACCTGAGCTGCCCTTATCCGCGGGCTGCGGATAAGGGCGATCGCCCGGACAATTAGTGTTGTTTCAGTTTATCTTTATGTTTTGTTAACTGTCTTGCCAGCTTATCGATAAGACCATCGATAGCGGCATACATATCCTGCCCTTCCGCACTGGCATGGATTTCGCCACCGTTGACATGCAAATTGGCGTCCGCGATTTGCGTCACCTTCTCTACTTTTAACACAATATAGACCTGGTTGATCCTATCGAAAAACTGCTCCAGTTTGCTGAACTTCGTAGTGACGAAGTCGCGCATGGCGGGAGTGATCTCGACGTTGTGTCCTGTAATGTTGAGCTGCATAGTGTCTTCCTTATCGGTTGTGTCAGACCAGTTGTTTGCGCTGGTTTGACGGCGGAATGGATAAAGACTCTCGGTACTTAGCAACAGTGCGCCGCGCCACCATAATACCCTGATCGGAGAGCATGGTGGTGAGCTTGCTGTCGCTCAACGGCTTCGCGGGGTTCTCCGCGGCGATTAACTTCTTCACCAGCGCACGAATGGCGGTAGACGAGGCTTCGCCGCCGCCTTCGGTATTGACGTGGCTGGAGAAGAAATACTTCAACTCAAAAATACCGCGTGGACTGTGCAGATATTTTTGCGTGGTAACGCGTGAAATGGTTGATTCATGCATCTCGACGGCCTGGGCGATATCCGCCAGCACCATCGGTTTCATAAATTCTTCACCCTGCTCAAAGAAGGCCTGCTGCTGTTCGACGATGCAGCGGCTGACGCGCAGCAGGGTATCGTTACGGCTCTCAAGGCTCTTAATCAGCCAGCGGGCTTCTTGCAGGTTGCTGCGGATAAACTGGCTGTCGGCGTCGTTGCGCGCATTATTGCCCATCGCCGCGTATTGCTGATTAATCTTCAGCCGCGGAATGCTGTCGGAATTGAGCTCGACGACCCAGCGGCCGTTAACCTTGCGCACCAGTACATCCGGGATCACGTATTCCGGCTCGCTGGTTTGAATGGACTGACCCGGGCGCGGATCCAGCGACTGGATCAGGCAAACCGCCTCTTTCAGAACGTCTTCTTTCAAGCGAGTGACGCGCATCAGGCTACGGAAATCGTGGTTGGCCAGGAGATCAAGATGCTCGCTGATAATCAACCTGGCTTCTTCCAGCCACGGTGTCTCTTTGGCAAATTGTGAAAGCTGGATCAGCAGGCAGTCACGGAGATCCCTGGCGGCGACGCCGACCGGATCGAAACGCTGTACGCGCTTGAGTACCGCTTCAACTTCCTCAAGACCAATTTCATCATCTTCGATACTGTCGACAATGTCCTGAATGGAAATAGTGAGGTAGCCGGTATCGTCAACGGCATCGACGATGGAGGTGGCTATCGCGCGGTCGGTATCGGTGAATGGCGTGAGCTCGACCTGCCACATCAGATAATCCTGCAGGCTTTGGGTGGTCTCACCCTGATAGATCGGCAGTTCATCGTCCTGGTAGTCGACGCCATTACCCGACGGCGTGCCGGCGGTGTAGATTTCATCCCAGCTGGCGTCCAGCGGGAGCTCGTCCGGCATCTCTTTTTGTTCGAGCGCGTCGACGGTATCCAGAGACTCGCGGTCCTCGGCTTCTGTGGTTTCAACCTCTTCGTGAAGATCGGTTTGCTCAAGCAACGGGTTACTCTCCAGCGCCTGCTGGAGTTCTTGCTGGAGTTCTAACGTGGACAGCTGCAACAAGCGGATGGCCTGCTGCAGTTGGGGCGTCATGGCAAGCTGTTGGCTTAGCCTTAATTGCAAACCTTGCTTCATGTTCAGGGTCAATATCTCCGGCTAAAACGTCTATAACCTCTACCCTATCAGAGTCTGAAGTCTTCCCCAAGGTACACGCGTTTAACCTGCTCGTCTTCAAGGATTTGCTGCGGGGTGCCGTGGGCGATGAGATGGCCCTGGCTCACGATATAAGCTCGTTCACAGACCGCCAGCGTCTCCCTGACGTTATGGTCAGTAATGAGTACGCCCAGCCCGCTGTCGCGCAGGTGTTCGATGATGCGTTTAATATCGATAACAGAGATAGGGTCAACCCCGGCGAACGGTTCATCCAGCAGGATGAATTTCGGGTTCGCCGCCAGCGCGCGGGCGATTTCGACGCGGCGGCGTTCACCGCCGGAGAGCGCCTGGCCCAGGCTATCGCGCAGGTGTTCAATGTGGAACTCTTCCATCAGCTCTTTAGCGCGATCTTCACGCTGCTCGCTGCTGAGATCGTCGCGGATCTGTAGCACCGCCATCAGATTATCGTAGACGCTCAGGCGGCGGAAAATAGAGGCTTCCTGCGGCAGGTAACCGATGCCGCGCCGCGCGCGGGCATGTAGCGGCAGCAGGCTGATATCTTCATCGTCAATGATGATGTTGCCGGCGTCGCGCGGCACGATGCCTACCACCATATAAAAGGTGGTGGTCTTACCGGCGCCGTTCGGGCCCAGCAGGCCGACGATTTCACCGGAGTTGACGGTCAGGCTGACGTCTTCCACCACGCGGCGGCCTTTGTAGGCTTTGGCGAGATTTTTTGCAGTTAATGTTGCCATAACGGATTACTTACCTTTCTTCTGCTGATCGCCGCTTTTGTCCTGCAACTGCGAAGGTACCAGCACCGTAGTCACGCGACCGCCTTTGTTGCTGAAGGCCTGCATTTTCTGCTCTTTCACCAGATAGGTGATTTTGTCGCCCTGAATATTGCTATCCAGCTGTTCCAGATGCGCGTTGCCGGTCAGCACCACGAAATCGTTCTGCAGTTCATAATGCATTTTCGACGCGCGGCCTTTCACCGGCTTGCCGTTGTCCTGCATCTGATAGAAGGTGGCCGGATTGCCGAAACCGTCGATCACCTCTTTGCCTTTTTCACCGCCAGGGCGGGTAACCACGACTTTGTCGGCATTGATTTTAATGGTCCCTTGGGTGACGACCACGTTGCCGGTGAAGGTCACGACGTTGCCCTGCATATCCAACGACTGCTGATCGGACTCGATGTGAATCGGCTGATCGGTATCGCCGGTTTTTGCCAGAGCCGGCAGGCTGGCGGCCAGAAGCGCGCTTGCGAGCGCAATGTTAAGGCTGAGTTTGTTTGTTCTGAATTTCATAAGAGGTTCTAACCTTTTCAATCAGCTCGGCATTTTTGCTGCGTAGGTTCCCGCGCATTTTCAGGCCGCTGGAATTAAATGTTGTTCCGTACAACGTCACCATATCGTCAGAGGTTACATCCTGGGTCACCAGGTTTACCTGCGCGTTATCGGTGGTAATTTTGCGCAGTTGAGAGTCGGGGCTCAACGCGTCGACCTCAACATGGCCGTAAAGATACAGCATACGGTCGTTGGTTAACTTGGCTTTATCCGCTCTGATTGACCAGGTCGGAACCTTATTGGTATCAAAGGTGGTCATCACCGGATTGGTGAACCACGATACTTCTTGTTCGGAAAAGTATTCGACATGCTCGGCTATCAGACGATAACTCAGCGCGCCTTCCGGGCTGTACACCACGGTATCGGTATGCTCGCTTTTATACGTCGGATCGTTAGGATTGACCGCGACGGTCGCGGTGTCGTCCGTACTCGCCAGGTTCAGGCCGATCAGGATCAACGCGACCAGCGATAGTAAGATGATAACCCAACGTCTGGTTTTACTCATATTGATTGCCCTTTGGCCTCATCAAGCTTGCCCTGCGCCAATAGTAACAAATCGCAGACTTCGCGTACCGCGCCGCGTCCGCCGTTAATTCGCGTGACGTAATTCGCCCGCGGGAGCAGCAGCGGATGCGCATCGGCGACGGCGACGCTTAAACCGACTTCCGCCATTACCGGCCAGTCGATCAGATCGTCGCCAATATAAGCGACTTCATCCGGGCGAACCGCCAGTTTGCTTAATAATTCACGAAACGCCAACAGCTTATCGGACTGACCTTGATACAGATGCGTAATGCCCAGCGTCTGGCAGCGGTCTTCTACCAGTTTAGCTTTTCGCCCGGTAATAATCGCGACTTCAATACCGGAAGTCAGCGCGCAGCGGATCCCGTAGCCATCGCGGACGTTAAACGCTTTCAGCTCTTCGCCGTTGTTGCCCATATAGATAAGACCATCGGAAAGCACGCCGTCGACGTCGAGGATCAGTAAACGGATCTTCGCCGCCCGGTCGATAAATTCCTGGCTTACCGGCCCGTAGCAGGTGTCGACCTGGGCATCAGCATTATTCATTATTTTATCCTTACTTACACTACGCCAGCGCGCAGCAGATCGTGCATATGTACCACACCTAGCAGCCGGTCGCCATCGGCAACCAGCACGCAGGTGATATGGCGGGACTGCATCAGGTTGAGCGCATCTACCGCCAGCATGCCTGGACGAATGCGGATCCCGCCTGGGGTCATGACTTCAGCGATGCTGGCGTTGCGCATATCGACGCCGGTATCGAAGACGCGGCGCAGGTCGCCATCGGTGAAGATGCCGATGATATTCATCTCGTCATCGCAGATGGCCGTCATGCCCAGATTTTTGCGGGTGATTTCCAGCAGCGCGTCGCGCAGGGTAGCCTGCAGGCCGACGTGGGGGATCTCGTCGCCAGTATGCATAATATCATTGACCCGCAGCAGCAGCTTACGACCGAGTGCGCCGCCGGGGTGCGACAGGGCGAAATCTTCGGCGGTAAAGCCGCGCGCTTCGAGCAGCGCCACGGCGAGGGCGTCACCCATCACCAGCGCGGCGGTGGTGCTGGAGGTCGGCGCCAGCCCTAGCGGACAGGCCTCTTTCGGCACTTTCACACACAGATGAATATCGGCGGCGCGCGCCATGCTGCTATCCGGACGGCTGGTGACGCAGATAAGCGGCACCTGCTGGCGTTTAAGCACCGGAATCAACGCCAGGATTTCATTAGATTCACCGGAATTAGATAACGCGATGACCACATCCTGCGGCGTCACCATCCCCAAATCGCCGTGAGCGGCTTCACCGGGATGGACAAAAAAAGCCGAGGTGCCGGTACTGGCGAAGGTCGCCGCCATTTTGCGCCCGATATGCCCGGATTTGCCCATACCCATCACTACGACCTTACCGCCGCAGCGGAAAATCGTCTCACAGGCGCGGGTGAAATCTTCATTAATATACTGATCGAGCTGGGCCAGACCTTCACGTTCAATTTCCAGAACCTGACGTCCTGCCTGTTGAAAGTCAAAATCCGTTGGCAAATCTATTTGCGACATGATGTTACCCCAATTCATTCAACGAAGTACGGCGCTGAACAGAACAGCACCGCCAACCAAACCATAAAGCCGCCGACCAGCAAGGCGCCCGCTACGCGCCCCGGCTGCCGTTTACGCCGCCAGCACAGCAGCGCGAAGATCGCGCTGACCAGCAGCATCACGCTGTAGTCGCGCGTAAAAGCTTCAGCAGGGAAGGCGCCAGGGGCGATTAACGCCGGCAGCCCGAGCACCAGCACGAGATTAAGGATATTGGCGCCAATGATATTCCCGATGGCGATATCGTCTTCCCCTTTTCGTGCGCCGGCGATAGCGGTAGCCAGTTCCGGCAGGCTGGTGCCGATAGCAATGACCGTTAAGCCCACCGTCAGTTCGCTAATGGCGAAATAGTTCGCCAACACCGTGGCGTTATCTACTACCATACGGGTGGCCATCGGCATGACGATCATCGCCACCCCAAGCCACAGCAGGGCGACGGGTAGCGAACCACCGCGCGGTAGCTCCGCCAGCTGTTCCCGGGTCAGGCTATCGCTACCCTGACGTTCCGCCAGGCGCGCTATTTTTAGGGTAAACACCAGCCACAGTATGGCCAGCGCCAGTAAAAACAGCCCGTCCAGACGCGAGAGCTGGCCATCGTAGAGCACAAATCCCGCCAGTAAACTGACCAGCAACATTAGCGGCAATTCGCGGCGCAGGATATCAGAATGCACGGTAAATGGATGGAGCAGGGCGGCAAGACCGAGAATTAATAGAATATTCGTAATATTGGATCCCAACGCCGTACCGATCGCCAGATCGGTTTGCCCGTGAAGGGAGGCGGCGGTGGAAACGATGATCTCCGGCAGGCTGGTACCGATGCTCACGACCGTCATGCCGATGATGAGCGGCGGGATCCCCATCATGCGACACAGTATTGAAGCGGCGTATACCAGACGATCGGCGCTGTAAACTACCAGCAGTAAACCAATTATTAACAGAGCCGTTGCTAAGAGCATCTAAAGTCCTTTCTTCAGGTATAATCGTCGCCTCGCTGGCCGTCCGTACGCAGCGTAACGAATTCTTAATTTTGACTTTATGTGTGGCAAAAGTAAAACAAATGCCAGCTTTCGCTAACCCGGGCAGGTAAGATTCTGTAAAAATGTTGGGTTTGTGGTGAAAGAAAGCGCCATGCTTAGCCCGAAGGTTTAGTAAGGATGATTTTATGAGCCAAACTCTGGCGAATTTAGTCGAGGTTCGCGGTATTCGTTTCTCTCGGGGCGACCGCGTCATCTTCGATGATATCTCGCTATCGGTGCCTCGCGGCAAGATTACCGCCATTATGGGGCCATCGGGGATCGGCAAGACGACCCTGCTGCGTTTGATCGGCGGCCAGATCCCGCCCGACAGCGGCGAGATCCTGTTTGACGGCGAAAACGTGCCGCAAATGACGCGCTCGCGGCTGTATACCGTGCGTAAACGCATGAGCATGCTGTTTCAGTCCGGCGCGCTATTCACCGATATGAACGTGTTTGATAACGTAGCTTACCCGCTGCGCGAACATACTCAGTTGCCGGATGCGCTACTGCACACCACCGTCATGATGAAGCTGGAGGCGGTTGGGCTACGCGGCGCGGCGAAACTGATGCCTTCGGAACTCTCCGGCGGGATGGCGCGGCGCGCGGCGTTGGCGCGGGCGATTGCCCTTGAGCCGGATCTGATCATGTTTGATGAACCTTTCGTCGGACAGGATCCCATCACCATGGGCGTATTGGTTAAACTTATCTCAGAGCTGAATAGTACCCTGGGAGTGACCTGCATTGTGGTATCGCACGACGTACCGGAAGTGTTGAGCATTGCGGATTACGCCTACATCGTGGCGGATAAGAAAATCGTTGCCCACGGCAGCGCGCAATCGCTGCGTGAAAATAGCGATCCGCGCGTGCGCCAGTTCATTGATGGCATCGCTGACGGCCCGGTGCCGTTCCGCTATCCTGCGGGCGATTACCACCATGATTTATTAGGCAAAGGGAGCTAAACGACTCATGCTATTCAATGCGTTGGCAGCGCTCGGACACCGCGGCATCAAAACCACCGCGACCTTCGGGCGCGCCGGATTAATGCTGTTTAATGCCGTGGTGGGCAAGCCGGAATTTCGCAAACATGCTCCGCTGCTGGTGCGCCAGCTGTATAACGTCGGCGTGTTATCGATGCTGATTATTATCGTCTCGGGGCTGTTCATCGGTATGGTACTGGGGCTGCAGGGCTATCTGGTATTAACGACCTATAGCGCAGAGACCAGCCTGGGTATGCTGGTGGCGCTGTCGCTGCTGCGCGAGCTGGGGCCGGTGGTAGCCGCACTGCTTTTCGCCGGGCGAGCCGGTTCGGCGTTAACCGCCGAGATTGGCCTGATGCGGGCGACCGAGCAGCTCTCCAGCATGGAAATGATGGCGGTGGATCCGCTGCGCCGGGTGATTTCGCCGCGCTTCTGGGCCGGGGTTATTTCGCTACCGCTGTTGACGATCATATTCGTCGCCGTGGGCGTCTGGGGCGGTTCGCTGGTTGGCGTCAGCTGGAAAGGCATCGACGCGGGGTTCTTCTGGACCGCGATGCAAAATGCCGTCGACTGGCGAATGGATCTGGTTAACTGCCTGATTAAAAGTCTGGTTTTTGCCGTTACGGTAACCTGGATTGCGTTATTCAATGGTTATGACGCTATCCCCACTTCCGCTGGAATTAGCCGGGCAACGACGCGCACCGTGGTGCATTCGTCGCTGGCGGTTCTGGGGCTGGATTTTGTGCTGACTGCGCTGATGTTTGGGAATTAAGTTCATGCAAACGAAAAAAAATGAGATCTGGGTAGGTGTGTTCTTACTGGCGGCGCTGCTGGCGGCGCTATTTGTCTGTCTGAAGGCGGCGAACGTCACCTCGTTGCGTACCGAACCGACTTATCGTCTTTATGCGACCTTCGATAACATCGGCGGCCTGAAAGCGCGTTCACCGGTGCGCATCGGCGGTGTGGTGGTCGGTCGCGTCGCGGATATCACCCTCGATCCAAAAACCTATCTGCCGCGCGTTGCCATCGATATCGACGAAAGCTACAACCACATTCCGGATACCAGCTCGCTGGCGATTCGTACTTCTGGTTTGCTCGGGGAGCAGTACCTGGCGCTGAACGTCGGTTTTGAAGACCCGGAACTGGGCACCGCGATTCTTAAAGACGGCGGTACGATTCAGGACACCAAGTCCGCCATGGTGTTGGAAGATCTGATAGGCCAGTTCCTCTATAACAGCAAGGGCAGCGATAATCAGAATTCTGACAATGATAAGGCGGCGGCTGAGGGTCATACTGACGCTACGCCGCAGGCCGGCATGACGCATTAATTTCAGGAGAGACAAGATATGTTTAAACGCTTACTCATGGTCGCCATGCTGGTGATTGCTCCACTAACAGCCGCGCATGCCGCGGATCAAACTAACCCGTATAAGTTGATGGACGAAGCGGCGCAGAAGACCTTCGATCGTCTGAAGAACGAACAGCCGAAGATCAAAGCCAACCCGAACTATCTGCGTGATATCGTCGATCAGGAACTGCTGCCTTACGTGCAGGTGAAATATGCCGGCGCGCTGGTGCTGGGCCGTTACTACAAAGAGGCGACGCCTGCACAACGTGAAGCCTATTTCGCCGCCTTCCGCGAGTATCTGAAACAGGCTTACGGTCAGGCGCTGGCGATGTATCACGGCCAGACTTACCAAATTGCGCCTGAGCAGCCGCTGGGCAGCGCAACCATCGTGCCGATTCGCGTCACCATCCTCGACCCGAATGGCCGTCCTCCGGTACGTCTGGACTTCCAATGGCGTAAAAATACCCAGACCGGCAACTGGCAGGCTTATGACATGATCGCCGAAGGCGTCAGCATGATCACCACCAAACAAAACGAGTGGAGCGACCTGCTGCGCACGAAAGGTGTTGATGGTCTGACCGCGCAGCTGAAAGCTATTTCTGCCCAGCCTATCACTCTGGATCAGAAGAAATAATGAGCGAACAACTGAGCTGGAACCGCGACGGTGAACGCCTGGCGTTGCGCGGCGAACTGGATCAGGAATTTATACTGCCGCTGTGGAATGCACGCGCGCAGGCGACCGACGGCGTATCCACTATCGACCTCAGCGACGTTTCACGGGTCGATAGCGCCGGGGTAGCGTTGCTGGTTCATTTTGTCGCGCTGGTACGTCGGCAGGGCAAAACGGCGCAAGTGGTAGGGAAAAGCGAAAACCTGCAAACGCTGGTTAGTCTTTACAACCTTCCGGCGGACATGATCCCGTAAATTTTTCAGTAGGTTAATGCTGAAGCTATTCTGAAAGCCCCATCAATCTGTTCGATGGGGCTTTTTGCTTGTTTAAGACAGCGCCACTTTCCTCTAAGATGTTGGGCTGTTTTCACACTCAGAAAAATGTGATCCCATGGAAAATCATGAAATTCAGACCGTGCTGATGAACGCACTCTCCCTTCAGGAAGTCCACGTCTCTGGCGATGGCAGCCACTTTCAGGTTATCGCTGTGGGTGAGATGTTTGACGGCATGAGCCGGGTAAAAAAACAGCAGGCAATCTACGCGCCGCTGATGGAATATATTGCCGACAATCGCATTCATGCGCTGTCGATCAAAGCGTTTACCCCGCAAGAATGGGCACGCGATCGCAAACTTAATGGCTTTTAAGCTGTAGGGATGTTCCCTACAGCGTTGATGAATTTTTAACCGAGAACAGAATCAATGGATAAATTCCGTGTTCAGGGGCCGACTCGCCTGCAGGGCGAGGTCACCATTTCCGGCGCTAAAAACGCTGCCCTGCCAATCCTCTTTGCCGCGCTGTTAGCCGAAGAGCCGATTGAAATCCAGAACGTACCGAAGCTGAAAGATATCGATACCACCATGAAGCTGCTGAGCCAGCTGGGCGCGAAGGTCGAGCGCAATGGTTCCGTATGGATCGATGCTGGCCCGGTAAATGTTTTCTGTGCTCCGTACGATTTAGTGAAAACCATGCGCGCTTCCATCTGGGCGCTGGGGCCGCTGGTGGCGCGTTTCGGCCAGGGCCAGGTTTCTCTGCCGGGCGGCTGCGCTATCGGCGCGCGTCCGGTCGACCTGCACATTACCGGCCTGGAACAGCTGGGCGCGGAAATCAAACTGGAAGAAGGCTATGTGAAGGCGTCGGTTAACGGGCGTCTGAAAGGCGCGCATATCGTGATGGATAAGGTCAGCGTAGGCGCGACCGTGACTATCATGAGCGCGGCGACGCTGGCTGAAGGCACGACCGTGATTGAAAACGCCGCGCGCGAGCCGGAAATCGTCGATACCGCTAACTTCCTTAACGCGCTGGGCGCGAAGATTACGGGTCAGGGTTCCGACCGTATCACCATTGAGGGCGTTGCGCGTCTGGGTGGCGGCGTTTATCGCGTGCTGCCGGACCGTATCGAAACCGGTACCTTCCTGGTCGCTGCGGCGATCTCCGGCGGTAAAATTATGTGCCGCCATGCGCAGCCTGATACCCTGGATGCGGTACTGGCTAAGCTGCGTGAAGCTGGCGCGGACATTGAAGTCGGTGAAGACTGGATTAGCCTCGATATGCACGGCAACCGTCCGAAAGCGGTCAACGTGCGTACCGCGCCGCACCCGGGTTTCCCAACCGACATGCAGGCGCAGTTCACCTTGCTGAACCTGGTGGCTGAAGGAACGGGCGTTATCACCGAAACCATCTTCGAGAACCGCTTCATGCACATTCCGGAACTGATCCGTATGGGCGCGCACGCGGAAATCGAAAGTAATACCGCGATTTGCCATGGTGTCGCGAAGCTGTCCGGCGCACAGGTCATGGCGACCGACCTGCGTGCATCTGCAAGCCTGGTGCTGGCGGGTTGTATTGCGGAAGGGACGACCATCGTCGACCGAATCTATCATATCGATCGCGGCTATGAGCGCATCGAAGATAAACTGCAGGCTCTGGGCGCGAATATCGAACGCGTCAAAGGCGAGTAATTCTGCTGCGGTAGCAGCCCTCTGACGTCCGTCCGGGGGCTGTTATCGATCTCTCCCTCACGTTAGGTCTTATGTCTCTTCTGACGCATCATCTGCGTTCTGTCGATGAACTGATGGGTAATGGGGTCGTGGTAACGCGATGGCCAGATAACCCACGGATCGGTTCCCAGCGCGTTCGCAATAATCAATTCGCCTTTAGGCCACGGACGGGTTAGCGCGTTGGCAAGCGTAGAAGAGCTTAATCCGTGACGTCGTGACTCAGCTGCGAGGGACGTCCCCTTTTTGCGAAGGCCGGCAATAATATCCGCTGAATGCCAGTCGATGAACTTATCCATAAATTCTCCCGGTGATAACTGTCTGCGCGTCAATACGGACGGCCGAAATACTATACCCTGGTTCTTATATGGTTTTAACAAGTTCCATTATCGTTCTTGTATATTCAGAATATATTAAGGTTTCTGGCATTATTTGAAGAATATTGGATTTTATTGGAACCCTCCCGCGCGGTGAGCACGGGAGAGAGGAGGGGATTAGTGGTCGCGCTGAACGGCGATATGCGCAAGGCCGATGAGGGCATCGCGCCATGGCGTATCCGGCAGAACCTGCAGTGCGGCGATAGCTTTATCGGCTTCTTCTTCCGCACGTTTCTGCGTCCACTCCAGCGAACCGCAGGCCGCCATGGTTTCAAGTACCGCGTCAAGCAGATGGCGCCCGTTACCCTGCTCGATAGCACCGCGAATCATCGCCGCCTGATCCGCGGTACCGTGATGCATAGCGTGTAGCAGAGGCAGCGTTGGTTTGCCTTCGTTCAGGTCATCACCGACGTTTTTGCCAAGGCGTTCGCCATCGGAACTGTAATCCAGCAGATCGTCAATCAGCTGAAACGCGGTGCCGAGGTAACGGCCATAATCCTGCAGCGCCTGTTCTTCTTCCGCGCTGCAACCAGCCAGGATACCGGAACACTGCGAAGCGGCTTCAAACAGACGGGCGGTCTTACTGTAGATGACCCGCATATAGTTCTCTTCCGTGATATCCGGGTCGTTGACGTTCATCAACTGCAGGACTTCGCCTTCGGCAATGACGTTTACGGCTTCCGACATCACCTCCAGCACCTTCAGCGAACCGAGACGAGTCATCATCTGGAAGGCGCGGGTGTAGATAAAGTCGCCCACCAGTACGCTGGCGGCGTTACCGAACGCGGCGTTGGCCGTCGCTTTGCCGCGGCGCATATCGGACTCGTCGACGACGTCGTCATGCAGTAGGGTCGCGGTATGAATAAATTCGATCAGTGCGGCGATGTTGACGTGCGCATTCCCCTGATAGCCGACCGCGCGAGCTGCAAGCACGGCGATCATCGGACGAATACGTTTTCCGCCTCCGCTGACGATGTAGTAGCCTAACTGATTGATAAGCTGAACATCTGAGTTGAGCTGCTCAAGGATTGCCGCATTGACACCCGCCATATCCTGCGCGGTTAACTCATTGATTTTTTCTAAATTCATCGCAAAAGCCGGGCCAAATGTCCTGTTACCGCGAATCCAGGTGGGATCACAGAAGGATTAAGATAGAATTAAAAGAAGATATGATTGTACTGAAAAATCAGCGCAGATAAACGTTAGCGTGAAAGTTGTGTTTTTTTTCTGCGTTGATCGATGATCGCTCTTGTCAAAGGGTCGCGTTTTGCGTAATATTCGCGCCCTATTGTGAATATTTATAGCGCACTCTGAATCACACGAAGAGGTGCGCGGAAGCGGAGTTTTATATGTACGCGGTTTTCCAAAGTGGTGGTAAACAACACCGAGTAAGCGAAGGTCAGACCGTTCGCCTGGAAAAGCTGGACATCGCAACTGGCGAAGCTGTTGAGTTCGCTGAAGTTCTGATGATCGCAAACGGTGAAGAAATCAAGATCGGCGTTCCTTTCGTTGAGGGCGGCGTAATCAAAGCTGAAGTTGTTGCTCACGGTCGTGGCGAGAAAGTTAAAATCGTTAAGTTTCGTCGTCGTAAACACTATCGTAAGCAAGCAGGCCACCGTCAGTGGTTCACTGATGTGAAAATCACTGGCATCAGCGCCTAAGACTTGAGGGAGTAGATTTAAATGGCACATAAAAAGGCTGGCGGCTCGACTCGTAACGGTCGCGATTCAGAAGCTAAACGTCTGGGCGTAAAACGTTTCGGCGGTGAAGCAGTTCTGGCAGGTAGCATCATCGTTCGTCAACGTGGTACTAAATTCCACGCTGGCACCAACGTTGGTTGCGGCCGTGACCACACTCTGTTCGCTTTGACTGACGGTAAAGTCAAGTTCGAAGTTAAAGGCCCGAAAAACCGTAAATTCATCAGCATCGTTGCTGAATAAGTTTTTCGCGTCCTGGTGACGGATGAAAGCCCCGCAACACGTTGCGGGGCTTTTTACATTAGAATCCCGGAAAAATTTCTGCAGGGAAAACGGGCATCATGAAGCAGCAGGCCGGCATTGGCATTCTTTTGGCGCTAACCACCGCGATGTGTTGGGGAGCACTGCCAATTGCAATGAAGCAGGTTCTTGAAGTGATGGAGCCGCCAACGGTGGTCTTTTATCGCTTTTTGATGGCCAGTATTGGTCTTGGCGCGATCCTTGCCATCAAAGGCAAATTGCCGCCGCTGCGAATTTTTCGCAAGCCGCGCTGGTTGGTTTTATTAGCGATTGCTACCGGCGGTCTGTTCGGTAACTTCATTCTGTTCAGCTCTTCCCTGCAATATCTCAGTCCAACGGCCTCCCAGGTCATCGGCCAGCTATCGCCGGTCGGCATGATGGTGGCAAGCGTTGTGATTCTGAAAGAGCGCATGCGCGGTACCCAGGTTGTGGGGGCGCTGATGTTGCTCAGCGGGCTAGTGATGTTTTTCAACACCAGCCTGATTGAAATCTTTACCCGTCTCACGGACTACACGTGGGGGGTAATTTTTGGTGTCGCAGCGGCAACGGTGTGGGTAAGCTACGGGGTCGCGCAAAAGGTGTTATTGCGGCGCCTGGCATCACAGCAGATACTATTTTTGCTGTACACTTTATGTACTATCGCATTACTGCCACTCGCTAAACCGGGGGTAATATCCCAACTGAGCGACTGGCAACTGGCTTGCCTGATTTTTTGCGGGCTGAATACCCTGGTCGGCTACGGGGCGCTGGCGGAAGCCATGGCGCGCTGGCAGGCGGCGCAGGTCAGCGCGTTAATTACCTTAACGCCACTGTTTACGCTACTGTTTTCTGATTTATTATCAATGGCCTGGCCCGATGTTTTCGCCAGACCGATGTTAAACCTGATTGGTTATCTCGGTGCGTTTGTCGTGGTTGCGGGCGCGATGTATTCCGCCATTGGCCATCGTCTTTGGGGACGCTGGCGCAAGCGAGAAGCGGTTGTACCGCTGCCCCGCTCAGGCGAATGATTTACGGAGAGTAAAATGAAGTTTGTAGATGAAGCAACGATCCTGGTCGTAGCAGGTGACGGCGGCAATGGTTGCGTTAGCTTCCGCCGCGAAAAATATATTCCGCGAGGCGGCCCGGACGGCGGCGATGGCGGTGACGGCGGCGACGTTTGGCTGGAAGCTGACGAGAACCTCAACACCCTGATCGACTATCGATTCGAAAAATCTTTCCGCGCAGAACGCGGACAGAACGGTCAGAGCCGCGACTGCACCGGTAAACGCGGTAAAGATGTCACGGTGAAAGTGCCTGTAGGGACCCGCGTCATCGACCAGGGAACCGGCGAGACCATGGGCGATATGACCAAGCACGGTCAGCGTTTAATGGTCGCGAAAGGCGGCTGGCACGGTCTTGGCAACACGCGCTTCAAATCATCCGTTAACCGTACCCCGCGTCAGAAAACTATGGGTACGCCGGGCGATAAGCGCGATCTGCAGCTCGAACTGATGCTGCTGGCCGACGTGGGGATGCTGGGGATGCCGAATGCCGGTAAATCCACCTTCATTCGCGCGGTCTCCGCGGCGAAGCCGAAAGTGGCCGACTATCCATTTACCACCCTGGTGCCGAGCCTGGGCGTGGTGCGTATGGATAACGAGAAGAGCTTTGTGGTCGCCGATATTCCGGGGCTGATTGAAGGCGCGGCGGAAGGCGCTGGCCTTGGTATTCGCTTCCTTAAGCACCTCGAGCGCTGCCGCGTGCTGCTGCACCTCATCGACATCGAGCCTATCGACGGTTCCGATCCGGTTGAGAATGCGCGCATTATCATCGGCGAACTGGAGAAATACAGCGAGAAGCTGGCCTCTAAACCGCGCTGGTTGGTCTTCAACAAGATTGACCTGATGGACAAAGCGGAGGCTGAAGCCAAAGCGAAGGCCATCGCCGAAGCGCTGGGTTGGGAAGACAAGTTCTACCTGATCTCCGCGGCCAGCCAGCAGGGCGTTAAAGAGCTGTGCTGGGACGTGATGACCTTTATCATCGAAAACCCAATCGTGCAGGCGGAAGAAGAGCAGAAGCCGGAGAAAGTCGAGTTCATGTGGGACGACTATCACCGTCAGCAGCTTGAAGAAGCCGAACTGGAAGAAGATGACGAAGACTGGGATGACGACTGGGACGAAGACGACGAAGAAGGCGTCGAATTCATCTACAAACGTTAATCCTGAGTAAAAAGGGCCGCATCATCCAATGCGGCCCTTTTGTTTTAGTTGTTCTGGTACAAATCTTTATACAGTCGACTTTCGAAGCGCACCAATGGTATGCGGCGGTTGCGCTGGTCGCCCGGCGGCACCGCATAGCCGGAGAGGTACTGTACGAAGGCCATCTTTTGGCCGCTGGCGGTGGTAATGAAACCTGCCAGGTTATATACCCCCTGCAGCGAACCGGTCTTCGCCGAAACCTTACCGTCAACGCCCGCCTGATGAAGACCGGCACGATACTGCAGCGAACCATCGTGCCCGGCAAGCGGCAACATCGAGATAAAGTTGAGTTCATTGTCGTGCTGAGCGATGTACTGCAATACCTGCATCATCGTTGCCGGCGCGATCAGGTTGTGCCGGGACAGGCCTGAGCCATCGGCGATAATCGTGTTACCGAGGTCAATACCCGCCTGCTGGCGCAGGATTTGCCGTACCGCGTCGGAGCCGGCGCGCCAGGTTCCCGGTACGCCCATTCGCGCGTGGCCGATAGTACGGAACACCGTATCAGCAATCATGTTGTCGGATTTCTTCAACATGATGCGCAGAAGATCGTGCAACGGCGCCGATTGAGTCGTCGCCAGCACGGTACCCGGATCGTTGGCCAGCGTCTGGCGCAGAAGAGTACCGCTGTAGGTGATCCCCGCATCGGCGAGCTCGGCTTTCAGGATCGCGCCTGCATAGCCTGCGCCATCCTGAATGGCGAACGCCAGCGGCAGCGGCTCGCTGCGCTGCGGCAGGCAGCCGGTGAGGGTATAGCGGTTGAGATCGCCCGGCACAACGTCCAGCTCGCAGTACTGCGCTTCTGCGGAGCCGCGCGCCAGCGTCCGCACCTGGCTGAACATGGTGACCGGATAGTAAGACGCCACGCGGATGAAGGCCAAATCGCCCGCTTTCTGTGCGCTATAGAGCGAGACGGAGAAACAGTTGCGATCAACGATCGCCGCCGCTGGCGGGGCGCTGAAGCACTGCGTCATATCGTTCCACGGCCAGCCGGGAGCCTTATCGTGGCTGGCGAAAACCGAGGTATCGATAAGCACATTGCCTTCAATACGCTGCACGCCGGCTTTTTTCAGCGACGCCACCATGTTGCGGATATCCTGACGCTTTAGCGTCGGATCGCCGCCGAAGCGGGCAATCAGGTCGCCTTTCAGCACACCGCCGTCAAGGGAGCCTTTGGTTTCCAGCGTCGTGGTGAAGCGGAAATCCGGCCCCAACTGCAGCAACGCGGCCAGCGCGGTGATCACCTTCTGGGTACTGGCAGGCAGCGCCATCTGCTGGCTGTGAAAGTCTATCTCCGGCGTCGGGGAGCCAACCTTCTGCGCCATAAAGGCAAGGTTCGCGCCGGCAGGAAGCTGGCTGATGTACTCGTCAATATTCGCGGCCTGAGCGCTAAGCGCTATACCGGCAGTCAATCCGATGATAAATCTGGGAAATCGCATAATCTCGCGCTAACAACCTGAAACCAAGCCGTCATACTACGGTGCATCACCCTGTAAAGTAAACGATGACCCATAGTGAACTTCAGGGTAAAATGCGTATCAAATTGAAAATTGCTGCTGACCTGGGGAGTGTTTCCCGGGTCGGTTTTCTTTTTGCTTCGGCCATGGCTAAGACGTGACCGATGGCGGAACGACTCCGTCCGTTCCATGAAGGAATGATAAAGAGGTATAACAAATGCAAGCTATTCCGATGACCTTACGTGGCGCAGAAAAACTGCGCGAAGAACTGGATTTCCTGAAGTCCGTACGTCGTCCAGAAATTATTGCTGCTATCGCTGAAGCGCGTGAGCACGGCGATCTGAAAGAGAACGCGGAATACCACGCGGCCCGCGAACAGCAGGGCTTCTGCGAAGGTCGTATCAAGGATATCGAAGCAAAACTGTCGAACGCGCAGGTTATCGATATCACTAAGATGCCGAATAATGGCCGCGTGATTTTTGGCGCCACGGTCAGCGTGCTGAACCTGGATAACGACGAAGAGCAGACTTACCGCATCGTGGGCGATGATGAAGCTGATTTTAAACAGAATCTCATCTCTGTGAATTCACCGATCGCCCGCGGCCTGATCGGCAAAGAGCAGGATGACGTCGTCACTATCCGTACCCCGGGTGGTGAAGTGGAATACGAAATTATCAAGGTTGAATACCTGTAAGGCGTATTTCCCGCTACGATGTTTATAGATTGTAAAGAAAGGAAAAAGGCCGCATAGCGGCCTTTTATCAACGTCAGGAGCATGGCATTTTGCTCGCCTGGCCACAGAAATCCCTCGTTTTCCACAATGTTGTGTCGGGATTCAGGATATTCTTAGCGTGGCAGCGAGATTTTACGCTCTGGCGTTGGGCGGTACAGAACCAGCGTTTTACCGATGACCTGTACGTTACAGGCACCGGTTTCACGCACGATGGCTTCCACGATCAAGGCTTTAGTTTCGCGATCTTCTGAGGCGATCTTCACCTTGATGAGCTCATGGTGCCCTAACGCTTGTTCGATCTCGGCCAGTACCCCTTCGGTCAAACCATTATTGCCAAGCATAACTACCGGCTTGAGCGGATGTGCCAGACCTTTCAGGTGCTGTTTTTGTTTAGTACTCAGATTCATCGTATTTTTTTGCTTACGTTGGGATTGAAAACGGGTCATTCTACCGCCATCTCCCATATATCGCCAAACTACCGCGTCGATTTTTACGCAGTAAAGTACGATGAACCCGAATGGGAATGTTAAATGACAGGTAAAAAGCGTTCTGCCAGCTCAAGCCGCTGGCTTCAGGAACACTTTAGCGATAAATATGTTCAACAGGCACAGAAAAAGGGGTTACGTTCCCGTGCCTGGTTTAAACTTGATGAAATACAGCAAAGTGACAAGATTTTTAAGCCGGGAATGACGATAGTCGATCTCGGCGCTGCTCCCGGTGGCTGGTCGCAGTACGCGGTTACGCAGATCGGAAACAGCGGCCGCATCATCGCTTGCGATCTTTTACCAATGGATCCAATCGTCGGTGTGGACTTCCTTCAGGGCGATTTTCGTGATGAATTAGTCCTGAAAGCGTTACTTGAGCGAGTAGGCGACAGTAAAGTACAAGTTGTCATGTCCGATATGGCGCCGAATATGTGCGGAACACCGGCGGTGGATATTCCCCGGGCCATGTATCTGGTAGAACTGGCGCTTGAAATGTCTCGTGATGTATTAGCGCCAGGTGGTAGTTTTGTAGTGAAGGTGTTCCAGGGCGAAGGCTTCGATGAGTATCTTAGAGAAATTCGCTCCCTGTTTACGAAGGTCAAAGTTCGTAAGCCGGACTCTTCCCGCGCTCGTTCGCGTGAAGTGTATATTGTAGCGACCGGGCGTAAACCATAACCGGTAGATTTCAAACGAAAGTTTGAAAGACGCTGGATATAGAGTATCCTGACGCTGTTTTTAACACAGTTGTAATAAGAGGTTAATCCCTTGAGTGACATGGCGAAAAACCTAATACTCTGGCTGGTCATTGCCGTTGTGCTGATGTCAGTATTCCAGAGCTTTGGGCCCAGCGAGTCGAATGGCCGCAAGGTGGATTATTCTACCTTCCTGCAAGAGGTCAATCAGGACCAGGTTCGCGAAGCGCGTATCAACGGACGTGAGATCAACGTTACCAAGAAAGATAGTAACCGTTACACGACTTACATTCCGGTTAACGATCCGAAGCTGCTCGACAACCTGTTGACTAAAAACGTCAAAGTGGTTGGCGAACCGCCGGAAGAACCGAGCCTGCTGGCTTCCATCTTCATTTCCTGGTTCCCGATGCTGCTACTGATCGGCGTCTGGATATTCTTTATGCGTCAGATGCAGGGCGGCGGCGGAAAGGGCGCGATGTCCTTCGGCAAGAGCAAGGCCCGAATGCTGACCGAAGACCAGATCAAAACCACCTTTGCTGACGTTGCCGGTTGCGACGAAGCGAAAGAGGAAGTGGGCGAGCTGGTTGAATATCTGCGCGAACCGAGCCGTTTCCAGAAGCTGGGCGGTAAAATCCCGAAAGGCGTCCTGATGGTCGGCCCTCCGGGTACCGGTAAAACGCTGCTGGCGAAAGCTATCGCCGGCGAAGCAAAAGTGCCGTTCTTTACTATTTCCGGTTCTGACTTCGTAGAAATGTTCGTCGGTGTCGGCGCGTCTCGTGTACGCGACATGTTCGAACAAGCTAAGAAAGCAGCGCCTTGCATCATCTTTATCGATGAAATCGACGCCGTCGGTCGCCAGCGTGGCGCCGGTCTTGGCGGCGGTCACGATGAGCGTGAGCAGACCCTGAACCAGATGCTGGTTGAGATGGATGGTTTCGAAGGTAACGAAGGTATCATCGTTATCGCCGCGACTAACCGTCCGGACGTTCTGGACCCGGCATTGCTGCGTCCAGGCCGCTTCGACCGTCAGGTTGTCGTTGGTCTGCCGGATGTTCGTGGTCGTGAGCAGATCCTGAAAGTTCATATGCGTCGCGTACCGCTGGCGCCGGATATCGATGCGGCAATCATTGCCCGTGGTACTCCTGGCTTCTCCGGTGCTGACCTCGCGAACCTGGTGAACGAAGCTGCCCTGTTTGCTGCCCGTGGTAACAAACGCGTCGTTTCGATGGTTGAGTTCGAAAAAGCGAAAGACAAAATCATGATGGGTGCGGAACGTCGCTCCATGGTGATGACGGAAGCGCAGAAAGAATCGACCGCGTACCACGAAGCGGGCCACGCGATTATCGGTCGTCTGGTTCCGGAACACGATCCGGTACACAAAGTGACGATTATCCCGCGCGGCCGTGCGCTGGGTGTGACCTTCTTCCTGCCGGAAGGCGATGCTATCAGCGCCAGCCGTCAGAAACTGGAAAGTCAGATCTCCACTCTGTACGGCGGTCGTCTGGCGGAAGAGATTATCTACGGTGCTGAACATGTTTCTACCGGCGCGTCCAACGATATTAAAGTTGCGACTAACCTGGCGCGTAACATGGTCACCCAGTGGGGCTTCTCCGACAAACTCGGCCCGCTGCTGTATGCCGAAGAAGAGGGCGAAGTGTTCCTCGGCCGTAGCGTCGCGAAAGCGAAGCATATGTCTGATGAAACTGCGCGTATTATCGACCAGGAAGTGAAATCACTGATTGAGCGTAACTACGGTCGTGCTCGCCAACTGCTGAACGACAACATGGATATTCTGCACGCGATGAAAGATGCGCTCATGAAATATGAGACCATCGATGCGCCGCAGATTGACGACCTGATGGCTCGTCGCGATGTTCGTCCGCCGGCGGGTTGGGAAGAACCAGGTTCTTCTAACAACTCAGGCAACAATGGCACCCCGACGGCGCCGCGTCCGGTTGATGAGCCGCGTACGCCTAACCCGGGCAATACCATGTCGGAACAGCTGGGCGACAAATAAGTCTCCACGCTTTGCTAAAGCGCTCTGACTAATAAGGGCCGCAGCCTAATCCGCTGCGGCCCTTTTGTTTTTATGCGTCCGTTTGCAGCGGTTGGCTATGAGATCCTCTTTCGGAACATAGCTATGACGATGGCGTGCTATCGTCCATCGCGTAAAATGTTTTCGGGATGGTGGCGGCTTCAACACGCGCGGATGCGCCGTCTGTCTGATAATATTCATTTTTTGAATATTTAAACGCCGGGGCTTCATTATCCTGTTGAGGAATTGAATGATGTCACCGCCAGAATCTCTAAGATGGTGCGGGCCGAGCCCTGTCCGTACTACAACTGTACAAAACCATAGCGGAAAGAAAACATGCAATTACACGCCCAGGGGTCAACGCTCGATCTCTCCCATCCGCATGTGATGGGGATCCTTAACGTCACGCCAGATTCCTTCTCCGATGGCGGCAGTCATAATTCGTTGATAGAGGCGGTTAAGCACGCCAATCTGATGATTAACGCCGGGGCGACTATTATTGATATCGGTGGTGAATCAACCCGTCCTGGGGCGGCGGATGTCAGCGTCGAGGAAGAGCTGGCGCGGGTGATCCCGGTGGTAGAAGCGATTGCACAGCGTTTTGAAGTTTGGATCTCGGTTGATACCTCGAAAGCCGAGGTAATCCGCGAATCCGCGCGCGCTGGCGCGCATATCATTAACGATATTCGCTCATTAACCGAGCCCGGCGCCCTGCAGGCCGCCGCGCAAACCGGGCTACCGGTGTGCCTGATGCATATGCAGGGGCAGCCGAAAACGATGCAGGAAGCGCCGAAGTACGACGATGTTTTTGCCGAGGTTGACCGTTTTTTTGCTGAACACATTGTGCGCTGCGAACAGGCGGGGATCGCAAAAGAAAAATTGTTGCTCGACCCGGGATTCGGATTCGGTAAAAATCTTTCCCATAACTATGAACTGCTTGCCCGACTTGGGGAGTTCCATCATTTTGGCCTCCCGCTGCTGGTGGGGATGTCGCGTAAGTCGATGGTGGGTCAGCTGTTGAACGTGGGGCCGTCGGAACGGCTGAGCGGCAGCTTGTCCTGCGCAGTCATTGCTGCAATGCAGGGCGCGCAGATAATTCGCGTCCATGATGTCAAAGAAACGGTAGAAGCGCTGCGCGTGGTGGAAGCCACCCTGGCCGCTAAGGAAAATAAACGTTATGAGTAACCGCAAATATTTTGGCACCGATGGTATTCGTGGCCGCGTTGGCGACGCACCTATTACGCCTGAGTTCGTGCTGAAACTGGGTTGGGCTGCAGGCAAAGTGCTGGCGCGCCATGGCTCACGTAAAATTATTATCGGTAAAGACACGCGAATTTCTGGCTATATGCTGGAATCCGCGCTGGAAGCTGGCCTGGCGGCTGCGGGCTTGTCCGCCTCGTTTACCGGCCCTATGCCGACGCCGGCAATCGCCTATCTGACCCGCGCCTTCCGCGCTGAAGCGGGAATCGTCATCTCTGCCTCTCATAACCCTTTCTATGACAACGGTATTAAATTCTTCTCTATCGAAGGCACTAAGCTTCCGGATGACGTCGAAGAAGCGATTGAAGCAGAGATGGAAAAAGAGCTGACCTGCGTTGATTCCGCTGAGCTTGGGAAAGCCAGCCGTATCGTCGACGCCGCCGGCCGTTATATTGAGTTTTGCAAAGGCACCTTCCCGAATGAGCTGAGCCTCGGCTCGCTGAAGGTGGTGGTGGATTGCGCCCACGGCGCGACTTACCACATTGCGCCAAATGTATTCCGCGAATTGGGCGCGCAGGTTATCGCGATGGGCTGTGAACCTGATGGGCTGAACATTAACGAAGAGGTCGGCGCAACCGACGTACGCGCGCTGCAGGCTCGCGTGCTGGCGGAAAAAGCCGATCTGGGTATTGCCTATGACGGTGATGGCGATCGCGTCATTATGGTTGACCATGAAGGCAACAAAGTCGATGGCGATCAGATCCTCTATATTATCGCCCGTGAAGGCCTGCGCCAGGGCCAGCTGCGCGGCGGCGCAGTCGGCACGCTGATGAGCAACATGGGGCTTGAGCTGGCGCTGAAGCAGCTTGGCATTCCGTTTACCCGCGCGAAAGTGGGTGACCGTTACGTGCTGGAAAAACTGCAGGAAAAAGGCTGGCGCATTGGCGCGGAAAACTCCGGCCATGTGATTCTGCTGGACAAAACCACCACCGGCGATGGCATTGTCGCCAGCCTGCAGGTCGTGGCGGCGATGGTGCGCAATCATATGAGCCTGCACGATCTGTGCAGCGGAATGAAAATGTTCCCGCAGATTCTGGTCAACGTGCGCTTTACCGAAGGCAGCGGCAATCCGCTGGAGCATGAAAGCGTGAAAGCAGTGACTGCCGAAGTAGAAGCTGCGCTGGGGAACCGTGGACGCGTGCTGCTGCGTAAATCCGGTACTGAACCGCTGATCCGCGTGATGGTTGAAGGCGAGCATGAAGCGCAGGTGAAGGAATTTGCCCACCGTATCGCCGATGCGGTTAAAAGCGTATAACTATCGCAGCTAAGTGATTAAAAAGGCGGCTCTTGCTGCCTTTTTAAGCATATAAAAACGCTTTTTGCTGTTTTTTTCCGCAGTTGATACAATACGCCAAAATTGCCCTTGCGAAGGTTATTCGCTTTGGTTAGTATTCACACCCGCTTCAGTGGGAAATATTAAAACGTCCCGCTTTATTGGTGAAGCACTTGGTATGCGGCGAATCCGCAAGGAACAGGTTGATTATGTACGAAGCTCTTTTAGTAATTTTCCTTATTGTAGCGATTGCCCTTGTTGGCCTGATCATGCTGCAGCAAGGTAAAGGCGCTGACATGGGAGCCTCCTTCGGAGCAGGCGCTTCCGGCACGTTGTTTGGTTCTAGCGGTTCTGGTAACTTCATGACCCGTATGACCGGCATTCTGGCCGCGCTGTTCTTCATCATCAGTCTGGCGCTGGGTAATATCAACAGCAACAAGACCAATAAAGGAAGCGAGTGGGATAATCTGAGTGCGCCGAAGTCTGAGCAGACTCAGCCAACCGCACCGGCTCAGCCGGCCAGCGATATCCCGCACTAAGTATTCTGTACCGAGGTGGTGGAATTGGTAGACACGCTACCTTGAGGTGGTAGTGCCCTAACGGGCTTGTGGGTTCGAGTCCCATCCTCGGTACCAATATTCCAGAGAAAAGACGCTGAAAAGCGTCTTTTTTTGTTTTTGTTCCCTCTATGCGTTGTTTATTTATAAACAACACTCCGCTGGTTTTGATCCCCGAGAAATCGCTAAAGTCGCCCTCATCAATTTTGACGAGGTTCAGTGACGCCATGCGTACTTTAAAAGTAGTTATCATTGCCGGTGTATTGGGCCTGGCCGGATGCAGCAGTCATTCGTCGCCAGAAACAGTAGACACGTTGAATACCCTGCAGGTGCCGGTTATAAATAATTCCGCGGCCGCGCCGGAATCATCAACGGTCGTTAACTATTTTCAGGATAACAGCCTGCTTATCAGCAAGTTAAGCCAGTCGCTCAAAAGCAACTATTTACAGGATGTAGATAAACGGGATGTCTTTGATAAAGATAGCGAGGCGTATCAGGTTTACGGGGCGTTAACCAAACTTGAACAAATGGCTTCGATGAACGACGTCTACCGTAAAGAGAACAATATTGCGGGCTTGCAGGAAATTAATAAACTGCTGAAAACCATACCATCTCTTGCATAAAAAGAGGGATTGCCGGCAGGCAATCCCGTTTGCCGCGCTTAGAAACGGAAATTGAAACCCGCATAGGCGCCATCCGCCAGAACGTTATCGCGGTGGTCATGTTTCCCCGCCATATCAATGTAGCGATACCCCGCTTCGATGCTCATGGATTTGATGATATTGACGCGTAAGCCGGCATTGGCTTCGAGATATTCATCAACGCCGCTGGACATGGAATCCGGGGAATAATAAGCCTCACCGAACAAGGTAAAGAAATCGCCAAGCGGTAGTTGAGCACCGCCGCCGAGGGCAATCGCATAGCCTTCATCGCCATCGTTCGGATTCAGATATACCGCTTTACCGCCGGCCGTCAGCAGGAACGGACCGAGATCAAAGTTATAGCCCATGCCCAAACCCACCGTATCGCCATCGTTATCGCTATGCGCCCAGTTACCGTTAAAGGTCATTCCGGGAGCCTGCGGGTTAAAGCTGGCTGATAAGTTGGTGAATTCTGAACCGGCCTCACCGTGAAGGCTAACGGAAGCGAAGGTGGCGCTGCTGGCGCTCAGGGCGGCGATAAGCAGGATGGATTTCAATCTGAACATGCTCATTATTCATATTCCTTCGGGTAAAAAAATGCCCGATACGAGCGCTCGGGCAAAATTAACGGGTTTCTGGTTTAATAGTTATGTGCAGAATAGAAGCATTTATCGCCCGCCGTTACCGTTTATATGTTTAATTTTAAACAATGGCCGAGGGCGATAAGTTGCTGGTCAAGCGGGGACTAAAACTTCTCAGGCAGGGTGGTGATACTCTGTAAATAACCACCGCGGGCAAACTCGATATAGCCGCCCTTTTTCAACGCTGATAACACATTCAGAATACTGCTGCGCGACAAGTGTGTGCGGTCCTGAATATATTCCAGCATGGATACCCGCGAGCGGGTCTCTTCAGGAAGCAGTAACATTTCCATTAAATGATTACGAATGACCGAATAAGTCCGCTGTTGTAATACTAAATCGTCGCGATACACCAAATAAGAGGTGTGGTAAGCCAGCAGCCGGGTGACCTCTTCCCACATGTTATGCTCACTGAAGAGTTGCATGGCTTTATCGCTGTCAATCCGCAGGATCTCCGTATCGACTTCCGCACGAAGGCCATGGCTACGGCTGGGCTGCAGCATTTCGGCTACGCCAAACAGGTGCGGCTCATAGACGGTAACCATAAGTAATCTGTCCGATGAGCGAAAAATGGAGAGCTCACCTTTCTTAAACAGATAGAGCTGGATTTTGCCTTTATATTCCCAGCTAAGCCTTTTCCTTGCGACCATATTTATTGGCGTGGCATGCGGTTCCAGCAACGACATCAGACGATTGATCGCGTCTTGCGGCCGAACGGGAGGTTTAATATTCATTGCGATCCTCTCGGTATAAGAGTACAGGTATTCGATAAATTATAGATGGTGATTATTAAAAATAGTGATGTCATAAACTATAACGATAAAGCAGAGTTGTTATTTAGGATTTATTGCGGAAATAAAAAAGCCGGCGGGTTAGCGCCGGCTGGAGAGTTTGGCTTCGCGGTTTATTTATCGCGATTTTCCAGGTTTTCAACCTGTGGCAGACCGGTGGCGGAAGACGCGCTGAGTAGCCCGGATTGGGCATAGCCGAATAGCTTCTCACGGGTATCGGTAATGTCCAGGTTGCGCATGGTCAGCTGGCCGATACGATCTTCAGCGGTAAACATGGAATCGCCTTTTTCCATAGTCAGACGCTCTGCTTTATAGGTCAGGTTGTCTGAAACGGTATTCAGGATTGAGTAGTCGTTGCCGCGACGCAGTTCCAGAGTCACTTCGCCGGTGATCTGACTGGCGACCCAACGCTGCAGCGAATCGCGCAGCATCAGCGCCTGGGAATCGAACCAGCGACCCTGATAGAGCAGGCGACCCAACTGGCGGCCATGAGCATGATATTGCTCAATGGTATCTTCGTTGTGGATACCAGTCAGCAGTCGCTCGTAGGCGATATGCAGCAGTGCCATCCCCGGAGCTTCATAGATGCCACGGCTTTTCGCTTCGATGATGCGGTTTTCAATCTGATCGCTCATGCCCAGACCGTGGCGACCGCCGATGCGGTTAGCTTCCAGCATCAGTTCGACGTCATCGCTGAACGTTTTGCCATTCAGCGCAACCGGATGACCCTGTTCAAAACGCACGGTCACTTCTTCAGCGGCGATTTTTACGCTTTCATCCCAGAACTTCACGCCCATAATCGGGTTGACGATTTTCACGCTGGAATTAAGGAATTCGAGATCTTTTGCTTCGTGCGTCGCGCCCAGCATGTTGGAATCGGTGGAATAGGCTTTCTCGACAGACATTTTGTAGTCGAAGCCGCAGGCTATCATAAACTCGGACATTTCATGACGGCCGCCCAGTTCATCAATGAAATCGCTATCCAGCCACGGCTTGTAGATCTGAAGTTCCGCATTGGTCAGCAGGCCGTAGCGATAAAAACGCTCGATATCGTTGCCTTTATAGGTGCTACCGTCGCCCCAGATGTTGACGCCATCTTCTTTCATTGCGGCAACCAGCATGGTGCCGGTCACGGCTCGGCCCAGCGGCGTGGTGTTGAAATAGGTTAAGCCGCCGGTGGTGTTATGGAATGCGCCGCACTGAATCGCCGCGATGCCTTCCGCCACCAGTTGTTTGCGGCAATCAATCAGACGGGCGCCTTCAGCGCCATACTCTTTCGCACGACGCGGAATGGTCTCGTAGTCGTCTTCGTCAGGCTGGCCCAGGTTCGCGGTATATGCATAAGGAACCGCGCCTTTTTTACGCATCCACAGCAGGGCGGCGCTGGTATCCAGCCCACCGGAGAAAGCAATACCAATACGTTGACCAACCGGGAGATGCTTAAGAATCGTCGTCATAAAATAAAACCCTGCTAGATAGACTGTGGTGAGTTCGACTCAACAACAAATTTGCATTTTTATGCACTAATTGTGAGTTTTCATTTAATCATCTTTTGCTGGCGACAGGAAGAGCCTGATGGTGATTTTGCTAAAAAAGCCTGAAATGCCAGCATAAACGGCAAGCGGGTGGTGTAAAATGGATGTTGACAAAATATATGATTTATCGATACAATTCACCACGATTTTATGTCCCGTCCTCGGTACCAAATCCCAGCAGTATTTGCGTCTTTTGCTCAGAAAGAGTAAAATATGCCACGTTTCAGGCGCGGGGTGGAGCAGCCTGGTAGCTCGTCGGGCTCATAACCCGAAGGTCGTCGGTTCAAATCCGGCCCCCGCAACCACTTTCCCATTAAGTACTTTTTCAAATATACTGTGAGGACTAGGTCCTTCGTAGCCGGATTTGAAAGAATTCTTCTGGAAGGTGTTCCAGATCGCAATTGCGGTCTCAGGGTTCAGTTATCTAAAGCCCCGATTTATCGGGGTTTTTTGTTATCTGACTTCAGAATAACTGGGCTATACGCCCTTTTTTTATGTCTTGGGGGTGGGTTTGTCCACATTAGAGCAAAAATTAACAGAGATGCTCACTGCGCCAGTTGAAGCGCTTGGCTTTGAGCTGGTCGGCATCGAATTTATTCGCGGTCGCACATCCACACTGCGCATCTATATTGATAGTGAAGATGGCATCAATGTTGATGATTGTGCTGATGTGAGCCACCAGGTCAGTGCTGTCATGGATGTCGAAGATCCAATCACCGTCGCTTACAACCTGGAAGTCTCTTCGCCTGGTCTCGACCGTCCGATGTTTACTGCTGAACACTATCAACGTTTCACCGGTGAAGAAGTTTCGCTGGTGCTGCGTATGGCGGTACAGAACCGTCGTAAATGGCAGGGCATTATCAAAGCGGTAGACGGTGAGATGATCACGGTAACCGTCGAAGGCAAAGATGAAGTGTTCGCGCTGAGTAACATCCAGAAGGCGAACCTGGTTCCCCACTTTTAACAGTCTGGATTGAGGTGAAAGGCCCCGATGAACAAAGAAATTTTGGCTGTTGTTGAAGCCGTTTCCAACGAAAAAGCGCTGCCGCGCGAGAAGATTTTCGAAGCGTTGGAAAGCGCTCTGGCAACGGCGACCAAGAAAAAATACGAACAAGAGATCGACGTTCGCGTAGAAATCGACCGTAAAAGCGGTGATTTCGACACCTTCCGTCGCTGGCTGGTGGTTGAAGAGGTCACTCAACCGACTCGCGAGATCACGCTGGAAGCCGCGCGTTACGAAGATGAAAGCATGAACGTCGGCGACTACGTTGAAGATCAGATTGAATCTGTCACCTTCGACCGTATCACCACGCAGACCGCTAAACAGGTTATCGTGCAGAAAGTACGTGAAGCTGAGCGCGCGATGGTTGTCGATCAGTTCCGCGAGCACGAAGGCGAGATCATCACCGGCGTGGTGAAAAAAGTAAACCGCGACAACATCACTCTGGATCTGGGCAGCAACGCTGAAGCCGTGATCCTGCGTGAAGATATGCTGCCGCGTGAAAACTTCCGTCCGGGCGACCGTATTCGCGGCGTACTGTACGCCGTTCGTCCGGAAGCGCGCGGCGCGCAGCTGTTCGTGACTCGCTCCAAACCGGAGATGCTGGTCGAACTGTTCCGCATTGAAGTGCCGGAAATTGGCGAAGAAGTGCTGGAAATCAAAGCCGCGGCCCGCGATCCGGGTTCTCGTGCGAAAATCGCCGTGAAAACCAATGACAAGCGTATCGACCCGGTTGGCGCTTGCGTAGGTATGCGCGGCGCGCGCGTTCAGGCGGTTTCTACCGAGCTTGGCGGCGAGCGCATCGATATCGTCCTGTGGGATGATAACCCGGCGCAGTTCGTGATTAACGCCATGGCGCCGGCTGACGTCGCGTCCATCGTGGTGGATGAAGATAAACACACCATGGACATCGCGGTAGAAGCGGGCAACCTGGCGCAGGCGATCGGCCGTAACGGTCAGAACGTCCGCCTGGCATCACAGCTCAGCGGCTGGGAACTCAACGTCATGACCGTTGATGACCTGCAGGCTAAGCACCAGGCTGAAGCCCATGCCGCTATCGATACCTTCACCAAATATCTCGATATTGATGAAGATTTCGCAACCGTACTGGTTGAAGAGGGCTTCTCCTCGCTGGAAGAACTGGCCTATGTGCCGATGAAAGAACTGCTGGAAATCGACGGCCTTGATGAAGCGACCGTTGAAGCACTTCGTGAGCGTGCGAAAAACGCACTGACTACACTGGCGCTGGCTCAGGAAGAAAGCCTGGGAGACAACAAACCTGCCGACGATTTACTGAATCTGGAAGGTTTGGACCGTGCTCTGGCATTTAAGCTGGCTGCCCGTGGTGTTTGTACGCTGGAAGATCTCGCCGAACAGGGCGTTGATGACCTGGCTGATATCGAAGGTATGACCGACGAGAAAGCTGGTGAACTCATCATGGCTGCTCGCAACATTTGTTGGTTCGGCGACGAAGCGTAATAAACTGTAGCAGGAAGGAACAGCATGACAGATGTGACTATTAAAGCGCTGGCCTCAGAAATTCAGACCTCTGTGGATCGCCTGATACAGCAATTTGCTGATGCAGGTATTCGCAAATCGGCTGATGATTCTGTGACCGCGCAAGAGAAGCAAACCTTGTTAACGCACCTGAACCGTGAACACGGCTCGGCGCCTGACAAGCTGACGTTGCAGCGTAAAACGCGCAGCACGTTGAATATTCCAGGTACCGGTGGAAAGAGTAAATCGGTACAAATCGAAGTCCGCAAGAAACGCACCTTTGTGAAACGCGATCCGCAAGAGGCTGAACGCCTGGCCGCGGAAGAGCAGGCGCAGCGTGAAGCGGAAGAGCAAGCCCGTCGTGAAGCTGAAGAAGCAGCTAAGCGCGAGGCGCAATTAAAAGCTGAACGTGAGGCCGCAGAACAAGCTAAACGTGAAGTCGCTGAAAAAGCGAAACGTGAAGCCGCGGAAAAAGACAAAGTGAGCAATCAACATACCGACGAAATGACCAAGACCGCCCAGGCTGAAAAGACCCGCCGTGAGAACGAAGCAGCGGAGCTGAAGCGCAAATCGGAAGAAGAAGCACGCCGCAAACTTGAAGAAGAAGCGCGCCGTGTAGCGGAAGAAGCACGCCGTATGGCTGAAGAAAATGAAAAAAACTGGAGTGAAACTCCGGAAACCCCAGAAGAAACGACCGACTATCACGTAACCACGTCTCAGCATGCGCGTCAGGCTGAAGATGATAACGATCGTGAAGTTGAAGGCGGTCGCGGCCGTGGCCGTAACAGCAAAGCTGCTCGCCCGGCGAAGAAAGGCAACAAACACGCTGAATCGAAAGCTGACCGTGAAGAAGCCCGTGCGGCCGTTCGCGGCGGTAAAGGCGGCAAACATCGCAAAGGTTCTTCTCTGCAGCAGGGCTTCCAGAAGCCGGCTCAGGCCGTTAACCGCGATGTTGTGATCGGCGAAACCATCACCGTTGGCGAGCTGGCCAACAAAATGGCGGTCAAAGGTTCTCAGGTCATCAAAGCGATGATGAAACTGGGCGCGATGGCGACCATCAACCAGGTCATCGACCAGGAAACCGCTCAGCTGGTTGCCGAAGAGATGGGCCATAAAGTTATCCTGCGTCGTGAAAACGAGCTGGAAGAAGCAGTAATGAGCGACCGTGACACCGGCGCTGCGGCTGAACCGCGCGCACCGGTAGTGACCATCATGGGTCACGTTGACCACGGTAAAACCTCTCTGCTGGACTACATTCGTTCTACTAAGGTTGCCTCCGGCGAAGCGGGTGGTATTACCCAGCACATCGGTGCGTACCACGTAGAAACCGACAACGGCATGATCACCTTCCTGGACACCCCGGGCCACGCCGCGTTTACCTCCATGCGTGCTCGTGGTGCGCAGGCGACGGATATCGTGGTTCTGGTAGTGGCGGCAGACGACGGCGTGATGCCGCAGACTGTGGAAGCTATCCAGCACGCCAAAGCGGCGCAGGTGCCGGTAGTGGTTGCAGTGAACAAGATCGATAAGCCGGAAGCGGATATGGATCGCGTGAAGAACGAACTCTCCCAGTACGGCGTGATGCCGGAAGAGTGGGGCGGCGAAGCGCAGTTCATCCCAGTATCGGCGAAAGTTGGTACCGGTATCGACGACCTGCTGAACGCTATCCTGCTGCAGGCTGAAGTTCTCGAACTGAAAGCGGTACGTAACGGTATGGCGAGCGGTGCGGTTATCGAATCCTTCCTGGATAAAGGTCGTGGTCCGGTAGCTACCGTTCTGGTTCGCGAAGGTACTCTGCACAAGGGCGATATCGTACTGTGTGGCTTTGAATATGGCCGCGTACGTGCGATGCGTGACGAACTGGGTCGCGAAGTGCTGGAAGCGGGTCCGTCCATTCCGGTGGAAATCCTCGGTCTGTCCGGCGTTCCGGCTGCGGGTGATGAAGTTACCGTTGTTCGTGACGAGAAAAAAGCGCGTGAAGTTGCGCTGTATCGTCAGGGTAAATTCCGTGAAGTTAAACTGGCTCGCCAGCAGAAATCTAAACTGGAAAACATGTTCGCTAACATGACCGAAGGCGAAGTTCACGAAGTGAACATCGTGCTGAAAGCGGACGTGCAGGGTTCTGTCGAAGCGATTTCCGATTCCTTGCTGAAACTGTCTACCGACGAAGTGAAAGTGAAGATCATCGGTTCCGGTGTAGGTGGTATCACCGAAACCGACGCGACCCTGGCTGCAGCTTCCAACGCGATTCTGGTTGGCTTCAACGTTCGTGCCGATGCTTCCGCACGTAAAGTTATCGAGTCAGAAAGCCTGGATCTGCGTTACTACTCCGTCATCTATAACCTGATCGACGAAGTGAAAGCGGCGATGAGCGGCATGCTGTCTCCGGAACTGAAACAGCAGATCATTGGTCTGGCTGAAGTGCGTGATGTCTTCAAATCGCCGAAATTCGGCGCCATCGCGGGCTGTATGGTTACCGAAGGTACGATTAAACGTCACAACCCAATTCGCGTACTGCGCGACAACGTGGTTATCTATGAAGGCGAGCTGGAATCCCTGCGCCGCTTCAAAGATGACGTTAACGAAGTTCGTAACGGTATGGAATGTGGTATCGGCGTGAAGAACTACAACGACGTTCGCGTTGGCGATATGATCGAAGTGTTCGAAATCATCGAAATCCAGCGTAGCATCGATTAATCGTCAGATAGCTAAGCATAGGCCGGGTAAGCGAAGCGCCACCCGGCAATAATTTTAAAAAGGGGCTTTTGGCCCCTTTTTTGTCTTTATTCTGGAGAATTTATTATGGCGAAAGAATTCGGTCGCCCGCAGCGCGTGGCCCAGGAGATGCAAAAAGAAATTGCCATCATCCTGCAGCGTGAAATCAAAGACCCGCGTCTGGGCATGATGACCACCGTTTCCGGCGTAGAAATGTCCCGTGACCTGGCCTATGCCAAAGTGTATGTCACTTTCCTTAACGACAAAGATGAAGCCGCGGTGAAAGCGGGCATCAAAGCGCTGCAGGAAGCGTCTGGTTTTATCCGCTCTCTGCTGGGCAAAGCGATGCGCCTGCGCATCGTGCCGGAACTGACTTTCTTCTACGACAACTCGCTGGTCGAAGGGATGCGCATGTCCAATCTGGTTACCAGCGTGGTGAAACACGACGATGAGCGTCGTGTGAACCCGGACGACAGCAAGGAGGACTAATGAGTCGTCCTCGTCGTCGCGGCCGCGACGTGCACGGCGTATTGCTGCTGGATAAGCCTCAGGGCGCCTCCAGCAACGATGTGCTGCAGAAAGTAAAACGTATTTATAATGCCAACCGCGCTGGCCATACCGGCGCGCTGGATCCGCTGGCGACCGGTATGCTGCCGGTCTGCCTTGGCGAAGCGACTAAGTTTTCCCAGTATCTGCTGGATTCTGATAAGCGTTATCGCGTGATCGCCAAACTTGGTCAGCGTACGGATACCTCCGACGCCGATGGCCAGGTGGTGGAGGAACGCCCGCTAACCTTTAACGAAGAACAGCTGGCGGCGGCGCTGGATAGCTTCCGCGGCGAGACTCAGCAGGTGCCGTCGATGTACTCGGCGCTGAAATATCAGGGTAAAAAGCTGTACGAATACGCTCGTCAGGGCATTGAGGTTCCGCGTGAAGCCCGGCCGATTACGGTCTATGAGCTGCTGTTTATTCGCCATGAAGGCGATGAACTGGAGCTTGAGATCCACTGTTCGAAAGGTACCTACATCCGTACGATTATCGATGATTTGGGCGAGAAGCTTGGCTGCGGCGCGCACGTGATTTTCCTGCGTCGCCTGGCGGTGAGCAAATACCCGGTCGAGCGGATGGTGACCCTGGAGCAACTGCAGGCGCTGGTCGAACAGGCGGCGGCAGAGGATATTCCCGCCGCTCAACTGCTTGACCCGCTGCTGATGCCGATGGATAGCCCGGCGTCGGATTACCCGCTGGTTCATATTCCGGAAACTTCCGCGGTCTACTTTAAAAACGGCAACCCGGTTCGTCAGTCAGGCGCGCCGCTGAACGGGCTGGTGCGAGTGATGGAAAGCGAGTCCGGTAAGTTCCTCGGTATGGGCGAAATCGACGATGAAGGCCGCGTCGCGCCTCGTCGTCTGGTGGTGGAATACCCACAGTAAGCGCTTTTGTTGCGATAAAAGCCTGCTACGAGTAGAATATCGCCGCTTAACGTCCGCTAAAGTGTTTTAACATTTTCGGGCGTTGCATCAGGGGTTGCTGAATTAGAGATCGGCACCCTTTCTTTACTTATAATTTTGGAGTTTGAAAATGTCTCTAAGCGTTGAAGCTAAAGCACAAATCGTTTCTGAGTTCGGTCGTGGCGCAAACGACAGCGGTTCTACTGAAGTTCAGGTTGCACTGCTGACTGCACAGATCAACCACCTGCAGGGTCACTTTGCAGAGCACAAAAAAGATCACCACAGCCGTCGTGGTCTGCTGCGCATGGTTTCTCAGCGTCGTAAACTGCTCGACTACCTGAAACGTAAAGATGTTGCACGTTACTCTTCGCTGATCGAGCGTCTGGGTCTGCGTCGCTAATTCTGCGAGTTTCAGAAAAAGGGGCCTCACGGCCCCTTTTTTCGACCAGGCGGCAGCAATTCATTAAAAACTCATGTATTGTTGCTATTAATGATCTTCATGCAGAGGTTCGCGCGGCTAATGAGAGGCTTCATCCGCAGGGGCGGGTAAAGGTTGTCATTAGTCGCGAGGATGCAGAGGATCGGGTCATCAGGCGCGATATCGTAGATATGGCGTCATTTTTAGATAAAAGGATAGAATTTTGCTTAATCCGATCGTTCGTAAATTCCAGTACGGCCAGCACACCGTAACCCTGGAAACCGGCATGATGGCGCGCCAGGCAACGGCCGCTGTGATGGTTAGCATGGATGACACCGCGGTATTCGTTACCGTTGTGGGTCAGAAAAAAGCGAAACCGGGCCAGGACTTCTTCCCGCTGACTGTTAACTACCAGGAGCGTACTTACGCTGCCGGTAAAATCCCGGGTGGCTTCTTCCGTCGTGAAGGCCGTCCAAGCGAAGGCGAAACCCTGATCGCGCGTCTGATTGACCGCCCGGTTCGTCCGCTGTTCCCGGAAGGCTTCGTTAACGAAGTTCAGGTTATCGCGACCGTTGTTTCCGTTAACCCGCAGGTTAACCCGGATATCGTCGCGATGATCGGCGCATCCGCCGCGCTGTCGCTGTCCGGTATTCCGTTCAATGGCCCAATCGGCGCCGCTCGCGTGGGTTACATCAACGACCAGTACGTACTGAACCCAACCCAGGAAGAGCTGAAATCCAGCAAACTGGATCTGGTGGTTGCCGGTACCGAAGCGGCCGTACTGATGGTTGAATCCGAAGCTGAACTGCTGAGCGAAGACCAGATGCTGGGCGCGGTGGTCTTTGGCCACGAGCAGCAGCAGGTTGTTATTCAGAACATCAACGACCTGGTGAAAGAAGCCGGTAAACCGCGTTGGGACTGGCAGCCGGAAGTGGTTGACGCCGCCCTGAACGCGCGCGTTGCTGCGCTGGCTGAATCCCGCCTGAGCGATGCTTACCGTATCACCGACAAACAAGAGCGTTACGCTCAGGTTGACGTGATCAAATCTGAAACCATCGCGACGCTGGTTGCCGAAGATGAAACCCTGGACGCCAACGAACTGGGTGAAATCCTGCACGCTATCGAGAAAAACGTCGTCCGTAGCCGCGTACTGGCAGGCGAGCCGCGTATCGATGGCCGCGAAAAAGACATGATCCGTGGTCTGGACGTTCGTACCGGCGTACTGCCGCGTACTCACGGTTCCGCACTGTTTACCCGTGGCGAAACTCAGGCGCTGGTTACCGCGACTCTGGGTACCGCACGCGACGCGCAGAACATCGACGAACTGATGGGCGAGCGCACGGACTCCTTCCTGTTCCACTACAACTTCCCTCCGTACTCCGTAGGCGAAACTGGCATGGTTGGTTCTCCGAAGCGTCGTGAAATCGGTCACGGTCGTCTGGCTAAGCGCGGCGTTCTGGCCGTAATGCCGACAATCGACGAATTCCCGTACACCGTTCGCGTGGTATCTGAAATCACCGAATCCAACGGTTCTTCTTCCATGGCTTCCGTCTGTGGCGCATCTCTGGCGCTGATGGACGCTGGCGTGCCGGTGAAAGCCGCCGTTGCGGGTATCGCAATGGGTCTGGTGAAAGAAGGCGATAACTTCGTCGTACTGTCCGACATTCTGGGTGACGAAGACCACCTTGGCGATATGGACTTCAAAGTTGCGGGTTCTCGCGACGGTATCTCTGCGCTGCAGATGGATATCAAAATTGAAGGTATCACCAAAGAAATCATGCAGGTTGCTCTGAACCAGGCTAAAGGTGCGCGTCTGCACATCCTGGGCGTGATGGAACAGGCGATTAACGCGCCGCGCGGCGATATCTCCGAATTCGCACCGCGTATCCACACCATCAAGATCAACCCGGACAAGATCAAAGACGTTATCGGTAAAGGCGGTTCTGTTATCCGTGCCCTGACCGAAGAAACCGGCACCACCATCGAAATCGAAGATGACGGTACCGTGAAGATCGCAGCGACCGACGGTGACAAAGCGCAGCACGCTATCCGCCGTATCGAAGAGATCACCGCTGAGATCGAAGTTGGCCGTATCTACAATGGTAAAGTGACCCGTATCGTTGACTTTGGCGCATTCGTTGCCATCGGCGGCGGTAAAGAAGGTCTGGTTCACATCTCTCAGATCGCTGACAAGCGCGTTGAGAAAGTGACTGATTACCTGCAGATGGGTCAGGAAGTACCGGTTAAGGTTCTGGAAGTTGACCGTCAGGGCCGCGTACGTCTGAGCATTAAAGAAGCAACTGAGCAGGCTCAGCCAGCTAACGCGCCGGAAGCTCCGGCCGCAGAGCAGGGCGAGTAAGGTTGCCGATTGCCCTCCGCTTCGGCGGAGGGTCTATTCCGGGCAGGATGCCTTTTTGCAGCCGGGGAACTGGACGTTCATCCAATCGTTGTCTTCGGGAGTGGGAAATGAAGCCTTTTCTGCGCTGGTGTTTCGTGGCGACAGCTCTCACGCTGGCAGGATGCAGCAACTCTGCCTGGCGTAAGGACGCCGTCCTCGCGGTACCATTGCAACCGACTTTGCAGCAAGAAGTGATTCTGGCGCGCATGGAACAAATTCTTGCCAGTCGGGCTTTAACCGATGACGAACGCGCACAGCTTTTATATGAGCGCGGAGTGTTGTATGATAGTCTCGGTCTGAGGGCATTAGCGCGAAATGATTTTTCACAAGCGCTGGCAATCCGACCCGATATGCCTGAAGTATTCAATTACTTAGGCATTTATTTAACGCAGGCAGGCAATTTTGATGCTGCCTATGAAGCGTTTGATTCTGTACTTGAGCTTGATCCAACTTACAACTACGCGCACTTAAACCGCGGCATCGCTCTGTATTACGGTGGCCGTGCTAAGTTAGCGCAAGATGATCTGCTGGCGTTTTATCAAGACGATCCCAATGATCCTTTCCGCAGTCTGTGGTTATACCTCGCCGAGCGTAAGCTTGATGAGAAGCAGGCGCTTGAAGCACTGAAACAGCGCTTCAACAAGTCGGACAAAGAGCAATGGGGATGGAACATTGTCGAGTTCTACCTTGGCGACATTAGCGAAAAAGAGCTGATGACCCGTCTGAAGGCAGACGCAACGGATAACACCTCGCTCGCTGAGCATCTCAGTGAAACCAACTTCTATTTAGGTAAGTACTACCTAAGTCTGGGGGACAAGGACAGCGCTACGGCACTGTTCAAACTGGCGGTCGCTAACAACGTTCATAACTACGTTGAGCACCGATACGCATTGTTGGAATTATCGCTCTTGGGCCAGGAGCAAGATGACCTGGCAGAATCGGACCAGCAATAGCTGACGAACACTCATCAGCCCTTTTTTTGATTGCCATCACCTTCGCGGGTGAGGGCGTTGTTGTTCGTTAATACACCTACTTTGAGCCGGTTCACACTTTTCAATGAAAATTACTCTAAATTTTCACGATGAGTTATGTAGACTGGCCGCCATTAATTTTGAGGCACACGTACTACATGGCTGAATTCGAAACCACTTTTGCAGATCTGGGCCTGAAGGCTCCTATCCTTGAAGCGCTTAACGATCTGGGTTACGAAAAACCATCTCCGATCCAGGCTGAGTGCATTCCGCATCTGCTGGACGGCCGCGACGTTCTGGGTATGGCCCAGACCGGTAGTGGTAAGACCGCAGCGTTCTCTTTACCGCTGCTGAACAACATCGATCCTGAGCTGAGAGCACCGCAGATTCTGGTGCTGGCGCCGACCCGCGAACTGGCGGTACAGGTTGCTGAAGCAATGACGGAATTCTCTAAACATATGCGCGGCGTAAACGTGGTTGCCCTGTACGGCGGCCAGCGTTATGACGTGCAGCTGCGCGCCCTGCGTCAGGGGCCGCAGATCGTTGTCGGTACCCCGGGTCGTCTGCTGGACCACCTGAAGCGCGGTACGCTGGATCTCTCTAAACTGAGCGGTCTGGTACTGGACGAAGCAGATGAAATGCTGCGCATGGGCTTTATCGAAGACGTAGAAACTATCATGGCGCAGATCCCGGAAGGTCATCAGACCGCTCTGTTCTCCGCCACGATGCCGGAAGCGATTCGTCGCATTACCCGCCGCTTCATGAAAGAGCCGCAGGAAGTGCGCATTCAGTCCAGCGTCACCACGCGCCCGGACATCAGCCAGAGCTACTGGACTGCTTACGGCATGCGTAAAAACGAAGCGCTGGTGCGTTTCCTGGAAGCGGAAGACTTTGATGCGGCGATTATCTTCGTGCGTACCAAAAACGCGACCCTGGAAGTGGCAGAAGCGCTGGAGCGTAGCGGCTATAACAGCGCCGCGCTGAACGGCGATATGAACCAGGCGCTGCGTGAGCAGACTCTGGAGCGCCTGAAAGACGGTCGTCTGGATATCTTGATCGCCACCGACGTTGCGGCCCGTGGCCTGGACGTTGAGCGTATCAGCCTGGTTGTTAACTATGACATCCCGATGGATTCCGAATCTTACGTTCACCGTATCGGCCGTACCGGTCGTGCGGGTCGTGCGGGTCGCGCGCTGCTGTTCGTTGAGAACCGTGAGCGTCGCCTGCTGCGTAACATCGAACGTACGATGAAGTTGACGATCCCTGAAGTAGAACTGCCGAACGCAGAACTGCTGGGCAAACGTCGTCTGGAGAAATTCGCCGCTAAGGTTCAGCAGCAGCTGGAAAGCAGCGATCTGGACCAGTACCGTGCGCTGCTGGCTAAAATCCAGCCGACCGCGGAAGGCGAAGAGCTGGACGTGGAAACGCTGGCCGCTGCGCTGCTGAAAATGGCCCAGGGCGAACGTTCTCTGATCGTTCCGCCGGATGCGCCGATGCGTCCGCGTCGTGAATTCCGCGATCGTGATGACCGTTTCGAACGTCGTGGCGACCGTAATGACCGCGGCCCGCGCGGCGATCGTGAAGATCGTCCGAAGCGTGAGCGTCGTGACGTGGGTGAAATGGAACTGTACCGCATTGAAGTGGGCCGTGATGACGGCGTTGAAGTTCGTCATATCGTTGGCGCGATCGCTAACGAAGGCGACATCAGCAGCCGCTACATCGGCAACATCAAGCTGTTCGGTTCTCACTCTACCATCGAACTGCCGAAAGGTATGCCGGGCGAAGTGCTGCAGCACTTTACTCGTACCCGCATCCTGAACAAGCCGATGAACATGCAGCTGCTGGGCGATGCGCAGCCGCGCACCGAACGTCGTGGCGGCGGCGAGCGTCGTGAAGGCGGTCGTGGCTTCGGCGGCGAGCGTCGTGAAGGCGGTCGTAGCTTCGGTGGCGAACGTCGTGAAGGCGGTCGTGGTGAAGGTCGTCGTTTCAGCGGCGAACGTCGTGAAGGCGGCCGCGCGCCGCGTCGTGACGATGCTTCCGCGCCGCGCCGTGATGATTCCGCGGGTCGTCGTCGTTTCGGTGGCGATGCGTAATAAGCGCAATCCGTTAGCGTAAAGTAAATAATACAGCCCCGATCGTCATGATTGGGGCTTTTTTTATTTCTTTTGTACTCGTGTACTGGTACAGTGCGTCATGCTCAACGTGAGCGAAGTATTTTCGACTGGAGATTTCGGCAAATGGCGACACTAACCACTACGGCCACCCGACCGTCTTTATTTGGCGGCGTGGTGATTATCGGCGGCACAATTATTGGCGCGGGCATGTTCTCGCTGCCGGTGGTCATGTCCGGCGCGTGGTTTTTCTGGTCGCTGGCGGCGTTGGTTTTTACCTGGTTCTGCATGCTGCACTCCGGTTTGATGATTCTGGAAGCCAACCTTAATTACCGGATTGGCTCCAGTTTCGACACCATTACCAAAGACCTGCTCGGCAAAGGCTGGAACCTGGTGAACGGCGTGTCGATCGCCTTTGTGCTGTATATCCTGACCTACGCCTATATTTCGGCGAGCGGTTCGATCCTGCACCACACCTTCAGTGAAATGTCGCTGAACGTACCGGCGCGCGCGGCGGGCTTCGGCTTTGCACTGCTGGTGGCCTTTATCGTCTGGATGAGCACGAAAGCGGTGAGCCGCATGACGGCTATCGTACTGGGCGCTAAGGTGATTACCTTCTTCCTGACCTTCGGCAGCCTGCTGGGGCACGTTGAGCCGACGACGCTGTTTAACGTCGTGGAGAAGAATGCCTCCTATGCGCCATACCTGCTGATGACGCTGCCGTTCTGCCTGGCCTCGTTTGGCTATCACGGTAACGTGCCGAGCCTGATGAAATATTATGGTAAGGATCCGCGCACCATTACCCGCTGTCTGATTTACGGTACGCTACTGGCGCTGGGTCTGTATGTGGTCTGGTTGCTGGTGACGATGGGGAATATCCCTCGTCCGCAGTTTATCGGTATCGCCCAGAAGGGCGGTAACATTGATGTGCTGGTGCAGGCGCTGAGCGGCGTGCTGAATAGCCGCGGTCTGGATCTGCTGCTGGTGGTGTTCTCCAACTTTGCCGTCGCCAGTTCCTTCCTCGGCGTGACGCTGGGGCTGTTCGATTATCTCGCTGATCTGTTTGGCTTTGACGATAGCGCGATGGGACGCTTTAAAACCGCGCTGTTGACCTTTATCCCGCCGATGATCGGTGGGCTGGTGAAACCAGATGGTTTCCTTTACGCCATCGGCTATGCCGGCCTGGCGGCTACGGTATGGGCGGCGATTGTGCCGGCGCTGCTGGCTCGCGCTTCGCGTAAACGCTTCGGCAGCCCACAGTTCCGCGTTTGGGGCGGAAAACCGATGATTGCGCTGATCCTGTTGTTCGGGCTTGGCAACGCGGTGGTGCATTTCCTGTCGAGCTTTAATCTGTTGCCGGTTTATCAATAACCGCATTGCCCGGTGGCGTGACGCGCACCGGGCTTACCACGTCGCTAACCTAACAATTCCTCTTTCACCTGCCTCGCTAAATCAAACGAATGCAGGCGTGCCTGGTGGTCGAAGATCTGGCCGTTAACCATGATTTCGTCCGCTTCCGTTTCGCGAAGAATCGACGCTAACCCATGGCGAACTTTGGTCTTATCGCCAACCAACGACATGCTCAATGCTTGCTGTACACCATACTGCTCGGACGCTGACCACAGTTGATGCATATTTTCCACCGGCGGCGGCAACTGCCCGGTTTCGCCGCGGCGCAGCTTAACGAAGGCCTGCTGCATCGAGGTAAAGAGGAACTCCGCATCGCGATTACTATCGGCGGCGATAATATTGATACATACCATCGCGTACGGTTTTTCGAGCCGCGCCGAAGGTTTGAAGTTGCTGCGGTACAGATGCAGCGCCTGGAATAGCATGTCCGGCGCGAAGTGAGAGGCGAAGGCAAACGGCAGACCAAGCTGCGCCGCCAGCTGCGCGCTGTATAGGCTTGAGCCCAGCAGCCACACCGGAATTCGTTCGCCATAGCCGGGAACCGGGCGCACCTGCGGATTAGCCTCGCGGGCGTCAAACCAGTCCACCAACTCCGCCACATCGCGCGGGAAATTATCGACATCGCCGCTCATATGGCGACGCAGCGCGCGCATGGTCGGCTGATCGCTGCCCGGCGCGCGGCCAAGGCCGAGATCG
Source organism: Klebsiella sp. SYXHC3 (assembly GCF_057196925.1). Classification (NCBI taxonomy): domain Bacteria; kingdom Pseudomonadati; phylum Pseudomonadota; class Gammaproteobacteria; order Enterobacterales; family Enterobacteriaceae; genus Klebsiella; species Klebsiella sp. SYXHC3. Next base: position 409,041 of record NZ_JBXUNG010000004.1, on the reverse strand, counting down.
ATACGTCCGGGATACAGCGTATTCAGGGTGCCGAACTGTTCGGCGATCACCAGCGGCGAGTGGTTTGGCAACATTACGCCTCCGGATCCCAGATGCAGGGTGGTGGTATTGGCGGCAAGATAGCCAATCAACACCGAGGTCGCCGCGCTGGCAATGCCCACCATATTATGATGCTCCGCCAGCCAGTAACGGTGGTAGCCGCGGGATTCCGCCAGTTGGGCGAGAGCAAGAGAATGGGAAAAGGCTTCTTTAGCAGAAGATCCCTGCGGGATCGGCGCCAGATCGAGCACCGAGAACGGAATGGTTTTATCAGTCATAACAGCTCACTTTGTCGACGGTGAATCTTTTAATAGTGCATTAAAAATTAATAACCGTTGTTAACAAAGTGAGCTTTTACGCTTCACCTTACGCCTGCAGCTCCAGCCCGGCCAGCCGTTTCCAGTAGCCGTTGCAATCGCTGTTAGCGGTGAGATCCAGCGGCGCAGCGCCATTTTCGTTGGCGCGGAAGGCGTCGAGCATGGCGAAGGTCTCGCTGCCCATCGGCGACAGGCGCACCATATCCACCAGACCGTGCATCGAGGTTAACTCGTTGCCAAGGTTATAGACGTAGCCGCTCATCGTCTGAATGCCGTTAAGCACAAACACCTGCTGGTTCTCCTGCGACAGCATGCTGCGCCCGGTTGGGTACTTGATGCAGCAGGTTTCGCATTCGTCTTTTGGCCGGTCTTCCGAGCGGGCGGTAAAGCAGCGCGCGGAATAGGCCAGCGGCAGATGGCCGTAGCTCAGCACTTCGACTTCAAACTGGTTGCGAATACCCAGCTCTTCGCACTGAGTCAGTAAATTAGCCAGCCAGTCGCGGGAAAGCTCCACCGGCATGCACCAGCGCACCATGCCCTGCTTCAGCAGCAGGCGCAGGGTGACGGCGTTGTAGCAGTTCAGCGCATGACCGGCGACGAAGGGCAGCTTGCGTTCGGCACAGAGATTGACCACGCCGAGGTCGCTGGCTTCAATCAGGAATTCGCCGTTCTCGACATAGCGCTTCAGCTCGCCCAGTTCGGATGAGGCCTGCACCAGCGCGAGGGTGGAGAGCACCACCTGCTTGCCGCTACCGGCCAACGCTTTCGCCATTTCGATCCAATCGCCGACTTTGGTCGCGCGGCGCTTGCTGCATACCGCTTCGCCCAGATAAATGGTGTCAGCGCTACAGTTTGCCGCCTGCTGGTAAAAATCTGCCAGCGTCTCTTTTGGCCAGTAGTACAGCACCGGCCCTAATGAATATTTCATGTTTCTCACTGCCATTTACGGTGATAGGCGCCAAGGGTGGTTTGCGTTCCTTCGGACATCGAACCAAGGGTTTCCATCCATGCAGATTGCGGCACGAAGTTCTGCGGATCGGCTTTACAGCGATCGATCGCCTGACGCCAGACTTTCGCTACCTGGGTGACGTATGCCGGGCTGCGCTGGCGGCCTTCAATTTTTACCGAAGCGATATTGGCGGCCATCAGTTCTGGCAACAGTTCCAGGGTGTTGAGGCTGGTGGGTTCTTCCAGCGCGTGGTAGCGCTCGCCGTCGACCAGGTAGCGGCCTTTGCACAGCGTCGGATAACCGGCATTCTCGCCATCCTGATAGCGATCGATCAGCACTTCGTTAAGGCGTGACTCCAGCCCCTGCGGCGTTTGCTGCCAGCGGACGAAGCGCGCGGGCGAACAGGCGCCGACGGTATTTGGCGATTCGCCGGTGAGATACGACGAGAGATAGCAGCGGCCTTCCGCCATGATGCATAAGCTACCGAAGGCGAAGACTTCCAGTGGAACCGGCGTGGCGCGCGCTAACTGTTTCACCTGGTGAATGGATAACACCCGCGGTAGTACGACGCGGGCGACGTCAAAGTTGCGGTGATAAAAACGTATCGCCTCTTCGTTAGTGGCGGACGCCTGCACTGAAACGTGACGTTCAATGTGCGGATAGCGTTCCGCAGCGTACTCCAGCATGGCGATATCGGCGAGGATGAGCGCGTCGGCGCCCAATTGCGCGGCCATATCCACAGCACGCTGCCAACGGGCATAACCGTCGGGATGGGCGAAGGTGTTAATCGCGATATGTAGCTTGCGGCGATGCTGGTGCACAAAGCTGACGGCTTCCTGTAATTTCTTTTCGGTGAAATTAAGGCCGGCAAAGTGGCGGGCATTGGTGTCATCTTTCAGCCCGATATAGACGGCATCGGCGCCGTTTTCGATGGCCGCCTTAAGTGCCGGGATGTTACCGGCGGGGCAGAGCAGCTCCATAATTTTTCCTGAAAAACGCGGCCGGTCAGGGACGCAAAATGGTTAACGAGCTGGGATTTTAGTTAACCTTCTGGTGACAATTTTTGATTTGAGGCAGTTAAAAGCGTATTGGTGGGCTCAATAGCTGGCGGCCATCATCGCGATTTTGTTGATTTACGCCGCTATGTCGTTTATTTGATATGGCACAATAGCGAAACTATTGCATGCATGGAGTGAAGCTTGTGTTGGATGAACTGCGTTCCCGGCTGGTCCGTTTTGGCCCGTCTTTAATGAGCGTGCCGGTTAAGCTGGCGCCTTTTGCCCTCAAGCGCCAGGTGCTGGAACAAGTATTGAGCTGGCAATTTCGCCAGGCGCTGGCGGATGGAGAACTGGAGTTTCTCGAAGGTCGCTGGTTAAGTATTAATGTGCGCGATATTGGCCTGCTGTGGTATACCTCGGTAGTCGACGGTCGCCTGGTGGTCAGCCAGCAGGCTGACGCCGACGTCAGCTTTAGCGCCGATGCCAGCGATCTGTTGATGATTGCCGCGCGTAAACAGGATCCGGATACGCTATTCTTCCAGCGTCGTCTGGTGATTGAAGGTGATACCGAGCTGGGTCTATACGTGAAGAACCTGATGGATGCCATCGAGCTGGAGCAGATGCCGAAAGCACTGCGCGTCATGCTGCTGCAGATGGCGGATTTTGTCGAAGCAGGCCTGAAGAGCCCGCAGAAACCTGAACAGACATCGGTAGGTGAGGCATGCTGATTCGAGTGGAAATTGGGATTGATGCGCCGGGTATCGACGCGCTGCTGCGCCGTACGTTCGGCAGCGACGCGGAAGCGAAGCTGGTGCACGATCTGCGTGAAGATGGTTTGATCACGCTGGGCTTAGTCGCCACTGACGATGAAGGCCAGGTAGTTGGCTACGTCGCCTTCAGCCCGGTCACCGTCGAAGGCGAAGAGCTGCAGTGGGTCGGTCTGGCGCCATTGGCGGTAGATGAAAGCTATCGCGGCCAGGGTATTGGCCGACAGCTGGTCTACGAAGGGCTGGATTCATTAAATGAGTTTGGCTACGCCGCGGTGGTCACGCTGGGCGAACCGGCGCTGTATGGCCGTTTGGGCTTTGAACCCGCCGCCGCGTTCGATTTACGCTGCCGTTGGCCGGACACCGCTGAAGCCTTCCAGGTACATCGCCTGGCGGATGACGCGCTGCAGGGCGTACACGGTCTGGTCGAGTACAGCGATCATTTCAATCGCTTCTGAGCCCCTCCAGCAGGGTCTCGAACGAACCATCCCCGGCAACGAGGCGCTCTTTCTGGCGCTTCGTTAGCTGCTTGATGCGATACTCCAGCCGCAGAGCGAGTGAGTGGTCACCAACTTTCTGACTAAACGCCAGCGCCAGTTCGCCTTTGCCGCGCAGCGCTTTCGCTCCTTTGCCTTCCTGATGCTGAAGAAAGCGGCGCGGAACATCGGTGGTAATGCCGGTATACAGGCGGTTATCAGCGGTTCGAATAAGATAGAGAAACCAGCACACGGTAATAACGTCAGTCTGTTAGGGTGTGTGCACCATAGCATAATGGAGAATAAAGATGGATACGCTTGCCGCGATTAGCCGCTGGCTGGGTAAACAGCACGTCATCACCTGGTGCGTCGCGCGTGATGACGAGCTGTGGTGCGCCAATGCGTTTTACGTTTACGACCCGGATAACGTCGCCTTTTATCTGCTGAGCGACGAAAAAACCCGCCACGGCCAGATGACCGGCGAACACGCGAAGGTTGCCGGGACGGTTAACGGCCAGCCAAAGACCGTTGCCTTGATCCGCGGCGTGCAGTTTAAGGGTGAGATCCGCCGCCTTCACGGTGACGAAGAGGCTGAAATGCGCAAGCGCTACGTCAAGCGCTTCCCGGTCGCCCGCATGCTGTCGGCGCCGGTGTGGGAGATCCGTCCCGACGAGCTTAAATTTACCGACAACACGCTGGGTTTTGGCAAAAAGCTATATTGGCTGCGCGACTCAAGCCCCGAGCAGGCGTAGCGCCTCGCGATTGAACGCCGGCAGATCGTCTGGGGTTCGGCTGGTGACTAACTGATCGTTATCAAGCACCACTTCCTGATCGTAAAACTCACCGCCGGCGTTTTTTACGTCGACCACGATAGGTTTAACCGCCGTGAGTTTACGCCCGCGAATGACATCTGCGCTGATGAGTAGCTGCGGGCCGTGGCAGATGGCAAAGACCGGCTTACCGCTATTCACGAAGTCGCGAGTAAAAGTGACGAAGCGCTCATCACCCCGCAACTGGTCCGGTGAATAGCCGCCAGGCAGCAACAACGCGTCAAACTGCGCCGGCGTCACGTCATCTATTGCTTTGTCGATCGCCACTTCAGCCTCGCCTTGTTTCCCTTTTACCGTTTTTCCTGCCTGTTTCTCAATCGTCACGACCTGATGCCCGGCAAGTTTAAAGGCCTCGGCAGGTGAGGTGAATTCAGAATCTTCGAAGTCGTCGGTGATTAGTACGGCAATCTTTTTACTCATTCTTCCTCCGATCTTTTGGCAGTGAATGAGGCATTTCCATGATGATGGTGGATACTTACCTCGTAAGCTATTAAGCCTGGAATATGTGGGGCAAAGTGCAAGGCAGACAATTCTGCAGTCAGGTATTACTAACCGGCGCGACTGGTTTGGTTGGTGGGCACTTACTTCGCCTGCTACAGAATGAGCCGGGCATTAGCGCGATTACTGCGCCAACGCGCCGTCCCCTTGCTGTGGCGGAGGGGGTATTCAATCCACACGATCCGCAGTTGACCGATGCACTGGCGCAGGTGGTTGATCCTGTCGATATCGTTTTCTGCTGCCTGGGCACCACGCGCCGGGAAGCGGGGAGTAAAGAAGCGTTTGTGCATGCTGACTATACGCTGGTGGTAGATACGGCGCTGGTCGGGAAGCGTCTCGGAGCGCAACATATGCTGGTGGTCAGCGCGATGGGCGCTAATGCGCATTCGCCCTTCTTCTATAACCGCGTGAAAGGAGAAATGGAAGAGGCGCTGATGGCGCAGGACTGGCCGCGGCTGACCATTGCCCGTCCTTCGATGTTGCTGGGGGATCGGGAGCATAAACGCGCCAATGAAACGCTCTTTGCACCGCTATTTCGTTTTCTGCCTGGAGACTGGAAAGCTATTCAGGCCCGCGATGTAGCGACTGCCCTGCTCGCGGAGGCGCTGGCGCCGAGCCATGAAGGCGTCCAAATCCTGACCTCGTCTCAGCTACGGGAGCGCGCTGCCCGGCAGGCGGATTAACCATTTTCAAATTTGGACGGCAGGCGTAGTATTCACCTCCTTATTTGTTATCACTTCTCCCTGGGGAATGCTATGGCTGGTCAGTCTTCATCTCAGGCGGCATCACCATTTCAATGGTGGAAACCCGCGCTGTTCTTTCTCGTCGTTATCGTTGGTCTGTGGTACGTCAAATGGCAGCCGTATTACGGTAAAGCCTTTACGGCCGCCGAAACCCACAGTATCGGTAAATCTATTCTCGCGCAGGCTGATGTAAACCCGTTGCAGGCGGCATGGGATTACGCGATGGTTTATTTCCTCGCGGTCTGGAAAGCGGCGGTGCTCGGCGTGCTGCTTGGTTCGCTTATTCAGGTGTTGATCCCACGCGACTGGCTGCAGAGGACGCTTGGGCAATCTCGTTTTCAGGGCACGTTGCTGGGAGCGATTTTTTCGCTGCCGGGGATGATGTGTACCTGCTGCGCCGCGCCGGTCGCCGCCGGTATGCGTAAACAGCAGGTGTCGATGGGCGGAGCGCTGGCGTTCTGGATGGGCAACCCGCTGCTGAACCCGGCAACGCTGGTCTTTATGGGTTTCGTGCTCGGCTGGCAGTTTGCTCTGATCCGGCTGGTGGCCGGGCTGGCGACGGTGCTGGTGGTGGCGACGCTGGTGCAAAAATGGGTAAAAGAGGCGGCGACGCAGCCGGTAGCGGCAGAAGACGTTAGCCAACTGCAGCGCGATGAGGGCAGTTTTATCAGCCGCTGGCTACGCGCGCTGTGGTCGCTGTTCTGGAGTACGATCCCGGTTTACATCCTCGCGGTGCTGGTACTGGGCGCGGCGCGGGTCTGGCTGTTCCCGCACGCCGAGGGCGCGGTCGATAACACGCTGTTCTGGGTGATCGCAATGGCGATAGCCGGTTGCCTGTTCGTTATCCCGACGGCGGCGGAAATCCCGATTGTGCAGACGATGATGCTGGCTGGGATGGGCACCGCGCCGGCGCTGGCGCTGCTGATTACGTTGCCGGCGGTGAGCGTGCCGTCGCTGGTTATGTTGCGTAAGGCGTTTCCGGCTAAAGCGCTGTGGCTAACCGGCGGGCTGGTGGCGTTGTGCGGGGCGATCGTCGGCGCGCTGGCGCTGGTGTAATTTATCCGGAGCGGGGCTGTGGCCCCGGCGCCGGATTTTGTGCCGGGTGGCGGCTACGCCTTACCCGGCCTACGGTCCGTGCGGACTGTCGTTAATTTATACTGCCGGTGTTGGTGGCCTCAAAATCCCCCCGGTGGCGCTGTCGCTTACCGGGGCTACAGCGCTTTGCGATTTGGTAGCCCGGAGAAGGCGCAACGCGCCGCGTCCGGGAAAACCCCTTAAAAAAGTTGCCAACCGATAACAGTATCTACAACGGATACAGGGCGTTTATTTAATATAGGTAAACGCGGTGGTGACGCGGCTCACGCCGCTAACCCGGCTGGCGATATCCGCCGCCGCGCGGCCTTCGCGGTCGGTGACAAGGCCCATCAGGAACACTTCGCTATTTTCGGTCGTCACTTTCACATTGGAAGACTTCACCTGATCGCTGCCCAGCAGTTGGGAACGAACTTTGGTGGTGATCCAGGTATCCGACGACGCGGTGCCTAAGCCAATCGGCTGGCCTTGACGCACTTCATTGAAGACTTCGGTAGTCCCTTCAACCCCCATCGCGATTTGTTTGGCGCGTGAGGAGAGATCGGCGGTCGGCGACTGGCCGGTCAGCAGGACCTTGCCCTGATAAGCGGTGACGTTAATACGCGCTTCTTTCTTAATCTGTTCATCTTTCCCTAAGGCGCTGTTAACGCGTAGCTCCAGGGTGCTGTCATCAACCTGCGTACCGACCGTACGTGGGTCCGTTGCCGCTTTGGTGCCGACGGCTGCCGTACCGACTACCGCTGCGGCGACGCAGCCCTGTAGCAGTAGCGCAGAAAGCAGGATGGCGAGGGGCGAGAGAGCCTTCATGTGTTCTCCTTATTCGTCCTGGTGTGGAAAAAGCGTGTTATCAATCAAATCGCACAGACAATTGACGGTGAGCATGTGCATTTCCTGGATCCGCGCGCTGCGGTGTGAAGGAATGCGGATTTCAACGTCCTGCTGACCTAACAGGCCAGCCAGCTCGCCGCCGTCGTAACCGGTTAACGCCACGATAGTCATATCGCGGGTGACCGCCGCTTCCACGGCTTTCACGATATCCCGGCTATTGCCGCGCGTAGAAATCGCCAGCAGTACGTCGCCGGCGTGTCCCAGCGCGCGCACCTGTTTAGCATAGATTTCATCATGCAGGCGATCGTTGGCGATTGCGGTTAAGACCACATTATCGGTATTTAGTGCAATGGCGGGTAAACCAGGGCGCTCTGTTTCGAAACGATTGATCATGCTGGCAGCAAAATGCTGTGCGTTGGCGGCGGAGGTGCCATTACCACAACAGAGGATTTTGTTGCCGTTAAGCAGCGACTGAACGAGCGTCATAGCCGCGCGCGAGATGGCGTCCGGGAGCGCTTCCGCGGCGGCGATTTGGGTTTGAATGCTTTCGGTAAAGCAGGCTTTAATTCTGTCGAGCACGGGATCCCTTAAATCTGATAATACGCTATTCGCCAAAGGCGTTTTTCAGCCATTGGATGTCGTTGCCGGTGAAGGCTACCACATCGAAACGGCAATCCACAGTATCAAAACTCCCATTCTGTCGGGAGAGCCACAGGCGAGCGGCCTTGAGAAGGCGTTGTTGCTTTTGCGGCGTGACGCTGGCGGCGGCATCGCCGTAGCTGGCGTTGCGCCGGTAGCGCACTTCGACGAACACGATAACCGCGCCGTCGCGCATAATAAGGTCGATCTCGCCGCCGCGCTCGCGGGCGTTGGCGGCGATAAAACGCAGTCCATGCCGTTCTAACCACCGACGCGCCTGGCTTTCCCAGGCGTCGCCGGTCTGTTTACTTAGTTGGCTGCGACGATTTGTCCCTGTTGGTACTTGAGCCATGATAACTTCCTGTTAATCACGCAGTCCGGCGTAGCCGTCAGATCGCCCGTATTGCCGTTCAGCTCGTAACCTGGGCTCTGGCGCATTTGCGCGAAATGATTCGCCAGCGACCAGGCGTCGGCGCCCATTGCGTACAGCCGCGCCAGCGAGTAGTCGTTACGCACCGCGGAGAGCGCCTGCTGCATCAGCGCCGGGTTACTGCCGGCCAGCATCGGGATTTCGCTATATTGCAGGCCTTCCATCTCCAGACGGAAATCCGGGCCGGAGGTGCCCTGGGCGCTACGGGAACTGGCGTACAGGGTGACGTTGCTCTGGCTGCCGTTGCGCATCGCGATCAGCGGCTTGATATAACCAATTTGTTCCGGGGTGGCGACGATATAGGCGGCATCGATGCTGCCGCCGCTGCTGACCGGAACGTCGCTTGGGCTGCCGAGCGAGCTATCTACAGATGAGGGCAGCGTCGATACCGGGCTGCCGGTCAGCGAGATGCCGCCGCCGTTGACGCCGGATTTCAGCTCCGCCGTCGATCCCAGACGTTGCTGCAGCACCGTACCGCCGCCCAGTTTCAGCCACTCGTCGGCGAAAGCGCTGACCACGCGGTCGCCAAGCGCGCCGCGCGGCACCAGTAGTAACGGCGTTTGCTTGCCCTGATCGTGAATATGACGCGCTGCGTCGCGGGCTTCATCTTCCGGGGAGAGCGCGAAGTAGCACAGGTTCGGACGGTTCTCGACTTTGCCCGGCTGGTTAAGGGCGAGCACGTTCAGCGAGGTGTTGCTTTTCATCACCTCTTCGACGTTTTCTTTCAACAGCGGGCCAACCACGATGGTGGCGCCGTCCTGCTGTACCTGCGCCAGAAGCTGGCTCATCGGCTGGCTGGTGGTATCGTAAATTTTCAGCTCAGCAGCAGGATTGGTGGTCGCTACCTCGGGCTGCGGCTGCACGGCTGGCGCGTTCACCGGTTGTGCTGCCGGTTGTGCTGCCGGCGTTGCGGCAACCGGGGCGGGTAGCGGAGCGGCTGCTGGTTTTGCGGCAGGCGCGGCCTGCGTTTCCGCTGGCGCCTGCACCGGATCGGCCTGGCTGCCGGTGGCGGCGAGATCGCCGACTTCCGCCTGCGAAGGGCTCACCACATCATTATTGCCGGCAACATTCGCCGCCTGGGCGACCTGCGCCGGCACTGCGCTGCCCTGGACCGCTGGGGCGCCATTCTTCGCCGCTTCAAAACCCTGCTGGATAGTGCGGCCGAAAATCGCCGCCTGGCCGTTCAGAGGCAGCAGCAGGGCGATTTTATTGGTCGAGGCCGGTTTATAGTTTTGCATATTCACCAGCGCAGTGGGCAGCATCTGCGCCCCCGGGTTCTGCGGATAACGGATTTGCCAGTCTTTGACGCCCGCTTTCAGCATTGCCGGATCGTTACGGTTGTCGAACCACATCCGCTGCAGATCCAACCAGCCCTGCAGCACGTTTTCGTCGGCATTAATCACCAGTGCGTTGGCCTGCTGCGGAGTCATCGCCGTCAGCGCTTTCCACGTGGCGTCGATATTTTGTTGTTTTTGCTTCGCCTGGCTTAGTAGGGGCTGCTGGGCAATCAGCGCGCGCAGCAGGGACAGAGAGGGCTGCCCCTGGCTGGCGTCAATTTGCGCCTGCCAGTAGCGCGGCTGCTGATTTTTTTCAAAACTGAGAGGATCGAGTTTGCTCAGCAATGCCTTCGCGCCCTGGTAATCGCCTTGCGCCAGTTTGACTTCCACCGCCAGCAGCGACTGTTCGCGGGCCTGCGTGCTGTTCAGGTTCGACGGCAGTTGGTTGTACAGGTCGATAGCCTGCTGCTTCTTACCTTCCTGCAGCAGTGCACGAATGGCGAGTAATTGCCAGTTGGTCTTGCTATCATTCGTGCTTTGCTGCATCTGCTGTAGGTAGAAACTGGAGTTGGCCTGCGACGTACCCTGCATAAACGCCGTGCTTTGATCCTGCGTGTGGGTGCCGCAGCCAGCAAAAAGAAGAGTCGCCAGCAATACGGGCAGACAGCGCGCGGGCTTAGAACGAAGAAATGTTGACGGTACCATATGTATCCAGTGATATTTTTTTGGCTCAATGCTCAATATTAAATCGGCAATACGGACGAGACAATGAAACAACACGAATCAGCGGATAATTCTCAGGGGCAACTGTATATTGTGCCCACTCCGATAGGGAATCTGTCTGATATCACGCAGCGCGCACTGGAAGTGTTGCAAGCTGTTGATTTAATTGCTGCTGAGGATACCCGTCATACCGGTTTGCTGCTGCAGCATTTTGCGATTAACGCCCGTTTATTTGCCCTTCACGACCATAACGAGCAGCAAAAGGCCGAAACACTTTTAGCGAAATTAAAAGAGGGGCAGAACATCGCGCTGGTGTCCGATGCCGGCACGCCGCTGATTAACGATCCCGGCTACCATCTGGTGCGCACCTGCCGTGAAGCCAATATCCGCGTCGTGCCGCTGCCGGGTCCTTGTGCAGCGATTGCCGCTCTGAGCGCCGCCGGTTTGCCGTCCGATCGTTTCTGCTATGAAGGTTTCCTGCCGGCGAAATCGAAAGGCCGCCGCGATACCCTGAAGGCGCTGGAAGAAGAACCGCGCACTCTCATCTTCTATGAGTCAACGCACCGCCTGGTGGAGAGCCTGGAAGATATCTGCGCGGTTCTGGGCGAATCCCGCTACGTGGTGTTGGCGCGCGAGCTGACCAAAACCTGGGAGTCTATCCACGGCGCGCCGATTAGCGAGTTGGTGGCATGGGTGAAGGAAGACGAAAATCGCCGCAAAGGCGAGATGGTGCTGATCGTCGAAGGTTTTAAGGCCCAGGAAGAGGCGCTGCCGGCAGCCGCGCTGCGGACTCTGGCGCTGCTGCAGGCGGAACTGCCGCTGAAGAAAGCCGCCGCGCTGGCCGCGGAAATCCACGGCGTGAAAAAGAATGCGCTGTATAAATACGCGCTGGAGCAGCAGGGATAATCACTGCGCCCGGGGGTAACCGGGCGCGGCTGGCTATTTTACCGGCGTCGCTTCGAAAACCAGCGTTTGTAAGGGTTGTAGCGTAACAATAGCCGCTTGCTGATAGTCAGCAGGGAATGTCGCGTTACTGCCGTAAACGCTTTTTAACGTAAAGCGAGACGTCTCTCCCTGCGGTATCTCGAAGGCTTTAGCGAGATCGAGATAAAATTGCTGTGGTTTATCTGATGGGTTACGCAGGCCTAATATCGCCTTATCTTTATTCCATGAGGCCCAGCCGTAAACTTCCAGTGCGGTAGGATCGCCGCCGACCCAATGGGTATCCACCAGCACGTCGGCATTTGCTCTCGACCATTTTGCCGCCTGCGCCAGGGTGTCCCACTTCACTTTGTTAAGTAGCGACGGCGTGATGTACAGCTCCTGTAATTGCGTACCTGTCGCGAAATAGCTCCAGACCTGATCGGCAAAATCGCTATCGGTTTGCGGTTTTTCCAGCCCGTAATAGGCATTTTCAGCACTGACAATACCATGATACATCAGTGAGTTAAGCGGGAAGAGCGGCCCTTTACGCACAATCGAACGATAAGTCTCGGCATCCCGATAGGTCATCCATTGCTGCACCGGCGTCCCCGGCCCGTAAAGATTGATATCGTCGCCCTGGCGCCATATCGCGTCGGCATAAAAAAGCCAGGAAGGACTGGCATTGGTCCCGGTAGTTAAATTAATAAATTGGTCGGGATTGGCGCTGCGCATGTTATGCAGTAAGGCAATCGATGCATCAAAATCGGAAGCAAACTGGCTACCCGGAATATGTGAATTCGCGTTGCCCATACCATCAAGCTTAAAAGAGGTAATATGTTCGTCTTTAATCAGCTTAATAATCTGTTGATTGAAGTTATTGAAATAGTGTCGCCCGGATAGGGCGAATTTGCCATCAACCGTTTCAAAACCATACTCTTTGGCGTGAGAGACGCGGATATCTCTGGGCTTATTATAACCACCCCATGGTGAAAGCCACAGCCCCACTGAACTTTGCATGCTGGCTGCTTTTTCCCGAACCTTACTGAACCCCTGGCTGAAAGCGGGGCCGAAGAGCCATCTGCCAGTACGATCGTCCCAACCATCATCCAGAAGAAAGGCATCTAATGTGACGCCGCGTCCGGTGATAAATTCCTTATTCCACTCATCCATCCGGCGTAGAACATCCTGCTCGCTATAGGTGGTGAAGAAGCCGATATCCATCCAGCTGTTATAGTGCAGATAGGGTTTATAGGGGCGGGGACGCACGGCATTAATAAAGAGGTTTACGCTGCGACGAAGCTGATTGGTTTCTGGAAAGGTGCCGAAGTAGGCCGTATAGCTGAGCGGTGTGGCAGGGTCGATAGCGGTTTTTAATTCTACATTCAGATTCGTGGTTGCCTCATAAGCCCAGGTATTTACGATAGGTTTATCGGGCAGTATAAAAAAGGAATCAGCAACGATCGGTGAACTATTAATAGCGCCATCGACATAGGGTGCCTGAGATTGTTTTTTAGTTGGGAAAAAGGTTATTTTCGCTACGTCTCTCGATTGGCCCACCGCCGCGATAGTGTAATCAATACTCGCGTAGTTTCCCTTTATCAAGTTCATCTTAACCGTGACATTAAAATCCGGGCGGGTGTAGTCGACGACAATAGAATCATTATGTTTCTCGACGTGCTTTATTTTAAAATCAGCGGTGTGGATGATGGTTTCATCAGGTAGTGTGAGAAAAAACAGTTCCTGCGGTGAAAGCTGATGGGCGGATTTTTCATCTTTTACCATCGTTGCTGAGTTCGCATCGTTAAATGAAAGCGCCATCGACGCGTTATTTAATGTGTATTCAGCGGCGGCGGCGCCTTGAGAAATCAGCAGGGCCAGTAACGAAACAGTGAGCGCTTTTTTCATAAGAGAGATCCTTGTTGTCGTTCTATCAGAGGTCAATAACGTTAGCCCTATCGGGCTAACGCGTTTTAATATCGTATGATGTTCAGGCTTCTGCGGCCTGTAATAGTCGGTTAGCGGAACCGCATACGTTAATTTTACTTTTCACGATTTCTTTCATCGCATCCATGCCAACACGCATGTAATAACGCGGATCGTTCCCTTGCGGGTTTTCAGCAAACCATGTTTTCACCGCGGCGGCGAACGCGATTTTGAGTTCTGTGGCGACATTGACCTTGCAAATTCCCAGTGTGATAGCGCGGCGGACATAGTCATCCGGTACATCGCTTGCGCCATGCAGCACCAGGGGGACATCAACCACTTCCCGAATTTCTGCCAGCCGTTGGAAATCGATTTTAGGCGTTTTTTGATATAGCCCATGAGCGGTACCGATCGCCACGGCGAGGCTGTCGATACCGGTCAATTCGACAAAGCGTTCCGCCTCTTGCGGGTCGGTGAGAAATGCGCTTTCCGCATCAACGTTAAGATCGTCTTCCATCCCGCCAAGCCGTCCCAGTTCTGCCTCAACGCTGCAATCCAGCGCGTGGCAATAATCGACGACCGATTTCACCAGCTTCACATTCTCTGCAAACGGAAAATGGCTGCCATCGATCATCGCGCTGCGGACCCCGGCATTAACCTTACGACGAATATCCGCCAGCGATTCATGATGGTCGAGATGTAGCGCAATTGGCATCGCGTAGGTGGCGGAGTAGGCATGGCAGAGCGCGTAAATTTCCTCCAGCGCGATATGCTTAAAGGTTCCCGGCGTGCCGGCAAGGATCACCGGCGATCGCATTTCACTGCATGTTTCAAGGATCGCCTGGATCGTCTCGGCGTTATGAATGTTAAATGCAGGAACCGCATAACCTTTACACTGGGCATCCTGCAGAAGATATTTGGTGGAAATAATGCTCATGGCGCGCTCCTTTTAAGCCTGCCAGGGATGAATAACAACACCTTGTACGACGCGATTAACGGTACCGCTGGCGGAAGGCGTATCCGGGGTGTTACCCACGGCGAGAGATTGGTTAAGCGCGAAGATCTGGGCATACATCAGGAAGCAGAAAGCCAGTTCGACATCGCTGAAACGGCGTGATGGCGGGATGATGATATGCGGGCCTGCCTCGATAACAGGATCGGTTCCTGCGGCGATGGCCACTATCCGCATGGCCTGGCGATCGCGACGCAACTCAGCGAGAAGATCCAGATCGTACTGGCGGGTATAAGGGTGGTTGGAGATAAACATCACCACCAATGTTTCGTTATTCACCAGTGATTTAGGGCCGTGACGGAAGCCGGTAGGCGAGTCATAAAACGCGGTTAGCTTACCTGCCGTGAGCTCAAGTACTTTCAGGGCGGATTCGCGCGCAGCGCCCTGTAGCCCGCCACTACCGAGGTAAACGATCCTTTTCCACGCTTCGTTGCCGAAAACCCCAGCGTTAACATCGAGCAGCGAGTTAAGAATCGTCTGGCAGCAGTCAGCGACATCGCTGAATGTATGGCTATTAATGAGGTTGGGTGCGAACACTGCAAGGCAGCTGGCCATCATGGTGGTAATACTGCTGGTCATCGCAAAGCCGCGATCGTGAGTTTCTGGCGGCATTAATAGCGGCAGAGCGTTGTCGCTATCCAGCGCGGTTTGATACAGGCTACCTGCTTCGTTGCAGGTAATGGGTAAGTGATAACACTCTGTAACAAACTGATTCGCCAATTTCACTGCGGCCACGCTCTCTGGGCTATTACCTGAACGGGCGAATGAGACCAGCAGCAGTGGATGAGCGGGATCCAGATAATCCATCGGATTGGTCACCAGATCGGTAGTTGGAACGGCGCTAAAATTTTTACCGCTATGACGGGATAACCATGGCGCAATGATGTCGCCAATAAATGCTGAAGTTCCAGCGCCGGTAAGGACGATACGGAGATCGTTTTTTCGTAGTAGCGGCGTGAGAAAGCCGTCAATCTCCGCTCGTAAACGATCGATATGCTTTAAAGATTGGATCCAGCTGCCTGGTTGCTGGCGGATCTCTTCTTCGGTCCAGGTACCAGTGGTTGATGGCGCAGGGGTGTATCTTTCTGACATAACGCAATCCTTATGGTGATGATTTCCGCTTTCGGTGTGGGCTAATGCAAGCCTTTCGTTTCGTTTCACTTTGACTTGCTTTTAATGTGTTAAAATTTACACGAAAGAAATCGAAAGCTCAATGATGTGATTAACAATAAAACGAAAATAGCGATGCTTTGGCGTTATTTTTTACGTAATAAATTGAAATTATATGGTTTTTATTTGGATGTGCCGTGAACTAAAAAGAAAGGAAAAGAAAGGTCTGCAGGTAAGCTGCAGACCAGAAGAGATAAGTGGACTTAAAGCGAAAACGCTTCGCCGCGGATCCAAATGTTTTCCACCCGCAGCTCGTTATCAACTGCAATCATGTCGGCCATTTTTCCCGGCTGTAACGATCCTAATTGCCGATCCAGCCCTAATAGACGCGCCGGGTGTAGAGAAGCCATATGTATAGCCCGTTCAGCCGTCATCCCGGGTAATGAACTGATGGTGCGCACGGCGGAATCCAGTGACAGGGTACTCCCCGCCAGGCTACCGCTGAGGGTACGAACGATCCCATCACGCATTTCTACCCTTTCGCCACATAAGGTGTAATTACCGTCAGGCATACCCGCCGCCTGCATAGCGTCGGTTATCAGCACGATACGATCTCCAGCGCAACGGCAACATAGCTGCATTGCCGCAGGATGTACGTGATGACCGTCGGCAATAAGTTCAAGCCAGACGCGGTTATCGGTTAATCCAGCGCCGACCATGCCAGGTTCGCGATGATGTAAACCGCTCATGCCGTTGTAACAATGCACCAGGCCATCTGCACCGGCATCGAAGGCGGAACAGGTTTGTTCCCAGGTTGCCGCACTATGCCCCAGCATCACCCGCACGCCTTGCCGTTTGAGATGACGGATCGCCTGCAGTGCCCCCTCTTTTTCCGGGGCAAGGGCGACGACGCGTAGCGTCTCGCGAGAAACCGCAATCAACCGATCGAATTCGGCAAGATCCAGTTCTCTGAACCATTGTGCCGGATGGGCGCCTTTATGCGGCGGCGTGAAGTAGGGGCCTTCAAGATAGCTGCCAAGAATTTGCGCTCCCGGACCGCCTGCGTGAACGCGTCGCGCAATACGTTCCAGCGCCGCATGGATTTCCGCTAAAGGCGCGGTGACGGTGGTCGGCAACCAGTTGGCGACCCCCTCACGCGCTTTATGTTTCGCAAGGAGGTCTAACGTATCCGGTGCGTCATCCATGACATCTACGCCTGCGCCGCCGTGGACATGAATATCGATATATGCGGGACACAGCAGCTCGGCGTCGCGAGTGAGAACACCCGCGGGGATCGGCTCCAGCGCCACGATAACGTCATTTTCAAACCGTAGCTGATGGTCATCAAGCCAGCCTTGCTCTGTGAGTAAGCGCCTGGCGCGCAGTATGCGGCTCATATACCTTCCTCAACAGCATGATCTTCCCGGCAGCGTCCCAGCTCATCGACCAGACATGTTAACCCGCGATGACCGCATTCCAGTGCCTGAAGACGAAAGGCTTCGCTGGTTAATCCTTCTCGTTCCAGCACCATCTCTAGCAGTAGCTGCAGGTTAGTGCCGGTAATGACTTCTCGTCCGCGTTTTTGCATCGCCAGCGTGGAGGCGACGCGAAATGGCGTGCCGCCAAGTAAATCAGTCAGAAAAACAATATCTTCTTCGCCATCCAGCTCGTTTACCGCCTGCTCCAGCTGTGCGGTCAGCAGGGCGGTCGTGGAGGATTCAGGAAAATCTATCGCAATGAATTGCGACTGTTCGCCAAGGATCTGTTTCATTGCCTTTTCCATGCCGCTGGCAAATCCGCCATGCCCGGTCAAAATGATTCCTAACATCGAAAACCTCTTAGCGTTACAGGAAGTGACAGAATTTACCTACAATGCCCAGCGCGACGGTGATGCCGATAAGGCGGAGCGGGCTCCAGCCGCGGCGCACCAGCCAGAACATCACCAGGGTATAAACCAGCGGTAAAAAGGCGGGCATCAGCTTATCGATGACATCCGTTTGCAGTTTAACCACGGCATCGCCGGCAGTGATTTCAAGCGTTGTGCTTAAACGAACATAAGTCGCTACCAGCGCGCCAATCACCGTCATCCCGACGATAGAGGCGGCATGGCCGACTTTTTTGGTATTGGCTTTAATGAGCGGAATCGCCGCTACCCCCATCCGGTAGGCATAGTGCGCCAGACCGAAGCGCAGGCCGAGATGGACCACATTGAACAGAACGATAAAAACAACCGCGCCGAGAATCGACCCTTGTAGCGCCAGGCTGGCGCCAATGCCGCCGCAAATCGGCAATAGCGTTAACCAGAACATAGCATCGCCGATACCGCCGAGCGGCGCGCCAACGGCGATTTTGGTGTTCTGGATACTGTTAACGTCCTGCTTCGAGCGCTCCATCGCCAGAATTATGCCGATGACAAAGGTCACGAGGAACGGATGGGTATTAAAGAAGCCCATATGTCCTTTCATTGCCCGTGCCAGATCGCGCGGATTAGTGTGGATTTTCTTTAATGCCGGCAATAGTCCGTACAGCCAGCCGGAAGCCTGCATACGTTCGTAGTTGAAGGACGCCTGTAATAGCATTGAACGCCAGGCCACCCGATTAATGTCTTTTCTTGTCAGGTCGGCCCCAATGCTTTGATCTTCATAAACGTTTTCATTAACGCCAGTGAGCAGCGTCGTTTCGCTTTCGGCCACGTTGGGCAGCGTGTGTTGATTAGATGCCATCTTCGAATTCCTCTTTAGGCGCAGCAGGTTGAGTCGGTTCGGGAGATTTGCGTAGCAGGTCGATAAGCGCCATGGCCAGCGCGGCGGCAGCAATGGCTAACACCGGGAGCTTGAGCCAGGCCGCCGCGACGAACCCGATGATGAAATAGGGGATATAGACGTTTTTCATCATGATTTTTAGCAGTACGGCAAAACCGATTGCCGGCATGATGCCGCCAGCGACGCCAAGGCCATCGATTAGGCGCTCAGGGAGCACATCTATTGCGGTTTTGGCGTGTTCTGCGCCGAAGTAGATAGGCAGAAAAGCACAGAGAAAATAAAAGGTACCTAATGCCAGCAACGCCAGGTAATTCACACGCTCAATACCGCGGGTATCGGCATTTGCCGCCATGCGATCGCAGCGCGACATAACCCCTGACATCACTGAGAAAAGGAACGTTATCCCCATCTGAACCGCGACGGCGAAGGGGACCGCAACGCCGACGGCGACGTCGGGTTTAACGCCGGTGGTAATAGCGAAGGTGGTGCCGACAATGGTCCCGATAATGACGTTCGGCGGTTGCGCGCCAGCCAGTGGCGCCAGACCCATCCACACCAGCTCCAGCGTGCCGCCGGTTAATATACCGGTATGAAGATCGCCGAGGATCAGGCCCACTAAGGGGCCAAGGACCACCGGACGATGCATATGGGTTAAACCGTTGAACATATCCAGACCGGCGATAAAGGCAAGGATACCCAATGCAATGGCTTGAAAAAGCGAAATTTCCATGGCGAGCCCCTTAGAGCAGTTTATAAAGATCCATTGCCGGTTCTGTCGGAACTCCTTGAATGAAGCACTCAACGCCGGCGGATTTCAGACCGTTAAAGGCGGCAATATCATTGCCGTCGACAGAGACGGTTTTGGCAATTTGTCGTTTCCCGTCGGCGTAGTGCATATTGCCGACGTTGATGCGCGATACCGGCACCCCGCCGGAAACCAGCGTCAGAAAATCGGCGGGCGATTTACATACCAGCAATATTTTTTGCCGATCGGCGGCGCGATGAATGTTGTCGATGACTTTTTGCAACGACCAGAAGCGCACGGCAATCCCCTCTGCCAGCACCATCTCCATCAGGTTCTGTTGTACGGGATCTTCAGCAACCTCGTCATTAGCAACCAGGACCAGATTCGCCCCCGCGAACCCGACCCACTGCACGCCAACCTGGCCGTGGATTAAACGTTCATCAATGCGACTTAACACAATATTTGGCATCGCCGTTTCCTCTTCGTTGTTATCCGTTATGAGATGTCATGCCCTGACAGGCGTCATGGTATTGCTGCAAGATGTCCTGGACGTGGCTAATGATGAGTTCATGCGGCGTAGCGCTGAGCGCCCCCTCGCGAACTTTTACGTACTGTAAAGGCAGATACTGGCTAATGAGCGGAAGCGGAATGGCTTCATCGGCCAGATTGCGCACCAGATGCGCTAAAGCGGTGTCTATCTGGCTGTCCGGCCAGTAGTAGCGAACGCGATCGGAATAGCTGTAGCCGCGTGCTAACCGCCGTGCGTGGCCATCGCCGTGGTAGTGGCTTTGCCAGTATTCCGGACGATCGAGCATGACGTTTTCCAGTACCATGCGTAATCCCGAACAGGATTTTGCCGGTACGATTTCTTCTTCAATCGCTGCTAAAGCGAAAAGCGCTTCACGCAGCGCGAAAGTCAACGCCGGGCCGACTTTCAAAATCGCGAAATGATCGACTACCAGTTGGCGTAGCGCATGCGGGGTCTGATAATCCGTGGAATGCGCTTCAAAGAGCAATGTGGCATAGTCTTCTACCATAGCGCTGAGGGATTTTGCTTTTTCAGATTCGTAATCAATGACTTGTGCATGATCGAATTCCACGCCAGGCTGTACCACGAGCGCGATAATTCGCGGCCAAATACCCTCAAGCCCCACACTGGTAAAGGCGACCCTGTGTGCATCGAGAGTGGCGCGAGCCGCATCCGGGGTGGTGACTTGTAGGGTGTTGAGGGTTTCGTGAGCGCCACCGGGCACGGGAACCTCAGTGCCGATAACGTAAACGAGATCCGATTTGCCTTTCAGGGCAATACAGGTTTCTTCCGCGATTTTCGCCAGCCTTGCGGCGCGTTCAGCGACAAGGTCATCGGTTAAGGGAATGGGATCGTCTTTGCATGACATACTGCAATCGAGGTGGATTTTTTTAAACCCGGCGGCGACATAGCTTTTAATCAGATCGTCGGCGTGGGCCATGGCTTGTGCGACCGGAAGATGTTGCCAGCGGTTTGGCCCCAGATGATCGCCGCCGAGGATGAGCCCGTCGCGGGGGAACCCCAGTGTATCGGTAAGATGATAGATAAAGCCGCAGAAATCAGCGGGGGTCATACCGGTATAACCGCCAAACTGATCAACCTGATTGGAGGTCGCTTCAACGAGCAGGGGCGTATGGTTTGCCTGGGCAAAACGAATGGCGGACTCCAGTACCAGTGGATGCGCGGAGCACACCGCGTAAATACCATTCGCTTCACCCTGTTTGTGTCGCACCACCAATTGTGTAAGATGTTTCACTTTCCTCTCCAGGTCAGAAATCAACGATTTAATCTTTCGTTTTGTTTCGCTTTATAGTGCTTCAGCGTGCTTTAAAAATAAAACGAAAGATAATAGTTTTCCGATCTGTTTCACAAAAGAAACATAATGAAAGCTTTCAGCACGGTGTGGTTCCTTTTTTGCCGTGCCAATAGCGCTTGCATTCTGCTAAAAGAAAGGCGTTAATAGTCAAAACGAAATGAAACGAAAGATACAGCCAAGGATATTGTTATGAACAGCAGCGAGTCATCTGCCGAAAAGCGCATTGCGGGAACAAGTGAAAGGCGTGAGCAGATCATCCAGCGGTTGCGACAGCAGGGAAGCGTCCAGGTTAATGACCTGGCGGAGGCGTATGGTGTATCGACGGTCACGATACGCAACGATCTGGCGTTTCTGGAAAAACAGGGCATTGCGGTGCGAGCATACGGCGGCGCGCTGATTTGCGATAGTCATACTCCAGGCGTTGAACCTTCAGTTGAAGATAAAAGCGCGCTTAATACGGCCATCAAACGCCAAATTGCCAGCGCCGCCGCTGAGCTGATAAAACCGGGACACCGAATTATTCTCGACTCAGGCACTACCACCTGTGAAATCGCGCGCCAGCTCCGACAGCATAGCGATGTTATCGCGATGACTAATGGAATGAATGTCGCCAACGCGTTGTTAGAAGCTGAAGGCGTAGAATTACTGATGACGGGGGGGCACCTGCGTCGCCAGTCGCAGTCATTCTATGGCGATCAGGCTGAGCAGTCCTTGCAGAACTACCACTTTGATATGCTTTTCCTCGGGGTGGATGCGATAGATCTGGAACGTGGGATCAGCACTCATAATGAGGATGAAGCCCGCCTGAACCGTAAAATGTGCGAAGTCGCGGAGTGTATCGTCGTTGTGACTGATTCCAGTAAATTCAATCGTTCCAGTTTACATAAAATCATCGATACGCAGCGCATTGATATCATTATTGTCGATGACGGGATTCCGCAAGAAAGTCTGGAGGGGTTACGTAAGGGCGGGATTGACGTTATTCTCGTCAAATCATAATTCGGTGTAAGTTGCCAGCCGGGGTATGCTCTATAACCCGACTGGCGATAGACGCTGACTTTTAGGGTCACGTCACCGGCGCCGGGTTAAACACCGCCAGCTGGTTATGCAGACCCCATTGATCGGAGAAGGTTTTCTTACGTCCGCTGGCGACGTCGAGAATGAACTCGAACAGTTTCTGCCCAACCTCCTCAATCGTCTCTTCGCCGGTCGCGATAGTACCGGCATTGATATCCATTAAGTCGTACCAGCGGTTGGCAAGCTCGGTACGGGTCGCCATTTTAATCACCGGTACCGCCATTAGGCCGTAAGGGGTGCCGCGTCCGGTGGTGAATACCTGCACGGTAATGCCGGAAGCCACCTGTTGAGTGCCGCAGACAAAATCGCTGGCCGGCGTCGCCGCATAGATAAGCCCGCGTTTCGTCGGGCGCTGACCCGGCGAAAGGACTTCGACGATGGCGCTTTTACCTGATTTGGCAATTGAACCCAGCGCTTTTTCCACTACGTTGGCCAGACCGCCTTTCTTATTACCCGGTGACGGGTTGGCGCTGCGGTCGGTTTTCCCCAGCTCCAGATAGTTATCGTACCAGGCCATCTCTTCCAGCAGGCGCTTGCCAACTTCTTCGTTGATGGCGCGCGGGGTTAACAGATGGATAGCATCGCGCACTTCGGTCACTTCCGAGAACATCACTGTCGCGCCGCAGCGTACCAGCAGATCTGAGGCATAGCCCACCGCCGGGTTGGCGGTCACGCCGGAGAAGGCGTCGCTGCCGCCGCACTGCATACCGACCACTAAGTCCGAAGCCGGGCAGGTCTCACGCTGACGAGCATTGAGTTTGGCCAGGTGGCGCTCGGCAACCTGCAGAATATCATCGACCATCGATTTAAAGCCGACATGCTGTTCGTCCTGCAAACGCACTACGCTTGCGCTATCGACGGCGATCGGCTGCACGTCTTCGGTTCCCTGCAGCAGACGTTCCGGCTGTAGCTTTTCACAGCCCAGACCAATCACCATCACCTCACCGCCAAAGTTGGGGTTCAGCGCGATATTGTGGATGGTGCGAATCGGTACGATCGCCGCCGGGGCGTTAATCGCCACGCCGCAGCCGTACAGATGGTTTAGACCGACCACTCCGTCGACGTTGGGGTATTTCGGCAGCAGGTCGCGTTCGATGATCTTGACCACATAATCCACTACACCGGCGACGCAGTGCACGCTGGTGCTGATCCCCAGCAAATTCTTAGTTCCCACGCTGCCATCGGCATTGCGATAGCCTTCAAAAGTGTATCCTTCCAGCGGCGGCAGCGGTTCCGGGACTTTGGTCGCCAGCGGTAAGGTGTTCAGCGGCGGCGCGGTCGGCAGCTCAACCAACGACTCATCAATCCAGCTTCCCTTTGGTATATCGCGAACGGCGAAGCCAATCACTTCGCCGTAGCGGATGATTTCACCATGGGCAGGAATATCGACAAGGGCGACTTTATGACCTTGCGGGATATGTTCAATGAGGGTCAGGCCATCCGGAAAACGCGTTCCGGCGGGTAAACCGCGATCGTTAACAATAATCGCCACATTATCGGTAGGGTGCACTTTTATATAAAACGCCGTCGGCGACTGTTGTCGAATCTCAATCTCAGCCATTGTCCAGTGTTCTCCAGAACGGTGCTAATAATAAAAATAAAACGTTAATTCAGCTTGTGCCTATCAGAATGATGAAATACAGAATGTCAGGAGTTATAGCAGCAAAATGTGATCTTGGTCACTGCTTGCGGTGACGGTTGCCAGCATTGAACGGCAATCCTAAGAACTGTGGATTAGCGCCCATAACCTATGGCATTTGCATAACTAAAATGATTATTAAAGCGCTTATATTGTGATTATGCATAGTGCCTGGTCACGGTGGGATGATTATACTGAGTCATGTTTTGCGGTGTTCAATATGAGAATAAATAGTCCGCTTAAAAAATAATAAAAGTATTCTTTTTCAGAAAAATATCTAAATGTTCAAGGGTAAAAGAAAATAGGCATCGGTTCGCTATTTAATTCTGCAAATTATATTTGTGGTTGGCGAGAGTAAACGTATAGAACAGCAGAAGTAAGCAACGATTAACCCAAGGTAAAATCATGGATAACGCAATTTTCCCGAACAAATTTAAGGCCACGCTGGCGGCCCACCAGGTACAAATCGGCTGCTGGTGCGCTCTGGCGAATCCGATTAGCACCGAGGTATTAGGGCTTGCTGGTTTCGACTGGCTGGTGCTTGACGCGGAGCATGCGCCGAATGATGTGACCACACTTATCCCGCAACTGATGGCGTTGAAGGGCAGCCACAGCGCGCCGGTGGTCCGCGTGCCGACCAATGAACCGATTATCATCAAGCGCATGCTGGACATCGGTTTCTACAACTTCCTCGTGCCGTTTGTCGAAACCGCTGAACAGGCGGCGCAGGCGGTAGCATCGACCCGCTATCCGCCGGAAGGCATCCGCGGGGTCTCCGTTTCTCATCGCGGCAATATGTTCGGCACCGTAGCGGACTACTTCACTGAGTCTAATAACAACATCGCCATTTTGGTGCAAATTGAGAGCCAGACCGGGGTGGACAACGTCGATGCGATCGCCGCGACCGAGGGCGTTGATGGCCTTTTCGTGGGGCCGAGCGACCTGGCCGCAGCATTAGGCCATCTGGGCAATGCCGCACATCCTGACGTCCAGCGCGCCATCCAGCATATCTTCGCCAGCGCGAAGAAACACGGTAAGCCGAGCGGCATTCTTGCACCGGTGGAAGCCGATGCGCGCCGCTATCTGGAGTGGGGCGCGACCTTCGTCGCCGTCGGTAGCGATTTAGGCGTCTTCCGTTCAGCAACCCAGAAACTTGCTGATTCTTTTAAAAAATAATCACCAGGATGAAGAGAGAGAACATTATGACAATCAAAGTGGGTTTTATTGGTCTTGGCATCATGGGCAAGCCGATGAGCAAAAATTTGCTGAAGGCGGGTTATTCGCTGGTGGTATCCGACCGTAACCCTGAAGCCATTGCTGACGTGATTGCCGCGGGCGCAGAGACTGCGAGCTCGGCTAAGGCCATTGCTGAGCAGTGCGATGTAATTATCACCATGCTGCCAAACTCTCCGCACGTGAAAGACGTTGCGTTGGGTGAAAACGGCATTATCGAAGGCGCGAAACCGGGCACCGTGGTGATTGATATGAGCTCCATTGCGCCGCTGGCAAGTCGCGAAATCAGCGAAGCGCTGAAGGCCAAAGGCATCGATATGCTGGATGCGCCGGTGAGCGGCGGCGAACCCAAAGCGATCGACGGCACCCTGTCGGTGATGGTTGGCGGCGACAAGGCGATTTTCGATAAATACTACGACCTGATGAAAGCGATGGCGGGATCCGTGGTGCATACCGGCGAGATTGGCGCAGGCAACGTCACCAAGTTGGCCAACCAGGTAATTGTGGCGCTGAACATCGCGGCAATGTCGGAGGCGTTAACTCTGGCCACCAAAGCCGGCGTTAACCCGGAGCTGGTTTATCAGGCGATCCGCGGCGGCCTGGCAGGTAGCACCGTGCTCGATGCTAAAGCGCCGATGGTGATGGATCGCAACTTCAAGCCGGGCTTCCGTATCGATCTGCATATTAAAGATCTGGCCAATGCGCTGGATACGTCTCACGGCGTCGGCGCCCAGCTACCGCTGACGGCGGCGGTGATGGAGATGATGCAGGCGCTGCGCGCGGATGGCCTGGGCACCGCTGACCATAGCGCTCTGGCGTGTTACTACGAAAAACTGGCGAAAGTGGAAGTGACTCGCTAACAAGAAGGGCGTGTTCCCGCGCCCTGTCATTCTTGCCTTGCGCGGCACAGTCAGGCGACATAACTATGAAAATCGTAATTGCCCCAGACTCTTATAAAGAAAGCCTTTCTGCCAGCGAGGTAGCTCAGGCGATAGAAAAAGGATTTCGGGAAATTTTCCCCGATGCGCAATATGTTTCTGTTCCGCTTGCCGATGGCGGCGAGGGAACGGTTGAAGCCATGATTGCCGCCACGCAGGGTACGGCGCATACGGCGCTGGTCACCGGGCCGCTGGGGGAAAAAGTGAATGCCCGCTGGGGCATGTCCGGGGACGGCAAAACCGCCTTTATTGAGATGGCTGCGGCCAGCGGGCTGGCACTGGTGCCGCCTGAAAAACGTAATCCTCTGATCACCACTTCACGCGGAACCGGCGAGCTAATTTTACAGGCGCTGGAGCACGGCGCGACCAGCATTATTATCGGTATTGGCGGCAGCGCGACCAACGACGGCGGCGCCGGAATGATGCAGGCGCTGGGCGCAAAGCTCTGTGATGCCAACGGCAGCGACATCGGTAATGGCGGTGGTTCCCTTAACTGCCTGAATTCAATTGATGTTTCGTCCATGGACCCACGTCTTAAACACTGTGCTATTCGCGTGGCTTGCGACGTGACAAATCCGTTGATTGGCGAACAGGGGGCATCGCGCATTTTTGGCCCGCAAAAAGGGGCGACCGAAGCGCTCATTGACGAGCTTGATAATAATCTTGCCCACTACGCCTCGGTTATCAAAAAATCGCTGCGCGTGGAGGTGAAAGATGTTCCCGGCGCCGGAGCGGCGGGGGGAATGGGGGCCGCGCTAATGGCTTTTCTGGGGGCTGAACTGCGCAGCGGGATTGAGATTGTGACGACGGCGCTTAACCTGGAAGAACATATTCACGACTGCACGCTGGTGGTAACCGGCGAAGGGCGACTCGATAGCCAGAGCATCAACGGCAAAGTACCGGTAGGCGTAGCCAATGTGGCGAAGAAATACCATAAACCGGTGATTGCTATTGCCGGCAGCCTCACCCGCGATGTCGGCGTGGTACATCAATATGGCATCGATGCGGTGTTCAGCGTACTGACCAGCATCGGCTCGCTGGAAGAGGCATTCCGCGGCGCATTCGACAATATTTATCGCGCTTCGCGAAATATTGCCGCGACGCTGGCGATCGGAATGCGTTGTGTGGGGTGACAAAGGCGCGCGAACCCTCTATACTTCGCGCCGAAGCTGACCAGACAGTCGCCGCTTCGTCGTCGTCCTCTTAGGGGGAGACGGGCGGAGGGGAGGAAAGTCCGGGCTCCATAGGGCAAGGTGCCAGGTAACGCCTGGGGGGTGTCACAGCCCACGACCAGTGCAACAGAGAGCAAACCGCCGATGGCCCGCGCAAGCGGGATCAGGTAAGGGTGAAAGGGTGCGGTAAGAGCGCACCGCGCGGCTGGTAACAGTCCGCGGCACGGTAAACTCCACCCGGAGCAAGGCCAAATAGGGGTTCATAAGGTACGGCCCGTACTGAACCCGGGTAGGCTGCTTGAGCCAGTGAGCGATTGCTGGCCTAGATGAATGACTGTCCACGACAGAACCCGGCTTATCGGTCAGCTTCACTCCTTAGAAAACCCCGCCTCGGCGGGGTTTTTGCTATCTGGAGGTTGGAACAAAGATGAATGACTGCCCACGACGCTATACCAGAAAGAAAGCGGCTTATCGGTCAGTTTCACCTCTTTAATGTAAAAACCCCGCTCCGGCGGGGTTTTTGCTATCTGGAGGTTGGAACAAAGATGAATGACTGTCCACGACGCTATACCAGAAAGAAAACGGCTTATCGGTCAGTTTCACCTATTAAATGTAAAAACCCCGCTCCGGCGGGGTTTTTACTATCTGGAACTCAATCTCATTCTTTTTTTGTTTTTCTATTTCAGCCCATTGCAAGTCTGTATTGCCGGATATCCACTTTTAAACAGCTTTCTGGCTGCATTGCAGGCCGCGCTCGTTGATACTGTCACGCTTTGAAAATGTATCTTCTATCCATTAATCTCAATCCCTCATTTGCAGCGGTCATCATTCAGCTTAATGGATAGCAGGTTTTACGTGTTATCCAGACAGGGGCGGTGGACGTGAAAAATGTAGTGTTATTCCCTCAACTCAAAACGGCAATAGCATGGCTGGTTGGTCATGGCGAGACGATTATGCAGTTTGCCTGGAATATCGTGGCGGCGCTGATTATTCTTTTTATCGGGAGAATGCTTGCAAAAGTCCTCGCCAAAACCTTCGAGAAAATTCTGCTGCGACGCAACGTAGATGCGACAATCGTCCACTTCTTCGCCGCGCTGGTGCGCTATATCACCATGGCTTTTGCGATTATCGCCGCGTTAGGCCGGGTAGGGATTGAAACTTCTTCCATCATCGCGGTTATTGGTGCGGCGGGTCTGGCCATTGGCCTGGCGCTGCAGGGCTCGCTGTCAAATTTTGCCGCTGGCGTACTGCTGGTGACTCTGCGTCCATTCAGGGCGGGTAATTTCGTGCAGGTTGGTTCGGTATCAGGGATGGTGCAATCGGTACATGTTTTTTCTACGACGCTGCTTACTGTAGATAATAAAGAAGTCATTATCCCGAACGGTAAAATTATTGCCGATAGCATCGTTAACTACTCCCGCCATCCCTATCGCCGCATCGATCTTACGCTCGGCGTAGCGTGTCATAGCCAAATATCGCACGTTAAACAGGTTATCCAGACGCTCATCGATAATGAAAAGCGCATCGATCATTCTCGCGGTACCACCGTTCGCCTGATTGAGCTGGCGCCCGGTTCGCTTAACTTTACCATTCGCGTATGGGTGAAAAATGCTGAGTATTGGGACACCTATTTCGATTTTCTGGAAAATATCAAAAATGCGCTCGATGAAAATAATATCTTGCTGGCCGCACCGCGCATGGATATTAATTTAACATCAGCGGATTTAGCACGTATTCAATAAGTAAGAAGAATTTTATATTTTATATAATTCATTTGGTGAATATATTATCTGGATATTTACACTGGTGAACATGCTTTTTTACACATCGTCATTATTGTTCAGGGAATAATAGGTCGTCTTATCACTACGTACTTATTCAGGATAACAAGATGAACAAACTTTCTCGGATGGTATTAATGATGGCTGTAGCCGCAGGGTTCTCCATGGCGGCACAGGCCGCTGAGGTTACCGCCGCGCCGGCGCCGGCTCAGGATCCTATCGTTCAGCATTTAAAATTGAGCCAGGATCAGGTCGCAAAAATTAAGAGCCTGCATCAGGAAATGGAAAAGAACGTCCAGCAGATTTCACAGAAAGATATTAAAGATGGCGTGTTATTTGACGTGATCGATTCTGGTAAGTGGAATGAAAAAGCGGTTAAAGATCAGCTGGCGGCCTTTAGCAAGGTTGAGCAACAGGTGCGCTATTATCGCGTGAAGTACTATTTCGGCGTAAATCAGGTACTGACACCGGAACAGCGTACTCAGGTGAAAAAAGATCTCTCTCAGGCATTGAGCGAGTAATAAAGTCGGCCCCGCTATGGGGCCGATTTCTTCAGGCGGCGTTATCTTCGTCCTGCAACCGCGTTTGCGCATCTTCCACGATGGCTTCCAGCTCACTCAGCATCTCTTCATAGCCAAAGCCGATTGGGCTCATGGTTTCCACAGCGACTGGCTGGTCTAACGATTTTGCCTTTTTGCTTTTTTTCTTGCTCACTCACAAACTCCCGGGCTTCCTTGTTACACCGGTAAATCTATCAGCAAAGCGCGCAGCGGCGTATCGGCGACGAGGGTAATGTTAGCTTCGTCACGAATAAACGCGCCATCGCCGCAGGTTAATGCCTGTTTCTCTTCCTTTTTTGCCACGGCATGTACCGTCCCGTGAATCGACTGCAGATAGGCGCGCGGGCCGTGCAGTTGAACGTTGATCTCTTCGCCCTTCGCCAGCTGCAGATGATGGATCCACACCTGCTGACGCAGCTGTAAACTGTCGCCGCTGCCGTCCGGTGAGGCTAATAGCTGAATCGGTGAATCACCAACCATCATTTTCTGTACCAGCGGGTTTTCGCGCTCCGGACAGGCATCGAGCCACAGCTGCATGCGCGTCAACGACTGCTCTTTACTGAGATTATGCTCGCTGTAGCTGACCCCCGGTTGGGTGGAGAGCAGCAGGGCTTCGCCAGCTTTTGCCTGTATGTGGTTGCCGTCGCTATCGCGGTATTCCGCTTCACCTTCCAGAATCAGATTCAGGATATCGACCTTTGGGTAGGTACGTGGCTGAAATGACGCGCCCGGCGCCAGCACTTCTTGATTGAGTACGCGCAATGAGGCGTAACCCAGCAATTTAGGGTCGAAGTAGTGGCCAAAGGAAAAGGTGTAGCGGGCCTGCAGCCAGCCGAAGTCTGCTTGACCGCATTGTTTGGCTGTTCGGGTTGTAATCATTTTCTTGACCTCTCTTTACACTAAATCAATGGTAAAGGTATGGACGCTGTATTGTTAGCCAGATATTCTGCCCGGTATGTTCAAAATTCCTGAATGAGAGCGAAATGGCGAAAGAGAGAGCATTAACGCTGGAAGCGTTACGCGTAATGGATGCAATAGACCGACGCGGGAGCTTTGCCGCTGCGGCTGACGAGCTGGGGCGTGTGCCTTCAGCCCTAAGCTACACCATGCAAAAACTGGAAGAAGAACTGGATGTGGTGTTGTTTGACCGTTCCGGCCATCGCACAAAATTTACGAACGTTGGCCGCATGCTGCTGGAACGCGGCCGCGTGCTGCTGGAAGCGGCGGACAAGCTGACCACCGATGCCGAAGCGCTGTCGCGCGGCTGGGAAACTCACCTGACCATCGTGACCGAAGCCTTGGTTCCGACCACCGATCTGTTTCCGCTGATTGAGAAACTGGCGACTAAATCCAATACCCAGCTGTCGATTATTACCGAAGTGCTGGCCGGTGCCTGGGAACGGCTGGAGCAGGGACGTGCTGATATTGTCGTCGCGCCGGATATGCATTTTCGTTCATCGTCAGAAATTAACTCGCGTAAGCTCTATTCGGTGTTAAGCGTTTATGTTGCCGCGCCGGACCACCCGATTCATCAGGAGCCAGAACCGCTTTCTGAGGTGACGCGGGTGAAATATCGCGGCGTCGCGGTGGCGGATACCGCGCGCGAGCGTCCTGTTCTGACGGTGCAGCTGCTTGATAAGCAGCCGCGTTTAACCGTCAGCACTATTGAAGATAAACGCCAGGCGCTGCTGGCGGGGCTTGGCGTGGCAACCATGCCGTATCCGTTGGTTGAGAAGGATATTGCCGAAGGGCGCTTGCGGGTCGTAAGCCCTGAATATACCAACGAAATCGATATCATTATGGCCTGGCGACGCGACAGCATGGGCGAAGCCAAATCCTGGTGTCTGCGGGAGATCCCGAAACTGTTTACCGGCAGATAACGGGAAGATGCGCTCCTCCGCCGCGAGGAGCGCGTAAATCAGTAGGAGTAGGGTTTTGGATTTGGCCCAAAGCGATTGTTGCCGGGCGTGCCGTTCTGACAATTGAAAATCAAAATCACCAGCCAGCCGATGACCGGGATCAGCAGCAGCAGTAGCCACCACGCCGAGCGGTCGGTGTCATGCAGGCGACGAAACTGCACCGCCCACCAGGGTAAAAAAACCAGCACGCCGTAAATGGTCGTCAGGATGCCTTCACCCCCAGCACGTTGCCAGCCGAGCATCTTATCAATGATGCTTAGCACTGCGGTGAGAATGATGTTGACCAGAATAAACATCCAGTACTCTTTGCGCCGGGCGCGACCGCCAAAGCCAATATAGTTTCGTAATACTTTTAGATACCAGTCCATTTTCTCACGCCTTAGTTAACCATTAATCACTTGTTTTTAAAGCGATCAAAATAATCATAGGCGTGAATATCAAACTGGTAAATATCCGTTATCTGAATAAAAGGCGCCTTTCGGCGCCTTATTGATCAGCGGGAAAAGCGATCCCGCCCGTGCGGTTCGTTGAGATCCTGCTGCGGGCCCACGGAGATGATCCCCGTCGGGTTGATGGTTTTGTGGCTGCGATAATAGTGATTGCGGATATGTGGGAAATTCACCGTTTCCGCAATCCCCGGCATCTGGTAGATATCGCGCAGGAAACCGTACAGGTTGAGATAGTCGCTGATACGGCGCTTATCGCATTTAAAGTGGGTAACATAGACCGGGTCGAAACGGACCAGCGTTGTCCACAGGCGGATATCCGCTTCCGTTAACTGGTTCCCGGTCAGGTAGCGGTGCTGACCGAGGATCTGCTCAAGGCGTTCGAGCGAGGTAAACAGCGCGTCAACGGCTTCGTCGTAGGCCTGCTGGCTGGTGGCGAAACCGGCTTTATATACCCCGTTGTTAACGTTGTCGTAGATCCAGCTATTCAGATCGTCGATCTTTTCTCGCAACGCCGGCGGATAATAGTCGCCCGCACGCGCCCCCAGGCCATCAAACGCGGTATTGAACATGCGGATAATTTCAGCCGACTCATTGCTGACGATGGTCTGTTGTTTTTTATCCCACAGCACCGGAACGGTCACCCGGCCGGTGTAATGCGGATCGGCCTGCAGATAAAGCTGATAGAGGAACTGATGATGATAGAGCTGGTCGCCGGTCGCATCCGGGAAATCGTCGGCGAAGGTCCAGCCGTTTTCCAGCATCAGTGGATTCACCACTGAGACAGATATAAAGGGCTCTAATCCTTTCAACTTGCGCAGAATCAGGGTGCGATGGGCCCACGGACAGGCCAGTGAAACGTACAGATGATAGCGGTCTTTCTCTGCGGCGAAGCCACCTTCGCCCGCAGGGCCTGGCGCGCCATCGGCGGTGAGCCAGTTGCGGAAGGCTGAAACGGAACGCTTGAACCGTCCTCCGGTGGATTTGGTGTCATACCAGGTATCTTGCCAGACGCCGTCGACTAATTGTCCCATTACTTCCTCCTTCAGATAGCAAAAGCGAGGAGATAGCCCCTCGCTTTTTTAGATTTTTACTCAGTATAGTGTGCTTACCACTTTTTATTCAGCACGCGGTCGATGCTGAATGCGCCCGGACCCGTCACGGCCAGCAGCAGATAACCACCAGCGATGGTCAGGTTTTTCATGAACATCAGCGAGTTCACGCCTTCAGCAAAGTTGCTGTGGAACAGGAATGCGGTCAGCAGGGTAAAGCCTGCGGTGAACAGCGCGGTAGTGCGAGTCAGGAAACCGAACAGAATTGCCAGACCGCCGCCAAACTCAAGCAGAATAGTCAGCGGCAGCAGCGCTCCCGGAACACCCATTGCTTCCATATACTGCTGCGTACCTGCATACCCGGTGATTTTTCCCCAACCAGCGGTAATGAACAGAATCGGCATCAGAATACGCGCTACCAGTACACCAACATCTTCTAATTTTTTCATTTCTTACTCCAGAAAACCCAAAGGGCGGCGATTTCGTTTTTTAGAGCAATCCTGCGTGGTTACGCGGGCTTGCTGTCGATGGAGAGGATATTAGCGAGCTTGAGAGGGGATTGTTAGCAAGGAAAACTGTAGTTCTTTTTCAAAGTTTCTGAGCAATTGGTGCGATCGGTGAAAATATTTTCCGAGGCGCCTCGCAGCGTGCGTGGCTATCGGTTGTTTTATCACCAGAGGCATCTTATCCTTGCCCGTTCCGGCCATTTGACCAGCCCTGGCAGATTTTTTCGTCAACTGGCGCAGGGAATGCCTGAACATAAGGAGCAACTGATGACATTAGCAGAATGGTTTGAAGAGCGTGGGCGCACAAAGGGAAGAAAACAGGGTCGTGAAGAAGGTAGAGAAGAAGGCGAACGTCAGGCGACGCGTAAAATAGCTCTTGCGATGCTTCGTAACGGCGTTGATAGCGCGCTGGTCAGTAAAACCACCGGTTTAAGCGAACAAGAGCTCAGCGCGCTGGCGCACTGAGCGAGCAATTAACGCGATGCGGACTGACGCAGAATCCCTTTGACCATCCGCCAGGTGCTCCAGATGCCGAGGCCGCGTTTGCCCCAGCGGATTAAAAAGCGCGGATGGCGTACTGACCAGATAGCCATTACCCCGCTGCCGACCATCGCCCATGAACGCAGGTGTTTCAGCGTTTGCCAGCCGCGATCGATAGGCGAGGTGGCTTCCAGCCAGTGACGATGGCTGGCGGCCAAATCCAGCCGCTGTTGCTGGATTTGGCGCAGCAGCAGCGCTTTTCGCTGGTCGCGTTCCTGTTGGCCGCTCATCGACGATCGTCCTCAAGCAGCGCGCGATCGTTCGCCAGCTCGTCGCGGGTATGACGTAAAAACGTGGAGCGGCGAGCTTTCCTGAGGGTCCAAATTCCCCCTATCAATGAGGCGAGCAACAGGACGCTGGTGGTCGCGATCATCACATGCAGGCGGTACTGCGGATCGACGGCCCAGATGATCAGTACCAGCAGGCTCATCAGCCCAAAAGCGGCGAATAGCAGCGTTAGCCCGAGCATCAGCAACAGCTGGAAGAGGTTCGCTTTCTCCTCTTCCAGCTCCACGACGACCAGGCGCAAACGCGTTTCCACCATTTCGACCAGCAGCGTAATGATCCGCTGGCCGATGCCGAATACGCTCTGTCCCGGGCCCTGCGTGTGTTGAGAGTTTGCCATAATTAACGGCGCGACAGCAGTACGCCGACCACCAGCCCGACAGCTGCGCCAATACCCACGCCGGTCCACGGATTCTCGCGAACGTACTCATCGGCGCGAGCAGCGGTTTCACGCGTCTGCTTAACGATGGCATCGCTGGTGTCGCTGAGACGCACACGGCTGTCTTTCAGCACGCTTTCCGCTTTGCTACGCAGTTTGCCGAGTTCTTCTTTTGATTTATCGGTTGAGGAGTTCAGAACTTCTTCCAGCGTATCAGCCAGATTTTTCAGCTCAGCGCGTAGATCTTCTGCAACGTTATCTTTAGCCATCTTGTTCTCCTGTAGCGTTTACCAATTAATAATCGCGTGACTCAAGCGCTTTCAGTTCCTGCTGCGCTTCATCCAGTTTGCGTTCCCGTTTGCTAATTTTGTCTGCATCGCCTTTCTGCTTCGCCTCGCTCAGATCGCGCTGACGTTCGGCAACTTCGGCCTTCTGTTTAGCGATTTTCTGCTGATGTTCAGCCCTGACCTTACTGTCGCTGCAGTTAGCACGAACTTCCTGCAGCGCTCTGTTCAGGCCGTCAATGCGATGCTGATTATGGTGTTTTTCGGCATAGCTGATCTCCCGTTGGATACTCTGTTCTTTTTCCTGACAAGGAGAGGCTGCGAAGGCGCTGGCGCTAAGTGAGGTCAGTGCCAGTAATAGTGCGATGCGGTATTTCATGGATTCTACCTTCCATTGTGTGAGGGGATATCGGTGATATACCCAATCCAGTCAACAATACGAGCCAGGCGGTTCCCGCAGTCTTAATAATAGACACGAAAGCGGGACATCACCAAACCGTACGAAAAGATTCGGAATTTTTGACGCGTTATCCAAAACGGCGCGGAGCATCGCGCAGGCGGGATAACCAGGCGGTGGCAGAATTTTCTTCATCCACCAGAGCAATAATATAACCGTGAGGCAGAGCCCGGCCCAATACTTCTTTTGCCGCGGCGCCCTGGGCGTTGGAATCGAATTTGATCAGCAGGCCGTCTTTTTGCGGGGTGATGCTCTTAAAACGGATGCCGTTGGCGTCAAGATGATGCCAGACGGAAAAACCGTCCGGCATGGCGACGCCCTGGCTGACGGGACGGATGGCCAGAGTGGACTCATGCTGACTGACGGTCAGCCACAGCCAGACGATGGCGCAAAGCAGCAGTGAGCCGCCCAGCATCCACCGCAGCTGGCGCCAGGAAGGACGTTTGATGACCATGCTCAGCTCCGACTGCTGTGTTTTTTCTTCCACAGTACAACCAGGGAGCCGATCAGACCGAAGACCAGCAGCGCAACCGGCAGCAGCATCAGGCACGACATCAGCTGATCTTCATACTTCAGGAATACCGGTGTTTTACCCAGCAGATAGCCGAGAGAGGTAAGAATCAACACCCACAGCAGACCGCTCATCCAGTTAAAGAACTGGAAACGCGCGTTATTCAGACCGGAGATACCGGCAATCGTTGGCAGTAGGGTACGTACGAAGGCGATAAAGCGGCCAATCAGCAGCGCCGATAATCCGTGCTTGTGGAACAGGTGATGGGCTCGCTGGTGATAATGCGACGGTAAATGCGATAGCCAGTTTTGCACGATCCGCGTATTGCCCAGCCAGCGTCCCTGGATGTAGCTCACCCAGCAGCCGAGGCTGGCCGCCGCCGTCAAAAGCAGTAGCGTTTCCGGGAAGCCCATCGCCCCTTTGGCGATCAAAACGCCGACCAGCACCAGCAGGCTATCACCCGGTAAAAACGCCGCCGGCAGTAAACCGTTCTCAAGGAACAAAATCATAAATAAGACAAAATAGAGCATGCCAATCATGGAGGGATTAGCGAGCGTTTCGTAATCCTGGGCCCATAAGGCATTCAGTAATTGGGTTAGTAGTTCCATTCACGATTCCTGGTACATCGGTTAACGGTACGTCTTATACATAGCGACTAGATTATTTTTTAGAGTATGGCCGCTGTTGAGACGTTCTGATCGGATCCTTGATTAAACAGTAAGTAAACACTTACATGCAGAACGACAAAATGCATCTAATTGTAACAAACTAGCTGAGTTTCCGTCAGAGAAATTGCAGTTTGTTGCTGATTGATTTTGCGGGTTGCGGGGACGAGTAGCGAGAGGATTTACACAGGCTGACACTATATATGCTTTGCTTACCCTGTCGGGTTTGCGGGCAGAAAAAGGGGTTCTGCCCGTGGAGGGGATAATACGTTATTTTGCCCCGTTCGCTGCGGTATCGAGATGAACCACCGGATTTTCGGCAAACAGGTAGCGATCGGCATTGAATTCAAAGTCATCGCTGGTTTCGTTAAACAGCATCAGCTTGGTATTTTCCAGATGCTGCCACATCGCCAGCTTCGCCGCGTGAGGGTCTTTACGAATTAACGCCTTGAGGATTTGGTCATGATCGTCGCACCAGTTGTCGACGGTGCGCAGGTCGATGTGGTCGTGCAGTTTTTTCCAGTACGGGTTGTGTACCCGCTGGGTCCACATTTTTTCAACGATGGCGGCAAGGGCGGTGTTCTGGGTAGCCAGCGCGACCTGGACATGGAACTGCAGGTCCCATTCGGAATCACGGAAGCACTTCTCGTTGCGGGCTTTCTCCTGAATTTCCATTAGCTTCATGATGTCCTGTTTGGTCACCTGAGTCGCGGCGAATTCAGCGATATTGCTCTCAATCAACTGACGGGCCTGGAGTAATTCAAACGGACCATAGTTGGCGAACTCCAGCGATTCATCCACCACCTGTTGGTATTTCGGGTGGTTGGAAATAACGTGGATGCCGGAGCCTTTGCGGACTTCAACATAGCCTTCGACTTCCAGCATGATGATGGCTTCGCGAACCACGGTGCGGCTGACGCTTTTTTCATCGGCGATGAAGCGCTCTGCGGGCAGCTTATCCCCTACAAGGTAGACGCCTTGTTCGATACGCGTCTTTAGCTCAGCGGCAAGCTGCTGATAGAGACGGCGCGGTTCACTGATTTCCATATTCGCTCCCGGAAGATGGCGACAATATTCGATTTGTTATACCACTTTTACGCGCTTTCCACCACTGGAAGGCACAAAAAAAGCCGCCTTAAAAGGCGGCTTAGTCGGTGCAAAATCATCTTGCAGTCTAGCTTTGCGTCACCGGTTTACTGGTATTGAGCGGCGTCGAGTCATCGTCGGCCGATTTGTTTTTCAGCACCGTCCAGATAACCAGCGCGCCCAGCAGGTCAAAGACCGCCAGCACCGCGAACAGCGGGCTGAAGCCGATGGTATCCGCCAGTGCGCCGACGACCAGCGCGAACATGGTGCTCGCCAGCCATGCCGCCATCCCGGTCAGACCGTTGGCGGTCGCCACTTCGTTACGGCCAAATACGTCGGAAGAGAGGGTGATCAGCGCACCGGACAAGGCCTGGTGAGCAAAACCGCCGACGCACAGCAGCGCAATCGCCACATACGGGCTGGTGAACAGGCCAATCATGCCAGGACCAATCATCAGCAGGGCGCCCATCGTCACGACCATTTTACGTGAGACGATAAGATTCACGCCAAACCAACGCTGGAACAGCGGTGGCAGGTAGCCGCCGACGATGCAGCCGAGGTCGGCGAACAGCATTGGCATCCAGGCGAACATAGCAATCTCTTTCAGGTTAAAGCCGTAAACCTTAAACATGAACAGCGGGATCCAGGCGTTGAAGGTACCCCAGGCCGGTTCTGCGAGGAAGCGCGGCAGCGCAATACCCCAGAACTGACGGTTACGCAGGATCTGCCACGGCGACATTTTCTTCGCGTTGTTAGTCTGATGCTGAGATTCCTGGCCGCCGATGATGTAGTCACGTTCTTCATCGGTGAGTTTTTTCTGATCGCGCGGGTGTTTGTAGAAAATCAGCCAGGCCATTGCCCAGGCGAAGCTCAGTACCCCGGAAATAATAAATGCCATCTGCCAGCTATGCATGACAATCGCCCATACCACCAGCGGCGGAGCTATCATCGCGCCGATAGAAGAGCCGACGTTGAAATAGCCGACGGCGATGGAACGCTCTTTCGCCGGGAACCATTCGGAGCTGGCTTTCAGACCGGCAGGGATCATCGCCGCTTCCGCTGCGCCGACCGCGCCTCGGGCCAGCGCCAGGCCGCCCCAGCTGCCTGCCAGCGCCGTTGAACCGCAGAATACCGCCCAGGCGATAGCAAAGAAGGCGTAGCCAATTTTGGTGCCAAGCACATCGAGCACATAGCCGGCAACCGGCTGCATAACGGTATATGCAGCGGAGTAGGCGGCGATGATATAAGAATATTGTTGGGTTGAAATGTGCAACTCTTCCATCAGCGTCGGCGCAGCCGCCGCTACGGTGTTACGAGTCAGATAACCCAGCACGGTGCCCAGCGTCACCAGTGCGATCATATACCAACGTA
Source organism: Klebsiella sp. SYXHC3 (assembly GCF_057196925.1). Lineage (NCBI taxonomy): Bacteria > Pseudomonadati > Pseudomonadota > Gammaproteobacteria > Enterobacterales > Enterobacteriaceae > Klebsiella > Klebsiella sp. SYXHC3. The sequence continues at coordinate 370,214 of NZ_JBXUNG010000004.1, read as the reverse complement.
ACCCTTTAATTTTACGCATGTAAAACCTCATCGTTGTTGTCTCTCCGCAGCGTCTGCGGCCATCTTTCGTCCCGCCAGGGAAGGAGGATGGGGAAACGGAGGGTTCAGGACGTGAACTGAACCTTGCCATCAGTGGTTAAAGTGAAACCGGCATCCCTACCGTTTAAGCCGATGTTATTCACACCGGTAATGCATTCCGTCGGTTTATATGTTGCGACGGCAGAAAGATAACTTGTCATACAACTTTAAAAGTTGAGTACTGTCACAAAAGTGGGAAAGTTTGTAGGGACATTAATCGCGTCAATTAAAGCCAGTACTGGCGCGGCTTGCAGCGATGTTTACTCCTTTGGTGGTGCTTTTTTTGTCGACGTTTATTGATCTAACTCACGAAAAATACTTCGGCCTGTAGAAATTGGTGTGATAACTTTGTCAGCATTAGAGTCAATCATCTGATGGGCTCCTTGATGGGGCGAAGAGGACACGACAATGACACCGTTTATGACCGAAGATTTTCTGCTTGATACCGAGTTTGCCCGCCGCCTGTACCACGATTACGCCAAAGATCAGCCGATTTTCGACTACCACTGCCACCTTCCGCCGCAGCAGGTTGCCGAAAATTATCGTTTTAAGAACCTGTATGACATCTGGCTGAAAGGCGACCATTACAAATGGCGCGCGATGCGTACCAACGGCGTGGCGGAGCGCCTGTGTACCGGCGATGCTGCCGATCGCGAGAAATTTGACGCCTGGGCGGCAACCGTTCCTCATACCATCGGTAACCCGCTATACCACTGGACGCATTTAGAGCTGCGCCGTCCTTTTGGTATTACAGGTAAGTTGTTGTCGCCAGCCACGGCGGATGAAATCTGGAACCAGTGTAATGAGTTGCTGGCTCAGGAGTCGTTCTCCGCCCGTGGAATCATGAAGCAGATGAATGTGAAGATGGTGGGGACGACCGACGATCCGATTGATTCACTGGAGCATCATGCGGCGGTCGCCAAAGATAGTACTTTTGATATCAAGGTATTGCCGAGCTGGCGCCCGGATAAAGCGTTCAACATCGAGCAGGCCACTTTTAACGATTACATGAGCAAGCTTGGCGAAGTCTCCGATACCGAAATTCGCCGTTTTGCCGATCTGCAAAGCGCGCTGACTAAGCGTCTGGATCACTTTGCCGCTCACGGCTGTAAAGTTTCCGACCACGCGCTGGATGTGGTGCTGTTCGCTGAAGCGAGCGATAACGAACTGGATAGCATCCTGGCGCGCCGTCTGGCGGGCGAAACGCTCAGCGAGCATGAAGTCGCGCAGTTCAAAACGGCGGTACTGGTGTTCCTCGGTGCGGAATACGCGCGCCGCGGCTGGGTACAGCAGTACCACATCGGCGCGCTGCGTAATAACAACCTGCGTCAGTTCAAACTGTTAGGGCCGGATGTTGGCTTCGACTCCATCAACGACCGTCCGATGGCCGAAGAGTTATCGAAGCTGCTGAGCAAGCAGAACGAAGAAAACCTGCTGCCGAAAACTATTCTGTACTGCCTGAACCCACGCGATAACGAAGTGCTGGGCACTATGATCGGTAACTTCCAGGGCGAAGGCATGCCGGGCAAGATGCAGTTCGGTTCCGGCTGGTGGTTCAACGATCAGAAAGACGGCATGGAACGTCAGATGACCCAACTGGCGCAGCTTGGCCTGTTGAGCCGCTTTGTCGGCATGCTGACCGACAGCCGCAGCTTCCTCTCCTACACCCGCCACGAATACTTCCGCCGTATTCTGTGCCAGATGATCGGCCGCTGGGTGGCTGCTGGCGAAGCGCCTGCGGATATCGCGCTGCTGGGCGAGATGGTGAAAAACATCTGCTTTAACAATGCGCGTGATTACTTCGCCATTGAATTGAACTAAGGCCAGAGGTCGGTTGATATGCAATACATCAAAATCCATTCGCAGGATAACGTCGCGGTGGCGCTGGCGGATATGACGTCAGGCAGCGTGGTGACGATTGATAACGATACCGTCACCCTTAGCCAGGATGTTGTCCGCGGTCATAAGTTCGCGCTGCGGGCCATTGCGAAAGGTGAAAACGTCATTAAGTACGGGTTGCCGATTGGTCATGCGCTGGCGGATATCGCGCCGGGCGAGCATGTTCATGCGCACAATACGCGTACCAATCTGAGCGATCTTGACGCGTATCGCTATCAACCAGACCGGGTTGAACAACCGGCGCAACCTGCGGATCGCGACGTCGAGATTTATCGTCGCGCCAGCGGTGAAGTCGGCGTGCGTAACGAATTATGGATCCTGCCGACCGTGGGCTGTGTTAACGGCATCGCCCGGCAGATCCAGAATCGTTTCCTGAAAGAGACCAACGACGCGGAAGGCACCGACGGCGTCTTCCTTTTCAGCCACACCTACGGCTGCTCGCAGTTGGGAGATGACCATATCAACACCCGTACCATGCTGCAAAACATGGTCCGCCACCCGAATGCCGGGGCGGTGTTGGTGATTGGTCTTGGCTGCGAGAACAACCAGGTTGATGCCTTCCGTGAAACGCTGGGGGATTTTGACCCGGAACGCGTGCACTTCATGATTTGCCAACATCAGGAAGATGAAGTGGAAGCGGGAATTGAGCATCTTCATCAGCTCTATGAAGTGATGCGCCATGATAAACGCGAAGCGGGTAAACTGAGCGAACTGAAGTTTGGCCTTGAGTGTGGCGGCTCGGACGGCCTGTCCGGCATTACCGCTAACCCAATGCTGGGGCGTTTTTCTGACTACCTGATTGCGAACGGCGGCACTACGGTGTTGACCGAAGTGCCGGAAATGTTCGGCGCTGAGCAACTACTGATGAGCCACTGTCGCGACGAAGAGACTTTCGGCAAACTGGTCATCATGGTCAATGATTTTAAACAGTATTTTATCGCCCACGACCAGCCTATCTACGAGAACCCGTCGCCGGGTAACAAAGCGGGCGGTATCACGACGCTGGAAGATAAGTCGCTTGGCTGCACGCAGAAAGCGGGTTCCAGCCAGGTGGTTGACGTTCTGCGCTACGGTGAACGTTTGAAAGTCCACGGGTTGAATCTGTTGAGCGCGCCGGGTAACGACGCGGTGGCGACCAGCGCGCTGGCGGGCGCCGGCTGCCATATGGTGCTGTTCAGTACCGGCCGCGGCACCCCTTATGGCGGTTTCGTTCCGACGGTAAAAATCGCTACCAACAGCGAGCTGGCGGCGAAGAAAAAGCACTGGATTGATTTCGATGCCGGGCAGTTAATTCACGGGAAAGCGATGCCGCAGGTGTTGGAGGAGTTTGTCGATCTGATCGTCGATATCGCCAACGGCAAGCAGACCTGCAACGAACGCAATGATTTCCGCGAACTGGCAATCTTTAAAAGCGGCGTCACGCTGTAACGACGGTGACTACCTCGGTGTTTGAAAGGTCGGATAAGCATAGCGCCATCCGACAACATTAAACTCCCCCCGGTCGCGCTTACGCTTACCGGGGCTACCAACTGAATAGGTCCGTAGATACTGTTATCGATTTGCAACTGTTTTGGTCCGGGAAAAACAGTTGTTTTTTATTATTTCAGAGCAGATTGCGCTCCCGATATTTCTTCTGCGTTATGTCCCTCATGGCGCAGGGAGCGCACAAAGGGCGGCCAGTCGCCGCCGCCCTCTGTACTCCCGGGCTCTGGCCGCCAAAATCGCCACTTCGTGGTACCTTCGACTTATCCCGGAAGGCTTCGGGTCGGGCCGAGGCAGCGTCCGTGCAAGTCACGGCCCTCAGCCCGCATCCATGCGGGCTGCCCCGGCCTTCCGGGAACGTCTCAGCGATTTTGAGGCCACCAACACTGGCAGTTTCAGCCAGCATGGTGAATAAATTAAAGGCAGGCCGCACGTACCGTAGGTCGGATAAGCGTAACGCCATCCGACAATACGCTAACTACGCAGGGCGTTCTTCGCCAGCTGTTCGTCTTCGGCCATACAGGCCGCGGCGGTGAACAGCGCATCGGTTGACGAGTTGAGCGCCGTTTCGCAGGAATCCTGCAGCACGCCGATAATAAAGCCGACGGCGACGACCTGCATGGCGACATCGTTCGGAATACCGAACATGTTACAGGCCAGCGGGATCAGCAGCAGCGAACCGCCTGCCACCCCGGAAGCGCCGCAGGCGCACAGCGAGGCCACTACGCTCAGCAGCAGCGCCGTCGGTAGATCCACCGGAATATTCAACGTATGCACCGCCGCCAGCGTCAGCACGGTGATAGTAATCGCCGCGCCCGCCATATTGATGGTCGCCCCCAGCGGAATAGATACCGAATAGGTATCGCGATCCAGATTCAGCTTCTCGCACAGCGCCATATTCACCGGAATGTTGGCGGCGGAGCTGCGGGTAAAGAAGGCGTAGACGCCGCTTTCACGCAGGCAGGTCAGCACCAGCGGATACGGGTTACGGCGGATTTTCCAGAATACCAGCAGCGGGTTAATCACCAGCGCCACCAGTAGCATGCAGCCGATCAGCACCAGCAGCAACTGGGCGTAGCCCCACAGGGTATCGAAACCGGTCGTCGCCAGCGTTGAGGAGACCAGGCCAAAAATACCCAGCGGCGCAAAGCGGATCACCAGCTTGACGATAAAGGTCACCGCGTGCGAAACGTCGTTAATCAGGTTTTTAGTGCTGTCGTTACCGTGGCGCAGCGCGAAGCCCAGCCCCACCGCCCACACCAGAATACCGATATAGTTGGCGTTCAGCAGCGCGTCGATAGGGTTTGCCACCATGCTCATCAGCAGCCCGCGTAGCACCTCTACAATCCCCGATGGCGGGGTGATGCTGTCCGCCGCGCTGGTCAGATGCAGCGTAGAAGGGAAAACAAAGCTAAACAGCACCGCGGTGAGCGCCGCGCTGAAGGTCCCCAGCAGATAGAGAAACAGAATCGGGCGGATACTGGTTTTTTGTCCGTGCTGATGGTTTGCGATCGACGCCATCACCAGCATTAATACCAGCACAGGCGCGACGGCTTTCAGCGCGCCGACGAACAGCGTTCCCAGCAGCCCGACCGCGATAGCGGCCGGTTTCGAGACCAGCGCCAGTACCACGCCAAGTACCAGTCCCAACAGGATTTGTTTCACCAGACTGCCCTGCGCCAGGCGCTGCAGCAGCCCCGACGGGCGGGTTTGTGTTGTCATAAATCATTCCTTCCAGTGATGTAGCAGTCCATCCCGGCGACGTATTATTTGTTACGTTTATGTCCGGATGTAAATGAATGTTTGCATGGTCGAGTATACGGAAAGAACGCGAGGTAGGAAGCGTATTCTACTGTTTCTTGCACGCCGATCTTATTTTTTAACTATATATTAACGTTTTTGTGACATGGATAAAAATTATGCGCGGGAAAGCTAACGCAGGGCGGCGTATCCCGGCCAGATACGCGATATCTGGCCGGGAACAGGGGGTTATTGCAGCTGTTTCTTCTTATCGTTCTGTTTGTTCACCCAGGCGTTAATCAGCAGCGTCGCCGCCAGGATACCGCCCACCACGCCGAGGGAAACGGCGATCGGAATGTGGTAGAAATCGACGATTAGCATCTTGATACCGATAAACACCAGGATCACCGACAGACCATATTTCAGCATCGAGAAGCGTTCGGCCACGCCCGCCAACAGGAAGTACATCGCACGCAGGCCGAGAATCGCAAACAGGTTAGAGGTCAGCACGATAAACGGGTCGGTGGTCACCGCGAAAATTGCCGGGATGCTATCAACGGCGAAAATCACGTCGCTCAGCTCAACCAGGATCAGCACCAGCAGCAGCGGCGTGGCGAACAGTACGCCATTTTTACGGGTGAAGAAGCGCTCGCTCTCGATTTTATCCGTCATCCGCAGATGGCTGCGGATCCAACGCACCAGCGGCTTATCGCCGATCCCGGAATCATCTTCTTTCGCCAGCGCCATTTTCACCCCGGTAAACAGCAGGAACGCGCCGAACACGTACAGTAGCCATTCGAACTGCGAAATCAGCCAGCTGCCGGTGAAGATCATAATGGTACGCAGGACAATCGCCCCGAGGACGCCATACACCAGTACCCGGCGCTGTAGCGCTGGCGGCACGGCAAAGTAGCTAAAGAGCATTAGCCAGACGAAGACGTTATCGACCGCCAGTGATTTTTCGATCAGATAACCGGTGAGGAAGGCTAACGCCTGCGGATCGGCGACGGCGCGGCCCTGCGTTTGCACCAAATACCACCAGAAAGCGGCGTTAAACAGCAGGGAGAGGGTGACCCACAGGATGGACCAACCGGCGGCCTGCTTCATGGTCATGGTATGCGCACCGCGCCTTCCTTGAAGCAGTAAATCGATCGCCAGCATGATGACCACGACTACAGCGAATCCGCCCCATAACAACGGCGTGCCGACACTATTCATTGCGTTATTCCTTACATAAAAACAAAACGGCTGTCGTCGAAAGACGGCAGCCGCTGCGCTTTTATGCATAGACCTCGCCTTCCGGCAAGGTCTCACTTACAACAAGAGCGGACATGGATCCTTGATCTTGTTGCCCGGCGACCGGATGCGGTTTTGCACGCATCGTAATGACGATCGACCGGCCAGGAAGTTACTCCCCTTTGCACGTAACAAAGTATTACAAGTTATAAAGGGCGTCAATGGAGGTCGAGGGCCCATTTACACTCCTTTACTCCACAGGCTGAGTATCCGCCGGGAAGACCACGCCGGTCTGGCGACGGATTTCGCTAAGCAGTTTTGCCGTAATGCGGCTGACTTCAAGCCCTGGATGAGCGACGTCGTTGGTTTCCACCAGCCGCGCGAACGCTTCCGCTTCATACAGCATAGTATTGATGTGCTGAGGCTGGGTGAGATCCTGCGCTTTTCCGCCGCGTGGAATAAAGGCCACCTTCTGGCATTCGGAGATTTTCTCAATCACCAACGCGCCCTCTTCACCCTGGATTTCGCTAGGGATAGTGGAGTCGCTGACCTTCGAGTGGTGCAGGGTGACATCGAAATCGCCGTAGCTCAGCACCACCGTACCCTGGCCATCAACGCCGCTCGCCAGCAGGCTGGCGCTGGCATGGACCGCTTGCGGTTCGCCCCACAGCGCGACCGCCGAGGCGAGGCAGTAAAAACCGATATCCATAATCGAGCCATTGGAAAAGGCTGGGTTGAAGGTATTTGGATTTTCGCCGTCGAGATAGCGCTGATAACGCGAAGAGTACTGACAGTAGTTGATGAAGGCTTTACGTAATTTGCCCACTTTATCGAGCGCTTCGCGCAGCAGCAGGAAGTTGGGCAGGCTGGCGGTTTTGAAGGCTTCAAACAGCACCACGTTGTTTTCTTTAGCCACGGCAATCGCCGCTTCGACTTCCTGGAGGTTCGATGCCAGCGGCTTTTCGCAAATCACGTGCTTTTTATGGCTCAGGAACAGGCGAGTTTGCGGGAAGTGCAGCGAGTTCGGGCTGGCAATATAGACCGCGTCAACGTCAGGGCTCTGCGCCAGTTCATCGAGCGAGGTAAACAGATGCTCGACCGGGTAGTCATTAGCGAAAGCTTGCGCCTGTTCAAGGCTGCGGGAATAAATCGCGGTGAGTTTAAATTTACCGGTTTCATGGGCGGCATCGACAAACTGCTTAGTAATCCAGTTTGTGCCAACAACTGCGAAACGTATCATAAACGTTGACGAACTCCGTTAAAGGGGACCTTTCGTCACTCTAGCACGCCATGATGACAAAACGAGTGCGCTATCACGCAGAACGGTTTAACGAAAGGTGCGTCAGCCACAGGCGGGTATCGAACTCTAACTGGTGATACTGCGGCTCCATATGACAGCACAGCTGATAGAAGGCTTTGTTGTGATCCTTCTCTTTTAAGTGCGCCAGTTCATGAACCACGATCATGCGCAGAAACGCTTCCGGCGCGTCGCGAAACACCGTCGCTACGCGGATTTCCGCTTTGGCTTTCAGTTTGCCTCCCTGAACGCGGGAAATGGCGGTATGCAGACCAAGCGCGTTCTTCAGCACGTGGATTTTACTGTCGTACATCACCTTATTGATTGGCGCCGCCCCGCGCAGATAGCGGGCCTTCAGATCCTGGGTGTATTGATATAACGCCTTATCACTGTTGACATCATGCCCCTGCGGATAGCGCTTTTGCAGCACCTCGCCGAGACGGTCTTGCTCGATTAAGGTGGTCACCTGCGACAGCAGCGATTCGGGGTAGCCCTGAAGGTAAGGTAGCGTGTTCATGGTGAAAAAAGTTTACTTCTCCGGAGAATTGAGCGATAACACGCGCGAATTTTAGCATTTCGGAGGGGCGATGAGCCAGGTAGAGTTAAACGGTGAGTTATTCACATTAGAGCGGTTCCCACCTAACGCTGAAGAAGAAGCGCTTCAGGCATGGGAAGCGGCGGATGAATATCTGCTGCAACAGGTGAATGACGTCGACGGCCTGACGCTCATCTTCAACGACGGCTTCGGCGCGCTCTCCTGCGCGCTGGCGGAGCGCAACCCGGTCAGCATCAACGATTCCTTTATTTCCGAGCTGGCGACCCGCCACAACCTGCGGATGAACGGTATCGATGAAGAGAGCGTGCGCTTTCAGGATAGCCTGAGCCCGCTGCCGGCCGCGCCGGCGCTGGTGCTGATTAAGGTGCCAAAACAGCTGGCGCTGCTGGAACAGCAACTGCGCGCGCTGCGCGAAGTGGTGACGCCGGAGACCCGCATTATCGCCGCGGCGAAAGCCCGAGATGTGCACAACTCGACGCTGGCGCTGTTTGAAAAAATCCTCGGCACTACCACCACCTCGCTGGCGTGGAAAAAAGCGCGTCTGATCCACTGCGTTTTCACGGCCCCCAAGCTTGCCGATGCGCCGCAAACCTACAGCTGGAAGCTGGACGGTACGCCGTGGACCATCCATAACCACGCCAACGTTTTTGCCCGCAGCGGCCTGGACATCGGCGCGCGTTTCTTCCTTCAGCACTTACCGTCTGATTTAGAAGGCGAGATCGCCGATCTCGGCTGCGGCAATGGGGTGATTGGCCTGCAGGCGCTGGCGCAAAATCCAAACGCCAGCGTGATGTTCACCGATGAGTCGCACATGGCGGTGGCTTCCAGCCGTTTGAACGTCGAGCGCAACCTGCCGGACGATATCGCACGCTGTGAATTCATGGTCAACAATTCGCTTTCCGGCATTGAGCCCGACCGCTTTACGGCGATTCTGTGTAATCCGCCGTTCCATCAGCAACACGCTATTACCGACCATATCGCCTGGCAGATGTTTAACGATGCCCGCCGCAGCCTGAAATATGGCGGCGAACTGTACGTCGTCGGCAACCGCCACCTCGATTACTTCCGTAAGCTGAAGCGCGCTTTTGGTAATTGCACGACGATTGCGACGAACAATAAGTTTGTCATTTTGAAAGCAACGAAGGTGCGTAAGCAGCGCTGATTCTTGTTGTTGTCTCCTGTAGATACTGTTATCGGTTTGCAACGGTTTTGGTCCGGGAAAAACAGTTGTTTTTTATTATTTCAGAGCAGATTGCGCTCCCGATATTTCTTCTGCGTTATGTCTCTCATGGCGCAGGGAGCGCACAGGGGGCGGCCAGTCGCCGCCGCCCCCTGTACCCCCGGGCTCTGGCCGCCAAAATCGCCACTTCGTGGTACCTTCGACTTATCCCTGCAGGCTCCGGGTCGGGCCGAGGCAGCGTCCGTGCAAAACACGGCCCTCAGCCCGCATCCATGCGGGCTGCCCCGGCCTTCCGGGAACGTCTCAGCGATTTTGAGGCCACCAGCACTGGTAGTTTCAGCCAGCGTGGTGAAGACATCAAAGGCAGGTCACAAGGACCGTAGGTCGGGTAAGGCGTTAGCCGCCACCCGACAAAAAAACGACACCGCGGGTAGCCCGGGGAAGGCGCATCGCGCCGCCCCCGGGACACGGCTAAATCGCCAGCGCCAGTTTTGTGCCCTGGGCAATCGCCCGACGCGCATCCAGCTCCGCCGCCACGTCGCAACCGCCGATGAGATGCACCGTTTTCCCCGCCGCGCGCAGCGGATCCGCCAGCTCGCGGCGTGGTTCCTGACCGGCGCAGATCACCACCTGATCGACCGCCAACAGTTGGCGCTCGCCGCCGATAGTGACGTGTAATCCTTCATCATCGATCTTTTCATAGCTGACCGCCGGGATCATTTTCACGCCGCGCGCCAGCAGCGTCGCGCGGTGGATCCAACCGGTGGTCTTGCCGAGCCCTTCGCCCGGTTTGCTGGCTTTGCGCTGTAGCATCACAATCTGTCGCGGGCTTTTACTCAGCTGTGGGCCTTCAGCACTCAGCCCTCCCGCCGTTTGCAGGCTGGTATCGATACCCCATTCGCGGCAGAACTCGCCGATATCCTGGCTGGTGGCCACGCCCGACTGGCTTAAATACATGGCGGTATCGAAGCCGATGCCGCCGCAGCCGATAATCGCCACCTTCGCGCCAACCGGCGCTTTATCACGCAAGACATTAAGGTAGCTCAGCACTTTGGGATGATCGATCCCGTCGATCGCCGGCAGGCGCGGGGCGATACCGGTGGCGAGGATCGTCTCATCGAACGCTAGCAGATCGTCTGTCGTGACGCGGGTGTTCAGGCGTAGATCGACACCATGAAGATCGAGCATGGTGCGGTAGTAACGCAACGTCTCGTGAAACTCCTCTTTGCCGGGGATCTGTTTGGCGATATTAAACTGGCCGCCGATCTCCGGGAGCGCATCGAACAACGTGACATGATGACCGCGGGCGGCGGCGTTAACGGAGAAGGCCAGACCGGCCGGCCCGGCGCCGACCACCGCCAGCCGTTTAGGCGCGTTGGCAGGCAGGACCGGCATCAGGGTTTCATGACAGGCGCGCGGGTTGACCAGACAAGAGGTGACTTTGCCGGCGAAGATCCGATCGAGACACGCCTGGTTGCAACCGATGCAGGTATTGATCTCCCTGGCGCGATCGCGCTGCGCTTTCGACATAAATTCGGCGTCGGCGAGGAACGGGCGGGCCATCGATACCATATCGGCATCGCCGCGGGCGAGAATATCCTCCGCGACCTGCGGATCGTTGATGCGGTTGGTGGTGATCAACGGGATCGACACCGCGCCTTTCAGCTTGCGGGTGACCCAGCTGAAAGCTCCGCGCGGTACCGGCGTGGCGATGGTCGGAATGCGCGCTTCGTGCCAGCCAATCCCGGTGTTGATAATTGTCGCCCCCGCCGCTTCAATCGCTTTGGCCAGTTCGGTGACTTCCGCCAGCGTGCTGCCGTCGTTGACCAGATCGAGCATCGACAGGCGGTAGATGATAATGAAATCGTGGCCGGCGCGCTGGCGTACCGCCTTAACCACCTCTACGGCGAAACGCATGCGCCTGACATAATCGCCGCCCCATTGGTCGTCGCGCTGGTTGGTGCGCGCGGCGAGAAATTCGTTAATCAGATAGCCCTCAGAGCCCATCACTTCGACGCCGTCATATCCCGCTTCACGCGCCAGTTGGGCGCAGTGGGCAAAATCATCGATCAGCGTCAGGATCTCATCGTGGCTCAGTTCATGGGGTGTAAAACGGTTAATCGGCGCCTGTAGCGCCGAAGGGGCCACTAGCGCGGGCTGGTAGCTGTAGCGCCCGGTGTGCAGGATCTGCAGGGCGATTTTGCCGCCTTCCTGATGTACCGCGTCGGTAATATGACGATGGTGCGCCAGATGGCTGGCATCGTTGAGTACCGCGCCGCCGGCCATGGTGACGCCAGAGGGCGCCGGAGCGATGCCGCCGGTGACGATCAGCGCCACGCCGTGACGGGCGCGTTCGGCGTAAAAGGCCGCCAGCCGCTGCGCGCCGTCCGGCAGCTCTTCCAGCCCGCTGTGCATTGAGCCCATCAACACGCGGTTTTTGAGCGTTGTGAAGCCCAGCTCAAGCGGGGCGAAAAGCGACGGATAGCGGCTCATAGTGGCTTCCAATGTAAAATTATTGTTATGTGGTCGGATGAGTTACTAATTTAGCCGTCGCGGAGAAAAAGGGAAAAGGGGAGTGCGGTGATTGTGATGGGATTCAAATAACGGAAATCGTTGTCCCTCACCCCGGCCCTCTCCCAGAGGGAGAGGGGGAAAGGCGGATCGGTACCGGTGGTTAGGGTGACGGGGAAGACGCTACGCGCTGGCGGCGCTCCAGGCCCGGTGCCTGCCACATCGATGTTGTCAGCCCGCTATCGACAAGGCCAAGCTGATCGGCGTACACCGTCTGCCACTTGCTCATCATTTCCTGATACAGCTCGCGATGCTGCGGATTTGGGGTGAACTCGCGGTGCCAGCTCACTAACCGTTCTCCTGTACTGGCCATATCGCCATACAGTCCGGCGCCGGTTCCGGCGGCGATGGCGCAGCCCAGAGCGGTGGCTTCGCGGACCACCGGCACCCGCACCGGCAGGCCGGTGACGTCGCTGAGGATTTGGCTCCACAGCGCGCCTTTAGAGCCGCCGCCGGCAAACACCAGGCTCTCGAATGTCACGCCGGAGAACAGCGAAATCTGCGCCAGGTTGCAGGCGGAGACAATCGCCGCGTTCTCCTCCAGCGCGCGGAACAGGGTCGCTTTGTTGCACTTCTCCGGATCGATGGAGAGGTTAATAAACGACGGCGCGGCGTGGTACCACTGCTTAAAGTGCATAGCGTCGGAAAAAATAGGCATCACGCCATGGGAACCGGCTGGCACGCGGCTGGCCATCTCTTCCAGTAGTGAATAGGCATCAACGCCGAGCCGCTCGGCAATCAGTTTTTCTTCAGCGCAGAAGGCGTCGCGAAACCAGCGCATGGTCAGGCCGGTAAAGAAGCTGATCGATTCCGCCTGCGCCATGCCGGGAATGACATGAGGATTAACACGAATATTCATCTGCGGATCGGTACGCACCTGCGGCAGGTTGACCACCTGCTGCCAGAAGGTGCCGCCGAGTACCGCAGTTTGCCCGGCGCGCACCACCCCAAGGCCCAGGCAGCCGAGCTGGACGTCGCCGCCGCCCATCACCACCGGTGTCCCGGCGCGCAGGCCGCTCTGCTGCGCCGCCGCTTCGGTGACGGCGCCCAGCAGGGTACCGGTCTCTTTGACCGGCGACAGCATATCGGCGCGCAGCCCGGCCATATCCAGCAGCGCCGGACGCCAGTCGCGGCTGAACAGGTCGAGCATGCCGGTGGTGCCGGCGTTTGACGGGTCGACCGCCAGCTCGCCGGATAGCTTCGCCGCCAGCCAGTCGCTGATCATGGTGATGGTTGCCGCTTTGCGGTAGATATCGGGGCGGTGGTGCGCCAGCCACAGCAGGCGCGGCATGGCGCTAAGCGCCAGGGTTTGTCCCGAGACCTCGTATACCTCGGATTCAAAACGATAGTCGTGGATCTCCTTAAGCTCCGCCACTTCGCGGCTGGCGCGGGCATCGACGTTGGCGCAGGCCCAGATGGCCTCGCCGTCGCGGTCATAGAGGACGATCCCTTCGCGCATCGAACAGCAGGCGACGGACTGAATATCGGCGGCAGAGAGCCGGGCGGCATCGAGCGCCTGGCGAATGCACTGGCAGGCCAGCTGCCAGTTGGTGGTAAGGTCGAACTCCATCGAGCCGGGGACGTTATCGACGCTCAGGTGTTTCCATTCGGCCTGGCCTACCGCCAACTGGCGGCCATTAAGATCGAAAATGACCGCCCGAATGCTGCCGGTCCCGGCATCTAACGCTAACAGGTAACTCATGACATGCGCCTCGCTGTTGTCGCGCGGCGCCAGGCCGTCAGGAGGCCAGTGCGAGCACCGCGCGTGCTGTTGTCTCTTCCGTTACCAGGCCATTAATGCGCTTGCCAATCAGAGCGGCATGAATCGCCTGCGCTTTTTGTTCTCCCCCGGCGACGCCGACGATGGTTGGCAGCTGCGCCAGCTCATCAAGGGTTACGCCGAGCAGTTCCCGATGGATCTCCAGTCCTTCTACCGGCCGGCCGTCGGCCTGCAGGAAATAACCTAAAATGTCGCCGACCGCGCCTTTGCGCGCGTACATCAGCTGTTCGCCCTCGCTGATATAGCCGGAGCGTAAAATGGTGGCGTCGCGCCGCTGATCGATGGCGCCAATGCCAACCACCGCCGCGTCCGCCGCCGTCGCCGCCAGCATCACGTCGCGCACGCTCGACTCGCGGCGCAGGATCTCGGCGACCTCCGCCGAAGAGACCCGCAGCGGCGCCGGAATAATGCTGACGCTGCAGGCGGCATCAAGCTGGCCGATGCCGGTCATATAGGGGCCGACGCCGCCGGAGAGGGTCACCAGCCGCACCTGCTGCGAGCCGATAAAGCCGCTGAGATGCTGCAGGCAGCTCATGGTGGCTTCGCCGAAACCGACTGCCAATAATTGCCCCGGTTGCAGAATGCCCATCAGCGACTGCGCCGCGCCGATACCCAGCCGGGTATTCATCGGCGGGGTGTTGAGCGCCGGCAGCACGCGGGCAATCTTGAGGCCAAAACGCTGCTGGAGTTCACTTTCCAGCGCCAGACAGCCCTCATAGCGCGAGTTGATCTGCACGCGGATCACCCCGGACTGGCGGCCTTTCTCCAGCAGGCGAGAAATCTTCAGCCGCGGCAGCCCCAAACGCTCGCCGATGTCATTTTGCGTCAGGCCGTCGTGGTAGTAGCACCACGCCACCCGCGCCACCAGCTCTTCCTCGGCTAACGCCAGCCCGGCGTAGCGGTTCTCTTCCGTAATGCGTTTTTCGCTCATAAATTGAACTCTTATAAAAATTTAGATCATATGTTCGCTATTGCGTGATCGGAAAGTGTGAGCCGACTGGCAAAACGGATCTTTCATCGCTGGCCCATTTTTTCCTGATGATCTAAAGCACCAAAGTGTGATCTTCGCACGGTTGTAAATATAGTTCACCGTCTACGCTTTTGAACATTATTAAATTTAAAAATCATTTGTTCAATCGAGGCGCGATGATGAAGCCACTGCTTGAAGCTCGCCAGATTTGCAAACAGTTCTCCGGCGTTGCGGTGCTCAAGGGCATTGATTTCACGCTAGGCGCGGGCCAGGTGCATGCGCTGATGGGCGGCAACGGCGCGGGTAAATCGACGCTGATGAAGATCATCGCCGGCGTCGAAACGCCGGATAGCGGTGAACTGACGATCGGCGAACGCGCGTTTGCGCGCCTCAATCCAGCGCTGGCTCATCAGTTAGGCATCTATTTGGTGCCGCAGGAGCCGATGCTGTTTCCCAACCTCAGCGTGCGCGAGAACATTCTTTTCCGCCTGCCGAAGCGGGCGGATACCGTCGCGCGGTTGCAGGACAAACTGCAGCAGTTGAACTGCCAGATCAACCTCGACGCCAGCGCCAGCACGCTCGAGGTAGCCGATCAACAGATGGTCGAGATCCTGCGCGGGCTGATGCGCGAGGCCAGGATCCTGATCCTGGATGAACCCACCGCCTCTTTAACGCCGGGTGAAACCGAGAGGCTCTTTAGCCAGATCCGCGCGTTACAGGCGCTGGACGTTGGGATCGTCTTTATCTCACACAAATTGCCCGAAATCCGCCAGCTTGCCAGCCATATTTCGGTGATGCGCGACGGCGCGGTGGTGCTGAGCGGCGAGACCTCGGCATACCGCGATGAGCAACTGATTAACGCGATGACGCCGGTCAGCCGCGATCATGCGCTGAGCGACACGCAAAAGCTGTGGCTCTCGCTACCGGGCAACCGCCGTACTCAACCGCAGGACTTTCCCGTGCTGCGGGTGGAAGATCTTACCGGCGAAGGCTTTATCGATCTCAATCTGGAGATCCGCGCCGGAGAGATCGTCGGTCTGGCCGGGTTGGTGGGATCCGGGCGCACCGAATTTGCTGAAACCTTATACGGCCTGCGTACACCGCGCGCCGGGCGAATCTGGCTGGAGAACCGCGAGATTAGCCGCGACAGCACCCGCGCCAGGTTGGCCAGCGGGCTGGTCTATCTGCCGGAAGACCGCCAGGTCTCGGGGCTGTTTCTCGATGCGCCGGTGCGCTGGAACACGGTGATGTTCAATCAGCCGTCGTGGTGGCAGCAGGGGAAACGGGAGGCGGCGGTGGTTGAACGCTATCACCGGGCACTGGGGATCAAGCTGGCCGATGGCGATCAGCCGGTGTGCACTCTCTCTGGCGGTAACCAGCAGAAGGTGCTGCTGGCGCGCTGTCTGGAAGCTAATCCGTTACTGCTGATTGTCGATGAGCCGACGCGCGGCGTGGATGTCTCCGCCCGCGCCGATATCTATCAACTGCTAAAAAGCGTTGCCGCGCAAAACGTGGCGGTGCTGATGATCTCTTCCGATGTGGATGAGTTCGTCGGCCTTGCCGACCGGGTGCTGGTGATGCATCAGGGCCGCTACAGCGGCGAGCTGGCGCGGCAGGCGGTGACCGTGGATCGCATGATGACCCTGGCCTTCGGAGGACAGGCATGAAAACGTTACTGAAGAATCGCGAACTGAGCGCCTTCTTTGCCATCGTGGCGCTCTTTGTCGTGCTGGTGGCGCTCAATCCAGCCTATTTCAGCCTGCAGACCCTGGCGATGATTTTCGCCAGCTCGCAGATCCTCTGCCTGCTGGCATTGGGCGCGACGCTGGTGATGCTGACCCGCAATATTGACGTGTCGGTAGGTTCGACCGTTGGGCTGTGCGCCATCGCCGTCGGCGTGGCGCTGAACAACGGTTACGGGCTGGCGACGGCTATCGCCTTCGCGCTGGCGATTGGCGCGCTGGCCGGAGCTTTTAACGGCCTGCTGGTAGTGGGACTGCGCATTCCGGCGATCGTCGCGACGCTCGGTACGCTGGGGTTGTATCGCGGGGTGATGTTGCTGTGGACCGGTGGTAAATGGATCGAAGGCTTGCCCGACAGCCTGAAATCGCTCTCGGAGCCCGCGTTTATCGGCGTGTCGCCGCTGGGCTGGCTGGTGCTGGCGCTGCTGCTGGCAGGCGGCTGGCTGCTGTCGCGCACCGCATTCGGTCGTGATTTTTACGCCGTTGGCGATAACCTCGCCGCCGCGCGCCAGCTGGGCGTGGCGGTCAACCGCACGCGGATGCTGGCCTTTACTCTCAACGGTATGCTGGCGGCCTGCGCCGGGATCGTCTTCGCCGCGCAGATTGGTTTTGTGCCTAATCAGACCGGCAGCGGCCTGGAGATGAAAGCCATCGCCGCCTGCGTGCTGGGCGGGATCTCGCTGCTCGGCGGCACCGGCACGCTGCTTGGCGCGTTTCTCGGCGCCTTTTTCCTCACCCAAATTGACACCGTACTGGTGCTGTTCCGCCTTCCCGCCTGGTGGAATGACTTTATCGCCGGCCTGGTGCTGCTCGGTGTGCTGGTGCTCGATGGCCGCCTGCGTCAGGCGCTGGCCCGCCATCAGCGGGCGCTGAAGTACAGCCGTTTTCAGCCAGGTAACAAAGGAAGCAAACAGGTTGCCCGCTTTCCCGAACGCAAAAGCAAAGAGGTGGCTTAAATGAAGCTGAAGCTTAACTGGGAAAGCGCGCTGCTGGCGTTGCTGATCGCGGAAATCCTGCTATTCGGCACCTTGAATCCGCGCATGCTGGATATCAATATGCTGCTCTTTAGCACCAGCGACTTTATCTGCATCGGCATCGTCGCGCTGCCGCTGACGCTGGTGATCATCAGCGGCGGGATCGATATTTCGTTGGGCTCGACCATCGGCCTGTGCGCCATCGCCCTCGGGGTGATGACCCAGGCGGGCTGGCCGCTGTGGCTCGCGGTATCGCTGACGTTGCTCTTGGGGCTGCTGTGCGGGTTATTCAACGCCGCGCTGATTCACTACACCGGCATCAGCCCGCTGGTGATCACGCTTGGTACGCTATATCTGTACGGCGGCGGCGCGCTGTTGCTTTCCGGGATGGCCGGCGCGACCGGTTACGAGGGGATTGGCGGTTTTCCCGATAGCTTCACCGCCTTCGCCAATTTAACCCTCGCCGGACTGCCGCTGCCGCTGGTGCTATTCGCGATTATCACCTTTTTCTTCTGGCTACTGGCCCATCGCGGGCGCTTTGGCCGCCACCTCTTTTTGCTCGGGCAAAACCCGCGCGCCGCGCGCTATGCCGCGCTGTCGGTGAACGGCATCCCGTACGTGCTGTATGGCCTGGTTGGCGTCGCCTCGGCGGTCGCGGCGCTGGTGATGGTCTCCTATTTCGGCTCGGCGCGTTCGGATTTAGGCCGCGACCTGCTGATGCCGGCGCTGACCGCGGCGGTGCTCGGCGGGGCCAATATTTACGGCGGCTCGGGATCGATACTAGGTACCGCGCTGGCGGCATTGCTGGTGGGGTATCTGCAACAGGGTTTACAGATGGTCGGCATCCCCAACCAGGTGTCGAGCGCGCTGTCAGGGGCGCTGTTGGTTGTGGTGGTGATGGGGCGTTCGCTGAGCCTGCACCGTGAATGGGTGCGCGCGACCTGGCGGCGTCTTTTCTCGCATAAAACAATCGGAGCATAAAATGAAATTAAAACTGATCGTGCTGGCGCTGGCGATGAGCGTAGTCACCGCACAGGCGGCGGACCGCATCGCCTTTATTCCTAAGCTGGTCGGCGTCGGCTTCTTTACCAGCGGCGGCAACGGCGCGAAAGAGGCGGGGAAAGCGCTGGGCGTGGATGTCACCTATGACGGTCCCACCGAGCCCAGCGTCTCCGGCCAGGTGCAGCTTATCAACAACTTCGTCAACCAGGGCTACAACGCGATTATCGTCTCCGCCGTCTCGCCGGACGGCCTGTGTCCGGCGCTGAAGCGGGCGATGCAGCGCGGGGTGAAAGTCCTGACCTGGGATTCCGATACCAAGCCGGAGTGCCGCAGCATCTATATCAACCAGGGCACGCCGCAGCAGCTCGGCGGCCTGCTGGTCGAGATGGCGGAAAAGCAGGTCAGCAAACCTGCCGCCAAAGTCGCGTTTTTCTACTCCAGCCCGACGGTGACCGACCAGAACCAGTGGGTGAAGGAAGCCAAAGCCAAAATCGAAAAAGAGCATCCGCAGTGGCAAATCGTCACCACCCAGTTTGGCTATAACGATGCCACCAAATCGCTGCAAACCGCCGAGGGGATCTTAAAAGCGTATCCGGATCTCGACGCCATTATCGCGCCGGATGCCAATGCGCTGCCGGCGGCGGCGCAGGCGGCGGAGAACCTCAAGCGTCAGGGCGTGGCGATCGTCGGCTTTAGTACACCGAACGTGATGCGCCCGTACGTTGAGCGCGGCACGGTGAAAGCGTTCGGCCTGTGGGATGTGGTTCAGCAGGGCAAAATTGCGGTTAACGTCGCCGATCGATTGTTGAAAAAGGGCGATCTTAACGTCGGCGACAGCGTTGAGGTGAAAGATATCGGCTCGCTGAAGGTCGAACCGAATAGCGTGCAGGGCTACCAATATGAAGCGAAGGGCAACGGTATCGTGCTGCTGCCGGAGCGCGTGGTGTTCAGCAAAGAGAATATCAACAACTACGACTTCTGACGGAGGATGAGATGGCTGATTTAGACGACATCAAAGAGGGTAAGGACTTCGGTATCGACCGCCCGCAGCAGAACACGCTGTATACCCTGAAAGGCTGCGGCTCGCTGGATTGGGGCATGCAGTCGCGGCTGGCGCGCATCTTTAATCCGCACAGCAACCGCACGGTGATGCTGGCCTTCGATCACGGCTACTTCCAGGGGCCAACGACCGGGCTTGAGCGTATCGACCTGTCGATTGCGCCGCTGTTTGCCGACACCGATGTGCTGATGTGCACCCGCGGCGTACTGCGCAGCCAGGTACCGGCGGCCACCAATAAGCCGGTGGTGCTGCGCGCCTCCGGCGGCAATTCGATTTTGAGCGAACTCTCTAACGAATGCGTGGCGGTGGCGATGGAAGACGCGCTTCGTCTCAACGTTTGCGCGGTGGCGGCGCAGGTCTATATCGGCAGCGAATACGAACATCAGTCGATCAATAACATCATCAAACTGGTGGATGCCGGCAATCGCTACGGTATGCCGGTACTGGCGGTTACCGGCGTCGGCAAAGAGATGACCCGCGACGCGCGCTACTTCTCGCTGGCCAGCCGGATTGCCGCCGAAATGGGGGCGCAGTTTGTGAAGACCTATTTCGTTGAGGAAGGCTTTGAAAAAGTGACCGCCAGCTGTCCGGTGCCGATCGTCATCGCCGGCGGTAAAAAACTGCCGGAGCATGAGGCGCTGGAGATGTGCTGGCGGGCGATCGACCAGGGGGCGTCCGGGGTGGATATGGGGCGCAATATCTTCCAGTCCAGCGCCCCGCGCGCGATGCTGAAGGCGGTGAAAAAGGTGGTGCATGAGAATCTGAACGCGCGCGAAGCGTATCAGTTCTGGCAGGAAGAGAAACAGGGAGAGCTGAAATGAATGTGACGCTGGTGGAGATCAATATTAAACCCGAGCGGGTGGATGAGTTTCTTGAGGTGTTTCGCGCCAACCACGAAGGCGCGCTGCAGGAGCCGGGCAACCTGCGCTTTGATGTCCTGCAGGATCCCGAGGTGAAAACCCGCTTTTTTATCTACGAAGCCTATAAAGACGATGAGGCGGTGCTGGCGCATAAGAAGACGCCGCACTATTTAGCCTGCGTCGAAAAGCTGGAGGAGATGATGTCGCAGCCGCGGCAGAAGCGCAGCTTTATCGGCCTGTTACCGCAGGTGTGAGGTTCCCTCTCCCCTGTGGGGAGAGGGTTAGGGGAAAACGCTACGGCTTACGGAAAAACTCGTTATACAACATATATAAATGCGCCGCGCTCCACGAGAAGTTGGGCGCCCCCTGCTGGGCGCCGGTCAGCGGATTGTAGTTCTCCTGAATAGGGCCATCGGCGGTTAAGCCTTTGGCGTGCTGGAAGAAGGCGTCCGCCAGCTTCAGCGCCTCATCGCGATGACCGTAGCGCTCCATTCCCTTCAGGCCGAACCAGAACTGATCCACCCACACCCGTCCGCGCCAGTAAATATCGGCGCCAAAGGCCGGGTTGGTCAGCGCGGCGGTACCCAGCGGCACAAAGGTGTTGAACTCTTTCGGGTCGAGCATCACCGAAACCACATCGTCAGCATGTTGCTGCGTCGCCGCACCGTTAAACAGCGGCGACCAGCCTTCCGGCCCTTTGCCGCGCTCGACGATCGGTTTACCGGCGCAGCCGTTGGCCTGCGGTTGTTCTTCGATACGAATGTCGTAATAGAAGCGAGTCTGTGGGTCGAACATGCAGGTATTGATATAATCCGCCAGCTTCGCCGCCAGCGCCTGATAGCGCTTTGCCTCTTCCGCTTTGCCAAGAATGGTCGCCATCTGCGCCAGATAGTGGTTATCGCTGTACATATAGCTGGCCTGATCGACCGATTCCTGGAGCAGCGAATACCCCAGCAGGTTGCCGTCACGGTCGCGGTTTTCGGCGAATTTCACCGTCCAGTCGCTGCGTTTGCCGCCGTTGGCGACGTATTTATCCAGCTGTTCTTTATCGATAAAACCAAATACCGCCGCATCGTCGCGCCCGGACTCCCACGACGCCGCTACCTGCGCCGGAATTTCGAGGCTGTCGTAATCGCCTTTGGCCGTCACCTGTTCGTAGGCGCGAAGGCCGGAAAGTGTCTGCTCGGTTTGCCCTTTTTTCACCGTGAACAGCATGGCACCGTCGGCGGTGTTGTGCGCCTTATCGCGGGTCGCGCCATATTCCGGCACGCCGTTACCGTTATGGTCGCGGTTGCGTAGCCACCAGTCGTGATAGGCCACCAGCTTCGGATACATCTCTTCCAGCCACGCTTTATCTTTGGTGACGTTATACACCTCCATCACCGACCAGGCCGCGAGGCTTGGCTTGGTGTTGCGTTCGTTCCAGTTGCCGCCGTCGCCGCCGCGCTCGGGGCTCAGGTTCCAGGCAATCAGGTCGGGCACAAATCCGGCATCCTGCGGGCGCACCTTATCATTGGCTTTAATCTGCCAGGAGAAGACGGCGCGGATATTCTCTTTGGCGATATCCGGGTTGAAGTGGGCCATGGCGTAGGCCTGTTTCCAGGTATCCCACGGCCAGGTCTGGTTGCCGGAGAACCAGCGGCCGGTCACGGATGGGGTGACGGTATGGTAATGCACCGCGCCGCCCGGCGCGCGCCAGTTGCCGTTGAGCGTCTCAATGGCTTTCACCGCCACGCGGGTTTGTTCTGCGGTAGCGTCGGGGTTGCTGAGCCCCTTTTGCAGATAGCCGTCCCAGCGCTGTTCGGAGGCGGTGAGATAGTAAGCCGGGCGCGCCAGAATATCGCGGATCTGCGCTTTTTCCCGCCGCGCTTGCTCCGCGGTGAGCAGGTGCGAATAGGTGGTGTAGAGGGTGGTGGAGCCGCGGATCTCCGCGCTGCTGGTGAAGCTGTGACCGTCGATACGGGTCTCGGTTGCCAGCGAACGGTGGATCTGATACTGCGATTCGCCGGAGGTCATCAGGTCGGAGGCGGCGCGAACCTTGCCAAAGCTGAGCGTCAGGCCGTCGGGTGTGGCGATCAGACGGCGCTGATAGTCCGGGAAGGCTTCATCAATGGTTTTGTCCGATAGCGCTTTACCCTCTTTGGCGGCCAGTTTTTCCAGCAGTTCGCCATCCCACACCAGCTTCAGCGGAGTGTTGCTGGTGATTTTGGTCTCCAGCAGTGAAGTGTGGGCGCTGGCGAAGCGCAGCGTCATCTCCACCTTCACGCCGGGGGCGGTCAGCGTTTGTTTCAGCGCGCCCGGCAGGCTCCAGGCCTGCAGGGTGAAATCGACCTTTTTGCCGTTCTGATACACCGTCAGGCGATCGAAGTTGGTGGCCATAAAGTTGATGTACTCTTCGGTCAGCAGCGCCGGGCCGGGGAAGCCGCCCATGGTCGCCGGGCCGTCGGGCAGCAGGTGGCCGTGCCACGCCCCGAGGTCGAAAAAGGGGTTGAAGCGCTGGTGGTCATCGGCGTCGAAATCCTGCATATACTGCGGCGCGCCGCTGCGGTCGATGACGTTTTTAAACGCCTGCGCGGTGACGGCATGGGCGGAAAAACTCAGCATCAGCGCGCAGGCCAGCGGCGTCAGCGTAGTGGTGAAGTTCATGGTATCTCGGCTCCTTGTTACCAGTAGAAGTATTGCATCAGGAAAATTTTGTCGCTCGGGTCGCCGCTGGCGTTGCTGGTATAGAAACGGCTGTCGGCGGCGGTGGCGAAACGCCCGCCGCCGTATTCGTACCAGATGCCAAATTGCATAAACGCGGTGGTTTCATCAGCGGCGTGGTCCGGGCGGTGTTTGGCGTAGCTGTATGCGGTGGAGAAGTAGAGCCCGCTTAAGGCTTCATACATGGCGCTGGCCATAAAGCCGGTTTCGCTGCCGGGGACATCCAGCCCTTTGGCGCGGCCGGTATGGTGCCAGGCGCGGAAGGCCAGATTGGGCGACAGAACGCCGGTCAGGAATAGCTGCCCGGTGCCGTCGGTCACTTCAAGGCCGTTCATCCAGGTGACATCTTTGACGATGTCGTACTGCACGTAGCCGTTGATCATCGCCGGATAGGTGTACTTATCGTCATAGCGATCGTATTTGCCGAAGTGCAGCCAGGCCTTGCTTTCATCGTGATGCCCGGCCGGCGTGGCGGTGACGCTATAGCGGAAATCGCCGCTGCGGTTTTGTACCTTCAGCGCGTACATGATGTCGCGGGTATTGGGGATCACGTAACCCAGATCGGGGGTAAAGTCGCCCCACCACTGCAGGTCGTCCAGCGACGAATCCTGGCGCAGGCTGAGCATGATCTCGGTGTTGTTATCGGTTTTATAGCCGCCATAGAGGCGGTTAAGGCCGCCTTCCACGCCGCCCCAGCTGTGGCCCGGCGTCCAGGCATTGCCCTGGCTATCGGCCTGTACCGTCCAGGCTTCGCCGTAGATCAGCCCGAACCAGTGGCCGTTTTTGACCTCCAGCCCGCCCTCGATATAGGTGCCATCGCTGTATTTATGTTTGTCCTCGCCTTCTAAATCCATGTATCCGCCAACCCCCAACTCGCCGTAAAAGCGATAGGAGGTGGTGGTTAATTCCGGCGTTTTGGTATCGTCGTGCTCGGCCGGATGGACAGTCTCAGCGGCCGCCGCAGGGGCGCAAAAAGCCAGGGCAACGAGTGCCCCGTATAAGTAAGAGTTAGTTTTCATTTTTTTAAGGTATTTAAGAGGTATGGGAAGCCGGAGCCGCTTCTATTTGTTGTTGTTCCTGGGTTAATCCTTTGACGTATCTGCTGTATTTCCACCACGCGAAGCCAAGGAAAATCACGATCCCGCCGACGTTGTAGAAAATGATGGTCAGGATGTTGCCACCGGTTGGGAAGGTTGAGGCGACGAAACCGATGGCGAAAATCACAATCAGCATGGATACCACCACGATGCCGGTAGTACGCGAGCCCATGCGGAAATCGCGCGGCAGATGGTCGAGCTTGCGGCGCAGGTTGAGGTAGGCCAGCATGATGAACAGCGGCGGCAGCATGGAAGCGGCGGCGGTCATGTTGATGATGGTGTTCATCAGATCCTGCACGGTGTTGGATCCCAGCGTCGGGATAATCATCAGCGGAATGACGATCAGATACTGGATCCAGGCCGCGCGCGCCGGGACGCCGTTCTCATTGAGCTCGACGGTTTTTTTACCAAAGATGCCGGAAGGGATTTCCGAGAAGAAAATTTTAACCGGGGTGGCGGTCCACATCAGCAGCGAGCCAAACATCGCGGTAAACGAAACGAGGCCGACGAAGCGGTTCATCAGAATTTCCGGCAGGCCAAAGTAAGCCGCCAGGCCGTGGAACACCTGCACCGATCCGCCGGTAAACTTCAGCTCTTTGCTGCTGACGAAGACGTTGATCAGCACGGAGGAGATCGAGTACAGCACGCCGATGAAGATCCCGGCGAGGATGATCACTTTGACGAAGGATTTCGAGCCGCCTTTCACATCGTTGACGTACACCGCCACCGATTCCGCGCCGCCCGCCGCCATAAAGATCCACGTGGTAATACCGAGGAACGCCCAGTTGAAGTTAGGGATCATCGCCTCGACGGTGATCGGATCCGCTGGCTGCACGCCGCCCACCAGCGCGGTACCGGCCAGCAGAATATAAGAGAGCGTCAGCAGCAGCATCAGCGATGAGGTGACGGAGGTGATAGGCCCCAGCATTTTCGCGCCGTTGGTGGAGATCCAGGTGGAGAAAGCGAACAGCGCCATGCTCAACACGGTGGTGGCGAACGGCGTCAGAATGTATTCGTAGCCGAGGAAGGCGTAAGAGGCATAGGCGATCACGCGCGGCAGCAGCGAGGTGAAGAAAAACAGGTTTACGAACCAGTAGGTATAGGCGGTGATAAACGCCCAACGGCCGCCAAGCGAACTCTTCACCCAGGCGTAAACCCCGGCCTCGGAGTTTTTATTCAGCGACACGAACTCGGCGATAATCAGGCAAAACGGAATGAAGTAGAACAGGGTAGCGAGGAAGAACATCGGCGCCGACGCCAGCCCCAGTTCGATATTGTTGTTGATGACGTTATTGAAACTGTAAACGGCGGCAAAGGTCAGCGATAACAGGCCGAACTTGCCGATGGTATTACGTTTAGTATCAGACATAACACATCTCCACACATTGTCCTTCAGAGGGTCGCTGAAGGGGGTTGTGTTGTTTGTAGGGTAGAGGTAGTTAAGAATTAATGTCGATTTTAGTAAAAGTTTTAGTAAATAGAAGTAAAGAAACCGAATAGCTTTAACTCGATCACGAAAAAGGTTGAGTAATACGTAATCAGGCGAGGGATAAAAAAATCCCGCCAGCCGCCGAGGGGCTGACGGGACGACAGGAACGTTATTTACCGGCGGCGGCAGCGTTAACCGGCGCCGCGGCGCGCAGACGTTGCTGCTTTTTTTCAAAGCGGGTGATCCACCACCACGCCAGGCCGGAGAAGACCGCGGTCATAAAGACGTTGATAAAGAAAGCGTTAACCAGATCGACACCCGGCGGGAAGGCGGAAGCGGTCATGCTAACCACGAAAATCACTATCAGCATCGATACCACGCTCATGCCCACTTTCCTCGAGCCCATACGGAAGTCGCGCGGCGTGTCATCGTGTTTCCAGCGGAAGACGAAGTAGGCGGCCATGATGAACAGCGGCGGCAGCATGGCGGTGCCGGCGGTGAGATTAATGGCGGTGTTCATCATCTGCTGCACGCTGGCGGAACCGAAGCCGTTAACAATCAACATCAGGAAGACGAACAGGAACTGCCACCAGGCGGCGCGTACCGGCACGCCGTGGGCGTTCAGCTCGGTGGTTTTCTGGCCGTAGATACCTTTCGGGATTTCCGAGAAGTGGATTTTGACCGGCGCGGCGGTCCACATCATCATGCTGCCGAAGATGGCGATAAACAGAATGATGCCGACGAAGCGGCCCATCAGCGCTTCAGAAATGTGGAAGTAGGCGCCGAGACCGGTAAAGATTTCCACCATTCCGCCGGCGTAGGTCAGGTTTTCACGGGCAACAAAGACGTTAACCAGCAGCGAACCTAAGGCATACATACCGCCAATCAGCACCCCCGCGGTGATGATGACTTTAATAAAGGATTTCTGCCCGCCCTTGGTGTCGTTGAGGTAGGCGGCAACGGTTTCCGCGCCGCCAGCGGCCTGGAAAATCCAGCACATGATACCGAGCGTCGCCCAGTTGATGGTCGGCTCCATCACCGCCAGGGTAATCGGCTGCGCCGGGACGTGACCGGAACCCAGTGCGGTCAGCGCGCCGACGACGTAAATCGCGAACAAAGCGAACACGCCGTAGGCCACGCATTCGGAAATTTTACCCAGCCAGGTCGCCCCCTTGGTGGATATATGGGTGGCCATGGCGAACAGCACGATGGAGCTAAGCGAGGTCACCATCGGCGAGAAGGGGATCGCGTACCCGGTGATCGCGTATGAGGCGTAGGCCACTACGTTCGGCAACAGCGAGAGGAAAAAGAACAGGTTCACAAACCAGTAGAGGAAGGAACCAAGATAGGCGGCGCGGGTACCCAGCGGCTGCTTCAGCCACGCGTACATCCCGGATTCGGAGTGTTTATTGGCCGAGACGAATTCGGCGATGATAAACACGAACGGGATAAAGTAAACGATAGTGGCGAATAAGAAGATAGGCGCGGAACTGAGACCTAACTCGATGTTATTATTGACGATATTTCGCACGTTAAAGACGGCGGTAAAGGCCATCGATAGCAGCGCGAACTTGCCGATTTTGGCACGTACAGACTCGGACATACGTCCTCCAATCATTCATCTACCCGTCTTAGCGGGCTGGAACCGAAAGGCCAACGGGCGTACCCGTTGACCTCCCTTGTCGCTTAACGCGGGTTTACTTATTGAGGAAGTATCCGTCTTCAACCGTGACTCGCAGCACCACTTTTTTTACCGGCGCATCGCAGATAAAGCGGTAGGCTTCGTCGATATCGCAAATCACCATCTGCCCTTCGTGAACCTTCACCGTTTCACCGATCCCTTTCAGGTATTCGCGATCGGTTTCGTCGCGGTAGCAGGCCACGGTTTGCAGATTTTCTTTGGCGGCAAACTCGATTTTCTGCTGACCTTGCAGGTAATAGTGAACCTCAAAGTAGCGGCGGTTGCCGACAAATAGCGCATCGGTCGTACTATCGGTTTCCACCCGATAGGAGAGCGAATCGCCAATGGAATGCGCCACGCCCGGGCGGATGTTGTTGATGTTATTGATGGCTTCCACGCAGCGCTGCCATTTGCGGCCGCTATGATAAACCTGCTTAAACTGTTCTAAATTATCGAGAATTCTCATTGTTCAGCCTCGCTGTGTGCAACGGGGGAAAAGAAACCGGCGCCGAAGCTATGGTTCGCCAGTACCTGCGAGGTGCCGCATCCGCCCTCCAGCGGCAGCAGCGTAAAGCCATAGTTAAAGGTGTTGAGCCAGACGCGCCAGCTATCCAGCACTTCGCTGCCCCAGGAGTTGGAGCCGAGGCCGAGCAGTTGTGCATCGATATTCAGGGTGATGTCATCGCTGCGCTGCAGTTCGTTGCAGTGCTGGGCGGCGTGCAGGTTTTCTGCCGTAAAGTGCCATGCGCTGACGTTGAGCGGATTGCGCGGAACGACCAGCAGACCGCTGCCGTGGCGGTCGCTGAACGATGCCCAGCGCACGTGCTGACGATTAGCGTTGTTCTGCGGGAATGGATAATTGACGAACATATCGTCGACGGTGGTATGCCAGATATCAATGATGTTGCTTTGCTGGCTGTCGGCGTAGTTCTCGCCCGGCCCGCGGCCATAGTAGTTCACCTGGTCGAACTCACCGTTAATGCCCAGCATAAAGCCGATGCACGGGACAATGTGTGGATAGTCGCCGTAGCGCTCGCCGGCCAACTCAACGTTGATGTGGCCCTGCGGGGTAATCTGCCAGCGATAGGTACAGCGCATACCGAAGTCGAACACCGGCGGCGCAATCACGCTGCGGGTGGTGATCACCACCGTTTCGCCCTCTATTTCAGCGCTGAATTCGCGCAGATGCTCCTGCATTATCTGCAGGTGGGCCGGCTGCCACAGTCCTTCGTATTCCTGTTTATGGTTATCAATCATGGGCTTGAAGAAGTTAATCTTCGGCTCGCGGGTTACCTGGTCGACGCCGTTGACCTGCCATTCGCTCAGTTTGCCGCTAACCTTGCTGAACACCACGCGGAAGTTATGGCCGCAGATGGTGTAGCTGAGGTGTTCATCGACAATCTGCAGCGGCGTGGCGCTGGCGTTTAACAGCGGGGTTCGCGCGGCGGTTCGCGCTTTAAGTGGGAACTGATAGACGGCGATATCGTGATTGGCTTCGCTATACGGAGTGCGCGAATCTTTGGTCACCATGATGTTGACGAAAGCTTCACGTTCGTCGAGCTGCGGCAGGACGATTTGCAGGTCGCGGCCGCTGTTCGGCGCCAGGTTTTTCACTTTCAGCAACTGACTCGAGAGCGTTTCGCCTTCGGCGCGCACTTCAACGCGCAGGGTGTAGTCATCGAGAGTGGAGAACCACAGTTTGTTTTCCACCCGCAGTTCGCCGCGGCAGATATCCCGTGCCTGTACTTTCACCGGGGCGATGACCTGCTTGTATTCGCGCAGGCCCGGCCCCGGCGTCTGGTCGGAGAAAATCAGACCATCGAGACAGAAGTTGTAGTTGTTCGGGTAGTCGCCATAATCGCCGCCGAATTTGTACCACACCGCGCCGTTATCGTCGCTGGCCTGAATCCCGTGGTCGCACCATTCCCACACGTAGTGGCCCTGGATGCAGTCATGCTGGTAGAAGACGTTCTGGTATTCGGTTAATCCGCCGGGACCGTTGCCCATCGCATGGGCGTACTCACAGATAATGCGTGGTTTTTCATGCGGATGCTCGCCAAATTCGTTCATCAGCGGCACGCGGGTGTACATGGTGGAGATGATATCCACCACCTCGGCGTCGCGATCCTCTTCGTAGTGCACCAGCCGGGTATCATCCAGCGCTTTGGTGGCGTGGTACATGGCGCGGATGTTGCAGCCATAGCCGGATTCGTTACCCAGCGACCAGATGACGATCGACGGATGGTTTTTCTGCGCGTGCACGTGGCGCACGATGCGCTCAACGTAGATGTGTTCCCAGGCCGGGTCGTCGGTGATGGCGCTGAGGTTGCCGACGTTGGCGAAACCGTGGGATTCCACATCGGTTTCCGCCATCACGAACAATCCGTAGATATCGCACATTTCATAGAAACGCGGGTCGTTCGGATAGTGAGCGGTGCGCACCGAGTTGATGTTGTGCTGCTTCATCAACAGCAGATCTTTTTCCACGCGATCCATGCCGACCGCGCGGCCTTTCAGATGGTCGTTATCGTGGCGGTTCACGCCGTGCAGCATCACGTAGCGGTTATTAATATAAAACAGGCCGTCACGCACTTTGATATCGCGGAAACCGACGCGCTGCGGGATGATTTCCAGCACCTCGCCGGCGGCGTTTTTTAACGTCAGCACCAGATGATAGAGATACGGGCTTTCCGCCGACCACTGCTGCGGCGCGCTCACATCAATTGTGAAGCCGGTGTTTAGCTGCTGGCTGACCTGCAGTTGACCGACGTTGCCCGAATAAAGCGCCTTTTCGCCGTCGAACAGGGTATATTCCAGCGTCGCCGCCGCCGTCTGCGGAGCCAGGTTTTCCAGCGTCAGCTGGCAGGAGAGGGTCGCGTCGATGTAGTCATCGTTAAAATCGGTGCGCACGGTGAAGTCCTGTACGTGCAGCGGATTTTTCCCCACCAGATAGACGTCGCGGAAAATGCCCGCTGACCACCACATGTCCTGATCTTCAATATAGGTGGAGTCCGCCCACTGCATCACGCGCACACACAGCAGGTTGTCGCCGGTTTTCACCGCCGCGCTGATATCGAACTCGGCGGTCAGGCGGCTGCCTTTGCTAAAGCCGATGTACTGGCCGTTAACGTAGACTTCGAAATAGGTTTCGACGCCATCGAATTTAATGATGGTTTGTTTGCCCTGCCAGCCGTCGCCGAGGGTGAACAGGCGCTGGTAGGCGCCGGTTGGGTTATCGGTCGGGACATAGGGCACGTCGATGGGGAAGGGGAAACCTTCGTCGGTGTACTGCAGCTGGCCGTGGCCTTCCATCTGCCACATGCCCGGTACGGTAATCGGCCCCCACTCGTACTGATAGCATGAGGTAAAGCTCTCCGGTACCAGCAACGGGTTGGTGAAGAAGCGAAAGTTCCACTGCCCGCTGAGGGACAGGAAGCGGCTGCTGGTTTCGCGGGCGAAGGTCCGCGCCTGGGCCAGTGAGTCGTAAGAGAAGAAATACGCCCGCGGCGGCAGCCTGTTTTCATGAGTGAGTTGAAGGTTTTCCCAGCGATTCATATCGCCTCCCTGAACGGCTTAATAAGATAAAACTCATTTTAGTAAAACTTTTACTAAATAAAATCGCCAGGGATGATTTACTTTAACTCGATCACAAAATGAACCGCTTTGTGTCGGGTAGCGGCTTCGCCTTACCCGACCTACAGAATGGCGTTCCGGGCAGGACCGGTAGCCCGGCCAAGCGCAGCGCCGCCGGGATGTGGTTGGATTAACGGGTGGTGCCGCGCAGCTTCAACACGCTAGGAACAAAAACGTTAAGCGGCAGGGCGCGGCCATCGCGGGCCTTCTCGATCAGCAGGTTCACCCCCTGGCTGCCCATCATTTCGGAGTGGATCCGCACCGTCGACAGCGGCGGGAAGGTAAAGCGCGCGGTGGGGATATCGTTGACGCTAATCAGCGAAATATCTTCCGGGATCGCCAGCCCGCGTTCGTGGATGGCGCGCAGCACGCCGATGGCGATGGAGTCCGAGGCGACAAACAGCGCCCGCGGAAACTCCGCTTGCGCCAGCATCTGCTTCGCCAGCTCGTAACCGGACGAGCTGGAAAAACCGCCGCGCCAGATATCATCGGCTGAAACTACGCCCTTCAACTGACCGTACTCCACAAACGCCACTTCGCGAATATCGGCCTTGCCGGGCTGGTCCTGGCCGCCGATAAATCCAATGCGCGACGCGCCCTGCTGGATAAAGAAGTCGACCACCTCTTTGGCGATACGTACCAGGTCGATATCCACCGCATCGTACGGACTGCCGGCTTCGTGAAAATCAATAAAGCAGATATTGTCGGTCAGCGCGCTGGCGGTCTCGCGCAGCTCGCGCGTCGGCTGGCCGATAATCAATACGCCGGTGACCTTTTTCAGCTCGGGCAGGGTGTTATTGAGATAGCAGTTGGTGAGCTCGATGGCGAGCTTTTCGCACTGGGTTTCAATACCGTGGCGAATGGCGAGATAGTAAGGGTCGTTAATTTCCAGCTCTTGCTGGTAGCTATACAGCGCCAGGATATGATGATGGCCGACGGGAAGGACCTGCGTTTTACGCGCGCTGCTGCTTTTATATTCAAGCTTCTCCGCAATTTCGAGAATGCGATGCTTGGTCTCTTCTTTCACGTTCAGGGTGGGATCGTCGTTTAACACCCGGGAAACCGTCGCCAGCGAAACACCCGCTTCGGTCGCAATGTCTTTTAGCGTTGCCATCTTTTTCCTTTATCGGACGTTGCCCATGTTTGCCCATCTATTGTAAAGCAAGCGTCGCGTCCTGCACCTTATTTCAGTAAAAAACGCCTGCGCGCGAGGGCTGTTTTCCCCGGTGATAGCGTGACAGAAGTAGCATTATTATCAGCATTATGCAGATGAACAGCAAAAACTTGCTATCTTTTAGTAAAAATTTACTGGAGGTGAGAGATGGATACCGTAGCTTACGCTGATTTTGCCAAACTGGAGATGCGCGTCGGCAAGATTGTCGAGGTGAAGCGCCATGACAATGCTGACAAACTGTACATCGCGCGAATTGATGTCGGCGACCGTACGCTGCAGACGGTCACTAGCCTGGTGCCCTACTACAGCGAAGAGGAGCTGCTGGGAAAAACGGTAGTGGTGCTGTGTAATCTGGCGAAAGCCAAAATGCGTGGTGAAACTTCTGAGTGCATGCTGTTATGCGCGGAAACCGAGGATGAAAGCGAAAGCGTGCTGTTGACGCCGGAGCGCGTCATGCCGGCAGGCGTGCGGGTGGTATAACGTGAAAAGACCCTCTCCCGACGGGAGAGGGTCGGGTGTGAATTATGTCTCTTCGACCGAAATGCGCAGTGCCGCCAGCGCTTTGCGCGCCGCCTTCAGCACCTGTTCGCACTGTTCGAGGGTGAGCGTCAGCGGCGGTTCAACGCGGATCGTCTTGGCGTTGTTTAACGTCCCGGCGACCAGCACCCGCTGTCTGAACATCTCGCTGGCAAAGTTGTAGCCAATCTCGTTATCGACAAACTCAATAGCCATCAACATGCCTTTCCCGCGGACTTCATTCACCAGATCCGGATATTCGCGCGCCAGTTGACGGAAGCCGTCCAGCAACAGATCGCCTTTCTGCTCAGCCTGCGCCGGCAGGTTCTGTGAGAGCAAGACGTTGATCGTCGCCAGCGCCGCCGCGCAGGCCAGCGGGTTGCCGCCGAAGGTGGTGGTGTGCAGGAATGGGTTATCGAACAGCACCGAGAAGACCTCTTCCGTCGCTACCGTTGCACCGATCGGCATTACGCCGCCGCCGAGCGCTTTAGCCAGACACAGAATATCCGGCTGCACGTTTTCATGCTCGCAGGCGAACATCTTGCCGGTGCGGCCCATGCCGGTCTGTACTTCGTCGAGGATCAGCAACGCGCCAAACTCGTCGCACAGTTTACGGACCGCCGGTAAGTAACCCGCCGGCGGCAGGATCACGCCGCCTTCGCCCTGGATAGGCTCAAGGATCACCGCCGCGACGTCATCGCCGGTTTTTTTGCACTCGCTCAGTATGGAACGCATGGCGTTGATATCACCGAACGGCACGTGGCGGAAGCCCGGCAGTAGCGGCATAAACGGTTTGCGGAAGGTCGATTTCGCGGTGGCCGACAGCGCGCCCAGCGATTTACCGTGAAACGCGCCGCTGGTGGCGACGAAGGTAAATTTGCCGCGCGGAGACTGATAGGCTTTTGCCAGCTTCAGCGCCGCTTCCACCGATTCCGTGCCGCTGTTGCAGAAGAAACTGTATTTGAGCTTGCCGGGCGTTAAGGCCGCCAGCGTTTTCGCCAGCATCGCCCGCAGCGGGTCCAGCAGCTCCTGGCTGTGAAGCGGTTGTTTCGCGAGTTGATTTTCGACGGCGGATACCACAACTGGATTACGGTGCCCTACATTGAAGATGCCAAACCCACCAAGGCAGTCGATAAACTCCTGTCCCTGGGTGTCGACAAGCGTATTTAACCCTCCCGCTTGCCACTCTACGGCTCCGTAATCCCCGCCGGCTGTGACCGATTTTCTATACTCCAGAAACCCCGGGTTCACATGTTCTTTAAAGTATTCTCTCACCTCCTGGTTCAGTGCTTTCATTTCGTCATGGGAGAGCGATTGCTTCTCAATGAGATTCAGTGCGTGCGCGCTGCAGGCCAGAGCCGATGCGCTGGAAGGTAACCTGTTCAAAATGTGCTCCTGGGGGGGCGTATCACATGATACTGAATTAAGTATTGCAGGGATTACGCCAGCCTGGCAGCGACGATGAAAATCGGGATAAACGCAAAGTTAAGGCGCAATTGTGCGAAATTTAATCTCATAACTTAAATATTGGCACGTTTTATTCCTGAGGCTGCAAGATAAACTGCCGTTGGGGTGTGAAGCGGTATGACGTGGGGTGGTGCAGGCCGCTGCGTGATGGAGCAGCCTGGGAACCATTGTGGTGCGAGAGGTTAATCGAGTTGGGAGATTTCCATCGCCGCGCGGTCAATCACGCCGATGATCTGTTTCAACTGCGCGTCGCTGATGCTCTGCTGGTTGACCTTCAGGTCCAGGACCGCTTTAAAGTTTTCCAGCGCGCGTTTCATCTGCGGATTTTTGCGCAATTCGCAGCCGATCATGCGTTCCTGCAGGCGCGTCTGAATTTGGCTTAACTGCTCGCCGCTTTCGGCGCACAGGCGGCGTCCCTCTTCAGTGATAGCGATTTTTTTACGCCCATTTTCCTCTTCTACGCTAATCAATCCCTGATCCTGCAGCAGGTCGAGCGTCGGGTAGATAACGCCTGGGCTGGGGCTGTAATTGCCTTGCGTCAGCGCCTCAATCTCTTTAATCAGCTCATAGCCGTGGCTGGCGTTGCGCGAAAGGATATCGAGGATCACCAGGCGCAATTCGCCGTGGCCAAAGAAACGCTGGCGGCGTCCGCCGCCGCGACGGCCCTGTTCGCCGTGGCCTTCTTCATGATGATGTCGCATCAGTTCTCCTGCATATTTTTGATATATCTAATTTATATCTAAATAGTAAAAAAAGACAATGTGTAATTTATAATTGATTGATATTAATTGTTTTATTGTTGTTTTTAGCTTTGATGAAGCTTTCCTGTAATTTATATCAAAAAAAACTTGCCATTTTCATTAATGGCAATCATTATCATTTGCACTGAGTTTAGATATATCTATTTACCCTTCACCAAGGCGATGACGGATGACAATAATCAATCAAACTAAATACCCGCAGCGCGTGCGTAACGAACTACGTTTTCGCGAATTAACCGTGCTGCGCGTTGAGCGTATCGGCCAGGCGTTCCAGCGGATCGTGCTGGGGGGCGAGGCGCTGGATGGCTTTGTTTCACAAGGTTTTGACGACCACACCAAACTGTTTTTCCCGCAGGTGGGCAGCGTATTTACACCGCCGGAAGTGACCGACGAAGGCATTAACTGGGGCGAGGGCGTGCGCCCGGCGACCCGCGACTACACGCCGCTGTACGATGCCGAACGCCACGAGCTGGCTTACGATTTTTATATCCACGATGGCGGTATTGCCAGCCGCTGGGCGCTGGAAGCCAACGTCGGCGATAAGCTGGTGATCGGCGGGCCGCGCGGTTCGCTGGTGGTGCCGGAAGATTACGCCTGGCAGCTTTATGTCTGTGACGAGTCGGGCATGCCGGCGCTACGCCGTCGCCTGCTGGGATTACGTCAGCTGCCGGTGACGCCGCAGGTGACGGCCATCGTCACCGTCGCGGATGCTTCGTATAAAGATTATCTGGCGGATCTCGACGGCTTTAATATCGAATGGGTGGTAGGCCACAACCCGGCGTTCGTCGCCGAGCGGCTGGCTCAGATTAAGGTACCGTCAGAAGATTATTTTATCTGGCTGACCGGAGAAGGCGGCGTGGTGAAATCGCTGCTGGCGCGCTTTGAGGTGCCGAGTATCGATCAGCAACTGGTGCGTTCGCAGGCGTACTGGCATAGCAAATAATCGGCAGTGTGGTAAACCCGGATGGCGGCGCGTTGCGCCTTCTCCGGGCTACCTTTCAATGGTGTTATGTCGCCCCGGTAAGCGCAGCGCCACCGGGTCAGGCTTAGCGTTCCGCCAGCGCCTTAAACACCATCGCCACCGCGTGGGCGCCGGGGTCCATATTGCCGAGCAGGCTCTCGCTATTGAGATAGGAGGCGCGTCCGGCGCCGGCTTTGCTCGACTGGCAGGTGCGATCCGCACCGGCCTGCGCCGCGGCGAAAGCGGCCTGCAGATTATCCGGTTCGGCCAGCAGCGCCGCCAGCGCCGGCTGTAGAGCATCAATCATCGTCCGGTCGCCCTCATCGGCGCCGCCGTAAAATTTCATCTGCCCCAGACCGGCGTTCAGCGCTTCCGCCATGCTGGCGCCTTGCTCCAGCTTCTGCCCGGCGGTGGTGAAGAAAATCGACATCAATACGCCGCTGGAGCCGCCCATCACCACCGTCAGGCGTTCGCCAATTAGCGCGAACAGCGTGGGTAAATCATTGAGCGGCAGTTGCTGGCGTTGCAATAGAGCGGCAATCTCACGCGCGCCGGCGGCGAAAGTGGAGCCGGTATCGCCGTCGCCCACTTTGGCGTCAAGCGCGTTGAGATGGGTTTCGAGGCCGGAGAGGGTGCTGGTCACCTGTGCCACGTAATCGCCCACCTGCGGGTTGGCCGATGGCGTAAAGGCGACGCGTGCGCTGGCGAGCGCGGACGGCATGATATTAACAGCCCTCGGCTGCACCGGCTTCTGCCAACTGGCGGTTTCGACATCCGACAGCAGCGCCTTTTCGATGCTCTCTTCCAGCACGATAGTGGTCAGCGAGAAGCCTTTCATATCCAGCGCCGTTACCAGCGAAGCCGGGCCAATCAACCAGTCAACGCGCGCATGGAGTGGGGTGTTGGCCAGCTCGCGGGTCAGAATCGCCATCTCGGCCACCGACACGCCGCCGAGATTATTGAGCATCACCGCCAGGCGGCCGGTTTCGGGTAGGGCGGCGGTCAGCTTCTCTACCATAATCTGCATGATTTCCGCGCTGTTATGGGTCGCGATCGTCGAAGCTCCCGGCTCGCCGTGGATGCCCATTCCCAGCTCGGCGTGGCCGGGCTGATGGCGCGGCGCGCTTTCCGCTTCCTGCGGCAGGTGACAGCTGGCCAGCGCCACCCCGATGCTGGCGGTATGGTTGGCGGCGTATTGCGCTTCACGCAGGACGGTGGCGAGGTTGAAGCCGCGCTCGGCGAAATAGCCCGCCACTTTATGCACCAGAATGGTCCCGGCGATGCCGCGCGGCTGTTTGTTATCCGGCAGCGAAATATCGTCGCCGACGATCAGCATCTCTACGTTATAGCCAAGACGGCGCGCTTTCTCCGCCGCGAGGCCGAAGTTAAGCCGATCGCCGGTGTAGTTTTTGACGATCAGCAGACAGCCCGCCTCGCCGGTCACCGCCTGAATCGCGGTGAGTACCGCATCGACGCTCGGCGAGGCGAACAGATCGCCGCAGACCGCGGCGGTCAGCATGCCTTTACCAATAAAGCCGACGTGCGCCGGTTCATGGCCGGAGCCGCCGCCGGAAATCACCGCCACGTTGTTTTTATTCAGATCGCGGCGCACCACTACACGGATCGCCGGGTCGCTCTCCAGGCGGGCGAGGTTGTTCCACGGGCTGGCAATAATGGTTCCCTCGATCACGTCGTTAACGAGGCTGGCGCGCTGGTTAAAAAAGAATTGAGACATAGTGGTTCCTGATCAGTAAGCGAAAACTCACCCTCCGGAGGCGGGCCTCCGGAGTGGTAACGGTCAAAGTGGATTTAGCGACGAATAAGACGTTGCTGACGCATATCGAGCATGATGGCTTCGCCAGGCTGAATATCATTCAGC
Organism: Klebsiella sp. SYXHC3; assembly: GCF_057196925.1. NCBI lineage: Bacteria > Pseudomonadati > Pseudomonadota > Gammaproteobacteria > Enterobacterales > Enterobacteriaceae > Klebsiella > Klebsiella sp. SYXHC3. The sequence continues at coordinate 332,486 of NZ_JBXUNG010000004.1, read as the reverse complement.
GCTTCGCCCTGCTGGCATAGCCAGGCGATCCCCGCCGCGCGGGCGATAATCGCGCCGTGGGCCTGTTCGCTGCCGTCGCGCAGGCACAGGCCGGTGACCTGGCTGGCATCCAGTTGGAGTACGGTCGAGGGATAAATATTGTCGGCGATAATAATCGTCGGCTCACTGGCGAATGGCAGCGTCTCCTTTATACCCTGCAGATGGCGCAGCGTGCGCTGCAGAATATCGTCGACATCGATATAACGGGCCTGCAGATAGGCGTCATCCAGCTGACGATACTGCTGGCTGAGCTCCATCAGCACCTGATGCCACGCCCATTCCGCCGAGCACTGTTCGGTGAGCAGGCGATCGTTGGCGGCATCAAACAGATCTTCATCGTCGAGCAAGGTGTGATGACCGGCGAAGATCGCCGCGATATCGGCGTTAAATTTGTGTTCCGCCAGCTCGGTGAGCGCATTGAGATCGGCCAGCGTCTGGTCGATCGCCTGGCGCAGGCGCTGCTGCTCGCGAGCAACGTCGGCGGCGGCGGGGAGCGCCGGTTGGATCGGCGCCAGCGGATAAAGCAGCGCCGCGCCTTCAACACGCGCAGGTATGGCGGGTTCCACTGTCGGCTGCGCCTCCGGCGACTCGCCGAAGTTATCGGCGGCCAGCGCCTGAAACGCCGCCAGCGCGGCATCGGCGTCCGGACCGCGGGCCAGCAGGCGCAGCTTATCGTGGCGGCGCACCTGTAGCAGAGCGATTTGATTCAGACTGTCCGGGGTGACGCATTTGCCGTTTTTCTCCAGCACCAGGTCGGCGTTAAAACCCGCCAGCGCGGCGACCAGCTTCGATGCCGGACGCACGTGCAGGCCGTTGTGATTGTTAATAATGACTGAAACCGATTTAGCGTCGCCGTCGTCAGCAAGCGTTGGGGCGGCGGCGTCAGGCGTGTGCGAAGGTAAACCCAGCTGAACCCGCTTGGCTTCCAGGGCGTTCATGGCATCGGCGATAACTTTGTCGATTCCGGCGCCGGAGGCGGCGCTGACGGTGGCCGCCAGCGTCCCTTCGACCAGCGGCGCGGCGCACAGCCGCACTTTTGCCGCCATCGCCGGATCGAGCAGATCGAGTGCGGTTTCGGCGCTGAGCAGGGCGCTGCCGATATCCATCATCACCAGTACATGGTCGGTATCGGCGACGGATTCGATCGCCTCCATGACTTTAATCGGATCGGTGCCGATCGGGTTGTCGGGATCGTCGATCCCGGCGGCGATCGCCAGCTTACAGCCATCGTTCATTAACATCTGCCGGGCCAGTTCTCCGACACCTTCGCCCAGCCGGGCGCTATGAGAAACAATAACCAGGTTTACCATCGCGATTTCCTTACTCTTTGGCCGCGGCAGCCAGCATCTGAACCATAAACAGCACCGAGGTCGCGCCGGGATCCTGATGCCCGATGCTGCGCTCGCCGAGATAGCTGGCGCGGCCTTTACGGGCCTGCATGGTGATGGTGGCGTGGGCGGCGCGCTCGGCCACTTCGCAGGCGGCATCCAGCGCGGCAGGGATAGACAGATGTTGCTCGCTGGAATGACGCAGGGATTCCACCACCGGCAGCCAGACGTCGCACATCGTCTTATCGCCCGGCTCCGCTTTACCACGGTTGACGACGCCGTCCGCGCCTTCGCGGATCATCTGATAAAGCTCGTCGAGGGTCAGGCTCTGATGCGCCTGGGTGACCTGGGCGGCGCGGATAAAGAAGGTGCCGAACAGCGGGCCGCTGGCGCCGCCGACGTTGGAAAGCAGCGTCATCCCGGTATTCTTGAGAATAAAACCGATGTCTTTATCGGCGATCGACGGCAGCTTTTCGACGACTTTGCTGAAGCCGCGATGCATATTGAGGCCGTGGTCGGCGTCGCCGATCTCTTTATCAAGGCCGGTGAGAAAATCGCTCTGTTTGGTGAAAATGTCGCCGCAGCGGTACAGCCAGTCGACGATTTGCGTTCTGTTCAGTGACATGTCGTGCTCCTTATTTTCCCCAGTTCAGCGCCGGGGTATGGACCGGGGCGTCCCATAACGCCAGCGTGTCATCATCCGCTTTCAGCAGGGTGATGGAGAAACCCGCCATATCCAGCGAGGTGCAGTAGCTGCCGATGAGGTTGCGTTCAATCACAATGCCGGACGCTTCGCAGCGCTGGGCGAGGCGGTTATAAACGCCGTACAGTTCGGAAAGCGGCGTGGCGCCGAGGTTATTGACCAGCGCGATAACCCGATCGCCGTTTTGCAGCGCGGTTTTGCTCTGTTTCACTTCCTGCCACGCTCCCTTGACGTTATCCCACTGGCGCAGCGTGCGGCTGTATGCGCCGTTTTCCAGCAGGGTATCGAACATCTCATCGACGGTTTGGTCGAGCGAGCTGAAGCGGCGGCGGTCGATACCCGGCTCGCCATGGATGCCGACGCCGAACTCCATCTCATCATCTTTCAGGGTAAAGGAGGGCTGTCCGGCGGCCGGTACGGTGCAGGCGCCCAGCGCGATGCCAATCGAGTGACCAAGGTTATTTAAACGGCGGCCCAGTTCAGCGCAGGCTTCCAGCGAGTCGCCGCGTTCGGCGGCGGCGCCGACCAGTTTTTCAATCAGCACGGTATTGGCGACGCCGCGGCGTCCGGCGGTGTAGAGGCTGTCTTTTACCGCCACGTCGTCATCCACCACGACGGTGGTGACCTTAACGCCGCTTTCGTGCAGCAGCTCGGTGGCGGTCTCAAAATTCAGGATGTCGCCGGTATAGTTTTTGATAATCAGCAGGACGCCTTCGCCGCCGTCAATCTGCATCGCGCATTCGAACATTTTGTCCGGCGTCGGCGAGGTGAAAATTTCCCCCGGACAGGCGCCGGAGAGCATGCCCTGGCCGATGTAGCCGCAGTGCATCGGTTCGTGTCCGCTGCCGCCGCCGGAGAGCAGCGCCACTTTGCCGGCGACCGGCGCATCGGCGCGGGTGACATAGACCGGGTCCTGGTGCAGCGTCAGTTCAGGATGCGCCTTCGCCAGGCCGATAAGCTGTTCACTCAGTACATCTTCCACACGGTTAATCAGTTTTTTCATTGTTTATGCTCCGTAGGGTAGGGGGAGGTCGCCTGTCTATAAGGGTAGCCCGGCGATGTAGTGATTCTGGCTGAGCGGGCGCAAAATAAAATGCCGTCAAAATGGGTTCCATAACGGAACGTAGAAAAGAGTTTTTGTTCCTTTATGGAACATTAATTGCCGATAAACAGGAGAAATGCGAGCCAGCGCTAATAATTTGTCCGTTTTTTTCTGCTATCAGAAATGGGGCAAGGATGATTTTTTTCGCCATTGTGCCGCATTGAGGCGATTTTCTGCGTTAAAGAGGGGAGACGATAGCGGCTTTTTTGCCAAAATGAGCCGATCGCGATCGCAATCCCATCGCTTTCTCAGTCACATTGTTTCAATATGAAACGCATTATTTTTTTATCCGTTTCAGAACAGAACAAAAAAGGGAAAAATTTTTTTCGCCGCGGCTCGCCCTACAGTGGATGCATCGCTCCGGCAGCGTGGCTGTAAGCGCCATTGATATCAGGCGCCGCGGCATGACGGCCTGGGCTCACGTGTCAACATACGCACTTATTTGAGGGTGAAAGGAATGCTAAAAGTTATTCAATCTCCAGCCAAATATCTCCAGGGACCTGATGCCGCCATGCTGTTTGGCGAATACGCTAAAAACCTGGCCGACAGCTTTTTTGTTATCGCCGATGACTTCGTGATGAAGCTGGCGGGCGACAAAGTATTGAACGGCCTGCATAGCCACAATATTAGCTGCCATGCGGAACGGTTTAACGGCGAGTGCAGCCATGCGGAAATCAACCGCCTGATCGCCATTCTTAAGCAGCACGGCTGCCGCGGCGTGGTGGGAATCGGCGGTGGGAAAACCCTCGATACCGCGAAGGCGATCGGCTATTACCAGAAGCTGCCGGTGGTGGTGATCCCGACAATTGCTTCAACCGATGCGCCGACCAGCGCGCTGTCGGTTATCTACACCGAGGCGGGCGAGTTTGAAGAGTATCTGATCTACCCGAAAAACCCGGATATGGTGGTGATGGACACGGCGATTATCGCCAAAGCGCCGGTACGCTTGCTGGTGGCCGGGATGGGCGATGCGCTCTCCACCTGGTTTGAAGCCAAGGCCTGCTTCGATGCGCGAGCCACCAGCATGGCGGGCGGGCAGTCCACGGCGGCGGCCTTGAGCCTGGCGCGCCTGTGCTATGATACGCTGCTGGCGGAAGGCGAAAAAGCACGCCTGGCGGCTCAGGCTGGAGTGGTGACCGATGCGCTGGAGCGTATTGTCGAAGCCAACACCTATCTGAGCGGTATCGGTTTTGAGAGCAGCGGCCTGGCCGGCGCGCACGCGATTCACAACGGTTTCACCATCCTTGAAGAGTGCCACCATCTGTATCACGGCGAAAAAGTCGCTTTCGGCACCCTGGCGCAGCTGGTACTGCAAAATAGCCCGCTGGAAGAGATCGAAACCGTGATGGGCTTCTGTGAAAAAGTCGGCCTGCCGATCACCCTTGCCCAGATGGGCGTGAAAGAGGGTATCGAAAGCAAAATCCACGCGGTGGCGAAAGCCACCTGCGCGGAAGGCGAAACCATCCACAATATGCCGTTCCCGGTCACCGCGGATAGCGTCTACGCCGCCATCCTTACCGCGGACCTGCTTGGGCAGCAGTGGCTGGCGCGTTAAGTCTTTCACAAGGTTCTATGCCGCGGCGCATTGCGGCATCAACTCCTCCCTCCGGCAGCCGCTGCCGGAGGGTTTTGTCGTTTTAACTGTGTTAACTCCAGCGGAAAAGGGATATGACAGCTCAGACTCAGGGTGCGGAAAATGAAGTTTCAGCCGTTATCAGCCAGTCGTGGCATCGCTGCAGCAAATTTATGCAGCGTGAAACCTGGCAGGCGCCGCATCAGGCGCAGGGGCTGACCTTTGAATCGATCTGCCGTCGCAAAACCGCGCTGCTGACCATCGGCCAGGCGGCGCTGGAAGATGCGTGGGAGTTTATGGCCAACCGTTCCTGCGCGCTGTTCATCCTTGATGAGTCGGCCTGTATTCTGAGCCGCTGTGGTAATCCGCAGACCCTGGAACAGCTGGCGGAACTGGGATTTCGCGACGGCAGCTACTGCGCGGAGAGCATTATCGGCACCTGCGCGCTGTCGCTGGCCTCGATGCTCGGGCAGCCGGTCAACACCGCGGGCGACGAGCACTTTAAGCAGGCGCTGCGGCGCTGGTCGTTCAGTTCGACGCCGGTGTTCGATAACCATGGCCGCCTGTTTGGATCGATTTCGCTATGCTGCCTGCGCGAAGAGTGGGCTCCGGCGGATCTGTCGCTGACCTTGGCCATCGCCCGCGAAGTGGGTAACTCGCTGCTTACCGACAGCCTGCTGGCGGAATCTAACCGCCACCTTAATCAAATGTACGGCCTGCTGGAAAGTATGGACGACGGGGTGATGGCGTGGAACGAGCAGGGAGTGCTGCAGTTTCTCAACGTGCAGGCGGCCACGCTGCTGCATCTCGATACCCAGGCCAGCCAGGGGCGAAATATCAATGAGTTGCTGACCCTGCCGGCGTTGCTGCGCCGCGCGATTAAACAGGCCCGCGGCCTTAATCATGTGGAAGTGACCTTCGAGAGCCAGCATCAGTTTATCGACGCGGTGATTACCCTGAAGCCTATTGTGGAGGAGCAGGGCAATAGCTTCATTTTACTGCTCCACCCGGTGGAGCAGATGCGTCAATTAATGACCAGCCAATTGGGCAAAGTGAGCCATACCTTCGAACAGATGTCGGCGGATGACCCGGAAACCCGCAGGCTGATCCACTTTGGCCGCCAGGCGGCGCGCGGCGCTTTCCCGGTGCTGCTGTGCGGCGAGGAAGGGGTGGGTAAAGAATTACTGAGCCAGGCGATCCATAACGAAAGCGAGCGGGCGCCGGGCCCATATATTTCGGTTAACTGCCAGCTGTACGCCGACAGCGTACTGGGCCAGGATTTTATGGGCAGCGCGCCAACCGACGATGAAAATGGCCGCCTCAGCCGCCTTGAGCTGGCTAACGGCGGCACGCTGTTCCTGGAAAAAATAGAGTATCTGGCCCCCGAGCTGCAGTCAGCGCTGCTGCAGGTGATAAAACAGGGCGTGCTGACGCGTCTTGATGCCCGGCGGCTGATTCCGGTGGATGTGAAAGTGATCGCCACCACCACCGTTGACCTCGCCAACCTGGTGGAGCAGAACCGCTTTAGCCGCCAGCTGTACTATGCGCTACATTCGTTTGAAATAGTCATTCCACCGCTGCGGGCGCGGCGCGGCAGCATTCCTTCGCTGGTGCATAGCCGCCTGCGTCGGCTGGAAAAACGCTTTTCATCGCGGCTGAAGGTCGATGACGACGCGCTGGCGCAACTGACCGCCTACTCGTGGCCGGGCAACGATTTTGAACTCAATAGCATTATTGAGAATATCGCAATGAGTAGCGATAACGGTCATATTCGCCTGAGCAATCTTCCCGAACATCTCTTCTCAACCCGGCCGGGTAGCGAGGCGTCCTCATCGCTACTGCCATCAAGTCTCTCCTTCAGCGCCATCGAGAAAGAGGCGATTATCCAGGCGGCGCGAGTGACCAGCGGCCGGGTACAGGAGATGTCGCAGTTGCTGAATATTGGCCGTACCACGCTGTGGCGCAAGATGAAGCAGTACGATATCGACGCCGGGCAGTTTAAACGCCGGGGGCAGGATAAGAGTTAAGCCAACGGCGTTAATATTTTTCCGGCAGCTCGTTGACAATATCGACGAGCTCGCCGTTTTTCATCGTGATATAGCCGCCGTTTTTCAGATCGGAAAGTACCTGAAACAGATAGCTACGCGACATTTTTGTACGTCGCAGGATAAAGTTCGCCAGGCTCGGGTCGTGTAATACACCCTCATTTTTCTGCTTGAGATAGCGATAAATCATGGAGCGAATGACAAAATAGCGGGTGCCAATAGCTCTTTCGTCATGCGCATCGAGCAAAAACGCCAGCGTGATGGCCATCATGTTCATCAGGAAGGTGAATTTATCGGGCTGAGTAAAATGTTTTTCAAAGTATTCGAGATTACAGCTGAACACTTTGACATTTTTTTTGGCGGTATAGTGCAGCTGAATACCCGGGCCATAACTTTCGACAATACCAAAAAACATTCCTTTGATGCCTTTGCCGACCTGAAACAACTTTTTCGACTGGGTTTTCGCTTTTCCTGGGGCGAGAATAAAGTTGTGCTCCTGCATCTCAACGGCAATAACGCCCTCAAGAACAATAATAATCTCGCCTGTACTCAGGGTGAAAGACGTATCATCGGCAATCTGGCGTATATTACTGCTATGACTTAATGAGTCTATCGCCTTTATATTCTTTGAAATCATCTTATTATATTCATCGATGATGTGGGAATAGGGCGTTTGAATACGACTCATCTTCTCTCCGGGCTTAACTCTACCGCTTTATTACTCTTTGCTATTTTGCAGTGGCGATACTTTATATTTTAATGGCGCGGAATTACGCCTGATACAAAATATCTAAATTTAAAAGCTGGCGCCAGATAGCAGGCATCACTTTTAGAGTCCGTTAACGGACTGATCTATCGCTCTTTTTAAAACACTCACTTAGACTGTTTTAGTGGGTAGTTGGGCTTCTTTTTTTAGTAACTAAGAATCCACTTAAATATTGAATGATAATATTGCTTTTGCGGCGGGTTTCTTTAGCGAAACGGTGATAGTGATTCGCTTTGCATTAATTAAAAAATAAAACCAGAACCTGTGGATTTTTATTGCTTTCTCTACTTCACTTAAGCGGAATCGCCTCAGTAGCGACAACAACATTTGCCGATGTCGCTCATCTCATATTGAGACTTATCTAATCTGACAACGCCTGCCTGATATTAGCCAAATCGTAAGTTAAATCAGGCGCATGCTGAGCAATGAGGTTTGAAGATGAATAAAAAATACAAGGGTATCGGTGTGCTGGCTTTTGCCGCCGGTTCGTTATTACCCGGCGCGACGGCCAATGCCGCCGATCAAAATGCGGCTGGCCCCAGCGATGGTGCGGCAAAGAAGCCCAATATTATCCTGATCGTCTCTGACGATACCGGCTATGGCGACCTCGGCGTCTACGGCGGCGGCGAAGGCCGCGGTATGCCGACGCCAAACCTCGACAGAATGGCCGATGAGGGGATGACCTTTTTCGACTTCTACGGTCAACCGAGCAGTACGCCGGGCCGCGCGGCGATGCAGACCGGGCGCATTCCCAACCGCAGCGGTATGACCACCGTGGCTTTCCAGGGGCAGGGCGGCGGTTTACCGAAAGAAGAGTGGACGCTGGCCTCGGTACTGAAAACCGGCGGCTATAAAACCTTCTTTACCGGTAAGTGGCACCTCGGCGAAGCCGATTACGCGTTACCTAATGCTCAGGGCTACGACGAAATGAAATACGTCGGCCTCTACCACCTGAACGCCTATACCTATGCCGACCCAACCTGGTTCCCGGATATGGATCCGCAACTGCGTGAAATGTTTACCCGTGTCACCCGCGGCGCGCTCTCCGGCAAGGCGGGCGAAGCGCCGAAGGAAGAGTTCAAAATTAACGGCCAGTATGTGAATACCCCGGTCGTTGATGGCAAAGAGGGCGTGGTCGGGATCCCATTCTTCGACCGCTACGTCGAGAAGGCCTCGCTGGACTATCTCGAAGCAAACGCAAAATCTTCCGAACCGTTCTTCATGAGCATCAACTTTATGAAGAACCACCAGCCGAACATGCCGGATCCGGATTACGTCGGCAAGTCGATGTCGAAGAGCAAATACGCCGACTCGATGGTGGAAATGGATGCCCGCGTTGGCCATATCATGGATAAGCTGCGCGAGTTGGGGATCGATAAAAACACCCTTGTGGTATGGACCACCGATAACGGCGCCTGGCAGGACGTCTATCCGGATGCCGGCTATACGCCATTCCGCGGCACCAAAGGCACCGACCGCGAGGGCGGCAGCCGCGTTCCGGCTATCGCCTGGTGGCCGGGCAAGATTAAAGAGCACAGCCGTAACCACGATATCGTTGGCGGCCTCGATCTGATGGCGACCTTTGCTTCGGTGGCCGGGATTAAATTACCCACCAAAGACCGTGCCGGGCAGCCGATTATCTTCGATAGCTACGATATTTCACCGGTACTGTTTGGCACGGGTAAAGATCCGCGTACCTCCTGGTTCTACTTCACTGAAAACGAGTTGACCCCGGGGGCGGCGCGCGTCGGCCACTATAAGGCGGTGTTTAACCTGCGCGGCGATAACGGCGCGAAAACCGGCGGCCTGGCGGTGGATTCCAACCTCGGCTGGAAAGGACCGGAGTCGTATGTCGCAACGGTGCCGCAGATTTTCGACCTCTGGCAGGATCCGCAGGAACGCTACGATATCTTTATGAACAACTATACCGAGCATACCTGGACGCTGGTGACTTTCAATGAAGCCATCACTAAGTTGATGAAAACCTACGTCGAGTATCCGCCGCGTAAGCCGCAGAGCGAAGCCTACAGTGGGCCGATTACCCTGTCGCAGTATCAACGCTTTAGTAATATCCGCGAGCAGTTACAAAAAGAAGGGTTCCAGTTGGCGATGCCGACCGGTAATTAAAATGACGTTGGCCCGGGCGAGATGTCCGGGCCTTTTGCTGTTGTGAGCATTCTAGAGATAGGTTCTGGTCGATGAAAAAAAGCACCACCATTCCATTAACGCCATTACAGAACCAGGGGCGCTATCTGCCCGCCTATAAACGCCGCTATCACATGATGGCGAAACCCAGCGGCTCCACCTGCAACCTGGACTGTCAATACTGTTTTTATCTGCATAAAGAGCAGCTTTTACATCAGCCGCACGACAAAGGAATGAGCGACGAGGTACTGGAGAATTTCATTCGTCAGTACATCCAAAGCCAGGATGGCGAAGAGATTATTTTCTCCTGGCAGGGCGGCGAGCCAACCCTGATGGGACTGGAGTTTTTCGAAAAGGTCGTTGAGCTGCAAAAGAAATATCAGCCGAAGCACCAGCGCATTGAGAACGATCTGCAGACCAATGGCGTGCTGATTAACGATAAGTGGGCCGCCTTCTTGAAGGCGCATAACTTCCTGGTCGGGGTATCGATCGATGGCCCGCGCGAGATCCACGATCGCTTCCGCGTGACGCGCAGCGGCAAGCCGACCTTCGATAAGGTTATGGAAGGGGTCGCGGCGCTGAAGCGCCACGGCGTGCCGTTCAACGCGCTGGCGGTCGTTAACCGGGTGAATGCCCGTTTCCCGCGCGAGGTATACCGCTTTCTTACCCGCGAACTCGGCGCCACCTATATCCAGTTTACGCCCTGCGTAGAGGCCGCCGAGTTTAAAACTACCGCGCCGCAGTTCTGGCGCGAAGAGACGATCCCCATCACCGGCAGCCGCCGGGCGAAACCGGGCGATCTGGATTCGATCGTCACCGACTGGTCGGTGGATCCGGACGATTGGGGACATTTTCTGACTGAAGCTTTTGATGAGTGGGTGACCTACGATCTGGGCCGCGTGCAGGTAAATTTGTTCGAAACCGCCGTGGTACAGACTATGGGGCTTCCATCCCAGTTATGCATCACCGCGCCGTTTTGCGGCAAGGCGCTGGCGATTGAGAAAAACGGCGACGTCTACTCCTGCGATCACTACGTCTACCCGGAATATAAGCTTGGCAATATTAAGGCGCATAAGCTGGCGCATATGGTCTTTTCCGAGCGGCAGAAAGTGTTTGGGATGGGCAAGAAAGAGACGCTGCCCGCCTACTGCAAAAGCTGCCCGCATCTGAATTTATGCTGGGGCGAATGCCCGAAAAACCGCATCGTGCGCGCCCCGGACGGCGAAGAGGGGCTCAATTACTTGTGTCCTGGGTTTCGCCATTTTTACGCGACGGTTAAACCGACGCTTGAGAAGATTGCCGCCATGCTGAAGTAGGTCTGGTTTTTGGCGGTGGAATAAGAAGGAAAAACAATGAAAAAAACAGTACTGCTCAGCATGCTGCTATTGAGCTTCACCAGCGCGGCAGCCACCGATATGCTGCCGGCATGGAAAGATACCCCTGCTAAACAGGCGATTGAGCAATGGGTGCAGGGGGCGACGCGTGAAGGCGGGGCGGACTTTATTCCGTTAGATAAGCGCTACGTGGTTTTTGATAATGACGGCACCCTGTGGCCGGAAGCGCCGCTGACTTTCCAACTGCAGTTCGCGGTGGATGAAGTGAAACGGCTGGCGCCCGAACATCCGGAGTGGAAAAAGGATCCGCTGGTGGCGGCGGTACTGAACAACGATTTGAAAACGGTTGCGGCGGGCGGCGAAAAAGGGTTGCTCAAGCTGCTGGCGTTAACCCACAGCGGTATGACCACCGAGGAGTTCAGCCAGCGGGTCAGCGCATGGTTTGACAGCCATCAGGATAAACGTACCGGCTGTCGCTACGACCAGTTGGGATATCAGCCGATGCGCCAGTTGCTGGACTATCTGCGCGCCAATGGTTTTAAAACGTGGATCGTTTCAGGCGGCGGGATTGATTTTATGCGGGTGGTATCGGAAAAAATGTACGGTATCCCGCCGGAACAGGTTATCGGTTCGTTCGCGCTCAGCGAGTTTAGTCTGACGGACAATGGCACCCAGCTTCGCAAAACGATGAAAGGCGCATTCAATGATGACGCCGCGGCCAAACCGGTGGCGATCCACCTGTTTATGGGCCAGCGCCCGGTTGCGGCTTTCGGCAACAGCGACGGCGATTTGGCGATGCTGCAATACACCGCGGCCAACCCGAACTATAAAACCTTCGAGCTGCTGGTGCACCATACCGATGCGGCGCGGGAGTATGCCTACGGCAGCCATCCTTCCGCCAGCGGCAAGCTGGTGAAAGGATTGACCGAGGCGAAACAGAAGGGCTGGACGGTTGTCGATATGCAGCAGGACTGGAAGACGGTATACGACCCGACGCAGTGTCAGGTGAAATAAAAAAACGCCGCCGGGCAGTCTGGTAGCCCGGATAAGGCGCAACGCGCCGCCTCCGGGAAAATCCCTGGTGGCGACGGGCCGCCCTCTGTGCGCTCCCTGCGCCACGGAAAATTGCCTAAGGGGCCAGCGGCGGCAACGGCTGCGGCTGCCAGAAACGCCGCCAGCATCGACTAATGCCGAGAAGCGTTCGATAACACCAGCGGCGGCCAAACCATCCGCCTCCGACCGCGGCGGCGGCAATCACTATCCACATCAGGCTCCGCCGGGTGACCATTCCCGTGGTACCGCGCAGCGCTTGCTCCGCGCCGCCCTGTCGCGCCGCGGCGACGTTCAACGTTCCTCCCGCCAGCTTCGCCGTTCGCCATTGATGATTAACGGTATCCCACCAGCGCAAGCTAATCGGTGGTAGCGTCAGCGTGCCGCTATGGCTGGGCAGATAACGCAGCCGCTCCACCCGATGAGCGCCGATGACATCGCCGCGCTCGCTTTTTAATGCCTCACTGACCGGCGCCAGACGCTGGCTTTCGCTACCGCTAATGGCGTACAGCAGCGGTGGAATTTGCCCCGGCAGCGCATCCTGCGCCTCGACGGTCACGATACGGTCAACAACATCACCAACCCGCAGCGTGGCGTCTTTCCCCGCGTGGTACTGTTGAATTTGCTGGCTGAGCGTCAGCTGGCTGGCCGGTAAAAAATGGTCCGCCTGAGTGGTATTGGCCGGCCAGTTTACCGGGCGTTCCAGCGCCGGAAGATGCACCGTGACCGGCGCCTGATTGGCGGATGATGCAGTAATGTCGATCGCCGGCAGGCGTAGCACGCCCTGCTGCCAGGCGCTGACCTGACGTTCAAGGCGAATGCCGCTCCAGACGATCCCGTTCTTCTTGCGCGTCACCAGCTGTGAAGGCAACGCGGTATTCAGAAGTTCGCCGTTTTTGACGGCAAACTCGGGCCACTGCGGCGGCGGGTTAAACCAGCTATCGGTCCACCAGGTGATCGCCACCCTAACCGGCTGGCCGGGGACGATCTGCGCCGGCGCTTCCAGTTCACGGGTGATGTCCATCGCCGCATGCGCCGGCAGGGTGGCGGCCAGCAGAAAAAGTAGCGCTTTGTTCATGGCGTGGTATCTCCCGAGCCGTTGCGATACAGGCTTTTCAGTAGCCCCGTTGGCGAAACCTCCAGCGCATCAAACCATTGATTAACCTGCGGACTCTCCCCGGCAATAGCGCCGATTTGCCGCTGATTGATGCCCTGGTTTTTCTGCAGGTCGTGGACCAGCTTATCCGGACCGTCGTCCATCGCATCGCCCTGCGCTTGTTGGCGCTCGCGCTCTTGCTGGCGAATGCCCATCACAATCTGCGAGATTTTATCGCGATTTTGCAGCGCCATGGACCAGTCAGGATGTAGGTAGAGGGCGCGATCGTAGCTGTCGAGCGCCTGCTGCCACTGCTTTTGCTGAGCATAGCTGTTGCCCAGCCACAGCAAGGTTTCCGCGGTTGGCGGCGCGGCGCGAAACGCGCCGGTGGCGGCAGGAAAGTTGCCCGCCCGATACCAGGCGATACCTTGCCATAACGGATCGCGATAATGCCCGGCGGCAGCGGCGTAGTCGCCGCGGCGAAAGGCGTGCTGTCCCTGAATATCGGGGCGAACCCAGGCATCGAGCCAGGCGGCATCGCTGTGCGGCGACCACAGCAGCGCGGGAAATAGTAGCGCTACCATCAGTAACTGGCGTCGCCAGAACAGCAGCAGGAACAGCATCGGCACGATCAGCAGGTAGCCGCTGTTTTTCCAGTGCAGATCCTCGCGGGCGTTATTTTGCTGAGTCACCGATTGTTGAATGTGGCTGGCGATGATCGGCAGATCGTCGCCATCATTGCTGGCCAGCGTCACCGGGATCCCGGCGTCGCGCAGCTGACGGAAACGATCGACGTTTAGTCGGGTATCGATGCCGAGGCTAGCGTACTTATCCGGCAGCGTTCCACCCGTGGCGGTGCCGGGGACCCAAATTTGCAGCGGTAGATTTTGCCCTTTCAGCCAGGTGACATCGGCAGGCGACAGAGTATCGGCAACGAGGATTAGGCTACGCGGGCTGTCTTTGTCTGTAGGCAGATTTTTTAACGCCAGTGCGACGGCCTGCGGCAGGGCGGAACCGCTACCTTCCGGCAGCAAAGAGGGCGACTGAGCGTTGAGAAATAGCTGATAAAACTGCGGATCCTGCGTTAACGGCGTGGTGAGAAAGGCCTGGCTACTGTAGACCACCAGACCGAAATGCGAACCGGGCTGCCGTTGCATCAGCGCGGAGATTTTATGCTGCATGCGCTGATGACGCGAGGGGGGAAGATCCTGGGCATACATCGCCAGATCCTGCTGCAGAATCACCATCACGTTGCTTTGCGGCGTCAGCGCCGCCGGGAGTTCGCGCTGCCAGCTTGGGCCCGCCAGTGCGATGACACCGAGCGCCAGTAGCCACGGCAGCAGCCGGGTTAACCTGCGACGGCGTTGAATAATCAACGCGCGAAAAGGTTTATCCATTAGCGTTGACCATGCGGAAGCGCCATAGCCAGGAAGCCAGGCCACCAGCACACACAGCAGCAGCGCAGTTAAGCGCCACGGATAGAGGAAGTGAAAATCGCTCATGCCATTTTCTCCCTGAGGACACGGCCGCAGGCGGCCAGCAGTAACAGTAACAGCGCGGCGGCGAGCGGCCACGGATAGAGCGCCTGATGCCAGGACCAGCCGAGGCTTTTAACCTGCGCCGGAGTGAGGGCGTCGATTTGTTGCCAGACGCTATCCAGCGCGCTGCCGGAATGCGCGGCGGTCCAGCTCTGGCCGCCGGTGGTTTTCGCGATGCGCTGCAGTAGCGGCAAATCGACTTTGTCTTTACTGGTATCGCTGAGGTCGCCAAAGGCGATGGTATGAACCCGGACATTGTGGTCGGCAGCAAGCTTTGCCGCCAGTTCAGGCGACAGCTGCGAAGCGGTATCATTGCCGTCGGTGAGTAAAATCGCCAGCTTATCGGCCTGCTTATCGGGGCCATTATCCAGCACCTTAACCGCCACGCCCAGCGCATCGCCGATAGCGGTTTGCTGGCCAATCATGTCCGGCGCTAGCTGATTGATGCGCGTTTGCAGCGCCTGTTTATCTTCGCTTATCGGAGCGAAGGGCCAGGCTTTGCTGGCGAAGATGACCATGCCGATGCGGTCGGATTGGCGGGCGGCGACAAACTTGCGCACCGATTGCTGTACCGCCTGCAGGCGCGTATTACCGCCCTGGACGTCATTTTTCGCCATTGACCCGGAGACATCGAGGATCAGCACGATGTCGCGCATCGGCCTGGTAATATATTGTGGCGGCGTCAGGTATTCCGGCCGCGCCAGCGCGCAAACCAGCAGTGACCAGATAAGCCAGAACAGCACGGCGCTGGCCCCATTTCCGCGTTTTGGCCGGGTATCGAGCTGTAGCGCGTCAATGAGTGAGGGTAAAAACGGTACCCGCACGCGCTCGTCGGTGGTTTTTGCCGGTAGCGGGAGAAAACGAGTGAGCAGCGGCAGTGCCAGCAGTAGCGCGGCCCAGGGCCAGGCGAAATCAATGTGGGCGAGCCATTCAGACATGTGGAAGCTCCTTTAGCCACTGCGCCAGCTGAGCGCGAAGCCGCGCCGTCTGCTGGTCGTTCAGGGCGTTGTCGGCCCGGCAGTAGCGGGCGATGAGCTGGTCGCGCAGGTCAGCATCCAGCGTCAACGACACCAGCACGGCTTCCGGCACCAGCGTTTGGCTAACCGTCTGTCGCGGCTGGTGGACCAGCTGCACCTGTTTAATCAGCTGCATCCAGCTATCGACGGTATGCGGATGATTGAGCGCCAGCAGCGCTTCTCGTCGCCAGCGGTTGCGCCGCCAGCGGGCGTAGCGGATAAGCAGGAACAGCGCCGCCAGACCTACGGCAATCGCGAGCAGAATCAGCCAGCCGATTGGTAGCGGAAACCAGCTGGGGGCGGGGGGCAGCGCGGGCGTTAGTAGCTCCGGCACCGCATAGCCTTTCTCAAACATTTAAAGCCCTTTTTGTAACTGGCGCAGCAGGTCCTGAGTTACCGTCAGATGATTAACCTGAATACCCAACTGGTTGAGTTGCTGCTGCTGACGCGCCAGCCGACCGATGATGTGTTGACGAATATCGGCGCTGAGCGCGGAGGTGAGGGTGACGCTGGCGCTGCGCCCGCCGTAGCAGGCGGCCAGCGTGCCGGAGCGCGGCAGGCGAAGATGTAAGTCGTCGAACAGCACAAATGCGCTGACCTCGCAGCGACGGCGCAGATGCGCCAGCATGGCCTGAGCTGGGGCGTCGAGATCGTGAAAATCGCTGAGGATAGCGACCCAGGCGCCGCGTGGAATCGCGCTGGCGGCGCGTTGTAACGCCTGCGCTAGCATCTGCGTGCGCTCAGGTTCGTGAGGATATTGCTGCGCCAGTAGCTGGTTGTAATGCGTCAGATTATCCAGCAGCGCTGGCAGCGTGCGCCGTGGCGCGCTGCATGGTTGCAGCGCCAGCGTGGTATCGTTAAACACCAGGCTGCCGAGACGATCGCCATCATGATGGCTACGCCAGGCCAGTAGCGCGGCGGTTTTGGCCGCGGCGCTGGCTTTAGTTTGCCCGCGGGTGGCGAAATGCATATCTAATCGTTGGTCGACCAGCAAAAAGACCGGGCGCTCGCGCTCTTCATTGTACTGGCGCACCCACGGCGTACGTAGACGGGCGGTCGTCTGCCAGTCGATCATGCGTATGTCGTCGCCGGGTTGATAACGACGCAGGCTGTCGAAGTTGAGCCCACGGCCCTGCTGGCGGGAGGCGCGTTCGCCGGACAGCGCGCCCGGCGGGATCTGCCCCGGCGGGTTAGCCATCAACCGCGCCTGCGGCCCGAGGTCGAGCAGCATCTGGCGATTCACGTAGAGTTCGTTCATTAGATCACCACGGCGTTCAGCAGCATGGTAATCACATCGTCGGCGCTGCAACCATCGGCGCTGGCCTGATAGCTCAGCATCAAGCGGTGGCGCATCACCGCCGGCGCGATAAAGCGCACGTCTTCCGGGCGAACCGCGTCACGTCCCGCGAGCCAGGCCTGCGCGCGGGCGCAGCGCTCCAGCGCTAAGGTGCCGCGTGGGCTCAGGCCGTAAGCCAGATAGCTGGCTAACTGCTCGCTGATATGCTGCGGCTGGCGGGTGGCGTTGACCAGTTCGACTATCCAGGTTTCGATAATCGGCGCAACGTGGATCGCGCTTATCTCCTGCCAGCAGGAGGCGATCTCTTGTTGGCTGAACTGCAGTGATTCCGCTTCTGGCGCGGGGGCGGTTTTTGCCGCTACGCCATATTTCGCCTGTTGCTCGGTGCGAACCAGCTGCATAACCTGCTGCTCATGCTCTTTTGATGGATAGTCGACCTGTACTTTCATCAGAAAGCGGTCGAGCTGGGCTTCCGGTAGCGGCCAGGTGCCTTCCTGGTCGACGGGGTTCTGCGTCGCCAGCACCATAAACACGCCCGGCAGCGGCCAGCTTTTGCCCGCCACGGTGACGTGGCGCTCTTCCATCGCCTCCAGCAGCGCCGACTGCACGCGGGCCGAGGCGCGGTTGATTTCGTCCGCCAGAATCACGTTGCCGAATACCGGCCCTGGGCGAAAACGAAACTGCTCCTCTTCGCGGCTGGCATTTTGCTGATAAATCTCACTGCCGGTGATATCCGAGGGCAGCAGATCCGGAGTGAACTGGATACGGCGAAACTCGCCGGCGATATGTCGCGCCAGCTCGCGGACGGCGCGGGTCTTCGCCAGCCCCGGCAGCCCTTCGAGCAGGATATGCCCATCGCAGAGCAGGGCGATAAGCAGCATGCGAACGACGTTTTCCTGGCCGAGCACCTGCGCATTCATGCGCTGCTCCAGCTGTAGCATTTTCTCGCGAAGATTCATCGGCTAACTCCTTTAAAATCGCGTTTCACCAGCGTGACGATGCCCGCCAGAATCGGCTCGGCATAGTTGAAAAAGGCTTTAATGCCCGGGCAGAGATAGTTCAAACCGGCTTCGCCGTCGGTGGTGAGCACCAGACGGTTTTTCGGGCACTCGCCGTGGCAAAGCTTCAGGTAAGGGCACTGCTTGCACTGCTGGGGCAGCGTGTCGCATTTACCCATACCGAAAGCCTGCTGACGTTCGGAGAAGGCCATTCGCGCCAGGCTGTTATCGGCGATATTGCCGATTTGATACTCCGGATAGACGTAGTGGTCGCAGGAGAAAACATCGCCGTTTTTCTCAACCGCGAGCCCTTTGCCGCAAAACTCCGCGGTGGTGCAAATTTGCGCCGGCATGCCCATCATCTGGGCGACGGCGGTTTCGAACAGATTGACCTGGACGCGGCCAAGGTCGTTGTTCACCCACTCTTCGAAGGTGGCGATCAGGAAGCGTCCCCAATCGTCCGGGTCGACCGACCAGTCGGTGACGATGGAGTCTAAATCGCCGGGGCGCGCGCGGCGGCTGCCGATGGTGGGGATACTGTCATCACGCCAGAAATGAGGCGCGGTCTGGGTAAAGTCCACTGGTTCGACGCAGGGGTTAAACTGCACGTAGGTCGCCCCCAGTTCGCGGGTAACAAAGCGGTAAACCTCTAACGGGAAACGGGCGTTGGTGCGGTTGACGGTGACCAGCGCATTGAATGGAACGCTGTGGCGTTTCAGGGCGTCGACGCCGGCCATCACTTTATCAAATGTCGGTTTGCCGCTGCGGGTGATGCGATAGCGGTCGTGCAACTCTCGCGGGCCGTCAATCGACAGGCCGACAAGGAATTGATTCGCTTTGAGGAATTCAGCCCAGGCATCGTTAATCAGGATACCGTTGGTTTGCAGATCGTTTTCGATCCGCTGGCCGGGCTTTTTATATTGCTGTTGGAATTTCACCACTTTGTGGAAAAACTCCAGTCCCATCAGGGTCGGTTCGCCGCCCTGCCAGGAGAAGACCACCTGTTCGCCATCCTGTCCATCGATGTACTGGCGGATAAAGTTTTCCAGCGTTTCATCGCTCATGTAGCAGCGCTTGTCCTGCTGGAGTAAGTGTTCTTTGTGCAGGTAGAAGCAGTAGCTACAATCGAGATTACAGGCGGAGCCGGTGGGTTTCGCCATCACATGAAAGCGACGTTGGTAGGCGGGGCCGTTACCCGCGTACTTTTCTGCCGAAGGTAATGCGTTAACAGGCACGGTGGTGCTGTGTTTCATAAATAACTCCCGGATTAGTCAGGTCGAGGGTAAGGCGAGAAGAAAACAGGGCGGCGAACCGCCCTGGAGTTGATAACAGGGTTATTTGTGCGCGCCCTGGTCAAGCATCGCGCTGGCATCGGAGACGGTGAAGGAGCCCGGTTTCTGACGCGGCGGGAATTCTTTAAACGTCGCCAGCATTTCTTTTGCCGACTTCTGCGCGCCGCCCATCAGGAACATGCGATCGTAGAACCAGGATTGGTAGCCCATCCCCTGGTCGCCTTTCTCCAGTGGATCGACGGCAAGGTCAAAGATCATCGGCGCACGCAGTTTGGTGAACGGATAGCGCCACAGATCGAGACCGGTGTGTTCCTGGATCATAAAGTGGATCTTCCAGCGGCCCTGACGCATTGCCAGCAGATCGCCGTCATCGCTCCAGTAGAAGAATTCGTTACGCTGGTCTTTCCCTTTGCCCTGCAGGAAGTCGAGCTGGTTATAGCCATCAAGGTGAACCTTGTAGGTGATGGACGGCGTTTTATAACCTTTCAGCATTTCCTGTTTGATGTTGCTGTCGCCGGCAGCGGCAACCAGCGTCGGGAACCAGTCGTAGCTGGCGAACATGTCGCTCACCACGGTGCCCGGTTTGATGTGGCCCGGCCATTTGATCATTGCCGGAACGCGGAAGCCGCCCTCCCAGCCGGTGTTTTTCTCACCGCGGAATGGAGTTTCGCCTGCGTCCGGCCAGGTGGCGGTCATCGGGCCGTTGTCGGTGGTGTAGATAACGATGGTGTTATCTTCGATGCCGAGATCTTTAATTTTCTGCAGCACCTGGCCGACGATTTTATCGTGCTCAACCATGCCATCGGCATAGGTTCCCAGCCCGGTGACGCCAACGCTGTCGTCTTTGAGGTGGGTTTTGTTGTGCATACGAGTGGTGTTGAACCAGGTAAAGAATGGTTTACCGGCTTTCACCTGGCGCGCCATAAAGTCGTTGTTGGCGGCCAGTGTCTCTTCATCCACGGTGCCCATACGCTTCACGGTCAGCGGACCGGTATCTTCGATCTTGCCGTCAGCGGTACTCTTAATTACCCCGCGCGGGCCAAACTGTTTACGGAAGTTCGGATCTTTCGGGTAATCCGGGTTTTCCGGCTCTTCTTCAGCATTCAGGTGATACAGGTTGCCAAGGAATTCATCGAAACCGTGCGCGGTCGGCAGGAATTCATCACGATCGCCCAGGTGGTTTTTACCGAACTGGCCGGTGGCGTAACCCAGTTGTTTGAGGACGTTGGCGATGGTCGGATCTTCCTTCTGCAGACCCTGCGGCGCTCCCGGCATCCCGACTTTACTCATCCCGGTACGGAATGGCATCTGGCCGGTAATGAATGCGGAACGGCCGGCGGTGGAGCTCTGCTCGGCGTAGTAGGAGGTAAACTTCGCGCCCTGCGCGGCGATGCTGTCGATATTTGGCGTCTGGTAGCCCATCAGACCCTGATTGTAGGTGCTGAGGTTCAGGTAGCCGATATCATCGCCAAAGATAACTACGATGTTAGGCTTTTTAGCATCCTGCTTCGGCGCTGCGGCGTCGGCTGCGTGAGCAACGGTCACCGCGCCGGAAGCTAATGTCAGCATACTGGCCAACATTGTTCTCTTAAAGGGAATGTTTTTAAACATAGTTCGCTATCCTTTTATTTTTCCGGGTTTTTAAATGATCTGGAAAAATAGGTTGTTAACGAAGCGTCTAATTTATTTTTAAATTAGCAAGGGTGTTTTTTATTAAAAATAAATTAGACGCTTCAGTGGGCAAGAAAACGTTAAACGGTTCTCGTCGGTGTCGGCATTCTATTAAGCTGAAACTATCGATACGAGGGGGGAGTCTCTAAACGGACTGAAATAAATGGCAGGATGAACTAAAAATGCTACCTTTAATTGACAGGCTTAACTTTGGCAGACTATTTTTCGAGAGGCTTAAATAAATGATAATTAATGAGGCAACATGAAAACAACCTATTCCGACGTTATTGATCAATATAACCATGTTGTCGCCAGCGACCTTGAGTTGATTCAACCGCTGATCTCGGCAAATCAGCCACGAATCATCAAAGACAATGGCGTTTTCAGAATTGAGCCTGGCGAAGTCGTCATTGTAGTTGAAGGCATTATTGCGATAGAAGTGGAATACAATGTGGGTTTTGGCTCCGCGGGTAAACGCGGTGTCCTGAGCAAAACGCGAGATATGCTGCAGGTCGGCAAAGGGATCCGCGGTATGATTTTAGGTATTATTGAAAACTATGGCCCGGCGCTATCGCTAAAATATACGGCAAAGAAAAATGTCAAAATAGTGACCTGCGGTAAGGAAGCGTTTGAACACTATTTTATTCAACGCGATCGGTTTGCTTATCTGATGGAAATCATGGCATTTCAGCTATCGTTGATTATTGATGCACATCACGAAAAGAATTTACCTTCACGCTACGATACGATTAAATCAATGATTTACCGTTACAAAAAACAGCAGGATGCGGGAGTATTACATGATAGAAGCCTGGCTAGCTTTATTCTGAAAAGAACCAAAATGTCGCGCAGCTACCTTTTCAAAATTCTTGCTGAGCTTAAAGAAGGGGGATATATCAAAATGGAGAACGGTGAACTGATCGATATTGCGCACGAACTGCCGGAGAAATTTTAACCTCCTGTGACTGGGCGCGAACGTCATTTCAGTGGCGCAGAGGTCGTCTAACAGATCCTGGGATTACTTTACTCTTTATTACGCTTGCCCGCTGGGCGACGAATCATGTATGCCGAAGCCAGTTGCCGTGCGGAATCTAGCCCGTCGTGTTTCTCTTACCGCGATGAGAATGGGGAGATAGTTGCTCTACAATGACCGTTTGTAGGTTTGCTTTTATTTGTGGTTATATCTAGAATGCAGTTAATTATTCTGTCATAAATTCATCCTGCTAGTGAAATAAACCATTGTTTTTTCGTTTTAAGGGATACGATTTTGCTGAGAAGGGAGGCTTCTTTGTGTTCAATGGTGCAGTGCGCTCTGACGTAAACAATTTCGTTAATATAGAAAAGGGAAGGCGCGGTAGAAAGAGTCAGCCGTTTATCTCTTTCTCCAAAAATGGGGGGCATGTCAGGATCGCGGCTTTCATTGCTCGTCACGGAGAACATGTTGATATTCAAATAGATTATTCCACCAGAACCATCCGGGTTAAGAAGGTGGAACATCACGGCGTGCGTATTAACGTCGGCGGCGTCTTTACCCGTAAGGTACTGGTGAAGCAGTTTCTGTTTGGCGAGAAGAAGACCATCCGCGTCGATCTCACCCAACAGGACGATGGCTGGTTTTATGGCGACTTGCCGGTAGAGTTCACGGCCAATTGCGCATAGTGCGTTATTGCCTGAATTAGCCATTATCCAACTATGTTGATACGGAGATAGCGGATAATGGCTTTTTTATATCAATGAGATATAAATACGAGTCATTATAGTTTCGTATTAAAAATTTATTTTTAAGTAAATAAGTACCATTAAATCCTATTAAATAATAGTTATTTCCAATGATATCTTTGCAATAATTAAGGGAAAATAGAGACTCAAAAAAGGAAACGATAATTAATGGAACATTTACTCAGACATTGTGAACAGGTTGCCGTTGGCCCCTATAGCCGCGATGCCCGGGCGCTGGCGCATGAAGTGATCGATACCATTTCGGCGGGCGTTCCGCCGGAGCAGTTGATTCTCCCCTGGATGTCGGTTAAAGAGGGGCTGCCCGACGCCAATAGCGGGCGCTACGTGTGCGCTTATACACCCGCGAAATCTCAGGACCGCCGCTATCAGCTGGTCTCCGCTGCCATGTTCCGCACCGTTTGTCGGGACGCCACCCACTGGTTTTATATGTGGGAAGCGCTGTGATGGTGGGGGGGGATTTGTAGTGGTTTATGCTTCAATGCATAGATTATTTTGCTAGTACAGTGAATCAAACTTTAACAACGTCAATATAAAAATATTTGGTAGTTAAATCATTCGCACCGCTAAATCCTTATATAATAAATATACTATTGAGATAGTCGTTAGGGAGCAGGATTGGACTGTGGTTTTTTTTATACAAGTTGTTGAGGGGAAGCATGATCGAAATAATAAGTGATAAGAAAATATTAAGAATCTCCGCATTTGAAAGAGAAAATACACCTAATGCACCTGCTTATGATTGGATAAAAACCTACGTCGAATATCACCTCCCTGAATTGAATGTACAATATCAAGCTTCTTTCAACGTTGGTGAACTTTCCGAACTGAAAGATAAACTTATCGCGTTACATACCCACTTAATAAATGAAAATGCCCATACCGATGTTATTTTTGAAAGCACCGAAAATCAGCTAAATCTGGTATTTACACCATCATCTTTTGGCCATGGAGCACTTATGTCGTTAACGTTGAGGCCAGAAAACCCGGCTGAAAGCGTAGTGATCAGTGATTGTTTGGGGCTTGATGAAAGCTATTTTCCCGCGCTCATTGCTGGTCTGGAAGAGATCATCAATTTACAAAGATGATGCATTAGAGTATTGATAAGTCAGATATTTAATTAGAAGCCGCCAGGATGCTACTCTATGAAATCTGCTCTTGCTAATCTATGCCAATCCATCGGGATTCAGTCCGCGAGTCTGCTGGAAGCTATCACAACCTGCCTTTGTTCTGTCGCCGCGCTGGGTAGCCTTTTTGTGCTTGAAGGCTGGGGCATGAAGATGGCTGGTTTTGTCGGGTTTTTGGCGCTGGCTTACGTGGTTGCCTGGATAGTGGATATAGTAAAAGGCGAAAAGTAGAGCCAAACATTTTGATTCATTACTCAGATTCTTGAGATTTGGACGGATTGGACTTATCACTATCAGAGGATCTTTTTTGCCGGAGGGTGTGAGCACATGTAAGAGGGGCAGCCAGATAAAAAATCAGCCATTTGTGCATAGCTCACATTTGAACAATTAAATGGATAAACCTTTTGATACTTAAGCAAAATATAGTCCATATTATAGCCTTGTACCGAACGTGGATATTTTAAGGATAAAAATATGTCAGCAGTAATTGATAAAGCACTGGATTTTATTAATGGCATGAACACGTCATCTTCAGCACCGCACACCATGGATGAAAGTACGGCTAAAGGCATTTTCAAGTATCTTAACGAGTTAGGAGCTCCGGCCAGCGCAGCTGATGTATATGCCCGGGGCACTCAAGAGGGCTGGGATCCTGAATTTACTAAAACGTTAGCGGGATGGGCGGAACGAATTGAGTCCGGCGAGCGTATAGTTATTAAGAATCCTGAGTACTTTTCTTCATACATGCGCGAGGAGCTGCGGGCGCTGGTATAAGGCAGTTCTGCTCAATTTGAGCATCAGCTTTACAGGCGCGTTTGTACTCCGCAGTACTTGCATGCCGTTTCCTGTCGGTATCCTGGAAAAGACTAAGGGCTTACGAGTAATCGTAAGCCCTTGATATTTGGTGGCCCCTGTTGGGTTTGAACCAACGACCAAGCGATTATGAGTCGCCTGCTCTAACCACTGAGCTAAGGGGCCGTGGCGAGGGATTATAATGTAACTGCACGCTGCAATCCAGCGTAAAGCGCTCGGCTGCTGTTTTTATAAACAATGCATTTTCAATCCTTTATAATCAGCTTTTTAGTCATTCAGCCGGAGAAATTATGATTAGTGATATCCTGGCGCCGGGGCTGCGGGTGGTCTTTTGCGGGATCAATCCGGGGAAGTCCTCCGCGCATACGGGGTTCCATTTTGCCCATCCCGGCAATCGTTTCTGGAAGGTCATTCACCAGGCGGGGTTCACTGAGCGGCAGCTGAAGCCGGAAGAGGAGCAGCATCTACTGGATACCGGCTGCGGTATCACCATGCTGGTTGAGCGGCCGACGGTACAGGCCAGCGAGGTTGCCCTGCTGGAGCTGCGTAATGGCGCGCAGGAGCTAATAAGCAAAATCCAGGACTATCAGCCGCAGGTGCTGGCGGTACTCGGCAAGCAGGCCTATGAGCAGGCGTTCAGGGTGCGTGGCGCAAAGTGGGGAAAGCAGGAAGCGACCATCGGTGAAACCGAAATCTGGGTACTGCCCAATCCCAGCGGTTTAAACCGGGCGACGCTGGACAAGCTGGTTGAAGCCTATCGCGAACTGGATGAGGCGCTGGCGGGGCGAGGGCGGTGATGGCGCCCGATAGCAGGCATAAAAAAAGCTCCCCGCGGGGAGCTTTTTACTCTCTTTGCAGCGCGACGATTAATCGTCGAGGAAGCTACGCAGCACTTCAGAACGGCTTGGGTGGCGCAGTTTACGCAGCGCCTTGGCTTCGATCTGACGAATACGTTCGCGGGTAACGTCGAACTGTTTACCTACTTCTTCCAGCGTGTGGTCGGTGTTCATGTCGATACCGAAACGCATACGCAGCACTTTCGCTTCACGAGCGGTGAGGCCCGCCAGCACGTCGTGCGTTGCCGCACGCAGGCTCTCGGTGGTCGCAGAATCCAGCGGCAGCTCGAGGGTGGTATCCTCGATGAAGTCACCCAGATGCGAATCTTCATCGTCGCCGATCGGCGTTTCCATGGAGATAGGCTCTTTGGCGATTTTCAGCACCTTACGGATTTTGTCTTCCGGCATCAGCATGCGCTCAGCCAGTTCTTCCGGCGTCGGCTCGCGGCCCATTTCCTGCAGCATCTGGCGGGAGATACGGTTGAGCTTGTTGATAGTCTCAATCATATGCACCGGAATACGGATGGTGCGCGCCTGATCCGCGATGGAACGGGTGATAGCCTGACGGATCCACCAGGTCGCGTAGGTGGAGAACTTGTAGCCACGACGGTATTCAAACTTATCTACCGCTTTCATCAGGCCGATGTTGCCTTCCTGAATCAGGTCGAGGAACTGCAGACCGCGGTTGGTGTATTTCTTGGCGATAGAAATAACCAGACGTAAGTTCGCTTCAACCATCTCTTTCTTCGCACGACGGGCTTTCGCTTCGCCGATGGACATGCGACGGTTGATATCTTTAACCTGCTCGATGGTCAGACCGGTTTCTTCTTCAATCTGCTGCAGTTTCTGCAGGCCGCGCTGAACGTCTTCTTTAACGTCATGCAGCTTCTCGGACCACGGCTTGTTCATAGCCACGGCGGCGTTGAACCAGGTTTCGCTGGTTTCGTTGCCGGTGAACAGGGTGATGAAGTTTTTCTTCGGCATTTTGCACTGTTCAACGCACAGCTTCATGATGATACGTTCTTGAGTACGAACGCGATCCATCATGCTGCGCATGCTGTTGACCAGGTAATCGAACTGTTTCGGCACCAGGCGGAACTGTTTGAAGACCTCGGACAGCTTGAGGATCTCTTCCTGCGCGGCGGCGTGGCTGCGACCTTTCGCTTTGATGGTGTCGCGAGTCAGCTCGTACTGGGTGCGCAGCTCGGCGAATTTCTCGCGGGCCAGCTCCGGGTCGATGCTGTTATCGTCATCGCTGTTGTCGTCGTCATCATCTTCTTCTTCATCTTCGTCGTCGTCCATCTCTTCCTGAGACAGCTCGGAACCGACGTGAGTGGCGGTCGGCGCCATATCTTCTTCAGCGTTCGGATCGACGAAGCCGGTGATCAGGTCAGACAGGCGAGCTTCTTCAGCTTCGACGCGATCGTACTGTTCCAGCAGATAGGTGATGGCTTCCGGATATTCCGCAACGGAGCACTGGACCTGGTTGATCCCGTCTTCGATGCGTTTAGCGATGTCGATTTCGCCTTCGCGGGTCAGCAGTTCAACGGTACCCATTTCGCGCATGTACATGCGCACCGGGTCGGTCGTACGGCCAATTTCAGATTCAACGCTCGACAGCACCTGGGCCGCCGCTTCTTCTGCGTCTTCATCGGTATTATTGGAGGTTTCAGCAAGCAGCAGATCATCGGCATCCGGTGCTTCTTCCATCACCTGAATACCCATGTCGTTGATCATTTGGATGATGTCTTCGATCTGATCGGAGTCGACGATATCTTCCGGCAGATGGTCATTGACCTCGGCATAGGTCAGATAGCCTTGCTCCTTACCACGTTGGACAAGAAGCTTCAGCTGTGACTGCGGGTTTTGCTCCATAAGACGGTATCCACACTTAATTCGTTTGATTGGTGCAGGCAGACGAACTGCCAACATTTAAAGCGAGGGCGTACTTATATTATTGCCGCTGCGCCTCAGCGCGGCTGTCGGGGGCTTCCCGATCGATATTCGGCACTTAAGCCGTTAAATTCATTTTTTGGCCAGTTCCTGGCTGATAGTCCAGAGTTCCCGGCGCTCCTCACTGCTTAAACCGTGTGTGCGATCGCGAGCTATCAACTCTTCTTGTCGCAGTTCCAGCAGTGAGTCAAACATATGGTTGAGCGAGTCGGTGAAGGTTTGTTCAGCGATATCCTTATCTGCTATATCGTCCCACATCGACAGTTTTTCAAGGGTTGCTGCTTCATTTGTCCCGCGATACTGTTCTAAAAGTTGCCCGGTGGTCAGACCTGGCTGCGCCAGACACGTATTGACCAGTTCGCTGAATAAACCAAGTCCTGGCATCTTCTGCTGATCCAGACCCGTCAAGGGCGGAACCAGCGGCGCCAGATCGGGGTTCTGCACCAGTAACCCTATAAGTATACGCATGGTCGTGCGTTTTAGCTGCGGCGCCGGGCGTTGAGCGCTATTTTCCGCCTGTTTCGGCATTAAACGTTCAAGCTGGGCGTCATCCAGAATACCCAGCTTGTTACCCAGCTCCTGACGCAAATAGATGCGCAGCGTTTCACCCGGCACCTGGGTTATCAGCGGCAGCGCCAGCGTACTCAGCTGCGCGCGCCCATCCGGAGTGCTCAGGTCGACCTGCGGCATCAGGCTATTAAACAAAAACGTGGAGAGCGGCTGTGCCTGCTCCATCCGCGCTTCAAACGCCTCTTTGCCCTCTTTACGCACCAGCGTATCCGGGTCTTCGCCATCAGGTAAAAACATAAAACGCAGCTGGCGGCCATCGGTCATATACGGCAGCGCCGTTTCCAGCGCGCGCCATGCCGCGTCGCGGCCAGCCCGGTCGCCGTCGTAACAGCAGATGACCTGATTGGTCGCCCGGAACAACAGCTGAATGTGGTCGGCGGTCGTCGAGGTGCCCAGCGAGGCCACGGCATAATTAATGCCGTACTGCGCCAGCGCGACGACGTCCATATAGCCTTCGACCACCAGCAGACGCTGAGGTTCGGCGTTATCCTGCTGCGCTTCATACAGGCCGTACAGCTGGCGGCCTTTATGGAAAATATCGGTCTCCGGGGAGTTCAGGTATTTTGGCAGCGCATCGCCCAGCACGCGCCCGCCAAAACCAATCACCCGGCCTCGCTTATCGCGGATCGGGAACATTACCCGTTCGCGGAAGCGGTCGTAACTGCGCCCCTGATCGTTGGTGACCAGCATGCCTGCATCAATAAGCGACTGGCGGTTTTCCTGATTGCCGCCAAAACGTTTTAAAACGTTATCCCAGCCAGGGGGAGCGAAGCCTATTGCGAAGCGGGTAATCACCTCGCTGCTTAAGCCGCGTTTTGCCAGATACTGGCGCGCGGGTTCGGCGGCGGGTTGATTCAGAGACTGTTGGTAAAACGTGTTCAGACCGTCCAGCAGCTGATAGAGATTTTGCCGCTGATGCCGTTCTATCTGGCTCGGTCCATTACCTGCTTCATAGGGCACTTCAAGGTTGTGCATGGCGGCCAGCTCTTCGACGGTTTCGACGAACTCGAGCTTGTCGTAGTTCATCAGAAAGTCGATGGCGTTGCCGTGCGCACCGCAGCCGAAGCAATGGTAAAACTGTTTTTCACCGTTGACGGTGAAGGAGGGGGTTTTTTCGTTATGGAATGGACAACACGCGTGATAATTCTTGCCCTGCTTTTTCAGCTTCACCCGAGCATCGATCAGATCGATGATGTCGGTGCGCGCCAGCAGGTCATTGATAAATACGCGTGGGATTCGTCCAGCCATATGCCCCGTAATCTATACACTGCATCCTGCAAACGGCCTCGATGTATTGCCTGAAGACAGTTTGAACGATCTCGTGTATCTGCTAATGCATAAACGAAAATAAGCCGCGCATTCCTTTCGGAAGCACGGCCTTACAACTACAACTCGGTCTGAATTGAGAGCTTCGCTCTCAACAGATTAGTACAGACGAGTGCGGCGTGCGTTTTCGCGAGCCAGTTTCTTCGCGTGACGTTTCACTGCAGAAGCTTTAGCGCGCTTACGTTCGGTAGTCGGTTTTTCATAGAACTCACGACGACGAACTTCCGCCAGAACACCTGCTTTTTCGCAGGAACGCTTGAAGCGACGCAGAGCTACGTCGAACGGCTCGTTTTCACGTACTTTAATTACCGGCATGTGCCTCTCACCTTTGATTAATTCGGTTTGCCGCTGGCCGCAATGCCAGCTTATTTCAAAATGGTGCGGAATTTTACTGCAACTACTGCTGCTTTGTAAAGCACCGGCGCCTTTTTTGAAAGGGGACTTTTATAAGGGTGAGGAGTATACACGAAGAGAACACCAGGGGTGAGCAAAGTTTTACATCGCCGGTCATTGGTCCTACACTGCGCGGTATTGAAACGAGGTAAAACAACTCATGCGTGTACTGGGAATTGAAACATCCTGCGATGAAACCGGCATCGCTATTTACGACGATAAACAAGGTCTGTTAGCCAACCAACTGTATAGTCAGGTGAAATTACATGCTGACTACGGCGGCGTGGTGCCTGAGCTGGCGTCGCGCGACCACGTACGTAAAACCGTTCCGCTGATTCAGGCGGCGCTCAAAGAAGCGGGCCTGACGGCGAAAGATATTGATGCCGTTGCCTATACGGCAGGCCCTGGCCTGGTGGGCGCGCTGCTGGTCGGCGCGACCGTTGGCCGCTCCCTGGCGTTCGCCTGGAACGTGCCGGCGATCCCGGTACACCATATGGAAGGGCATCTGCTGGCGCCGATGCTGGAAGATAACCCGCCGGCGTTCCCGTTCGTCGCTCTGCTGGTTTCCGGCGGCCACACCCAGCTGATTAGCGTCACCGGCATTGGTCAGTATGAGCTGTTGGGCGAGTCAATCGACGATGCCGCTGGCGAAGCCTTTGATAAGACGGCGAAACTGCTGGGGCTGGATTATCCCGGCGGGCCGATGCTGTCGAAAATGGCGTCCCAGGGCACGGAAGGTCGCTTCGTCTTCCCGCGGCCGATGACCGATCGTCCAGGGCTTGATTTCAGCTTCTCCGGCCTGAAGACCTTCGCCGCCAATACCATTCGTAACAACGGCGACGATGAGCAAACCCGTGCCGATATCGCCCGCGCATTTGAAGACGCGGTTGTCGATACGCTGATGATTAAATGCCGCCGCGCGCTGGAGCAAACCGGCTTTAAGCGTCTGGTGATGGCGGGAGGCGTGAGCGCTAACCGTACGCTGCGCGCGAAGCTGGCGGAAATGATGAGCAAACGCGGCGGCGAAGTATTTTATGCCCGTCCTGAGTTCTGTACCGACAACGGCGCGATGATCGCTTACGCCGGGATGGTCCGCCTGCAGGGCGGTGCTAATGCCGGCCTCGGCGTCACCGTGCGTCCGCGCTGGCCGTTGGCAGAACTGCCGGCCGCCTGATAAGCCTGTTACAAACAAAAGCCGCCCATCGAGGCGGCTTTTTTACGCGTGGATTAAGGCTGCTGATAATCCTCGGCGTCGATGTCGTAGCCCGACGGCTCCCAGCGGATAGCCAACAGCGACAATAGCCCAATCAGCGGCGCCGCGGCGATGATCCAGAAGACGCGGGTATCCAGCGCGGCGACCAGCAGCGGGAAGAGGAATAAAGAAAGCGTTGAGCTGCCGCGCATGAGCGTCTGGTTGAGCCCGACGCCAACGCCGCGCAGCGATGTCGGATAGCTTAACGAGGCGAAGGTCATGGTGTGCGCGCCGGGGCCGAATCCCTGGCCGAAAAGGAACAGTGCCAGCATCGCCACGGCAGCGACGCCTTCACCTGCGCCATCAGGGCGGCCAATCAGCGCCAGGCCGAGCAGCGCCGTCAGCTGGCAGCCATAACCCGCCAGCGACATCCGCCACGCCCCGAAGCGCGGTACCAGGCGTACCGCCAGTATCCCTCCCACGAAAGCGAACAGCAGATTCAGCGCCAGCGAAATCAAAATCGTCGTCAGCATCGATTGCACGAAGAAGCTGGAGATGATCACCGGCAGACCGAACGCGACGGCGTTATAGGCAAATGAGGAAACCACCGATAGCAGGGTAGAGAGCGTCGTGCGGCGCAGGTAGACACCGCGGAACAGGCGCAGATAGTTACTCCATTGGGCGCTACGAACTTTTGGCGCCGGTTTTTCCAGCGCGTCCTGGGCAACGTGCGCATTGATGTTGTACGCCTGGCGTAGAATAGAAGCAGCTTCACGCAGGTTACCCTGGTTGGCGGCCCACACCGGCGATTCGCTCATGTAGCGGCTACGGATAGCGATAATCACCAGCGCCGGGATGGCGCCAAAACCAAGGATAATCCGCCATAGCCAGTCGCTATGGCTTTCCGGCAGGACGGCATAAAAAAAGAGTACCAGCAGATAGGAAATGCTGATCGCCGCGTACCACGTTGGGCACCACATCGCCACGCTGGCCGCCTTGTTGCCGGGACCTTTGAGCCTCGCGAATTCGCTGAGAAACGCCATCGCCACCGGCAGGTCGATCCCGACGCCCAGGCCCATCACGAAGCGTGCGCCGGTAAGGACGTATTCATTCGGCGCCAGCGCGCAGGCGATGGCCGCTACCACGAAGAACAGCATATCCGCCATAAACACACGGTAGCGGCCAATTTTGTCGGTCAGATAACCGCCGAGTAGCGCGCCAACGATAGCGCCGAAGGTGATGGCCGAGGCGACCATCCCGGTACCGGCAGGCGTCAGGTTGAATTCCCGGGTGATATCTTTCAGGCCGAAGGCCAGCGAGCCAAGATCGTAGGCATCAAGGAAAATACCGCCGAGGGCGATTCCCATGACGATACGCGCGTTATTGCGCCCGCTGCTGCCTTCGTTTATGAGGCGCGAGACGTCCGCCGCGCTGCCGATCCATTTTACTTCCCCGCCGGGCGACGCAGAGGTTGCCGCAGGCGTCGCGTTAATTACATCAGTCATGGTGTTGTGCTTTTTTCTCTTATAAAGAGTTTCAGAGTAAACAGCGACGCGGGGGGGAAAAAATCACTTTTGGTTATAACTCATAACTAAGTCATTGTAGTGAAAGGATTATCTTTGGTTTTCTCATTTGCCGCTATGATTGGCTAAAAAAGTGGGAAATAGAATGCGTTTGTGGCGGCAAAACGGCCCGGCCCAGGCGGCCGGGCGCGGAGATTATTTCTGCTCTGGCGTTTTTTTCTTCTTCTTAAAGCGTGACCAGATTTTCGTTTCCTGACGGCGCCACAGACGCTGGATATTGTCGTGATGGCGTAGCAGGATCAGGCAGGAGAGCATGGAGACCGGGAAAGTATACTGCGGTTTGAACCACCAGACGTAGAAAGGGGCTACCAACGCGCTGACGATAGCGCCCAGCGAGGAATACCCGCTGAGCAGAATAGTCAGCAGCCAGGTGCCGGCCATTACGCCGGTGAGATCCCAGCCGATGGGCGCGATAGCGCCAAATGCGGTCGCCACGCCTTTACCGCCGCGGAAATTAAAGAACACCGGCCAGATATGGCCTACGCAGGCGGCGATCGCCACCAGCCCGAGCCAGAACGGCGTCAGACCGAGCGCCCAGGCGCCCCAAACCGGCAGCATCCCTTTCAGGACATCAAAAATTAATACCGTTACGGCTGCTCCCTTGCCGCCAATTCGGAGTACGTTCGTCGCCCCGGGGTTGCCGGAACCGCTATCGCGAGGGTCGGGCAAACCAGCAAGACGGCACACCAGAATGGCGCTGGAAATTGAGCCGCAGAGGTAGGCGAGGATAACTAGTCCAGGCGCGATTGCACTCATCAGCTGTTCCATTTTGAAAACGTCGTTAGAACCCCACCCATTTTCGTGTTAACAGCTTGTTGGCTTTCTCTGCGCGATAGGTTACATAGTGATGCTGCTATGTTCCCGTAATCTTGCTGCGTCGCCGCTGTCAGGGCACGTGAATTCTTTAGGGGATGTCTTTGCATCTGTGGATAATACGCATAATTCGCCGGAAGTGGTATCCGGTTTAGCCAAAAAGCAGGCAGGTCGTGATGGATATTGTATTTATAGAGCAACTTTCGGTAATCACCACTATCGGTGTTTACGACTGGGAACAGACCATCGAACAGAAATTAGTGTTCGATATCGAAATGGCGTGGGATAACCGCAAAGCGGCCGCCAGCGACGATGTGAGCGATTGCCTGAGCTATGCTGATATCAGCGAACTGGTTATCAACCACGTTGAGGGCGGGCGTTTTGCGCTGGTCGAACGGGTGGCGGAAGAGATAGCCGATCTACTGCTGCAAAAATTCAATTCTCCGTGGGTGCGGATTAAAGTCAGCAAGCCTGGTGCGGTGGCCCGTGCGGCCAACGTTGGCGTGATCATTGAACGTGGCAGTAATCTGAAACAAAACGTTTCTCGTCATAATGTTTAAACAAATTTGTTTTATACCGGTCTTAGTGCCTGGATTTTAATTTTACTTTTTATTTTAAGGGTTTATTGAATGGGCGATTTACACTCGCTGCTGATAGCGGCAATTTTGGGTGTGGTTGAAGGGTTGACGGAGTTTTTACCGGTTTCCAGTACGGGACATATGATTATCGTTGGCCATCTCCTTGGTTTTGAAGGGGATACCGCTAATACTTTTGAAGTTGTGATTCAATTAGGATCTATTCTCGCCGTCGTCGTGGTGTTCTGGCGTCGACTGTTTGGCCTGATCGGTATTCATTTTGGCCGTCCTCTGCAGCATGAGGGCGTAAGCCAGGGGCGCTTGTCGCTGATTCATATCCTGTTAGGCATGATCCCGGCGGTGGCGCTGGGGCTGGTGTTCCATGACCTGATTAAATCGCTGTTTAACCCAGTTAACGTCATGTACGCGCTGATTGTCGGCGGCTTCCTGCTGATCGCTGCGGAACTGTTCAAACCGAAAGAGCCGCGCGCGGTGGGCATTGATGATATGACCTATCGTCAGGCGTTTGCCATCGGTTGCTTCCAGTGTCTGGCGCTGTGGCCGGGCTTCTCTCGCTCCGGGGCGACCATTTCCGGGGGCATGCTGATGGGCGTTAGCCGCTATGCGGCATCCGAGTTCTCATTCCTGCTGGCGGTGCCGATGATGATGGGCGCTACCGTGCTGGACGTCTACAAGAGCATCGGCTTCCTTAATACCGGGGATATTCCGATGTTCGCCGTCGGTTTTATCATGGCGTTCATCGTGGCGCTGATTGCGATTAAAACCTTCCTGCAGCTGATTAAACGTATTTCGTTTATTCCGTTTGCAATCTACCGCTTTATCGTCGCGGCAGCCGTCTACGTGGTCTTCTTCTAAGGCCCTGGCCCTCAGCCTTGCGGCTGGGGGCAACGTTGTTCTTTCCACTGCCCCACGGCCGCAATTCTGCGCCGCGTCAGCTCTTCGCGAATCTCCGGTCCTTTGAAACCTTCCGCTACCACCTCTTTAGTGGAGACCGACTGCGCCACTTCCCAGGCCTCAAGCAGCAGGCGCCCCTGCGGATAATCGCAGGATTCAAAACCGGTACGCCCGCGCACGTCGGCCTCGCTGGTGAGGGCGATTTGCTGTACACGCTGCGGCTTGCGCCAGGCATCGATGCTATCAAACAACTTCACGATGGTTTTTGGCTGCAGAATCGGCAGGGTGTGGATCAGATCGTGGAATTCGGCGACCAGTCTGGCCAGATCGCGAATATCTTTCGGCACCCGCAGGCGCTGGCAAATCTGTTCCACCAGCTTCACCCCCGCCGGGCCGTGGCCATGGTGGCGCGGCCAGAACTCTTTGGGCGTTAAGCCCTTGCCAAGATCGTGGCACAGGGTGGCGAAACGGACGTCGATGGCCGGCGATAGCATCGCCGCCATGGTGAGCGTCATCAGGGTGTGAACGCCGGTGTCGATTTCCGGATGCCATTTGGCCGGCGCGGGGACACCGTACAGGGCGTCGATTTCCGGGAACAGAACCTTCAGCGCGTGACAGTCGCGCAGGGTCTGGAAAAAGACCTGCGGATTACGCGTGCCAAGCGCGTTTTCCGTCTCTTTCCATACCCGCTCCGCGGTCAAATGCGCCAGTTCGCCGGCGTCCGCCATCGCGCGCATCAGCGCCATGGTTTCATCGGCAATGCGAAAACCGAGATGGGCATAACGTGCGGCAAAACGCGCGACGCGCAGAACGCGTAGCGGATCCTCGCTAAAGGCCGGGGAGACGTGGCGCAGCAGGCGCTGGCGTAAATCGGCCTGGCCGCCATAGGGATCGTAAATCTGACCGTCAGTGTCCTGAGCCAGCGCGTTAATGGTGAGATCGCGGCGCAGTAGATCTTGCTCAAGGGTGACGTCAGCGGCGGCATAACAGGTGAAACCGGTATAGCCGGAACCGGATTTACGTTCGGTACGCGCGAGGGCGTACTCTTCACGGCTTTGCGGGTGAAGAAACACGGGAAAATCGCGGCCTACCTGCTGGTAGCCCGCGTCGAGCAACTGCTGTGGCGTGGCGCCAACCACCACCCAGTCTCTGTCTTTGACCGGTAGTCCTAATAACGCATCTCGTACCGCACCACCGACCAAATAAATCTTCACGCCTGTTTCTCCCGCATCGACTTTTCGCAAGATGATACGTAAGTCTGGCAGAGAAGACGAATTAGTTCATCCACCGGTCTTTACGCTTGCGGCTCGGTACCAGATGCGGCAGCACCAGACCAAGGATCAGACCGACGCCAAGCACGCCGCCGCCGTACATAAACCACTGCATGATAATGGTGCGCTGTTTATCATCAAGCTGCAGATTCGCCGCGTTCACCTTTTTCTGAGCGACAACCAGCTCGTTTTTCAGCTTTTGGTTCTCTTCTTTCAGGGCATTGATCGCGCCATCGCTACCGGCGACTTTTTTCTGCATGTCGGCGGTACGCTGGTTCCAGGTGGCGTCAATATTGTTCAGCTTGTCGGTCAGCGTTTTGACCTGATTTTCCAGATCCGGCACGCGAATGCGCAGGCTGGGCTCGTTGCTCAGCTCTTTCAGCGGGATCCAGGCGGTACGGCCGTTGCTATCGCGTACCTGCGCGTAATTCGTGCTGTCGTTGGTTTGCAGAACGTCGACGGCTTCGCCGGCGTTAATGGTGCCGACCAGACGATAGTTATCGCCAGGACCGCTGCGAACCCAGGTGCTCAGCTCATCGGAAACGTAGCGCTTTTCTTCTGCGTGAACCGCCGTAGCGGCGCTAAGCGCTAGCAATGTAAAGGTAATAAGGCGTAATTTTGGCATCAGGTCATCGTTTGGTCATAAAAAGTTGAACGATAGTAGTGGCATCGCCAGAGCGACGCAAAGTTTTCCGCCACAATCGGAATCATCCAAATGCAGCTGGCAAATGCGCATTGCATGGCGATTCGCCGCAAAATACTATTTACTGACAAAAAATATCGTCATTAGTTCGCCGCATTTTCCCGGCGACGCTTATCAGGTGGAAGAATTCAGCCATGGCTCAAGAAATCGAACTGAAGTTTATCGTTGCCCACGACGGCGTTGAGGCGCTGCGCCAGCATCTCAATTCGCTGGATGCGCAGCACACGCCGGCAGGCCAACTGCTGAATATTTACTACGAAACCGCCGATAACTGGCTGCGTCGGCACGACATGGGGCTGCGGATCCGCGGCGATCGGGAGCGTTATGAAATGACGCTGAAAATTGCCGGTCGGGTGGTGGGCGGCCTGCATCAGCGTCCGGAATACAATATTCCGCTGGAAAAAGCAGAGCTGGCGCTGGATAAACTGCCGGCAGAAGTCTGGCCGCAGGGGCAGTTGCCGGCAGAACTGGCGCAAAATGTGCAGCCGTTGTTTAGCACTGATTTCCTCCGCGAGAAATGGGTGATGAAAGAGGGCAGCAGCCAGATTGAGATAGCTCTTGACCTTGGCGAAGTGAAAGCCGGTGAGCATCAGGAAGCCATTTGCGAACTGGAGCTTGAGCTGTTGAGCGGCGATACCGCCGACATTCTGGCGCTGGCGCGACGTTTACTGGCAACCGGCGTATTGCGCCAGGGCAGCCTGAGTAAAGCGGCGCGCGGCTATCAGCTGGCGCAGGGCAATGAAGCGCGTCCGGTTAAACCGTTAACGGTAGTGGGCGTGGCGGCGAAAGCCAGCGTCGAGCAGGGGCTGGAAGCGGCGCTGGAAAGCGCGCTGGCGCACTGGCTCTATCATGATGAAGTCTGGAACCGGGGCAACGCGGCAGCTAAACGTGAAATCCAGCAGGCGATGGCTCGCGTTCGCCATGCGCTGGTGCTATTTGGCGGCATTGTGCCGCGAAAAGCCACCGTACAGTTGCGTGAATCGCTCACTGAGGCCGAAGCGGCGCTGGACGGCGCGGAGAAAGCCGAAGCGGCGTTGTTCAACCGCGCCACGGTTGGCGCCAAACTGCTGCTGACCGAATGGCTGGTTACCCGCGGTTGGCGTTCGTTCCTCAACGAGGCGGGGCAAAAGAAAATCGCCGGTTCGTTCAAACGCTTTGCCGATATCCAGCTGTCGCGAGCGGCGGCGGAGCTGAAAAGCAACTTCCAGCAAACGCAGGACGACTACAGCGATCGGCTCACGCGTCTGGCGCGCGAGATCGACAGCATTCAATTGCTTTCCAGCGCCTATGCCGGGGTAGCCGAGGCCTGGCTGGAAAACTGGCAAGAGGTGCGCCGCGCTATCGAGAACAATGACCGCAGCGTCATCGAATATTTCCGTCGTCAGGCGCTGGCCGCGGAACCATTCTGGCTGCATAGTGGAAAACGATAATTTCAGGCCAGGGAGACCCCTATAATGGCGCTTTCTTCGCAGTTACAGCAGCACTGGCAGACGGTTGTTAACCGGCTTCCGGCAGATTTTCCCCTGCAAACGTTAAGTTCGCAGGCGCAGTCGGTGATGACGTTCAGCGAGTTCGTTGAACAGAATCTGGTCGCTCAGCCGCAGTGGCTGGCTGAACTGGAAAGCGCGCCGCCGCAGGCCGACGAATGGCGCCATTACGGCGACTGGCTGGCGGAACAGCTACAAGACGTGACTGACGAGGCCGCGCTGATGCGCGAGCTACGCCAGTTCCGCCGCCGGATGATGGTGCGTATCGCCTGGGCGCAGGCGCTGCTGCTGGTGAGCGAAGAGAGCAGTTTGCAGCAGCTCAGCGCCCTGGCGGAGACCTTAATCGTCGCCGCCCGCGACTGGCTGTACGCCGCCTGCTGCCGGGAGTGGGGGACGCCGTGCAATGCGCAGGGCGAAGCGCAGCCGCTAATGATCCTGGGCATGGGGAAACTGGGCGGCGGAGAGCTTAACTTCTCTTCCGATATCGATCTCATTTTTGCCTGGCCGGAACACGGCGCCACCCAGGGCGGACGCCGCGAGCTGGATAACGGCCAGTTCTTTACCCGTCTGGGCCAGCGATTAATCAAAGTACTCGATCAGCCGACGCAGGATGGCTTCGTCTACCGCGTGGATATGCGTCTGCGACCATTTGGCGACAGCGGCCCGCTGGTGTTGAGCTTTGCGGCGCTGGAAGATTATTACCAGGAGCAGGGGCGCGACTGGGAGCGCTACGCGATGGTAAAGGCGCGGATCATGGGCGATAACGACGGCGTGTACGCCAACGAACTGCGCGCCATGCTGCGCCCGTTCGTCTTCCGCCGCTACATTGATTTCAGCGTCATTCAGTCTCTGCGTAACATGAAAGGGATGATTGCCCGTGAAGTGCGCCGCCGCGGCCTGACAGACAACATCAAGCTCGGCGCGGGCGGCATCCGCGAAATCGAATTTATCGTTCAGGTTTTCCAGCTGATCCGCGGCGGTCGCGAACCGGCCTTGCAGCAGCGCGCGCTGTTGCCGACGCTCACGGCGATTGACGAGCTGCATTTGTTGCCGGAAGGCGATGCCGCCCAGCTGCGCGAAGCCTATCTGTTCCTGCGCCGTCTCGAAAACCTGCTGCAGAGCATTAACGACGAGCAAACCCAAACCCTGCCGCAGGATGAGCTCAACCGCGCGCGTCTGGCGTGGGGGATGCGCGTCGCCGACTGGCAGACGCTAAGCGCACAGCTGGAAGAGCAGATGCGCCGCGTGCGTCGCGTCTTTAACGAACTGATTGGCGACGATGAAGCGCAATCGCCGGATGAACAGCTGGAAGAGTACTGGCGCGAATTGTGGCAGGACGCGCTGGAAGAAGACGACACTACGCCGGCGCTGGCGCACCTTGATGACAACGATCGGCGCAGCGTGCTGGCGCTGATCGCTGATTTTCGCAAAGAGCTCGACCGGCGCACCATTGGCCCGCGCGGGCGGCAGGTACTCGACCAGCTGATGCCGCATCTGCTCAGCGAGGTCTGCTCACGGGCGGATGCGCCGCTGCCGCTGGCGCGAATCACCCCGTTGCTGACCGGAATCGTCACCCGTACCACCTATCTGGAGCTGCTCAGCGAATTCCCCGGCGCGTTAAAACACCTGATTAGCCTGTGCGCCGCTTCGCCGATGGTTGCCAGCCAGCTGGCGCGCCACCCGCTGCTGCTGGACGAACTGCTGGATCCGCACACGCTTTATCAACCGACGGCGACCGATGCGTACCGCGATGAACTGCGCCAGTATTTGCTGCGCGTGCCGGAAGAAGATGAAGAACAGCAGCTGGAAGCGCTGCGTCAGTTTAAACAGGCGCAATTGCTGCATATTGCCGCCGCCGATATTGCCGGCACGCTACCGGTGATGAAAGTGAGCGATCACTTAACCTGGCTGGCGGAGGCGATGATCGACGCGGTGGTGCAGCAGGCGTGGCTTCAGATGATCGCCCGCTACGGTCAGCCGACTCATCTTCGCGACCGCCAGGGGCGCGGTTTTGCGGTAGTGGGTTACGGTAAACTTGGCGGTTGGGAACTGGGTTATAGTTCCGATCTCGATCTGGTCTTCCTCCACGACTGTCCGATGGAGGTGATGACCGACGGCGAGCGGGAAATCGATGGTCGCCAGTTCTATCTGCGCCTTGCCCAGCGAATCATGCATCTTTTCAGCACCCGCACCTCGTCGGGCATCCTGTATGAAGTGGACGCTCGCTTACGTCCATCCGGCGCGGCGGGCATGCTGGTGACCACCGCCGATGCCTTCGCCGATTATCAGCGCAATGAAGCCTGGACCTGGGAGCATCAGGCGCTGGTTCGCGCCCGGGTGGTGTATGGCGACCCGGCGCTGCAGGCGCGCTTTGATGCGATCCGCCGCGATATCCTGACCACGCCGCGTGAAGGCGCAACGCTGCAGACCGAAGTACGTGAGATGCGGGAAAAGATGCGCGCTCATCTCGGCAATAAGCAGCGCGATCGCTTTGATATCAAAGCCGATGCCGGCGGGATCACCGATATTGAATTTATTACCCAATATCTGGTGCTGCGCTACGCGCATGAAAAGCCAAAGCTGACGCGCTGGTCCGATAATGTGCGTATTCTGGAACTGCTGGCGCAGAACGACATCATGGATGAGGACGAGGCGCGGGCGCTTACCCATGCCTACACTACGCTACGCGATGCGTTGCACCATCTGGCGCTGCAGGAGCTGCCGGGCAACGTTGCGCCGGATGCTTTCGACGGTGAACGTCAGCAGGTGAGCGCTAGCTGGCGGAAGTGGTTGATGGCTTAACTAACAAATCGGGTGTGCTATTATCGCGCGCAAAGTTTGCATCTCGCAGGAGAGAGTAATGAAAGTAACGCTGCCAGAGTTTGAACGTGCAGGAGTGTTGGTGGTAGGCGATGTGATGCTGGACCGCTACTGGTACGGCCCCACCAGCCGTATTTCCCCGGAAGCCCCGGTGCCGGTGGTGAAGGTGGAAAATATCGAAGAACGTCCTGGCGGCGCGGCTAACGTGGCGATGAACATTGCGTCGCTCGGCGCGACTTCTCGTCTGGTCGGCCTGACCGGTATCGACGATGCCGCGCGCGCGCTTAGCAAAGCGCTGGCTGACGTAAAAGTGAAGTGTGATTTCGTGTCGGTACCGACGCATCCGACCATCACCAAGTTGCGCGTGCTGTCGCGCAACCAGCAGCTGATCCGCCTCGATTTTGAAGAGGGTTTCTCCGGGGTTGATCCACAGCCGATGCATGAACGTATTCAGCAGGCGCTGGGTTCGATCGGCGCGCTGGTGCTGTCAGACTACGCGAAAGGCGCGCTGGCCAGCGTGCAGACCATGATTAAGCTGGCGCGGGATGCCGGCGTTCCGGTGCTGATTGATCCGAAAGGCACTGAATTTGAACGCTACCGCGGGGCAACGCTGCTGACGCCGAACCTGTCTGAATTCGAAGCGGTCGCCGGAAAGTGTAAAGATGAAGCGGAAATCGTCGAACGCGGGATGAAAATCATCGCCGACTTCGAGCTTTCCGCACTGCTGGTAACGCGCTCCGAGCAGGGTATGACGCTGCTGCAGCCGGGTCGTCCGCCGCTGCATATGCCGACCCAGGCGCAGGAAGTGTATGACGTCACCGGGGCAGGCGACACGGTTATCGGTGTGCTGGCGGCGACGCTGGCGGCGGGTAACACCCTGGAAGAGGCCTGCTATTTCGCTAACGCCGCGGCCGGTGTGGTGGTCGGCAAGCTGGGGACTTCCACCGTTTCGCCAATCGAGCTGGAAAACGCGGTGCGCGGGCGTGCCGATACCGGTTTTGGCGTGATGAGCGAAGAAGAGCTGAAACAGGCGGTCGCCGCGGCGCGTAAGCGTGGCGAAAAAGTGGTGATGACCAATGGCGTCTTCGACATTCTGCACGCGGGTCACGTTTCGTATCTGGCCAATGCGCGCAAGCTGGGCGATCGTCTGATCGTCGCCGTCAACAGCGATGCCTCAACCAAACGTCTGAAAGGCGAAACCCGCCCGGTGAATCCGCTTGAACAGCGGATGATCGTGCTGGGAGCGCTGGAAGCCGTCGATTGGGTCGTGTCGTTTGAAGAAGATACGCCGCAGCGGCTGATTGCCGGGATCCTGCCGGATCTGTTGGTGAAAGGCGGTGATTACAAGCCGGAGCAGATCGCCGGCAGCGAAGAGGTATGGGCCAACGGCGGCGAAGTGCTGGTGCTCAACTTTGAAGATGGCTGCTCGACTACCAATATTATCAAGAAGATTCAGAAAGATAGCGACAAGTAATTAATACGCTTTACCGCTCTGAACGGAGCGGTCTACAACGGCCTGCGGGGATACCTTCGCGGGCCGTTTTTATTTAATCATGCGGAAAATGATTTAGCGCAATAAATAACCCGGTTAAGCGCATTTTTCGTACAAAATACGTTAAGGTAAGCGTAAATACTGAAGTGAGTAAAAGGCATATGACCAATCAGAACGCCAACGGCTGAAGGAGTATGCGGATGAACCATAACGATATGTATTCTATGAAGAACTTCGATTTTCTGGCACGTAGTTTCGCCAGGATGCACGCGCAAGGCCATTCGGTTGATCTTCAGGCTATTGTCGGCAATATGGATGAGGAACATCGTGAATGGTTTTGCCAACGCTATGAGCTTTATTGTCGTCAGGTGAATAGCCCGGCCGAGTTAGAGCACTAAGCCAAATGAAAACGGGCCATTCAGGCCCGTCAGACTACTGACAAAGAAGGAAAAAGCGTGGTTTTTCCTTCTTTGTGGTTATCAGCCGAAAATCAATAAATTGATTTTCCATATTTTTTATCGGTGCAATCTGTAAGTGCAAAGATTGCATGAGGTTTATCATCAATCTCAAACGGGCCATTCAGGCCCGTTTTTTTATTGCTGTTCTTCGCTCTTCGGCGCAGCTGAACGGCTTTCCAGATCGCTAATGCGCTGCTCCAGTAAAGCCAGCTTTTCGCGGGTGCGCAGCAGAACCTGAGTTTGCACATCGAACTCTTCGCGGCTGACCAAATCCAGACGAGT
The DNA here is from genome assembly GCF_057196925.1 of Klebsiella sp. SYXHC3. Lineage (NCBI taxonomy): Bacteria > Pseudomonadati > Pseudomonadota > Gammaproteobacteria > Enterobacterales > Enterobacteriaceae > Klebsiella > Klebsiella sp. SYXHC3. The sequence goes on along the minus strand of NZ_JBXUNG010000004.1, from coordinate 289,147 downwards.
TAACTGCGATTGCAGTACCTGGCGGATTTTCTTTTCTACGTCATCTCCAAGATCGCGAAGGCCTTTCGGCATCGATTCATGGACCTGGCGGGCGATTTGTTCAATTTTTTTCGGGTCAATCATGGCGGATTCCTGCACTGGTCTAGTTAGCGTTCATTGTAGTGCGAACGGGAGCGCCTATAAACCACAAATGTAAGATGTCGAGTGAGTAGCCATTGATGAAGATAGTTAATGGCGTTATAGTTATCTCGCTTATTCTCAGGGCGGGGCGAAATTCCCCACCGGCGGTAAATCAACCTGCGCGTTGAAAGCCCGCGAGCGCTTCCAGTGAAAACGGGAAGGTCAGCAGATCCGGTGTAATTCCGGGGCCGACGGTTAAAGTCCGGATGGGAGAGAGTAACGGCTCAGTCGGGTTACGATCCGCTTGCGTTGACTTTTGCCGCTAAACCGGCACTCCTAAGACTGCCCTGATTCTGGTAACCATAATTTTAATGAGGTTTTTTTACCATGAATCAGACGCTCCTTTCTTCTTTTGGTACCGCTTTTGAACGTGTGGAACACGCTTTAGACGCACTGCGCGAAGGCCGCGGTGTGATGGTGCTTGATGATGAAGACCGTGAAAACGAAGGCGATATGATTTTCGCCGCCGAAACCATGACCGTTGAGCAAATGGCGCTGACCATTCGTCACGGCAGCGGCATTGTCTGCCTGTGCCTGACCGAAGATCGCCGCAAGCAGCTTGACCTGCCGATGATGGTGGAGAACAACACCAGCGCCTACGGCACCGGCTTTACCGTGACCATCGAAGCGGCAGAAGGCGTAACCACCGGCGTATCCGCCGCTGACCGCATCACGACCGTGCGCGCCGCCATTGCCGATGGCGCGAAACCTTCCGATCTCAACCGTCCGGGCCACGTCTTCCCGCTGCGTGCGCAGCCAGGCGGCGTAATGACCCGCGGCGGCCACACTGAAGCGACCATCGACCTGGTGACCCTTGCGGGCTTTAAACCGGCAGGCGTTCTCTGTGAACTGACTAACGACGATGGCACCATGGCGCGCGCGCCGGAGTGCATCAAGTTCGCTCAGCAGCACAACATGGCCGTTGTCACCATTGAAGACCTGGTGGCTTACCGCCGCGAGCACGATCGCAAAGCCAGCTAAGTTACCGCTGTTCTGATGACAAGCCCACTTTACGGTGGGCTTTGTTGTTTCTGGGTCGAGCTAATATGCTTTCTCTGCGGGTACATGGGAGAGATTTTTCACCTTCAAATTTTCTGATGATGATCATCACGCTTATCTGAGTTTATCTGCGGCTAAAAGCGCGTAATGTGAAGGAATCAAATACTCCCTACTGAAGGATACCATCATGTCCCGTACCCGTATGCCAGCGTTGTTTTTAGGCCATGGTAGCCCGATGAACGTGCTGGAAGATAATATCTATACCCGCGCCTGGCGTCATCTCGGCGAAACGCTGCCGCGGCCGAAAGCTATCGTGGTTATTTCCGCGCACTGGTTTACTCGCGGGACGGGCGTGACGGCGATGGAAGCGCCGAAAACCATTCATGATTTTGGCGGTTTCCCGCAGGCCTTATACGATACGCACTACCCTGCGCCGGGATCGCCGGAGCTGGCGCAGCATCTGGTTGAACTGCTGGCGCCGGTGCCCGTCGCCCTCGATAAAGAGGCGTGGGGGTTTGACCACGGTTCGTGGGGAGTGCTGATAAAAATGTACCCTGATGCCGATATTCCCATGGTTCAGTTAAGTATCGATAGCACTAAGCCCGCGGCATGGCATCTGGAGATGGGGCGTAAGCTGGCGTCGCTGCGTGATGAAGGCATTATGCTGGTGGCGAGCGGCAACGTGGTGCATAACCTGCGTACCGCGCGCTGGCATGGCGAAAGCACGCCGTATCCGTGGGCCCAGTCGTTTAACGACTATGTCAAAGCGAATCTGAACTGGAAAGGGCCGGTCGAAGCGCATCCGCTGGTGAATTATTTAAGCCATGAAGGTGGTTCGCTCTCTAACCCAACGGCTGAGCACTTCCTGCCGCTGCTCTATATTCTGGGGGCGTGGGATGGTGAAGAGCCGATAACGATCCCGGTCGAAGGGATGGAAATGGGGTCGCTGAGCATGCTATCGGTGGTGGTAGGCGAGGCGTAACATCACACATGAAAAAACCCCGGCCACTCAGGTTGCCGGGGTTTGCCGTTATTCGACGAAAATGTGCGGATAGAAACGCGAAAGATCCTGGGTGATCAGCGCCCGATCTTCACGGATGCCGATCCCGGCAGGCTGGTCGTTAATAAGCCAGCTGCCAATCAGCGTATAGCTATCGCCAAATTTCGGCAGCGGATAAAACTCCTGCACGATGGTGCCTTCTTCCCCGTAGGGACCTTCCACCGCCTCCACCACTTTGCCATTTTCAACGATCGACACGTTGGCGCCTTCGCGGGAGAAGATCGGCTTAATGACGTACTTCTCAAGCTGCGGATGGTTATCTTCGCTGAAGTAAGCCGCCAACAGGTTAGGGTGGTTGGGGAACATTTCCCACAGCATCGGCAGCAGCGCCTTGTTGGAGATAATGCTCTTCCACGCCGGCTCCAGCCAGCGTACGCCGGCGTCTTCCAGCTTGGTGGAGAACATCTCGCGCAGCATAAATTCCCACGGATAGAGCTTAAAGAGATTGCCGATGACCTGATCCTGTAAATCAGTAAACTGACCTTTCTCGCCAAGACCGATATCTTCGATATACAGGAACTCGGTGGCGATGCCCGCTTCTGCCGCACAGTCCTGCAGATACTGCACGGTGCCGCGGTCTTCAACGGTATCGCGGCAGCAGGCCATATGCAGCAGCTGGAAGCCAAACTGTTCACGCAGCTCGCCGAAGCGTTCAATCAGCTTTTCCTGCAGGCTGTTGAACTGATCGCTGTCGGCAGGCAGATTACCGGCGTTAAGCTGATCTTCCAGCCAGATCCATTGAAAGAACGCTGCTTCATATAGCGAGGTTGGCGTATCCGCGTTGTTTTCCAGCAGCTTCGGTTCGCCCACGCCATCCCAGGCCAGATCCAGACGCGAGTACAGCGACGGCTGGTTGGTTTTCCACGACTGACGCACAAAGCCCCAGGTGTGCTTAGGGATGCGGAATTTGGTCATCAGCTCGTCGCTGGCGATCACTTTCTCAACGACCTGTAGACACATTTGATGCAGCTCGGCGGTGACCGCTTCGAGCTTTTCAACCTGCGCCAGCGTCAGCTTGTAGTAGGCCTCTTCGCTCCAGTACGGCTCGCCGTACATGGTGTGAAAGTTGAAGCCATACTCGGTCGCTTTCTCGCGCCAGTCCGGGCGCTCGGTAATGCTGATTCTTTCCATGCCGCTTAACCGCCCATCGAGCGTGAAGAGGAGCTGGAGCCCGCGGCGCTACGCTGCATCGTCGATTGCTTAGCGACGGATTCGCCGAAACCGCCGCGGGTGACGGTCGTGGTGGTGGCCGGTTTCGGCGCCATCGCGGTTTTCGGCACGTTCATGGTACGGCCCGGTTGCGCCGCGCCATAGCTCTTACCGCTGGCATCGGTGTACTGGCCGTAGGCCGGGCTGGCCGGGTTCTTCGAGCTAAACAGCGGCTGCTGCGCGGCCATGCCGCCGCCCATCAGGCGACCCATCATGTAGCCGGCCATCAGTGGCATCCAGAAGCTGCCGCTGCTTTGCGCCTGCGCCTGGTTTTCCGGGGCGACGCCCGCCTGAGCCGGCGCCTGCTGGCATTGGCCTTCGCCGAACTCGGCGACGCAGTCTTCACGGCTGGCGTATTTCGGCGCGGTGCGCGCGGCTTCTTTCACCGCGTTATTGTAGGCGGTGGTGCACTCTGCGGCTTTGCTTGGGTTAGCCGCGGAGCAGTCATCGGCGTTCTGATACAGAGAAACCGTCTCGTCAGTTTTTTCACAACCGGCGAGCATAAAGACGGCGGTGACGGCAAGGGCGACCGGCGTCAGGTGGCGAGCGCTCCAGCTTTTGCGGAACGACGCATGATTAATATTTTTTGTCCGTTTCATATTTGTCTTCCAGGACCCAGTGGTAGTGCGTTTGTCAACGCTCAGGATAGAGTATGAGTGGTGGAAAATGAAGCGAAAGAGGGGAAAAGCGGGGGTCTTTACGTTGTCTTACGTTTTACGCCCCGCCTGACCCGAAGGCCAGACGAGGCGTCATCGCGTTCAACGATTAGTGGCTAAACGGATTGGAACCGCTGGTCTTCGTCGTACGGGCGGCAGCCGGCTGTGCGGAAGCGGTGTTCGCATAACCGTCAGCGGCGGCGTCCTGCTGCGGATTTTCCGGCGCGACGCTGTCCGGTGAAGTCGGAATCGCTTTACCCAGCGTGTTGTTCAGCGCGATCAGATCCTGCTCGTTCAGCGTGCCGAGAGCGGACTTGATGTTCAGCTCGTTGATCAGGTAGTTATAACGGGCGTTGGAGAGCTGCTGCTTGGCGTTGTACAGCGTGGTGGTCGCATCCAACACGTCAACGATGGTACGCGTACCCACCGAATAACCCGCTTCCATCGCATCCAGGGAGCTCTGCGCAGAGACAACGGCCTGTTTGTAGGCATTGATGCTGCTGATGGAGGCATTCACGTTGTTAAACGACGAACGCACGGTCTGCACGACGCTGCGGTGCGCGCTTTCCAGCTGCTCGCTGGCGCCGACAAAGTTGTATTGCGCCTGTTTCACCTGTGAGTTAACCATCCCGCCCTGATACAGCGGCAGGGTGAAGTTCAGGCCGACTGTGTTTTGCCCGATATCAGCGTCCGGGGAGATGTTTTTGGAACCGCTGTAACGGTTATTAGAGACACTGGTGGAAGCGTTCAAATCAAGAGTAGGTAAATGACCATCCTGCGCCTGGCGAATCTGCTCACGCGCCAGATCCTGATTCAGACGCGCCTGCAGCAGCGACAGGTTACGGTTTTCCGCTTCCTTCAGCAGCGCGTTCACCGCCTGCGGTTTGCTGGTTTTGAAGCCGTTAACGTTCAGCGACGCCAGCTCCGGATAGTAGTTGCCGGTGACCTGACGAAGCTCTTCAACGGCGTTGTCGAGGTCGTTACGCGCGGTCACTTCATTTGCCAGCACGGCGTCGTATTGCGAGCGGGCGTTTTGTACGTCGGTGATGGCAACCAGGCCCACGTTAAAGCGCTGGGTGGTTTGGTCCAACTGACGATAGATAGCCTGTTTCTGGGCTTCGGTATAGGAGAGCGTATCGATAGCGGCCAGAACTTTAAAGTAAGCCGTCGCGGTATTCAGAATCAGCTTTTGCTGGTCGGTCTGATAGGTGACATCCTGAATGCCCGCCGTTTTTTCCTGCAGGGTTAGCGCGCGCCATTTCGACATATCGAACAGGGTTTGCGTTAATTGCAGTGAACCGCTGGTGACGTTGGAGTTCCGGTCTTTGTAATCACGGAATCCGCTGGTATAGGTATAATCCGCGCCCAGACCGAGTTGCGGCAGTAATGGGCTTCGCGCTTCGTTGATCTTTTCGAATGCAGCATCGCGATCGGCTGCCGATTTACGCAGGTCAGGGTTGCTAATACGCGCCTGCTGATAAACCTGCAACAGGTTCTCTGCCTGGCTCATGGCGCTGAAGCCAGTCAGGCCCAGGCCGATAAGGATGGGAAAAAGTTTCTTCATTTGCATTCCTTGTTGTGAAGCATTTAGCGCTACTCAAATTCTAAAAATAATCGCTGATTGTATCGACTCTGTCGCCGTAAAAAGTTGGCGTTACGTGCCATAGGGCGGTAATTTGCACCAATCTAACATACAGGCTGTAAAACGGTAGCCAAACGGCCTATAAATCCCTACTTTCGGATGAGCAGGACACAGACAATGAGCAAACCTAATCAGCAGGGAATTACCTTCTCTAAAAACGATGTAGAAATTATTGCACGGGAAACGCTCTATCGCGGTTTTTTTTCGCTCGATTTATATCGTTTTCGCCATCGCCTGTTTAACGGCGGGATGAGCGGCGAGGTTACCCGCGAAATTTTTGAGCGCGGGCACGCCGCGGTCTTGCTACCCTTTGACCCGGTGCGTGATGAAGTTGTGCTGGTCGAGCAGATCCGTATCGCCGCCTATGATACCAGCGAGAGCCCGTGGCTGCTGGAAATGGTCGCCGGGATGATAGAAGAAGGCGAAACGGTAGAGGATGTCGCCCGCCGCGAAGCGCTGGAAGAGGCCGGGCTTGAAGTTGGGCGCACCAAACCAATATTAAGCTATCTGTCAAGCCCAGGCGGCACCAGCGAGCGGTTATCGATCCTGGTGGGCGAAGTTGATGCATCGACGGCAAAAGGCATTCACGGCCTGGCCGAAGAAAACGAGGATATTCGGGTGCATGTGGTGAGCCGGGAACAGGCTTACCAGTGGGTAGAAGAGGGGAAAATCGACAACGCGGCTTCTGTCATCGCCCTGCAATGGCTGCAGCTGCATTATCACAGCTTACGAAACGAGTGGAAATAATATGAAGCGTTATACACCTGACTTCCCGGAAATGATGCGCCTGTGCGAAACCAATTTCGCCCAGCTGCGCCGCCTGTTGCCTCGCACTGAGGCGGTCGGCGATATGGCGAACTATCAGGTGGGGGCGGCGCAATACCGATTAACGGTGGTCGAATCGACCCGCTACACTACATTAGTGACAATAGAACAGACTATGCCTGCGGTGAGCTACTGGAGCCTGCCGTCAATGACGGTGCGCCTGTATCACGACGCCATGGTGGCTGAAGTGTGTTCAAGTCAGCAGATTTTTCGCTTCAAAGCGAGATATGATTACCCTAATAAAAAGTTGCATCAACGCGACGAAAAGCATCAAATTAATCAGTTTCTGGCCGACTGGCTGCGTTACTGTTTAGCACATGGAGCGATGGCGATTCCGGTTTGTTAGCGTCGTGAAACCTAAGGACACCATTTGGAAAGCCTGTTAAACCTACCTCTGGCTGGTGAGACCAGAGTCAGGATATTACAAATTACTGATACTCACCTGTTTGCTGAAAAACATGAAACGCTGTTGGGTATCAATACCTGGGAAAGTTATCAGGCTGTATTGGATGCGATACATGCCTCACAGCGTGAATGCGACCTGATTGTAGCAACAGGCGATCTGGCGCAAGACCACTCTGCCGCGGCCTATCAGCATTTCGCTGAAGGCATCGCGAGCTTTGCCGCACCCTGCGTCTGGCTGCCGGGAAACCATGATTTCCAACCGGCGATGTACAGCACGCTGCACGATGCCGGCATCTCCCCCGCAAAACGCGTCCTGTTGGGCGATCATTGGCAAATCCTGCTGCTGGACAGCCAGGTCTTTGGCGTGCCTCACGGCGAGCTGAGCGATTTCCAACTGGAGTGGCTTGAGCATCAATTGAATGCGGAACCTGAGCGCTACACGCTGCTGTTACTGCATCATCATCCGCTGCCGGCGGGCTGCAGCTGGCTCGATCAGCATAGCCTGCGCAACGCCGGGGCGTTAGACCACATCCTGAGCAACTATCCGCGGGTTAAGCACCTGCTATGCGGCCATATTCACCAGGAGCTGGATCTCGACTGGAACGGGCGGCGGATGATGGCGACGCCATCGACCTGCGTGCAGTTTAAGCCGCACTGCGCTAATTTCACCCTCGATACCGTCTCTCCTGGCTGGCGCTGGCTTGAACTGCATCCTGATGGCGTGTTGACGACTGAAGTCTGTCGTCTCAGCGGCGCCGAGTTTCACCCGGATATCGCTTCAGAAGGATACTGATGTCTACTCTTCTTTATCTGCACGGATTTAACAGCTCGCCGCGCTCGGCAAAAGCGACGGCGCTGAAAACGTGGCTGGCGCAGTACCACCCGGAAATTAACATGGTGGTGCCGGAACTGCCTGCTTTCCCGGCGCAGGCGGCAGAGATGCTGGAAGCCATCGTGCTGGAGCACGGCGGCGAGCCGTTAGGCGTGGTGGGGTCGTCGTTGGGCGGCTACTACGCCACCTGGCTGTCGCAATGTTTTATGTTGCCGGCGGTGGTGATTAACCCGGCGGTGCGGCCATTTGAACTGCTGAACAATTTTCTTGGCCCCAATGAGAATCCGTACACCGGGCAGCAATATGTGCTAGAGTCTCGCCATATTTACGATCTTAAAGTCATGCATATCGACCCGCTGGAAGCGCCTGACCTTATCTGGTTATTGCAGCAAACGGGCGATGAAGTGCTTGATTACCGCCAGGCTGTTGACTACTTCGCCTCCTGCCGTCAAACGGTCGAGGAGGGCGGTAATCACGCATTTGTTGGCTTTGAAGATCATTTCACCCAGATTATCGATTTTCTGGGCCTGCGCTAAGCGGTTCAGAACGACCTACGAATACACACCATGACGCAATCTTCATATAACGCTGATGCCATTGAGGTACTCACCGGGCTTGAGCCGGTTCGCCGCCGCCCGGGAATGTACACCGACACAACCCGTCCTAACCATCTTGGTCAGGAAGTTATTGATAACAGTGTGGATGAAGCACTGGCCGGCCACGCCAAACGCGTGGAGGTCATCCTCCATGCCGATCAATCGTTGGAGGTTATCGACGACGGGCGCGGGATGCCGGTTGATATCCACCCGGAAGAAGGGGTTCCGGCGGTTGAGCTGATTCTTTGTCGGCTGCACGCGGGCGGGAAGTTTTCTAATAAAAACTACCAGTTCTCCGGCGGCCTGCATGGGGTGGGGATTTCTGTCGTCAACGCCTTGTCTAAGCGCGTGGAAGTCAACGTGCGCCGCGATGGTCAGGTCTACAGCATCGCCTTTGAAAATGGGGAAAAAGTTGAAGACCTGCGCGTCACCGGCACCTGCGGTAAACGCAACACCGGGACCAGCGTCCATTTCTGGCCGGATGAAAGCTTCTTCGATAGCCCGCGTTTCTCCGTCTCGCGGCTAACTCACCTGTTAAAAGCGAAAGCGGTGCTGTGCCCGGGCGTGGAAATTGTTTTCCGCGACCAGGTGAACAACAGCGAGCAGCGCTGGTGCTATGCGGACGGCCTAAATGATTATCTGTGCGAGGCGGTCAACGGCCTGCCGCTGCTGCCGGAAAAACCGTTTGTCGGCAACTTCTCCGGCGAAACGGAAGCGGTGGATTGGGCGCTGCTGTGGCTGCCGGAAGGCGGTGAACTGCTGACCGAAAGCTACGTCAACCTGATCCCGACTATGCAGGGCGGTACGCACGTTAACGGTCTGCGTCAGGGGTTGCTCGACGCGATGCGCGAGTTTTGCGAATACCGCAATATTCTGCCGCGCGGCGTTAAGCTGTCGGCGGAAGATATCTGGGATCGCTGCGCGTACGTACTGTCGGTGAAGATGCAGGATCCGCAGTTCGCCGGGCAGACGAAAGAACGTCTGTCGTCGCGCCAGTGCGCGGCATTCGTCTCCGGGGTGGTTAAAGACGCCTTCAGCCTGTGGCTGAATCAGAACGTACAGGCGGCGGAGCTGCTGGCGGAAATGGCCATTTCCAGCGCCCAGCGTCGCCTGCGCGCCGCCAAGAAAGTGGTGCGCAAAAAGCTCACCAGCGGCCCGGCGCTGCCGGGTAAGCTGGCGGACTGCACCGCGCAGGATCTGAACCGCACCGAACTGTTCCTTGTCGAAGGGGATTCTGCGGGCGGTTCGGCGAAACAGGCGCGCGACCGTGAATATCAGGCGATCATGCCGCTGAAAGGCAAGATCCTGAATACCTGGGAAGTCTCTTCCGATGAAGTGCTGGCTTCGCAAGAGGTGCACGACATTTCGGTGGCGATTGGTATCGACCCGGATAGCGATGATTTAAGCCAGCTGCGTTACGGTAAGATCTGTATTCTCGCCGATGCCGACTCGGATGGTCTGCACATCGCTACCCTGCTGTGCGCGCTGTTCGTGAAGCATTTCCGTACCCTGGTGAAAGAGGGTCACGTGTACGTCGCGCTGCCGCCGCTGTATCGTATCGACCTCGGTAAAGAGGTTTACTACGCGCTGACGGAAGAAGAAAAAGCCGGCGTGCTGGAGCAGTTGAAACGTAAGAAGGGCAAGCCGAACGTACAGCGCTTTAAAGGGCTGGGTGAGATGAACCCGATGCAGCTACGTGAAACCACGCTCGACCCGAACACCCGCCGCCTGGTGCAGCTCATCATCACCGATGAAGACGAGCAGCAAACGACCGCGGTGATGGATATGCTGTTGGCCAAGAAGCGTTCTGAAGACCGCCGCAACTGGCTGCAGGAAAAAGGCGATATGGCGGATCTCGAAGCCTAAGCCGACGTCAGCCGCCAGATGCGAAAAAGGGAGCCTCAGGCTCCCTTTTTACTTCTTACTTCTGTCGGGCTTATACGCCAGCCTGCAAAATGCGGATGCTGGTTTCCAGCACGTCGCCTTTTACCGCTTCGGCGTAAGCCTTCATGTGCGGCGTTTGCAGATGCGCTTCGAGATGCGCGACGCTTTCCCACTGCTCGACCATTACGATCGAATCCGGGGCGGAGGTCTGGAAACTCACGCCGGCGGCGTGGTCAACCAGCGGCGCGTAGCCGTGGCAACCTTCTTCCTGCAGTACCACAGGGACAATTTTAGCGAACTGATCCAGTACCGCCTGACGGTGGTGCTGGCCCGGACGAGTACGAATTTCGGCAATCACTGTTAACATGGTTAACTCAACTCCTTCTGTATGTAGGCTTCTAGTTAACCAAAAATCGCTGCCAGATGCTTGCGATATTCTGCGATGACGTGTGGAACGTCAGGCATTTTAATCACGTCGTTGGCGATAAAGGTCGGCATCGCGCTCATGCCAAGGAACTGATTGGCTTTGTGGAACGGCAGGTAAACGCCATCAACGCCGACGCCGTGGAAGAACTGATCTTTATCGGTGAATGCTTCCATCGGCGCATTCCAGGTTAGCGACAGCATATACTGTTTGCCCTGAATCAACCCGCCGGAGCCATATTTTTTGCTGTCATCGGAGCGGGTACGGCCATCGCTGGCGTACAGAGAACCATGGCCTTCGGTGAAGACGTCATCCATGTACTTTTTCACGGTCCACGGCGCGCCCATCCACCAGCCCGGCATCTGCCAGATAACCACGTCGGCCCACAGGAAATTCTGCACTTCTTCTTTTACATCGTACTCGCTCTCCGCGCGGACGATTTTAACATCATGCCCGACGTCGCGCAGATAACCATCCGCGACCTCGGTCAGGGTGTCGTTCAATTGGCCATTAGAGTGAGCGAATTTTTTCGCCCCGTTGATAATCAGGATGTTGCTCATTTTTTGCCCTCAATCTATTAAATTTGTCGGCAATTTTACCCCGCGAAGCGGGGCAGTAAAATGAGCAAAATGTGCAAAGTCTTTTGCATTTTTGGCAATAATGTTGCTACCAGTAAACGCGCGCCTCGAAGCCGCCGTCGCGCGCGTTAGCAAAATCAACCCGCATGCCGTGCAGCGCGGCGATGCGACGAACGATCGATAAGCCTAATCCGCTGCCGGGGGCATCCTGGCCCGGCGGGCGATAAAAACGCTCGCCAATGCGTGCCAGCGCTTGCGGGCTAATGCCTGGACCATTGTCGCGGACCCGGAATTCGCGGGCGGAAAGGGTGATATCCACCTGGCTACCGCGCGGGCTGTAACGTATGGCATTATCCAGCAGATTGCGTACCAGCAGGCTGAGCAGCAGCGGCTGGCCGGTGCGGACGATATTGCTGGCGTTCAGATGCAGGCGTAACTCAATGGCGGACTGCTGCGCGTGGTGATACATCTCCATTACAGCCGACTGCAACAGGTCGTCGATGGCGACCGGCTGCACGTCATCCAGTTGCGCAAGGGAATCCAGCCGCGACAGCGTAAGTAATTGATCGACCAGCCGAGTGGCGCGGTCGATGCCCTGATGTAGTTGCGCCAACGCTTTATCCCGACCTTCGGGATCGTCCATTGAAAGCTGGGCGACTTCGGTTTGCACCTTCAGCGCCGCCAGCGGGCTGCGCAACTCATGGGCGGCATCAGAGGTAAAGCGACGCTCGCGTAGCATGGTTTCGTGGGTACGGCTGAATAGCTGATTCAGGGCATCGACCAGCGGGCGAACTTCTGAAGGGATTTTGTCGTCCGGCAGACGTTCCGCCGAGTCCGGCGCGCGCTGGCGCAGGGTTCTAGCCAGTTTCTTCAATGGCGCCAGCTCGCGGCTTAATAGCACGATGAGCAGCACGAACATCAGCGGTAGCGCGACCAGCCACGGCGTGAGCTGCGAGGTGACGATATCCATCGCCATTTCTCGGCGATAATCCCACTCCTGGCCGACGGCGATACGATGACGGCCGTCAGCGGTGGTCAGCCACAGAAAACGCCATTCGTCGTCATCGCCACGCAGGTAGCCATCGCTGAAGCCTTCGCGCTGCGAACCCCATTGAATATCTTCGCCGTTTTCGCCATCGTTAAGCACCATTTTTCCGTCGCGGGTGAAAATAGCGAAGGCTAGCGCGTCATCATCAAGATGGCCGTGTTTAACTTTTTTCTTTTCGCGGATCTGCGTCGGTCGCGCCTGCAGCTCATCGACATTCATGGCGCTCAGGCGGCGGGCGAAGAGCAGTTGTTGGGTATCAAACAGCTTATCCAGCTTTTCGCTGGTCTGCTGCCAGGCGATCACGCTGGCAATCCCCCAGGCGGCGCTGGTGAGCAGGACAAACAGCAGCGTCAGGCGCAGGCGCAGGCTCAGACGGGCTAGTCGTTTCATGCGTCACCCAGGGTATAGCCGATGCCGTGCACGGTGCGGATAAAACCGCTGCCGAGTTTGCGACGCAGATGGTGAACGTGAACTTCCACGGCGTTGCTGGAGACCTCGTCGTCCCAGTTATAAAGCTTTTCCTCGATAAGCTTACGCGGCAATACGCGCCCCGCGTTGCGCATAAGCAGTTCCAGCAGGGCGAACTCCTTCGGCTTCAGCGCCAGGCTTTCGCCATCAAGGCTGGCGGTTAAGCGGTTCGGGTCGAGGCTCACCTTGCCGTGGCGCAGCTCGCTGCTGCTCTGGCCGTGAGCGCGGCGGATCAGCGCTTCGAGACGTGCCGCCACCTCAATGAGGGCGAAGGGTTTACACAGATAGTCATCGGCGCCGAGCTGAAGCCCTTCAACCCGCTGGCTAAGCGCGTCGCGGGCGGTGAGGATCAGCACGGGTTCATTACGGCCTTTATCGCGCCATTCGCGCAGAATATCGAGGCCGTCAATGCCGGGGAGAGTCAGGTCAAGTATCGCGGCGTCATAAGGGGCGCTATATAAGGCGTTTTTGCCCTCCTGGCCTGCGGTAAACCAGTCGATGCTGAAGCCCATTTTGCTCAGCCCGGCTTTGATGCCGTCGCCGATCAGTTTGTCATCTTCCACCAATAATATGCGCATGTTTCCCTCCGACGATCCCGTTTCTTTGCGCAGTAAACCGCGTTGATGCAGGGGATGTACAGCATTAAAATTTCTTTTTTCCGCTTAAGAAGTCGTTAAGTTTTGTCAGGCGTAATAGGAGCCATACCAACACATAAGGGAGATTATAAAATGAAAAAAATTGCTGCGATGACCGCGATTATTGCTTTGGTTTCCATGCCGGTACTGGCCGCCGGGCAGGGTGGATTCACCGGACCGTCTACTACCACTACCTCGCAGGCCGGCGGCTTCACCGGGCCGAGCGGCGCGGTGACCACCGTGGCGAACGCCAAGTCGCTGCGCGATGACACCTGGGTGACCCTGCGCGGTAAAATCGTCGAGCGCATCTCTGATGATCTGTATAAATTCCAGGATGCCTCCGGCGTGGTGAACGTCGATATCGACCACAAGCGCTGGAATGGCGTGACCGTCGGCCCGCAGGATACGGTAGAAATTCAGGGTGAAGTCGATAAAGACTGGAACTCGGTAGAGATCGACGTGAAGCAGATCCGTAAAATCACGCCATAATGCCCGCGCCGGAGAGTGCGCAAGATCGGTCAGGAATCGCTATCCTCGCTCTGGCAGAGTGTGTCGCGTGGAGGAGACGATGAACGATATTAAGGCCAGCCCGGCGTACGTCGGGCGTTTTCAGCGAGTCTGTTTGTACATTGAGAACCATCTTGATGAGCCGCTAACGCTGGAGGCGCTGAGCGCGATTGCGTATAGCTCGCCTTACCATTTTCACCGGCAATTTAGTGCGTATACCGGCGTTCCGCTGTACCGGTATATTCAGTGGTTACGCCTGCGGCGCGCCTGTTGGCGCCTGGCCTTCAACCCGCACGAAAAAATCATCGATATTGCCCTTGATGCCGGATTTCAAAATTCGGAGTCGTTCAGTCGCGCCTTCCGTACCGCGTTTGATCAAAGCCCGACTCAGTTCCGTCAGCGACCGGATTGGGCCGAGTGGCATCGACGCGTACCGAAACATACGCTACAGGAGCAAACTTCGATGGACGTCAACATTATTCAATTTCCAGCCACAAGGATCGCCGTATTGCAACATCGCGGGAGCCCGGACCTGGTCAACGCCACCGCCGCGCGTTTTATCGCATGGCGCAAAACGAGCGGGCTGTCGCCAGTCGCCACCAGCGAAACCTGGGGCATTGCCTGGGACGATCCGCAAACAACGCCAGGCGACGCGTTTCGTTTTGATATCTGCGGCACCGTTGAGCGACCGATTCGCGAAAACGCGTTTGGCGTGATTAACGGCGAGATCCCGGCAGGCCGTTGCGCAGTGGCCCGCCATCACGGTTCGCTGGACACGCTGGCGCAAAGCGTTTGGTTTCTCTATCGCGACTGGCTGCCCGCCTCCGGGGAGACGCTAAGGGATTTTCCGGTGTACTTCCGCTACCTCAATTTTGTGCATGAAGTTGGCGAGCATGAACTCCGCACCGATATTTATTTACCGTTAGCCTGATTGATATCCTCATCCTCTTTAACCGATCTCACTTCCTGTGACTCAGGGCGTGAGATCGGGTATTATCGCGGGTAGTTTTGCCGCCGCAATGGCCGCGTCCCAGATTGAGGATCCACGATTAATGAGCGATATGGCAGAGCGCCTCGCGCTACATGAATTCACGGAAAATGCCTACCTGAACTACTCCATGTACGTCATCATGGACAGGGCATTACCGTTTATTGGCGATGGCTTAAAGCCGGTTCAGCGCCGCATTGTCTATGCAATGTCCGAGTTGGGCCTGAACGCCAGCGCCAAGTTCAAAAAATCCGCCCGCACCGTCGGCGACGTGTTGGGTAAATATCACCCGCACGGCGACAGCGCCTGCTATGAAGCGATGGTGCTGATGGCGCAGCCGTTCTCTTACCGCTACCCGCTGGTAGATGGGCAGGGGAACTGGGGCGCGCCGGACGATCCGAAATCCTTCGCGGCGATGCGTTACACCGAATCCCGCCTGTCGAAATACGCCGAACTGCTGCTCAGCGAACTGGGTCAGGGCACCGTCGATTGGGTGCCGAACTTTGACGGTACGCTGCAGGAGCCAAAAATGCTGCCGGCGCGTCTGCCGAACATCCTGCTGAACGGCACCACCGGCATTGCGGTCGGTATGGCTACCGATATTCCGCCGCACAACCTGCGTGAAGTGGCGCAGGCGGCGATTACGCTGCTGGAAAAACCGAAAACCACGCTCGATGAGCTGCTGGATATCGTGCAGGGGCCGGACTACCCGACCGAAGCGGAAATCATTACCCCGCGCGCGGAAATTCGCAAAATCTACCAGAACGGCCGCGGTTCGGTGCGCATGCGCGCCGTGTGGACGAAAGAAGACGGCGCGGTGGTGATTAGCGCGCTGCCGCATCAGGTGTCCGGCGCGCGCGTGCTGGAACAGATCGCCGCGCAGATGCGTAACAAAAAGCTGCCGATGGTTGATGATCTACGTGATGAATCGGATCATGAAAACCCGACCCGTCTGGTGATCGTGCCGCGTTCCAACCGCGTGGATATGGAGCAGGTGATGAACCACCTGTTCGCCACTACCGATCTGGAAAAGAGCTACCGTATCAACCTCAACATGATCGGCCTGGACAATCGTCCGGCGGTGAAAAACCTGCTTGAAATCCTGACGGAGTGGTTGACCTTCCGTCGTGATACCGTGCGTAACCGCCTGAACTACCGTCTGGAAAAAGTCCTCAAGCGCCTGCACATCCTCGAAGGTTTGCTGGTCGCGTTCCTCAACATTGATGAAGTGATTGAGATAATCCGCCACGAAGATGAACCGAAGCCGGCGCTGATTGCCCGCTTCGGCATCAGCGAAACTCAGGCGGAAGCGATTCTGGAATTAAAACTGCGTCATCTCGCCAGGCTGGAAGAGATGAAGATCCGCGGCGAGCAGAGCGAGCTGGAAAAAGAGCGCGATCAGCTGCAGGCGATTCTGGCCTCCGAACGCAAGATGAATAACCTGCTGAAGAAAGAGCTGCAGGCCGATGCCGATACCTTTGGCGACGATCGCCGTTCGCCGCTGCGCGAGCGCGAAGAAGCGAAGGCCATGAGCGAGCACGATATGCTGCCGTCCGAGCCGGTCACTATCGTTCTGTCGCAGATGGGTTGGGTGCGTAGCGCCAAAGGCCACGATATCGATGCGCAGGGACTGAGCTACAAAGCCGGCGATAGCTGGAAAGCGTCGGTGAAAGGCAAGAGCAACCAGCCGGTGGTGTTTATTGATACCACCGGGCGCAGCTACGCCATCGACCCGATTACGCTGCCTTCCGCCCGCGGCCAGGGCGAGCCGGTCACCGGTAAAGTGACGCTGCCGCCGGGCGCCAGCGTAGAACATATGCTGATGGAGTCAGACGATCAGAGGCTGCTGATGGCCTCCGATGCCGGCTACGGTTTCGTCTGTACCTTCAACGACCTGGTGGCGCGCAACCGCGCCGGTAAGGCGCTGATTACGTTGCCGGAGAACGCGCATGTGATGCCGCCGCTGGTCATTGAAGACGATGCCGATATGCTGTTGGCGATTACCCATGCCGGGCGCATGCTGATGTTCCCGGTGAGCGATCTGCCGCAGCTGTCGAAAGGCAAAGGCAACAAGATTATCAACATTCCGTCGGCGGAAGCTGCCTCCGGCCAGGATGGTCTGGCGCACCTGTTTGTCCTGCCGCCGCAGAGCACGTTAACTATCCACGTCGGCAAGCGTAAGATCAAACTGCGTCCGGAAGAGCTGCAAAAAGTCACCGGCGAGCGCGGCCGTCGCGGTTCGCTGATGCGCGGCCTGCAGAAAATCGACCGCGTGGAGATCGACTCCCCGCGCCGCGCCTCAGCTGGCGACAGCGAAGAGTAAGATCCGCATCCTTCACCCGGCTGGAGGATGCGAAAATTTGCCGCAAAATCGTTGTTTATTCAGGCATTGCGATTAACATGTCCTCCAGGGGCGGAGATTTTCCGCCCCGCGTTGAGAGGGCAGCGGTGTCCTGAGCCTGTGATTCAACGGGTATAACGCTAAGCGGTTTGGGTTTCAGAGGAAGCTATGTTATTTATTTTTCGACTAATTTTTGTTGTCATTTATTGCATCGTCGTGTGCATATTTGGCAGTCTTTACTGCTTGTTCAGCCCGCGCAACCCTAAGCACGTCGCGACGTTTGGTCATCTGTTTGGCCGCCTGTCCCCGGTATTTGGCCTGAAAGTCGAACTGCGTAAGCCTGCGGACGCGGAAAGCTACGGCAATGCGATCTACATCGCTAACCACCAGAACAACTATGATATGGTGACAGCGTCGAACATCGTGCAGCCGCCGACGGTTACCGTGGGTAAAAAAAGCCTGTTATGGATACCGTTCTTTGGCCAGCTTTACTGGCTGACGGGCAACCTGCTGATTGACCGCAATAACCGAACCAAAGCGCACGGCACTATTGCCGAAGTGGTGAATGCGTTTAAAAAGCGTAAAATTTCGTTCTGGATGTTCCCGGAAGGGACCCGCAGCCGCGGCCGCGGTCTGCTGCCCTTTAAAACCGGCGCGTTCCACGCGGCCATCGCCGCTGGCGTACCGATTATTCCAGTATGCGTGTCGAATACATCGAACAAAATTAAACTCAATCGCTGGAACAATGGTCTGGTGATTGTCGAGATGCTGCCGCCGGTCGATACCAGCCAGTTTGGTAAAGATAACGTGCGCGCGCTGGCGACACACTGCCGCGAGATGATGTCCGCTAAAATCGCCGAGCTGGATAAAGAAGTGGCCGAGCGCGAAGCGGCTGGAAAGAAATAATACAGGAAACGCCGCGAACGCGAGCGTATTGCTGGCGGGAAACGAATTCCCTTTTTGCATTGTCAGTATTTCATGGAGTTAATATGTCACTCAGTCGGCGTCAGTTTATTAAGGCTTCAGGTGTAGCGCTGTGCGCGGGCGCCGCGCCGCTGAAGGCTCATGCCGCCGGCCAGCAGCCGGTGCTCCCCATTCCGCCTCTGCTGGAATCCCGTCGCGGTCAACCGCTGTTTATGACCCTGCAACGTTCTCACTGGTCATTCACCCAGGGAACGCGCGCGCCGGTATGGGGCATCAATGGCCGCTACCTGGGGCCGACCATCCGCGTCTGGAATGGTGATGACGTCAAACTTATCTACAGTAACCGCCTGACCGAAAATGTCGCCATGACGATTCGCGGCCTGCAGGTGCCGGGGCCGCTGATTGGCGGCGCGGCGCGCATGATGTCGCCGAATGCGGATTGGGCGCCGGTATTGCCGATTCGCCAGAGTGCGGCCACTTTGTGGTATCAGGCGAATACCCCGAACCGGATGGCGAAACAGGTTTACAACGGCCTGGCGGGAATGTGGCTGGTAGAAGACGAGGTCAGCAAAAACCTGCCGATCCCGAACCACTACGGCGTTGATGATTTCCCGGTGATTATTCAGGATAAGCGGCTGGATAACTTCGGCACTCCGGAATATAGCGAACCGGGCAGCGGTGGTTTCGTGGGTGATACCCTGTTGGTCAACGGCGCGCAGGGGCCCTATGTCGAAGTCTCTCGCGGCTGGGTACGACTGCGTCTGCTGAACGCATCTAACTCGCGCCGCTATCAGTTGCAGATGAGCGATGGTCGTCTGCTGCACGTTATCTCAGGCGATCAGGGCTTCCTGCCGGCGCCGGTCTCACTTAAGCAATTGTCGCTGGCCCCCGGCGAGCGGCGTGAAATTCTGGTGGATATGACCAACGGCGATGAAGTGTCGATTACCTGCGGTGAAGCGGCGAGCATTGTCGACCGTATCCGCGGTTTCTTCGAGCCGTCGAGCATTTTGATCTCCACGCTGGTGCTGACGCTGCGTCCGACCGGGCTGCTGCCGCTGGTTACCGACAGCCTGCCGGTGCGCCTGCTGCCGACCGAGCTGCTCTCCGGTACGCCGCTGCGCAGCCGTGATATTACTCTTGGCGACGACCCAGGCATCAATGGCCAACTGTGGGATCCGCAGCGCATTGATATCACCGCTCAGCAGGGAACGTGGGAGCGCTGGACCGTGCGCGCCGACCGCCCACAGTCGTTCCATATTGAAGGCGTGATGTTCCAGATCCGTAACGTCAACGGGACCATGCCGTTCCCGGAAGATCGGGGCTGGAAAGATACGGTGTGGATTGATGGGCAGGTGGAACTGCTGGTGTATTATAACCAGCCTTCCTGGCCGCACTTCCCGTTCCAGTACCTGAGCCAGACGCTGGAGCTCGCCGACCGCGGCTCGATTGGCCAGATCCTGGTGAATCCGGCGCCGTAATATCCGCAACCCTGGCCGCAACCCGGTCAGGGTTTGAGAAAATCCTCCTTCATTTCCACTATCATTCCGGCTTATAATCCACGCCCTTTTGGTTATTTTTTTATCATTTTCCCCGGAAGCAATATGAGCGCAATATCCCTGATCCAGCCGGATCGTGACCTATTTTCCTGGCCGCAATACTGGGCTGCCTGTTTTGGCCCTGCGCCATTTTTACCAATGTCGCGTGAAGAGATGGATCAACTTGGCTGGGATAGCTGCGACATTATTCTGGTGACCGGCGACGCCTACGTCGACCATCCAAGTTTCGGCATGGCTATCTGCGGCCGTATGCTGGAAGCGCAGGGATTCCGCGTAGGGATCATCTCCCAGCCGGACTGGAACAGCAAAGAAGACTTCATGCGCCTGGGTAAGCCGAATCTGTTCTTCGGCGTCACTGCGGGCAATATGGACTCAATGATCAACCGCTATACCGCCGACCGTAAGCTGCGCCATGACGACGCCTATACCGCCGGCAACGTCGCGGGTAAGCGCCCGGACCGCGCGACGCTGGTTTATACCCAGCGCTGTAAAGAGGCGTGGAAAGACGTGCCGGTGATCCTCGGCGGTATTGAAGCCAGCCTGCGCCGTACCGCGCACTACGATTATTGGTCCGATACCGTACGCCGCTCAGTGCTGGTGGATTCGAAAGCCGATATGCTGATGTTCGGCAATGGCGAGCGCCCGCTGGTAGAAGTGGCGCATCGTCTGGCGATGGGCGAGGCCATCGGTGATATTCGCGATGTGCGTAATACCGCGATCATGGTAAAAGAAGCGCTGCCGGGCTGGAGCGGCGTTGACTCCACGCGTCTGGATACGCCGGGCAAAATCGACCCGATTCCGCATCCGTACGGTGAAGACCTACCGTGCGCCGATAACAAACCCGTGCCCCCGAAAAAAGCCGAGGCCAAAGCCGTTGTCGTGCAGCCGCCGCGGCCAAAACCGTGGGAAAAAACCTACGTGTTGCTGCCATCCTTCGAGAAGGTCAAAGGCGACAAAGTGCTCTATGCCCACGCGTCGCGCATTCTGCACCATGAAACCAACCCCGGCTGCGCCCGTGCGCTAATGCAAAAGCACGGCGAGCGTTATATCTGGGTTAACCCGCCGGCGATCCCGCTGTCGACTGAAGAGATGGACAGCGTCTTTGCGTTACCGTACAAGCGTGTGCCGCATCCTTCTTATGGCGATGCGCGTATCCCGGCCTACGAGATGATTCGCTTCTCCATTAACATTATGCGCGGCTGTTTCGGCGGCTGTTCTTTCTGCTCGATCACCGAACACGAAGGGCGCATCATCCAGAGCCGCTCCGAAGATTCGATCATTAATGAAATCGAAGCGATTCGCGACACGGTTCCCGGCTTTACCGGCATTATTTCCGATCTTGGCGGCCCAACCGCCAATATGTATATGCTGCGCTGCAAATCCCCGCGCGCCGAGCAGACCTGCCGCCGTCTCTCCTGCGTCTACCCGGATATCTGCCCGCACATGGACACCAACCATGAGCCGACGATTAATCTGTACCGCCGCGCTCGTGACCTGAAAGGCATTAAGAAAATCCTTATCGCATCGGGTGTGCGTTACGACATCGCCGTAGAGGATCCACGCTATATCAAAGAACTGGCGACCCACCACGTCGGTGGCTATCTGAAGATCGCGCCTGAGCATACCGAAGAGGGGCCGCTGTCGAAGATGATGAAGCCGGGCATGGGCAGCTATGACCGCTTTAAAGAATTGTTTGATACCTATTCGAAGCAGGCGGGTAAAGAACAGTACCTGATCCCGTACTTTATTTCCGCTCACCCAGGGACGCGCGATGAAGATATGGTGAACCTGGCACTGTGGCTGAAGCGTCATCGCTTCCGTCTAGACCAGGTACAGAATTTCTACCCGTCGCCGCTGGCGAACTCAACCACCATGTATTACACCGGCAAGAACCCGCTGGGTAAAATCGGCTATAAGAGTGAAGATGTGGTGGTGCCGAAGGGCGACAAACAGCGCCGTCTGCATAAAGCGCTGCTGCGCTATCACGATCCGGCAAACTGGCCGCTGATCCGTCAGGCGCTGGAAGCGATGGGTAAAAAGCATCTGATTGGTTCACGCCGTGACTGCCTGGTGCCGGCGCCGACGCTGGACGAGATGCGTGAAGCGCGTCGCCAGAACCGTCATACCCGTCCGGCGCTGACGAAGCATACGCCGATTGCGCATCAGCGCCAGACGCCAGCCGCCTCGGGGGCGAAAAAGCGTATCAAGCCGAAGACGGCGTCCCGCTAAGCCGCTTCCCCGGCGGTTCCGATCGCCGGGGGAAAGCCTGTCACATAAGGAGAGAGAACGATAATGACGCCGGTAATCCTGTCACGACAGCAGCTGGATAGGTTGTGGGAGATAGACCGCAGCGAAATTATCGACACCCTTTATAAGCTCGATGATGGCCGGCTTCAGGCGTACCCGCAGTACTATGACGTCCGTGGCTGGGATCCTCACGATCGACAGATTTATACGCCTATTCACGAGGCCTGCTACGATCGCGGCGGTATATTTTTCGCCTTTTTCGAGCAGAATAAAATCATTGCCGCGGCGGCGATGGATACCTTGCCAAGGGGTGAAAAGGGCGATCTGCGCCAACTGTTATTCTTTTATGTGGGCGCGGCGCAGCGCGGCCAGGGATGGGGGCGACGTCTGTTTGACTATGCGCTGCAGCAGCTTCCTGCTCTGGGCGCATCAGGCCTGTATATTTCGTCCATCCCCAACAAAAGCACCGTTGATTTTTATCTCTCACAGGGCTGTCGTTTAATTGATAAGCCCGACCCGGAGCTGTTTGCTCTGGAGCCTGAGGATATTCATTTAATTTGCGAAAGCCTTTAGCGCCGCGCGGCGCTAAAGGCAAAAGTTAAGGGGATTAACCGCCGAACTGATCCGGGTCGGGGCCGAGACGTTTGCCCTGGTCCAGCTTAGCGATTTCACTGAGTTCGTCTTTGTCGAGACGGAAGTCCCAGACGTCAAAGTTTTCCGCGATACGCGATGGCGTGACGGATTTCGGGATCACCACCAGTCCGCTGTCGAGATGCCAGCGAATGACGATTTGCGCTGGCGTTTTGCCGTATTTATCCGCCAGATGGTGAATAATTTTCTGATCGAAGACCCCTTTGCCGCCCTGCGCTAATGGGCTCCAGGATTCGGTCTGGATTTTGTGGGTGGCGTTCCATGCATGCAGTTGACGCTGCTGCATTAACGGGTGCAGCTCAATCTGGTTGATCACCGGAGCGACGCCGGTTTCATCAATCAGCTTTTGCAGATGTGGCACCTGGAAATTACATACCCCAATGCTTTTTGCCAGCCCTTGCTGCTGCAATTCGATCAGCGCCTGCCAGGCTTCGACGTAATGGCCTATCGCTGGCACCGGCCAGTGAATTAAATAGAGATCCACATAGTCCAGTTTCAGCTTGCTCAGGCTCTCTTTTAGCGCTTCATGCGGCCGTTTTTGATCGTCGTTCCACAGTTTGGTAGTGATGAAGAGCTCATCGCGATTGACGCCCGCGCTGCTTAACGCGTTGCCGACGCCAGCCTCATTTTGGTACGCGGCGGCGGTGTCAAAAGAACGATAACCGACTTCCAGCGCCTTATGAATGGCGGAGACGACTTCCTCGTTGCCTGCTTTCCACACGCCGAGACCCAACTGCGGCATCAGGTTGCCGTCGTGTAGTTTTATAACGGTTGGATGTGTCATGCCTTCCTCCTGTTAATGAACTCAGCGTGAAAAATCCGCCGAGGGGTAGCATTAAGTCTGGACGAAATAGCTAAAAACGGTAGTAAAAACACCTCTCCCCGGCGTTTGTTTAACGTAAGGAGAGGTGAATCAGGTGGGGAGAACTTAGCGGGCAGCCTCGTAAATACGACGGCTGACGTCCAGAGTGATATCCTGATTTTCGCCAAGCTTAGTCATGCCGTGCTCTTCCAGTTTCGCCAGCAGTGCCGGGATGGAGCTACCGTCGAGACCGTAATCGGAAAGGCGAGTCGGCACGCCCATCTGCTCGAAGAAACTCCGGGTTGCGGCGATAGCGGCATCGATACGTTGCTCTTCGGAACCTTCGGTAATATTCCACACGCGCTCGGCGTACTGCAGCAGCTTAGCGCGCTTGGTATCGCGTTTCTCATTCCACAGCGCCGGCAGCACGATAGCCAGCGTCTGCGCGTGATCCAGGCCGTGCATCGCCGTCAGTTCGTGGCCGAGCATATGCGTCGCCCAGTCCTGAGGGACGCCTGCGCCAATGAGGCCGTTCAATGCCTGCGTCGCCGCCCACATAATGTTGGCGCGCACGTTGTAGTTCTCCGGCTCCTGCAGCGCTTTCGGGCCATCTTCCACCAGCGTTAGCAGAATGCCCTCGGCGAAACGGTCCTGAATTTTACCATCAACCGGGTAGGTCACGTACTGCTCAACGGTATGGACGAAAGCGTCAACGACGCCGTTAGCGACCTGGCGTGGCGGCAGGGTGTAGGTATAAACAGGATCGAGGATCGCAAAGACCGGCTGAACGTGTTCGGACATAAACGCGCGTTTATCGCCGGTGGTTTTACGCGAGATAACCGCGCCTTTATTTGATTCGGAACCGGTCGCCGGCAGGGTCAATACTGAGCCCATCGGAATAGCGCGGGTAATCTTGCTGCCGTAGGTTTCCAGAATTTCCCACGGATCGATATTCGCGTCATAGTGCGCGGCCGCGGCGATAAACTTGGTGCCGTCGAGCACCGAACCGCCGCCAACCGCCAGCAGGAAAGTCACGTTCTCTTCACGAGCGATTTTCACCGCGTTCATCAGCGTTTCGTAAGACGGGTTTGGCTCAATTCCGCCGAACTCCAGCACGTCAAAGCCAGCCAGCGCGCTCAGTACCTGGTCCAGTACGCCGGTTTTCTTCACGCTACCGCCGCCGTAAGTCACCAGCACGCGAGCGCCGGCTGGGATTTGTTCGCGCAGGTCGGCGATGGCGCCTTTGCCGAACAGAATGCGGGTTGGGGTATGTAAATTGAAGTTATTCATGGCTGGTGCCCTCATAAAGATGAAACTCCCGGCAGAAAGGACGACTCTCTACCCGATGGCGGCTATTGTGTTCCTGCGACCGTTTCCTCTCAATGCACATTCCTGCCATTGTCTTGCCCATTTCTCCATTGGGCTGGAGAAAAAGAAGGAAACTACGCACAATAAGCTTGTAGAAAAGTCGTCGGAGAAGCAGCGAAAATGAACCGTGCCGAGATATGCCAGCTATTAACAGAAAAGGTTAACAAGCTGAAAGATAAGCAAGAAATGCTAAGTGAACTGCTGCCGGATATCCGTCTGCTGTACGGGACGCAGCCGGGCACCCGTACGCCGGTGATGTACCAGCCGGGGATCGTTTTTCTCTTTTCCGGCCATAAAATTGGCTATATCAATGAACGAACCTTCCGTTATGACACCAACGAATACTTACTGTTAACCGTCCCGCTGCCGTTCGAATGCGAAACCTTCGCGACCCCGGAAGTGCCGCTGGCGGGAATGCGGCTGAATGTCGATATTTTGCAGTTGCAGGAGCTGCTGATGGATATCGGCGAAGATGAGCTTTTTCAGCCGTCGGTCGCCTCCAGCGGGATCAACTCGGCGGTGTTATCAGAAGAGATCCTCTGCGCGGCGGAGCGCCTGTTAGACGTGATGGAGCGGCCGCTGGACGCGCGCATTCTCGGCAAACAGATTATCCGCGAGATCCTTTATCACGTCCTGATTGGCCCCTGCGGCGGCGCGCTGCTGGCGCTGGTCAGCCGACAGACGCACTTTAGTCTGATTAGCCGCGTTCTGAAGCGTATTGAAAGCCAGTACACCGAAAACCTTAGCGTTGACCAACTGGCAGCGGAAGCGAATATGAGCGTCTCGGCGTTTCACCATAATTTTAAATCGGTCACCAGCACCTCGCCGCTGCAATATTTGAAGACCTATCGTCTGCATAAGGCCAGAATGCTGATGATCCATGACGGCATGAAAGCCAGCGCGGCGGCGATGCGCGTCGGCTACGAAAGCGCCTCGCAGTTTAGCCGCGAGTTTAAACGCTATTTCGGTATTACGCCGGGTGAAGATGCCGCGCGTATTCGCACGATGCAGGGGATTTGATAAGGATGCGGCGCCTGTAGCCCCGGTAAGCGGTAGCGCTACCGGGGATATTGAGGCCATCCGGGGCGAGTGAATCAGGCGCTGCAGTATTTCTTCTTGATAACCACAATAACCGTACCAACGAGGCCAGTCACCAGCAGGGCGATCGGCAGCACCATCAGGCAGGTCATGACCTGGTCTTCGTGGTTTTTCACGAACGGGATCATGCTCAGCGCATAGCCAAGACCGGTGACGACGCCAACCCACAGCAGGCCGCTTAGCCAGTTAAAGAACTGGAAACGACGATTCGGCAGGCCGGAAATGCCCGCCATGGTTGGCAGCAAAGTGCGGACAAACGCCAAAAAGCGCCCGGCCAGCAGCGCCAGCAGGCCGTGTTTATCAAACATGTTGGTGGCGCGCTGGTGATATTTGTGCGGCAGATGCGACAGCCAGCCTTTCACCATATTGGTATTACCCAGCCAGCGCCCCTGTAAATAGCTCAGCCAGCAGCCGAGGCTGGCGGCAGCGGTTAGGATGGCGAGAGTGGGGACAAAATCCATGACGCCTTTAGCGATTAGCGCGCCAGCGAGCAGCAACAGGCTATCGCCCGGTAAAAACGAAGCCGGCAGCAGCCCGTTTTCCAGAAACAGGGTCGCGAACATGACCAGATATACAAAACCCACAACGTGAGGGTTTGCCAATGCGGCAAAATCATGTTGCCACAGCGCGGCGACAATCTCTTGAATGACAACCATGGACTTTCCTAAGTGGTACCGTTTTTCGACTAGTG
This sequence comes from Klebsiella sp. SYXHC3, assembly GCF_057196925.1. NCBI lineage: Bacteria > Pseudomonadati > Pseudomonadota > Gammaproteobacteria > Enterobacterales > Enterobacteriaceae > Klebsiella > Klebsiella sp. SYXHC3. The sequence goes on along the minus strand of NZ_JBXUNG010000004.1, from coordinate 262,533 downwards.
TACTCCTGAAGCGGCCCGAGCACCTTGATCTCGGGCGCAACAAAAGCGGCCGCTTTTCTGAAAGCGTCCGCTTTTGTTGCCACTTCCTGTCACTTTACACGATACGCGCGAAGCCTGCCGCTAAATCCGCCAGCAGATCGTCAACATTTTCTAAACCTATGTGCAGTCGAATAAGGGTACCGCTGAAATCCACTTCCGCCTCGGGGCGGATGGCCGCGATATGTTCCGGCTGGTTGGCGAGGATCAGCGATTCGAACCCGCCCCAAGAGTAGGCCATGCTGAACAGACTGAAGTTGTCCAGATAGGCTGCCAGCTCGGCGTCGGTGAGGCGCTTATTGAGAACAAAAGAGAACAGTCCGCTGCTGCCGCTGAAGTCGCGCTTCCAGAATTCATGGCCCTTGCTGCCCGGCAGCGCCGGATGATTGACTCGCGCCACCTGCGGGTGCTGCGCCAGCCATTCGGCGACGCGCAGACTGCTTTCGTGATGTTGGCGCAGGCGGACGCCAAGCGTGCGTAAACCGCGGCTGGTCATATAGGCGGTGTCGGCATCGACCATCTGGCCCATTAGATAGGCGTTTTCACACAGTTGCTCCCAACAGCGGGCGTTGGCCACCGCAGTGCCGATCATTCCGTCGGAGTGGCCAATTAAATATTTCGTTGCCGCCTGGATAGAAATATCGATACCAAAATCGAGCGCTTTAAACAGCACCCCTGCCGCCCAGGTGTTATCGATCATGATAATAGCTTCCGGCGCGACGCGACGCACGGCGGCGACGATGGCCGGCACATCATGCACTTCCATGGTGATCGAGCCGGGGGATTCGAGGAACACCACTTTGGTATTGGGTTGAATCAGGTTGGCGATATCCGCGCCGATGAGCGGATCGAACCAGCCGGTCGTCACCCCGAGCTTCGCAAGGATCTTAGTGCAGAAGTCCTGGCTGGGTTCATAGGCGGTGTTGGTCATTAACACGTGGTTGCCCTGTTCGACGAAGGCCAGAATCGTGTTGGCGACCGCGGCCGCGCCGCAGGGGAAGAGGGCGCAGCCGGCGCCGCTTTCCAGTTCGCACATGGCTTCCTGCAGCGAAAAGTGGGTCAGCGTGCCGCGGCGGCCATAAAACAGCTCGCCTTTGGCGCGGTTACGGGTGGCGTGTTTTTTAGCCTCGACGGTATCGAACACCAGCGATGAGGCGCGCTGGATGACGCTATTCACCGAACCCTGAGTATATTTTTTGCGGCGCCCGGCGTTGACCAGCGCGGTATCAAGATGTTTATCAGCCATGTTCTGCAAACCTGTTTTTATACGTCTGGACGTCTAAACTACCATGAATCCCGGTTTGTGTACCGGGTCGTAAACGATACAGGCAAAAATTTTCCCGAAACCGGCGTCAGCCGCTTTTTTACTGCGTAAGCGCAAAGAAAATAAACGTGATTTGCTGCACAGTGTAAATACTAATGAGAACCACTATCAATTCGATGCCGTTTTGATATTATTATGCTCAGTTTTTGTGATTGATGTCCTGGAGAAACAGTGTGGGTAATAATTTGATGCAGGCGGATCTCTCCGTTTGGGGTATGTATCATCACGCCGATATTGTCGTTAAGGTTGTGATGATTGGCTTGATTCTGGCTTCGGTAGTCACCTGGGCTATCTTCTTCGGCAAGGGCGCCGAAATGTTGTCCAGCAAGCGTCGCCTCAAGCGTGAGCAGCAGCAGCTCAGCGAAGCGCGTTCTCTCGATCAGGCTAACACTATCGCGAATGGATTCCATGCTAAAAGCCTGACCACTCAGCTGATTAACGAAGCCAATAATGAGCTGGAACTGTCGGCAGGCGTGGATGATAACGAAGGTATTAAAGAACGTACCGGTTTCCGCCTTGAGCGTCGTGTGGCGCAGGTTGGCCGCTATATGGGCCGCGGTAACGGTTATCTGGCGACTATCGGCGCTATTTCCCCGTTCGTCGGCCTGTTCGGTACCGTCTGGGGCATCATGAACAGCTTTATCGGTATCGCGCAAACGCAGACGACTAACCTCGCGGTTGTCGCGCCGGGTATCGCGGAAGCGCTGCTGGCAACGGCGATTGGCCTGTTTGCCGCGATTCCGGCGGTGGTTATCTATAACGTCTTCGCCCGCATGATTGCCAGTTACAAAGCGTCTCTTGGCGACGTGGCCGCGCAGATTATGCTGCTGCAAAGCCGCGATCTCGACCTGAACGCCAGTGGTTCTCAGCCGCTGCGTCCGGCGCAGAAATTACGGGTAGGTTGATCCGCTATGGCGATGCATTTTAACGAAAACCTCGATGATAACGGCGAAATGCACGACATTAACGTGACGCCATTTATCGACGTCATGTTGGTGCTGTTGATTATCTTCATGGTGGCGGCGCCGCTGGCTACCGTGGACGTCAAAGTCAATCTGCCTGCTTCATCCAGCCAGCCGCAGCCGCGTCCGGAAAAACCGATTTATCTGTCGGTGAAAGCCGACAAATCGATGTTCCTCGGCAACGATCCGGTGACTGAAGAGAGCGTGATTGCCTCGCTGGATGCGCTGACTCAGGGCAAGAAAGACACCACCGTCTTCTTCCGCGCCGACAAAACCGTCGACTACGAGACGATGATGAAAGTGATGGATACGCTGCATCAGGCCGGTTACCTGAAAATTGGTCTGGTGGGCGAAGAGACCGTCAAAGCGAAGTAATTTTCCCCAGGATATCTCCCGAAAGGCCAACACTGCGTTGGCCTTTTTTATTTCCCCGGCGCCTGCGCATCGTTTTGATATGAGCCAGCTGCGATATAATGGCGGCCATTTTTACAAACTGACAGGACCTTATGGAACGCTTTCTGGAAAACGCTATTTATGCTTCGCGCTGGCTGCTGGCGCCGGTTTATTTCGGCCTCTCGCTGGGCCTTATCGCGCTATCGATAAAATTTTTTCAGGAGATATTCCACATCCTGCCGCATATCTTCAGCGTCAGCGAGTCGGATCTGATTCTGACGCTGCTTTCGCTGGTCGATATGACGCTGGTGGGCGGGCTGCTGGTGATGGTGATGTTTTCCGGTTATGAAAACTTCGTCTCGACGCTGGATATTAACGAAGGCAAAGAGAAGCTCAACTGGCTTGGCAAAATGGATGCGACATCGCTGAAAAACAAGGTGGCGGCGTCGATTGTGGCTATCTCTTCCATTCACCTGCTGCGGGTGTTTATGGATGCGAAGAACGTGCCGGATAATAAGCTGATGTGGTACGTCATTATCCATCTCACCTTTGTGCTGTCCGCCTTTGTGATGGGCTATCTCGATCGCCTGACCAAGGTAAAGCACTGATGTGACAACTTACCCGGCAGCTTCGCGCCGCCGGGTAAAGGCATTACGCCTGACGTTTGTCTTCGGTCTGCGTGTCGAAATCGCGGGCGTCATGGCGCTCGTGCAACTGCTCGTCGAGCGGGCCATTGGTACGGTTAACCATCCGTCCGCGCTTCACAGCCGGGCGATTGCCCACGTCCTGCGCCCAGCGCAGCACGTTAACGTAGCTGCCGGCATCGAGGAATTCTGCGGCGTTATAGACGTTGCCCAGCACCACGTTGCCGTACCACGGCCAGATCGCCATATCGGCAATGGTGTACTCTTCCCCCGCCACAAAGCGGCCGCGCGCCAGTTGCTTATCCAGCACGTCGAGCTGACGTTTCGCTTCCATGGTAAAGCGGTCGATGGCGTACTCGATTTTTACCGGCGCATAGTTATAGAAGTGGCCAAAGCCGCCGCCGAGGAACGGCGCTGCGCCCTGTAGCCAGAACAGCCAGTTTAGCGTTTCGGTGCGTCCGGCCGGGTCTTTCGGCAGGAAGAAACCAAATTTTTCCGCCAGATAGAGCAGGATACTGCCGGATTCAAATACCCGGGTCGGCGGAGTGGTGGAGTGGTCGCTCAGCGCCGGGATCTTCGAGTTCGGGTTAACTTCCACAAAGCCGCTGGAGAACTGGTCGCCTTCGCCGATACGAATCAGCCAGGCGTCATACTCAGCGCCTGCTACACCCAGCGCCAGCAGCTCTTCCAGCATGATCGTCACTTTCTGCCCATTCGGCGTGCCCAGCGAGTAGAGCTGGAGTGGGTGATTGCCAACGGGCAGCACTTTTTCATGCGTGGCGCCGGAAACCGGACGGTTGATATTGGCGAATGCGCCGCCGTTATTCTGTTTCCATTCCCATACTTTCGGTGGTTGGTAGTGATTGTCGGACATACTGACCTGCCTCTTTAGTAAGGTGTACAAAAATAGTGAAGTGTACAAAAAGTCTAGCAGCTAATCTCAGGCCATAATCCGCGCGGCCCACACGCTGACGTCATCGCCGCTGCCGAGATCGGGCTGCACCAGGCCGTTGACCATAAACGTCGGCGACACATGAATGCCGTTCTGGCGGGCGTATTTACTGTGCCATTTGATCTCGTTTTGCAGCTCCGGACGGGCAAACGCCGCCGCCAGCGACACGTGGCTGTAGCGTTCAAGGCGTTCGATAATTTGCTGCGGGGTGGTATTCATGTTCGGCCCGCTGCAGTGGTCGGTGAATTCAAACTCTTCACGATGATCGGCGACCGCCTGCAGGACTTTGTGCGCCTGCTCTCTGCCGTGCGGCAGGGTGGAGGCGGCCAGCACGCAGCGCACTATCACCCCGGAAAACAGATGCCACGGCTGGGACTGCAGGCGAATTTTAATCGTGACGTTCTCGGCGCCCACTTCATCCAGCAATTCATCGAGTTTATTGAAGGCGCGAACGGAAAACGGACAGGTTGGTTCGAGGAATACTTCAAAAGTCCGCGGTCCGTGTCCCCAGACCAGCGGCTGGGCATTGAGATGCGAAGGTGAGCTCATTGTCGACTCCTGATGTAGTGATGTTTTTTGTTATGTGTTGGCTAACAATATCACTTCTGCCAATGGACGCTGGGTTATTTTCTATAAGGGCACGTTTAGCGAATCGAATGAGTGGTATCATCATTTCACCTCTGTCTGGTAAGTGCCTGCGGCAGGATAAGAAGAGGGAGTTTTGTTCCGCCAACTGCCCGGGCTGCATTAATTTGAGGTCAGGCTAAATGAGTAAAGGATCGACCAGTATTGACGCCCCTTTCGGCACGCTTTTAGGCTACGCGCCGGGCGGCGTGGCAATTTATTCTTCGAATTACAGTAGCTTAAATCCACAAGATTACCCGGATGACGCCGCTTTCCGCAGCTATATCGGCAATGAGTATATGGGGCATAAATGGCAATGCGTAGAGTTCGCGCGGCGCTTTTTATTCCTCACCTACGGTTTTGTTTTTACCGATGTCGGTATGGCTTATGAAATCTTCTCGCTGCGCTTTCTGCGCGAAGTGGTGAATGACAACATTCTTCCCCTGCAGGCCTTCGCCAACGGCTCGCGTCGTCCGCCGATCGCCGGTTCGCTGCTAATCTGGCAGAAGGGCGGCGAGTTTAAACATACCGGCCACGTGGCGGTGATTACGCAACTGGTGGGGAATAAGGTCCGTATCGCCGAGCAGAACGTCATCCACGCGCCGCTGCCGCAGGGCCAGCAGTGGACCCGCGAGCTGACGCTGGAAGTGAAAGACGGCGTCTACACCATCAAAGATACCTTTGCCGATACCGAAATTTTAGGCTGGATGATCCAGACCGCCGATACCGAGCACAGCCTGCCGCAGCCGGTGCTGCCCGGCGAGGAGATGAAAATCAGCGGTGCGCGGCTGCCGAATAAAGGCCAGTTCCGCGGTAACTGGCTCAATGAGAAAGACGCGCTGCAAAAGGCCTATGTTGAAGCCAACGGTCATTTCATCAATCAGGATCCTTACCAGTACTTCACCATCAGCGAGAGCGCCGAACAGGAGCTGATTAAAGCGACCAACGAACTGCACCTGATGTATCTGCACGCCACTGATAAGGTGATGAAGGATGACAACCTGCTGGCGCTGTTCGATATTCCGAAAATTCTCTGGCCTCGTCTGCGCCTCTCGTGGCAGCGCCGCCGTCATCATATGATTACCGGGCGCATGGATTTCTGCATGGATGAGCGCGGGCTGAAGGTGTACGAATACAACGCCGACTCTGCCTCTTGCCATACAGAAGGCGGATTGATCCTCGAACAGTGGCTGAAACAGGGCTATCGCGGTACCGGCCATAACCCGGCGGAAAATCTGCTTGAGGAGCTGGCGGGGGCGTGGAAGCACAGCCGCGCGCGGCCGTTTGTGCACATCATGCAGGATAAGGATCTTGAAGAGAACTACCATGCCCAGTTTATTCAGCGTTCGCTAACCGAGGCGGGCTTTGAGAGCAAAATTCTCTTTGGCCTTGATGAGCTGCGCTGGGATGCCGCCGGACAGCTTATCGACGGCGATGGCCGCCTGGTTAACTGCGTGTGGAAGACCTGGGCGTGGGAAACCGCCATCGAGCAGGTGCGGGAAGTCAGCGCCGATGAGTATGCGGCGGTGCCGATTCGTACCGGTCATCCGCAAAATGAGGTGCGCCTGATTGACGTCCTGCTGCGCCCTGAAGTATTGGTATTCGAACCGCTGTGGACGGTTATCCCTGGCAACAAGGCGATTCTGCCGGTGCTGTGGTCGCTGTTCCCGCATCATCGCTATCTGCTGGATACCGATTTTGTGGTCAATGACGAGCTGGCGAAAACCGGTTATGCGGTCAAACCGATCTCCGGGCGCTGCGGTAATAACATCGATCTGATAAGCCCGCACGATGAGGTATTGGATCAGACCAGCGGGCAATTTGTCGATCGCAAAAATATTTACCAGCAGCTGTGGTGTCTGCCGAAGGTTGACGGCAAGTACATCCAGGTGTGCACTTTCACGGTGGGCGGTAACTATGGCGGAACCTGCCTGCGCGGCGATGATTCGCTGGTGGTGAAGAAAGAGAGCGATATTGAGCCGTTAGTCGTGCTAAAAGACGACGAGTAGCGGCCGCAACCGGGCAGCGGCTAGCATCGCAGCCCGGCACCTGCAAAGCTTCAACGTACAACTAACACAACAACAAGACAGAAAAGGAAAAGCATATGCACGATCGGCGCCTCGCCGCCCGCGCGGGTGAACTTAAGCCCTCCGCCGTCCGCGAACTTCTCAAACACAGTAAACTGCCCGGCGTTATTTCGCTTGGCGGTGGTATTCCGGCTCCGGAACTGTTTGATACCGAAGGTCTCAACCTCGCGGTGCAAAAGGTGATGAGCGAACGTTTTAATGATGCGTTCCAGTACGGCCTTACCGAAGGTTATCCGCCGCTGCGTCAGGCGGTGAGCGAAATCTGCCAGTCGCGCGGCGTGGCCTGCTCGGCAAGCCAGGTGTACATCACCTCCGGCTCGCAGCAATCGCTGGATATTGTCGCCCGCACGCTGCTCGATCCGGGCGATGCGGTCGTCGTTGAACGCCCGACCTACCTTGCCGCGCTGCAGGTATTCCAGCTGGCGCAGGCGAACATCCTGAGCGTCGATACCGACAATAACGGCATGCTGGTTGAACAACTGGCCGATCTGCTGGAGACCACTAAGGTTAAAGCGGTCTACCTGGTGCCGACATTTGGCAATCCCGGCGGTAAAACCCTCAGCGACGATCGTCGCCAGCGGCTGGTAGCCTTAGCGAAGCAACATGATTTTGTGATCATCGAAGACGATCCCTACGGCGAAATCAGTTTCACCGATAAAGTGCGTCGTCCGCTGTATCAACATGCGATCGAACAAGGCTGTGAAGATCGGGTGGTGTACACCTCCACGTTCTCCAAGATCCTCGCGCCGGGAATGCGTATTGGCTGGATCGTGATGCCGGAATGGCTGGCGCACCAGGCGGTGATCGTGAAGCAGGCGGCGGATCTGCATACCAATATGCTCTCTCAGGTTATCACCGCTGAGTATCTGGGAATGAATCGCCTGAACGATCAGATCGCCCTGATCCGCGAAGACTACCGTAAGAAGTGCGTGGCGCTGGCCGAGGCGCTGGAAAGCCGTCTTGGCGAGCATCTTGAGTTTAGCCGCCCGGAAGGGGGAATGTTCCTGTGGGCCCGTTTCCGCTATCCGTTCGATACCATGGCGTGGCTGAAAAAGACGCTGGAAAACGGCGTGGTTTACGTACCTGGTGAAGCGTTCTACAACGATAATCCGGATACCCGCACCCTGCGTCTTTCCTATTCGACGGTTTCTGAAGCCGGTCTGCTGACCGCCGTCGAACGTCTGGCGAAATCGCTGTAATCTTTTGTCTCCGCACCGATGACCGGTGCGGAGAGCTTTAAATCGGGGGAGGGGTTACTCCTGCTCGGCGATGCGATCGTCAAGCCAGATAAGCATCAGGGAAGAGAGAAAAGCGACAGCAATAGTGCCAATAAACAACAACATAAAAATTTCCTCAGGGGTTTTATTATTTTTCTAATGTAACCGGTGAGTGGCTATTTTTGTTTGCAATGGTGATTTTAGTGTCACGCTGAGCCGTTGCAAGGGTAAAAAAATCATCAGCGTCAACATCGAAATTCAGGACGATTTCCCGGTATTTTCTGGCGTTAACGAGTTCTTTAGCTTCTTTCATACTACTGGCGATAATAGTAGGCATCAGTTTCATCTCAGTTTGAAAACTAGCAGGCAAAATAAAAGCTTGTTCGTATCAGATCAACATTTTTTTGCTACTTTACACATCACCAGAAAGTCTGTCTTCGCGCAATCGTAACCAGAGTGGGAGCGTATGCAGAAGCGGAGGCCAGATGACCCCGCTCACCGTCTTAAAGCTGATACTGCCAGGAGAACAGGAAGCGCTTTTCGGCTTCATCGAGATAGGTGTTGTTATCCTGAACGTAGGTCATAAATTTCACCGCGTTATGCTCGGTCAGGTTATATCCCACGCCGACCCCGGCGAAATAACCTTTATAGTTATCGCCATCGTCGTTTTTTGAGCCATACGATCCACCGGCGAAACCTAACAGGCGTAGATCGGCGCTCAAAGGTTTCAGAACAAAGGCGCCGAGATAACCGCTGCTGCCGGAGATATTCGTCGATTCAAAACCGTTCTCCGGCGACGGCATGCCGTTAAAACCCGACTGCGAACAGGCGCTATGTTGATCCTTATTACAGGTCATATGGTCGCCGGTATTATAGGTATAACCGGCCATCGGGAATATTTGGAAACCTGCTGGTTCAAAGCCAAAATAACTGAGCGGCAGGAACGTACCGATAGAATAGTTGGTTTGTGAGGAGTCATCGGGATAAACATTTTTCCCAAAGTTAAAGTTAAAAATACCAATGGGAAATAGCCATGAACCGCCGACGCGCCATTCCGTGGCGTCGCTATTAATACGCACATTGAGTTTCCGCGCTTCGTCAAAGGCCAGCGAGCCGGAAAATGCGAGATTGCTGTCGTTCAGATCGTAGTTATCTGACCACGTCACGCCAAATTTGGTGGTCACTTTAGTCGGGTCATCCGCCGATTTCTCGGCGTTGGTTTTAACTTCCCCCGTCTGGGCAAAGAGCGCGCCTGGCAGCAGGCCGATACACAGCGCGCATACCGGGAGATATTTAATAAGCATAAAAAATTCACAAGTTAATAATAAAATCCAACTCATTACTGTACACGACGATATTCATCGCTAATATCGTCGATATATTTAATTTTGCATTTCACCGCCGGCACTAGTTAATTATTCGAAACTTAATAAATAACCCGCACATAGCGGGTTATTTATGAAAGAGGGTACGTAATAATATTTATAGCAGGCCAATCTCTTTCGCGGTGCGGTCCACGGCGCGTTTGGTTTTTTCAACCAGTTCATCGAGTTCGCTATGTCCAGCTATCAGCGCCGGCGCCATGATCATGCGCCCCAGCGTCGAGCGGATAATCACGCCTTCCTCAAAACCGATGGTGCGGCAGCGCCAGGCCAGTTCGTTCTCGTTGGCAAAGCGTTTGCGAGTGGCTTTATCTTCAGCAAACTGCAGGGCGGCCACCAGCCCGGCTCCCTGCACCTCGCCAATAAGCGGATGGTTTTCGAACACCTCGCGCAGCGTTTTTTGCAGATAGGGGCCGCTATCGGTGCGAACTCGGGTGACGTGGTTTTCATCGCGTAAGGCTTTCAGGTTGGCAATCGCCACCGCGGCCGCCACCGGGTGGCCGGAATAGGTCAGGCCGTGTGGGAAAACGCCGCCTTTTTCCACCAGCACGTCGGCCATGCGCTTGCTCAGCACCAGGCCGCCCATCGGTACGTAACCGGAGGTTAGCCCCTTGGCAATCGACAGCGTATCCGGTTCAAAGCCAAAGTACTGATGCGCAAACCATTCACCGGTACGGCCAAAGCCGCCAATCACCTCATCGGCGCACAGCAGCACGTCATATTGCCGGCAGATACGTTGGATCTCCGGCCAGTAGCTTTCCGGCGGGAAGATCATACCGCCCGCGCCCTGGAACGGCTCGGCGATAAAACCGGCGACGTTTTCCGCGCCCAGCTCAAGGATTTTCTCTTCCAGTTGGCGGGCGCAGCGCAGGCCGAACTCCTGCGGCGTCAGGTCGCCGCCGTGCATAAACCAGTAGGGTTCATCGATGTGGGCCACGTCCGGGATCACCCCGCCCATTTCATGCATGAACTTCATGCCGCCGAGCCCGCTTGCCGCCAGCGTGGAGCCGTGATAGCCGTTCCAGCGGCCAATCATCACCTTTTTCTCCGGCTTACCGAGGATCTGCCAGTAACGGCGAACGGTGCGAATCAGCACTTCATTCGATTCCGAACCGGAGTTGGTGTAGATAGCGTGGCTGTAGTGCGGCGGCAGTAGGCTGAACAGTAGCTCGGAAAGCTCAATCACCGCCGGGTGGGTCGTGTGGAAGAACATATTGTAATAGGGCAGTTTGGCAAACTGCGCCGCGGCGGCGTCCGCCAGATCCTGGCGGCTGTAGCCCAACTGGGTACACCACAGGCCGGACATTCCATCGAGGTATTTATTCCCGTCGTTGTCCCACAGGTAAAGTCCTTCGCCGCGTACCATGACGCGCGCCCCTTCGGCGTTCAGCGCTTTTTGATCCAGGAAGGCATGAATATGGTGAGCCGCATCTGAATGTTGGTAATCGGACGTCGAACGGTTCTGATTGCTTGGATTAGTCATTTCGTCTCTCCTGTCTGCTGAAACTGAAACCAGGTGGTTTTGAGGCTGGTGAATTTATCAAAGGCGTGCAGCGACAGATCGCGGCCAAAGCCCGACTGTTTGTTGCCGCCAAAGGGAACGGTGACGTCCAGCGCATCGACGGTATTTACCGAGATCGTTCCGGCGGTCAGCTGCGCGGCGACGCGATGGGCGCGGTGCAGATTGTCGGTCCACAGCGAGGCGGCCAGCGCATAGATATGGTTATTCGCCAGATGGACCGCCTCCTGCTCGCTATCGAAGGCGCAAACCGCCAGCACCGGGCCAAAAATTTCCTCTTTCCACAGCGCCATCTCTTCGTTCACGTCGGTCAGTAGCGTCGGCTGAACGTAGTTGGCGACGCCGTCTATTTCCACCGTACGGCCGCCGGTAAGCAGCGTTGCTCCCTCGTCTTGCGCGCGGCGGATAGCCGCCATCACTTTTTCGGCATGGGCGGCGCTGACCATAGCCCCCATGCGGCTTTGCGGTTCGAGCGGATGCGCCGGAGCCCAGGCCTGCATTTTTTCCTGTAGTTTGGCAATGAAGGCCGCGTAAATCGGGCGCTCAACCAACAGGCGGGAGTTTGCCGAGCAGACTTCGCCCTGATTAAAACAGATACCAAAAGCTGCTTTTTCAGCGGCCAGGTCGAGATCCTGGCAGTCGGCGAAGATGATATTGGCGCTCTTGCCGCCGCACTCCAGCCATACCTGTTTCAGGTTGGACTGGGCCGAATAGGCCATAAAGGCTTTGCCGACGGCGGTTGAGCCGGTGAAGGCGATGACATCGATATCGTGATGCAGTCCCAGCGCGCTTCCGGTTTCGGTTCCCAGTCCGGTCACCACGTTAAGCACGCCTGGCGGAATACCGGCCTCCAGCGCCAGTTCGCCCAGACGCAGGGCGCTAAACGGCGAGTTTTCCGAGGGCTTGAGGATTACGCTATTGCCGGCGGCCAGCGCCGGACCCAACTTCCAGGAGGCGAGGTCGAGCGGGAAGTTCCACGGCACGATGGCGGCAACCACGCCGATGGGCTGGCGGGTAATGGTCGCCAGCGCGCCGGGCCTGGCGGGAGCCACTTCATCGTAGAGTTTATCTACGCTTTCGGCATACCAGCTGAGGATGTGCGCGGCGCCGGGGACATCAATATTCAGCGCATCGTTGACCGGTTTCCCCATGCTGACGCTCTCCAGCAGTGCCAGCTCTTCGCGATGCTGAAGGATCAGCGCCGAGAGGCGCAGCAGCGCGCGTTTACGCTCCTGCGGCGCCAGCCCCGACCAGACGCCGGAAGTAAACGCGCGGCGCGCGGAGGCGACGGCAATATCGATATCTTCCGTCTGCAGCGAGGTGACTTCCGCCAGCAGCGTATTGCTGGCTGGGTTAATGGCGGGACAGGTTTTACGGCTTTTCGCGACGTACGGTTGACCATCGATAATGGCGTGGCTGATAAAGCGCTGCTCCTGCAGCTTGCGCTGCCAAAAGTTTCTATCAGACATGAACCTTCTCCTTCGCATGTTGCGTAATTGTTATTTATTTGTTTCTTTGAGTTCATGATGCAGTAGGCCAATGCGGCGAGAAAGGACTAAAAATCTAGGCAACCTCTATAAAAATCGTTGTTAGCCAGGATTAGCGATTTTCTGTGATCCAGGGCGGGAGGTCGTGCGTTGTGATGGCGTTCAAATATCGGGGAGGTGCAATTTTTCAATAGGCTGTAATGCAAAGAGTTTTTATTTGCGGTCAGTTTTCTGCAACCCCGGAGCCTGCGTGCTTTTGGCGATATTAAATATTCTCAAATTATGGCATTGAGAATATAAATACTAATTAAGGGGAAATGAATAACGGTGAAACGATCGAGTTCATCAGCCTGTTTTCATGAGCGGAAGCACGATTAATACGTTGTAATATAAGGTAGTTATATGCCTTGTTTTTTCTCATCCTGCTTATACTGGCCGAAGTACTATCCTCCGGCGCTCGCAATTTTTTCGCCAGGCATCTGTTAATTTTCTGTAAAAATCTGATCGCTGTCGGATTGTTGATCTTTTTCACGGCAGAGGGTTGCAGGCCAAGGTGTTCATCGTTTAAAGCTAACCAGCCTGCCTCCTTGATGATAAAAAAATAAGGTATCACATGCCCCATTTCACCCTGAAACAGCTCAAATACTTTGTTGCCGTCGTCGAGGCGGAAAGTATTGCTGAAGCCTCACGCCAGCTGCATATCGCGCAGCCGTCAATTTCCATTGCCGTGAAGACGCTGGAAGATATGTTTGAGCAGCAGTTTTTTATTCGCCACCATGCCCAGGGGGTATCAATGACCCCGAGCGGGCAGCGTTTTTATGAAAAAGCCAAAGAACTGCTGCGGCTCTCTTATCAATTTGAACAAAACTCGAAGGCCGATAATGAGCTGGTCTCCGGGATTATTTCCATCGGTTGTTTTGAGACCGCCGCGCCGCTGTATATGCCGTCATTGATGGCCGGGTTTAAGAAAATTTATCCCGAAATCACCATTAAAATTTACGACGGCGAGCAGCACGAGATTGCACACGGTCTGCACCGCGGGCGTTTTGACCTGGCTTTTCTCTACGACCTCGAACTGGATACCTCGATTTATACCGAGAGCCTCAACGCGCCGCAGAAACCCTATGCGTTGTTACCGGCGGACCATCCACTGGCGCAGCGGCACGCCGTACGGCTGTCCGAGCTGAGCAATCTGCCAATGATCCTGTTGGATGTGGTGCCAAGCAAAAACTACTTCATCAGCATTTTCAAAGATAAGGGCTACAACCCGCAGGTGGCCTACAGTTCGCCGTCGATTGAGATGGTGCGCTGCATGGTCGGCCAGGGGCTGGGCTTCTCGGTGCTGGTGACGCGTCCGGTGAATGACATGACCTATGACGGCCAGCAGGTACGCTGTGTGGAAATTCAGGATGAGATGGCGAATTCGGCGCTGGTGATGGCGCACCTGCGCAGTAGTGAACCGACTAAACCGACCAAACTGTTTATGGAATATTGCCGCAATGCGGTGTTGAGCCCGCCGCAGCAAGAAGTGAAAGTCGCCTGAATGAGTAAATTTACCCGCGATTAGCGCGGGTAAACATATTCATGCGGTATTTTCTGCATTTTATTGCCTATAAAAAAACGAGGTTCTGACGATATTTTCATGAGCCTCGAAAGTCATGGTTATTTTTCCTTTCAAAATCTCGTGCCTGAAAAATAAATACTGCGTATTCGCGTGGCGGAAATGGCCTGGCGGCGGGGCGAATCCGCTGCATCATTATTTTATTCTCAGGTACTAAATTTATAATAATTTACCTGTGCATAACGGTTTATTAACCTCGGTGATGAGCAGAACATCATCCGAAGGACACATATATGACCGTAGAAAAAATACAAATTGAGACGCTGGTTGTTGGCGGGGGGCAGGCCGGTATCGCCATGAGCGAGCACCTGAGTAAACAGGGTATTTCGCATCTGGTCGTGGAAAAGAATCGCATTGCCGAAGCCTGGCGTACCGGCCGCTGGGATTCGCTGGTGGCGAACGGCCCGGCATGGCATGACCGTTTTCCGGGCATGGAGTTTAAAGGCGGCGACCCCGATGCCTTTATTGCCAAGGATGATGTTGCGCAATACTTTGTCGATTATGTGCGCGAGTTTAATCTTCCGGTGCGTACCGGCGTGGAAGTCAAAAGTGCGGTGCGTAACCACGGGCGTCCGGGGTTTACCATTGAAACTACCGACGGCGTGATTGAAGCGCTGAATATTGTCGCGGCGACCGGGCCGTTCCAGAAGCCGGTTATCCCGCCGATCGCCCCGCGCGACAGCGCCATCCATCAAATTCATTCGGCGAAATATTACAACCCGCAACAACTGCCGGAAGGCGCGGTGCTGGTGGTGGGCGCGGGCTCGTCCGGTGTGCAAATCGCCGATGAACTGCAGCGCGCGGGCCGCAAGGTTTATCTGTCGGTCGGCGCCCATGACCGCCCGCCGCGCGCCTATCGTAACCGGGATTTCTGCTGGTGGCTGGGGGTGTTAGGCCTGTGGGATGCCCCGGCCAGCGAACCCGGTAAAGAGCACGTTACCATCGCGGTTAGCGGCGCGCACGGCGGCCACACGGTTGATTTCCGTGAGCTGGCGCATCGCGGTATCACGCTGGTTGGTCTCACCGAATCCTTCGCTGGGGGAACCGTCTTCTTTAAAAATAATCTCGTCGAAAACATTCGCCTCGGCGATGAAAACTACCTGGCGCTGCTGGATGCCGCCGATGCTTACATCGCCGCCAATGGCCTGGATTTACCGGAAGAGCCCGCCGCACGGCAATTCTTAGCGGACCCGGACTGCATGACGTCGCCGATCCTGTCGCTCGATCTGGCGCAGGCGGGGATTAACACCATTATCTGGGCCACCGGCTATGCGGTGGACTACAGCTGGCTCAACGTCAACGCTTTCAACGAACAGGGCCGTCCTCAGCATCAGCGCGGCGTCTCCAGCGAACCGGGTGTCTACTTCCTCGGCCTGCCGTGGTTATCGCGCCGGGGATCAACCTTTATCTGGGGCGTCTGGCACGACGCGAAGCATATCGCCGACCATATCGCCACCCGCCGTAAATATAGCCAGTACAAAGACGCCAGCCAGCGTTAATCATGACTTACTGAACAGGATAACCATTATGCCGACCCATACTCGTATTCGGATGTTCAATACCAAAGAGACTTACCCTAATCAGACGCTGGACAATGATTTATGTCAGGCGGTGCGCGCCGGTAATACCGTCTACGTTCGCGGCCAGGTAGGGACGGATTTTGCAGGCAATCTGGTGGGTCTTGGCGACCCGCGGGCGCAGGCGGAACAGGCGATGAAAAACGTCAAACAGCTTCTGGAAGAGGCGGGGAGCGACCTGTCGCATATCGTCAAAACCACCACTTATATTATCGATCCGCGCTATCGCGAACCGGTCTATCAGGAGGTAGGCAAGTGGCTAAAAGGCGTGTTCCCGATCTCCACCGGGCTGGTAATTTCCGCGCTGGCGCAACCGCAGTGGCTAATGGAAATTGATGTAATCGCCGTCATCCCTGATGACGCGGCGAAATAAGGAGGCAGAATGACATTTTCGATTGCCGCACGCTGCCCGGAAAGCGGGCAGTTTGGTATCGCGATCAGCTCTTCAAGCATTGCCGTCGGCGCCCGCTGCCCGTGGCTGCAGGCGGGGGTAGGGGCGGTATCGAGCCAGAACATTACCTTACCGGCGCTGGGGCAACTCACTCTGGCGCAGATGGAGCAGGGGCTGACGGCGGAGAAAGCGATGCGTCGGGCGCTGGCGGAAGACGACTTTAGCCGCTATCGGCAGATTATCGCCATCGACGCCAGCGGCCAGACCGCGTGGTTCAGCGGCGATAAAACGCTGGGGACCTGGCATGTTGTGCAGGGCGATAACTGTATCGCCGGCGGTAATATGCTGGCATCTGAGGCTGTTATTGCCGCGATGGCGGCAACGTTTTCGCAAACCGAAGGCGAGCTGGCGACGCGGCTGGTTGCCGCGCTGCAGGCCGGTGTAGCCGAGGGCGGCGAGGCCGGGCCGGTCCATTCGGCGGCGGTGAAGGTGGTGGATGATTACTCCTGGCCGCTGGTGGATCTGCGCGTCGACTGGAGTGAAATGGACCCGATTGGCGAGCTGGCGGCGCTGTGGCAGGCCTATGAACCGCAAATGCAGGCTTACGTGACGCGCGCGCTCGACCCGCGGGAGGCTCCCAGTTACGGAGTACCCGGCGATGAATAGTCGATTACAGGATATTCTGGCGCGGCTGCTGGCGTTTGACACCACCAGCCGCGAATCGAACCTGGCGATGATCGACGATATTGCCGATTATCTCCACGGCTTCGCAATCGAAACGCAGCTTTTTTATGATGCGGAAGGGCGAAAAGCTAATCTCTATGCACGACTGGGCCCTGCGGGGCCCGGCGGCGTTATGCTCTCCGGCCACACCGACGTGGTGCCGGTTGACAGCCAGCCATGGACGGTTCCCCCTTTTGCCCTCACGCAACGCGATGGCCGCTGCTACGGCCGCGGTAGCGCCGATATGAAAGGCTTCCTCGCCTGCGTACTGGCCGCCATTCCTGATTTTCTCGCCCAACCGCTACGCATGCCGCTGCACCTGGCTTTTTCCTACGATGAAGAGGTGGGATGTCTTGGCGTACGCAGCCTGGTCGCCCATCTGCAGGCGTCGGCAGAGAAACCGGCGATGTGCATCATCGGCGAGCCGACGGAGATGCGCCCGGTCTATGGTCACAAGGGGAAGCTGGCGATGCGCTGCGATGTTCACGGCCACGCTTGCCACTCCGCTTACGCGCCTGATGGCGTGAATGCGATTGCCTGGGCGGCAAAACTGATTGGCCGCCTGGACGAGCTGGGCGAGCAGCTGGCGCTTCGCCAGGATACGCGTTTTGATCCGCCTTGCAGCACCCTACAGGTGGGGGTGATTAAGGGTGGCGCGGCGTTGAATATTGTACCGCAGCACTGTCAGTTCGATTTTGAAATTCGCCATTTACCGGATGTGTCGCTCGATGACACCCTGGCCTCGCTGCAGGCGTATGCCGAAGGCGAACTGCTGCCAAAAATGCGCGCGACGGCGGCGGGATCGGCTATTACCTTTCAACCGCTCAGCCAGTATCCCGGCCTGTTGAGCGACCCGCAGTCGGCGTTCGCCGGCTGGCTGGCTCAGTGGGCCGAATGCGAGGATTTTTCAACGGTCGCTTTTGGCACCGAAGGCGGATTGTTTGATGAGGCCGGCGTGGCCACGCTTGTTTGTGGTCCGGGGAGTATGGAGCAGGGGCATAAGGCGGATGAGTTTGTTAGCGAGGTGCAGTTGGAAAAATGCGCGCAGATGTTGAAAAACCTCTGTCGCTGGATGTCAGCTTAAACGCCGGCGCGCCGCAAAGGCGGCGCGCTTTCTTGTAGGCCTTAAACCTTCTCTTTTGCAAAAGCCATGCTTTTAACACTCTTCGCTTTCGAGAAATAATAATAGACCGGTGAGACCACCAATAAACCTATAATCCAGGAGAGATCCGCGCCGCCGAAGGTGAGGGCGATTGGCCCGGTATAAATTGAGGTCGACATAAACGGTACTTCGACCAGAATACCGAGGATATAGCAGGATATCGCCGTTGCATTAAAGTAGCCGTAAATACCGCCATCGCGTTTAAAGAAGGACTCAACGTGATATTCGCCATGGGCCACTAAATAATAATCGACCAGATTAATCGCCGTCCACGGCACCAGCACATACAGCAGCACGGTAATAAAGTTAGTGTAGATTAACAGGAAATTTTCCTGGCCATAGATGGCGAGGAATATCTCCAGCAGCATGGTCAAAATAGCGGTGATAATGCGTGCCCGCGCCATCGGCGACCAGCCGTCGATAAAGGTCTGGCCGAGCGTCAGGGTACAGAGTACGCCGCAGTACAGCATCATCGAATTGGTGGCGGCGATCCCCAGCGCCAGCACGATAATCACTATCGCCCCCATGCTGCCGGTCAGATCCATAATCCCTTGAATAATATCGTCATTACCGATACAAATCGCCACCAGTACCCCGAGCACCATCGGCAAATAGGAGCCGAGAATGCAGCCAAAATAGCTGGCGTAAAAGACGCTTTTATCGTTGGTGCTGTAGGGCATATAGCGGGAATAATCAGAGACATAGGGCGCATAGGCCAGTTGCCAGAGCGCGGCGATAGACACGGCGCCGAGAAAACCGACGATGTTGAAGCCACCGCGGTCGGCAAAATCGCCCGGCAGGCCATGGATGAAGACTATCCACACGAAGGTTGCCGCCAGTACGATACCGGAAATCCACGACATGATCCGCGCGTAGGAGTGGATGATCTTATAGCCAAAGATGGTGGCGAACAGGCTTAGCGCGCCAACCACGATAATCCCAATGTCCGAGTTCATCGGCTGATAAATCGCGTGCATCGACTGCCCGCCGAGCACCAGACTGGAGGCGGTAAAGCCGATATACATCAGTACGACAATCGAGACCACCAGTACCGAACCATAGGAGCCAAATTGCCCTTTGGTCTGGACCATTTGCGGTACCCCGAGTTTTGGCCCCTGCGCCGAATGCAGCGCCATAAAGAGCCCGCCGACCAGGCTGCCGATAAATAGCGCAATCACTGACCATAAAAAGGAAAGGTGGAAAATCGTCACCGACATCGCGCCGGTGATGACCGTTAACAACATAATGTTGGAGCCAAACCAAATGGTAAAGAGATCGCCTGGTTTGCCGTGACGCATATTTAAGGGGATAGGTCTGATGGTATTACTTTCAAGATTCTCGACATTAACAGATTGATGTTTTGTCATGGTGCTCTCTCATTATTTTGGTCTTCATCAGCGTAAGAGTGATATTTCAATGAGGAGTACAGCTAATCTACTCATCACAACATTTCATTCACCATTTTTACAACTCTGTATCATTTGCGAAATGACAAAAAATATCGGTGCTGGATATAAAAAAACTGCTTTATCTGGCGCTGGAAAAACGCCGCATTTGTGCGTTGCGCGTTTTTTAGAGCTTTATGCTTCGTGCTTAATTTTTTACTGGCAAACCCGCTGATGGTTTTTTATCGGGCAGATAAAACTCTGCCATATTGCGAGGGGATTAGAATGATGAACCGTAGAGAGAAATAACAATTCCCTGTTTTTATTGCGGTCTAATGAGATAGATGTTTGACCCCATAAAATAATGGGGAAATAAAATAATTAGCTGATACATCATGACATTAGAATTGTCGTATTGAGTAACCTAAAGTCATACAGATAATGGGGATAAGGGCGTTATGCGAGGCGCTTCACAATAACCAACAGATAATCAATATAAGGGCAGGAATGCGACATCCTGCCCGAAAATAATTAATAACCGACTTTATAAACCCGTCCGCTTTGGATCCCTTCGACGCTGCGGCGGTAGGCCTGCGCCACCGCTGCGGCCGGTACGCTGGAGAAACCGGGGAAAAAGCCGTCATAGGCTTCGACGGATTCACTGAGCACGGTGGGGCTTATCAGGTTAATGCGGATCCCGCGCGGTAATTCACAGGCGGCGGCGCGAACGAAGCCGGCCAGTCCGGCGTTAACGGTGGTGGCATTCACCCCTTGAGCGATGGGTTCATCGGCGACGATGCCGCTGATCAGGGTGATGGAACCGCCATCGTTAAGATAATGCTGGCCGGTGAGGGCGAGGCGAATCTGCCCCAATAATTTATCCTGCAGTCCCTGGTCAAAATCGCGGTCGGTCATCGTGCTTAGCGGGCCAAAGTATAAGCTGCCGGCTGCTGAGACGATGGCATCGACCGGGCCAATTTTCTCGAACAGCGCCTGCACGCTGTGCTGCGAGGTGATATCAACCTGCTCGTCGCCGTGGGTGCGGCCAACGCGGATAACCTCATGTTGGCGGCTCAGTTCTTCCGCAACCACGCGGCCAACGGTACCGCTGGCGCCAATAACGATAATTTTCATCGCAAACTCCTCAGTGAAGTGAGCCTCTATTCTTTAATTAATCGATTGTCGGATAAACTGGCTAAAAGTTAGATGATTGCTAACCAGGGGTTTGTAATATGGACAAGCTGCGTGGAATGGAGACGTTTGTCGCGGTGGTGGAGTGCGGCAGTTTTACCGGCGCGGCGGCGCGTCTTGAGATGTCGGCGGTGATGGTCGGCAAATATATCGCCTTACTTGAAGGCCAGCTCGGCACCCGCCTGCTGGAGCGAAATACCCGCCGGCAAAGCCTGACCGATGCCGGGCGAGTCTATTTTGACGAGGCGCGGCGTGTGCTCGAGCAGGTGGCGAATGCCGAGCGTTCGGTTGAAAGGCTACGGCTGGCCCCTGCCGGTACGCTACGGGTGAGCGCGCCGGTTTCTTTCGGCGCCAGCATTATCGCGCCGCTGACCGCCTCCTTTCTGCAGGCCTGGCCAGAGGTTCGCGTCGAGCTTGATTTGACGAACCGCATGGTGGACCTGGTGGATGAGGGAATCGATCTGGCGATTCGCATCGGCGATATCCAGCGTACCGACCTGGTGGCGAAGTATCTCGCCCCTTATCGCATGGCGATCTGCGCGGCGCCGGATTATCTGGCGCGCCACGGCACGCCGCAGACGCCCTCTGATTTAGCCGGGCATCAGTGTCTTTCGCATACGGTGTGGACCGCGCGCAACGAGTGGCGGCTACCTGGCGCTGCGGAAGAGGTACGCTGGAAGCGCGATGCGGTGCTGCGCTGCAATGATGGCTACGCGCTGCGTATGGCGGCGGTGGCCGGCGCCGGGCTGTTATTGCAGCCGGAAGTGCTGCTGGCGGAAGATTTAGCCAATGGCCGACTGGTGCGTATTTTACAAAATTACACCCCGGAACCGAGGCCGATACACCTGCTGTGGCGCCAGGATCTGCGCCCGTTACCGAAACTTACCCGCTTCGTCGAACATTTGTTAAAGGAAGTGAACGGTATTTATAAGCTATGATTATCGTGTCTGATGAAAGCATTCATCGTGAAACAGTAATGGAGGTATGGATAGATGGGATTATTAAGTTTTGTGAAAGAAGCGGGCGAGAAGATCTGGGATGCCGTCTCCGGCTCCAGCAAGGAAGATCAGGCTGACAAGCTGAAAAAACATATTGATAGTCTTAACCTGCCTGGTGCCGAAAAGGTCAATATTGCCGTAGCGGACGATGGTACCGCGACGGTAACGGGCGACGTCGGTTCACAGGAAGATAAGGAAAAAATTCTGGTCGCGGTAGGTAACGTAACCGGGATTGGCCAGGTCAACGATAGCGTTACTGTGACGCAGAGCGGAGCGGAAAGTCGTTACTATACGGTTAAATCCGGTGATACCCTCAGCGCCATCTCGAAAGCGATGTATGGCTCCGCCAATGACTATCAGCGTATTTTTGAAGCCAATAAACCGATGCTGAAGCATCCCGATAAGATCTATCCGGGGCAGGTACTGATTATCCCGGCGAAGTAAGCCGTGAATCAGGGATCAATAGCAACGTTTTGATGGAGACTGTAATGGGATTATTAGATCAAATCGGCGGCGTGCTTGGCGGGCAGGCTGGCAAAGCTGAACAACTTCAGGCGATCATGACCTGGATTGAACAGCAGGGCGGTATCCAGGGAATCCTGGAAAAATTCCGCAACGGCGGCTTAGGTGAAATCGTCGAGTCGTGGCTTAGTCAGCAGAGTAATATGTCGGTGAACAGCGATCAGATTACCTCGGTGTTCGGCTCGCCTGCGCTGCAGGATCTCGGCGCCAAACTGGGCGTTGATTCGCAAACCGCCTCATCGCTGATTGCGGAATACCTGCCAAAAATCGTCGATGGCCTGTCGCCGCAGGGCGAAGCGCCGGCCCAGGGCGACCTGGTCTCCGCAGGGCTTAATCTACTGAAAGGTAAGTTATTTAGTTAAACGCTTGCCGTTTGAGTTTTAACTTATCACATAATACGGGCCTGAATAACGGCCCGTATTTTATTATCCGCCATAAATTCACCGCCTCGTGATTATTTATTCTGTATTACTAATTGACAACTTACCGCTGCGTTGAAAATATCATTATTTAATCTTACCGGAACGGTTATGATAAATTTTTATGATATTTATCGGCGTCCTGCCGGGCTAATTAGTTTTTTTATTTTCTGTAGCCATAAACAAAGTAATTTACCCTTTCGCAAAATAATGCGCATTATCTCCAAAACATAAAAACACCTGCACATCACAACCATTATTAATGGTTCCTGACTTTGGAGAATGCTATGCCGACCAAAGAATCATCGCCGCCGCTTATTGAGAAGCACACCATTGGCTATATTCCGCCAGAAGATCGCCACGGTAAAACCCGCGATCTCTTTACCCTGTGGTTTGGCGGCAATATCGCGCCGCTGCCGATCGTTACAGGCGCCCTGGGGGTACAGATCTTTCATCTGAATCTGCTGTGGGGGATCGTTGCGATTTTAGTCGGCCATCTGGTTGGCGGGGCGCTGATGGCGCTGCACTCGGCGCAGGGGCCGCAGATGGGGATCCCGCAGATGATCCAGAGCCGCGCGCAGTTTGGATCTTTTGGTTCGCTGCTGGTGGTGGCGATCGCCGGGGTGATGTACGTCGGTTTCTTTGCCTCGAACATCGTGCTGGCCGGGCAGTCGCTGCACGGCATCGCCCCTGCCGTCCCACTGCCGGTGGGGATCGTGATCGGCGCGGTGGGATCCTGCGTGATTGGCATTATCGGCTACCGATGTATTCACATTCTCAACCGAATCGGCACCTGGGTGCTGGGCATCGGCATTATGGTCGGCTTTGGCTACATCTTCACGCATCTGCATACCGCCGATTTCTTAACCCGCGGCGGCTTTTCCTTCTCGGGCTGGCTGGCCACCGTGTCGCTGGCGGCGTTGTGGCAGATCGCCTTCGCCCCGTATGTTTCTGATTATTCGCGCTACCTGCCGGCGGATGTGCCCGTCGCCGCGACGTTCTGGACCACCTATCTTGGCTCGACGCTCGGTTCCAGTCTGTCGTTTATTTTCGGCGCGGTAGCGGTGCTGGCGACGCCGGTGGGGCTGGAAACCATGGATGCGGTAAAGCTGGCGACCGGCGCGATCGGCCCGTTGATGCTGGTACTCTTCCTGCTGAGCGTCATCAGCCATAACGCGCTTAATCTTTATGGCGCGGTGATGTCGGTGATAACCCTGGTGCAAACCTTCCTGTGGCGCTGGATCCCCGGCAGCCGCAGCCGGGCGCTGCTGTCGGTTATCGTGCTTATTTGCTGTGTGGTGGCGGCGATCTTCGCCTCGGCGGACTTTATCAGCCACTTTATCGATCTCGTTCTGGCTCTGCTGGTGGTGCTGGTGCCGTGGACCGCGATTAACCTGATCGATTTCTACGCCATTCACAAGGGCAACTACGATATTAACTCGATATTTCAGGTGGATGGCGGCATCTATGGCCGTTACAACCCGCACGCGCTGCTGGCCTACGCCATCGGCATCCTGGTGCAGATCCCGTTTATGAATACCCCGCTATACGTTGGCCCGGTCTCGGCGTGGTTTAACGGCGCCGATCTCTCCTGGCTGGTCGGCCTGCTGGTGACCTCGCCGCTGTACTATTGGCTGGCAAGCCGCGATAGCGCCTGGCGTCGCCGTCAGGTTGGCCTCAAGCAGGCGATGGATTAAGTTATAAAGCGGAGCGCCGCTGGCTGGCCTTACGGTACTGCAGCGGCGTCTGGCGCATCATCTTTTTAAAACAGGTAATGAAGTAGGTCACCTCGCCAAATCCCACCGCCAATGCGATGGCATCAATGCTCTCATCGCTATTACGTAGCAGATCGCAACTGCGTTTTATTCGCCGGGTGAGCAAATATTCATGGATATTGCCGCCGGTCTGCTGACGAAAAACCCGCGAGGTATAGCTGCGTGAAAGTCCTAGGTCGCAAGCCAGCTGATCGAGAGAAAACTTGCTGGCATAGTGGGCTTCGATCCAGTTCATAATCCGCGAGGCGACGGTCTGCTGGCGCGGCGGGTAGCGTTGCGGCTGCTCGGGTAGAAACGTCATTAGTTGCATCATCAAAAACGCCACCTCGCAGGCGGTGGTCTGCTCGTTATCCTCCAGACGCTGAAACTGTTCAAGGATCCTTTCGATAAATGCCGCGTGCTCGCTGAGGTCGTAAATTTGCGCCGGCAGATTACTGGCGGCCAGCGCCGCGAACTGGGCCTGATGGCGCGGGAAAGCGCTGAGCGCGCTCTCGACGACCGACTGCTCAATGTGCATGGTGGTGCGGTGATAAGGATTTTTATCGCTATGATCGACCTGCACTTTGTGCAAACGGAAGGGCGGAAAGATAAATAATCGCCCCGGACGGGCGGTGTAGTGCTGGTTATCCACCACCACGATGCCGTAGCCGCTGGATATATAAAGCAATTCGACGCATTGATGCCAGTGGTAGTAAAGCACGCTGGTGGTATACATGCGATTAAACGAAATGGCCTGCCGATCGAGCGTAATACGTTCCAGCAGTTGCGCTTCGCCCATTTTGCCTCCAGGACAATAGATTTAAATTTTTACGCCATCATTTGCAATTTATCCTCCGCGCGGCCGACAAAATCCAGCAAAAATGAAATGGCGGTTTAATTTTGTGAGTCCGCTCACTCAGCGCCGGGAATAAAAGCGGTTACTCTTCATCCAGACGTCGCACACGTGGCTTGATAAAAGCCTAATAACAATAACTTACCTCTATCCTCGTGTTATACGGGAGGACCCTGTGCAACCTGAAAACATTCATCTGGATAACCCACTGACAAGCCGGGAAGAGGTGCTACGGCTGGTCAATGAAATGTTGAACGCGGTGGCGCCTTATTTTAAAAACGACGCCAGCCGCATTGATTTAGCGAACTTCACCGCTCACTACGGCCAGCAGGTCGCGAGCATGGAAACCTTTTCCCGGCTGCTGTGGGGTGTGACGCCGCTGTTGGCTGGCGGCAGCGAGCCGCAGCATTTCTCTTTCTATTTACAGGCGATAAAAAACGGCACCAATCCGCAGCATGCCGATTACTGGGGCGAAGTCGCGCCTTACGATCAACGCATTGTCGAGATGGCGGCTTACGGATTATTGCTGGCGCTGGCGGGCGAAACCGTACTGGCGCACTTCACTGCTGCGGAAAAAGAGAACTTATGGCGCTGGTTAAAGCAGTGCGAGACCCAGGATATCCCGGATAATAACTGGCACTTCTTTCCGATTCTGGTGCAGGTTGGCTTTCATTATTGCGGTATGCCGACCAATCCGCAGGCGCGGGAAGATCATTTCGCCGCCATGGAACGTTACTACCTCGGCGATGGCTGGTACTCGGATGGTCCGGGCCGCCCGCGCGACTATTACATTTCGATGGGCTTCCATTTCTATGGCCTGATTTACGCGAAGCTGATGGCTGATGTCGATCCGCTGCGCTGTGCGGAACTGCGTCAGCGGGCCGCGCGTTTCTCCTCTGACTTCATCCATTTCTTTGCCGATGACGGCGCGGCGATACCGTTCGGCCGTAGTCTGACCTATCGCTTTGCCGAAGCGGCGTTCTGGAGCGCGGCGGCCTTCGCCGGGCTGGAAGTCTTTTCGCCGGGCGTGATGAAAGGCATCGTGTTACGCCACCTGCGCTGGTGGCTGAAGCAGCCGATGTTCGACCGCGACGGCGTACTGAGCGTTGGCTACAGCTACCCAAACCTGGCGATGGCGGAAGATTACAACGCGCCGGGTTCACCGTACTGGGG
Source organism: Klebsiella sp. SYXHC3 (assembly GCF_057196925.1). Classification (NCBI taxonomy): domain Bacteria; kingdom Pseudomonadati; phylum Pseudomonadota; class Gammaproteobacteria; order Enterobacterales; family Enterobacteriaceae; genus Klebsiella; species Klebsiella sp. SYXHC3. The sequence continues at coordinate 236,137 of NZ_JBXUNG010000004.1, read as the reverse complement.
GCTGAAAACCATGCTGGTGCTGGCGTTAGGCGAGGGCGACGCCTTCTGGCAGGCGGCTGAGTTGCCGCTGCCGCCGCTGCCCGCGCAGCACACAATAGCCCATGCGGATCAGGTGCTGGTACATCAGGCCGATCACCTGTGGATGTTGACTTCCGGCCAGTTGGAGCTGAACAACTTCGTTAATACCGAAGCGAAATACTGCAAATTTGCCTACTCCACCCGCTTTGGTTTCACCATTGAGCGGGGGCGCTACGGGTTGAACCATGCCGCCCCCGATTCGATGCTGCTGCTGGCCGAAAAGGATAATTACTGGCGCGGCCGCCGCGAATGCCAGCAGGTGGTCACCGCTGACGGCATCATTTACAGCCGCTGGCTGCCATGGCGTGACGTGGTGATTGATAGCTGGCTACTGGCGCTGGGCGACTGGCAGCTGCGCGTCCATCGTATAACTACCCACCGCGCGCTGGATTGCGCGGAAGGCGGCTTTAGCCTGGCGAACCGTCCGCTGCCGCAGGCGCAAGAGCGTGACGGCGCCTGCTGCTTACGCAACGCCCGCGATATCTCGGCAATTTTCTGTTTACATCCGCACACCCGCCGTGGCGAGACGGTACTGACGCCGCCGAACAGCAATCTGTTGTTCGCCGAACGCGCGGCGGTGCCGGTGCTGCGCGGCGAGCTTGATGCGGGGACGCATTGCCTGCTAAGCGCGGTATGGGCGGGGAATGCCGCCGACTTCGAACCGCAACACTGCCCACAGGCCTTCATTAGCGATGACGCGGTACGCTTCGTGACGGCACGACAAGAAACGACGCTCGTTCTGGCCCCGGAGGCATCGCTATGAGCACATCATCGTCCGTACGCGCCGCGCAGTACAAAATGAGTACCTTTATTTTTCTCTACTTTTTCACCTGGTCATCCAGCTTTGGCCTGTACGCGCTGTGGCTGAGCCAGAAGGTAGGTCTCGATAGCATTACCATCGGCAGCGTGTTCGCCATTAATGGCGTTTTTGCGGTGGTTCTGAAACCGGTGTACGGCTACATCATGGACAAAATCGGCATGAGCAAGTGGCTGCTCTATTTTGTCTGCGCCATTTCCGCGCTGATGGCGCCGTTCTTCGCGCTGGTGTACCAGCCGCTGCTGCAAAGCCACGCGACGCTGGGGATTATCATCGGCGCGCTGTATTTGAGCCTTGGCTGGTACGCCGGGGTGGCGGCTTCCGAATCTTATGCCGACCGCTTTAGCCGTCTGTACGGGCTGGAGTTTGGCCGTATCAGAATGTGGGGTTCGCTGGGCTGGGCGATGGCGGCTTCGGTCTCCGGACTGCTGTTTAACTTCACGCCGCTGGCTAACTTTTTGCTCAGCAGCGGCACCTCGGTACTGATGCTGCTGGTGCTGATTAGCCTTAAAATCGGTGATGAACAGCTGCGCAATAACAACGTTATTTCCGCGAATAAGATCGTCTTTGCCGATGTGTTGATGCTGCTGAAAAATCGCAAATTCTGGATGTTCAGCCTCTACGTCGCCGGAGTCGCGTGGATGATGTTCATCGCCGAGCAGCAGTTCCCGCGCTATTTCGTCTCGTTCTTTGCCACCAAAGAGCAGGGCAACGCCTGGTACGGCTATCTCAGTACCGTACAGTCGGGGATGGAGTTCGTGATGATGATGTTTATCCCGTGGCTGGTGAACCATTATGGTGCCAAGCGCGGCCTGCTGTTCTGCGGCTGCGTGGTGGGGGCGCGGCTGATTGCCTCCGGCTTGACCAACGACCCGATTGTCATCTCCATCATCAAACCGTTTTACGGCGTCGAGATCGCGCTGCTGCTGATTTCAGTTTTCAAATACATCGCCGAACACTTCCATCGTCGGGTTAACGCCACGATGTACCTGCTGGGTTACCAGGCAATGATTTACGTCGGATCGATTGTGGTCGCGCCGCCGGCGGGTTACCTGTACGACAAAATCGGCTTTGAGCATACCTATCTGCTGATGGGCTGCTGCGCCCTGACGTTTACGCTGATTTCCGCTTTTACGCTATCGCGCTGCCAGTCGAAGCGCGATGCCTCACGACCCTTTACTCCGGCTTTAGATACCGCCTCGGTTGAACCGGCCAAACATTAATTCAGGAGTTGTTATGACCAAATCTGTTATCACCGAAGCGCTGCGGCCGATAGAACTGCATCAGGTCGACCGCCTGGCGTTGAGCCAGAAGCTGGAAGACGCGCTGGCTCGCGTGACGCGCAAGCTGGACAAAAATATCGTTGCCTTCGGCGATAAGTTCCCCGGCGAAGCCTGTGAAAACGGCATCTGGCCGCGTACCGATAACGTAGAGTGGACCACCAGTTTTTGGCCGGGCCAGCTGTGGCTGGCGTGGGAGATGACCGGCAAAGCGCACTACCGCGAAGCCGCCGAGCGCTATTTATCGTCGTTCGCCCGGCGTATTGAGCAGCGTATCGACACCGCGACCCACGACCTCGGCTTCCTTTATTCGCTCTCCTGCATCAGCGCCTGGCGGCTCACCGGCAATGAAGCCGCTCGCCAGTCGGCGCTGCTGGCTGCAGAGCGCCTGATGGAGCGTTTTAACCCGACGGCCAAAATTATCCAGGCGTGGGGCGACTTAAACGATCCGGAGCAGCAGGGGCGAATGATCATCGACTGCAATATGAACCTGCCGCTGCTGTACTGGGCCAGCGAGCAGACCGGCGACCCGCGCTACGCGCAGGCGGCAACGGCGCACGCCGGGCAGGCGGCAAACTATATCGTGCGTGAAGACGCTTCGACTTATCACACCTACTATATGGATGTGCAGACCGGCGAGCCGCGCTTTGGTAACACTCATCAGGGCTACAGCGATACTTCATGCTGGTCGCGCGGCCAGGCGTGGGGCATTTACGGTTTCCTGCTGAGCTATCAGCACACCGGCGATAAGCAGATGGTTGAACTGTCGCGCAGCCTGGCGCACTACTTCCTCAACCGCCTGCCGGAAGATGATGTTTGCCATTGGGATCTGGCGCTGCTCGGCACCGATGCCGTGCGCGACAGTTCGGCCGCGGCGATTGCCGCCTGCGGCCTGCTGGAGCTGGTCAAAGCGCTGCCAACGCTCGACGCCAACCGCGCGTATTACGAAGAGATGGCGCTACGCATTGCGCTATCGCTGACCGACAACTACCTGGCCCACGACGATGACCCTACCGAAGGGTTGCTGCAGCACTCGGTATATCACATGGGCAGCGGCAAGGGCGTCGATCAATGCTGTAGCTGGGGTGACTATTTCTATCTTGAGCTGCTGGCGCGGCTGCGACAGATTTGGTACCCGTACTGGTAACCCTCAAGGAATGGAGAGCGAGATGAAAAGCGTAGCCGTGTTATTAGCCCCCGGATTTGAAGAGGGGGAAGCGATAGTCACTATCGATATCCTGCGCCGTCTGAATATTGCGGTGCAGACAATTGCCTGCGGCGAGAGTCGCGAAGTGGTGAGCTACCACGCTATCCCGATGATAGCGGATAGCACCCTGAAGGCCAGCTTCGATCAAACCTTTGATGCCGTGGTGTTGCCGGGAGGCCCGGAAGGCAGTGTTAATCTGGCGAAAAGCGCGGAGGTCATTGCCTTCGTTCGCCGCCACGATGAAGCGGGTAAATATATCTGCCCGATTTGCTCCGCCGCCGCCCGCGTGCTGGGCGGCAATGGGCTGCTGAAGGGGCGTCGCTATGTCTGTTCCGGCGATCTTTGGCAGCAGGTGAGCGATGGCGTGTACGTGGATGCCGACGTCGTGGAAGACGGCAATCTGCTCAGCGGCCGGGGGTTGGGCAAGGTATTTGATTTTGCTTTCACCCTGGCGGCGCGGTTACAGGGCGATGAAGCGCCGGCGCGCGAACAGGCGGAACATATTTATTATCCGTGGTAGAGGAAAATAGCCAGTGACTGCTAAAGGCGCCTTAGTGGCGCCTTTTACTTTTGTAGCGCCCTCTCATGTCGCCTGGTTATTAGCGCGTCAAGGATTGCCTTAATCTCACTTAAATGATATTAATTATCATTCTCATAATAAAAACATAATAACAATATTAATACCTGGCAAGGATGTGAGCTTAACGAACAACCACTTTAAGTTAGGCATGAATTAGGGAATAGGTATGAGAATTAACAAGATCCTCTGGCCGCTCACCGCGCTTGTGGTAGGGCTGAATAGCCCGCTATCCGCCGCCAAATCTTCCGACGATAGCGATGAAACGCTGGTCGTTGAAGCCACCGCAGAACAAGTACTTAAGCAGCAGCCGGGCGTTTCAATTATTACCAGCGAAGATATTAAAAAGGACCCTCCGGTCAACGACCTCTCCGATATTATTCGCAAAATGCCGGGGGTGAACCTCACCGGCAACAGCGCGTCAGGCACCCGCGGTAATAACCGCCAAATCGATATTCGCGGTATGGGGCCGGAAAACACCTTAATCCTCATTGATGGCGTCCCGGTGACCTCGCGTAACTCCGTACGCTATAGCTGGCGCGGCGAGCGTGATACCCGCGGCGATACTAACTGGGTACCGCCGGAACAGGTTGAACGTATCGAAGTCATTCGCGGCCCGGCGGCGGCGCGCTATGGCTCCGGCGCGGCGGGCGGGGTGGTGAATATCATTACTAAACGCCCAACCAATGACTGGCATGGCTCGCTCTCGTTATACACCAACCAACCTGAAAGCAGCGATGAAGGGGCCACCCGACGCGCCAACTTTAGCCTGAGCGGGCCGCTGGCCGGCGATGCGTTGACGATGCGTTTGTACGGCAACCTGAATAAAACCGATGCCGACAGCTGGGATATTAACTCTTCCGCGGGGACGAAAAACGCCGCCGGCCACGAAGGGGTACGCAACAAAGATATTAACGGTGTCGTCTCCTGGAAAGTGAATCCGCAGCAAATTCTCGATTTTGAAGCCGGATATAGCCGTCAGGGTAATATCTACGCTGGCGATACGCAAAATAGCTCTTCCAGCGCGGTGACCGAAAGCCTGGCGAAATCTGGCGCAGAGACTAACCGCCTGTATCGGCAGAATTACGGTATTACCCATAATGGGGTCTGGGATTGGGGGCAAAGCCGCTTTGGAGTCTATTACGAAAAAACCAATAACACCCGTATGGATGAAGGTTTATCCGGCGGCGGCGAAGGGCGTATTTCGGCGGATGAGAAATTCACCACTAACCGCCTGACCTCCTGGCGCACCAGCGGCGAACTCAATATTCCGCTGGATCTATGGGTCGATCAGACTCTGACCGTTGGCGCGGAGTGGAACCGCGATGAGCTTGACGATCCCTCTTCCACTGGTTTATCGGTAAATGATAATAACATTGGCGGTATTCCCGGTTCAGCGGCGGATCGCAGCAGTAAAAATCATTCACAAATTAGCGCCATCTATTTTGAAGATAATATTGAACCGACGCCCGGAACCAATATTATTCCCGGCCTGCGTTTTGATTATCTTAATGAGTCCGGCGGCAACTTTAGCCCCAGCCTGAACCTGTCGCAGGAATTAGGTGATTACTTCAAAATTAAAGCCGGGATTGCCAGAACCTTTAAAGCGCCAAACCTCTATCAATCCAGCGAAGGCTATCTGCTCTATTCGAAAGGCAACGGTTGCCCTAAAGATATTACTTCAGGTGGCTGCTACCTGATTGGTAATAAAGATCTCGATCCGGAAATCAGCGTGAATAAAGAGATCGGCCTGGAGTTTGCCCTCGACGATTATCATGCCAGCGTGACTTATTTCCGTAACGATTATCAGAATAAGATTGTGGCCGGCGATGATATTATCGGGCAAACCGCTTCCGGCGCTTATATCCTCCAGTGGCAGAACGGCGGTAAAGCGTTAGTGGACGGCATTGAAGCCAGTATGGCGTTCCCGCTGGTGAAGGATCGTCTGAAATGGAATACCAACGCCACTTACATGATTACCTCGGAACAAAAAGATACCGGCAACCCGCTCTCGGTTATTCCAAAATACACCATCAACAACTCCCTGGACTGGACGATTACCCAGGCATTTTCCGCCAGCGTCAACTGGACGCTGTATGGTAGACAAAAACCGCGTACCCATGCGGAGTCGCGCAGCGAAGATACCGGCGGCCTGTCGGGTAAAGAGCTGGGGGCTTATTCGCTGGTTGGTACCAACTTTAATTACGATATTAATAAAAATCTGCGTCTGAACGTGGGGGTCAGCAATATCTTCGATAAACAGATTTATCGTTCATCCGAAGGGGCGAATACCTATAACGAACCCGGCCGGGCCTATTATGCCGGAGTGACGGCGACATTCTGATCGCATCTTCATCAGTATACTGCCCGCAACCGCGCGGGCAGTATCAACGCTGGGTTAAGGACAACTATGCTGGTTGGACGCTTTTTCGCGACTCATATCCAGCAGCGCGCTGTGGAATGAGGCGTTAAACATCGGCCCGTGCCCCAGGCCAGGGAAATCCCAAAAGGCGGCATTAACCCCTTTCTCTTTCAGCGTGGCGAGGGTGGCATGTACTTTAGTTAGCACTTCAGCGGCGTGCGTTGCCCGGTTATCACCCGGCGTCGCCGAACCCTCCATAATGGCCAGGCTTTTGGCGCAATATGATGCAGGCTCGACCGCCGTGATTCGGTTCAGCAGGGCAAAGTTGTCCCGGCCAAGCGAAGGACTGGCGCTGTAATATGAATGGAAGAACGAGGACGAAAGCCAGGAGTCGAGCGTGAACAGGCCGCCGTATGAGTGGCCCCACAGGCCGCGGCGCTGTGGGTTGATTTTCAGCCCTTGCTCCGCCTTAGCGGCTATACGCGTTTCCAGTAATTGACGGAAGTCTTCACTGCCGCCGCTTTTGCGGCCAGCATATGTTTCATTATTCTTTCTGACTGCCGGCGTATAGTCGTAGGCCCGGCCGTTAAGATCGAATGGCAGGTTGGTCTGATAACCGACCGCGACGATCACCGGCGGCGATTGCGCCGCCAGCTGCTTGAGTAGTTCGTCAGACAGGCGATCCATTACCGCATTACCATCAAGCATATATAGCACGGGATAGCCCGTTGGTGGCGCGGCTTTATTCGGTATGGCCGTCCATACCCGATAGTGGCGAGCGCCGTCGGCGGAATCGAACTGATTGACGCTGAAGTGGTAAAACGCTGAACCCTTATCGGCGATATTGGGCCCCAACGGCTGCATATCCGGTTTTGCTAAGCCTGAAGCGCTATAGCTGAGGGTGAGGCAAGAAAGAACGGCAAAAAGCGCCTTGCGCGGGCGCGTAGAGCGAGACTCGCGGGCATACATCTGATGATTATTCCTTTTCCGCAGGTGAAATTTTCGTTATTCAGAAAGCACATACAGTTGCCTGAAAGCGCTTGCTGGTCAAGTCAACCCTGCAGTAAGCCGAGCCCATCAAGCAAGGCGCCGCGCCACCAGGCGTAATCGTGCCCGCCGGTGTAAATGGCGCAATGACTATCAACGCCGGACGCCTGTAGCTGCTGATGAAGCCGCTGGACGTGAGGCACCGTCGAACCTTCCAGTGAGCCCACACACAGGCGGATACGTACAGTACGCGGCGGCGCAGACAACACATGTTCGCTGACCCAAGAAGTATCGGTTGCGCTAAATAAATGGGGGCGACTGCCGCCATCTGGCGTCCACCACATGGAAGGCGAATGGCTGAGCACCAGACCGAAAGTTTCCGGCGCATGGCGGGCGGCCATCAGCGCGCTGACGCCGCCGAGGCTCTGCCCGGCCAGGACAGTGCGTGAGCGATCCGCCCATTTTTGTCGCGGCTGTTCGCGGCGAATGGTCGGCAGGAGATGTTCCGCGACGTCCCGTATCAGTTCGCTGCGCCCGCCGAGTATCGTGGTGCGCTCGCGCTCATCGATATTGTCGATGCCCAGCAGCGCCACGGGAACAATGCGGCGGCTATCGATCGCGGCGTCGATGGCTGCGCACACCCCAAGATGATCGAACCAGGTTTCGCCATCGGGTAGCACCACCAGCCCCAACGGCTGCGACTTATCAACCGCGGGCAGGTACAGGCGCACCTGCCGTGATTGCCCGGCAACGATCCGTTCTGAGGTCAGCAAGGTGCCGGCGTGGCGGCCTCCGCGCCATTCGGATTGAGCGGGGGCGTTATCAAGCGCCAGCACCGACTCCCGCACGCCGTCGCGAATAGCGATCCCCGGCGTCTTATTGAGCGGATCGGCCTGTCCGGCGAGAGCGGCAAAGCGGCTCCCAAGCTGGTTAACAACCTCTTCCGGCGTGCCTGGTGGGATCTCCACCAGTGAATAAGAGCCGCAATAGCTGGCCGGCAGGCGCAGCGTCAGGGTCCAGATATCCGTTGCGGGAACCGGCATCATCAATCCCTGTGACACCTTTTCTTTGTCGGTTACCCGGTTTAATCGCAGATAAACGCCTCTGAGCGGATGGCGGGCGCGCCACAAAAAAGTGACTTCACGTTCATCGGCTGCGCCGTCCACCGTTGTTACTAGCGGTACCGGCAGCGATGCGGCCTGCTGCCAGAAATGAGAAAGATCGGTAATGTTGCCGGTAGCCAACTGGCGGCGCAGGCCGGCGATAGCCGCTGAAACCGGCGGATGTGGATTGATATTGAACATTCTATCTCTTTGAAAAATCATGCTACCAGTAAAAATAGCTAAAGCGGCTGTTCAGCGAACAGCCGCTTTAGGCGTGTTGATTAAGGTCTAACGCTTACCATCACTATCCCACGATTTCTCCCGTTATGTCGTGTTGGTTGCGTGCATCTGCCGGGCCGACGCTATCGCGCCATAAGCGGGCGTAGAGGCCGTTCGCCGCAAGTAATTGCTCGTGTGTACCGTATTCTGCGAGCCGCCCTTTATCGACAACGGCGATCAGATCGCAGCGCTGGGCAGTGGTCAGGCGGTGCGCCACGATTAGCGCCAGGCGTTTTCTGGCACGGGCGACTTCGGTTAACGAAGACATGAGGCGCTCTTCCGCGCGGCGATCCAGGCGCGATGTGGCTTCATCGAGCAGCAGGACGTGGGCATTCGCCAACTGGGCGCGAGCCAGCGCAATCAACTGACGTTGTCCGGCGGATAAATCCGCGCCGCCGTTATTGACTGGCGTGCGGAAACCTTGCGGGAGCTGACGTACCAGCTCAAACAGGCCTGCCTGCCGTGAAGCGATCTCAACTTCGGCATTGCTGCTGGATGGCCGCGAATAACGTATATTCTCCGCAATATCGCCGCTAAAGAGCGCAACATCTTGATCGACCAGCCCGATCTGACGGCGGTAATCGGCAAGGGTTGCCTCCGTCATCTGTCGTTCTCCAATGCCGATGGTCCCGCTGGTGGGCGAATAGAGTCCGGCGATAAGTTTAATCAATGTCGACTTCCCGGCGCCGCTGCGGCCAACGACCGCCACGACATTGCCCGCGGGGATGGTTAGGGTGAGCTTGTCCAGCGCTGGCTCAGCGCTGCCGGGATAACGGTAGGTAACTTCATCAAGCTGTAATGCACCCGTGGCCGGCTGGGTGGAGGAAGGGGTGACGTTTTCCGTCTCTTCGGTCGCCAACAGTTCATCAATATGTTTACCGCTGGCCGTCGCCTGCTGGAAGGAATCCACAATCCCGGATAATTGCTGTACCGGGCCATAAAACTGCCCCAGCAACAGGAAGAATGCCGCCAGCACCCCGGCGGTCATTTCGCCTTCGGCCACCCTCGATGCGCCAACCAGAAGCACGGCGGCATAGGAGGCCTCGGTACAGAAGGTCAGGAAGGGGAAGTAGACCGCAAGATATTTCTGCGCGCGTACACGGGTGGCGCGGAAGCGATCCGATAATGCGCGCAGCCGGGCGGCCTCTTGCTCCTGTTGACCATGGGATTGCACGACGCGCAGGCCGGAGACTTTCTCCTGCAGAGTGCTATTCACCTTGCCGATTTCAAGGCGCGCCTGGGCATAGGCTGGAGAGCTCAGGCGACGATAAACCCAGGTCGCCAGCGCGACTATCGGTACTGCGCTTAAGGCCGTCAGCGCCAGAATGGGGTCGAGCCAGAACATAGCCGCGGCGATGGCGAACATCGTGACCAGGCTGGTGGCCGCGCCGGCAAGGCCGTTTTGCAGAAAGCGGGCGAGGGAGTCGACATCGACGGTCATCCGGGTCAGGCGTGAATCAACGTGCTTTTCATGCCAGGGGAGGGCAAGACGCAGCATATGGCCGAAGCTGCGCAAGCGTACCGTATGTTGAACCGACTCCGCCGCTCTGGCGGCGAAGATGGTTTGTAGTGAATAACAACACCAGCTTATGACCACCAGGCACAGGGCGAGCAGGGCGCAGACGCCGATAGTCGCCATATCGCCTGCGGCAACCCCCGAGTCAATACCGCGCTGCAGCAGTATTAACACGCCGACGCCAGCGGCAGAATCCAGCGCGATCAGCAGGGCGGCGATGATGAACATCCACGCCACCGGCCGCAGCAGCGAGGTCAATCTCCGTCCCTCTCCGGCCAGCGCCTGTTGAACCGCCTGTTCCGGCACGCGGGTCATGCGGGCGACAAAACCGTTGCCGTCAACTTCCGGCAACGCTTGCGGCTCCTCGTTCTGCATCGCTGGCGTTGTTGGCCAAAGATCGCGGCAGCCGCCGGCGCCAGGTTCGAGGAAATCCCCGTTGCCGGTCATCAGCGCGCGGAACGCCGGGCAGCGAGACTCAAGCTCAGCCTGGCTGCCGATGTCCACCACTTGCCCTTTATCCAACACCACAATTCGACTGGCCAACCGCAGCGTTGCCCGGCGGCGGGCAATCACCAGCAGCATGTGCTGGTCATCGGCGTAACGACCCAGCGCGGCATTGATCTCCGCTTCGGTACCGGCATCTACCGCCGATGTGGTGTCATCGAGAATCAACAGTTCCGGTGCGGTAATCAGCGCCCGCGCCAGCGCGATGCGTTGCCGCTGTCCACCGGAGAGGTTAGTGCCGCGCTCGGTTAGGCGGGTATCGAAGCCTTTCGGTAAGGCATTGATAAACTCGCTGGCGCCTGCCGCCGCCGCCGCGCGGCGAATATCTTCCATCGTCGCCTGCGGGTGGCCGTAGGCGATATTTTCCGCGACCGTTCCGGCAAACAGAAAGGCGTCTTCAAATACCACCCCCACCTGACGGCGCAACGCCTCAAGCTTGAGATCGCGAAGGTTCTGCCGACCGGTGCTGGTGTTTAGCCAAATATCGCCAGCGCTGGGATCGTAAAAGCGCGCCAGCAGCATTAGCAGCGTCGATTTACCGGATCCCGACGCGCCGACTACCGCCAGCGTTTCACCCGCCTGTAGGGAGAAGGAAACGTCGCTCAGGATACGGCTGCCGCCGCCATAACCGAAGTTCACTTTTTCTAGCTGCAGGCCAATAACGCGACCATTGAGCGCTTCGCTACCGTCAACCATTTGCGAACGGGTGTCGATCAGAGCGAATACCCGTTCTACGGATGCCTGGGTACGTTGGGCGATCACCAGGAACGACGCCAGCACGCGGGTAGGTCCGGTCAACATGGCGAGGAAACTGGCAAAGGCCACGAAGGTCCCGAGGTCAATTCGCCCGTGCATCACTGACCAGCCGCCGTAGCACAGTAGAACGATTTGCCCGAGTACCGGTAGCGCCAGCATGGTAGCGCCAGGCATCGCCTGCGAAATGGCCGCGCCGATGCGCACGCGCACCATCTGCCGCGACTGACGATCCAGCCAGCGCGTTTCGCGCAGTTCCGCCACGCAGGATTTCACCACCGAGATCTGCGCCAGAACTTCGCGCATGTGCTCGGTCAGATTCGCCAGCCGGTCTGAAGCCAGCCCCGTCTGAGCGAATACCCGACGACGGGCGCGCAGCGCGGTAATGGCAAGACACGCCAGCACGCAGACCACGATTAGCGTCATGGCCGGCGACATCCACAGCATCACGGCAATACCGGCGATGTAGTAGGTAAATACCGCCAGCGGTACCGGAGCCATCTGCAATAGGGTATGCATTTGCTGCAGATCGCTATTGGTCCGTGAAATCACCTGTCCGGTACGCAGCGCATCCTGGCCTGCGCCATCGAGCTTTTGAATACTGTCGAACGCTCGTCCTCGCAGGGTGTGCTGCACCCACAGCGATAGCTCGCCAGCATAGCCGCGTCGTACATAGTTACCGATGAAATCAAAAAAGGCGATCAGTAGCAGCCCGCAGGCCAGCCACGGCAGGCGGGTAGGATTTCCCGCCAGCGCATCATTTACCGCCTGCCGCGTCAGTAGCGGCGTCAGCGCGGCCAGCAGAATGGTCGACACCGACGCCACCACCACGATAGCGCTAAGTTTCTTACGTTCCCAGCACACGCGCGCAAGGCGGATTATCCAGGACCGCGCGGGTGTGGGAGAGTGAGTCGCAGGCATTAAGCCTCCTCCGTCAATTTAAAGATGAAATCCGCCACGGCGGCCATTACCCTTTTTGCGCCATGGCGGCCAGTTCTTTCGCCACCTCGGTTGGGCAGGCCTGCGCCGCCATTTCCGCCGCCACCTCTTCAGAGGCCGTACGTAATGCGCGATCGTCGAGGAAAGCATTGATCATGCTGCTCGACAGACCTCCGTCGCCGGGGATGATCCCGCAGCCGCGATCGACTACCGCGCGGGCGTTTACTGGGCGATCGGCCCCCTGGCCGAAAACGATCTGTGGAATACCCGCGTGCAGCGCCGTCAGGGTGTTGCCAGCGCCGCCGTGATGGATAAAACCATCGGCGCCGTTGAGGAAGGCGCCCATCGGGATCCAGTCAACCAGGCGAACGTTTGACGGCAACGCGCGTAGATCGGAGCGCGCATTGGCTGAGAGATGCAGAATGATCTCGGCATCGACTTCACTGGCGGAATCCATCACCCAGGAGATCAGATCGAGGCCATCGACCATCGGTTTGACGGTGCCCAGGCTGACCAGTAGCCGTTTGCGATCGGGCGTGCGTTCCCACCATTCTTCCCAAACCGCACCGCCGTTATACGGCACGTATTGCATGGGAATGATCGGTTCGCCATCGTTTTGCAGGATGCTCATACTCGGCGGCGTCACGTCGATCCACGCCATATCCTGCGGCGGACCTTCGACGCCGTGGCGGCGGTAGGCGTCAGCGAGCGAGCGCGTCACACCTTTGATATGCCAGGGGGTGTGGCCGAAGCCGACAGTTTGCATGACCACCGGGATATCGTATTTGGCGGCGATCAGCGGCCCGACGACGCCGAGGGGAGGATAGACGATAAGGTCGGGCCGCCAGTGTCCGGCAAACTCCACCAGTTGGTCGGCCATCTCTTCGCTGAAGAACGAGAAGTTGCCCATTTTGGTGCCGATGTTACTTTCCTTCCGCTGCGCCTCGCGGCGGCGATAATCGGCCTCCGAATCGAAGCCGGGCGCGGCATCAAACACCACCAGCCCTGCCTCGGCCGCCTTTTGGGCGAATTTACCGCTACTGGCGATCAGCACTTCGTGACCGTTAACGCGAAATGCCTGCGCCAAAGACAGCACCGGGTATAGCAGCCCATAGAGTGGTGGGCCAACAAACAGAATGCGCATGAGAAAATCCCTCTCCGCTTGACGAACTAATTCAGGAAGTCGACGCAGTCAATATGCCGGCCAGCGCGACGTTAACTATCGTTAACCCGGCTGTGCCTGGCGCTGCGCCATTTTTTAGTTTCGCCAGCGCGACGCACGGCAACGCCGGCGACCCTATCGCAGGCGGTGAATCCGTAGCGCACGCTGACGAATCGGGAATTCCCTGTCCCGACTTCCATTAACGCTTGCGCGTCATTGTCCTGATGAACGGCCTGACGCGCCGCCGCACTGCCACGGCGGCTTGTGAGACCGCATTTGCCGGGTGAGAGGCTGGTCAACGCGCTGGGCGATGTCCGTAATTCCTGAAGACACCGTGTCGCATCATCCTGATAGCGTCGCCTTCGCGGGTCGGTAAGGGACAAAGCGCCGTTGTTCAGGCGATGCTCGTTCCCATACGGCCTCGGTATACCTTGCCAAAGAAATCACCAATGCAAATGCTAATGAGAATAATTACCAATATCATTTGCAAATTGCAATGATAAGTAAAAACTTAATGGAACGGGTAAACGTTTATAGGACAAATCGCAGGTGAGCTTTTCAGGAGGGGCGATGGGTTCCGGTAAGTGATGTTGTTCTGCAGGAACAAAGGCCAATCGGTTATTTTTTTATTGCGGAAAGCGGCTGCTTACCGCTGTTCATTACCCGCGTATGATTTGTGATATGATGAAAAAGCGAAACTTTTTCTCTTTTTTCCAGGTTAAACGATACTTATGAGCGCGTTCGATCACTCGTCAGATGACACCCAGGAAACTATCGGCAACAGCCTGCGCCGACGCCCACTGGCGCGCAAAAAGTTGTCTGAAATGGTGGAAGAAGAGTTGGAGCAGATGATTCGTCGCGGCGAGTTTGGCGAAGGTGGACAGCTTCCTTCGGAACGTGAGCTGATGGCGTTTTTTAACGTCGGGCGCCCGTCGGTACGTGAAGCGCTGGCTGCGCTCAAGCGTAAGGGCCTGGTGCAAATCAACAATGGCGAACGTGCGCGAGTCTCGAGACCGTCGGCGGACACCATCATTTCCGAGCTTTCCGGGCTGGCGAAGGATTTTCTCTCCGCGCCTGGCGGTATCGCGCATTTCGAGCAGTTACGTCTTTTTTTCGAATCAAGCCTGGTGCGCTATGCGGCTGAGAACGCCACGGATGAGCAGATTTCCCTGTTAAGCAAGGCGCTGGAGATTAACGGCCAGTCGCTGGATGATAACGCGCAATTTATTCGCTCAGACGTCGATTTCCACCGCGTGCTGGCGGAGATCCCCGGCAACCCTATCTTTATGGCGACGCATGTTGCTTTGCTTGACTGGCTAATCGCTGCGCGGCCGAAAGTGTCGGAGCAAGAGCTTCATCATCACAATAACGTCAGTTTTCAAGAGCATATCGCCATATTTAACGCCATACGCGATCGCGATCCGGACGAAGCCGATCGTGCGTTGCAAACCCACCTCAAAAGTGTTTCCGCCACCTGGCGTGCCTTAGGTAAATCCAAAAAATCCGCTAAATGATCCCTGCTTCGCGATCGGTTTAGTGAACTCGATCGCACAATAAGCTTTCCCTATTGTACTGCTTTAAAAATGATCTGGTATAACAGGTATAAAGGTACATAGTTAATCCAGTCAAATATCATTACGAGGTATATATGGTTAGCCATTTACGTGGCGTGATGCCCGCGCTTCTGACCCCATTCGACGCACAGCAGAACATCGATCGGGCGAGCCTGCGTCGGTTAGTACGTTTCAATATTGAGCAGGGCGTTGATGGGGTTTACGTCGGCGGATCGACCGGGGAGGCTTTCGTTCAGAGCCTGTCCGAGCGCGAAGAAGTCCTTGAAATCGTAGCGGAAGAGGCGAAAGGGAAAATTACCTTAATTGCGCATGTTGGTTGCGTCAGTACGGCGGAAAGCCAGCAGCTGGCGGCGGCGGCTAAGCGCTATGGTTTTGATGCGGTTTCCGCGGTAACGCCGTTCTACTACCCGTTCAGCTTTGAAGAGCACTGCGATCATTATCGCGCAATCATTGATTCTGCTGATGGGATACCGATGGTGGTCTACAACATTCCGGCGCTGAGTGGGGTAAAACTGACCTTAGAGCAGATTAACCAACTGGTGACATTACCGGGGGTGGGCGCGTTAAAACAAACGTCTGGCGATCTCTATCAAATGGAGCAAATCCGTCGCGCGCATCCGGAACTGGTGCTCTACAACGGCTATGACGAAATTTTCGCTTCCGGCTTGCTGGCGGGCGCTGACGGCGGGATCGGTAGTACCTATAACATTATGGCCTGGCGCTATCTGGGGATCGTGCAGGCGCTGAAAGAGGGCGACACCGCGAAGGCGCAGCAGCTGCAGCATGAGTGTAATAAGGTCATCGATCTGTTAGTCAAAGTGGGCGTATTTCGTGGACTGAAAACGGTGCTGCACTATATGGATGTGCTCTCCGTACCACTTTGCCGTAAACCGTTTGCGCCGGTAGAGGATAAATTCCAGGCCGAATTGAAAGCGCTGGCGCAGCAGCTAATGCAGGAGCGCGGCTGATTTCTCGCCGGAGACGCTCATAAATTGCGCTTTCGATGAGAGATTTAATCAGACATCTGAAGCGGGCGTCATCCGGCAACAACGATATTCAATTCATACCAAAGCGAGTGGGCGCAGCCCATCGCGGGAGACTCACCATGAGTACAACAACCCAGAATATCCCGTGGTATCGTCATCTTAACCGGGCGCAGTGGCGGGCATTTTCCGCTGCCTGGTTAGGGTATTTGCTTGATGGTTTTGATTTTGTCTTAATCGCCCTGGTGCTCACTGAGGTTCAGGGGGAATTCGGTTTAACGACGGTGCAGGCGGCAAGCCTGATTTCCGCCGCTTTTATCTCTCGCTGGTTTGGCGGCTTGATGCTCGGGGCAATGGGGGATCGCTACGGTCGCCGCCTGGCGATGGTGACCAGCATTGTTCTTTTTTCGTTGGGTACGCTGGCCTGTGGTTTTGCCCCTGGTTACACCTCTCTCTTTATTGCCCGGCTGGTTATTGGGATGGGCATGGCGGGAGAATATGGCTCCAGCGCCACCTATGTTATTGAAAGTTGGCCGAAACATTTGCGGAACAAGGCGAGTGGATTTCTGATCTCTGGCTTCTCGGTTGGCGCCGTCGTCGCCGCGCAGGTTTATAGTCTGGTGGTGCCCGTTTGGGGCTGGCGTGCGCTCTTTTTCATCGGTATTGTCCCCATCGTTTTTGCCCTCTGGCTGCGTAAAAACATTCCGGAAGCGGAAGACTGGAAAGAGAAGCACGAAGGTAAAGCGCCGGTACGTACGATGGTCGATATTCTCTATCGCGGCCAGCATCGGGTGCTAAACATCATCATGACCTTTGTGGCAGGCGCGTCGTTATGGTACTGCTTTGCCGGCGAGGCGCGTATCGCCGGGTTGGTTGCGCTGCTGGGCCTGGTATGCGCCATTATCTTCATCAGTTTCATGGTGCAAAGCAGCGGTAAACGCTGGCCGACCGGCGTGATGTTGATGGTGGTGGTGCTCTTCGCTTTCCTCTACTCCTGGCCGATTCAGGCGCTGCTACCTACTTATCTGAAAACTGAACTGGCCTATGATCCACATACTGTTGCTAACGTATTGTTCTTTAGCGGTTTTGGTGCAGCTGTCGGCTGCTGCGTCGGCGGTTTCCTCGGCGACTGGCTGGGGACCCGTAAAGCTTACGTTTGCAGTTTACTGGCTTCGCAACTGCTGATCGTTCCGGTATTTGCGATAGGCGGCACCAATGTCTGGGTACTCGGTTTGTTACTGTTCTTCCAGCAAATGCTGGGTCAAGGAATTTCAGGGATCTTACCGAAGCTGATCGGCGGTTATTTCGAAACCGATCAGCGTGCTGCGGGTCTGGGATTTACTTACAACGTCGGTGCTTTGGGCGGCGCGTTAGCGCCGATTCTCGGGGCGTTAATTGCTCAACGCCTGGATTTAGGCACCGCGCTGGGTTCGCTCTCCTTTAGCCTGACGTTCGTGGTGATCTTACTCATCGGGCTTGATATGCCAACCCGCGTCCAGCGGTGGATCCGCCCGGAAGCCATGCGTACCCATGATGCGATCGATGGCAAACCGTTCAGCGGCGCAGTGCCGTTTGGTCGCGGCAAAAGCACATTAGCGAAAAGTAAAAATTAACCATGGCGCCCGGCCAATCACGAATGTTTGCCTAAGGATATGATGATGTCTCTACTTGAACAGCTTAATCAAAACATTGCGCAATCTGGTGGTTTGATAGTTTCCTGCCAGCCTGTGCCAAATAGCCCGCTGGATAAGCCTGAAATTGTCACTGCGATGGCCCTGGCGGCGGAGCAGGCAGGGGCGGTCGCGCTGCGTATTGAAGGTATTGATAATTTACGCGCCACCCGCGCCGTCGTTTCTATTCCTATCATCGGGATTATGAAACGCGATCTCGACGATTCGCCAGTCCGGATCACCCCGTTCCTTGAAGATGTTGATGCGCTGGCGAAAGGCGGGGCGGATATTATCGCCGTGGATGGTACCGATCGCCTGCGTCCGGTTACCGTTGCGGCACTGCTGGCGCGAATTCATCAGCATGCTTTGCTGGCGATGGCCGACTGTTCAACTTTTGAAGATGGGATGGCTTGCCAGCAGCAGGGGGCCGACATTATCGGGACGACGCTTTCTGGCTACACGACGGTGAAAACGCCGGAAGAACCCGATTTCGCTCTGGTGAAAACACTCAGCGAGGCTGGATGCCGGGTGATTGCGGAGGGGCGCTACAATACCCCGGCGCAGGCGGCAACTGCGATGCGCCAGGGGGCATGGGCCGTGACCGTTGGCTCTGCCATCACTCGTCTTGAGCATATCTGCCAGTGGTATAACTCGGCGTTAAAAAAGGCGGTGTCATGACTACGCTTGCTATTGATATCGGCGGAACCAAACTCGCCGCCGCGCTGGTGGATGATGACCTGAACCTCCTTAAACGCCGTGAGTTGCCGACACCCGCCAGCAAAATGCCGGAAGCGCTATGTTCGGCGCTGCAAGAGCTGATCGTGCCGTTGTTTGCTCGCGCCCAGCGAGTGGCAATTGCCTCTACCGGAATAATTAGCGGCGGCGTGCTGTCGGCCATCAATCCCTATAATCTGGGCGGTTTGCAGCATTTTCCGCTGACGCAGACGCTGGAAAAAATCACCGGCCTACCCACACTGGCGGTTAACGATGCGCAAGCTGCGGCATGGGCGGAATACCATGTTCTGGGGGATGAATGTCGCGACATGGTTTTCATCACGGTATCCACAGGTGTAGGGGGCGGCGTAGTGAGTAATGGTCGGCTAATCACCGGGAATGGCGGTCTCGCCGGCCATCTGGGCCATACGTTAGCGGACCCGAATGGACCGCTATGCGGTTGTGGTCGGCGCGGCTGCGTAGAGGCTGTTGCTTCCGGACGTGGAATGGCGGCCGCCGCTCAGGGAGAACTCAGCGGATGTGATGCGAAAACGATTTTCATCCGTGCCGGGCAGGATGATGAGCAGGCTATTGGGCTTATTCACCGTTCGGCACAGACCTTAGCGAGATTGATCGCTGATGTAAAAGCGACAACGGATTGCCAGCGCGTGGTGGTCGGTGGCAGCATCGGCCTGGCGGAAGGTTATCTGGAGATGGTGAGAGCTTACCTTGCGCAGGAACCATCGGTATATCACGTAATGTTACAACCCGCGCATTACCGACATGACGCGGGATTGCTGGGAGCGGTGTTACTGGCTCGGGAGAATAACTCATGATAGCAGGTGATATTGGAACGCTAACCGCCTCCGGGATACATCCCGTTTTAGCCGAAGCGTTGATGCTGGCGGTAGCCGCTTGTCCACAGGAGAAATCTCCTGGACGTTTCAATCTACGCGGTGACGATATTTTTATGAACGTCATGGTATTTACTACCCAGCCAGCGGAAAGTAAAAAATCGGAACAGCATGCGCAATATATCGATATTCAACTGTTGCTAAGCGGTGAAGAACGTATTCTGTGGGGAATGGTAAATTGTGCACAGCAGTGCGAAGCGATACACGTTGAAGAGGATTATCAGTTGTGTAATGCGATTGAAAATCAGCAGGCCATTACACTACGGCCTGGTAATTTCGTGATATTTATGCCTGGTGAGCCGCATAAACCTGGATGTATTACGACACTGCCGCAGGAGATTAAAAAGGTAGTCGTTAAGGTTAATGTTAGCCTTTTGCAAAACGAATACTGATGCTGAGATTATTCCTGGTTTTGTTTGTGTAATGTGTTCTTCATTTAAATCTGCAAAATTTAAACTAGCTTATTAGGGGGCTCCTTTTCTTAAAACATGCAATATAGGGACTGTTATGGCTATTGATATGTATCTGAAGGTTGATGGGGTAACCGGTGAATCTAACGACTCAAATCATAAAAATTGGATAGATGTTTTGTCATTTAGCTGGGCGGCTGAGCAACCTGGGAATATGAGCGTTGGCGGCGGTGGTGGGGCGGGTAAAGTTAATTTTCAGGACCTTTCGGTACAAGCATTGATAGATAAAGCAACGCCGGCAGTTCTCAAGTTTTGCGCTAGCGGTAAACATGTCGCTAAAGTCGAACTATCAATTTGCAAAGCCGGCGGCTCGCAAATTGAGTATTCGCGTGTTGTCCTTGAAGATGTTCTGGTGACGAAAACCAGTTTTAGCGGTGTGGGTCATACCGACACTATTATGGTGAATTACCTGTTTCAGGCATCTAAAGTTAATCTGCATTATTGGGAGCAGTCTTCTCAAGGGACCAAAGGCGCAGAAACTAAATCGGGTTGGGATATCAAACAGAATAAAGAAATTTAATCGACGCTGGAGCGCCTGCAATGCCAGATATTACCTCCGAGATAAATGCGGTTCTCTCCGATCATTCCCGGTTTGACGCAAAGCAGCTGGATATTATTATTTCATTCGTCAATGAACTGGATAAAGGAACGTTGAGTCAGTTTGAGAACGCTTCGGATCGCACGATTATGGATACCTATGAGCGCTTGCTTGCTGCCAGTAAAGAGCCTGCCAGAAGACAACGTGACGAAGAATACGAACTGGAATCTCTGACGGGGGCCAGTCGTCGTACTGCCACCATGAGCAATCATGCTGCGTTTTTTGATCGCTTCAGAACAACGCCCGCGCATATGTATGGTTACGGCGGCAACGTCTACCGGGATCAGACAAAAAGCTATTACGATGTGGCCGGTAAAATACTGGCAGGCATTGGCGGTCTCGCTTCTTTTGGCGCAGGTACCGCCGCCATCGCCGCCTCGCAGGCGGGTTCGTCGCTTTCGGGTATAGCGGCGCGTTATGCGTTATCTTCTGTCGGCGCGACCGGCCTGGCCGCTGGCGCGATGGCGTTGCTCCGTAATAATTTTTCCGATGTTCAGGTGGCGACGAATAAAGATTTCCTCGAAACCATCAAGTCTATCGCCAAGCTAAGAAACAAACTGAATGATTTCTTCCAGGGCCTCAACAACAAGGTCTATTCGGATAAGACAAAAGCAGAAACGGCGCTCAACAATGAAATGAAGTCACATCCGTTACGTTTTGGCGTCGGTTCAGGAAGTCAGGTAGTACATGCAAACCTGGCCCCGATTCAACGTTTGGTCACTCAGGACTTTGTTACCGTAAACCACGAGATCAGAGCCAAAATTTTGCCGAAGGGTACAAATTCAGCCTGGAGTGTTGCGGTTTCGAGCTCAGAAATGGGTTGGGATGAACGGGTATTGGACCAGGCTAACATGGGTATTCTGCAGCAGGTCGTTCATCAGCTTTAACGCGGTTGTGCTGGCGGCGAATAATCGAACGCAGTTCGATGGAGAGTCCGGCTGCAGAAAAGCAAAAACCCGCCTTTTGGGCGGGTTCTTTAAATAGTGGTGCCCGGACTCGGACTAACGCCGCAGGCGTTGAACAGCGCGCTTGTCGCGCTGGCCCCGAAGGGGTGAGCCGCGTTGCGGCGAATAATCGAACGCAGTTCGATGGAGAGTCCGGCCCGCAGAAAAGCAAAAACCCGCCTTTGGGGCGGGTTCTTTAAATAGTGGTGCCCGGACTCGGAATCGAACCAAGGACACGGGGATTTTCAATCCCCTGCTCTACCGACTGAGCTATCCGGGCAACGGGGCGCATTAAACCTGATTCACCGCGCCTCGTCAACGAAATTTATAAATTTCGCAGCAGACTGCACAATCTATCACCACTTTGCCGTAAAAGCACGCGTCGTCAGGCAAAAAAGGCCGTCCACGCGACCGAAATCGGCATTGCCAGCAGCAGGGCGGGGAGCATATTGACCACCGCGAACATCTTAATCCCACAGATACGCAGGCCGGTCGCCACCAGCAGCATACCGCCGACGGCGCTGAAGTCGGCCATCATCATCGGCGTGGTCAGCGGCATGATAAGCGAGGCGCAAGCCGCCAGACTCAACTGAATCAGCAGCATTGGCACCGAGATTGCCGACACCGCCAGCCCCAGCGTGCAGGCGAAAATCGTGGCGGTGAAAAAGTCGAGAAACGCTTTGGCGATAAGGATACTGGCGTCGCCGGTCATTCCTTCGCGCATGGCGCCAAAAACGCCGGTACCGCTGGCGCAAAACAGCACGATGATCGCCACGTAGCTCTGAATATAAGACTCGTGGGCCGAGGCCTTTTTCCTGCCCTTTGGCGACAATAGCTGCTGGAGTTTGCTTACCAGGGTATTGATGCCTTTCTCCATATTACACACTTCGCCGAGCAGCGCGCCGACCAGCGTCGCCAGCACCATCACCGGCAGGTTGGCGCACTTGATGACCAGTAAAATACCAATCCCCAGTGATGCCAGCCCAAAAATCGAGGTCATCGAGGTGCGGATCCGTTCCGGCAATCGTTGGCTCAGCAGCGCGCCCAGTACGCCGCCGACAAGCACCGCGCTGGCGTTAATAAATGGCCCTATAACCAAAGTAAACTCCTGTTAATTATTCCTGATGTCCGCATTATTATGACGTTGTTTCGCCGCTAAGGCTTGCGGATACGTGGGGATAATGCATATGGATTTCATCTTGCGCCACTTTCGGAAAGGTGCCATGATTGCGCGGATTTTCACCTCTTTACCCTGAGGCCGCCGGGATGACGACATCGCCATTACATCGCCGTTGCCGCTGCGTACTGCTGCGCGGTTTGCCTCGTTCCTTACTCTCCCTGTTCACCATGCGGTGAAGGCCACGTATGCTCACTGTAGGACAACAGTAAGATCGGACGCGTCTGCTTTTACTGATGTCCGGCGGTCGGAGCTGAATTCCGTCAGACCCGGACACCTCGTTGGGCAAGGCTCCACCTTTGCCTGAGATTTTTACACTCCCGATACGGGCATTTGCGCTTATGAAATCTATGCACATTGCCGCCAGCTGCGAGCTGGTCTCCCGTCTGTCCACCCATCGTCAGGTTGTGGCGCTGGACAGCACTGATTTTACCGATGCGGCAGCGGTCGTCATCACCGCGGCGGATAGCCGCAGCGGTATCCTGGCCCTGCTCAAGCGCAGCGGATTCAATCTGCCGGTCTATCTATTTAGCGAAACGCAAACGGATAAACCGGAAGGAGTCGTCGCGGTGATTAGCGGCAAAGAGCAGGAGTGGCTGGAGCTGGAAGCGGCCGCCTGCGGCTATGAAGAGAAACTGCTGCCGCCATTTTTCAATACGCTTAGCCAGTACGTTGAGATGGACAACAGCACTTTCGCCTGTCCCGGCCATCAGCATGGCGCGTTCTTTAAAAAGCATCCCGCGGGCCGCCAGTTCTACAGGTTTTTCGGCGAGAACGTTTTTCGCGCTGACATGTGCAACGCCGACGTCAAGCTCGGCGATCTGCTGATCCATGAAGGTTCGGCGAAGCACGCGCAGAAATTTGCGGCAAAAGTCTTCAATGCCGATAAAACCTACTTCGTGCTTAACGGCACTTCCGCGGCGAACAAGGTCGTGACCAATGCGCTGCTGACCCGCGGCGATCTGGTACTGTTCGATCGCAACAACCATAAATCAAACCACCATGGCGCGCTGATCCAGGCCGGGGCAACGCCGGTCTATCTGGAAGCCGCGCGCAACCCGTTCGGCTTTATCGGCGGCATCGACGACCACTGCTTTGATGAAACCTACCTGCGCGAGCTGATCCGCGAAGCGGCGCCGGAAAAAGCCGACGCGGCGCGCCCGTTCCGCCTGGCGGTGATCCAACTGGGCACCTATGACGGCACGGTGTATAACGCGCGCCAGGTGGTCGATAAAATCGGCCATCTCTGCGATTACATCCTGTTTGACTCGGCGTGGGTCGGTTACGAGCAGTTTATCCCGATGATGGCTGACTGCTCGCCGCTGCTGTTGGATCTCAATGAAAACGATCCGGGCATTTTTGTGACGCAATCGGTGCATAAGCAACAGGCCGGTTTTTCGCAGACCTCGCAAATTCACAAGAAGGATAACCATCTGCGCGGCCAGGCGCGTTTCTGCCCGCATAAGCGGCTGAATAACGCCTTTATGTTGCATGCTTCCACCAGTCCGTTTTATCCGCTGTTCGCCTCGCTCGATGTGAATGCCAAAATCCATGAAGGAGAGAGCGGTCGGCGGCTATGGGCGGAGTGCGTGGAGCTGGGTATCGAAGCGCGTAAAGCGATACTAGCGCAGTGTAAATTATTGCGGCCATTTGTGCCGCCGCTGGTCGGCGGGAAACCGTGGCAGGAGCATTCGACGGCGACTATCGCCAGCGAACGTCGCTTCTTTAGCTTCGAGCCGGGCGCGAACTGGCACGGCTTTAGCGGTTATGCTGACAATCAATACTTTGTCGATCCGTGTAAGCTGCTGCTGACCACGCCGGGCATCGATGCCGATAGCGGCGACTATACCGAGTTTGGCATCCCGGCGACCATCCTGGCGCACTACCTGCGCGAAAACGGCATCGTGCCGGAGAAGTGCGATCTCAACTCGATTTTGTTCCTGCTGACGCCGGCGGAAAGCGCGGAAAAACTGGCGCGACTGGTGGCGATGCTGGCCCAGTTCGAACAGCATATCGAAGCGGATTCGCCGCTCGCCGAGGTACTGCCGACTATTTACAACAAATACCCGGTTCGCTACCGCGATTACACCATTCGCCAGCTGTGTCAGGAAATGCACGATCTGTACGTCAGTTTTGATGTTAAAGACCTGCAAAAGGCGATGTTCCGCAAGCAGAGTTTCCCGCCGGTGGTGATGAGCCCGCAGGACGCCAACCGTGAATTTATCCGCGGTAACGTTGAGTTAGTGCGCCTGAGCGAGGCCGAAGGCCGCATCGCGGCGGAAGGGGCGCTACCGTATCCGCCGGGCGTGCTGTGCGTGGTGCCGGGCGAACTCT
Source organism: Klebsiella sp. SYXHC3 (assembly GCF_057196925.1). Classification (NCBI taxonomy): domain Bacteria; kingdom Pseudomonadati; phylum Pseudomonadota; class Gammaproteobacteria; order Enterobacterales; family Enterobacteriaceae; genus Klebsiella; species Klebsiella sp. SYXHC3. The sequence continues at coordinate 211,195 of NZ_JBXUNG010000004.1, read as the reverse complement.
GGGGCGGCGCGGTACTACGCTACTTCCTCGCGCTGGAAGAGGGGGGCAATATGCTGCCGGGTTTTTCGCCGGAGCTGCAGGGGGTTTATAGCGAAACGGATGCTGATGGTATTAAGCGGCTGTATGGGTATGTGTTGAAGAAATAAAAAAACGCCCCGCCGAACAGGCGGGGCGTTTTGCTTTTGCCAATCAGGCGTTCTGGCGCGCGGCGGCAGGCTGTCTGACGTGTTGATACTTGAACAGCGCCACGAAAGCGACGGCCAGCACCAGCGAGTAGGCGGCGAAAATCAGCCACACGCTTTGCCAGTTAGTGATCCCCTCAACGGTAAAGTGCTCGACAACTTTGCCGCTCACCATCCCACCAAGGATGCAGCCGAAGCCGTTGGTCATCATCAGGAACATACCCTGGGCGCTGGCGCGGATTTCCGGACGCACCTCTTTCTCAACGAACACTGAACCGGAGATGTTGAAGAAGTCGAAGGCGCAGCCGTAGACGATCATCGACAGCACCAGCAGGACGGTACCGAACGGCGTCGGGTCGCCGAAGGCGAACAGGCCGAAGCGCAGCATCCACGCCACGATACTAATCAGCATCACGTTCTTAATGCCGTAGCGGCTAAGGAAGAACGGGATAGTCAGAATAAACAACGTTTCGGAGATCTGCGAAATCGACATCAATACCGATGCGTGCTCGACGATAAAGCTACCGGAGAACAGCGGGTCTTTATCGAAGCTGTGCAGGAAGGTGTTGCCAAACATATTGGTGATCTGCAGTTCGGCGCCGAGCATCATGGAGAAGATAAAGAAGATTGCCATACGCTTGTTTTTAAACAGCGCAAAGGCGTTCAGGCCGAGCATCTCGGTCCAGCTCTGGTTGCGCTGGGCGTTGGCGACCGGAATATGCGGCAGCGTCAGGGTGAACAGCGCCAGCAAGACCGACAGCGTCGCGCCGATATAAAGCTGCATATGGCTAAGCTCGAAGCCCGAGAAGCTAACGCCCCACATGGCGAGGATAAAGCCGATGGTGCCCCAGATACGAATTGGCGGGAAATCGGTCACGATATCCAGCCCCGCCGACTGCAGGCGGTAGTAGGAGATGGTGTTGATCAAGCCAAGCGTCGGCATATAGGCCAACGAGTTAAGCAAGATCACGAGGAACATCTCGCCTGGCGTAGTGACCTGCGCCGCGAGGTACAGCGTTAACGCGCCGACCAGGTGGCAGATGGCATACACCCATTTGGCGCTGATCCATTTATCGGCGACGATCCCGAGCAGCGTAGGCATCAGAACGGCGGCGATACCGAGCGAGCTATACACCGCGCCGATGGCCGCGCCGTCAAACTTCAGGGTGACGAACATGTACGAGCCGAGCGTGGTTAGCCAACTCCCCCAAAGGCAGAACTGCAGGAACGACAGTATTTTTAACTGCAGCTTAAGATTCATGTATTTATCCTCACGAATGTGGGCTGGTTATGTTTTTTAAATAACATAACCACCGTTATTTTGATGCGATTCTATCATTCAGCGATTGCAAGCTTCTGTTAACTGCCGCAGAAAATCGAAAGATATTACCAAGTATGTCATAAAAAAAGAGAGGCCCGGTGCGATGCCCGGGCCTGTGGGGGAGAAGCGTTACTTACGGCGATAGCTTTTCTGCGCGGTATTCACTTTATACAGATACCGGCGCGATTCTGCCGACGGATGGCGGGTGGTGAGCGTCTGGTAGACGTCGCCTGGCGCCATACTGTTAATGATGTTCGCCGCCTGGACTTTATCGCTGGAGAAGACGCGCAGTACGCTGCCGGCGCCGCCGTTATAGGCGGTGATCACCGCGTAGCGACGCGAGGTGGGGTTATCGATGCCGGCGAGATAAACGTTGTTCAGCATCGCCAGATAGGCGGTACCGGTATCGATGTTATTCGCCGGGTCAAACAGATAGCTGCGGCTCGGCAGGCCGGATTTGCCCTGCGAGCGGAAGACGTCTTTCCCCGCGCTGTGCTGAACGACCTGCATCAGCCCCATGGCATCCGCGTGGCTTACCGCATAGGGGTTAAACGACGACTCTGTCTGCATTATCGCAAGGATCAGCGACTCATCAACGCCGTATTTACGCGAGGCCTGGCGCACCATGCCGAGATATTTATGCGCACGTTTATCGAGGTGGTTAGGCACCAGGTTGATGGTGATGCTATAGACCACGCGCAGGCCATTGCTGCGGCTCTTCAGGCGGGTTTGCAGCAGATAATCGGCATAGCGCGCGGCGCGCCACTCCCAGCGGATGGATTCGCCGGTGTTATCGACGACCTGGCCGTAGAGGAACGGTTCTTTGGAAATCTGAATATCATCGACATCGGAATAGAGGTCGATAGAGTTGGGGTCATCGCCCATCAACAGGGTTTTGATAATCGCCTGGCGTAACCGTCCTTGCGGATCGGTTCCGGCGATGGTCTCGACGGTAATCGTACCGGCATCAAAGTTGATGTGGCTGCGGGTTTGATATTGATCGGTATATTTTACGTAGTCCTTCGGCCCGGCGAGCAGAACTTCGTTATACCCCCAAATGTTCTCGATGTTATGGGCAAACTGGCCCATCAGGATATCGAATCCGTTAGTGTCCTTGACCCAGGCCTCGTTATATTCGGCGCCTTTTTTATTGGAACTGGAACAGGACACGAGCAATGGCGCAATCAGCGCGAGCGCTAAGTATTTTTTCATCATTCCGGGAGTGCGTGTTGTGTTTGTTTGGTAAAGGCCGTGAGGCCCTTACTGTTTTTCCGGCGGCGTGTAGCCTTCGATGTGAACGTCTTTCCCTTCAAACAGGAACTGCACCATCTCCTGTTCCAGCAGCTTGCGGTGCTCCGGGTTCATCATGCTGAGTTTTTTCTCGTTGATCAGCATGGTCTGCTTATGCTGCCACTGCGCCCAGGCCTCTTTGGAAATTTCGTTGTAAATGCGCTTACCGAGCTCGCCCGGATAGAGCTGGAAATCCTGGCCGTCCGCTTCACGCTGCAGGAAAGTACAAAAAATCGTTCTGCTCATAATCAATCCTCTTTTATAGCCGAAAAAACTAGACCGGCGTTCCGGCTTTCAACTGTTGCAACAAGCGCTCCACGGGGGCCGCCAGTCCGACCGATGGCGGCTGCGCTAAGTTATACCAGAGTGCGTTACCTTCATCCATGCATGCGCCAGATGAGTGCACTGTAAGCCACATCGGCACAATATCCAGGTGGAAATGGCTGAAAGTGTGGCGGAAGGCGGTTAATTGCGTCAGATTATCGGCCTTTATCTGACGTTGCGCCAGCCACTCACGCAGCCCGGCTTCATCCTCAAACTGCGGAAAACAGAACAACCCGCCCCATAAACCCACCGGCGGACGTTGGGAAAGAAATACCTCGTCGCCGTGCTGCATCAGCAGGAAGTAGCCGGTGCGTTCCGGGATGGTCTGCTTCGGTTTTTTCCCCGGATATTCCGCCCATGAATGGTTAGCGTAGGCCACGCAGCCGTTACTCAGCGGGCACAGTTCGCACTTCGGCTTCGAGCGGGTACAAACCATGGCGCCGAGATCCATCATCGCCTGGTTGAAGCGTTCTACGCCCTGCGCCGGCGTCACCTCTTCGCTTATTTCCCACAGCCGTTTTTCCACCTCTTTTTTCCCCGGCCAGCCGCTGACAGCATAGCAGCGGGCGAGTACCCGCTTCACGTTGCCGTCGAGAATCGGATAATGCTGACCGAGCGAAAGGGATAAAATAGCCCCCGCCGTCGAGCGCCCGACGCCGGGAAGCGCGGCCACCTCTTCAAAGGTTTGCGGGAACTCGCCGCCGTGTTGCGTGGCGACCTGCTGCGCGGCTTTATGTAAGTTGCGCGCCCGCGCGTAGTAGCCAAGGCCGGTCCACAGATGCAGCACTTCATCCAGCGGCGCGTTGGCTAAATCAACAACCGTTGGGAAACGCGCCATAAAGCGTTCAAAATAGGGAATAACCGTGGTGACCTGGGTTTGTTGCAACATCACTTCGGAGAGCCATACTTTGTAGGGCGTCTTGGCGATTTGCCAGGGCAGGGTTTTACGGCCGTATTTGTCGTACCAGTCCAGGACCTGGGCTGAAAATTGCGCGGCGAGAAAAGTCAAAGCTACGGCTCCGGAATCGCGATTACAGGGTGGCAGATTGCAGCACAAGGGCGAGTGGCTGTAAACCCTTGCATCCGCCGGGTAACTTTGGATAATGCCCGTTTTCCGAACACATTCACAAGCAGACTTAACTTTTATGAAAAACGACGTCATTTCTCCGGAATTCGATGAAAACGGTCGCCCGCTGCGCCGTATTCGTAGCTTCGTCCGTCGCCAGGGCCGCCTGACGAAAGGGCAGCAGCATGCGCTGGATAACATTTGGCCGGTGATGGGCGTTGAATTCAACGATGCGCCGCTCGATTTCGCCGCCCTGTTTGGCCGCGAAGCGCCGGTCACCTTAGAAATTGGTTTCGGCATGGGCGCTTCGCTGGTGGCGATGGCGAAAGCTAAACCGGAGCAAAACTTCCTCGGTATTGAAGTGCACTCGCCGGGCGTCGGCGCATGCCTGGCTTCCGCGGAAGAAGAAGGCGTACAAAACCTGCGCGTAATGTGTCACGATGCGGTCGAAGTGCTGCACACTATGATCCCGGATAACTCGCTGAATATGGTGCAGCTGTTTTTCCCTGACCCGTGGCATAAAGCGCGTCATAATAAACGTCGTATCGTGCAGCCGCCTTTCGCCGAGCTGGTAAAAAGCAAACTGAAGCTGGGCGGCGTCTTCCATATGGCGACCGACTGGGAAGCCTATGCCGAGCATATGCTGGAAGTGATGTCTTCGCTGGAAGGCTATCGTAACCGGTCGGAAAGTAACGATTACGTACCGCGCCCGGAATCGCGCCCGGTAACCAAATTTGAACAACGTGGCCATCGTCTTGGCCACGGCGTATGGGACTTAATGTTCGAGAGGGTGAAATAATGGCCAAGAATCGTAGCCGTCGTCTGCGTAAAAAAATGCATATCGACGAGTTTCAGGAGTTAGGTTTCTCCGTAGCCTGGCGTTTCCCGGAAGGGACCAGCGAAGAGCAGATCGACCAGACGGTCAACGATCTGATCGAAGAGGTCATTGAGCCGAATAAACTGGCCTTTGACGGCAGCGGCTATCTCTCGTGGGAAGGGCTCATCTGCATGCAGGAAATCGGTAAATGTACCGAAGAGCATCAGGCCATCGTTCGTAAGTGGCTGGAAGATCGTAAATTAGCGGATGTGCGCACCAGCGAACTTTTTGACGTCTGGTGGGACTAAGTTTGACAAGGGTCGGCAATTGCCGGCCCGATTTGTCTTAAGGGAGTAAAATGATGCGCAAAACGCTGCTGGCGGTGGCGCTTTCCGTCACCGCTTTGTCTGCCCACGCGGACTACCAGTGTAGCGTCACGCCGCGTGACGATGTGATCCTCAGCCCGCAGCAGGTGCAGGTGAAGGGTGAAAACGGCGATCTGGTGATTAAGCCGGACGGTAATCTGACCTTTAACGGTAAAGCCTATGCCCTTAGCGCCGCCCAGCGCGAACAGGCGCAAGATTATCAGGCCGGTCTGCGCAGCAGTCTGCCGTGGATTGATGATGGCGCGCGTTCGCGGGTCGAAAAGGGCCGCAAGGCGCTGGATAAAATCATCACCGAACAGGTCGGCGCCAGCAGCAGTATGCATAGCCGCCTGACCAAGCTGGACGCGCAGCTGAAAGAACAGATGAACCGCATTATCGAACGTCGCAGCGATGGCCTGACTTTCCACTATAAAGCCATCGACCAGGTTCGCGCCGATGGCCAACAACTGGTGAATCAGGCGATGGGCGGCATTCTGCAGGACAGCATTAACGAGATGGGCGCCAAAGCGGTGCTTAAAGGCGGCGGCAATCCGCTGCAGGGCATTCTCGGCAGTCTTGGCGGCCTGCAAACCGCAATCCAGGATGAGTGGAAAAACCAGGAAGCGGATTTCCAGCAGTTCGGCAAAGATGTTTGCAGCCGGGTGGTCTCGCTGGAAGAGAGCCGCAAAGCGCTGGTTGGTTCGTTAAAGTAAGCAAGATTTCGCGGCCCGCATTTCTTTGGGCCGCGCACTTATCCACTCAGGCGCGGCCGTGCGACACGCGTGAACGGCGAGCCAGAGAATCAATGATTACCGCAATCGCCAGTACCGCGCCGGTAATGATATAGCGCAGCGAAGACGGCAGGTTCAACAGCGTCAGCCCATTTGAAATCGACTGAATCACGATGATCCCCAATAGCGCGGACCAGGCGCTGCCGCGTCCGCCGAACAGGCTGGTGCCGCCGATCACCGCCGCGGCGATGGCGTTGAGGTTGACGTCGCCGGTGCCGGCCTGCTGGCTGGCGGAAGCCAGTCGCGACGCCGCGAGAATGCCGCCGAAGGTCGCAAGCGTGGTACACAGAACAAAAGCGCTCACATAAATCGCCCGCACGTTAATTCCCGAACGGCGCGCCGCTTCACGGTTGCCGCCGACCGCGAACATCGAGCGACCCCATTTTGTCCGTTTCAGCGCGTAGTTGAGGATCATCACGCAGGCGACAAAGAGACCGAAAATCCACGGAATACCGCGCCCCTGATTGAGGTAAAGCACCGTGGCCTCGAAGATAATCGTCAGCGCGATCGCGCGCGCCAGTAGCGAGCTGACTCCCTCGGCGGAAAGATTGGCCGCCAGCCGCCGCGAGCGTTTTTTCAGACCAAAGACAATAATCGCCAGTCCTGGCAGCAATGCCATCAGGTGTGAGAACCAGCCGGGCATCACCAGCAGTTGGCCAAAGCGCACCAGCGGCGAAGTATAGGGCAGGTTGATGCTGCCGCTTGGCCCGAGGATATACAGTTGCATGCCCAGCAGCGCCAGCAGGCCGGCGAGAGTGGCGACGAAACTTGGCATTCCGACGCGGGTATACAGTAGCGCGTAGACCAGCCCGACGGCCACGCCGCAGGCCAGCGCCACGGCGATGGCTCCCGCCAGCGGCCATCCTGCGTTCACCCACAGCACGCCGACGATAGCCGATGCCAGGCCGCTCATGGAGCCGACCGACAGGTCTATCTCGCCAAGCATCAGCACGCAGATGATGCCGAGCGAGATAAACCCGACCGTCGCGCAGTCAAACAGCAGGTTCACCAGGTTATTCGGCGCGATATAGACCGGGTTGAGAAAGGTGAAAACCAGGGAAATCACAATCAGCCCGGCTATCACCGGCGCGGTGCCGAGATCGCCGGTTTTGATGCGGGTTATCTGCGCGCGCAGGGCGCCAAACAGCCCCTCGTCGTGACGAACGCGCTCATCGCTGCGATCCAGCGCGGTGTGGGATGCGGTCTTACTGTTCATAAAATTACATCGCTCCGGAAGTTGTTGGCTGTGATTTACGTTCAACCCGGCGTGAAACGGCGTTTTCCGTCGCGCCGGTGATCGCGGCGACCAGATCCTGATTGGAAGCATCGGGCGTGAAGATCCCTTTGTTGCGCCCGAGACGCAGCACCACGATACGGTCGGCGACGGCGCGAACGTCTTCCATGTTGTGACTGATGATGATGACGCCAAGCCCGCGCTCGCGAACGCGCTCAATCAGGTTGAGCACTTCCGCGGTCTGCGCGACGCCCAGCGCCGCTGTGGGTTCATCGAGCATAATGATTTTAGGGTTCAGCAGCAGCGAACGGGCGATGGCGACGGTCTGCCGCTGGCCGCCGGAAAGCGATGCCACCGGTTCGCGTACCGACGGAATTCGTGCCGCCAGCTCCTGCAGCAGCGTCCAGGCTTTCACTTCCATCGCCACTTCATCGAGCTGGAACGGCGAAATTTCATGACCCAGAAACAGGTTTGCCACCACATCAAGGTTTTCACACAGCGCCAGATCCTGAAACACCGTGGCAATACCGTATTCCAGCGCCTTGCCGGGGCTATCGAGGGTGACGGGGTTGCCGTCAAACTCAATGGTGCCGGAGGTCGGCTGGTGGACGCCGGCGAGGATCTTCACCAGCGTGGATTTGCCCGCGCCGTTGTCGCCGACCAGCGCGACTACCTCGCCGGCGTGGACTTCTAATTCGATATCCGTCAGCGCGGACACCGCGCCAAAATGTTTAGAGACGTTGCGCAGTTGCAGTATTGGCCGCCCGGCGGCGGAGTTGTGTTGTTGTTGCGGCATACAAAACGACCTCAATCATGGCGAAATCGCGCCCGCCGCGGCGGGCGCAGGGGCAAAGGTTACTTGCTGATGCCTAACTTCTGGCAGGCGGCGGCGTACTCGCCGCTACACACCTGATCCCAGGTCTGGATTTTTTTATCGAAGATTTCCGCTTTGATGTTTTTGGCCGTCACCACTTCCGGGGTAAATAGCTGGGAAGGGGTGTTGTACAGGGTGGTGCTGGCCTGCGGTTTTTTGCCCTGAATAAAATCAACCGCCACTTTGGCCGCCGCCGCGGCGACGATCTCCGATGGCTTGGAGATGGTGTTGTACTGGTCGCCGGCGATGATCAGCTGCAGCGCGGCGATAGTGGCGTCATTGCCGGTGACCGGCGGCAGCGGCTGGACCCCGGCAGCCTTAAAGGCGGCAATTGCGCCGCCGCCGGTACCGTCGTTTGCCGCGACCACGCCCTTAATTTTGTCGCCAAAGCGGGTAACCTGCCCGGCGGTCCACTCCTGGGCTTTCGGCGGCGCCCACTCCGGGGTGTCGAATTCGGCCAGCGTTTTGTAACCGGACTCTTTCAATCCGCGATGGATACCGTCGCGGATCAGCCCTGCGGCGGCATCGGTTGGCGAACCGTTAATTTGCAGCACGCCGGCATCCTGCGGCACGCCGCTCGCTTTCAGGTGGTCGGTGAGGGATTTCGCGATGGCGTAGCCAATGCCCTCGTTATCAAACGAAACATAAAAATCGGCCGGTTTGTTTGGCACCGGGCGGTCATAGGCGATGACCTTGACCCCCTGCGCCTGGGCGTTTTCGACCAGCGCGGCGGCGGCGGAAGAATCAACCGGATCCAGGACGATCACTTTCGCTCCCTGGGCGATTACTGAGTTGAACTGCTGCTGCTGGAGCGACGCGTTGGCGTTGGCATTCTGATAGATGACCTTACATTCCGCGCAAAGCTTGCTCATTTCCGCCTTAAAACCGGGGAAGTCGTGCTGCTCATAGCGGGTAGAGGCCTGATCGGGCATTAAAAAGGCCACGGTGGCGGACTCTGCAGACCAGGCTGAAGCCGTGACGGTGCCGGATAGTGCGGCGAGTGTGATAAAAATATTACGGTAATTCATTGTGTTACCCTCTTTTTTATAGGCTTAAGCCCGCCGGGTTGCGCCGACGTTACAGAGACTTTTTTTAATCAGAGTTACCAATAATTCACATGTAGGATACGTCGGTTTTACATTTGCTCAACCGATGAAGCAGGATTACCACTGCGCAAAAAATGAGTCAAGAAAAGGAAAAAAGTCGATCGGATTTTGTGATTCGCTGCAAATAAGTGAACAAAAAAACGCCAGTCTATTTGACCGTGGCGGGAGAGGATGTAAGGGGAAAGATACGGGCGACGACGTGCCGCCCGCAGGGATTACTCTTCGCTGAGGAACAGCTCCAGCAGCGAATTTAAAAACAGTTTACCGTGCTCGGTAATTTGCCAGTTTTGCGCATCTTCCAGCAGATAGCCTTCGGCGATAGCGGCATCGATTTGCGGACGGATAACCTGCTCATTAAGGCCGGTATACAAGCTGAACTCCGCGCGCGGCGCGGCCTCCAGCAGGCGGAAGCGGTTCATAAAGAACTCGAACGGTTTATCCGCCGCGTCCACGTCGTGCTGGCGCTCCAGGTAACGGCCTTCCATGTAGCCGCGCGGGTGACGGGTTTTCGCCGTACGCAGAATTCGGCCATCAGGGAGGGTCACTTTGCCGTGCGCGCCGCAGCCAATACCCAGATAATCGCCAAAGCGCCAGTAGTTGAGATTGTGCTGGCACTGATAGCCTGGTTTGGCGTAAGCGGAGGTCTCGTACTGCTGATAACCTGCGGCGCTCAGCAATTGATGCCCCTGCTCGAAAATATCCCACAGCGCATCGTCATCCGGTAATACCGGCGGGCGCGAACCAAAGAGCGTGTTCGGCTCAATAGTCAACTGATACCACGACAGATGCGGCGGATTGAGCGCGATCGCCTGGCGTAAGTCATCCAGCGCTTCTTCCAGCGACTGGTCCGGCAGGCCATGCATTAAATCGAGGTTAAAGCTACGCAGCCCCAGGCCGCTCGCCAGCCGCGCCGCGCGCTTTGCCTCTTCCGGACCGTGAATACGCCCCAGACGCTGCAATTTGGGCTCGCTAAAGCTCTGTACGCCGATGGAGATACGGTTGACCCCGGCACGCTGATACTCAACAAAGCGATCGGCCTCCACGGTCCCCGGATTGGCTTCCATGGTGATCTCCGCATCTGCCGCCAGCGGCAGGCAGGCGCGCACGCCATCCAGCAGGGTTTGCATCGCCGGGCCGGAAAGCAGGCTTGGCGTACCGCCGCCGATAAAAATAGTCTTAATTTCACGTCCTTGTGCGTATGGCGCATCGTGGCGCAGATCGGCAAGCAGGTGCTGGACGTAGTCGTCGTGCGGCACTTCGCCCTTTAACGCATGCGAATTGAAATCGCAGTACGGGCACTTCTGCACGCACCACGGGATATGAATATAAAGACTCAGAGGCGGCAAATTAGCCATTACGTAATGCTTCCAGTAACAGTTTCAGCGCCTGCCCACGGTGGGAAATGGCGCTTTTCTCTTCACGGCTCAGTTCCGCTGCGGTTTTACCCTCGGACGGAACAAAGAAAATCGGGTCATAGCCAAAGCCGCCGCTACCCGCCGCCTGGCGAGTAATCACGCCCGGCCAGCTGCCGTGGCACACCAGCGGTGTCGGGTCTTCGGCATGGCGCAGATACACCAGCACGCAGTGGAACTGGGCCTGGCGTTGCTCATCGGGCACGTCCTGCAGGGCATCCAGCAGCTTTTCCAGATTCTGCTGGTCGCTGGCGTTTTCACCCGAGTAGCGAGCGGAGTAAATGCCCGGCGCGCCGCCCAGCGCATCCACCGCCAGACCCGAGTCGTCGGCGATGGCCGGCAGGCCGGTGATCTGCGCGGCGTGACGCGCTTTGAGGATCGCGTTTTCGATAAAGGTCAGGCCGGTTTCTTCGGCGGAATCGACGCCAAGCTCGGTCTGGGCGACGACGTCGAGCCCAAAATCTTCCAGCAGTGAGGCCAGCTCGCGAACTTTACCGGCGTTGCCGGTAGCGAGTACAACTTTTTGCATATTCAATCCTGTTTAGTCAGTCAGCGCCGCGACGGCGGGCGGGATCTGCTGCGGGTGAATGATTTTTACCTGTTTGTGACGGCCCAGTTCGCCTTTTTCGATAAGCACCTGGCTTTTCGCGACGCGGAACTGTTTAGCGAGATATTTAACCAGATGGGCATTTGCCTGGCCGTCGACGGGTGGGGCGGTGATGGCGACTTTGAGCTCGTCGCCATGCAGACCAACAAGGCTGTCGCGGCTGGCCTTTGGCTGAATATACAGCCTGAGCACCAGCCCGTCAGCGCAGACTTCAACGGCACTCATAGCGCCATCCACAGCCCCGGAAGCAGGACATTGCCAGTAGCTTGCAGCAGCTCGGCGATACCCATGTTAATCACGTACAGCAGCAGGACCAGCACCATCGGCGAAAAGTCGATGCCGCCCATGGATGGCAGCAGGTTGCGGATCGGGCGCAGCAGCGGGTCGGCCAACTGCATCAGCACGTATTCCACCGGGCTGCGGCCCTGGCTTACCCAGCTCATGATCGCCATCAATAGCAGCACCCAGAAAATCAGCGAACCGATGGTTTTCAGCAGGATCAGCACCGCGGCAATCCAGATAATCGGCTGGAAGGTGACCACCATAAACAGCACGATAGCCTTGATAACGCAGAGCACGAAGGCGACCAGCAGGGAGGCGCTATCCAGCGGCCCCATTGCCGGGATAATCCGGCGCAGCGGCCCGACGATTGGCTGGGTCGCTTTCACGACGAACTGTGAAAACGGATTGTAAAAGTCGCAGCGCGCCCACTGCATCCAGACGCGTAACAACATGACCATTGTGTAGAGCTCAATGACCGTTGAGAGCAGGAAGGTCAACGTCTTCATGGCGTTCCTCAGATTCCTTATTTTTTGCTGTAGTCGCGCGCGCCGAAGATTGCGGTCCCGATGCGCACCATAGTGCTTCCCGCCGCGATAGCGGCTTCCATGTCATCCGACATGCCCAGAGAGAGCGTATCAACCGAAGGGTAGAGCGTTTTCAGTTGCGCGAATGCTACCGCCATTTGTTGGGCGACGGCAAACTGCCTTTCATATTCTGACTCTGGCGCCGGAATGGCCATTAACCCGCGAAGCTGGAGGTTCGGTAAGGCGGCGACACCGGCTGCTAAAGCGTCAAGCTCCGCCAGCGGGATCCCGGATTTACTCTGTTCATCGCTGATGTTGATTTGAATCAGCACGTTCAGCGGCGGTAAATCCGCCGGACGTTGCTCGCTCAGGCGGGTGGCGATTTTCAACCGGTCGACGGTGTGGCACCAGTCAAAATGTTCGGCCACCAGCCGGCTTTTGTTGGACTGCAGCGGGCCGATGAAGTGCCACTGCAGACCGCTGGCGCCCGCCTGCTGGAAATAGCGGATTTTATCCACCCCTTCCTGGACGTAGTTTTCGCCGAATGCCCGCTGTCCTGCGGCCATCGCTTCTTCGATAGCGCTCGCAGGTTTGGTTTTACTCACTGCAAGCAACGTAACTTCTTCTGAAGCGCGGCCGCAGCGGGCGGCGGCGCCTGAGATTTTATCCCGGACCTGTGCCAGGTTATGCGCAATATCGTTCATATTCCGAGGATCAGTTATGGAGCTGGAAGAAATCGTGGCCCTTAGTGTAAAGCATAACGTCTCCGATCTACACCTGTGCAGCGCGTATCCGCCGCGCTGGCGTCGTTTGGGAAAGCTTGAGCCTGCACCGTTTACTTCGCCGGATGTTGAGGAAATCCTCACTCGCTGGCTTAACGACCCACAGTTGGCGCAGTGGCGTGCCGATGGCCAGGTGGACTTTGCCCTGGCCCTCTCAGATGGGCCGCGGCTGCGTGCCAGCGCTTTTGCCCACGCGCGCGGCTTGTCGTTGGCGCTGCGTCTTTTGCCGCAGCGATGCCCGCAGTTGGGTGATTTGGGCGCGCCCGCCGCGCTTAGCGAACTGTTAAATGAAGAGAGTGGTTTGATCCTGGTTACCGGCGCTACCGGTAGCGGCAAGTCGACCACCCTGGCGGCGATGGTGGACTACCTCAATCAACATCGCCATGGTCATATTTTAACCCTTGAGGATCCCGTGGAGTTTATTCACGCCAGCAGGAACTGCCTGATCCAGCAGCGCGAAATCGGCCGCCATTGCTCCTCCTTCGCGGCGGCGCTACGCGTGGCGCTGCGTCAGGACCCGGACGTGATCTTATTAGGTGAGCTACGCGATAGCGAAACCATCCGCCTGGCGCTGACCGCGGCCGAAACCGGGCACCTGGTGATGGCGACGCTGCATACCCGCAGCGCGGCGCAGGCCGTCGAGCGGCTGGTGGATGTGTTTCCGGCGGAAGAAAAAGAGCCGGTTCGCAGTCAGCTGGCGGGGAGTTTATGCGCCGTGGCGGCGCAAAAATTGTTGCCAAATGCTTCCGGCGGCCGGGTTGCGCTATACGAACTTTTAGTGAACACGCCAGCGGTGGCAAATTTGATCCGCGAAGGAAAAACGCATCAGCTACCCGGCGTGATGCAAACCAGTCAACAGGCAGGAATGCAAACCTTTGCGCAGAGTTTTCAACAACGTGCGTTAGCAGGTGAGTTATAGCCCATGCCGTGATGAAACAAAGGTGGTATTCATTAAATTGTTAATTCAGTGTTCAATTAATGTTTTGATTAATGATTTCATAATACAAATAAGTGGTACGACCTAAGCCGAAATAATGAATGTTATGACAGCGGGCTTACATTTACCCCGCTTAACCAGGAAAAAAATGGGATTACCTTTTGACACTTTTGCGGGGTTCGATTTATGCTGTTTACGGGAATAGGAAGATTCTCATGAAATGATGTTTCAATATCCAAACTGTATTTGAAAATATAAATACATTATTGAACGTTTAATTTTCAGTTAATTTAACCGCTAAGATGGCGGGGTACTGCTAAGGAGAGTTTCAAGTGATTAATTTATCGGAGAATTTACTGCATTCGCGTCAGGTGACTTTCATTACTCATCCGTCCATTCAGAGTAATGCATTTGCGACGTGGTTGACTGAGAAGCTATCCGTAAACGTAACTCTGCATAATATCAACAAACCGCTAACTCAACGTCTGGCAAAAGACTCTGTAATATTGTTTGATATTGCCGTCTCTAATAAGAAATTGAATGGCGTGTGGCGAGATATTATTCGCGTACAGGCAGATAATCCGCGTCTGTTGATTATCAATAGCGCGCAAAAGTATGAGCTTTACGAAATGGCGCAATGGCCTGCGTTATATGGCGTATTCCGCCATGACGATGACCAATCGCGCTTAATTGAGGGCGTCAAAGCCGTATTAAATGGCGAGCAGACGGCTGAATTGAGCGTGATGCACCCGGCGCTGTATTCTGCGGATCAGGTCACGGCGCCGACGGAGAACTCACCGTTGACCGAGCGTGAATGTGAGATCCTCAACGAGCTGCGCTGCGGCGCAACGAATATGGATATTGCCCGCGCGCTGTTCATCAGCGAAAACACGGTACGTACTCATCTGTACAATGTGTTCCGCAAGCTGAGCGTGAAGAACCGTACCCAGGCGGTAAGCTGGGCGAATGAACATCTGCGTCACTGATTGCCCGGCGGCGCTACGCTTGCGCGGGCCTACGGGTTATGCCAGCGAGGGGGTTGTAGGCCGGGTAAGGCGAAGCCGCCACCCGGCGCAAAAGCGGCTCCGCATCCGCTGCCATGATTGCCCGGCGGCGCTATGCTTGCGCGGGCCTACGGGTTACTCCAGCGGGGGGTTGTAGGCCGGGTAAGGCGAAGCCGCCACCCGGCGCAAACGCGAATCTATGCTTCGCTTTCATCCCAGAGCTACCGATCAGTATCCCTGTTCGAAATAGCTTTCGAGGATAACCACGGCAGAGGCGGAATCAACGCTGCCTTTATTGAGCGCGCGAAAACCTCCGTGTTCGAACAGCCCTGCGCGGGCTTCGACGGTGCTTAAACGCTCGTCGTGGAGGGTGATTTTCACGCCGAAGCGGCCATGAATTTTATTGGCGAAGTTACGTGCGCGCGCGGTTAGCGGCTGTTCGGTGCCGTCCATGTTCAGCGGCAGGCCGACAATCACCGCTTCCGGCTGCCACTCTTTCAACAGCTTTTCGATGATGTTCCAGTCCGGTTTGCCGTCCTGCGCTTTCAGCGCCGGGAGCGGACGCGCCGTGCCGGTAATGCGCTGCCCAACGGCGACGCCAATGCTTTTAGTGCCAAAATCAAAACTCAGAAAGGTACCGCTCATTATGCATGCCCCGCGTCGGCAGGCATCGTCACGATATCGATACCGATAAGTTTGGCCGCTTCGCGCCAGCGGTCGGCAATCGGCGTTTTAAACAAAATATTCTGATCGGCCGGTGCGGTAAGCCAGGCGTTATCGAGAATTTCCTGTTCCAGTTGCCCTTTTTCCCACGACGCGTAGCCCAACGCCACCAGCACGTTGCTCGGTTGTTTATCGGTACCGAGAGTTTCCAGCACGTCGCGTGAGGTGGTAATCACCGTGTTGTCGGAGATACGGATGCTGGAGGAAAAATCAGACGGCGGCGTGTGCAGAATAAAACCGCGATCCTCCGCCAGCGGGCCGCCGACCATCACCGGCTTATCCAGGCGGATATCCGGGTTGCGCGGTTGCGGCGCGATTTTCAATTTTTCCAGGATCCCTTCCACCTGCAAATTTTCCAGCGGCTTATTGATGATAATGCCCATGGCGCCATCGTCGTTGTACTCGCAGATATAGACGACGGAGCGACGGAAAAGAGGGTCCTGTAGCGCAGGCATGGCAATCAGAAAGTGATGCTGTAAATTCATTGTCAGAGGTTCTGTTCCTGGTTTAAAAAAACAACACCCAGTATGCGGGTAAAGTAGAAACGTGTCGATGCACTTTGTTTTTACTGGCGCCAGAGGGGCGCCTTGCGGGCGGGCGTTTGCCCGCCCCAGTGCTTATTTGTTGATACGTTTTTCGATGGCGTCCATCAGCATGCCGGTAATCGACACATCCGGGAAAGCGGCTTCGATTTCGCGCACGCAGGTCGGGCTGGTAACGTTAATCTCGGTCAGGCGATCGCCGATGATGTCCAGGCCGACGAAGATAAGGCCTTTAGCTTTCAGCGTTGGGCCAACGCGGCGGGCGATTTCCCAGTCGCTTTCGGTCAGCGGACGCGCTTCGCCACGACCGCCGGCAGCCAGGTTGCCGCGCGTTTCACCGCCCTGCGGGATACGCGCCAGGCAGTATGGTACCGGCTCGCCGTCTACCACCAGCACGCGTTTGTCGCCGTCTTTGATGGCCGGCAGATAATTCTGCGCCATGCAGTAGCGGCTACCCAATTCAGTCAGGGTTTCAGAAATGACGCCGAGGTTCGGGTCGCCCGCTTTCACGCGGAAGATTGAGGCGCCGCCCATGCCGTCCAGCGGTTTGAGAATAATATCGCCGTGTTTTTCCCAAAACGCTTTCAACTGGGCTTTATTACGGGTGACCAGCGTTTCCGGGGTTAGATCGGAGAACCAGGCGGTAAACAGCTTCTCGTTACAGTCGCGCAGGCTCTGCGGCTTGTTGACGATAAGCGTACCTTTCTCTTCCGCGCGTTCGAGAATGTAGGTGGCGTAGATAAACTCGGTATCGAACGGCGGGTCCTTACGCATCAGGATAACGTCGAGATCCGCCAGCGGCAGGTCCTGTTCGCCGGTGAACGCGTACCATTTGTCGTAATTCTGCTCGACGCTCAGCGTGCGCGTACGGGCGCGGGATTCGCCGTTGATGAGATACAGGTCGTTCATCTCCATGTAATGGAGTTCATAGCCGCGACGCTGCGCTTCCAGCAACATAGCGAAGCTGGTGTCTTTTTTGATGTTGATGGATGCGATAGGGTCCATCACGATGCCGAGCTTGATCATTCTTTTCTCCATTAGCGCTGTCGTGTTTGCGGAACGTTGCGCCAGATTTTAGCCCAGATCGCCAAAACGCACCTGCAGCGCGGTGATGGCGGTGAGCGCGGTGGTCTCAGTACGCAGAACGCGCGGTCCCAACAGGATATCAGTAAACTGATAGCGAGCGGTCATCGCTATCTCTTCCGCCGACAGACCGCCTTCCGGGCCAATCAGCAGGCGAACACGTTCAACCGGCAGCGGCAGCGTATTGATGCTGGCGCTGGCGCGCGGGTGCAGGTTGAGCTTGAGGCCATTTTCTTCCTCGGCGCACCAGGCTTCCAGCTGCATCGCCGGGCGAATCTCCGGCACGATGTTACGGCCGCTCTGTTCGCAGGCGGCAATAGCGATTTTCTGCCACTGCTGAATCTTCTTCTGCAAGCGTTCGGCATCCAGTTTAACGCCGCAGCGCTCGGAAAACAGTGGCGTTATGAGGCTTACGCCAAGTTCGATCGATTTCTGGATGGTGAATTCCATTTTTTCGCCGCGTGACATCACCTGGCCGAGATGGATGTGCAGCGGTGATTCACGATCGTCGATCTGGCCACGGATAACCTCGACCATGACGTTTTTCTTACCCGCTTCGGTGATGACCGCGTCAAAAACCTGATTGCTGCCGTCAAACAGCTGGATTTCCTGACCTTTGCTCATGCGCAGGACGCGGCCAACGTGGTTTGCCGCGTCTTCGCTGAGGGCAATGTGGCTGCCGGGGGTAATGCGTTCCGGGTGGTGGATGCGAGGAATGCGCATGCTTGATATTCCGTTCTTCGCGCAGATAGCGTCTTCCCCATAGCGGGGAAGACGGCGGCTGCAAATTAACAATTGCCGCTAGTGTAGGTTAGCTCTTTTGCGCCTGGCAAGCCTGCTGGACGTAAGGATTATGGTTGCCCTGTACTTTGGCGATTCGCTCATCGCGCTCGCACTCCCAGGAGGTCACCGGATACTGCTTATCCCAGGCGGTAAATAGCTGGGTTTGCTGGCGGGAAAGAGTCAGCTGATAGCGGTCGCGCATATAGAAGTAGGTGCGAGCGATCGAGCCGCGGGCGCGTACCGGCGGTTCGGCGACTTTATCTTTGAAATCGACCTTCATGGCGCATTGACCATACTGCCCGTCGCCGCCATTCCACTGGCTGTACATAAAGTTGCCGCGATCGCCATTGACCTCGCCGACCGCAGGCTGCAGGTTATGCATATCGCTTTCCATCTTGCGATATTCCGGATCTTTGGCGCAGTTTTTACGTCCACCATCCTGCCAGCATTGGCGCTGGTGGCCGAACTGCCACGCCGGAACCACATGTTCCCATTCGACCCGGCTGGCGCGGTTCTCGTTTTTACGCACTTTGTAGCCGCAAGATTCCAGATCGATAACGCCTTTTTTACCCTGCCAGTCGATTTTACAACCGCAATAAAAGTCGCCGGGAACGTCGGCATTCACTTTTACGCCTGCGGCTTTCGCCTGGGAAAAACTATGAATACCAGCTGCCGCAAGCGGGCCGCTGGCTGCCACGCTGAACAACGCGACGGCAAAAACATACATACGGGACATCGTAAACTCCGTGTCAAAACGAGCCCGCAACGTAGCGAATGAGGGTGTCAGATGCAATCAGTCAGATCAGAAAGTTTCTAATTAATTCCGGTGGTTACTTTTCCGCCACCAGCAGAGCGCCGCAGCGAACGCAGCGGTAGGTGGCTTCACCGCGCACCACGCGGTTATGACGACGAACGGTGAGCTGATGCTGCTGGCACTGGCAGCGATAGGGGAAGGTGTTCTGGCGTACCGAATCAAGCTCAAAGCGATGGGTGCGGCGGGCGGGGACGCCCAGCACGGCCTCCATCATCCATTTCCACTCTTTACCGTGCGGCGCGACGCGGCCAAAGTGTTTCCACACCAGCAGATGCGCCAGTTCGTGCGGCACCACTTCATCGATAAACGCCTGCTGATTTTCCAGCAATAGCACTGGATTAAGGCGGATCTCGTTTTTCTCAAGCCACGCGGTGCCTGCGGAGGTGCCGCGCTGCTGATAAACCAGCGTCGGTTCCGCATAGCGGCGTTCCAGCTTGAGATTGGCGGTGGCAAGGTGCTCCCGCAGGCTACGCATGACGGCCTGCTGGATAGCGATGGGAATACGGGGTGTTTTCATAGCGCCAGAGGATAGTGCGCCGCGCGGGGGAGAGCAAGAAGAAGCTTCCTCCCGAAGGGGAGGAAGCACAGAGGGGATTAATCGCGAGCGCCGATTTCGCGCAGCGGACGTCCCTGCATCAGGTTGCGTTCAATATGTTCCAGCGAGACGTTTTTGGTTTCCGGAATCAGCCAGATAGTCAGCAGGATAAACAGCACGTTTAGACCGCCGTAGACCCAGAAGGTGTTGGCGCTGCCGAGAGAGTTCAGCATGGTCAGGAAGGTGGCGCCGACGATCATATTGGCAATCCAGTTGGTCGCGGTGGAGCAGGTGATACCGAAATCGCGGCCTTTCAGCGGCTGGATTTCCGAACACAGTACCCAAATCAGCGGACCGGCGCTCATCGCGAAGCCGACGATAAACATCAGCAGCATCAGTACCGCGAAGTACTGTGCGGTAGCAGAATGAATACCGATATGCATCATGCTGCCCAGTACGCCCATACCGGCGGCCATCACGATAAAGCCGAGGATCAGCGTCGGTTTGCGGCCCCAGCGGTCGACCAGGCCGATAGCGATAAAGGTGGCCAGTACGTTGGTCAGGCCGACGATCACGGTGCCCCACATTTGCTCAGTGGTATTGGCATAGCCCGCCAGTTCAAAAATCTTCGGCGCATAGTACATGATGACGTTCATCCCGGTGAACTGTTGCATGATCTGCAGCAGGACGCCGAGGAACACCGCGCGGCGGAAGTTGCTGTTCTCTTTGAACAGCGCCCAGCCGGACTGTTTGACTTTCAGGCTTTCGCGGATTTCATCGAGCTCGCGTTTGGCTTCGGCGCTGGTATCTCGCAGGCGCAGCAGGACGCGCTCGGCATCGACGAAACGGCGTTTAGCGGCAAACCAGCGCGGGCTATCCGGCAGGAAGATAACGCCGATCAGCAGCAGGACTGCCGGGATGATAATCACGCCGAGCATCCAGCGCCACGCGCCGCTATAGCTGAAGGCGGTATCGGAAAGATAGGCGCCGAGAATACCGATGGTAATCATCAACTGGTACATCGAAATCATACTGCCGCGGATTTTCTCCGGCGCGATTTCCGACAAGTATAGCGGCGCGGTGTAAGAGGCGACGCCAACCGCCAGCCCCAGCAATACGCGGGAAATCAGCAGGATTTCGACGTTCGGCGCGGCGGCGGAAAATAGTGAACCAGCCACAAACAGGATCGCGCCGATCATCAGGCTTTTTTTACGCCCAAGTTTGAAAGAGAGCCAGCCGCTGCCCACTGCGCCGACGGCGGCGCCGAACATCATGGAGCTGACCACCCACTCCTGGGTGTGTGCGCTGATTTGGAATTCATTGGCAATGAACGGTAAGGCGCCGGCAATAACGCCGATATCAAGGCCGAACAGTAAGCCGGCCAGCGCGGCGAGGAAACAGACAAAGAACGTCATCGTCTTGTTTGAACGCCCTTGTTTTTTATTGTCAGGCATAACGCCCTCCAGTTGAGTTATTGATTCTGTCGATGCTTAGAGTAGGGGAGTGCAGGACAAAAAAACGTGATTACAATCACGACTGTGTAATCGGTTACACTAAGGTAAAGATATGTAATCAGCAAAAACATATTCAAATCATAGATATAAAAGGCAATTATCGCCAATAAGATTGCGCTGAAACGGTGAGATTCGACATGGTATGTAACATTGTGAAAAGAATTGGCGTCAACAGAAAGCTCAGTTACGCCAGGCTCTATAACAGATATGTAATCGCTTCCATTATCTATGGCCTGCATGACAAAAAAAGGGCAGGAAGCGTTAGATGTGGGGAATGAGGGGCAACAAAAAGGCCAGCGCGGGGCTGGCCTTAAGTCGTCAAGCGGGGTGGCTTATTTCAGGCCAGCCGCTTCGCGCAGCAGGGCTGCTTTGTCGGTTTTTTCCCATGGGAAATGTTCGCGACCAAAGTGACCGTAAGCCGCGGTCTCTTTGTAGATCGGGTGCAGCAGATCCAGCATCTGAATCAGGCCGTATGGACGCAGGTCGAAGAACTCGCGTACCAGCAGGGTCAGCTGTTCAGAAGGCACTTTTTCGGTGCCGAAAGTTTCTACCATGATCGAAGTCGGTTCAGCGACGCCGATGGCGTAGGAAACCTGAATCTCACAACGATCGGCAAGGCCTGCGGCAACGATGTTTTTCGCTACATAGCGCGCCGCGTAGGCTGCGGAACGGTCAACTTTAGATGGATCTTTACCGGAGAACGCGCCGCCGCCGTGGCGAGCCATGCCGCCGTAGGTATCAACGATGATCTTACGACCGGTCAGACCGCAGTCACCCATCGGGCCGCCGATAACGAAACGGCCGGTCGGGTTGATGAAGAACTTGGTCGAAGCGTTCAGCCATTCGGTCGGCAGAATCGGCTTGATGATCTCTTCCATCACTGCTTCCTGCAGGGATTTCTGATCGATATCTTCAGCGTGCTGAGTAGACAGAACTACCGCATCGATGCCGACGATTTTGCCGTCGTCATACTGGAAAGTGACCTGGCTTTTCGCGTCCGGACGCAGCCACGGCAGGGTGCCGTTTTTGCGGACTTCAGCCTGGCGCTGTACCAGACGGTGAGCATAGGTCACCGGAGCCGGCATCAGCACGTCAGTTTCGTTAGTGGCATAACCAAACATCAGGCCCTGGTCGCCCGCGCCCTGTTCCAGCGGGTCGGCACGGTCAACACCCTGGTTGATGTCCGGGGACTGTTTACCAATGGCGCTCAGGACGGCGCAAGAGTTGGCGTCAAAGCCCATATCGGAATGCACGTAGCCAATTTCACGCACCGTGTTACGGGTGATCTCTTCGATATCAACCCATGCGCTAGTGGTGATTTCACCGCCAACCAGAACCATGCCGGTTTTAACGTAGGTTTCGCAGGCTACGCGCGCTTTCGGATCCTGTTCGAGGATCGCGTCCAGCACGGCATCGGAGATTTGGTCAGCAATTTTGTCTGGATGCCCTTCTGATACAGACTCGGACGTAAAGAGGTGTTTTGCCATGTTTTATTTTACCTGTGAGTATTCGTGTAGCTCATACTGTTGTGTAGAGAGGCTTTGATAGATGACCCTACCAAGGCTTGCAGGTAGTGACACGAGCAGTCTGAGTGTTAATCAGTATAGATGGATTAACTTCTGGATGGCTATTTTAGGTCAGAACTTCATCGCATTTCCACATTTTTTTGACATCACCCGCATTAATGGAAAAAGCGTGGTGGAAATTTTTCCTGACAACCCCGGCAAGGCGCGTATTTTTATTTTGCATTTTACCCCGCTTCTCGGTATAAAACGCCGCGCGCGGCTCATTAAAAAAGCGCACGAAGCCCCATCTCGTGACGCCACTTCCAGCCGGGTTAAGCACTCTGTTACACAGCGGCGGTTTCGCCGGCTGTTCGATATGTATAGCTTTGGCTTGTCGCTGGCCTGTTTCGGGGCAGTGTGGAGGTGATACCAGATAATGAACCAACGTTTTTCGCCTGATTCGTCGCGTCGTTCTGTCGCGCAATTCTATCCCGCAATCTGCATCTCTTTCGTGCAAACCTGCCGATGTTCTACCCATCTCGGCGCTTCTCAGGATTCCAGGGCCTCCAGGCTTTTTGAAAACTGAACAAGGGCGCTCTTGCGTGAGCAAGGGTTTTCTCGTGGTTTCTCCGGGCTGTCACACCAGCTTCGGGTACGTGTTTTACTATATATGAATAAGAAACCGGTCGCGCAGCTGCAGTGCCAGCACTATCTGCTGGGATTAAAGGCTGTTCATGGGTTGTTATCGCGTCTGTCGACTGCGATAGTAGTTAATATTACAAGTTGAGGTTCGCTATGTCTGACGACATGTCTTTGGGTTCGCTTTCGTCAGCAGGCGAACACGGTGTACTACGTTCCATGCAGGAGGTTGCGATGAGCTCCCAGGAAGCCAGCAAAATGCTACGTACCTACAATATTGCCTGGTGGGGTAATAACTATTACGACGTTAACGAACTGGGCCATATCAGCGTTTGCCCGGATCCTGACGTCCCGGAAGCGCGCGTCGACCTGGCCGAGCTGGTCAAAGCGCGCGAAGCCCAGGGACAACGCCTGCCGGCGCTGTTCTGCTTCCCGCAGATCCTGCAACATCGTCTGCGCTCGATTAACGCCGCCTTCAAGCGCGCGCGTGAATCCTACGGTTATAACGGCGACTATTTCCTTGTCTACCCGATCAAGGTTAACCAGCACCGTCGCGTGATTGAATCCTTGATCCACTCCGGCGAACCGCTGGGGCTGGAGGCCGGTTCGAAGGCTGAGCTGATGGCGGTGCTGGCGCACGCGGGGATGACCCGTAGCGTGATCGTCTGCAACGGTTATAAAGATCGCGAATACATCCGTCTGGCGCTGGTGGGTGAAAAGATGGGCCATAAGGTCTATCTGGTCATCGAGAAGATGTCGGAAATCGCCATCGTGCTGGAAGAGGCCGCCCGTCTGAACGTAGTGCCGCGCCTTGGCGTGCGTGCGCGTCTGGCTTCGCAGGGCTCCGGTAAATGGCAGTCCTCCGGCGGTGAGAAATCCAAATTTGGCCTCGCGGCGACGCAGGTGCTGCAACTGGTCGAAATTCTGCGCGAGGCAGGCCATCTAGAGAGCCTGCAACTGCTGCACTTCCACCTCGGCTCGCAGATGGCCAACATTCGCGATATCGCCACCGGCGTGCGCGAATCGGCGCGTTTCTACGTCGAGCTGCATAAGCTGGGCGTTAATATTCAGTGTTTCGATGTCGGCGGCGGTCTGGGCGTGGACTATGAAGGGACCCGCTCGCAGTCCGACTGTTCGGTGAACTACGGCCTGAATGAGTACGCCAACAATATCATCTGGGCGATCGGCGATGCCTGTGAAGAGAACGGCCTGCCGCACCCGACGGTGATTACTGAGTCCGGCCGCGCGGTGACCGCGCACCACACCGTACTGGTTTCCAACATTATCGGCGTCGAGCGCAACGAATACACCGAGGCGACCCCGCCGGCGGAAGACGCCGCGCGTCCGCTGCAGAGCATGTGGGAAACCTGGCTGGAGATGCACGAAACCGGCAACCGCCGCTCGCTGCGTGAATGGCTGCATGACAGCCAAATGGATCTGCACGATATCCACATCGGCTACTCCTCTGGCACCTTCAACCTGCAGGAGCGCGCGTGGGCGGAACAGCTGTATCTGAACATGTGCCATGAGGTGCAAAAACAGCTCGATCCAAGCAACCGCGCCCATCGCCCGATTATCGATGAGCTGCAGGAACGTATGGCGGATAAAATCTACGTCAACTTCTCGCTGTTCCAGTCGATGCCGGATGCCTGGGGTATCGATCAGCTGTTCCCGGTGATGCCGCTGGAAGGGCTGAACAAGTCGCCGGAACGCCGCGCGGTGCTGCTGGATATAACCTGCGACTCCGATGGCGCCATCGATCACTATGTTGACGGCGACGGGATCGCCACTACCATGCCGATGCCGGAATACGACCCGGAGAACCCGCCAATGCTGGGCTTCTTTATGGTTGGCGCTTATCAGGAGATCCTCGGCAACATGCACAACCTGTTCGGCGACACCGAAGCGGTAGACGTCTTCGTCTTCCCGGACGGTAGCGTTGAGGTTGAGCTCTCCGATGAGGGCGATACGGTGGCGGATATGCTGCAGTATGTTCAACTGGATCCGAATACGTTGCTGACCCAGTTCCGCGATCAGGTGAAAAATACCGGACTCGACGCCGAGCTGCAGCAGCAGTTCCTCGAAGAGTTCGAAGCGGGGCTGTACGGGTATACTTATCTTGAAGATGAGTAACTAAGAGTTATCCGCTGGCGGGCCGGTTTATATTCCTGAACCGGCCCTTTTTTATAAATGAAATCTGAAACATCATGGTAGCTGCTTTTTAAAATGACAAAGGTCCGTACACTGCCGCAGGGAATTAACATTCAGTGAAACAGGGACGGAATATGAAAAGCATACCGCGTTACGGTCTTATTATCGGTTTATTATTTTTAAGCGGCTGCGCAAAACAGCCGGAGTACAATACCCGCACGGCACTCTCCACTGAGGTTGCCACCCGCTGGGGCAGCGACGTTCATTCAACGGTTAAAGGCGTGTCTGCAGAACGCGTAGATTCCCATCCTGATGAGATCGTACTAATTAATTATTCCGGTCAATATCAAACCGGGTTTGACCAGCGCTATAGCATTCGTAATAGCGATCTGGAATATGCGGTGCGCGATGCTAATTTTAACTCTCTCCCTATTACTCGCAGCTATAATAATTCCACGGGAAAATGGCAATACGCCATTGCGGCCCGCGTTGGTACTCAGTATCAATTATATGTCCGTAATTATAGCCACAGCGTGGATTATGAAATTGTCGCCACGGTGGATGGTCTCGATGTCCTGAGCGGTAAGGCCGGTTCGCTTAACAACAATGGCTACATTGTGCCTGCTGGTGGCTCGTTAGCGATCAAAGGCTTTCGTAAAAACAGCCGTATCGAGGCGGCATTCGAATTTTCAAACGTCGCGCAATCTTATGCCGCCCATTCCGTACAGGGCGACACGCGTAACGTTGGAGTCATTGGTTTTGCGGCCTTCGCTTTACGTGGAAAAGAGCAAGCGTCGCTACCGCCGTGCGCGAGCCAGGCCTTCCCGGCGGACGGTTTCGCCCCGGCGCCTTGTCAAAAATAAACGTCCCGCTTGCTGCCGGGCGTTTTTCGGGCGATAATTTATGCCCATAAGCAGTAACCCAATTCAAACCCTTCCTCGTCGGGCCTAACGACGCGGAGGGGTTTTTTTATACTTATTTTTTACGTACCACGACTGCGAAAAGAGGTCATATCCATGAGCACTTTAGGTCATCAATACGATAACTCCCTGGTATCCAACGCCTTTGGTTTCCTGCGTCTGCCGATGAACTTTATGCCGTATGAAAGCGATGCGGATTGGGTCATCACCGGCGTGCCGTTTGATATGGCGACCTCCGGGCGCGCGGGCGGCCGTCATGGCCCGGCGGCGATCCGTCAGGTGTCAACCAACCTTGCCTGGGAGCACAACCGTTTCCCATGGAACTTCGACATGCGCGAACGCCTGAACGTCGTGGACTGCGGCGATCTGGTCTACGCCTTCGGCGACGCCCGCGAAATGAGCGAGAAACTGCAGGCGCACGCGGAGAAACTGCTGGCGGCCGGTAAACGCATGCTCTCCTTCGGCGGCGACCATTTCGTCACCCTGCCGCTGCTGCGCGCCCACGCCAAGCATTTCGGTAAAATGGCGCTGGTACACTTCGATGCCCACACCGATACCTACGCCAACGGCTGTGAATTCGACCACGGCACCATGTTCTACACCGCGCCGAACGAAGGGCTTATCGATCCGAACCACTCCGTGCAGATCGGTATTCGTACCGAATTCGATAAAGATAACGGTTTTACCGTGCTTGATGCGGGCCAGGTTAACGACCGCAGCGTCGATGACATCATCGCTCAGGTGAAGCAGATCGTCGGCGATATGCCGGTGTACCTGACCTTCGATATCGACTGCCTGGATCCGGCATTTGCGCCAGGTACCGGTACGCCGGTGATCGGTGGACTCACCTCCGACCGTGCGATCAAACTGGTGCGCGGCCTGAAGGATCTGAACATCGTCGGGATGGACGTGGTTGAAGTCGCCCCGGCCTATGACCAGTCCGAAATCACCGCCCTGGCGGCGGCGACTCTGGCGCTGGAGATGCTTTATATTCAGGCGGCGAAGAAAGGCGACTAAGCCTATCCCCGTCATACTTCAAGTTGCATGTGCGTTGGCTTTCCTCGCTCACCCCAGTCACTTACTTGAGTAAGCTCCTGGGGATTCTCTGCGTCGCCGCCTTCCTGCAACTCGAATTATTTAGGGGATAGAGGTATTTACTGCTGCTGCGCGACGCATGCGCAGCAGCAGTACGCCGCCGGCGCACAGCGTGATCAGCTGCGATGCCACCAGAACGGAAAAACCTGAACTGACCGATCCCACCGATTTCATCACCACTCCCATCAGCAGCGGAATAAACGCCGCGCAAATATTGCCAATGCCGTTAATGATCCCATAGGCGCTGCCCACCGCTTCGCGCGGGGCGTGATGCTGAACCACCGCGGGGATCGCCGCCCCCTGTAATCCCCAGAAAACGTTCGCCGCCAGCATAAACAATGCCAGCATCGCCGGCTGCTGGCTGAGCATCAGCGCCAGCACAGAACCGGCGGTGAGTAGGCCGCCGATAATAAACAGCAGCGGCGCCTGCTCCGGGCGCATTTTGTCGAGGAGCACGCCGCCAAGAAACTTTGAGCCGAGGCTTAACAGAAAGGGGACAGCCGCCAGCAGGCCTGTAGCCTGTAGCGAGAAGTGGTGCTCGTCTCGCAGCCAGGCGGGCAACCAGGCGCTACTCCCCCACAGATAGCTGAGTGTGGCGATTTCTACCAGCAGGATCCAGCCAAGCAGCGGCGTACGCCAGGCGAGGGCGAAAGTCTGCCTGAAACCCGGCTTCGCGCGCTGTGAGGTTACTTGTGGCGCGGGGAGAAACCGCCAGATTAATCCGCCGCCGAGTAGCAGGTTAAGCAGCGCCAGCGCGTAGAAGGAGCCGATCCAGCCAACGTGCGCCATCAGCCAGGTGACCAGCGGGAAGCCTACCGCCAGCCCCAACGATACGCCAAGGGCGGTCAGCGCATTCGGCTTGCCTATTTCATCGGCGGCGAAGTTGTCGTTGATAAAGCGCGTTTTCAGTGAGAACAGCGGCCCCTCCGCCACGCCAAGAACAATGCGCGCGATTAACATTCCCATTAGTGAACCGAGTAACGGGGAAATGGCGCACACCAGCGCCCATATCGCAATGCTGCTTAACAGTCCCTGACGATAATGCCATCTACTTTCTATAACTGGTGTTAATAATAATGCCGAAAACCCATAACCCAGAAGAAAGCATGTCATTAGCATGCCTTGTAACATTCTGTTTTCATTTAACTGAAAATGGGCAGCGAATTCCGGGTTAAGGATCATCACCGAGATATTTACCCGATCGACGTAGGAAATAATTATTAACAAAAGTAATGCTATTACCCCTTGCCATCTTGCCGCCATTCGTTGTCTCCACGCTTAATTTAATGATTGCCAGTTATTATTTTTTAACGCCAGAAATAGTTACATGAGTAAAATGGTTCACCTGTGAAACTCATTGTTTTTAAATGATTAAATAAAGAGTTGTTTCATGGGTGAAACACCATGGTTTCCGCTATTGCCCATTTTTAATGATCGATTTGAAAAGAAGTCAATAGTCGTATGTGAAATTTAAATCGGCATTTTTATTTATAATGGATCACCGCTTTAAATATCATCATTTCATCTGAATGCAGTTTTTCGTGATCAATTGCACACTTAGCTAATTTAAAAGCCATTCATTAACAAGTTCGTCACATTAATGCTTGACGAAACATTCACCGCTTTTATATTGACCGTATTAAATAAGAAACAGAGTTTCATATATGAAACAAAAGCCTGGAGGATTGCGATGAGCTGGATAGGCGTATGTGACGCGGAGCAAGTACAGGAAGATTTCCCATATAGCGGCAATATCGACGGTAAGGAAATCGGTATTTATCTGATTGATGGCGAATATTACGCGCTGGAAGACGTTTGCCCTCATGCCTATGCGCTCCTGAGCCAGGGCTTTGTCGAAGATGGCAAGGTGGAATGCCCGCTGCATGAGGCGGTATTCGACGTCAAAACCGGCCAGTGCCTGCATGGCCCCGGCGGTCGCAACCTTAATCGTTACCCGGTGCGGGTATACGACAATCAGATCCAGATTACCTTTATCGAGGAGAACGTGGCATGAGCGAATCCCTGGACTTCAACCCGGCGCTACCGGAAAGCCGCCAGTTTACGCCACCGGCGGAAGGCGGAAACGGCAATATCCATAAGCCTGGCGACTATCACAATCTGATTTGGCAAACCCGCAGCCGGGTGCCGGAAAACTGGGAACTGCAGCTTATCGCCACCCTGGAAACGTTGTTCGAGCAGGGCGCGGAAAGTCTCGGTGAACTGGTGAACGGCCTCAATGGCGTCAGGATGCATGACCAACAGGGCGAACCGTGGAGCGAAAGCAGCTTCCAGGCATTTTTACAGGTTAACGGCTACTGAGGACACAGCGATGACGACAACGGTACAAAACTATCTTGATAAAGGACTGCGCGGCCTGTGGTATCCGGTGCTGGCGAGCTGGGAAGTGCAGTCTGCGCCGGTAGGCATTACCCGTCTCGGCGAGCAGATCGTGGTCTGGCGGAATAAAGACGGTCAGGTGCAGGCGCTGGAAGACCGCTGCCCGCATCGCGGCGCGCGTCTGTCGATGGGCTGGAACTTAGGCGATCGTATCGCCTGCTGGTATCACGGCGTGGAAGTCGCCGGCAACGGCGAAGTTAAAGACGTCCCGGCGGTTGACCGCTGCCCGCTGGTCGGCCAGCAGTGCGTGCGCAGCTACAACGTGCAGGAAGCGCACGGGGCAATCTTCCTGTGGTTCGGCGTCACCGCCGACCAGCAGCCTGATGAACTGAGCTTCCCGGAGGAACTGGCCGACCACGAAAAATACAGTAACTTCCTGTGCACCGCGGCGTGGAAATGCAACTACCAGTACGCGCTGGAAAACGTGATGGACCCGATGCACGGTACCTATCTGCACTCGTCATCGCATTCGATGGCGGAAGGCGATCGCAAAGCCGATATGGTGCTGCAGCCGACGAAAACCGGCTTTATCTTCGAGAAAAAAGGGCAGAGCGGCGTCAACTTTGACTGGGTTGAACTGGGCAACAGCGGCGCCTACTGGATGCGCCTGTCTATTCCGTACAAAAAGCGTTTCGGGCCGGGCGGCCACTTCTGGATCGTCGGCATGGTGGTTCCGGAAGATAACGACAACTGCCGCGTCTTCTTCTGGCGCATCCGCGGCGTTCAAGGCTGGCAGCGCGATCTGTGGCGCTTTATGTACCGCAACCGTCTGGAAAAACTGCACTGGGAGGTACTGGAACAGGATCGCGTGGTGCTGGAAAGCCTGGCGCCGAACGCCCGCGATCATGAATATCTCTATCAACATGACGTCGGTTTGTCCCGCCTGCGCCGCATGATGCAGAAAGCGGCGAAAGAGCAGTTAGCGCTTCGCGAAGCGCAGCAGGGTGCCGCCTGATGAACGGCCTGCTGAACGGTAAACGTATTGTCGTCACCGGCGCGGCGCGCGGCCTCGGTTACCACTTTGCCGAAGCCTGCGCCGCGCAGGGCGCGACGGTGGTGATGTGCGACATCCTGCAGGGGGAGCTGGCGGAAAGCGCTCATCGCCTGCAGCAGAAGGGCTATCAGATCGAATCCCACGCCATCGATCTTGCCAGCCAAGCGTCGATCGAGCAGGTCTTCAGCGCCATCGGCGCGCAGGGGCCTATCGATGGCTTAGTCAATAACGCGGCGATGGCCACCGGCGTCGGCGGTAAAAATATGATCGATTACGATCCGGACCTGTGGGATCGGGTGATGACGGTCAATGTCAAAGGCACCTGGCTGGTGACCCGCGAGGCGGTACCGCTGCTGCGCGCAGGGTCGGCGATCGTCAACGTCGCTTCGGATACCGCGCTGTGGGGCGCGCCGCGGCTGATGGCCTATGTCGCCAGTAAGGGCGCGGTGATTGCGATGACCCGCTCCATGGCCCGCGAGTTGGGTGAAAAGCGGATCCGTATCAACGCCATCGCGCCGGGACTGACCCGCGTTGAGGCCACGGAATACGTTCCCGCCGAGCGTCATCATCTGTATGAGAACGGCCGCGCGCTCAGCGGCGCGCAGCAGCCGGAAGATGTCACCGGCAGCGTGGTCTGGCTGCTGAGCGATCTTTCGCGCTTTATCACCGGCCAACTGATCCCGGTCAACGGCGGTTTTGTCTTTAACTAACAAGTGAGGCGGTATGGCGAACGATCAGGAAGTGAAGTACCTGGTACCGGGTCTGGAGCGCGGTTTACAACTGCTGCTGGCGTTTGGCGAACAGCATCGCGATCTGACCTTTGCCGAGCTGCATCGGCTGGTGGATATGCCGAAAGCGACCGCCTATCGCGTGGTGCAGACGCTGGAATATATGGGCTTTCTCGAGCGCAATGCCCGCACCAATACCTTTTCGCTGGGCATGAACGTTCTGCGTCTGGGCTTTGAATATATCGCCTCACTGGATGTCGCTCAGGTGGGTCAGCCGGTCATCGAGCAACTACGCGATATCAGCCAGTGCAGCAGCCATCTGGCGATCCGCGACGGCCGCGACATTATCTACATCGCCCGCGTCAGCGCCGCCGGTTCGCGTATCAATCAGGTCAGCGTCGGAACGCGGCTACCGGTGCACTGCACCTCGCTTGGCCGCATGCTGCTGACCGATGTTTCCCGCAGCGAGTTTGAACAATTGTTCCCGAATGAACGTCTGCCGGGCAATACGCCGGGCCAGCTGTACGACCGCGAAGCGCTGTGGCAGATGGTGCAGCAGGATAAAGCCCGCGGCTACGTGATTGGCGAATCGTTCTATCGCCACGGCATCTCATCGATTGTCTATCCGGTCTTTGACCGCAGCGGCCGGGTGGCGGCGGTCGTCAGCATTCTGGTGCCGTCGGACGAGATCCCGCAAAGCGATCGCGAACGGTTGCAGAACGACGTCAGTATGGCAGCGGACAAAATTTCCGGCTTCCTCGGATATTTGTCACAGGCAAGTTAAATCAACAACTTAACAGCAGGCGCTTGATTGCGTCGGGCATGTTTTACGCCCAAATTCGGGCGACTGAACGGTAAAGAGGCGACGAATAATGAGTATTACCGGAATTGAAAAGCTGGAATTTGGCGTAGACGACCTGAACCACAGCGCCAAATTTATGCGCGATTTTGGCCTGACCGGCGACGCCAGCGGCCGCGCGTTTACCACCCTCAGCGGCGCGCGGGTCGAACTTAACCCGACCGATGCCGCCGACCTGCCGCCAGCCTTTGAGGCCGGCAACACCCTGCGTCGCATGACCTGGGGCGTGGCGGATCGGGCGGCGCTGGATGCGCTGCGCCCGAAGATGGAACGTCAGCCCGCTTTCCGTGAAATCGACGGCGCGCTGGAGTGCCGCGACCCTAACGGTATGACGCTGCGGGTGCAGGTTAGCCAGCAAACGGCGGTTGAACTGAACGTTGAACCGATCAACCAGTGGGGCGATGTGCGTCGCATCGACACCCCGAGCCCGGTGTACGACCGCGCGCAGCCGATTAATGTCGGCCACGTGGTGTTCTTCGTGGAAGAACTGGCGGCGGTGGAAAGTTTCTATCGCGAAGTACTCGGCTTTCAGGTGTCAGACCGCTACATCAATCGCGCGGTGTTCCTGCGCTGCGGCGTGCGCGGCGGACACCATAACCTCTTCTTATTGCAGTTGCCCAACCGCAAGCGCGGGCTAAACCACGTCGCGTTTACCGTACGGGATATTCATGAAGTGATCGGCGGCGGCATTGCGATGAATAAAAACGCGTGGAGCACGTTTATCGGTCCCGGCCGCCATCCGGTCTCCTCGGCCTACTTCTGGTATGTCAACAGCCCGACCGGCGGCGCTTTTGAGTACTACACCAACGATGACTATCTGACGGAAAACTGGCAGCCGCGCGAGCTGGAGCATTCACTCGTGTCCTTTACCGAATGGGCGGTGGAAGGCGGTATCGATCACGATACCCGTCGCCAGCAGAAAAAACCGGAGGCGGTATGACGGCGCGGATAGTCATTATCGGCGGCGGCCAGGCTGGCGGCTGGGCAGCGAAAACGCTGCGTGATGAAGGGTTTAGCGGCGAGATTTGCGTGGTTGCCGAAGAGCAATGGGATTTTTACGAGCGCCCGCCGCTGTCGAAAGCGGCATTGCTGGAGGCCGAACCGGCGCTGCCGCGGTTATTCAGCGCCGAGGCGCAACAGGCGCTGGATCTGCGCTGGTACCGCCCGCTGCGCGCGGAATCGATCGACCGGCAAAATAAAACCCTGGCGCTGAGCAACGGCGAAACGCTGGCGTACGACCAACTGCTGATCGCCACCGGCGGCCGCGCGCGGCTGCCGTCCGAGGCCTGGGCGCAGCATCCGCAGGTCTATACCCTGCGCCACTGGCAGGACGCGCAGCGTCTGAAGCAGCGGCTGGCATCGGCAACGCGGCTGGCGATCGTCGGGGGCGGCTGGATTGGCCTCGAAATCGCCGCCTCGGCGCGCAAAAGCGGCGTAGCCGTGACCCTTTATGAACAGCAGCCGGCGCTGTGCATGCGCTCGGTCAGTATGGAGGTCTCGCAGGCGCTGGATGAGTTGCATCGCGGGCAGGGCGTTGATATTCGCCGCGGCTGCGGCGCGCTGGAGCTGGAAGATGATAACGGCCTGCCGACGCTGCACTGCGATGGCCAGCGGGAAACCTTCGACGCGGTGGTGGTGGGGATCGGCGTCGATCTGAATCTCGAACTGGCGCGCGATGCCGGGCTCACTGTCGAGCGCGGAATTGTCGTCGATGCCCAGGGGCGCAGCAGCGATCCGGCGATTTTCGCCGCCGGCGATGTCGCCCAGCACCATCAGTACGGCCTGTGCATTCAGTCGTGGGCCTTTGCGCAAAATCAGGCGATCGCTACGGCGAAAGCGATGCTCGATCCGCAGGCCAGCGGCTACGACGAGGCGCCGTGGCTGTGGTCGGATCAATACGATCGCAATATCCAGATCCTGGGGATCCCGCAGGCTGGCAGCCGCACCATCGTGCGTGACGAGCCGCAGGGCGCGCTCTACTTCTCGCTGAATGCCGATGGACGTTTAACGCAACTGGTGGCCTTCAATAATGCACGTACCGTGAAGCTGGCGAAGCGCTGGATGGCGGCGGGGAGGGATCTCTCTGACGTCCCGCTCGCTGACCCGACTTTCTCGCTGATGTCATTGCGATAATTAACGCGAACCCTTAAGGGGGAGAAATGACCACATTAGAGACTAACGCCGCGCCTGCTGAGGCGAGCGGCGAGGGCGTCCGCACGCCTGAAAAGGCGGTTCGTTGGGCCATTCCGCTGTCGCTGCTGGCCTGCGTACTGTTGGCGTTTTTCGACAAAATCAGCATCGCCGCGCTGTTTTCCGATAGCCATTTCCAGCAGGCGATGGGGATCGATTTCGATACCACCCGGCTGGGCATTTTGATGAGCGCCTTTCTGTTGAGCTACGGCTTCTCGTCAGTGTTGTTAAGCGGTCTTGGCGACAGGATTGCGCCGCTGCGCTTGCTAACTGGAATGATGGTGGTGTGGTGCATCCTGATGGTGATCATGGGCTTCACCCACAACTACGCGCTGATGGTGACGCTGCGCATCCTGTTGGGTATTGCTGAAGGGCCGCTGTTCCCGTTGGCGTTCGCCGTGGTGCGCCACACTTTCCCGCAGCGGCTACAGGCTCGCGCCACCATGCTGTGGCTGCTTGGCACGCCGGTTGGCGCGGCGCTGGGTTTCCCGCTGTCAATTTGGCTACTCAATACCTTCGGCTGGCAGAGCACCTTTTTCGTGATGGCGATGCTGACGGTACCGGTGCTGATTTTTGTGCGCATCGGGCTGCGCGGCGTGCAGCTGGAGGCGAAAGTCGGCAGCGATAAAACGTCGCAGGAAGCACGCCGCAGCGCGCGTCGCGAGCTCTTCGTGAGTCCGCATTTCTGGATGATCTGCATTTTCAACATCGCCTTTCTCGCCTATCTGTGGGGGATCAACGGCTGGCTGCCGGGCTACCTGATTAAAGGCAAAGGCATTCATCTGGAACACGCCGGCTGGCTGTCGTCGATGCCGTTTATCGCCATGCTGCTGGGCGAAATTATCGGCGCCTGGCTGTCCGACCGCGTCGATAAGCGCGCCGCCGCCTGCTTTATTTCCCTGGCGGGCGCCGGAATCGGGCTGGCGGCGGTGATGCATTTTAGCGCGCCGTTGCCGGTGATCGCGGCGATGAGTTTTAGCACCTTTATGTGGGGCACCGGCGCGCCAAACATTTTCGCGCTGCTGGCTAAAGCGACCCATCCACGGGTCAGCGCCACGGCGGGTGGAATTTTCAACGGGCTGGGAAACTTTGCCGGGGCGCTATCGCCGGCGGTGATGGGCGCGCTTATCGCCTTCACCCATAGCATGGATTCCGGGCTGATTTTTCTGGCGGTGATGGCGGCGGTGGGCTGCGCCCTGTTACTGCCGCTGCTGAGACGTTACTGAGGATAAAACGATGACTGATTCAACCGTAACTGCAAAACAGAGTTTGAAACCTGACCATCTGACGATGGAAGAGTGGGTGGAGTCGCGTATCGCGCGCTTTGAAGGCCGTAAATACGACTGGAATGCGCTGAAATTCCAGGCCGATTTCGATCCGAAATATCGCCGCGCGCAGATGCGCTACATCGGCACCGGCGCCACCGGCGTCGCCAGTGATACCAACACCGTTCCGGCCGAGCACTTCACCTTCTCCACCATGGTGTTGCCGTCCAAATGTGAAGGCCCGCTGCACCTGCATGATGACGTAGAAGAGGTGTTCTTCATGCTCAAAGGGCAGATCACCCTGATGATTCAGGACGGCGACAACTATACCGAAACCGTGCTGCGCGAACGCGATCTGATCTCGGTGCCGCCTGGAATTTACCGCGGTTTGTTTAACCACGGCGAAGAAGAGGCGCTGATGTGCGTGATGCTTGGCACCCATAAGCCGCATATTCCGACCTACCCGGAAGATCACCCGCTGGCAAAAGTAAAACGTAACTAAGGGGCAATGATGACGGGTTTTCGTGAACAAGGAAGCGGTATTCCGCTGACGCTGTTGCACGGCATCAGTTCCGGCGCGGCCTCCTGGCATAAACAGATGACGCTGCCCGGCTACCGCGTGCTGGCCTGGGATATGCCCGGTTATGGCGAGAGCCCGATGCTGGCGGCAACGCCGGCGGTTGCCGGTGATTACGCCGACGCCCTGGCGCGAATGCTGGACCGCGCTGGAGTAGAGCAAACCATACTGGTCGGCCATTCGCTGGGCGCGCTGGTGGCGGCCGCCTTCGCCGCGAAATACCCGCAGCGGGTGCTTTACCTGGTGCTCGCCGACGTCGCGCAGGGCTACGGCCAGGCGGAAGCCGCACAGCGGGAAAAAGTCTGGCAGGGACGTCAACAGCAGATGGCGCTGGGCGGTGAGGCGATGGCGCAGGGGCGGGCGGCAAAACTGCTGCGCCCCGGCGCGCGCGAAGCCGATGTGGCGACGGTGGCGGCAGGTATGCGCAGGCTGCGTAGCGAAGGCTATCTCGCCGCCGCCTGGATGCTGGCGCATGACGACATCCACCGCTGGCTTGCCGACTATCGCGGTCGTCTCTCGGTGTGGTGCGGCGAGCAGGATGCCATTACCCAACCGGAGCTGGTGCAGGGAGTGGCGCTGCGTTACGGCGCTCCTTACATCGCCATCCCGCAGGCTGGACATGCCAGCTATCTCGATAACGAAACCTTTTTTAATCAACTGCTTTTACGCATAGGGGAAGAGGTGCGCGATGAATGCACAAATTGAAGGACGCGTCGCGGTAGTCACCGGCGGCTCGTCAGGGATCGGCTTTGAAACGCTGCGCCTGCTGCTGGGCGAAGGGGCGAAGGTCGCGTTTTGTGGCCGCAACCCGGATCGGCTGGCCAGCGCCCATGCGGCGTTGCAAAACGAATATCCAGAAGGCGAGGTGTTCTCCTGGCGCTGCGACGTACTGAATGAAGCGGAAGTTCAGGCCTTCGCTGATGCGGTCGCCGCGCGTTTCGGCGGCGCCGACATGCTGATTAATAACGCCGGGCAGGGCTATGTCGCCCACTTCGCCGATACGCCGCGCGAGGCCTGGCTGCACGAAGCCGAACTGAAACTGTTCGGCGTGATTAACCCGGTAAAGGCCTTCCAGCCGCAGCTTGAACAGTCGGATATCGCCTCGATTACCTGTGTGAACTCGCTGCTGGCTCTGCAGCCGGAAGAGCACATGATTGCCACCTCTGCTGCCCGCGCCGCGCTGCTCAATATGACGCTGACCCTGTCGAAAGAGCTGGTGGAGAAAGGCATCCGCGTGAATTCCATCCTGCTGGGAATGGTCGAATCCGGGCAGTGGCAGCGCCGTTTCGAAAACCGCAGCGATAAGAGCCAGAGCTGGCCGCAGTGGACCGCTGATATCGCCCGCAAACGCGGGATCCCGATGGCGCGCCTCGGCAAACCGCAGGAACCGGCACAGGCGTTGCTATTCCTCGCTTCGCCGCTGGCCTCCTTTACCACCGGCGCGGCGCTGGACGTTTCCGGCGGTTTCTGCCGCCATCTGTAAGGAAAGATGATGAAAAAGGTCATGTTAATCGGCTATGGCGCGATGGCGCAGGCGGTGATTGAACGC
The DNA here is from genome assembly GCF_057196925.1 of Klebsiella sp. SYXHC3. Lineage (NCBI taxonomy): Bacteria > Pseudomonadati > Pseudomonadota > Gammaproteobacteria > Enterobacterales > Enterobacteriaceae > Klebsiella > Klebsiella sp. SYXHC3. The sequence continues at coordinate 173,414 of NZ_JBXUNG010000004.1, read as the reverse complement.
CTGCCGCCGCAGGTGACGTTGGGTTGGATCGTCGCCCGCGAATCGCATCATGCGGCGATCCGCCAGCAGTTCGGCCACACGGTGACGCCGCTTACCGATCCGCTGCAGTGCGAAGAGACGCCGGATCTGGTGCTGGAATGCGCCAGCCAGCAGGCGGTCGCGCAGTACGGCGAAGCGGTGCTGGCGCGCGGCTGGCATCTGGCGGTGATCTCGACCGGCGCGCTGGCGGACAGCGAACTGGAACAGCGTTTACGTCAGGCGGGCGGCAAGTTGACGCTGCTGGCTGGCGCAGTAGCCGGGATTGACGGCCTGGCGGCGGCCAAAGAGGGGGGGCTTGAACGAGTGACCTATCAGTCGCGTAAAAGCCCGGCCAGCTGGCGCGGCAGCTATGCCGAACAGCTTATCGACCTCAGCGCGGTCAATGAAGCGCAAATTTTCTTCGAAGGCAGCGCCCGCGAGGCGGCGCGGCTATTCCCGGCAAATGCCAACGTGGCGGCAACCATCGCGCTGGGCGGTATCGGCCTTGACGCGACCCGAGTACAGCTGATGGTCGATCCGGCGACGCAACGCAACACCCATACGCTACACGCCGAAGGATTGTTCGGCGAGTTTCACCTGGAGCTGAGCGGCCTGCCGCTCGCCAGCAATCCGAAAACATCGACCCTCGCGGCACTGAGCGCGGTACGCGCCTGCCGTGAACTGGCATAACGCAGAGAGGCTGAGATGGACGAATTAGACATTTTTATCGGCGGCCAGTGGCGTCGCGGCGGCGGCAATTTGATGCACAGCCAGTTTCCGGCGGATGGCGCTATTAACGCGGCGCTGTATGCGGCAAGCCTCGATGATTTACAGGAGGCGATCGACTGCGCCGATCGCGCCTGGCGGGAGCCAACGTGGCGGGCGATGCTGCCGCATCAGCGGGCGAAGATCCTGCATAAAGTCGCCGATCTGATTGAAGCACAGCTTGATGCGCTCACCCAAAAGCAGAGCCGCGATAACGGTAAACCGCTGGCGGAAGCGCGAGGGCTGGTGATGAGCGCGGCGGGGACGGCGCGCTATTTTGCCGCCGCCTGCGAACTACTGGAAGGGGAATTGCCGACGCCGCGGCAGACGGATCTATTGACTCTGAGCCGCTATGAGCCGTTGGGCGTGGTGGCGGCGATCACCCCGTGGAACTCGCCGATCGCCAGCGAAATGCAGAAGGTGGCCCCGGCGATCGCCGCCGGAAATGCGGTGATCCTCAAACCGGCGGAAGCCACGCCGCTCATGGCGCTGGAGCTGGCGAAGATCTTTGAGCAGGCCGGTTTACCCGCCGGACTGCTGAGCGTGCTGCCGGGTAAAGGATCGATTATCGGCGATGCGCTGGCCCGCCATCCTAAGGTGCGCAAAATTTCCTTTACCGGCGGCACCACCACCGGACGTCACCTGGCGCACGTGGCGGCGGAAAAGCTGATCCCGGCGTCGCTGGAGCTGGGCGGCAAATCGCCGACCATCGTGCTGGAAGATGCCGATATCGAACAGGCGGCGCGGGGCATCTGCTACGGCATTTTCAGCTCCGGCGGTCAGGCCTGCATTGCCGGCTCGCGGCTGTTTGTCCATGACAAAGTGTATCCGCAATTAATGGCCCGCCTGCTGGAGTTAACCCAAGGGCTGCGGGTTGGTCATCCGTTCAGCGCTGGCACCCACGTCGGGCCGCTGATCAACGATAAACACCGCCAGAGCGTGCTGGAGTACGTCGAGCTGGCGAAACGCGAAGGCGGCAGCGTGCTATGCGGCGGCGAGATCCCGGCGGATCCGGCGCTGGCGGCGGGGAGCTACTTCCTGCCGACCATCATTGAAGGGTTGAACAATCAGGCCCGCGTTTGCCAGGAAGAGATCTTCGGGCCGGTGCTGGTGGCAATGCGTTTTCACGATGAAGCGGCGTTGATCCGCGAGGCCAATGATTCGGTCTTCGGACTGGCGGCGGGGATCTGGACGCGCGATACCGGCCGCGCGCTGCGTCTGAGCGAGCAACTGGAAGCCGGTACGGTGTGGATCAACACCTACAAAGTTTTCTCCATTTCGACCCCGTTTGGGGGCTTTAAAGAGAGCGGTCTGGGCCGCGAAAAAGGGATCCAGGGGCTGAAAGCCTGGATGCAACAAAAGAGCATTTATCTGGCGACGGGTAATAGCGTCAACCACTGGTGCGACTGAGAAAGGGTGAGCAATGAGCGAAATGATAACCGTCGGCGATGCCATCGCCAGAACGCTGGAGCAGTATCACGTTGAAGCCATTTATGGCGTCATTTCTATCCATAACCTGCCGATCGCCGACGCCGTCGGCCAGCGGGAAAAAATCCGCTTTGTTCCGGCGCGCGGTGAAGCGGGCTCGGTGACCATGGCTGACGCCCACGGCCGTTTTTCCGGGCTCGGCGTGGCGCTGACCAGTACCGGCGCGGGCGCGGGTAATGCGGTTGGCGCGCTGGTTGAGGCGATGAACGCCGGTACGCCGCTGCTGCACCTGACCGGACAGGTCGAAAAAGCCTGGCTGGACGCCGACACCGGTTTTATTCATGAAACCCGCGATCAGTTGACCTTCCTTAAAGCCAGTTCGAAGCGCGCTTACCGCATTAGCAACGCCAACCAGGCGGTGGCTATCCTGCATAAGGCGATTCAGGAGGCGCAGACGCCGCCGTGCGGCCCGGTCTCGGTGGAAATTCCCATCGATATTCAGAGCGCCAAAATTCCGCTTTCACTGCTGACCGCGCCGTTGAAACGCGCTCCGGCGGTTGAGCCAGAAGCGTCGCTGGTCGATGCGCTGTGGGCGCAGCTTAAGCAGGCGAAGCAGCCGCTGCTGTGGCTTGGCGGCGGCGCGTTAGAGAGCGGCGAGGCGGTGAAGACGCTGGCGGATGCCGGGGTGACGGTGATTTCCAGTACCCACGGCCGCGGCATTCTGGCGGACAGCCATCGCGCCAGCCTACGCGCGTTTCATAATTCTCCCTCGGTTGAAGCGCTGATTTCACAATGTGATTTCACACTTGTGGCCGGTTCCCGGCTACGCAGTAACGAAACGCGCTCGTGGACGTTGGAACTGCCCACGCCGCGGGTGCAGATTGATATCGACCCGGCGGCGGCCAGCCGTAACTACCTGATGGACAACACGCTGGTGGCGGACTGCCGCGCTTTATTAGACGCGCTGGCGACGCGAGTACAGGGCCGGATGTGGGGCGATGCGCGTTGGGATAGCCAGCTTAAAGCGGCGGTAGAGGCGGCGGAGCAGGGGCTGCGCGACCAGTGCGGCGCTTACGCTAAATTGAATGACGCGATTGCGCAGGCGCTGCCCGATGACGGCATCCTGGTGCGCGATATTACCGTTTCCGGCAGCCTGTGGGGCAGCCGCCTGTTCCGCGCTCACGGCCCGTTGATGAATATCCATTCTCTGGCCGGCGCCATCGGTATGGGGCTACCGATGGCGGTGGGTACCGCGATTGCCAATCCGCAACGGAAAGTGGTCGGCCTGGTCGGCGACGGCGGCCTGAGCCTCAACCTTGGCGAACTGGCGACTCTGGCGCAGGAGAAGGCCAACGTGACGCTGTTGATTATGAACGATGGCGGCTACGGCGTGATGCGCGGTATTCAGGATAAGTACTTTGGCGGCCGCCAGTATTACAACGAGCTGCACACGCCGGACTTTACCCTGTTGGCGCAGGCGATTGGCCTGCAGGCGTGGAGCGTGGAACGCGCTGAGGATTTCCAGGCGGTGATGACCGAGGCGCTGGCGATGCCGGGGCCATCGGTGGTGGAAGTGAAAATGGGCCAGATTGGCGCACTGCGCTTTGCCGGCCCGCCGCAGAAGACGCTGTATTAATGATAACCCAGTGACCCCAACCCTCTCCCTTCCGGGGAGAGGGTACCGCACGGCACAGGGGGTTAATCAAGGCGCCGGACGGTTGCTCCTGCGAGCCGGGAGAGGGCCGGCTCACAGGAGAGGGTTCATGACACGGTTAAAACACGTTAAACGGATATTCGACGTAGAACCGCACTTCATTACCGCTGACGTTATAGTCGCTGGCGTTGCTGGAAACGCGCAGCACCGAATAGCGGAGTCTCAATTTCAAATCTTTCGCCATGCCGTTTTGCACCTGGTACTGCACCTGGTTGAACCATTCGTGTTCTTTGCCGTTGCTGGTCTCGGCGGTTTTAATGTTATCGCCGCGAACGTAGGCGGTGGTCCAGCTCAGGCCCGGTACGCCCAGTCCGGCAAAATCCAGGCCATAGGAGGCCTGCCAGGAGCGTTCATCCTCGCCGTTAAAATCGGACCAGTAGGAGTTAGCCAGCCAGATGGTGTTGCCGCCATCGCCAACGCCGCCCTGATTCTGATACCCGCCGTAGTGGTAGCCGGTGCTGCCGCTGCTTTGCTGGTAAGCGACTTTAAAGGTATGAATATCCCAGATGTAGCTGGCGGCCAGGCTCCAGATGCTGTTGCTGCGCCCGGTGTCATTGGCGTCGGCATATTCTTGATCTAAGCGCGAGTTATAGCCATTGAAGTCAACAATCAGCTGCTGGTCGGCGGCGAACGGCTGCTTGTAGTTCAGGCCGAGATACTGCTTATTCAGCACGTCCTCGACGTGCGAAGCGTAAAGCGCGCCGCTAAGTTGGTCGTTGAATTGATAGCTGGCGCCGCCAAAGGTCAGGCTCTTCAGGCCGCTATTGTGGCTGTCGTCGCTTTTGCGCTGCTGATCGGTGAGATAACCGGCGTTAATTTCCAGACCGTCGATTTCTCTTGAGGTCAGCATGGTACCGGTATAGCTCTCGTACAGCAGCCGCGAGTCATCGGCGTAGACGATGGGCAGCATCGGGCGCTGGCTGCCGTAGCTGAGTACGGTATTCGAGAAGCGCATTTTAGCGGTAGCGCCAAATTTTGCTAAATCGGACTTCGCGCGGCCATCGTCATCCTGGGCGAAAAAGTCGATACCGCCCGCGCCGCTGCGGCCGCGGCCGCCGTCGAGGCGCACGGCGTACTGCGCAATGCCGTCAACGCCGAAGCCGACCGGCCCTTGAGTAAAGCCGGACTCGAAGGTAGCGATGATACCCTGACCCCATTCGGCTTTATCCGGCAAACCATCGCGATAATCGCGTTTGATATAAGCGTTACGTAAAAAGAGATCGAGGTGGCTGTCTTCAATAAAGCCCTGACTGATAGATTGTTGGCTGGCGAAAGCCGGCGCGGCGGCAATAATGCCAAGTGCGAGTAATGGTAATTCTTTTTTCACTGAGGGCACTTCTCTGTCTGTCGATATATTCAAGGGAATCACTGCCAGTCAGATATTCTCCTGAAATAATGTCGAAAGCAATCATTGTGTGAGCAGTTATTGCAGCCGGAAACAGGCTGTATGGCGCATGAGCCGTGCGCCAGGTAGTAAGGGGTGGACTATTTATTATTCGGCTAAAGACGATTCTGGAAGCCAGATAGTGTGCGGCCTTTTTAATTTACCAAATAATATATTTCTGAATCGCCGGGCATAAAATAATTGGCTGTGATGCGCTGTGATAATAATTAACGGTTTGTGCGCTTAAATTATCAATTGATGCGGCTAAATATTTTTACGGGTATATAAAAAAGGGAGGCAATAATGCCTCCCGCTGTCGCTTATTTAATACCGTCGGCCTTCATGCGATCTCGAATATGCTGCGCGCGGGCTTCCGATGCCGGGTGATCGTCAAACATGGAGCTCTGACGGCCGGCTTCCAGCTTGGCCAGTTTTTCGAAGCTGGTGGCCAGTCCCGATGGATTGATGCCGCGTTTACGCATCAGGTCGTAAGAGTAGTCGTCCGCTTCCGACTCCTGGCGCTGGGAGAACTGCGAGTTCACCAGTTTTTCGCCGAGATCGCCCAGCTGCGACTGAGACAGGCTGCCGACGATGCCGCCAGCGGAGGCCGCCGCCGCGCGCACGGCGTTGGTGCCCAGCGCGACCTGCATGCCTTTCTTCACGTGGCCCAACGCAACGTGGCCCATTTCGTGGCCGATAACCGCTTCCACTTCATTATCGTTCATCAGGTCCATCAGGCCGCTATAAACGCGGATGCAGCCGTTGGCCATCGCGAAGGCGTTGACGTCTTTTGTTTCATAAACCTTATAGTTGACCGGCTGACCGTTGATGTTATCGCCCAGCGCCGCGGCAATCTTGCTCAGGCGTTTGCTGTACTCGCTGCTGGCCGGAGAAATAGTGGCTTTGGCGTCCATCTCTTTACACGCCTGGTCGCTTAAGGTTTTTACCTGTTCGTCGCTAAGAGAGTAGGCCTGGAATGCTTCCGCGCCCGAGCTCAGCAGGGCGTTGGAGTCCATGTTCTGACATCCGGTTAACGTTGCTGCGATCCCGAAGGCAAGAAGGGTTGAGCGAATTTTCATTTTTATCTTCCACAATCTTATGGTTTTTTATCTGAATAATGGGCGACGACGGACCCGCCTCGTCCTGTGCAAAGTATAAATAGTATCTCATGATCCGGGCGAGTGGATTCCGCGGCAGCACAACGTGTTCCAGAGATTTCTTAATGGGCAAAAGGATGCTCCATGTACATGCTTTGTCGCTTGGGTTACATTGTTCACACTTTTTTCCGGCGTAGCCCAAAACGCGCTCTCGTCAAGTCGTTAAGGGCATGGCCTTATAACATCCGAACTGGAGTCAAAATGTCCTCACGTAAAGAGCTTGCCAACGCTATTCGTGCGCTGAGCATGGACGCTGTACAGAAAGCCAAATCCGGCCACCCTGGCGCCCCGATGGGCATGGCTGACATTGCCGAAGTCCTGTGGCGTGATTTCCTGAACCATAACCCGCAGAACCCGTCCTGGGCCGATCGCGACCGCTTCGTGCTGTCCAACGGTCACGGCTCCATGCTGATTTACAGCCTGCTGCACCTCACCGGTTATGATCTGCCGATTGAAGAACTGAAAAACTTCCGTCAGCTGCACTCCAAGACTCCGGGCCACCCGGAAGTCGGCTACACCGCAGGCGTGGAAACCACCACCGGCCCGCTGGGCCAGGGGATCGCTAACGCAGTCGGTATGGCTATCGCGGAAAAAACGCTGGCGGCGCAGTTTAACCGTCCAGGGCACGACATCGTTGATCACTTCACCTACGCCTTCATGGGCGACGGCTGCATGATGGAAGGCATTTCTCACGAAGTGTGCTCCCTGGCCGGTACCCTGAAACTGGGTAAACTGGTGGCGTTCTATGATGACAACGGCATCTCCATCGATGGTCACGTTGAAGGCTGGTTCACCGACGATACCGCGAAACGCTTTGAAGCCTACGGCTGGCACGTGGTGCGCGGCGTTGACGGTCACGACGCTGACGCCATCAAACGCGCGGTAGAAGAAGCGCGCGCGGTCACCGACAAACCGTCCCTGCTGATGTGCAAAACCATCATCGGCTTCGGTTCGCCGAACAAAGCAGGCACCCATGATTCCCACGGCGCGCCGCTGGGCGACGCGGAAATCGCGCTGACCCGCGAAGCGCTGGGCTGGAAATACGGCCCGTTTGAAATCCCGTCTGACATCTATGCGCAGTGGGATGCGAAAGAAGCCGGCCAGGCGAAAGAAGCCGCGTGGAACGACAAGTTTGCCGCCTACGCGAAAGCCTTCCCGCAGGAAGCAGCCGAATTCACCCGCCGTATGAAAGGCGAAATGCCGTCTGACTTCGACGCCAAAGCTAACGAGTTCATCGCTAAGCTGCAGGCCAATCCGGCGAAGATCGCCAGCCGCAAAGCATCGCAGAACGCCATCGAAGCGTTTGGCCCGCTGCTGCCGGAATTCCTCGGCGGTTCTGCCGACCTGGCGCCGTCCAACCTGACCCTGTGGTCCGGCTCTAAGCCGATCAACGAAGACACCGCCGGTAACTACATCCATTACGGCGTACGTGAATTCGGTATGACCGCGATTGCCAACGGTATCTCGCTGCACGGCGGTTTCCTGCCGTACACCTCTACCTTCCTGATGTTCGTGGAATATGCGCGTAACGCGGTACGTATGGCGGCGCTGATGAAACAGCGTCAGGTGATGGTCTACACCCACGACTCCATCGGTTTGGGCGAAGATGGCCCGACTCACCAGCCGGTTGAGCAGGTGGCCTCCCTGCGCGTCACGCCGAACATGTCCACCTGGCGTCCGTGTGACCAGGTTGAATCCGCGATTGCGTGGAAATATGGCGTAGAGCGTCAGGACGGCCCGACCGCGCTGATCCTCTCCCGTCAGAACCTGGCGCAGCAGGAGCGTACCGAAGAGCAACTGGCAAACGTGGCCCGCGGCGGTTATGTGCTGAAAGATTGCGCCGGCCAGCCGGAACTGATCTTCATCGCCACCGGTTCAGAAGTGGAACTGGCGGTTGCCGCGTGGGACAAACTGACCGCTGAAGGCGTGAAGGCGCGCGTGGTCTCCATGCCGTCCACCGACGCGTTCGACAAGCAGGATGCGGCCTATCGTGAATCCGTACTGCCGAAAGCCGTTTCTGCCCGCGTAGCGGTAGAAGCCGGTATCGCGGACTACTGGTTCAAATACGTTGGCCTGAACGGCGCCATCGTTGGCATGACCACCTTCGGTGAGTCTGCGCCGGCAGAGCAGCTGTTTGAAGAGTTCGGCTTCACCGTTGACAACGTTGTCGCCAAAGCGAAAGCACTGCTGTAATCGCTGGTACGGTGCGGGCTGATGCCCGCACCTCAACCCTCTCCTGTGGGAGAGGGTGCGAACACCAAAAACGGTAACCCCTGGGTTACCGTTTTGCTTTTATCTCGCCACCTGGCTTTTTGTAGGCGCTATTCCTCGAACATGTAACTATCCTGTAAATTATTCCAAAGAAAATGTGACGCAAGTCATATAGCTGGTTTATTGCTCTGGACAAAGATTCCTTTTATTCCGACTTTGGCTTATTCTAGCTGAAGCGTTTCAGTCGTATAAATGTTCGACAATTAATCAATCAGTCGCAGTTTGCGACAGGTAAGGTTCCCCTAAAGGCGTTGCTGGATTACTCTGTCAGCCACCTCAAATCAGGGATAACCTTGCAGGAGACCTATGACCATACGCATCGCGATTAATGGCTTCGGTCGCATAGGACGCAACGTGGTTCGCGCTTTGTATGAATCCGGGCGTCGTGCGGAAATCACCGTGGTGGCGATCAATGAACTGGCGGATGCCGCAGGCATCGCGCATTTATTGAAGTACGACACCAGCCATGGCCGTTTTTCCTGGGATGTTCGCCAGGAGCGGGAACAGCTGTATGTCGGCGATGACGTCATTCGTCTACTGCATGAGCCTTCTATCGCCGCGCTGCCCTGGCAGGAGCTGGCGGTAGATGTGGTGCTGGACTGTACCGGCGTATACGGTAGCCGTGAACATGGCGAAGCCCATCTTCAGGCTGGCGCGAAGAAAGTGCTCTTTTCACATCCTGGCGGCAACGATCTCGACGCAACGGTAGTCTTCGGCGTCAACCATGATGAACTGCGCGCGGAGCACCGCATTGTCTCCAACGCCTCCTGCACTACCAACTGCATTATTCCGGTCATTAAACTGCTAGATGATGCCTACGGCATTGAGTCAGGAACGGTCACGACAATCCACTCCGCGATGCACGACCAGCAGGTGATCGATGCCTATCACCCGGATCTGCGGCGCACCCGTGCGGCCAGCCAGTCAATTATTCCGGTTGATACTAAACTTGCGGCGGGGATCACCCGTATTTTCCCGCAGTTTAACGACCGTTTTGAGGCGATCGCGGTACGCGTACCGACGATTAACGTCACCGCAATAGACCTGAGCGTGACGGTGAAAAAACCGGTAAAGGCCTGTGAAGTCAACCAGTTGCTGCAAAAAGCAGCACAGGGAGCATTTCATGGTATAGTTGACTATACGGAATTACCGTTGGTCTCGACAGATTTTAACCACGACCCGCACAGCGCCATCGTCGATGGCACGCAAACCAGGGTCAGTGGCGCGCATCTGATCAAAACGTTGGTCTGGTGCGATAACGAATGGGGCTTTGCTAACCGGATGCTCGACACGACGTTAGCGATGGCCGCGCAAGGTTTCAGGTAAGGCGCTGCGGCGCTTGCAAAACTTTATCAAGAATCAACGAGAGGATTCACCATGTCTGTAATTAAGATGACCGATTTGGATCTGGCTGGTAAACGCGTTTTCATCCGTGCTGATCTGAACGTACCGGTTAAAGATGGCAAAGTGACCAGCGACGCGCGTATCCGCGCCTCCCTGCCGACCATCGAACTGGCGCTGAAACAGGGTGCTAAAGTAATGGTTACTTCTCACCTGGGTCGTCCGACCGAAGGCGAGTACAACGAAGAATTCTCTCTGTTGCCGGTTGTTAATTACCTGAAAGACAAACTGTCTAACCCGGTTCGTCTGGTTAAAGATTACCTGGATGGCGTTGACGTTGCTGCCGGTGAACTGGTGGTTCTGGAAAACGTTCGCTTCAACAAAGGCGAGAAAAAAGACGACGAAGAACTGTCTAAGAAATACGCTGCGCTGTGCGACGTATTCGTCATGGACGCTTTCGGTACCGCGCACCGCGCGCAGGCTTCCACCCACGGTATCGGTAAATTCGCCGATGTCGCTTGTGCAGGCCCGCTGCTGGCCGCTGAACTCGACGCGCTGGGTAAAGCGCTGAAAGAGCCGGCTCGTCCGATGGTTGCTATCGTTGGCGGTTCTAAAGTTTCCACCAAACTGACCGTTCTCGACTCTCTGTCCAAAATCGCTGACCAGCTGATCGTCGGCGGCGGTATCGCTAACACCTTCGTTGCCGCTCAAGGCCACAACGTCGGTAAATCCCTGTACGAAGCGGACCTGGTTGACGAAGCTAAGCGCCTGCTGAGCACTTGCGATATCCCGGTTCCGACTGACGTTCGCGTCGCTACCGAGTTCTCTGAAACCGCCACTGCGACCCTGAAATCCGTTAACGACATCAAAGATGACGAGCAGATTCTGGACCTCGGCGACGTTTCCGCACAGAAACTGGCTGAAATCCTGAAAAACGCCAAAACCATTCTGTGGAATGGCCCGGTTGGCGTATTCGAATTCCCGAACTTCCGTAAAGGTACTGAAATCGTCGCTAATGCTATCGCAGACAGCGAAGGCTTCTCTATCGCAGGCGGCGGTGACACCCTGGCGGCGATCGACCTGTTCGGCATCGCTGACAAAATCTCCTACATCTCCACTGGCGGCGGCGCATTCCTCGAATTCGTGGAAGGCAAAGTTCTGCCGGCAGTAGCAATGCTCGAAGAGCGCGCTAAGCAGTAATTTAGTTCAGGCGGGGAAACCCGCCTGTTTTTCAGCGCGCTAACGTACAATTTTGTACAGCTCGCGAACCTTCTTCAACGGTCGAAGATACAGATACAGGACTAAGTAACATGTCTAAAATTTTTGATTTCGTAAAACCGGGCGTCATCACTGGCGACGACGTTCAGAAAGTGTTCCAGGTAGCTAAAGAAAACAACTTTGCTCTGCCAGCGGTAAACTGCGTGGGTACTGATTCCATCAACGCCGTTCTGGAAGCTGCTGCGAAAGTTCGTTCTCCGGTTATCGTACAGTTCTCTAACGGCGGCGCTGCGTTCATCGCGGGCAAAGGCGTGAAAACTGACGTTCCGCAGGGCGCTGCTATCCTCGGCGCTATCTCTGGCGCGCATCACGTTCACCAGATGGCTGAACACTACGGTGTGCCGGTTATCCTGCACACTGACCACTGCGCGAAGAAACTGCTGCCGTGGATCGACGGTCTGCTGGACGCGGGTGAAAAACACTTCGCTGCCACCGGCAAACCGCTGTTCTCTTCCCACATGATCGACCTGTCTGAAGAATCCCTGCACGAAAACATCGAGATCTGCTCTAAGTACCTGGCTCGCATGGCTAAAATGGGCATGACTCTGGAAATCGAACTGGGCTGCACCGGCGGTGAAGAAGACGGCGTGGACAACAGCCACATGGACGCTTCCGCACTGTACACCCAGCCGGAAGACGTTGATTACGCGTACACCGAGCTGAGCAAAATCAGCCCGCGCTTCACCATCGCCGCTTCCTTCGGTAACGTACACGGCGTTTACAAGCCGGGTAACGTGGTTCTGACTCCGACTATCCTGCGCGACTCTCAGGAATATGTTTCTAAGAAACACAACCTGCCGCACAACAGCCTGAACTTCGTCTTCCACGGCGGTTCCGGTTCTTCCGCTCAGGAAATCAAAGACTCCGTCAGCTACGGCGTTGTGAAAATGAACATCGATACCGACACCCAATGGGCGACCTGGGACGGTATCCTGCAGTACTACAAAGCGAACGAAGCTTACCTGCAGGGCCAGCTGGGCAACCCGAAAGGCGAAGACCAGCCGAACAAGAAATACTACGATCCGCGCGTATGGCTGCGTGCCGCTCAGACCTCTATGGTGACCCGTCTGGAGCAGGCATTCAAAGAGCTGAACGCGATCGACGTTCTGTAAGAAAATTCTCTTTCTTACCTGAAAGCCCGCATAATGCGGGCTTTTTTATTTATCTTCCCAGACTAAATCTCGTCAACAAACTGTGATCGGTTTGGCAAAATCCGCACTTATTGTTTACCCTATAACCTGATTGTCATTTTTCTGGTTTGGTTTTTTTATTACCCGTATGGGGATTCATAAGGAATGTTAAATGGAAGATTTGAACGTTGTCGATAGCATCAACCATGCCGGGACCTGGCTGGCGCGCAACCAGGAGTTGCTGCTGAGCTATGCCGTCAACATCGTTGCCGCTATCGTTATCCTGATCATCGGGATGATCGTGGCGCGCATCGTTTCTAACACCGTCAACCGCCTGATGCTGGCGCGTAAGATCGACGCGACTGTCGCCGATTTTCTCTCCGCGCTGGTGCGCTATGCGATTATCGCCTTTACGCTGATTGCTGCCCTGGGCCGCGTTGGCGTACAGACCGCCTCAGTGATCGCCGTGTTGGGCGCCGCCGGCTTGGCCGTGGGTCTGGCGCTGCAGGGGTCGTTGTCGAACCTTGCCGCAGGCGTGCTGCTGGTGATGTTCCGCCCGTTCCGCGCCGGTGAATATGTCGATCTCGGCGGTATCGCGGGCACCGTGCAGAACGTGCAGATTTTCTCCACTACTCTGCGTACCGTCGATGGCAAAATCGTGGTGGTGCCGAACGGCAAAATCATCGCTGGCAATATCATTAACTTCTCCCGTGAGCCGGCGCGCCGTAATGAGTTTATTATCGGCGTCTCCTACGATGCCGATATCGATAAGGTGAAACAACTGCTGACCGCGATTATTGAATCCGATGACCGCATTCTGCGCGATCGCGAAATGACCGTTCGCCTTAACGAACTGGGCGCCTCTTCGGTGAACTTCGTGGTTCGCGTATGGAGCAAAAGCAGCGACCTGCAAAACGTCTACTGGGACGTGCTGGAGCGCATTAAGCGTGATTTCGACGCCAACGGCATCAGCTTCCCGTATCCGCAGATGGACGTACACATGGTGAATCAGCAGGAAAAAGCGCAGTAATTTCTACCTGCAATGACACAAGACCGGCACCGCCGGTCTTTTTTTGTCTGTGGGTATTAGCTTTGCTTATTAATGATTAAAATTATCAATTTCCGCTAATGTTGGCGGCGCGCTATATTCTCCGGCATTAACGATGAAACCGGAAAATTAAACGATGCTATCTTATTACTTTCAAGGACTTGCGCTGGGAGCGGCGATGATCCTGCCGCTCGGGCCGCAAAACGCTTTCGTGATGAATCAGGGGATCCGCCGCCAGTATCATTTAATGATTGCGCTGTTGTGCGCGCTTAGCGATCTGGCGTTGATCTGCGCCGGTATTTTCGGCGGTAGCGCGCTGCTGATGCAGTCGCCGTGGCTGCTGGCGCTGGTCACCTGGGGCGGCGTCGCCTTCTTGTTATGGTACGGCTTCGGCGCGCTGAAGACGGCGATGAGCAATAATCTCGAGCTGGCCAGCGCCGAGGTGATGAAACAGGGACGCTGGAAAATCATCGTCACCATGCTGGCGGTGACCTGGCTTAACCCTCATGTGTATCTCGATACTTTCGTGGTGCTGGGCAGTCTTGGCGGCCAGCTGGCGGTCGAGCCCAAACGCTGGTTCGCACTGGGGACGATTAGCGCGTCATTCTTATGGTTCTTCGGCCTGGCGCTGCTGGCCGCGTGGCTGGCGCCGCGTTTACGTACCGCGCGGGCGCAGCGAATCATCAACGTGCTTGTCGGGCTGGTGATGTGGTTTATCGCCCTGCAGTTGGCAAAAGATGGCCTGCAACATATACAGATGCTCATCAACCAGGCTTAGTCCGATGGACTTTCCGCGCGTAAGCGCTAAGCTAGCTGGCATGCGTCCTTAAAATGGGCGACCTAAGCAAGATGGAGAAACGACAGTGAAGTTAAAAGTCTTAGCCCTGGCGGCAGCACTCGGATTCAGCACTATGGCGGCGCAGGCAAGTGAATTGCCGGATGGCCCGCACATTGTGACTTCAGGCACAGCAAGCGTTGCAGCGGTTCCGGATATCGCCACTCTGGCGATTGAAGTTAACGTCGCGGCAAAAGATGCGGCATCGGCAAAAAAACAGGCTGACGATCGCGTTGCGCAATATCTCTCTTTCCTCGAAAAGAGCGGCATTGCCAAAAAGGATATCAGCTCGGCGAACCTGCGTACCCAACCTGATTACGACTATCAGAACGGCAAAAGCATCCTCAAGGGCTATCGCGCGGTGCGTACCGTCGAAGTTACCCTGCGTCAGCTCGATAAGCTGAATGGCCTGCTGGACGGCGCGCTGAAAGCGGGGCTGAACGAAATTCGTTCCGTATCGCTGGGCGTTGCGCAACCTGATGCCTATAAAGATAAAGCGCGTAAAGCGGCTATCGATGATGCGGTACATCAGGCGCAGGAACTGGCTGCTGGCTTCCACAGCAAGCTGGGTCCGGTCTATAGCGTGCGTTACCATGTTTCCAACTATCAGCCGAGCCCGATGGTTCGCATGATGAAGGCAGCTGACGCCGCGCCGGTCTCCGCGCAGGAAACCTACGAGCAGGCGACCATCCAGTTTGATGATCAGGTTGACGTGGTCTTTGAACTGCAGCCAGCACAGGCCGCCGCGCCTGCCGCGCCGGCGAAACCAGCTGAAGCGCCGAAACCGGCTCAGTAAGCCGCAGCGACAAAAAAGCCACTTCACTGAAGTGGCTTTTTTTATGCCCGCCGTTTAATCCTGGCGCAACACCTTGTGGCCGTAATCAATAAGCGCATCGGTCACCCGGCGCATCATGCGGCTTTCCGGCGCAAAACGGTGCCAGTAAAGCATCCGGCGCTGGAACAGCCCCGGCGTCAGGTCGATAAGCTCGCCGCTCTTCAGCTCTTTCTCGATCTGTAGATGCGGGATCATACAGCAGGTGGTGCCCTGGCGCGCCAGCTGCACGAAGGCCTCCGACGAGTTGACGATATGGCAGGGCACGCTGCCCGGCGGCAGGTCGAAGTTTTGCTGCAGGAACGCCTGGTGCATATCGTCGAGATGATCGAAGGCGACCACCGGCGCTTTCAGCAGCGCAGAACGCGTTACCCCGTTAGGGAAATAGCGTTGCGCAAATTCCTTCGAGGCGACGAACAGGTAATCGAGCGCGCCGAGTTGATCGACCAGGCAGCTTGGCAGCGCCTGCGGCTGAATACTCACCGCGCCGACCACTTCCCCACGGCGCAAGCGCTCCTGGGTGCGGGTTTCATCTTCAACCTGCAGATTGAGGCGAATAGGGGAGTCGGATAGCACGTTGGCCAGCGCCGGCAGCAGCCAGGTCGCCAGACTGTCGGCGTTGACCGCCAACGACAGCAGCAGCGGCGTGGAGCCGGTCTGCTCATCGCCCAGCCACTCTTCTTCCAGCAGCTCAACCTGGCGCAGCAGAGCCAACAGTTTTTGCCCCTGCTCGGTCGGGCGCGGCGGTACGGTACGCACCAGCAGCGGTTGGCCAAACATGTTTTCCAGCTGTTTGATACGCTGTGAGACGGCGGACTGTGTAATGCATAGCTTCTGCGCGGCGCGCTCAAACCCACGTTCCCTAATCACCGCATCCAGCGCTTGTAATGTTCTGTAGTCCGGTCGTTTCATTATTCTGGCGTACCCCCATAACTTTTCGTTAACCCGCACTATGACATAAATTTGTTTTTGATAAAGACGAAAATGGTCTGCTCAGATGTGTGATCGCCATCGCAGGGACATTTCATCCGTCGATGTTCTATAATGCGCGGTAAGTATTCACATCTCGGACGATAATCATGACGCAGGATGAACTGAAAAAAGCAGTCGGCTGGGCAGCGCTGCAATATGTACAACCGGGCACCATTGTCGGTGTCGGCACCGGCTCCACGGCGGCGCATTTTATTGATGCGCTGGGGACCATGAAAGGGCAGATCGAAGGCGCGGTCTCCAGCTCCGACGCCTCCACCGAGAAGCTGAAAAGCCTCGGTATCCCGGTATTCGACCTTAACTCCGTTGACCGCCTCGGCATCTACGTTGACGGCGCGGATGAAATTAACGGCCACATGCAGATGATCAAAGGCGGCGGCGCGGCGCTGACCCGCGAAAAGATCATCGCCTCGGTTGCCGATAAGTTTATCTGTATCGCCGACGCCTCTAAGCAGGTTGATATTCTCGGCAACTTCCCGCTGCCGGTGGAAGTGATCCCGATGGCGCGCAGCGCCGTCGCGCGTCAACTGGTGAAGCTGGGCGGCCGCCCGGAATATCGTCAGGGCGTGGTGACGGATAACGGCAACGTGATCCTCGATGTACACGGCCTGGAAATTCTTGACGCTATCGCGCTGGAAAACGCCATTAACGGTATTCCGGGCGTGGTGACCGTCGGCTTGTTCGCCAACCGCGGCGCCGACGTGGCGCTGATCGGTACCGCCGACGGCGTGAAGACCATCGTCAACAAATAAGACGATCGGGGGGAAGTTTCGCGCTTCCCCCTAAATTTTTTTTTCTATGGCCTTAATTTGGTGACTTGTGTCACATTTACGTAACCTTTCTGAGTAACAATCTGCCATCTATTCTCTTTCTGGTGTTTTGTCCTGTCTTTTGCTTCAACGTGATATTTCTTCAGGTCGGCGAGGCAAACGTTCATATTGCCGCGATAGTTTTTTTTGATATGTTGCTGGAAGAGTTTTTGTTCAGCACGACATCAGTACCAATAAAAACAGGACGGGGAAATGGCTAAGGTATCACTGGAAAAAGACAAGATTAAATTTCTGCTCGTTGAAGGCGTGCATCAGAAAGCAATCGATAACCTTCGTGCGGCAGGTTACACCAACATCGAATTTCACAAAGGCGCGCTCGATACTGAAGAGCTGAAAGCGTCGATCCGTGATGCCCATTTTATCGGCCTGCGTTCCCGTACTCATCTGACTGAAGAGATCTTCGCCGCGGCGGAAAAACTGGTGGCGGTGGGCTGCTTCTGTATCGGCACCAATCAGGTCGATCTGGATGCGGCGGCAAAGCGCGGTATCCCGGTATTTAACGCCCCGTTCTCGAACACCCGTTCGGTGGCTGAGCTGGTCATCGGCGAGCTGCTGCTGATGCTGCGCGGCGTGCCGGAAGCTAACGCCAAGGCGCATCGCGGCGTGTGGAATAAGCAGGCGGTAGGCAGCTTTGAAGCGCGCGGCAAAAAACTGGGGATTATCGGTTACGGCCATATCGGCACCCAGCTCGGCATTCTGGCGGAATCGCTGGGGATGCACGTCTATTTTTATGATATCGAAAACAAACTGCCGCTGGGCAACGCCACGCAGGTTCAGCATCTCTCCGACCTGCTGAACATGAGCGATGTCGTTAGCCTGCACGTGCCGGAAAACGCCTCCACCAAAAACATGATGGGGCCGGAAGAGCTGGCGCTGATGAAACCGGGCGCGCTGCTGATCAACGCCTCTCGCGGCACGGTGGTCGATATCCCGGCGCTGTGCGATGCGCTGTCGCGTAAACACCTGGCCGGCGCGGCCATTGACGTCTTCCCGACGGAGCCGGCGACCAACAGCGATCCGTTTAACTCTCCGCTATGCGAATTCGATAACGTGATCCTGACGCCGCATATCGGCGGTTCAACTCAGGAAGCGCAAGAGAACATTGGTCTGGAAGTGGCTGGCAAGCTGGCGAAGTATTCCGATAACGGTTCTACGCTGTCGGCGGTGAACTTCCCGGAGGTTTCTCTGCCGCTGCACGGCGGTCGCCGTCTGCTGCATATTCATGAAAACCGCCCGGGCATCCTGACGGCGCTTAACCAGATTTTCGCCGCGCAGAACATCAACATCGCCGCCCAGTATCTGCAAACGACTCCGCAGATGGGCTATGTGGTAATTGATATCGAAGCCGATGGCGACGTCGCGCAGCAGGCGCTGCTGGCGATGAAAGCGATCCCGGGCACCATCCGCGCCCGTCTGCTGTACTAATTTGTTGTTGCCTCACGGGCAGGTCGCATACCTGCCCGTATTTTTTAATGTCTTCCGGGCGCAATTCTCGAACCCGCATCACTTTCTACCAGCGCCAGGTTTTACCTGGCGTAATCACCGCCGGCAGCGGTATATCCCACTGTTCGCTCGGCAGCGTATCCACCTGCTGGCAGTCGTGGGCGTAGCCTACCGGCTGCAGGCGATACTGCCGCCAGTTCTGTAAAGTACGATCATAGAAACCGCCGCCCATCCCCAGGCGTTGACCGCTGGCATCGAAGGCGACCAGTGGGGTAATCAGCACATCGAGCTCGGCCAGCGGCAGGACGTCGCGCACGTCGAGCCTGGGTTCGTAAATCTTCAGGCGATTGAAAATCAGCTGGCTTTGCGGATGGTAATGCAAAAACAGCAGATTACCGGGGCTAAACGGATGCAGTACCGGCAGATAAACCCGCTTGCCCGCCCGCCACAATTGCTCGATCAGCGGTTGGGTGTCCAGCTCGCCGTCGAAGGAGAGGTACAGCGCCACGGTATGAGCGAGAACGACGGGCGGATACGCCATCATTCGTTCAGCGGCCTGCAGGGCGAAGCGCTGCTGCTGTTCGGCGCTAAGCGCGCGTCTACGCTCGCGGATCTGCTGGCGAATTTGCTGTCTGGAGAGCGGGATATCGGGCTGTATAGTCATGCTGGTCTCATTACGAGCAGGCGAAACGATACGGGAAAGTGTAATACAGGGCGGCACAGGCCGAAAACAACGTTGAGGGGATAATGCGAACTTAAGAAGGGAATCTCCGAGATGCCGCCGCAGGCTGTAACCCTTGAACCCTTGGTTCAAGGTGAATGCGTCGTCACAGTTTTAAGGCTTCTCGGGCGAACCGAGCATGCTCACCAACCGTGGAGCGCCACATTCTTGTGGTATGAAATATCGGCTCAGGGGACTGGCCCGCTTGCAAACATCTCAGAGAAATTTTGTTCTTGCGATTACTCTAACACAGTTAACGACAAAGTGTTATTCAAACTTCGACCCCGGTCTTTCGCTTATGCGACCTTGCTCAAGCAATGCCTGTTCGATGGTCTGCTGAAGCATGCGAATGCGCTGTTCCATACTGGAGGCGTAGTCGCGGGTCTTCGCTTTTTCCTGAGTCAACTCATAGCTGATGTTCAACGCGGCGATGAAGACCAGCTGCTCAGTATTTGTGACTCTAGTGCGTTCTTTTAAATCTTGCAACCGCTGATTAAGGTCTTCAGCTGCCTGATTCAGGGCATCCCTTTGTTCAGGCGGGCAATTCACTCGCAGTGAACGGCCAAAAATTTGGAGATCTACGGGTTGTGCAGACATGCCACCTTCCTGCTGATTGACTGCGCTGCCTTCACGTCCGAGCCCGGCTCTGCGAAGGGGCGACACTATAGCTACCCTGGTGCGGGGATACAAGCCCTTTTCTGGTTCACCAGGGTCCAAAGTGGTAGCATATCATGAATATTCCTCCCAACGATGACGAATGCGCATGTCTATACAGAACGAAATGCCTGGTTACAACGATGTAGACCAGTTACTGAACCAACAAGGGGTGGGATTAACCCCGGCCGAAATGCACGGTTTGATAAGCGGCATCCTTTGCGGCGGCAACACCGACAGCAGCTGGCAGCCGCTGGTGCATGACCTGACCAACGAAGGCCTTGCCTTTGGTCATGAACTGGCCCAGGCGCTGCGTAGCATGCATTCCGCCACCAGCGATTCGCTGGAAGATGATGGTTTCCTGTTCCAGCTGTATATGCCGGAAGGCGACAACGTCAGCGTTTTCGACCGCGCCGACGCGCTGGCGGGTTGGGTAAACCATTTCCTGCTCGGCCTTGGCGTGACCCAGCCGAAGCTGGATAAAGTGAAGGATGAGACCGGCGAAGCCATCGATGATCTGCGTAACATTGCGCAACTCGGCTACGACGAAGATGAAGACCAGGAAGAGCTGGAAATGTCTCTCGAAGAGATTATTGAGTACGTACGCGTCGCCGCGTTACTGTGCCACGATACCTTCGCGCGCCAGCAGCCAACCGCACCGGAAGTACGCAAGCCAACGTTACACTAAATAAAAACGACATTCAGGGGGCGTCATGACACAGCAGGAGTTTCTTTCTCGTCGCCAGGCATTATTGGCGCAGATGCAGCCGGGCAGCGCGGCGCTGATTTTTGCCGCGCCGGAAGCGGTACGCAGCGCAGATTCGGAATATCCCTACCGGCAGAACAGCGATTTTTGGTACTTCACCGGCTTCAACGAACCGGAAGCGCTGCTGGTGCTGATCAAAAGCGATGAAACGCACAATCATAGCGTGCTGTTTAACCGCGTTCGCGATCTGACGGCGGAAATCTGGTTTGGCCGCCGTCTGGGCCAGGATGCCGCGCCGGGTAAACTCGGCGTCGATCGCGCGCTGGCGTTTAGCGAAATCAACCAGCAGCTGTATCAACTGCTCAACGGCCTGGACGCTATCTATTTTGCCCAGGGCGAATATGCCTATGCCGATGAAATTGTGTTTAACGCCCTCGAAAAACTGCGTAAAGGTTCACGTCAGAACCTGCAGGCGCCGAACTCCGTCATCGACTGGCGGCCTGTGGTGCATGAAATGCGCCTGTTCAAATCCGCGGAAGAGCTGGAAGTGATGCGCCGCGCCGGTGAAATTTCCGCCCTTGCCCATACCCGGGCGATGGAAAAATGCCGCCCGGGCATGTTCGAATATCAGCTGGAAGGCGAAATTCTCCACGAATTCAACCGCCACGGCGCGCGTTTCCCGTCTTATAACACCATCGTTGGCGGCGGCGAAAACGCCTGCATCCTGCACTACACCGAAAACGAATCCGAACTGCGTGATGGCGATTTAGTGCTGATTGACGCCGGCTGTGAATACCGCGGCTATGCGGGCGATATCACCCGCACCTTCCCGGTTAACGGTAAATTCACTAAACCGCAGCGTGAAATCTACGACATCGTGCTGGAATCGCTGGAAACCGCGCTGGAGCTGTATCGTCCGGGTACCTCCATTTATGAGGTTAATCAGGAAGTGGTGCGCATTATGATTACCGGCCTGGTGCGGCTGGGGATCCTGAAAGGCGAGATTGACGAGCTTATCGCCAACAACGCCCACCGTCCTTACTTCATGCATGGCCTGAGCCACTGGTTGGGTCTGGATGTGCACGATGTCGGTAATTACGACACCGACCGTTCGCGCGTGCTGGAACCGGGAATGGTGTTGACCGTCGAGCCGGGGCTGTATATCGCCACCGACGCCGACGTACCGGCGCAATATCGCGGCATCGGCATTCGTATTGAAGATGACATCGTGATTACCGAAGATGGCAACGAAAATCTCACCGCCAGCGTGGTGAAGAAGGCGGATGAGATCGAGGCGCTGATGGCGGCGGCGCGCCAGTCATGAGCGTGCTGATTGTCGGCGGCGGGATGACCGGCGCGACGCTCGCGCTGGCCATCTCCCGTTTGACCGGCGGCGCGCTGCCGGTCCATCTGATTGAAGCGAAGGATCCGGCGTCGTCACGCCACCCAGGTTTTGACGATCGGGCGATCGCCCTGGCTGCGGGCACCTGCCAGCAGCTGGCGCGCATCGGTATCTGGCAGAACCTTGCTAAACGAGCGACGCCTATCCAGCGGGTACACGTCAGCGACCGCGGCCATGCCGGGTTTGTAAACCTGGCGGCGGCCGATTACGGCCTGTCGGCGCTGGGGCAGGTGGTTGAACTCCACGATGTCGGCCAGCGGCTGTTTAGCCTGCTGCGCGAGGCGCCGGGCGTCACCCTGCACTGTCCGGCGAAAGTGGAAGCGGTCAACCGCAGCCAGGACAGCGTCAGCCTCACCCTCGATAGCGGCGAAACGATCAACGGTAAGCTGCTGGTGGCGGCAGATGGTTCGCGTTCGTCGCTGGGCGCCCGCTGCGGCATTAGCTGGCAGCAGCAGCCCTATGAGCAACTGGCGATTATCGCCAACGTTAGCACCGCGTTGCCGCACGAAGGCCGCGCCTTCGAGCGCTTTACCGAGCACGGTCCGCTGGCGATGCTGCCGATGTCGCAAGGGCGCTGTTCGCTGGTGTGGTGCCATCCGCAGTCGCGGCGCGACGAGGTGCTGAGCTGGTCTGACGAACGTTTTTGCCAACAATTACAGCAGGCGTTCGGCTGGCGGCTTGGGCGCATTACCCATGCCGGTAAGCGTAGTGTTTATCCGCTGGCGTTAACCACCGCTATCCGTTCGGTGTCGCACCGTCTGGCGCTGGTCGGCAACGCGGCGCAGACATTACACCCGATCGCCGGGCAGGGCTTTAATCTCGGTCTGCGCGACGTGATGAGCCTGGCTGAAATGCTTGCCGACGCCCATGCGCTCGGCGAGGATGTGGGCAATTATTCTCTGCTGTGCCGCTACCAGGCGCGGCGAGCGGATGATAAAGCCGCCACCATCGGTGTGACCGATGGGCTGGTGCATCTCTTTGCCAACCGTTGGGCGCCGCTGGTGGCGGGGCGCAACGTCGGTCTGATGGCGATGGAATTATTTACCCCGGCGCGCGATGCGCTGGCGCAGCGTACCCTCGGTTGGGTTCCCCGTTAAGGAGTAGAACGTGCAAAGTGTTGATGTTGCCATTGTTGGCGGCGGAATGGTGGGACTGGCGGTAGCCTGTGGTTTACAGGGCAGCGGCCTGCGCGTCGCGGTGCTGGAACAAGCGGCGCCGCAGCCTCTTGACGCCGATGCGCCGCCGGCGCTGCGCGTTTCGGCTATTAATGCCGCCAGCGAAAAGTTACTGGATAAGCTGGGCGTCTGGAGCGAAATCATCGCCCAGCGCGCCAGCTGCTATCACGGCATGGAAGTGTGGGACAAAGATAGCTTTGGCCGCATTAGCTTCGATGACCAGAGCATGGGCTTTAGCCATCTGGGCCATATTATTGAAAATGCCGTGGTGCATCACGCGCTGTGGCAGAAGGCGCAGCGCTGTGCTGACGTTACCCTGCTGGCGCCTGCGCAACTGCAGCAGGTAGCGTGGGGCGAAAACGAAGCTTTTCTGAGCCTGCAGGACGGTAGCATGCTGACCGCGCGGCTGGTGGTCGGCGCCGATGGCGCCAATTCGTGGCTGCGTAATAAAGCCGATATTCCGCTGACCTTCTGGGACTATCGCCATCATGCGCTGGTGGCGACGATACGTACCACCGAGCCGCATCAGGCCGTGGCGCGTCAGGCGTTCCACGGTGAAGGCATTCTGGCCTTCCTGCCGCTTAGCGATCCGCATCTGTGCTCGATCGTCTGGTCGCTGTCGCCGGAGGAGGCGCAGCGAATGCAGCAGGCCGATGCAGCCGCGTTTAACCAGGCGCTGAATATCGCTTTTGATAATCGCCTTGGTCTTTGCCAGCTTGAGAGCGATCGGCAGGTTTTCCCGCTGACCGGACGCTACGCGCGTCAGTTCGCCGCCCATCGTCTGGCGCTGGTTGGCGATGCCGCCCACACTATTCATCCGCTGGCCGGGCAGGGGGTGAACCTTGGCTTTATGGACGCCGCCGAGCTTATCGACGAGCTGAAGCGCCTGCATGCGCAGGGTAAAGATATCGGTCAGCATTTGTACCTGCGCCGCTATGAGCGCAGCCGCAAGCACAGTGCCGCGCTGATGCTGGCGGGTATGCAGGGGTTCCGCGAAATGTTTTCCGGCAGCCATCCGGCTAAGAAATTCCTGCGCGATATGGGGCTCAAACTGGCCGATTCGCTGCCTGGCGTAAAACCACAGTTGATTCGCCAGGCGATGGGCCTCAACGATCTCCCCGCCTGGTTACGTTAACCCCGTCACACTTCTTTTACCCGGCCTGCGTGCCGGGTTTTCTCTCTCATTTGAAATATTCTAATTTCACCTCTTTTTTCGCATTAGTTTTATTAATGCGCTCTTTTTTTTGTTAAAGAAATTAGGCCCGTAAAATCGCATAAAACACCATCATCACCTGACTGGATTGCTCATTATGTTAATTTTATGTGGCACAAATCGCTTTTTTCCAGTCAATAACTCTGTAGGCTTTTCGGCGCGCTTTGGTCATAAGCTAATGTGATGTCCTGATTTACCTTATGGTTTAGCACCGGGTTCGGTGGTAAGTTCAGGCAAAAGAGAACGTTTGCGTCGGTGTCCGTAAGCGGTGCCGTCGCCGGATTTCGTGGCGCAAAATCGCCGACAATATCGTGGCTGGTTCCGTTTTATTCGATGAGGAAAAGATGGCTCAACAGACTCCGTTGTATGAACAACACACGCTGTGCGGTGCTCGCATGGTGGATTTCCATGGCTGGATGATGCCGCTGCATTACGGGTCCCAGATTGATGAGCACCACGCGGTGCGCGGCGATGCAGGGATGTTCGATGTGTCGCATATGACCATCGTCGATTTCCACGGCAGCCGGATCAGAGAGTTCTTGCGCTATTTGCTGGCAAACGATGTGGCGAAGCTTACCACCCCAGGCAAAGCGCTCTACACCGGCATGCTAACCGCTTCCGCCGGCGTCATCGATGACCTGATTGTTTATTTCCTTTCTGAAGATTATTTCCGCCTCGTTGTTAACTCCGCCACTCGTGAAAAAGACCTCGCCTGGATTTCCGAACAAGCCGAACCTTACGGTCTTGAAATCACCGTTCGCGACGATCTGTCGCTGATCGCGGTGCAGGGTCCGCAGGCGAAAGCGAAGGCGGCGACGCTGTTCACCGACGCTCAGCGCCAGGCCGTGGAAGGCATGAAGCCGTTCTTCGGCGTACAGGCCGGCGACCTGTTTATCGCCACCACCGGTTATACCGGCGAAGCGGGTTATGAAATCGCTATGCCGAACGAGCAGGCGGCGGATTTCTGGCGCGGTCTGCTGGACGCCGGCGTTAAGCCTTGCGGTCTTGGCGCGCGCGACACCCTGCGCCTGGAAGCCGGGATGAATCTGTACGGCCAGGAGATGGACGAAGGCGTCTCGCCGTTGGCGGCGAACATGGGCTGGACTATCGCCTGGGAGCCCGCCGATCGTAACTTCATCGGCCGCGAAGCGCTGGAAATGCAGCGCGAAAAAGGCACCGAGCAGCTGGTTGGCCTGGTGATGACCGAGAAAGGCGTCCTGCGCGGCGGCCTGCCGGTACGTTTTACCGATAGCGACGGTAATCAAAAAGAAGGCATTATCACCAGCGGCACCTTCTCGCCGACGCTGGGCTACAGCATCGCGCTGGCTCGCGTACCGGCCGGGATTGGCGAAACCGCGGTGGTGCAGATTCGTAACCGTGAAATGCCGGTAAAAGTGACTAAACCTGGTTTTGTACGCAATGGCAAAGCCATTGTGTGATTTCCCTTTTTTGGAGATGAATTGATGAGCAACGTACCAGCAGAACTGAAATACAGCAAAGAACACGAGTGGCTGCGTAAAGAAGCGGACGGCACCTATACCGTCGGGATCACCGAGCACGCGCAGGAGCTGCTTGGCGACATGGTTTTCGTTGACCTGCCGGAAGTGGGCGCCACCGTTGAAGCGGGCGCCGATTGCGCCGTTGCCGAATCCGTGAAAGCGGCTTCCGATATCTACGCGCCGATTAGCGGTGAAATCGTTGCCGTCAACGAAGAGCTGAACGACTCTCCGGAACTGGTCAACAGCGACCCGTATAGCGACGGTTGGATCTTCAAAATCAAAGCCAGCGACGAAGCGCAGGTTGCCGCGCTGCTGGATGCCGCCGCGTATGAAGCTCTGTTAGAAGACGAATAAATGTGTGCCGGATGGCGCTGCGCTTATCCGGCCTACGAACTTTGTAGGCCCGGTAAGCGCTAGCGCCACCGGGCAATTCAGGTAAGTAGAGACAATCACGATTCACCGCACGTTTCAGGAACCATCGCTCATGACTCAGACTTTAAGTCAGCTTGAAAACCGCGACGCCTTTATTGAACGTCACATTGGCTCGGACGCTCAGCAGCAGCAAGAGATGCTGAAGACCGTCGGCGCGGATTCGCTTAACGCCCTGATCGGCCAGATTGTGCCGCAGGATATCCAGCTGGCGACCCCACCACAGGTGGGCGACGCGACTACCGAATTCGCCGCGCTGGCGGAGCTGAAGGCGATCGCCGGTCGCAACAAGCGCTTCAAGTCTTACATCGGCATGGGCTACACCGCCGTGCAACTGCCGCCGGTCATTCAGCGCAACATGCTGGAAAACCCGGGCTGGTACACCGCCTATACCCCTTACCAACCGGAAGTATCCCAGGGCCGTCTGGAATCGCTGCTCAACTTCCAGCAGGTCACTCTGGATCTGACCGGGTTGGATATCGCTTCCGCTTCGCTGCTTGATGAAGCCACCGCCGCCGCCGAAGCGATGGCGATGGCCAAACGCGTGAGCAAACTGAAGAACGCCAACCGCTTCTTCGTTGCCGCTGACGTCCATCCGCAAACCCTGGACGTGGTTCGCACCCGCGCGGAAACTTTCGGCTTCGACGTGATTGTCGATGACGCCGACAAAGTGCTCGATCACCAGGATGTCTTTGGCGTGCTGCTGCAGCAGGTCGGCACCACCGGTGAAATCCACGATTACAGTAAACTTATCGCCGAGCTGAAAGCGCGCAAAGTGATTGTCAGCGTCGCCGCTGACTTTATGGCGCTGGTGCTGCTGACGGCGCCGGGCAAGCAGGGCGCCGATATTGTCTTCGGTTCCGCTCAACGTTTCGGCGTGCCGATGGGCTATGGCGGCCCGCACGCGGCCTTCTTCGCGGCGAAAGATGAATTCAAACGCTCCATGCCGGGCCGTATTATCGGCGTATCGAAAGATGCGGCGGGTAATACCGCGCTGCGCATGGCGATGCAGACTCGCGAGCAGCATATCCGCCGCGAGAAAGCGAACTCCAACATTTGTACCTCGCAGGTCCTGCTGGCCAACATCGCCAGCCTGTACGCGGTATTCCACGGCCCGGCGGGCCTGAAACGTATCGCTGGCCGCATTCATCGCCTGACCGACATTCTGGCCGACGGCCTGCAGAAGAAAGGGCTGAAGCTGCGCCATGCTCACTACTTCGACACCCTTTGCGTCGAAGTGGCGGATAAAGCTGCGGTGCTGGCGCGTGCCGAAGCGCTGCAGATTAACCTGCGTAGCGATATTCACGGCGCGGTTGGCATTACGCTCGATGAAGCGACCACCCGCGAAGATGTGCTGAACCTGTTCCGCGCCATCGTTGGCGACGATCACGGTCTGGATATCGATACCCTGGATAAAGACGTGGCGCTGGATAGCCGTTCGATCCCGGCGGCGATGCTGCGCGACGATGCGATTCTCACCCATCCGGTGTTTAACCGCTACCATAGCGAAACCGAGATGATGCGCTACATGCACGCGCTGGAGCGTAAAGATCTGGCGCTGAACCAGGCGATGATCCCGCTGGGCTCCTGCACCATGAAACTGAACGCCGCGGCGGAGATGATCCCGATCACCTGGCCGGAATTTGCCGAGCTGCACCCGTTCTGCCCGGTCGAGCAGGCGGAAGGTTATCATCAGATGATCGCCCAGCTTTCAGACTGGCTGGTGAAACTGACCGGCTATGACGCCGTCTGTATGCAGCCGAACTCCGGCGCGCAGGGCGAGTATGCTGGCCTGCTGGCGATTCGCCACTATCACGAGAGCCGCAACGAAGGCCATCGCGATATCTGCCTGATCCCAAGCTCCGCGCACGGCACTAACCCGGCTTCCGCGCAGATGGCGGGTATGCAGGTAGTGGTCGTTGCCTGCGATAAAAACGGCAACATCGATCTTGCCGATCTGCGTGAAAAAGCAGAGCAGGCAGGGGCGAATCTCTCCTGCATCATGGTCACCTATCCGTCGACCCACGGCGTGTATGAAGAGACCATCCGTGAAGTGTGCGAGATAGTGCATCAATTCGGCGGCCAGGTTTACCTCGATGGCGCCAACATGAACGCCCAGGTCGGGATCACTTCTCCGGGCTTTATCGGCGCTGACGTTTCGCACCTCAACCTGCATAAAACCTTCTGCATTCCGCACGGCGGCGGCGGTCCGGGTATGGGCCCTATCGGCGTGAAAGCGCACCTGGCGCCGTTTGTACCGGGCCACAGCGTGGTACAGATTGAAGGCATGCTGACCCGTCAGGGCGCGGTTTCCGCCGCGCCGTTCGGCAGCGCCTCTATCCTACCGATCAGCTGGATGTATATCCGCATGATGGGCGCGGAAGGGCTGAAACAGGCGAGCCAGAACGCGATTCTCAACGCCAACTATATCGCTACTCGTCTGAAAGATGCTTATCCGGTGCTGTATACCGGCCGCGACGGTCGCGTGGCGCACGAATGTATTCTCGATATTCGTCCGCTGAAAGAAGAGACCGGCATTAGCGAGCTGGATATTGCTAAGCGCCTGATCGACTTTGGTTTCCATGCGCCGACCATGTCCTTCCCGGTTGCCGGGACGCTGATGGTTGAGCCGACGGAATCGGAAAGCAAGGTAGAGCTGGACCGCTTTATTGACGCCATGCTGGCGATCCGCGCGGAAATCAATCGCGTTAAAGCCGGTGAATGGCCGCTGGAAGATAACCCGCTGGTGAACGCGCCGCACACTCAGGGCGAGCTGGTGAGCGAGTGGAACCATCCGTACAGCCGCGAGCTGGCGGTATTCCCGGCTGGGTTGCATAACAAGTACTGGCCAACGGTGAAACGCCTGGATGACGTGTATGGCGACCGTAACCTGTTCTGCTCCTGCGTACCGATGAGCGAATACCAGTAAGTGGCGAATTAGCTAAACTTTTAAAGGCGCTGCGGCGCCTTTATTTTTTGGAGGGAAGGTATGGCGATAGCTCTGATTAGCGGCGCGAGCCGCGGCATAGGCCGGGCGACGGCGCTGCTGTTGGCGCAGGAAGGGTATACCGTCGCGGTCAATTACCATCACAACATTAAAGCCGCAACCGAAGTGGTCAATACCATAGTTGAATCTGGCGGCAAAGCCACGGCGCTGCGGGCGGATATCAGCGATGAAGCGCAGGTGATGGCGATGTTTGAGGCGATTGACCGTATGGGCGAACCGCTGATGGCGTTGGTCAACAACGCCGGGATCCTGTTTACCCAATGTACGGTGGAGAGCCTGAGCGCCGAGCGTATTAACCGCGTGCTGGCCACCAACGTCACCGGCTACTTCCTCTGTTGCCGTGAGGCGGTAAAACGGATGTCGCATCGGCATGGCGGCAAGGGCGGGGCGATAGTTAACGTTTCGTCGGCGGCCTCGCGCCTTGGCGCGCCGGGAGAGTACGTTGACTATGCCGCGTCGAAAGGGGCGGTAGATACCCTGACGACCGGGCTGGCGCTGGAAGTGGCGGCGCAGGGGATTCGAGTAAACGGCGTGCGTCCGGGTCTGATTTATACCGAGATGCATGCTTCCGGCGGCGAACCGGGACGCGTGGACCGGGTAAAAAATTCGCTACCGATGCAGCGCGGCGGCCAGCCGGAAGAGGTCGCTGAGGCCATTGCCTGGCTGCTGAGCGACAAAGCGTCGTATGTGACAGGTAGCTTCCTCGAACTGGCGGGCGGTAAATAACCCGTAGATGTCTATTGCCCGGCGGCGCTGCGCTTGCCGGGTAACCTTCCCGGATAGCGGCTACGCCTTATCCGGGCTACCCAACGATGCGAGCCGGGTAACCCGACGGTCTACCAGGAGGCCAGCCACAGCCGCAGGCGCATTCCCCAACTGCTGGTCCAGCCGGTGGTAACCGACTTCACCTCACCTTGAGAAATGATCACCAGCGTTGGCGTTACCTGGATATCCCACTGCCGCGCCAACTGGCCGCTCGGATCATTTACTGTCGGCAGCGTCATTTTCTTCCTGGTCAGCCACTTCTCCAGCGCGGCGTTATCGCCGGAACGCAGGGCTACCGTCAGCACATTGCCGCCGTCGGCGGCAAGCGATGCCACCGACGGCGTGGTATAGCGACAGACTCCGCACCAGGTCGCCCAGACGTACAGCAGCAGCGGCTTTTGCTGGCTCATGGCGTTCAGATCCAGCGTCCTGCCGTCGAGTGTCTGCAGCGATGTGGCGCTGAAGTTTTGCGGCAGCGCGGGCTGGCGAAAATAATCCACCGCCAGGCTCACCGCCGCGCCAATCAGCAGCCACACCGCCAGCTCGCGTAGCCAGCGCCTGAGTTTACTGGCCACGGGCTTTCGCCAGCTGCTCTTTCACCAGCCCCTCCAGGTCTTCAGCAGGGATCGCGCCGGCCACCATCTGATCGCCGATGATGGTCGCCGGGGTGCCCTGAATATTCAGCACCTGCGACAAAATCAGGTTCATTTTCAGCGAATCCATGGTCTTGTCATCGATATTCACGCTATCGGTGGCGGTTTTCTTCTGCGCGGCGGCGATGCTGGCGTCATCGTGATAGCCTTTTTTCGCCATCAGCCGCTGATGCAGCGCCCAGAACTTATCGGGCTGCTGACGCCAGGTGGAGAGCGCGGCTTTAGCGGCATTCACCGAACTCTGCCCTTTAAACGGCAGCAGCTTAACGATGAGCTGAATATCCGGATTATCGTGGACGATTTTTTCCAGCATCGGATCAAACTGTTTGCAGTAAGGACAGTTGTAATCGGTAAACGAGACGATTGTGAGTTTTGGCTCTTTCGCGCCGGTACGCGGGCTGTTCGGATCGTTAAACAGCAGCTGGGCTAACTGGTCATTACCGTTCGATTGTGGTTCTTCCGCCGGTGCGGCGAAGCTGAAGGCCGATACGCACAGCAGTAATAAGGCGGTGATAGCTCTCATGTTATTTTCCTTTAGCGGCGGAGAGGGTGGCGAGAAGTTGTTCGCGGTCTAACAGCGCAGGCAGAATTTGTCCCTGCGGCAATCCCGGTCCGTAAATCTGGTTAAACGGCACCGCGGCGCTGCCGCGTGCGGTTAAAAACTGACTAATGTCAGCGGAGGGGCGGCTCCAGTCGCCGCGTAAAGCGATCACATCTGGCGCTGATAGCGCCTGCTGGACGTCATCCCGCAGCAGCACGTTGTATTTATTGGCTTTACAGGTCACGCACCAGTCGGCGGTGACATCAATAAATACCCGTTTATGCTCCGCAAGGGCGTTAGCGATAGCCTGCTCGCTGAGCGGCTGCCAGTTAACCCGGTCTCGGCGCGGGCCCTGGCCGTCCTGTTGTGCGACAAAGGCGACGGCGCCCGCCACCACGATGGCCAGAGCGCCCGCGCGCAGCGCCGTACGCCAGCGGTAGCGCCAGGCGGTGGCCAGGAGCAGGAAGATGGCCAGAATCACCAGCAGGGTAAGCACCGGCGTACGGCCGATGTGGATCGTCAGCAGGCTAACCAGCCATAGCGCTGAACCAAGCATCATTAGCCCCAACACCACGCGCAGATGATTCATCCAGCGGCCTGGACGTGGAAGTCGTTGCGCCAGACCCGGCCAGGCGACGATAAGCAGCCACGGCAGGCTCATACCGATCCCCATGGCGAAGAAAATCCCCCACAGCAGCGGCAGCGGCGCCACCAGCGCTACCGAAACGGCGGTACCGAGGAACGGCGCGGTACAAGGCGTCGCCAGCAGGGTGGCGAAGGCGCCCTGCCAGAAATGGCCCATTAAGCCGTTGCCGCCGCGGGTGGCGAGGAAGGTACTGGCGTTGGAGGAGAGACGGATTTCGAACAGCCCTAATAAACTGGCGCTGAACAGCACCATCACCAGCGCCATCGCGCCGATAAACCACGGGTTCTGGAACTGGATCCCCCAGCCGAGCGCCTGATTACCTAAACGTAGCGCGGTCATCATCAGCGCCAGCGCCAGGAAGGAGACGACGATTCCGCATACCGAGGCGAGGAACTGCCGCCGCACCGCGCCGCGTTCACGACGTTCGGTTTGCACCAATGAGCCGAGTTTCATCGCCAGCACCGGCAGCACGCAAGGCATGACGTTGAGGATAAGCCCGCCGGCCAGCGCCATCAGCAGCACCCAGCCTAACGCCAGCCCCGGCGCGGCACTGCCGGCGGTGATGGCGATATGGCTTTCCTGCGCCTGGCCGTTATCGGCCAGCACCAGCGACAGCGTTTTGCCGCTCAGATCCGGCGCCGCTTCGCCCCAGCTATCGGTGACCGGTACGGTGGCAGTCAACGTATCGCCGTGGCTGGTAAAGCTCGGCTTGCCGAAATCGACATCCTCCATGCTGTCGATAAACAGCGCTGGCTGCTGCCAGCCGGCATCGCGGCGGGCGGTTACCGTCAGCTTTCCGCTGACGTAGCTGGCGCTAAGCGCCGAGGTGAGACCGTCGCGCAGGGGCAGCGTGCCCATCGCGCGGGTGAAATCGTAATTAAATTGCTCCCCCGCCGGAGCCGTCATATCCAGCGAAAAGGGGTAGTCAGTGAGAATGCAGACATTGCTGCAGGTAGAGAGCGTCAGTACGCCGCTTAGCGTCGGCGGTATTTTCCCGCGCAGGGTCATCGGGAAGCTGACGTCGCCGTGATACCCCTGAGTGGAAATGCCCGCGACGTCAAAGCGTTGCGGCGTCGGCCAGCGCCAGTTAACCTCCAGCGGCGTGTGCCAGGCGATAGCTGGCGCGATGCCGCCTTCGCCCGGCGAACGCCAGTAGGTTTTCCAGCCCTTTTCCAGCGCTACGTCTAAAAGCAGGCGGGTGTCGCCATTGCTTTCGCTTTGCGCCCGCAGGCGCACGCTGGCGTGTTGATTGTCGGCGGCGCGCAGCCAGCCGCTATCGGCGGCCTGGCTGACGGGCAGCCATAGCCAAAGCAGGCAGACCAGCAGTCGCCTGAATACCATAAACATAAATTTTCTCCGTAAGTAATAAATTAACCTGAGCTGTCAGGAGAATTAATCACTCACGGAAGACGCATAATCGTAGATGCACCCGCAATCGGGGAGGAGAAATGACGCGGGGAGGCCAGATTCGCTCGATGCGCGGCGGGATGGCCGCCAGCACCGCCAGCAGCAGGGCGATCGCTAATAGCGCCCCTTCAAACAGCATCGGCGGAACGGCCATCAGCGACTTGGCGCTGAGTTCGCAGGGGGAGACCGGCGCCTCGGCATTATCCGGGCCCGGTTGGGCGGATTGGCTGGCGGCCGTGACGTTCATCACCAACGCATGCATCCCCGCCATTCTCTGGGCGGTGCAGATCAGCACCACCAGGCAGGCAAGAAGTACAAGAAGAATGGCTTTGCGTTGTCGCTTAATCATGGTCGCCTCAAATATTCACGAGGGCTATCTTATCGGGCGAACGCGTTTTAGCAATGGTAAAGCTGTAAAGAAGTGTCTGGCGGATAAGTGATTTGCCCCCTCCCGGCCGGGAGAGGGCGGTTAATTACAGATTCTCGCCGTTGCTGGCAATGACTTCTTTGTACCAGTTAAAGCTCTTCTTGCGCGAGCGGGACATATCGCCGGTGCCGTCGTCGTGTTTATTAACGTAGATGAAGCCGTAGCGTTTGCTGTACTGGCCAGTGGTGAAGGAGACGCAGTCGATGCAGCCCCATGGGGTATAACCCATCAGATCAACGCCGTCATAAGTCACCGCTTTAATCATCTCTTCGACGTGGGCGCGGAGATAATCGATGCGGTAGTCATCATTGATGCTGCCGTCGGCTTCTACTTTGTCGTAGGCGCCAAAGCCGTTTTCCACGATAAACAGCGGCTTCTGGTAGCGCTCATACAATTCGCACAGGGCGTAGCGCAGGCCAACCGGGTCAATCTGCCAGCCCCAGTCGGAGGCTTTCACATGCGGGTTCGGCACGCTGCCTTCGAAGCCGGAAATGGCATCGCCGGTGCCGCCTTCGGCTTTCACCGCGTTGGTCATGTAGTAGCTGAAGCCGAGATAGGCGCAGGTGCCTTCACGCAGGATCTGCGCGTCGCCGTCTTCCATCTTGATGTTGAAGCCGCGGCGTTCCCATTCATTCAACACATAGCTCGGGTAGTAGCCGCGCAGCTGGACATCGGTAAAGACATAGCGTTCGCGCATCGACTCCTGGGCAAACATGACATCTTCCGGTTTGCAGGAGTAAGGGTAGAGGGCGACCATCGCCAGCATGCAGCCGACCTGCATTTCCGGGTTGATGCGCTGCGCCGCTTTCACCGCCAGCGCGCTGGCGACGAACTGGTGATGCAGCACCTGGTACATGGTCTCTTCCGGGTTTTCATGCTCGGTATAGACCACGCCGGAACAGCAGTAGCCGAACAGCGGCGCGCGCCAGTTACGCTGGTTATTGATCTCGTTAAAGGTCATCCAGTATTTCACTTTGTGCTTATAGCGCTCAAAGACAACTTCGGCGAAGCGCACAAAGAAATCGACCACTTTGCGGTTGGTCCAACCGCCGTACTGCTGTACCAGATGCAGCGGCATTTCAAAGTGGGAAAGGGTGATCACCGGCTCGATGTTGTACTTCAGCAGTTCATCAAACATGTCATCGTAGAATTTCAGTCCTTCTTCATTCGGCTGGGTTTCGTCGCCCTGCGGGAAGATGCGGGTCCAGGCAATAGAGGTGCGGAAGCATTTGAAACCCATCTCGGCGAACAGCTTGATGTCTTCTTTGTAGTGGCCGTAAAAATCAACCGCTTCATGGTTAGGGTAATACTTACCCGCCTCGACCTGTTGGGTGATTTCGCGCGGCACACCGTGCGCTCCGCCGGTCAACACATCGCAGATGCTGGGGCCTTTGCCGCCTTTATTCCAGCCGCCTTCAACCTGATGCGCGGCGACCGCGCCGCCCCACAAAAAGTCTTTTGGAAGAGTCAATTTTTTCATCTTTACTAATCTCTATGAATCACTATTGCGATTGAGTCTAGCAAAGCGAAATTGAATGTCACGATATAACAAATCCCGCTAAAGGTAATATGTTACATCGAAAAAACAGGCTGTTATTTTTAGCCGATTTTGCGCGCTAATTTACGCCCCAGGGATTCGAGAATATATATCACCGGAATCTGTGTTGTAATATCGTAAACGCCGCCGATGCGCGTT
The DNA here is from genome assembly GCF_057196925.1 of Klebsiella sp. SYXHC3. Classification (NCBI taxonomy): domain Bacteria; kingdom Pseudomonadati; phylum Pseudomonadota; class Gammaproteobacteria; order Enterobacterales; family Enterobacteriaceae; genus Klebsiella; species Klebsiella sp. SYXHC3. Next base: position 138,009 of record NZ_JBXUNG010000004.1, on the reverse strand, counting down.
TGCGGCACGTGCCAGGAGAGATTGAAATCAGCCAGTTTTGCCAGCCGCGAATGTTCATGGCTGGTAATCGACATCACCTTACAGTGATGCAGGCTGAACTGGCTGGCAAAGCGCAGGATCTCTTCGGTTTCACCGGAGACGGAAAGCACAATCGCCAGCGCGTTGCGAGCCATATCATTGGTGACCGGGAAATAAGGATCGTCAATATGGTTGCTGAATTTCCCGACGTTGGAAAAGAAGCGCGCGCCATATTTCGCCAGCGCGCCGGAGGTGCCGGCGCCGACGAAAATAATACGCTCGGAGGAGAGAATAATATCGACGGCTTGTTCGAGCAATTGATCGAACTCGTCATTATTGACGCTTTTAAAAAAGCTCATTATTTCGCTGGCGCCGATATTTGCCTGTTGAGGCTCATTCTGCTCAAGATATAATTTAAAACGTACGCGAAATTCAGAGTAGCCCTCGCACTGCAGTTTGCGGCAGAAGCGCAACACGGTAGTGGTGGAGACCCCGGCGGCCTCGGCCAGTTCGCGAATAGTCATGTACATCACTTTGTCACGATTCTTAATGACGTAGTGGTAGACCATCATCTCAAGATTATTGAGACTGGCGACAGCGGCGTGGGAGAACATACTCACAGTGGCGAACTCACAATTCATAAAGACCAGGACGGAATTATATCATGCAGGCTAATGACATTACCTTTTTTCAGCGTTTTCAGGACGACATCCTCGCCGGGCGCAAAACGATCACCATTCGCGATGCGGCGGAGTCGCACTTTAAGGCCGGTGATGTGCTGCGCGTCGGACGCTATGAAGATGACGGCTACTTCTGCACTATCGCCGTTACCGCGACCTCAACGGTGACCCTCGACACGCTAACTGAACAGCATGCTCAACAGGAGAATATGACCCTCGAACAACTGCGGCAGGTCATCAGTGAAATCTATCCTGCGGAAGATCGGTTTTATGTTATTGAATTCAAACGTCTTTAAATAAAACCAGCACAACTGTTAGTTGAAATATTGTTGTAACACTATGATTTTAATGTATTTACAAATATACATCGTTTTATTTTAGCTAACAGGTGTTCACTGGAATCATTCTCAGTTAACCTAAGTGGGCAATGAAAGCGTTCTTGTTTTCACGGAGTCAAAATATGGTTCGCAAACCATTAATCACTCAGGGATATTCTCTGGCAGAGGAAGTTGCCAACAGCATCAGTCACGGGATCGGGCTGGTGTTCGGTATTGTCGGCCTCGTGTTGCTGTTGGTGCAGGCGGTAGACACGAACGCCAGCGCGACGGCGATCACCAGCTACAGCCTGTACGGCGGCAGTATGATTATGCTGTTCCTCGCTTCCACGCTCTATCACGCTATCCCGCATCAGCGGGCGAAACAGTGGCTGAAGAAATTTGACCACTGCGCCATCTACTTGCTGATTGCCGGAACCTACACGCCATTTTTGCTGGTGGGATTGAATTCGCCGCTGGCAAAGGGGTTGATGATTGTCATCTGGAGCCTGGCGCTACTGGGGATCCTGTTTAAGCTGACTATCGCGCACCGCTTTAAAATTTTGTCGCTGGTGACCTATCTGACGATGGGCTGGCTGTCGCTTATCGTGGTCTATCAACTGGCGGTGAAGCTGGCGGTAGGCGGGGTAACGCTGCTGGCGGTTGGCGGGGTGGTGTACTCGCTGGGGGTCATCTTCTACGTCTGCAAACGTATTCCTTATAACCACGCTATCTGGCACGGCTTCGTGCTCGGCGGCAGCGTGTGTCACTTCCTGGCGATTTATCTTTACGTCGGCCAGTCCTGATCAAACGTCCACGGTGGCGCTGTGCTTACCGTGGCTACGATATTCTGCGGCCTGGTAGCCCGGCTGAGGCGCAAGCGCCGTAAGCCGGGAACTGTTCCTTAATCTTCTTCCAGCGAATACGGCAATGGCTTGATGCTCAGGCTGCCGGCATCATCACGCACGCGGAACACGCTGTCCGGTTCCATATCGTTATTCATCACCACCTGGACCATCAGGCTTCCGTCATCCAACTGTACGGCTGCCAGCACCGTACCAGTGCGGCGCCAGTTGTCGCCCATTTTCAGCTCCAGATCTTCCCCGGCTTCCGGCACCCTGCTGGCGGTGCCCGCCAGCGTCCACAGCGCGCGTTTATTGGCGCCGCGGAATTTCGCCCGGGCGACCATTTCCTGGCCGGTGTAGCAGCCTTTCTTGAAGCTGATACCGCCCAACGCCTGCAGGTTGGTCGCCTGCGGAATGAACTGCGCGCTGTTTACGCTGTCGATAACCGGCAGACCGGCCTCGATGTTCAGCGCCAGCCACTGCTGGCTGTTGTTAAGCTGCGCTTCGCCGCGCAGCGCGTCTGTCACCCGGTTGGCGGTGTCGGCATCGGTCACCAGCAGGAAGCGTTCGGCAGGGTGTTCAAACCACAGCAGGCTGGTCACGCCTTCGGTGACCACCGGTTTACCGGCATCCGGCAGCGCGGCGAACAGCGGTGCCAGCGCGGCGCGCGCCTGGAAACCGGCAACGCCCAGCAGGACCAGATCGTCGTTTGCGGCGATGGTGACTTTGGAGAAGACGGCATATTTTTTCAGTTCGGTCAGCTGCGCTTCGCGCAGGCTGCGGCGCTCAATCCACGCGAAACCGCCGTCGCGGTGGAAGACGCGCAGGTTGCTCCACATTTTGCCTTTGGCATCACAGTGCGCGGCAAGCAGATGCTGATCGGCGGTTAAATGGCTGACATCGGCGGTGATCTGCCCCTGCAGATACTTCTCGCCATCCGGACCGGTAATCGTCGCCAGCGCCCAATCATCCAGCGTCATCAGCGTTAACGGCAGACGAGCGGAAGAAGAGGGCTGACGCGGAGGAAAAGGTGTAAAAGCCATAGTCATATCCTGAATAGCTTAACGCAGAGTGAATGACTAATGGTAAAAGAGCTATGGTGCAATGCAAGCGCTTTCGGCAAGCCATTTGTGCCCTCCGGACGCGGTGAATAGCCAACCGGATTTTGGGCTTTTATGGAATGCTGCTCGCACAAGGCGATATTACTGTAAAGTAAGTGCCTAAAAAGGGTTAAACTAAGCTATATCTTGATGCTGGAAGGACAACATGGACATTAACAACAAAGCTCGCATCCACTGGGCATGCCGCCGCGGTATGCGCGAACTCGATATCTCCATCATGCCGTTTTTCGAGTATGAGTACGACACGCTCAGCGATGACGACAAGCGCCTGTTCATCCGTTTGCTGGAGAACGATGATCCGGATCTGTTTAACTGGCTGATGAATCACGGCAAGCCGGCAGATGCGCAACTTCAACGGATGATTAATTTAATCCAGACTCGGAATCGGGAACGTGGTCCTGTGGCAATCTGATTTACGTATTTCCTGGCGTTCGCAGTGGTTCTCGCTGCTGCTGCACGGGGTGGTGGCGGCGATAGTGCTGCTCATGCCCTGGCCGTTAAGCTACACCCCGATTTGGCTCCTGTTGCTATCGCTGGTGGTGTTTGACTGCGTGCGCAGCCAGCGGCGGATCCACGCCTGCCAGGGAGAAATTAAGCTGTTGATCGATTCCCGTTTACGGTGGCAAAAAACGGAATGGGATATCGTCGGGACGCCATGGGTTATCAGCAGCGGTATGCTGCTGCGCCTGAAGCATGCGGAAACCGGCCGTAGCCAGCATTTGTGGGTGGCGGCGGATAGCATGGATGCGGGGGAATGGCGGGATTTGCGCCGGCTGGTGCTGCAAAAACCGGCGCACGACTAACTCAGGATCAGGCGAAGTGCTCCGCCATTTCGCCGAGGATCTGCTCGCACCAGTTCTGGATGCGCTCATCGCTCAGGTCGTACTGATTGGTTTCATCCAGCGCCAGGCCGACAAACAATTGGCCATCGGCGATAACCGGTTTCGGGCTGGTGAACTCATAGCCATCGGTTGGCCAGTAGCCGACAAACTTCACGCCTTTGGTCGCCAGCTTATCGTGCAGCATCCCCAGCGCGTCAAGGAACCATTCGCCGTAACCAAGCTGATCGCCCATGCCGTACAGCGCGACGATTTTGCCATTCAGATCTAAGGCGTCGAGCTGTTCCCAGACCGCTTCCCAGTCTTCCTGAATTTCGCCGAAATCCCAGGTCGGGATGCCGAGAATCAGCACGTCGTACTGGCTCATCAGCGCGGGGGAGTCATCTTTCAGATTATGCAGCGTCACCAGCTCGGGGCCGATGATATCGCGGATTTTTTCCGCGGCCATTTCGGTGTAGCAGGTACTGGAGCCGTAAAAAAGACCTATATTCATCGCGTAAACGTCTCAATTCTTGCCGTGAATTGCGCCCAGTGTACCAGAAAGGCGGCCTCTTAAGGCATAATGAGGGCGTATAACGAACAAAGAGGCCGATGTGAAACAGGATCTGGCACAAATTGAACAGTTTCTCGATGCCCTTTGGCTGGAGCGTAATCTGGCGGAGAACACGCTCAGCGCCTATCGCCGCGATTTGACGATGCTCGTGGAGTGGCTGCATCATCGCGGGCTGTCGCTGACGAGCGTCGGCAGCGACGATCTACAGGCGCTGCTTGCCGAGCGGCAAACCGGCGGCTACAAAGCGACCAGTACCGCACGGATGCTTAGCGCCGTGCGCCGCTTCTTCCAGCATTTGTACCGTGAGAAAATCCGCCCGGACGATCCCAGCGCGCTGCTGGCTTCGCCGAAGCTGCCGCAGCGGCTGCCGAAAGATCTCAGCGAGGCGCAGGTTGAGCGTCTGCTGCAGGCGCCGCTGGTGGAGCAGCCGCTGGAGTTGCGCGATAAGGCGATGCTGGAAGTGCTGTATGCCACCGGCCTGCGCGTCTCCGAACTGGTTGGCCTGACGATGAGCGATATCAGCCTGCGACAGGGCGTACTGCGGGTTATTGGTAAAGGCAACAAAGAGCGGCTGGTGCCGCTGGGCGAAGAGGCGGTGTCATGGGTTGAAAATTACCTTGAATACGGCCGCCCGTGGCTGCTGAACGGCGTGGCTTCGGACGTGCTTTTCCCCAGCCAGCGCGCGCAGCAGATGACGCGCCAGACCTTCTGGCACCGCATTAAACACTATGCCGTACTGGCGGGGATCGACAGCGCGAAGCTCTCCCCGCACGTGTTGCGTCATGCGTTTGCCACGCATTTGCTCAATCACGGCGCCGATTTACGCGTGGTGCAGATGCTGTTAGGACACAGCGATCTCTCCACCACCCAGATCTACACCCACGTGGCGACCGAACGGTTACGACAACTTCATCAACAGCATCACCCGCGGGCGTGAGTGCTGAATAAAAGGACTGAGTATGAAAAAAGGTTTATTGATGTTCACCCTGCTGGCGGCTTCACTCTCCGGCGCGGCGCATGCCGATAGCGCGGCGATCAAACAGTCGCTGGCGAAACTGGGTGTGCAGAGCACCGATATCCAACCGTCGCCGGTTTCCGGGATGAGCACGGTGCTCACCGACAGCGGCGTGCTGTACGTCACTGACGATGGCAAACACATTATTCAGGGACCGATGTATGACGTTAGCGGCGCGCAGCCGGTTAACGTCACCAACCAGTTGCTGGTCGGCAAGCTGAACGCCTTAACCAAAGAGATGATTGTCTATAAAGCGCCGAAGGAGCAGCATGTCATTACCGTCTTTACCGACATCACCTGCGGCTACTGCCACAAGCTGCACGAGCAGATGAGCGACTATAACGCGCTGGGGATCACCGTGCGTTATCTGGCCTTCCCGCGCCAGGGGCTGCAAAGCCAGGCCGAGCAGGACATGAAAGCGATCTGGTGTGCGAATGATCGCAACAAAGCGCTGGATGACGCCATGAATGGTAAAGGCGTGCAGCCGGCGAGCTGCAGCGTAGATATCGCCAAACATTATACCCTCGGGGTGCAAATGGGCGTCAACGGCACCCCGGCGATGGTTCTCAGCAACGGCATGGTGCTGCCGGGCTATCAGGGGCCGAAAGAGCTTAAAGCTTTCCTCGACGAGCATCAAAAACAGACAAGCGGTAACTGATTCGCGTGAAACAACAAATACAACTACGCCGCCGCGAGGCGGTTGATGGCGTCGACCTTCCCGCCGACCTGCCGCCGCTGCTGCAGCGGCTGTATGCTAGCCGTGGCGTGCGCAGCGCGCAGGAGCTGGAACGCGGCGTCAAAGGTATGCTGCCATGGACGCAACTCACCGGCGTTGAAAAAGCCGTTGAAATGCTGCATGACGCTTTCCAGAAAGGGTTACATATTGTGGTGGTCGGCGATTTTGACGCCGATGGCGCCACCAGTACCGCCCTTAGCGTGCTGGCGCTGCGCGCGCTGGGCTACGGCAACGTCTCTTATCTGGTGCCGAACCGTTTTGAAGACGGCTATGGTTTAAGCCCGGAAGTGGTCGATCAGGCGCACGCGCGCGGCGCGCAGATGATCATGACCGTCGATAACGGCATTTCATCACATGCCGGCGTCGATCACGCCCATAAGCTCGGTATCCCGGTGCTGGTGACCGATCACCACCTGCCGGGCGATACGCTACCGGCGGCGGAGGCCATCGTTAACCCTAACCTGCGCGATTGCGACTTCCCGTCAAAATCACTGGCCGGGGTCGGGGTGGCGTTTTATCTGATGCTGGCGCTGCGCACCTTCCTGCGTGATCACGGCTGGTTCGAGGCCCGCGGTATCGCCGCACCAAACCTTGCCGAGCTGCTGGATTTAGTGGCGCTGGGCACCGTTGCGGACGTGGTGCCGTTAGATGCCAACAACCGCATCCTGACCTGGCAGGGGTTAAGTCGCATTCGCGCCGGAAAATGTCGGCCAGGCATTAAAGCGCTGCTGGAAATTTCCAACCGCGATCCGCAAAAGCTTGCCGCCAGCGATCTCGGTTTCGCCCTCGGGCCGCGCCTGAATGCTGCGGGGCGGCTGGATGATATGTCCGTCGGCGTTGCACTGCTGCTGTGCGATAACATCGGCGAAGCGCGGGTGCTGGCCAGTGAGCTCGATGCGCTTAACCAGACGCGCAAAGAGATTGAGCAGGGGATGCAGGCCGAAGCGCTGACTCTGTGCCAGCAGCTGGAACGCAGCAGCGACACCCTGCCCGGCGGGCTGGCGATGTACCATCCGCAATGGCATCAGGGGGTGGTCGGCATCCTGGCATCCCGGATTAAAGAGCGCTTCCATCGCCCGGTTATCGCTTTTGCGCCTACCGGCGACGGCACGCTCAAAGGTTCTGGCCGCTCCATTCAGGGGCTGCACATGCGCGATGCGCTGGAGCGCCTTGATACGCTTTATCCTGGGCTAATCCTCAAATTCGGCGGCCACGCGATGGCGGCGGGCTTATCGCTGGAAGAGGCGCGTTTTGAGGAGTTTCAACAGCGTTTCGGCGAGCTGGTGACCGAGTGGCTGGATCCCGCATTATTGCAGGGCGAGGTGATTTCCGATGGCCCGCTGGTGGCCGCGGAGATGAGCATGGAAGTGGCGCAGATGCTGCGCGATGCCGGGCCATGGGGGCAGATGTTCCCGGAACCGCTGTTTGATGGCCGTTTCCGCCTGCTGCAGCAGCGGCTGGTGGGCGAGCGTCACCTGAAAGTGATGGTCGAGCCGGTTGACGGCGGGCCGCTGCTGGACGGTATTGCCTTCAACATCGATACTTCCATTTGGCCGGATAACGGCGTGCGTGAAGTACAGTTAGCCTACAAGCTCGACATCAACGAGTTCCGCGGCAACCGCAGCCTGCAGCTGATCATCGATCACCTCTGGCCAAATTGACAACAGTGTATTAATAAGGGCGCGAATCCGGTAGAATTCCGCTCTTATCACCGCATTTTGACAAATCCATTAAAAGAAACCGACCATGTTTGAAATAAATCCGGTAAAAAACCGCATTCAGGACCTCACGGAGCGCTCCGACGTTCTTAGGGGGTATCTTTGACTACGATGCGAAGAAAGAGCGTCTCGAAGAAGTAAACGCCGAGCTGGAACAGCCGGACGTCTGGAACGAACCTGAGCGCGCACAGGCGCTGGGCAAAGAACGTTCTTCTCTGGAAGCTATCGTCGAAACGCTGGATCAGATGACCCAGGGTCTGGAAGATGTCGCCGGACTGCTGGAGCTGGCGGTAGAAGCCGAAGACGAAGAGACCTTCAACGAAGCGGTTGCCGAGCTGGACGGGCTGGAAGAGAAGCTGGCGCAGCTTGAGTTCCGCCGCATGTTCTCCGGCGAATATGACAGCGCCGATTGCTATCTTGATATTCAGGCCGGTTCCGGCGGCACCGAAGCCCAGGACTGGGCCAGCATGCTGATGCGCATGTACCTGCGTTGGGCGGAAGCGCGCGGCTTTAAGACCGAAATTATCGAAGAATCCGAAGGTGAAGTCGCGGGCATTAAATCCGTGACCATCAAAATCATTGGCGATTACGCCTACGGCTGGCTGCGTACTGAAACCGGCGTTCACCGCCTGGTACGTAAGAGCCCGTTCGACTCCGGCGGCCGCCGTCATACCTCCTTTAGTTCGGCGTTCGTATATCCGGAAGTTGATGACGATATCGATATCGAAATTAACCCAGCCGACCTGCGTATCGACGTATACCGCGCCTCCGGCGCCGGTGGTCAGCACGTTAACCGTACGGAATCCGCGGTGCGTATTACCCATATCCCGACCGGGTTAGTGACGCAGTGCCAGAACGACCGTTCGCAGCACAAGAACAAAGACCAGGCCATGAAGCAGATGAAAGCGAAGCTTTATGAGCTGGAAATGCAGAAGAAAAATGCCGAGAAGCAGGTGATGGAAGATAACAAATCCGACATCGGCTGGGGCAGCCAGATCCGCTCTTACGTGCTGGACGACTCGCGTATTAAAGATCTGCGCACCGGGGTGGAAACCCGCAACACTCAGGCGGTGCTCGATGGCAGCCTGGACCAATTTATCGAAGCAAGTTTGAAAGCAGGGTTATGAGGAACCAACATGTCTGAACAACAAGCACAGGGCGCTGACGCGGCAATTGACCTTAATAATGAACTGAAAACCCGTCGTGAGAAGCTGGCTGCGCTGCGTGAGCAGGGCGTCGCATTCCCGAACGATTTCCGTCGTGACCATACCTCTGACCAACTGCACGCTGACTTCGATGCCAAAGAAAACGAAGAGCTGGAAGCGCTGAATGTCGAAGTGGCCGTTGCTGGGCGCATGATGACCCGTCGTATCATGGGTAAAGCGTCTTTCGTTACCCTGCAGGACGTCGGCGGCCGCATTCAGCTGTACGTCGCGCGCGATGATCTGGCGGAAGGCGTCTACAACGATCAGTTCAAAAAATGGGATCTCGGCGACATCATCGCCGCCCGCGGTAAGCTGTTCAAAACCAAAACCGGCGAGCTGTCCATCCACTGCACCGAACTGCGTCTGCTGACCAAAGCCCTGCGCCCGCTGCCGGACAAATTCCACGGCCTGCAGGATCAGGAAGCGCGCTACCGTCAGCGTTACCTTGATCTGATCTCCAACGACGAATCCCGTAACACTTTCAAAGTACGTTCGCAGATCCTGGCTGGCATCCGTCAGTTCATGGTTGGCCGCGGCTTTATGGAAGTGGAAACCCCGATGATGCAGGTGATCCCAGGCGGCGCTTCCGCGCGTCCTTTCATCACCCATCATAACGCGCTGGATCTGGACATGTACCTGCGTATCGCGCCGGAACTGTACCTCAAGCGTCTGGTGGTTGGCGGCTTCGAACGCGTCTTCGAAATCAACCGTAACTTCCGTAACGAAGGGATCTCCGTTCGCCACAACCCAGAGTTCACCATGATGGAACTCTATATGGCGTATGCGGATTATAAAGATCTGATTGAGCTGACCGAATCCCTGTTCCGCACCCTGGCGCAGGACATCCTCGGTAATACCGCGGTGCCTTATGGCGATCAGACTTTCGATTTCGGCAAGCCGTTTGAAAAACTGACCATGCGTGAAGCCATCAAGAAATACCGTCCGGAAACCGAGATGGCGGATCTGGATAACTTCGATTCCGCGAAAGCGATCGCTGAGTCTATCGGCATCAAAGTTGAAAAGAGCTGGGGTCTGGGCCGTATCGTGACCGAGATCTTCGAAGAAGTGGCGGAAGCGCATCTGATCCAGCCGACCTTCATCACCGAATACCCGGCAGAAGTTTCTCCGCTGGCCCGTCGTAACGACGTGAACCCGGAAATCACCGACCGCTTTGAATTCTTCATCGGCGGCCGCGAAATCGGTAACGGCTTTAGCGAGCTGAACGATGCCGAAGACCAGGCGCAGCGCTTCCAGGATCAGGTTGACGCGAAGGCCGCAGGCGACGACGAAGCGATGTTCTATGACGAAGACTACGTCACCGCGCTGGAACACGGCCTGCCGCCGACCGCCGGTCTGGGTATCGGTATCGACCGTATGGTGATGCTGTTCACTAACAGCCACACCATCCGCGACGTTATTCTGTTCCCGGCGATGCGTCCGCAGAAATAATCGCTTTTCGCGAAAAGCAAAAACCCGGCTTGCCGGGTTTTTTTATATTTGATGTCAAGGTTCGTCGCTGGCGTAGCCCGGCTCTTTAATGCTCGTCACTCGCGGTTACGCGCGTAAACGCGCGACAAAGTCTATCAACGCCTGACGCGCGTTTTTGTTTTTGGCTTCCAGCACCATCCACGGGCTAAAGGCCCACGGGGTAGCGGCCAGCGCGCTTAACATTTCCGGCAGCTCAACCCACTGATAATCCATCACTTCATCATCATTCGGTTGCAGCTCGCTGACCATGCGTGCGGCAAAAACCGGGCAGACTTCGTTTTCGACGATGCCATTCGGTGCGACGGCGCGGTAGCGGAAGGCCGGGTGGACGGGGGCAATATCAGCGATCTCGACGCCCAGTTCGAAGTGGCAGCGCCGGGTGACGGCCTGCTCGAAGGTTTCGCCCTGTTGCGGATGTCCGCACACTGAGTTAGTCCACACGCCAGGCCAGGCTTTTTTGCTAAGCGAGCGGCGCGTGACCAGGAACTGGCCTTGCTCATTGAACAACCAGCAGGAAAACGCGAGATGCAAAGGGGTATCGAGCGTGTGGGCGGCATACTTCTCCAGCATACCTGTGGGTTTATCTTGCTCATCCAGCAAAATGACGTGTTCCCCGGCCATGACGACTCCTGAAAAAAATAAATGACCCGGCACAAACCCGCCGGGTCATGTACTCAGGCCACTAGGGTAGCCCATAAATGGGAGAAAGGCATTACCAAAACAAGCCCTGCAGGTATTCGTCGGGCGAGAACAATAGTAGAAAAAGCCCAGAACATTGGGGATCGTCCATCGGGCTGGTATGATATTCGCCCATGATGCCGAGATGAGAAACCGTTGAGTGCAGGACGCCTGATGAAAACACGCTTTTATATCGCGATAATGCTGCTTGCTAGCCTGACTTTAGCCGGCTGTTCCAGTACTTCCGATTCTGGGTCCACCTATACCGTGAAACGCGGCGATACGCTGTATGCGATCTCCCGTAGTACCGGCACCAGCGTACGCGATCTGGCGCGCCTGAATAACATCTCTCCGCCATATACTATTGAAGTCGGACAGAAGCTGAAACTTAACGGCGGTTCGAAAGCAAAAAGCAGCACCGCCGGGAAAAAATACTCCAGCACCCGTACTGCCGCCGTAACGCCATCATCGGCGGTGCCGCAGTCCTCATGGCCGCCGGTGGGGCAGCGCTGCTGGCGCTGGCCGACCAGCGGTAAAGTGGTGATGCCGTACTCCACCCGCGATGGCGGCAATAAAGGTATCGATATTGCCGGTACCCGCGGCCAGCCGGTTTACGCCGCCGGCGCCGGTAAGGTGGTCTACGTCGGCAACCAGCTGCGCGGTTACGGCAACCTGATCATGATTAAGCATAACGAGGATTACATCACCGCGTATGCGCATAACGATAAGATGATGGTTAATAACGGCCAGAGCGTGAAGATTGGCCAGCAGATTGCGACCATGGGCAGTACGGACGCCGATTCCGTACGGCTGCATTTCCAGATTCGCTATCGCGCCACGGCTATCGACCCGCTGCGTTATCTACCGCCGCAAGGCAGTAAACCTAAGTGCTAAAAGGTTATTTTATCAGCAGTTAGCCCAATCCGGGCTTGCCACAGGGTGCGTAAGGTCTATAATGCTTTTCGCACCTCTTCGCGGGCGTAGTTCAATGGTAGAACGAGAGCTTCCCAAGCTCTATACGAGGGTTCGATTCCCTTCGCCCGCTCCAAACTCAAGTCTCCTGAAGCCTACCAAACTCAATTTTCCCTTTATAAATCAGCAGTTATAGCATTCTGTTAGTCTATTGAACTCAATTGTACTCCCCCAGGGTCAAGCTCAATGTGGGGGTATGGATGGGGGTATAATTGTACCCCCTGCTGAGAGGTACCCTCAATGAAGCTGACAGCTCGTTAGGTTGAAACTGCAAAACCTAAAGAGAAGCCCTACAAACTGGCTGATGGTGGTGGTTTGAATCGCCACGGGTTTAACAGACACCTTAGAGTCATTTAAGATGGCTTAAAGAGAGGTGCCCATGAGCGGTAAGCGTTATCCCGAAGAGTTAAAAATTGAAGCAGTCAAACAGGTTGTTGATCGTGGTTATTCTGTTTCCAGCGTTGCAACACGTCTCGATATCACCACCCACAGCCTTTACGCCTGGATAAAGAAATACGGTCCGGATTCTTCCACTAATAAAGAACAGTCAGATGCTCAGGCCGAGATCCGCCGTCTCCAGAAAGAGCTGAAGCGGGTTACTGACGAACGGGATATATTAAAAAAAGCCGCGGCGTACTTCGCAAAGCTGTCCGACTGAGGTACGCCTTCATCCGTGACAACATCTGTTGCTGGCCTGTTCGCCTGCTCTGTCGGGTGCTGGATGTTCATCCCAGTGGTTTTTACGCCTGGCTTCAGCAGCCGCATTCACAACGTCATCAGACAGACCTGAGACTGACAGGACAGATTAAACAGTTCTGGCTGGAGTCGGGATGCGTCTATGGTTATCGCAAGATCCATCTGGATCTGCGGGATACCGGACAACAGTGCGGAGTTAACAGAGTCTGGCGACTGATGAAATGTGCCGGAATAAAGGCCTAGGTTGGATACCGAAGCCCGCGGCCACGTAAAGGCGAGGCCAGTATAGTGTCGCCCAACAGGCTCCAGCGACAGTTCAATCCGGATACTCCGGATGAGCGTTGGGTAACGGATATAACCTACATCAGAACCCACGAAGGCTGGCTGTATCTTGCCGTGGTTGTCGATCTGTTCTCACGTAAAATTATCGGGTGGTCAATGCAACCCCGGATGACAAAGGACATTGTCCTGAATACATTGCTGATGGCCGTATGGCGGCGTAATCCCCAAAAACAGGTGCTGGTTCACTCGGATCAGGGCAGTCAGTACACAAGCCATGAGTGGCAGTCTTTCCTGAAATCACACGGCCTAGAGGGCAGTATGAGCCGTCGCGGTAACTGCCATGATAATGCGGTTGCAGAAAGCTTTTTCCAGTTGCTGAAGCGTGAGCGGATAAAGAAAAAGATCTACGGAACGCGGGAAGAAGCCCGCAGCGATATTTTTGATTACATCGAGATGTTTTATAACAGTAAGCGTCGGCATGGTTCTAGCGATCAAATGTCACCGGCAGAATATGAAAACCAGTATTATCAACGGCTCGGAAGTGTCTAGATTATCCGTGGCGATTCAATCTGCTGAGTTTCAGATTCTCCGGCACTCACTGTTGAATCGTAAGAAAGTCCGGGTTCCCGGTGGACGTGGCCTTATGGCTTACGGGCGAATCGACGTTCAAGGTATTCCAGATTATAGCAAATGCGTGGTATCACGATGAGAAAGAGCTTATGTGTTTTTGCCTTTATCGTGCTGACAATCCTATTCGTGTGTATCCTTCCTGACGGTTTCATCTATCATTATGTAGAGAAAAACGTGGAGATTAGTGGTGACGGTGAGGCAGCGGTGGATAACTTTGAATCTGTTATTCTGCTAATCAAGCTGGGTGCATCCGCAGTGCTCTCCTTGCTCATAGTTTGGGTAGCTAACCGTCGATACAAATAGCCAAGAAAATCCCTAATCAGTACTAAACGTCTTCATACTCGGGCAGCGGTACCATTTTGGGACCTCTGCCTCTTCTGTCCTTTGACTGTCTGCATAGATACAGATTTTCCCATCACTGCTACCAGGCCTGCCTGGCCTTGCTGGAAAACAGCAGGAAACCGCCTCATAAAATCCTACCTAATCAGATGCCGGAATAGCATTGCTGTCGGCAGAAACGTTGAAAACTTCAAAAAGCCATGAAAATAAAACAGATGCGCTTACATTGAAAGACCCCTTATCTTTTGTGATGTTATCATTCAAACATAAAATGTGATGATAGTGACTTTTAAGACCGGTAATTTTGTGTTCTTGTGACATTTGTCACTTTAAAGATGTTCATCATTGTTATAGTTCTAACATTGATTATGCTAATGATTCAGATAAATCTTATTGACGCATTCTTTGGTTTGTCAGCTAAGGATGAAGATTGTTAGGGGAAAAGATGAAGTATCTTATTGGTATCATGAGTTTTTTAGTAATTTTCATTCTTGCAATCCTTGCCAGTAACAACCGGGGGGCTATCCGCTATCGGCCATTGGTCGTGATGTTATTCTGTCAATTTACGTTTGCCGGTTTGTTGTTGAAAACAAGCGTGGGTAACCAGGTGATAGCCGTTATTGCTGGCGCGTTTGCCCATTTAATGGCCTATGCGAGTGAAGGGGTTAACTTTGTCTTTGGTGGTTTGCAAAACCATGGCGAGCTCTCTTTCTTTATTAGCGTCCTCTTGCCTATAGTTTTTGTGTCCGCTCTTATTGGTATTCTTCAACATCTGAAGATACTAGGCTTCCTTATCCGTTACATCGGATTGGGACTCAGTAAGATTAATGGTATGGGGCGGCTTGAGTCGTATAATGCGGTTGCTTCTGCAGTATTAGGTCAATCAGAAGTATTTATTTCAGTTAAGCAACAACTGGGTCTTCTACCTCAACATCGTCTTTATACGCTGTGCACATCTGCAATGTCGACTGTGTCAATGGCCATAGTTGGTGCTTATATGGCGATGTTAGAACCACGCTATGTAGTCACCGCTCTGGTGCTGAACCTGTTTGGCGGGTTTATAATTGCATCGCTACTTAACCCTTATCAGGTCGAACCACAAGAGGATATTCTTACCGTATCTGAAGGCCATCAAAGTTTCTTTGAAATGTTAAGTGAGTATATTTTAGATGGTTTTAAGGTTGCGCTCATTGTTGGGGCAATGTTGATTGGATTTATTGCGTTAATCACTATGATGAACGCCATATTTACCGCAATATTTGGCATCTCATTTCAGGCGCTTCTGGGATATTTGTTTGCTCCTATGGCCTACCTGGTTGGTGTTCCATGGCATGAAACGGTGGATGCAGGGAGTCTGATGGCCACCAAAATTGTAAGTAATGAATTTGTCGCGATGCTGAGCCTGAAAAGTATGGCTGCTGAATTCTCAGTACGCACTATGGCTGTACTTTCGGTATTCCTGGTATCGTTTGCTAACTTCTCATCTATTGGCATCATCGTAGGTGCTATTAAGGCGCTGAATAATGAACAGGGTAACAGCGCAGCTCGTTTTGGCTTGAAATTATTATATGGTGCTACGTTGGTAAGTTTCCTTAATGCGACCATTGTTGGCCTGTTTTTCTAAATTCACAAAGTAATAATCTAATAGTATGTAATCATTATGCCTCAACGTTTTTAAATGTTGGGCCCTTACTCAGCTTTAATAATAAAGAAGCAATATAAGGGATTATTGATATGTTAAATTGCTGTTTTTTAAATAAACCTCTGGCTACGATTTTATTAATGTCTGCATCAATGTCACCGATATATGCAGCTGAAGAATCGAAGAGTAGACCACCAAATGGTGTAACTAACTTTATCACAGACAGTAGCGCTGATATTTCCTTGAGAAACCAATTCAAAAACCTTAACTCCTCTGACTATGGTGAAAGGTCAGTGCAAACAGCCTGGGGGCAAGGGGTAACATTAGATTTCCGTTCGGGTTATATTGCCGATATTATTGGTTTTGATACATCGTATTATCAAGTATTTAAGTTGGCCGCAAGTGATGATTTCGCTGGGCGCAGCGTCTTATACAATGATAATGGGAAAGCAAAGGGATTTCATAAATTTGGCCAGTTATATGCTAAATTGAAACTTGACGGTGAAGATAGCTATTTCAGACTGTATTCTGGTTGGCAGATTATCAATAAATGGGGAGCGTTGACGAATTCGAGTCGTGCGATACCAAGTACCTATCAAGGATGGAAGATGGATAGTGAGTTTGGCCGACTCGCTTTTCGCGGTGCATGGGTTGACCGATACAGCGATCGTGATTCTCCTGAGCAGGTTCATTTCCAGACTGCCGATCGTAAGAAAAATATAAGTTACCTGGCTACAGGAGAGCTCAGCTATAAACAAAAGGATTATAGTGTGCTTTATTTTTATGGCGAAAGTCATAACTATATGCAGCGGCATGGCGTGGAAGTCGGTTGGCAGCCTCAGTCTTTAGCTAAGAATCAGGGCCGAGTACTTACCATGTTATATATGAACCATGGTCTCAAAGATTTCAAAGCGATGAGTGCTGATTATCGTCCATTCAATAATGATGCATGGCATGCTGCATTTTACCTGGAATGGAAACAGCATAAGTGGAAAAATAAGTTTGGTGCATCCTGGACCAGGGCTAATTCTTCAGACGATCACCTTGGGTATTTTGAACGACACATGGCAAAGAATAGTCGCGGAAGATTCAATTCTATGGCGGATGCATGGGGTAATGACTACGTCGGTAATAACGAAAGATCGGTGGCATGGACGACGGAATATAACTTAACGCCAGAAGTGAATATCGGGTTACAAAGCGCTATTGGATGGGGGATGAAATACCACTCCCGAACAATTGAGCGTGGTGAGACTATTTTGTTCTCGAGGTGGAAACCATCGTGGGAAAAGAATTTAAGTTTCCAGTTGTCCGGTGGCCCTTCCTGGAATTACCAAAGTAAAAAAAATCGGCCAATTCTAACCGACGATGGTAGACCAAAGCGTGCAGTTAACCATTCTATCGAATTCCAGATTGATTATGCATTTAATCTATTCTAATTGTTAACCTGTTTAAGGATAAATAACCATGTATAAATATAAAATGATTCGTTCGGCGGCTTTCGTTAGCGCTCTTATTTTCAGTGTGCCAGCTTTTTGCGCCAATCCGGTGTCATCCGATACCGGTATCGGCGCAACATTGCAGCAGATTACCGAGCAATATCCTATTCATTTCATTTCTATAGAACAAATTGTTAAAGAGTTAAAGAATAAGCCGCCGATGGATGTCGGTTTTGATATTGATGATACTATTTATTATTCTACTCCTGCATTTATCCATGGTCAGAGAGAATTGTCACCTAAAAGCAATGAATTCCTGAAGAAAAGTGAGTTTTGGGATCGACTTAGTAACGGTTGGGATAGTTTTTCCGTCCCCAAAAAATCTGCATCTGAATTAATTAAACTGCATCTGGAACGTGGAGATCGTATTTGGTTTGTCACCGGTCGACCAAAACCCACTAACGGAAAAGAGACGGTGACTGAACTGTTGGGGAGAGACTTTTCCATCCCGCATGAAAAACTTAATAAAGTTATTTTTGCCGGAGAAGATAAAGGGGCAAAAGTACAATATATCCGTGACCGAAATATCAAGTTATATTATGGAGATTCAGATGGCGACATTAAGGATGCTCGTGAAGCTGGCGCAGAACCTATTCGCGTGATGCGTGCACTGAACTCCTCTAATCAGCCTATGCCTCGCAACGGCGCGTTAGAAGAAAAAGTATTGGTTAACTCTGACTACTGATTGTTTCATTTTCGCCCCCCACCAGTCAGGGTGGGGGTAGCGAAAACTGAGGAATATATGGCACAGTGAGTTTGGGCATCTGATTAAAGGTAATATACTTACCTCAACACAAAGCAGGTGATTTCATGAACAACAAAACTAAGCATACTTTCCCCCTGAGTTCAGGCTGGAATGTGCATAGCTGATTGGTATAAGAGTTACTCTTATCGACAGGCCAATGGGGCAATGAATGTCGGTTTTATCCCTTTCGAAACCTGGATTAGTCAGCTCAGGCGGAAGCGGCAGGATATTTTCTTTGAGGTATAAATTAAGGTTTAACTTACAAAATGGTCCGTGCTACAACGGGGCATATCTTATCGGCCACATCCGTGCTACCGGGCGAACAATACATCAGGTCATCCTTAACCCGACGCATATCCAGAAGGTGATTAATCTGCGAAGTGATTCATCACGCAGGCGAAGCGGGGTGAAAAGTTATCGCCAATAAGAACCGTTTCCTCATTCAGCCGCTTTAACATATACAGCTTGTCGGCATGTTCGTAAGCGTCGAAGAAGAGGTAATCGACAGCGTCCGTTGCATTATCATCGGGGGATTTTTCGCGTCCCTCGGGGGTGAGCATGAAAACGCCGGCAGTATGTCCAAGCGGACGAGCATACCGAAAGAACAATTTTCGGTTTACAGCAAACTCGCCGTCATCGCTTTTGAGCTTTCCTTGCACTGATAATGAAAGATGCCCGGAGTTGTAGCTGGTAATCAACATGATTCCGTGGAGTTCCTTTTTGGTATTCTGGATGTCGATTATCGACGTGAATTCCGAGGAGCAGGAAAAACTGATTTCTTGTTTTTTAGCATTCCCAGTGATAATCAAATAGGCGATAGCTGCCAGCCCAATAATGACTATTACGACTGACCAGAGTAAAAAAGAGTGATCGCTTTCCTGCTTCATATCATTCCTCATGATGGCGATACTGGCTGATGCAATGGTAATAGCCGAGGTTGAGGCCGCATTCAGCGGCAAACGACCACTCAACCAGGTTATGGTTGCTCGCCCAGGTATTAAGATACAGGTCTTTAGGATGCGAGCAGTTGGGGCTAATCCCCACGGACTTGAAAATATCCAGCGCTTTCTTTTCGGTTATCGTGTCTGTGAGGGCATTTCCTAATATATGTACACGGCATTGCTCGTAGTCGATGGTTCGCAAGATAGCTGCGTCCGTCATGGCTATATGATTGGGTATCCATGTTAACCACGCTGTTGCCAGTACGGCGATGCAGGTAATTAACGCTGTGATAGCGACAGGCCACCGGTTTGGTTTCTTTCTCCTCGGCGTCGGTGCAACATAGGCAACTCTGGCGGCCGTTTGCGCTTCTTCCTGTAGCTGAATATTGATATTGACGTCGCCCATCCGAAATCCAATACGAGGAATGGTAACGATGAGTTCTGCAGGATGACCTGTCGACGTAATGGCTTTGCGCAAAAATGAAATGTGCTGGTTAAGATTCGCATCCGTCGCTCTGGCGCCATTATGCTGGAAAACATTCAGCAGAATTTCATCGCGCGAGGATATCTCTTTACCATTTTGCAACAAATAGAGCAGTAATTGTGTAGCCACGTTATTCAATGTGGCTATTTCACCAGATGCCACGTCTTTTAGGGTATTTTTAAGTGGTCTGAAAACTAAACCATCACCAATAATTACGGATTTAATTTTGTTTATTGGTATATGAGAAATCACTGATGTCTCCTTTAAAGCAGGATATCTCGCATTCGAGTGGGGGAAGCAACAGCATAACATAATTCATTTATAAAAAGAGGTTGTGCCATAGATCGCTTTATTATCATTTACATAACAATATTTTAATATTCTTTATGTAATCATTCATTCTCCTTCCTTTCTTTCACTATCTTATTGTCAGCACTCACTTTTGGTATCCCTTTCAATTTTTAAAAATATTTTATAAATATATTTTGCCAGTTATCTGTTCTAAATTAAAAAATAGTTGATAGTTAAAAACTCTATAAAAACTATAAATAATAGACATTAACACTGTAGGTTGCGTGTTTTTTGGCTGGTTTTTAGGTAAATGATCGATCTGCAGGCGGGAAAGCAACACGATTTCCTGAGTTTGATTGATTCCGTATTTTGGCATTGTGTCAATTTTTCGTCGACTTAATATAAGCCCCGAAACAGCGTAAACGACTGTGGACGGTATTTCTGATGGAATACCAATGAAGTTCAAAATACGGTGCGGTTCGAGATGGATTGTTTGCAAGGATATGCGTTGCCGCCACCGCGAGATCGGGTTTTCCCGGACAGGAATTGTCTGCGGAAATAGATCGTCGGAATAACCCAAAAACAGATATAAGGTTAAGTAGTAATATGAAAATGAAAAACGTGGCTGTGGCCTGTGCGCTGATGGCGGGAATGACTTTTACTGCATCTTCTGCTTTCGCTGCAAAAAATGTTGAACCGACTAACGGTAAAATCCACTTCACCGGCTCTCTCGTTAATTCCGCATGTGGTCTGGCGCCAGAATCCAGCCCGGTGCAGGTGAATTTCGGCGAGATCCCAACTTCTCAGTTAAAAGACAACCAACGTGCTGGCGTTAAACATGCCAAAATTGTTCTGCAGGGTTGCGATACGACTGTCGCAAAAACCGCTACCGTGACTTATACCCCGGCAACGATTGATGCAGACAACAATGCGCTAGCCGCCTTCACCTCTGGTACCGCCAAGGGCGCAGGCATCGGTATGGTTGACAGCGGCAACCAGGATGTTGAGTGGGGTAAAGCGGCCTCTCAGGTCAACATTACCGATGGCGAAACCGACATTGATTTCGTCGCTTACCTGCAGGCAAACAACGCATCTGCAGCGGTAACTCCGGGTGATTTCGAATCTACCGTTAATTTCCAGATCGATTATCAGTAACGATCTGCAGCGGGCGCATTATCGCGCCTGCTTAACCCTTCCTGCGAATAACTGAAAGGAAATGCGGTTATGCCTGGATGGCGTATTTTACTGCTTTTTATCTTCATATCGCCTGCATGGGTTTCGGCTGACACTCTCCGTCTTGTCAGTACGCCCGGAAAAATGCGTATGCGGGGAAATATTATTGAGGCTGCTTGTTATGTCGATCCGCGCGACCGGTCGCTACTGGTTGAATTCGATGATCTCTCAGCCAGAGATATTTCCGGTAAACCTGAAAAAGTATCTGCGCATAATTTCAGCATTCATTTGCTGGGATGCTCACTAGGGGATTCTCAACACCCCGGTAATGTGTTTCAACGCGCCAATATTACTTTTTCCGGTGCCCCCGATAGGGACAATCCAGATTATCTGAGCGTGCAATCGGAAACTGAAAATTTAGCGATAGAAATATACGACAGCAAAGGACAGCAAATTCATCTGGGCGAACCATCACCGGACTATGTACTTAACCCAGGAAAAAATACGCTCAAATTTACGGCTTATTTGATCTCCCGCGACGGAAGAATGACATCTGGCGAATTTACTGCGGTCACGCATTTTGTTGTGAATTATCTCTGAGCTGCACTGCATTTCGGGTATCTGAAGGTTGCGAACGAAAATGATCACGCTGAAAACAGATAAAAAACGTCTGGCGCTATTTATTGCTCTGGTCTGCGCCGCTTCATGGGCTGAAGCGGATGAGGCTATTGAATTTAATACCGACGTACTGGATGCCAGCGACAGGCATAATGTCGATTTACAGCGTTTTTCCGAAGGCAACTTTGTGGCTCCCGGAGAATATCTGCTGGATGTTCGAATTAACAGCCAGGAGATTCCTCAGCAGACAATCCGTTATATCGCCGATCCTGCTAACTCACATAAATCTATGGCGTGTCTGACGGCGCAACAACTTGAGTTACTGGCGCTCAAAGAAGAGGCGCTGACCCATATTCATGCCATTAGCGCAACCTGCTATGACATTTCCCACCTGCCGGGTGTGGCGCTGAATAATAGCGCAGGCGTACTGGACATTACCGTGCCTCAGGCATGGATGAAATATACCGACCCAGACTGGACGCCGCCTGAGCGTTGGGATAACGGCGTCGCCGGGCTGATTTTTGACTACAGCATTTCAGGGCAGGCCACGCATTACGAACAGGGTGGCGATCACTATCGCTCTCTGTCCGGCTATGGGCAGACAGGTTTTAACCTCGGCGCATGGCGTTTTCGTGGCCAGTATCAGGCCAATTACACTTCAGATGATAATCATGGGCGTATCGACTGGGATCAGATCTATGCATATCGCCCGTTACCGATGCAGGCTGCAAAACTGACGGTCGGCGAAATCTATTTGAATTCTCAGGTTTTTGATTCGGTGCGCTTCACCGGGGTCAACCTCGCCAGCGATGAGCGTATGCTGCCGCCAAATTTGCAGGGCTACGCGCCTGAAGTGCACGGCATCGCCCGCAGTAATGCGAAGGTCACCGTCAGTCAGCAGGGGCGTGTTATCTATCAAACCACCGTCCCTGCGGGGCCGTTTAATATTCAGGATCTGCACGGTTCGGTACGCGGTACGTTGGATGTGCGCGTCGAAGAGCAGGATGGCAGCGTACAAACTTTCCAGGTCAATACGGCTGATATCCCTTATCTGACGCGTCCGGGCTATGTTCGCTACAACGCCGCGGTTGGTAAGCCGTCGCGTTATAACCACGACGTTCAGGGCCCTGCTTTTTATAGCGGCGATTTTTCCTGGGGGGTGAGCAATGCATGGTCACTGTACGGCGGTGCGTTGCTCACCGGCGAGCGCTACAACGCCTGGTCGATGGGGATAGGACGGGATTTAAACTGGCTGGGAGCGCTGTCGGCCGATGCGACGCAATCCGTGAGTCGGGTGAAGCATCAGGCTGAACAAAAAGGCATGTCCTTTAAGCTCAGCTACGCCAAAACCTTTGATGAGTACAACAGCGCGATTACCTTTGCCGGGTACCGCTTTTCACAGCGAACCTTTCGCACCTTCTCGCAGTTTCTCGACGAGCAGTATGAAAGTAACAACAGCGCCGGCAACGAAAAAGAGATGTACACCGTTACCGGCAACAAAACCTTTTTTGCTGACGATCCGCATTTAGCGACCACGTTATACCTTACCTATACCCACCAGAACTATTGGGATCGCGGTTCCCAGGATCGTTACGGATTATCGATGGGACACAGTTTTTCCTTCGCGGGAATCCAGGGGATCAGCGCCAACCTCGCGGCTTATCGCTCTGAGTATCAGGGCAAACGGGACGACAGTCTTTCGCTTTCAATTTCAGTGCCATGGGGCGATGGCCGCTCCATGGATTATGAATTACAGAACAGCGGTAACCAGACCAGCCAAATGGTTTCGTATTCCGATAACCGCGATCGTAATAATCCGTGGCGTTTGCGCGCAGGGGTTTCCGGGGAAGGGCGTACGGCATTTGATGGTTATTACCAGCATCGCAGCATGATGGCGGAGCTGGAATCGAACGTCAGCTGGCAGCAATCACGCTATTTCTCCGTAGGCGGCACGGTACGCGGCGGCTTTACGGCGACGCGTCACGGGGCGGCGTTACATAACAGTCAGGCGTCAATGAATACCGCCAGAGTGATGGTTGATACCGATGGCGTTGCCAATGTGCCGCTTAACGGCGAACAGGCGCACTCAAACCGTTTCGGTATTGCCGTTGTACCGGACGTCGTCAGTTATCACAGCTTTGATACCCGTATCGATGTGGACGTCATGGACGAGGATATTTCCGCGACCAAAGCGATCGTGACTAACACCCTGACGGAAGGCGCCATTGGCTACCAGCGCTTTGCCGTCGCGCAGGGGCAAAAAATGATGGCGCTGCTGCGCCTGAAGGATGGCTCGGTGCCGCCGTTTGGCGCCGAAGTGTTTAACGCCAACGGCGTCAGCGTCGCCATGGTGATGGAAAACGGCATGGCCTGGATTGCGGGGGTGAATCCGTCCGAGCGTCTTTCCGTTGCCTGGGCTGGCCGTGCGCAGTGTCACTTACAGGTGCCACAACAAATCAACCCGGAAGGTAACGTGCTGTTGCCTTGTGAATAATTTCAATAACCTGAATGAATTTTGTCATGAATAATCAATCTCTTAAATTCGCGCGCCGTTGGCTTAAACCCGTCGCCTGTGGCCTGTTTTTTATTGCCCAGATCAATGCTTCGTGGGCGGGTATTGCGCTCGACCGTACACGCATGATTATCACCGGTGATGCTCGCTCGGTAAGTGCGAACTTAACCAACACCAGCCCAAGCATTCCATTTCTGGCTCAGTCATGGGTAGAGGACGCACACGGAACAAAAATTACCTCGCCATTAATGGTCTTACCGCCGCTGCAACGGATTAACGGTGGGCAGAAGGGAATCGCCCGTGTGACGAAAACCAGCGGAATTAACGCGTTGCCACAGGATCGCGAGAGTCTGTTCTACCTGAACGTGCGTGAAATTCCGCCAAAACCGGATAAGCCGAACGTGCTGCAGCTGGCGATGCAGTCGCGGATCAAATTGTTCTATCGGCCGACAGCTATCGTGCCGGAAACGCCGGGGGCGGTGTGGCAAAACCAACTGATCTTTCACAAGCAGGGTCAGCGCTGGACCGTGGATAACCCAACGCCATACTTCGTCACCTTAATCGGCTTAAGCCGCAAACCTGAAGCCCAGGGCGGCGGCAGACTGACTGATTTCCCGGGGATTATGATCCCGCCAAAATCCTCTCTCGATTTCAACGTCTCGGACGCCAGCGTCAGCCAGTTCAGCATGATGTACGTGAACGATTTTGGCGGTCACCCTGAATTGAAATTCAGCTGCACAGGCAATGTGTGTAAAGCATTGCCGATGGAGCAACAGCCCCGGTAAAGGACTCGTAAATGAAAAAGATGCTTTGCGCTCTGCTGATGGCAGGCATGGCCTGCTCGGTTCAGGCCACAAGCGGCCGCCATGATATGAGCAACGTTTCCGGCGAGTATGGCAACGTCCGCTTTCACGGTCGGGTATTCGTTTCGCCGTGCGTGCTGGATATGGCTTCACGCGATCAGACCATCGATCTCGGTGATATTTCCGCCAGCCGCTTTCGCCAGAGCGGCGATCGCAGCGATCCGGTATTGGTGACGCTGCACCTGAATGGCTGCTTAAAAGGCTCCGGGCACACGTTAAAGGACTTTCCTGGGCAGACCAGCGAGCTCCCTGAGCTGTCGCACAGTACGGTGGAGCGTGGCGTTTCGATGACACTGATGGCCGAAAGTGCGCCGGAAAACAGCGATCTTGGGCGGATTCGCGGCGATGTGCGCGGCGCGGGCATTCGGCTACTGACCGAACGCAACCAGTTGATCCACCTGAATCAACCGCAACGCATGTGGATCCTCAAGCCGGGCGATAACGCGATTCACTTTCTTGCCGCGCTGGAATCTTTTGGGCAGGAGGTGACCGCTGGCGAATTTAACGGTCTGGTCAGACTTAAGCTGGAGTATCTATGAGCGTATTGCACAAAGCGCTGCTGTGGGTCGTCCTGGCTGGCTGTCCGCTGGCCGGGCAGGCATTTACTCTCGGTGAGGGAGAACCTCAGGGCGGATCGCCGCATCAGTACGATATTGAACTGAACTCACTGGATGTCAGCAAAAACCACGAGGGCGGCAGAACGGATCCGTTCACCTGGAATTTGGGCAGTTGGTATGTCGTGGATTTTCATTGTGAGCAGGCCGACATCTCGCGCCAGCCGATTTACTACACCACCACGACCACCATGCCGCCCTCTAATCAGGGAGCGAACCGTTTTCGTCTGAATGATTACCTGGATGTGGAAGTGAAGGTATGGGTCGCCGGGCGGTATAACGACTACGTTCAGGCGCCGTTCACCAACTTTTCGAATCGCTACAACGACCATAACTGCAAAAAGCGCAAAGGCTACGAGCGAGCCACTAACATTGAAAGTGGCTCTAAAGGGAAAGTGACGTTTATTGTCACTAAACCCATTATTAACGGCATCAATATCACTTCTCAGTCGCTGGTGGAGGTTGCTGGACGTCTGGGCAGCGCTGGCCCTACGCCGACAACGCCAATTTCCCGTGTGGTCATTAAATCCGGGCTCATTACCGTGCCGGACAAATGCATCTTTAATCGCGGAGACAAAATCAGCATTGAATTTGGCGATCTGCCAGGCTCCGCCGCCCGGCTCAACGGCACCAACTACAGCAAGTCGATCCCCATTCATGTGGTCTGCGAGGGGGGGAGCTTCGATCAGGGCGCGTTGAACATTAATCTTGGCGTACAAACTACCACGGCGTCAGGCACGGCGGGATTTAACGATCATCTCCTCGGCACGCTAAGCGGCGGCCAAAAACGCGACGATCTCGGCATTGTGATTAAAGACGCGAGCGGCGGCACCGTCGTGCCCAATCAGTTCTACAACGTGAAGGGTTTTTACCAGAATCAGGGCGACTGGAATCTTACCGCCGCGCCGGTGGCCAAACCGGGCGTGGGAAGCGTCAAAGAAGGTGAGTTTGAAGCCTCCGCCACCGTTGTCGCGCAGTTTCAGTAGGGGGATGCCATGAGATTTACGCTGTTAATCGCCACCAGCGCGCTACTGCTTGGCGGCTTGGCGCAGGCCGACACTAAGCTGGTCGGCGGCGATATGTATTTTCACGGCACCATTCGAGCGCTGGCCTGCAGCCTTGCGCCAGGAGGCGACAAAATCGAGGTCGATTTCGGGCAAATCGCGACCCAGGACCTTTATCTCTCGGGGCGCAGTAAGCCGAAAAAATTCAGCATTGAGTTACGCGACTGCAACCCGGAGGTTTTTCGCGGGATCTCGGTCACTTTCAGCGGAAGTGAAGATGCGGAGCTGGCGGATCATCTGGCGCTGGATAGCAGTGAACAAGGCGCCTCCGGAATCGGCATCGGAATGAGCGAAGAGGATGGTACGGCAATTCGCCTTGATGAAAGCACGTCAGTCAAAGAGATTACTGAAGGCTCGATGACGCTGAACTTTTTGGCATGGGTCGCGGCGGAACCGTCGGCGTTAAAAAATCAGACTCTCGAATACGGCCCCTTCAGCGCCAGCGGGACCTGGACGCTGAACTACCAGTAGCATGATGAACGCATTGCATCGTATTGCGCCGCTGCCGGCGCAGAAATTATTGCTGGTTGTCAGTCTGTTTTTCTGGGGTGGGGCAATGCATCTCTACTGGCCGAATAACGGCGGTAGCGGTTTGTCGTTGCCGCTAAATATAACGGCCTGGATTTATGCCGTTGTGCTGGCAGCTAGCGCATTGATGCTGGTACCTCGTCAACGCTGGCGGATAACTATACCCGCCGCGGGGTTTACGATGGGGGCGCTCATTCTGACGTTGCTTTGTCTGTTGACGCCTGAGGTTTGGCGGTCCGAGGCGCTGCTGGTCGCGGGGGCGTTGCTGGGAGGCGTGCTTGTCTATTTGGCGACGTTGCAAATTCCGCTTACGACAAACACGCTGACAGTACTGCTGGCTCTGCTCTGGGGCGCGTGCGTCCTCGAATGTCTGGCGTTTACCTATCAATACTGGCATTGGCCGGGGGTGAATTACTGGGAGTTTGCCTGGCGGCGCGGTACACGCCCCTACGGTATTTTTCAGCAGGTTAATCTGATGGCCAGCTTCACGGCGTGTGGCGTGCTGCTGTCAGCATTGCTTTTTTTACGGCTACGTGGCGGATATCGGATTATCATCGCGATTGCTCTGGTGATAATGGGATTTGTACTGCATGAGTCTCAGTCGCAAACCGGTTACCTGTCTGTGGCGGTAGGCGAGGTCTTGCTGCTGGCGGTTTTTCCTGCGCAGCGCCGTACGCTGCTGTTACTCCTGCTGCCGCTGGCGATAGGCATGATAGCGGGCGCGCTTGCTCGCCATTTCTTGTCGGTGGTGACGATTAATCACCTGACGACCTCCCAGGTGCGCTGGACGGTGTTGAAAGCATCGCTGGCATTATTTGCCGAGCGTCCGTGGACCGGATGGGGCGTGGGCAGTTTCGCCGCCGTGTTTCTTGAACGCGCGGGGCCGTTGGGGCTGAGCAGCATCTCGCATCCGCATAACGAACTGGCGCTGTGGCTGGTGGAGGGAGGGCTGGTTGGACTGCTGGGGGCGCTTTGCTTTATGGCGAGTGGTTTATGGCTCTGGCTGTACGGCAATCGCTGGCATCGCGCCTGCCTGGTGGCGGCGCTACCCGTGGTTATCCATATGCTGACGGAATACCCCGTCAGGCAGTCAACGCCACATTGGCTACTGCTGATTTTGTTGCTTCGTTGCGCAGACTGCCGGCGAAAAGGGGCCCGGCTGCCGCTCACCCTGGCGTCGCTGTTGCGCGCTGTGGCATCGATCGCGGTTGCTGTCATCACTCCATTGTTGTTTCTCACGCTGCATACGCAACAGCAACTGACGCTGGCGGAGCGACAATCAACACAGTGGCGTCTGGCCGAATCTCTCCCTGTGGGAGGCTGGCTGCTTGCCACTCGCTACCGGTTTGATGTCCAGATGGGGTATCTACAACGATATCAACATACCCGTGATGAGCGTTGGCTGGCAGCCGTTCGCCGCTGGGCGCCTGACTATGTGCGTGTTCAACCGGACCCGAATGTCTCCTTCACGCAGATCTTGCTGGCGTTACAGCAGCGAGACCTGGCCGAGGCGCATCGTCTGGCGACACGCTTTTGTCTGGTATACCCGAATGATAGGCGTATTCCATGGCTGCAGGATGCGCGACGTCCTTTTAATCAAATAATGGAGTGAGATAAACATATCCTCTTATCGGCCTGCGTTCATCACTGAGACAGAACGACCTGCGCGAGCCGATCGGTGATGTTATCAAGCGTGCAAATCTTAATCCGATGGTCTCGTGAATCAGAGAGGATAACCGTTTCTCCGTCGCCTTCGATTTCAAGAATAAATCTCGCCCCCAGGCGTCTGGAATTTTTATAGCGGGTGCTGATTCGTTGGGGGGAGCAGTCGTTGATGATGCTTAAATAGGGAAATTGCTGACGCAGGCTACGCCCGAGCAGCACTGCCTTAGCAGCCACGCGAGGCTGGCCTGCAATAATCACAATGTCGGTCGGCGGATGCGCTCTGGCGGGTTGGGGACGATAACCGAGCAGAGTGACAATCGGCTCCATCATGAATGCAAAGCCGCAGGCGGAAACCGGTTTTTCAGCAATACGGCTGGCGCAGGCGTCGTATCGGCCGCCACGGCTGATGATTAACTCGCGCTCCATGGCAATGCTGCGCCATTCAAAGACCAACTGACAATAGTCATTGGCGGGAAACAGCGCAGGATCGTATTGCCAGGCAATACCGGCTTGGGTCAGGGCGTGCTGAAGTCGCTGGAATCGATGACGGGAGTCAACGGTAATAAAATCCGCCAGGCAGGGCGCCGCAGGAGCAAGACGCTGAAGAAGGATATCCTCATGATGGATCAACCACTCCGGATGTTTCTCCAGCCAGTGCTGCTGCTCCGAGTTCAGCAAACGCGAGATGGGCTGGTAGTAATCGCGCAACGCCCGGCGGAAAGCCGCCAGCGAGGCCTCGTCACCCAGCATATTAATATGCAGTTCCGCCATTTCACCGAGGCCAATACGCCTGAAGAAAACCGCCTGCATAACCAGATGCTCAAGTTCGATATCAACCCCCGGCATGCCGAAGGCTTCGACGCCAATTTGATGATTTTGCCGGATATCTCCATCCAGAGAGCGTTGACGGAACATGGCGCCCGAATACCAAATCCGGCTCATTACTGCGGTATGAGGGTTATCGGCCATCAGGCGCAGACATCCGGTTGTCCCATCGCCACGTAATTTTCCCTTGTCGGCCATCACCGGGCCGCCTGGGGCGAATAGCGATGTATGTTCAAGTAAGGGTAACCTGATTTGTTGATAGCCATGCTGGCGTAGAAACTGTTCAGCCTGAAGTTCCAGCCAGGTCCACTGTTCTGATGGGGAGGATTCATATTTACGCGGGCGGCCGCAATGTCGTGCCCGCAGCGGCCTTTCCATCTGGGCTTCAAGTTGCTGGCTCAACGCTGGCGAGGCGAGCAGGCAATTTTGCGCCAGCGCATGGCGAATCCTGGTCACCAGCGCCCGATTGACCGGTTGCCGGCAGAATTCCTGGAAGTGGGCCTGTCGCTGTTGCTCATTCTCACCGAGCTTGAGCCAGACAGGATGGGGGACTATCAAACCTGAAGGCAGATTACCGTGACTATGGCACCCCGGGCTCCCGTCCTCGTCACATTCAATAAAGCGCTTCACGGCCAGGAAATAGGTTTCAGGTTCCAGGGGGCTGCATAAGTAGCGGCTATCCCACAATGCGCCATGACGTTGGTAACGACGATTGTAATAAGGCACATAGCTGCGTCCGATATGCTGAATAAAACGGCTCAGCGCCTGTTTATCCGGAGCGCTGACCAGCAGCAGGATACGTGGGACGGCAAGTGACCAACTATGAATAGACACGGCGTAACGTTGCGCCGCGTCTTGCATACACCGTTCGAAGGCCGAGTAATCCTCCTCGTGGCGGAATAACTCCTCGCCATTATGCCCGCGAAGCTGCGCCATATGCGGCATCCCCGGAATAAATAATCTGTTTTTTCTCGGCATGTCCACGGTTCTCTGCTTAAGGATCTCGCTGTGTGTCAGGGTGAAATGCTGAAGGCGGGATTAGCGCCGGGACGAGTACCGTCCTGCCGCACGGTACCCAATCTGGACGTGTTTACTGGCAGTGCTGTTGCAGCCAGTCAATGAGCGCTTTCTCTTCGAGCGTCATTTGACGGGAGCTGGCGAGGTCCCACAGCCGTATCTCATTGTCGGTATTCAGCGTGATTATCGCGCGACACTGACTTTGCAGGGCGGTCTGATGCTGGCGTTTAAGTTTGTTGCCGCTGCAATCCACCATCACGCTTAACTTTTCAATACGTTGGCGCAGTAGCTCCGCCAGCATCTGGGCCCGCAGGCCATCATCCTGACATTCACTGGTAATGACCACGTCAGGGTGAAAATGCCACAACGGATTATCTTTCTGGCTGACGGTCTGAATCAGTAACAGCAGGCGTTCGATACCGATGGCAAAACCGCAGGCTGGCAACGCCTTCGGATTGAATAACTCCGCCAGGCCGTCGTAACGGCCACCACCACAGACAGTACCCTGCGAGCCCAGTTCATCAGTCACCCACTCAAACACGGTGCGGGTGTAGTAATCCAGTCCGCGCACCAGACGCGGATTGATGATATAGGGGATGTCGGCCTTATCGAGCAGTTCGCAGAGCAGCGAAAAATGGTGACGGGAGTCTTCGGACAGGTAATCCAGCAATCGCGGCGCCTGTTCCAGCATAGGTTGCATGGTCGGATTTTTGCTGTCGAGGATGCGTAATGGGTTGGTTTCCAGCCGTTTGAGGCTATCTTCATCCAGTTGCTCACGATGAGCATTAAACCAGTCAACAAGTGCGGCTTTATGGGCCCGCCGTTCATCCGGCGTGCCCAGAGAATTAATTTCCAGCCTGACATGCGGGGTCAGGCCCAGCTCCTGGAACAAATCCCGGACCATAAAAATCATTTCAGCATCGACGTCCGGCCCGGCCATGCCGAAGGCTTCAGCACCGAACTGCGTGAACTGACGCAGCCGTCCCTTCTGCGGGCGTTCATAGCGAAACATCGGGCCCTGATACCACAGGCGCTGGGTTTTGTTGTAACACAGATTATTTTCCAGTACCGCACGCATACAGCCGCTGGTCCCCTCGGGTCGCAGCGTAATCTGTTCGCCGCTTTTATCCGTAAAGTTGTACATTTCTTTGGCCACGATATCTGTGGCTTCGCCAACAGCACGTTCGAATAAGGCGACCGGTTCCAGCAGGGGTAAGCGGATCTCCTGGTAACCATAACGGTAGGTCAGACGCCGGAATTTATTTTCAAGCCACTGCCAGATTGGCGTTTCGGCGGGCAGTACGTCGCGCATACCACGTATGGCTTTTAACTTTGCACTCATCGTTTATGACTCCTGATGCGAAATTCCCATATACTGTGCAGGTCTGGCGGGTTCCGGTTGGCGCTGCAACCCACCAGATTGTCCAGCGGGCAGCGGCAGTTTGCCGCTGCTCACTCTTATGCCGCCCGTTGCGCCAGGTCGGCAATTACGTCATCGATCAGCGCATCAATCCGGGAACTGTCCAGGTGGTGAGCGGTGGTGATCAGATGGGCTACGTTGCCGGACGTTGCCAGGCAGTGTTTCTTCCATACCCATTCAGAAGGCTTCGGAAAGACCACCGTGATGGAGTTTTTGTGGCACAGCGCGTCAATACCTGCTGCTTTAAAGCGATCCACGGCGTATTTCGCCATGTTGAGGCTGTGACCAATGCGGCGATGCCATTCGGCATCGGTATGGCTGCGAACGGCGGCCCACATCATCAAAGGGGTATGACCGTTGCGTGACCCTGAAATCGTTTTATCGTGGGCAGAGATGTAGTCGATCTCTACGCTGATACGGTCGACGTTGGCTTTCTTGGCTACCACAATGCCGCATGGAATCGGAGAGCCGATCATTTTGTGTCCGGAAACGCCAATCGAATCGATACCATCCGCGAAGGTAAACGGTTGTGGATCCTCCACGAAAGGCAAGATCATGCCGCTTAGCGCGGCATCCGCGTGTAGATAATAATCTTCACGTGGGATCCCCAGCGCAGCGATACGTTTCTGTATCTCAGCGATATTATCAACAGCGCCGCGTACCGTTGTGCCAATATTGGCGAAAATGATGGGATGGCGTTCGCCTGAGGTCCTGATTTTATTGATCAAATCGTCATAATCCATTTCTCCGTCTGGCTGAGATTCCACCAGTTGCGATTTGATACGCAGCAGTTT
Organism: Klebsiella sp. SYXHC3; assembly: GCF_057196925.1. Taxonomy (NCBI): domain Bacteria; kingdom Pseudomonadati; phylum Pseudomonadota; class Gammaproteobacteria; order Enterobacterales; family Enterobacteriaceae; genus Klebsiella; species Klebsiella sp. SYXHC3. Next base: position 105,185 of record NZ_JBXUNG010000004.1, on the reverse strand, counting down.
GACGATTTTGGCGACGGAATAGTGAGTATCTTTTGAATAGTAGAGCGTGCCTTCCGGGAACAGTTCTCTTCCCAGATAGCAACCAAACATATTACTTTCTGTGCCGCCGTTGGTGACATAGCCCCAGCTTTCCGCAAAGGGGATTTTGAATATGCCGGAGAAATACTCCATGACTTCTTTTTCAAAGTCGAAAGAGTTGAGTAAATAGTTACAGTACTCCCCCCAGTCACCACAGTTATTAATTGAGAAACGCAGAAAACGCTCCAGCATGGTGTAATCAAAATCAGCAGATTCAGGGTAGCCAATATTAAAGTAGCGATTTTTTACACAGTATGACCAAAATGCATCGAGTTTATTTTGATCGGCAATAGATAAAGACATATGAATCTCCATATTTATGTTGGTGAATAAAATATTATTTTTGAAGGTAAAGAATATCCTGGCCTTTTTTATTACGTCCGGCCGCGACAAAAGAAAACAGAGGAATGGTTACCATCATCATAATTGTGCCCCAGAAAATGGAATCGGTACCCGAACCGAGCAGGGCGAATATACTGTAAATCATACCGATGACAGTCAGGACGCAATAAAACATAAAACCACGTCCACGGTTGAGCTTTTTAGAAACCATGATGATAGGTAGCGCGATAATGGCATACATATAAGGCAGCAGGGAGGCAAATACCGACATCAGAATCACCACCTGGAACTGTTTGGCGAGATCGGGGGAAGCCGTCAGTAACAGCACCAGACTCATCAGCACGCCAGAAATAATCAGACCTTTCATCGGGACATCATTTTTATTGGTCTCGGCGAAAATCTGCGGAAATAACCCCTGTTTCGCCCCGGCCCGCGGCCCTTCTGACTGTAGAATCAACCAGCCGGAAATGGAGCCAAAACAGGCGATAATACTCAGCGCGGAGGCGATGTTGCCGGCCATATCGCCAAACATATAGCGTGCCGCATCGGCGAATGGGGCGGCAGATTTGACCAGTTCGGCGTGGGGAACCAGGCCCATGATAACGGTACAGCTACCGACGTAACATACGGAGGCAATCAGCAGACCATATACGGTTGCGCGAGGTACCGTGCGTTCAGGATTTTCCACCTGTCCGCTGGAAACCACGGCGGATTCCACCCCTAAGAAACCCCACAGCGCAATGGAGGCCGCGGAGACGATCGCTGAGCTGTCGCTGTTGCCCGTCCCGTTGTAGACTTCAGCGAACATTTTCGGGTCAAACCAGAACCAGCCGACAATGCCCACACCCAGTACGACGACCAGCATGCAACTGGCGGTGAAGGACTGCGCGCGCCCGGCCGTTTTAGCCCCCAGGCTGCCTAAGGCAATAAATGCCCACAGAATAGCGATAGCGGTGATACAACCGTAAACCGGATTATGAAGCGCCGGGAAGAAGTAGCTCAGATAGCCGACCCCGGCGACGAGGAGCGCGACGTTGCCAATCCAGGCGCTAATCCAGTAGCAAATCGTCGTCTGAAAACCGATGAAAGGGCCAAACGCATCGCTGGCATAGGCCACGATCCCTCCCGCGCGAGGGGTAATGAGGCTGGTTTTAGCGAAAACCAACGCCAACGCAATTACGCCAATAATAGTAAACAACCATCCCCATAGTGAAATATATCCCACTCCGGCGAGATTGGTCGGCAACATAAAAACACCGGAACCCATCATATTTGATGCGGTCACAAGGGTTAGTGCCGTTAACCCCATTTTTTGCGCAGTACCCGCGCTGACGCTTCCCATATATATCCCCTCTGTATTAAGTAAATGCTTACTTGGTTATTAAACGCATTTTTTCACAGGGCAGGGGGGGGAATATGATCTACATCATTTTTTGAAAATGATATGCGCGAATACATATTAATTTTGGTACATTTTTTAAACAGTGATTAGGTAATTCACTCCGTCCCCTTTTTTATTTAATCATCAAGGTTAGTGGTGATTGTTTAATAAATAACGGGAGGGCTAATTTTTATAGGCGAGCGCTACAATGAGTGGCTGCTGATTTTTCGGATGCAAAAAATAAGGGGCAAAAGCCCCTTATTTTTACTTCAACATACCTAATTATTAAGTTTCACCGCTCTACAGGTGGTTTACTGGACCGGCTGGTACTTTTCGCCATGCTGGCAAACACGCCGTCGCGGAATATCCATGCGTGCACTAATGCCGCAGAAAGATGTAGCAACACCACCGCAAAGAGCAGTTTAGCTAGCAGGCGATGGGCATCGTGAAACCAGGCAAAAAGCACCGGGCTGGTCGGGGTAATGGCCGGAAGGTTAAGCCCTTCAAACATAACAATCGGAACGCCCGCTGCCGACAGTTGCGCCCAGCCAAGCAATGGCATTGCCAGCATCAGCGCGTATAGCGCCCAGTGTGACGCTTTTGCCGCTAGTACCTGCCAGCGTGAGAGCTCCGCAGGAAGAGGTGGCTGCCGGCTATAAAACCGGTTGGCCAGGCGGATGAGCGCCAGCAGCAAAATAGCGATCCCCAATGGCCGATGTACATCCACCAACCAAATGCGATGGTGTAATGAAGTCATCATAGCTGCGCCGATGAACAGCATGGTCAGGATCATGATTGCCATCAGCCAATGCAGATATCTCGCCAGAGGGTTGAAATGCTGCGGCGCGCGCGCTTGCTTGTGGTGATTAGAGTTCATTTAACCTCCGTTTTTTGCACGGCTTCGGTTGCTTTGCCATAGCCAATTTCCCGTTCGCGACGGCTCCAGGAATGCGAATAGGCGCCAGAGCGCGCATTTAAGACGGGATCGTTAGAGATCCCTACTCCAGCAGGCACGATGGAAGGATCAAAGTTAACGTCACGGCAGGCGCCTTCGGCTTGGGCGACGAGTTGGGTGACTTTGAGCGTACCGGCGACGACCTGCTGGCGATCGTTTGGCCATGGCTGCGAAGGGTCATCCACCGCGTCGCCAGCTTGGGCGAGTTGCAATACCAAATCCCAGTAAATAGGATGCTGAGAAAGTCGCTGCTGTAATTGTTCGAACAGGAAGTTATGGTCGGCTTTCTGTCGCTGTTCATCAGCGATAGAGACAAATGGATCGTGTGGCCGCATCATCCAGCGTACGGGCTGGCGCTGGCTGTCGGCGTTCACGAGATAGAAAGCGTTAATACTATAAAATGTTGCCCCGGCAAAGCCGCCTGGCGCTGGCTTTTGCGCCGCCCACTGTAAATATTTACTGGCTTCCGGGTAGTCCTGTAAAAATGCCGCGAGACGCTGCGGATCGGGCTTACCGGTGGCCGGGTCGACGGCGGTGGCCTTCTTCATGGCAAGAAAGCCCTCCGGGTTTCGGGTGGCGAAGTAGGGCTCGTTGTTCATTGCCATGCGCCATTGCTGTTTATCGTCCGTTTTCAGTAGCAGCGCCATGCTCAGGGTTTTCGTTGAATTATCAGCCGCGTGTGGATTACCTGCGCCAATGGAGAATCGCCCGACAACGGGGGTTTCCGACTGTGAAAAGAGCCGCGCGGTGGAATAAGAAACGGCTGGAGCGGCTGGCTCGAACGTCCCGCTAAAACAGATCCCTTTGCCGTGCGCCCGGCGAAACCCGGCAGGAAACGGCTTGTCTGGATCGGGGACTAATGACTGGCTGGTGGTTCGCGAACCCAGCCAACCAGAGGTCCAGGCGAATGCCGCTGCCGTTGCCCCGACGATGACCGCGATCGACGCCAGCGCGCGCCAGGTATTTGGGGATCGGAAATCCAGTTTTGACATAGACGTTTCCATCGTTAAGTTTTATTTCACGTCACGCGAGATATATCGCACGCAACACGTTTAATATCGTGAGAATATAGGGGGTGTTGATATCTGAATGCTGCCTTTATATCTTTTTGTGCTGCAAAGATATTGCTTCTGGAAATTATTGTTTATAATAAAATCATTGTGATTTAGTTGGTTACGTTTTTTCTTTAACCGCTTTTTAATTTCTTCATTAAGTATCATGATAATAATTATAATTGGTGCGCGAACGAAAGAAACAATATCACGAAAAGTTTATACTTCTGTTCAGTTAACGTGATAATAAAAAATGTCATTATCTGCGCTGGTTGGTCGGCATTACCAACCCGATTCAGGGTATAGTGAAAGTCAGAGTGGTCTCGGGATACATTGCCTTCAGCGTGACGAGGGTAATGTGTTGAGCGAAACCTCTATGCCTGATGGATTTCACTGAAAAATCAAAGCGATGAATGATAAAAAATGGATTAAAGCAGAAGACGTGGCGAAACTCGCCGGCGTTTCCCGTTCAGCCGTCTCCCGTGCTTTCACGCCTGGGGCCTCGGTGTCGCCGAAAACCCGCGCCAAAGTGCAGGCCGCCGCGGAAGCTCTGGGCTACCAGGTCAATATCATCGCCCGTACGATGAACACCGGCAGCAGCAACTTTATCGGCATCATCACTTCAGGGTTCGATAACCCTTTTCGCAGTAAGCTGCTGGCGCCGCTGATCCACCAGCTGGCGCTGCATGGATTTATGCCATTGTTGATGAACGCCGATGATCCGCAGCAGTTAGCTCCTTCGCTAAAACATCTTCTCAGCTACCACGTCGCAGGCGTCATTATCACTTCCGGCGCGCCGCCGCTGGAGCTGGCTGAGGAGTATCTTGCGCGAAAAATCCCCGTTACGCTTATCAACCGTCACGCTGAACTTCCCGGCTGCGATCGCGTCAGCAGCGATAACGCGCTCGGCGGGAAACTGGCCGCTGAGCTGTTGCACGCAGGCCAGTGCCGGGACGTCGGTTTTATTGGCGAAAATCGTGACAATTTCAGCACCCGGCAGCGCTACGAGGGGTTTATTCAACATGCCAGCGGGCTGGCTGTTACGCCGCATTTCTGCGAAACGGGCGGTTATCAGTCCGGTTTTGCGGCCGCTCGCCGGCTCGCCGCGGAAAGGCCAGGATTGCAGGCGCTGTTTTGCGCCACCGATATGCTGGCGATTGGGGCGATGGATGGGCTACGAGCGGATAATCCAGCAGCCGTCCTGCCGGCAATTATTGGCTTCGACGATATTCCCCAGGCGGAGTGGCAGCCTTATCAACTTACCACTATCCAGCAGGACACCACGCTGTTGGCTTATCACGCGGTGGAGATGCTGGTTAGCCGGATCGCCAAATTCAATCAACCTTCACGTCACCGCGAAGTCGCTGTGAAATTAATAATTCGTAATAGCGCTAAATGAAAAATTCATTTTATGATGAATCGATCACAGAATTATCGCTAAAATACATCCACACTCACTGCGCTCTTCGGGGCTTTTTTAAATAAAATTGCACACGTGTGCAAAAGGAGTAAATGATGACATCACTGGATTCCTCTGCGCTACAGACCCGCTATCGCCTGGCCTGCGAGCTGGCGAAAGCGGGTGCCGAGCTGGCTTTCGAATACTATCAGCAGCGCGAGGCGCTGGCGGTAGAGCATAAGGGCAATGACCTACAGGACGTGGTGAGCGTGGCCGATAAACGCGTAGAGGCCTTTGTTAAGCAGCGCATTACTGACGCGTTTGCGGAGGATGGTTTTCTCGGCGAAGAGAGCGGTACGCAGATGCCGGACGCCAGGGTGCTATGGGTGGTTGATCCCATTGATGGCACCAGCTGTTTTTTGAATGGGCTGCATACCTGGTGCTTGTCGCTGGCGATCGTCGTTGACGGCGAGCCGGTGGTTGGCGTCGTCTACGATCCCAATCATCGTGAACTGTTCCACGCGCTACGGGGCCATGGCGCCTGGCTCAATGAGACGCCAATTCGCCCACATCCCGCAGCAACGGTCAAAGAAGGGGTGATGGGCGTCGGAACGTCGCATCGGGTGACGCCGGCGCAATTCCTGCCTTTTCTTGACGCGCTGCTCAGCGATGGCGGCATGTTCATCCGCAATGGCTCCGGCGCGTTGATGAGCGCATGGGCGGCCGCCGGGCGCCTGATTGGCTACTATGAACCGCACATGAACCCGTGGGATGCCTTACCCGGTCTGGTGTTGATGCGCGAAGCGGGGGGCGTCGCCAACGACTTTCTGGCGCAGGAGGGGATTCGCCATGGTAATCCCCTCCTGCTGGCCAGCCAAACGCTGTATCCCCAACTCAAAAATATGATTCTTCAACCATTACATTAACCCTTACAGGTTCGGGCTGTTTCTGATTATGTACCCTACACAGTAACGATAACGACCCTCACGGACGAAGCACATCAATCAGTCAAGCCTCCGACCGTCGGAGAAACTATTATGTCTGGAATTATTCATTTTTTCCGGGCGTCGCCGCCGCAAGCGGGCGCCGCGTTTGATGAAAAACGTTTTCGCCGGGTACGTTGGCAAACGTTTATTGCTATGACCCTGGCCTACGTGACGTTCTACGTCTGCCGCTTATCGTTCACCGTGGCGAAAAGCGCGTTGGTGGAATTAGGCATTACCCCAACGGAGTTGGGAATGATTGGCTCGACGCTATTCTTTAGCTACGCCATCGGCAAACTGGTTAACGGTTTTATCGCCGATCATGCCAACGTGGTGCGTTACATGAGCCTTGGGCTATTGCTCAGCGCCGGGATGAACCTGCTGATGGGCATGACCACCAATGCCATGCTGCTGGCTATCTTTTGGGGGATTAACGGCTGGGCGCAGTCGATGGGCGTCGGTCCTTGTGCGGTTTCGCTGGCGCGCTGGTACGGCTTTAAAGAGCGGGGAACGTTTTACGCCATCTGGTCGACGGCGCATAACATCGGCGAGGCCATGACCTACATGGTGATCGCCGCGGTGATCGCGGGTTTTGGCTGGCAAATGGGCTACCTCTCCACGGCTGCGCTCGGCGCCGCTGGCGTGGTGCTGTTGCTGCTGTTTATGCGCGATTCGCCACAGAGCAGCGGCTTTCCCTCCATTAACGTGATTCGTGATGAACCGCAGGAAGAGACTGAAGCGCGGGGATCGGTGTTCAAAAACCAACTGCTGGCATTGCGTAACCCGGCGCTGTGGACGCTGGCGCTGGCATCGGCATTTATGTATATCGACCGTTATGCGGTGAACTCGTGGGGGATCTTCTTTCTGGAGCAGGATAAAGCCTATTCCACCCTTGAGGCTTCAGGCATCATCGGCGTTAACGCGATCGCCGGTATCGCCGGGACCATCTTCGCCGGCATGCTCTCTGACCGCTTTTTCCCGCGCAATCGCAGCGTCATGGCCGGGTTTATCAGCCTGCTGAACACCGCGGGTTTCGCCTTAATGCTCTGGTCGCCGCATAATTACTACACCGACATCCTGGCGATGATCGTCTTCGGCGCGACCATCGGCGCGTTAACCTGTTTCCTCGGAGGGTTGATCGCCGTCGATATCTCTTCACGCAAAGCGGCGGGGGCAGCGCTGGGAACCATTGGTATTGCCAGCTATGCCGGGGCGGGGTTGGGCGAATTTCTGACCGGGATCATTATCGATAAAACCGCGATCCTCGAAAACGGGAAAACGCTTTATGATTTCAGCACGCTGGCGTTGTTCTGGATAGGCACCGGATTGGGTTCCGCGTTACTCTGTTTTACCACCGCCGCCATCGTCGCCCGACGCCATGCCGTCGAACGGCAGACTTCATTCTCCTCATAACTGATTAATCGATAAGGAAGATTTTATGATGCCTGCAAGACATCAGGGCCTTTTACGCCTGTTTATCGCCTGTGCGTTGCCGCTGCTGGCGATGCAATCCGCCGCCGCGGCGAACTGGCAACTGGAAAAAGTGGTGGAGTTAAGCCGCCACGGCATTCGTCCGCCAACGCCCGGCAATCGTGAAGCCATTGAAGCCGCGACCCAGCGTCCATGGACCGAATGGACCACCCACGATGGGGAGCTGACCGGACATGGCTATGCGGCGGTCGCCAATAAAGGGCGTGCGGAAGGGCAGCATTATCGCCAGCTTGGCCTGCTGCAGGGGCAGTGTCCGAGCGCGGAGGATATTTATGTTCGCGCCAGCCCGCTACAGCGTACCCGGGCAACCGCACAGGCGCTGGTAGATGGGGCATTCCCCGGCTGCGGCGTGGCGATTCATTATGTCAGCGGCGATGCTGACCCGCTGTTCCAGACCGACAAGTTTAGCGCGACGCAAACCGACCCCGTCCGCCAGTTGGCGGCAGTGAAGGCGAAAGCCGGCGATCTGGCTAAGCGTCGGCAGGCGCTGGCGCCGACGATACAGTTATTAAAAGCCGCGGTTTGCCAACAGGATAAACCGTGCCCCATTTTTGATAAGCCCTGGCAGGTGGAGCAAAACCAAAGCGGTAAAACCACCATTAGCGGGCTGAGCGTGATGGCCAATATGGTTGAAACGCTGCGTCTGGGCTGGAGTGAAAACCTGCCCTTAAGCCAGTTGGCGTGGGGGAAGATTACCCGCGCCAGCCAGATCACAGCCATTCTGCCGCTGTTAACGGAAAACTACGATCTCAGTAATGACGTGCTGTACACCGCGCAAAAGCGCGGCTCGGTGCTGCTCAACGCGATGTTGGACGGAGTGAAAGCGGACACCACACCTAACGTACGCTGGCTGCTGCTGGTGGCTCATGACACCAATATCGCGATGGTGCGCACGCTGATGAATTTTAGCTGGCAACTGCCCGGTTACAGCCGGGGCAATATTCCGCCGGGCAGCAGTCTGGTGATAGAGCGCTGGCGCAACAGCAAAAATGGCGAACGTTATCTGCGCGTCTATTTCCAGGCGCAAAGCCTGGACGACCTGCGACGCCTGCAGATGCCGGATCAACAGCACCCGATGCTGCAACAGGAGTGGCGTCAGCCTGATTGCCAGCAGACCAGCGTGGGCACGTTATGCCCGTATCAGTCCGCGCTGGAGGCCTTAAGTAAACAGATCGATAAAAGCGCAGTACCGCCGGTGAATATGGTTCTTTAATCAGCGCAAACGCCATAATCCTTAGCGGAAATAGGACGGATTATGGCGTATTGCTTAAAGCGTTAGTGATTCGAGTAATTACAATAAACTCGAATGATATTTTAATACTATTGATTGTAAATAGTTAATAAAACAGTCACATTCTACTTGCTACGTCGTGTTTTCCGCCAATAAGTATTAGTCAGGCACCTACTCACCTCACCTGATAAAATTTAAATTCAGGTGATTCTGAATATTTTAAGTCTTTATGTAACGTGTTTATTAAGTTGTTTTTGGATTTTTTAGGAAAATATTTAGAGGGAAGGGATTGTTCATCACCTACGTGTTGGTTACCATTTTAAAACTCAATCCTTTGATGATAAGGAGAAAATAACGCTACTATAAACACTCACAACACAGATGTTAGTTGATTCAGTAAATGAACAATGTAGTGGTTTGATTTATATTACTAATATAAGCATTGATGCTAAGGGTTTTATTTATTCTTTGTTATAGTATCTATTAAATCATATCATTAATTTATAACGGCTTCGCTTGATATCTTCTTCATTGAGAACATGAAGTGCGTATCTCTTTAGCGAATTGAAATAAGGAACCCCCTACATGGCATCAATACCTGTGGCTGGGCCAGGAATTGGAGTTGTGAGAAATAATATGAAGGATGCACGGAATTATGGGCAGTCAAGAGGACTGGCACTTCCTAAAACTTATTACTGGTTCTATCAAAAAGTTAGAAATAAAGGGCCTTGGGATTATAAACAGTTTGACCCATATTGGGCAGAATTTGGCAATTTTAACTTTGGTGCAGCAGGGTATGCAGCTGGTATCCTTTCCGGAATCCTCTTGGTTGGTGCAGGATGGGCACAAAAGCGCGCAGGAACTTCCAGACCTGAATGGGGAATATGGTATAAAGATGCACCTTATGGTGATGATCCTACTGATCAATACTGGATAAGAGAGGGCATTAAATATGCGATTGAGAACGGCTATTAAATGGTTACATGGTCTGCTCACGACCATACTCCTGATGATGGTTATCGGTTTCATGACATCAACTCCCGGAAGTGAACAGCGTTCTGAGGATAAAGTCATTACATCACAACAATTGGATAGCCATACCTGGCTTTATGTCACTGGTTTTAGCGGTGGTGGGGCAACAGTAGCCGATTCTTATCGTTACTACCTTACCGGTAAGATTGAAGGTGATGCTGCGGCCGAGCTGGCGAAACAGATTCCGTTCCTTATTGCTGCTGGTAGTGGCGCAAACGTCAGCGTAGAGGGAGAGGTAATAAATATCAGCTATAGTGGACGCGTTTTTTCATTCAGTAATTCGATTGTTTATGAATATAAGGGAGAAACATTCAGGCCGCAGGTGAGTTTTCAGGCCCGAAATTAGGGAGACAATGATCTCATTAAAAGGAGCCCTCCTGGCCCGTTATTTATCCACATCATTCCCTTTTCTTCAGCTATTCACCTTCATCGCCATAATAGAGCTTGCCGATCTTAATTAGCGGTCGGCCCTGGGATTTACGGTGCAGATTGCTATCGCGCAGCGAGTAGACGCAGCCGCAGTACTCCTGCTGGTAAAAGCGCTCGCGCTTGCTGATATCGATCATCCGCGAGGATCCGCCCTGTTTACGCCAGTTATAATCCCAGTAGACCATGCCTGGATAATGCCCGGCGGCGCGCTCGCCGCAGTCGTTGATTTGCTGCATGTTCTTCCAGCGTGAAATTCCCAGCGAACTGCTGATAACGCTAAAGCCGTGCTCGTAGGCATAGAGCGCGGTGCGTTCGAAGCGCATATCAAAGCACATCGTGCAGCGCACGCCACGCTCAGGTTCCCATTCCATCCCCCTGGCCCGCGCGAACCAGTTATCGGTGTCATAATCGGCATCGATAAACGGCACACCGTGTTTGTGCGCAAAACGAATATTCTCTTCCTTGCGGATTTCATACTCTTTCTGCGGGTGAATGTTGGGGTTATAGAAGAAAATGGTGTAGTCGATACCGGAGGCCTGAATCGCCTCCATCACTTCCCCGGAGCAGGGGGCGCAGCAGGAGTGGAGCAGCAGTTTATCGGCTCCGTTGGGCAACGTCAGCTGTGGGCGCTGGAACTCGGACATCAAGTCATTCCTGAAGTAAATACATCCAGCGCCAACTGTAGCATGTTGAAGGGCTGCTAACCTTCCCCAGAAATGTCAGGCCGCGCATCCTCACGCGGCGCTGAATTCATCTCAAATTAACCTCTCACGCCGAGATAGCCGTGGATCGCCATATAGATCCCCACCGCGCCGATTAGCACGCTGGAAAAGTAGGGGGCCCGACGGGCGAGAGTATTAAAACCACTCCAGCGTTTGGCCACCTGGCGAACGCTTACCGCCGCGCCAACGCCGACGGTGACCAGCGTCAGCGCCAGGCCGATGCTGAAAGAGAGGACCAGCGTCGCACCTAAGGTCAGGGCTTTGAGCTGGATGCAGATAAGCAGTACGGTGATCGCCGCCGGGCAGGGGATCAATCCACCGGTCAGGCCGAACAGTAAGATCTGCCAGTTGGTGACCTCCCGGCCGTCGAAACGACGTTGAATATCGTTTGCATGGGCCCGCTCGTGGGCGTCCTGATAGGCCTGACTTCCTTCCTCAAGACCATCCAGTTCATGATGATGATGTTCATGAAACGCCAGATCATAATCGTGGGTATGGCGCTGGTGGCCGAGCGTCAGGCGTACGTTAAAATCATGCGGTTCCGGGATGGTCTGCGCGGATTCTAAATAATCGCCTTTATCAACAAAAGAGAACATCTGCGCGAAGCTGCTCCCGCTGCGCCGTGTCGCCAGTGAGACATCGCCAGCGGCCCATTGGTTGCCACTTAGCGTGCGAATGCGCCAGCGCGGCGGTTCTCCTTCTTCGAAGATGGAAAGGGCGATTTGACCGTGGCCGGTGTCGACGATTTGCGTTTCATCATCATGATGATGCGCATCCCGATCCTGCATGGCCTGCAGCCAGTTACGTTCACCGCGCCAGGTGCGCCAGAACATCCATATTGCGGTACCGAGAATGATGAACGCGGAAACCAGCTGTAGCCAGGGTTCAGCCGCTTCGGCGGTAAATTTCTGGCTAAAATACATGCCGCCAAAGGCGATCAGCCAGACGATGGCGGTATGCGAAAGGGTCGCGGCGAGGCCCAGCATCACCGCCTGACGTACCGTGCCTTTAATGGCGATGATGAACGCCGCCATCATGGTCTTTGAATGGCCCGGTTCCAGGCCATGTAGCGCGCCTAACAGAATGGCGCTGGGAATGAAAAACCAGGCATTGCCCTGCTGAAGTAAAGGTAAGAATTCGTTCATAAGAAGAGAGTTGGTTGTCGTTGGTGAACGGGATTCTACTCCCCCCCAGTATAAGATACTACCCCCCAGTAGATTACAAACCTATAATTGAGGCATTGAGTTCGCCAGTGAGGTTAACGTGTCGCATACGATTCGGGATAAAAAGAAGCTGCAGGCCAGAGCCAGCAAGATTGAGGGGCAGGTGAGCGCGCTGAAAAAGATGCTGGATGAGCCGCACGAATGCGCCGCCGTGCTGCAGCAAATTGCCGCTATTCGCGGAGCGGTAAACGGGCTAATGCGTGAAGTGATCAAGGGCCATCTGACGGAACATATCGTTCATGAAGGCGATGAAGTGAAACGTGAAGAGGATTTGGACGTGGTGCTGAAGGTGCTGGATTCCTATATCAAATAGCGGCCACGGATAGCGCCGGCGGCGACAGACGCGCCGCCGGCTTCAGCATTAGCTGTGTTTGTTTTTCATCTCAAAACGCGGTGATACCAGGCCGTACAGCGTCCAGCCCATAAAGGTCACGATCGCGCCGTAGAGCATCGCCTCTTCGCCGGAGGAGTACAGCGCATAGAAGCTGTACACCGCGCCGATAAAGGCAATCACGTTGGTGGATCGCGCTTTGCCCGGTTCCACATTGGCCATTTTCTGGATAATCGCCAGCGCCGCCATCGACAGAATGTACGGGATGATGTTAGTCACCACCGCCAGGTTAACCAGCACGTTGAACTGGTTGCTCAACGACGGGCTAATGGTCATCAGCGACAAGCCGGTTTGCAGGATAACGATGGTCAGCATCCCCTGAATCGGCGCGCCGGAAGCCGAGACGCGGGAGAAGATTTTCGGGAAGTAACCTTCGTCAGACGATGATTTAAAGACCTGCGCGATGGTGAACTGCCAGCCGAGCAGCGAACCGCAGCAGGACATCACCATCAGCCCCATAATCACTTTACCTACGCCAGGCGTGAACATCTGGGCAAACGCCAGGCCAAACGGCGCCGTGGAGTTAGCCAGGTCCATGTTCGGCACGATCCCGGCGATGACGTTGGTCGAAACGATATAGATAACCGCCGCGCCGAGGGTACCGCCGAGTACGGCGATCGGCACGTTACGTTCCGGGTTTTCGACCACATCGGTGTTGGCGCAAGCGGATTCCAGACCGAGGAAGGCCCACAGCGTCATGGCGATTGACGAACCAACGGCGCCGAAGAACGGTACGTGGTGCGGGTTCCAGGACTCGACGTACATCGTCGGGCTAAACCAGAACCAGCCGATAACGCACAGGCCGACAACCGGAATGATGACCCCCCATACGGTGATGCTACTGATCTGGCCGGTAATGCGCGCGCCGCCGAAGTTGGCTACGGTACAGATCCACAGCACCCCGATAGTCGCCAGGCCAATCTGCACCGGCGACAGGGTGGCGCCGAACAGCTCGGTGCCATAACCCACCGCGGAGATAGCGATAGCGACGTTGGCGATCAGCAGCGAGACGCCGTAGGTATAGTTGGCCATAAAGTTGCCAGACTTGCCGAACGCGTACTCGGCGTAACCGCCCATCCCGCCTGATTTACGGCTAAACATCCCGCATTTGGCGAAGGCCCACGCCAGCGCCATCGATCCTACCGCCGTCACCAGCCAGGAGATGATGGAGATAGTCCCCACCTCCGCCAGCTTGGTGGGCAGCATGATGATGCCGGAGCCCATCATGTTGACCATGGTTAAGATGGTGAGCTGTACCACTCCCATCTTGTTACTGGATTTGCTCATACAGTTTCCCCTTTCAGCAGCGCGCTTTGTTTCTCGCTTTCCGCGATGACATAGCACCAGACCTGTTTACGGCCATCGTGCTCCTGGATATAAACCCCCTGCAGTTCCGGCGCGAAGCCCGGCAGCAGGTTGATCCCTTCTTCCAGTGCGGTGAAGTACTGCAGCACCGCGCCGCCCCAGACTTCGCCCGGAACTACACACAGCACTCCCGGCGGGTAAGGCAGGGCGCCTTCAGCGGCCACGCGGCCTTCGGCTTGCGGCAGCGGCACCAGATCGACCTGGCCGCGCAGATAGGCGTAGTTAGCCTCTTGCGGGTTCATCACCACCCGTGGGAAGTGATCTTTACGGAACATCTCTTTTTGCAGCTGTTTGACGTTGTGACGGGCATACAGATCATGCATTTCCTGACACAGCTGGCGCAGGGTATAACCGGCATAACGCTCTTTGTGCTGGCTGTAGATAGATGGCAGAACCTCCTGCAGCGGCGCATCGGCGTCGAGCAGCTTATCGAAGCGCGCCAGCAGGGCGACCAGCTGCTGCAGTTTGGCCATATCTTCCGCCGGGGTCAGCAGGAACAGAATGGAGTTAAGGTCGCATTTTTCCGGTACCACGCCGTTTTCACGCAGGAAGTTGGCGAGAATGGTGGCCGGTACGCCGAAGGCGTCATATTCGCCGCTGGCGGTATTGATCCCCGGGGTGGTCAGCAGAAGTTTGCACGGATCGACAAAGTACTGATGCTCGGCATAACCGTCAAAGGCGTGCCAGCGTTCGCCTGGGCCAAACTCGAAGAAGCGCAGGTCAACGGCGATTTGCGCGGTTTCATATGACTGCCACGGTTTACCATCGACCATTTTTGGCACAAATGGACGGATGTGCTTACAGCTTTCAAGGATCAGCTTACGCGCCTTGATGCCGTTCATAACGCAGTCCATCCACATGTTGCGGCCGCTCTCGCCTTCATGCATTTTGGCGTTGATATCCAGCGCGGCAAACAGCGGATAGAACGGGCTGGTGGAGGCGTGCATCATAAAGGCGTTATTCAGACGTTTATGCGGAACATAGCGCTGCTGGCCTTTGATATGGCTGTCTTTTTTATGGATTTGCGAGGTCTGGGAGAAACCGGCCTGCTGTTTGTGCACCGACTGGGTTACCAGAATGCCCGGATCGTTTTCGTTCAGCTCCAGCAGCAGCGGCGAACAATCAGCCATCATCGGAATGAACTGTTCATAGCCGACCCACGCGGAGTCAAACAGGATGTAATCGCACAGATGACCAATTTTATCGACCACCTGACGAGCGTTATAAATGGTGCCGTCGTAGGTACCTAACTGGATCACCGCCAGGCGGAACGGGCGGGCATCCTGTTTCCGATTCGGCGCCACTTCCCCGACCAGCTCGCGCAGATAGCGCTCCTCGAAACAGTGGGCGTCGATACCGCCGATAAAACCATACGGGTTACGTGCGGTTTCCAGATAGACCGGTGTCGCCCCGGCCTGCAGCAGCGCGCCGTGGTGATTGGATTTATGGTTGTTACGGTCGAACAGTACCAGGTCGCCCGGGGTCAGCAGCGCGTTGAGCACCACTTTGTTAGAAGAGGAGGTACCGTTGAGCACGAAGTAGGTTTTATCGGCGTTAAAGACTTTTGCCGCATGCTGTTGGGCAATGCATGGCGCCCCTTCGTGGATCAGCAGGTCACCCATGGCGACGTCGGCGTTGCACAGGTCGGAGCGGAACAGCGTCTCGCCGAAATACTCGACGAACTGATTACCGGCCGGATGACGGCGGAAGAATTCACCCCCCTGATGCCCCGGGCAGTCAAAGGCGCTGTTGCCCTGTTTGACGTAATCGACCAGCGCGCTAAAGAATGGCGGACGCAGCTCGGTTTCATATTTATGCGCAGCGGCTTCCAGCTGGCGGCCGTAAAAGTCGTTGCGGGTTTCGTCGTGTTCAAATACCCCCTGCACCGAAGCCATATACTCGGCCGGGACAACCTCTTCTTTATTAATAGCGATAAATACCGGGATGTTATAGCCGGTGGCCTTTAACTCATCGAGCTTACCGCATTCGATATCTTCCAGGGTTAATACTACCGCGGCCACATCAATAAAGTTGGTTTCGCTAGTATTGACAATATTACGCTGGGTAGAAAAACAGTTTGGACATGTACGGCTAACGGCAATTTTTAAATCAGTCATTGTTATCTCTTTATTTTCAGATAATAGCAGGCCCTCAATTTCTCGAATGAGAAATTGATTACGCCGGACAAAAGGTAATAGTCTGCCGCTGATATAATAAATATCAGTAGAGTACCTTTTGAGATGCAATAAACCCTACCAGTCCGGTGGCTGGTAAATAGCAGGATTTATTAGGGCGAGCGCGGTTAGCTACAGGCGAATGCCTGTATTAACAACAAAAGATGCAGGAAGACCTGTATGCTGAAGCGCCCGTAGTCGGAAGACTACCGGGCATTAAAGAAATGAAAATCGAAGCTGTTACGGTGAGCAAACATCATAATATGCGTTGTCCGCCTTATGTGTGGCATCATCCTGTTATTGTTTTCCATGATATACACCTTTCAAATGATTGACTGAAGGTATGGCATATTCTATATCCGGCTTAGACTTAATCTGTGACGCCGATCACTAATAGCCTCTCATTATGATATCAATGGCTGGTATTTTGATCTTATCCAACATTATTCACTGGTTTGTTGTTTATATGTAAATATATTGTGTTGCAATGTGGTTAAAATGAATAATGGCCGGTTAATCATTGCGTTATTTCAGCCATATGACGGAAATATGTCGTATACTCGGGACTTTCTGACTTCTATCCTCTTAACATTATGTTTATTAAGGGTTAAGAGGTTCCTGTAGTACGAAAGAACGCTGTCAATCATTATCCCTTTATTGCCAACATAAAATCTGGGAAAAGAGAGCCTGGTCGAGTTTTCATCTAAAAGATATCGCTCAGGGGCTAGACAAAACCACCGTCTGGTTATCAAATGGTTAAATAAAATTAACGCCTGTGTGAACGATAGGCAGGTAGAAAAAATGGTCAATGCGCTTTTCGGCATGACAAAGCGCTAAGATCGCCTTATTGGGAGAAGTTATGCATTCCTCTGTTAACAAAAATGAAAGCCGGACCTTCTTTGGTCACCCTTACCCTCTGGGATCGCTGTTCTTCACCGAAATGTGGGAGCGATTCTCGTTTTATGGCATTCGCCCGTTATTAATCCTGTTCATGGCGGCCACCGTCTATGACGGCGGTATGGGCTTAGCCCGTGAGAACGCGTCGGCCATCGTCGGCATCTTCGCGGGCGCCATGTACCTGGCGGCGCTGCCGGGCGGCTGGTTGGCGGACAACTGGCTTGGCCAGCAGAAAGCGGTGTGGTACGGCTCGATTCTGATCGCGCTGGGCCATCTGTCGATTGCGCTGTCAGCGTTTATGGGCAACAACCTGTTCTTTATCGGGCTGATGTTTATCGTGCTCGGTTCCGGCCTGTTTAAAACCTGCATCTCGGTGATGGTCGGTACGCTGTATAAGAAAGGCGATAGCCGTCGCGATGGCGGTTTCTCGCTGTTCTATATGGGTATCAATATGGGGTCGTTTATCGCGCCGCTGATTTCCGGCTGGCTGATTAAATCCCACGGCTGGCACTGGGGCTTCGGCATCGGTGGTATCGGTATGCTGGTGGCGCTGGTGATTTTCCGCCTTTTCGCGGTCCCGGCAATGAAACGCTACGACAGCGAAGTGGGTCTCGACTCTACCTGGAATAGTCCTGTGGCGAAGAAAAACGGCGTTGGCGCCTGGCTGCTGGCGCTGGCGGTCGGCGTGGCGGTGGTGATTACGCTGATTGCTCAGGGGGTGATAGTCATTAACCCGGTGGCGGTCGCCAGCATGCTGGTGTACGTGATTGCCGCGTCGGTGGTGCTCTATTTCATCTACCTGTTCGTTTTTGCGGGACTTAACCGTAAAGAGCGCGCGCGTCTGCTGGTCTGCTTTATTCTGCTGGTTTCCGCCGCCTTCTTCTGGTCAGCCTTCGAACAGAAACCGACCTCCTTTAACCTGTTTGCGAACGACTACACCAACCGCATGATTGGCGATTTCGAAATCCCGGCGGTGTGGTTCCAGTCGATTAACGCCCTGTTTATCATCCTGCTGGCGCCGGTATTTAGCTGGGCATGGCCGGCAATGGCGCGCAAAAACGTGCGCCCGAGCAGCATCACCAAGTTTGTTATCGGGATTCTGTGCGCGGCGGCGGGCTTCGGCCTGATGATGCTGGCGGCGCAGAACGTGCTGAGCAACGGCGGCGCCGGCGTATCGCCGCTGTGGCTGGTGGGCAGCATTCTGATGCTGACGCTGGGCGAACTGTGTCTGAGCCCGATAGGCCTGGCAACTATGACCCTACTGGCGCCGGAAAGAATGCGCGGCCAGATGATGGGGCTGTGGTTCTGCGCCAGCGCGCTGGGTAACCTGGCGGCGGGGCTGATTGGCGGCCACGTGAAGGCCGACCAGCTGGATATGCTGCCGGATCTGTTCGCCCGCTGCTCGACGGCGCTGCTGATCTGCGCTGCGGTGTTGTGCGTGTTGATTGTGCCGGTGCGCCGTATGCTGGAGAACAGTAAATCCGTCGAGCAAAAACCGGCGACCAATGCCTGATTGCGCAAGCGGTCAATGAAAAGCCGGCGCTGAGCGCCGGCTTTTTTATAGTAAGCAGAGTATGGAAACGGTAGCCCGGATAAGGCATAAGCCGCCATCCGGGGATTTCCCTGCTCGCGCTGCGCTTAGCAGGGCTACGGTTTTGCGGAACCCACCGCCGGGCCGCGGTAATCGCCGCCGAGGGCCTTAATCAGCGTGATATCGGTGCTAAGGCGCTGGGCCTGAATATCCAGCAATAACAGCTGCTGGGCGATGGCCGGTCGCCGCGCTTCTTGTGCGGCATAGCGGCTTAACAGGCCGCGCTGGTGATGGGCGCTGGCGCTGCGGGTGGTGGCCATCGCTGCCGTCACCTTCAGCTCCTGCAGCGCCACCTGCTGGTTGAGATCGTTAAGCTGACTGGAGCTTATCGCCACGTCCCGTACCGCATCCAGCACCGCCTGGTTGTACTGCTTAATCAGGATATTGCTCGCCGTACGTACCGACTTGAGATTGGCGTTCAGGCGGCCGCCATCGAATATCGGCAAATACAGCCCCGGCAGCAGGTTAATCTGCTGGAAGGAGGACTTAAACAGATCGCCAACGCTCAGCGCGTTATATCCCCAGAAGGCTTTAATATCAAAATGCGGATAAAAGGCCGCTTTCGCCGCATCTACCTGGCTCATAGAAGCGGTCACATAACCGCGCAGGGCCTGCAGATCCGGGCGACGCGCCAGCAATTCGAAGGAGAGTGAATCCGGCAGCGTTTCCTGCAACGCCGGCAGGGCGACCGGGTGGATCTCCGGCATACTCTGCGCGTCGGCGCCAATCAGCGCCCGCAACGTTTCACGGTACTGGGTTAGCGTGCCGCGGGCGGTAATCACCTGCTGCTGCGCGCCCAGCAGTTCCGCCTGCGCATTGGCGATATCGACGCTATCCTCCACGCCGCGCTGGGTGCGGTGTTCATGCGCCTGTACCGACAGACGCGCTATTTCTTCTAGCTGCTGCAGCAGAACGATCTTCTGGAAGGTGGCCTGCATGGCGAAGTACAGCTGCGCCACGCTGCTGGCGAGGTCCAGTTCGATACCGGCGGTTTCCGCCTGGCGAGCGTTCTTTTCGCCAATAGCCGCCGCGACGCGGGCCCGGTCGGCGCCCCATAAATCGATATTCAGCGTTGCGCCGACGCCCACGGTATTTAGCGTGTACCACGGGCCGTTTTTATCCACCGGCAGAGAATAGGAGTAGGGCCAGCTAAAGGATTTATCGGTTATACGCATCCGGTTCTGCGCCGCCACGGCGGTCGCCTGCACGCCCATTGCCGACTGCGCCAGCTCGACGGTGGATTGTGACTGTGAGATGCGTAGCCGCGCCGCCTGCATGGTCGGCGAATTTTGCAGCGCGCGGTTTACCAGCATGTTGAGCTGGGGATCGTGATACCCTTCCCACCAGCGGGCCGCCGGCCAGCCGCTATTCGCCAGGTGGATCACCTGCGCCAGCTGCGCCTGTTGCGGATTAACGATCGGCACTTCGCCAGGATCGTCCTGAATCAGCGCGCATCCTGTCAACAGGCTGATGACGAAGGCCAGCGGTGAGTAGCGCAGAAAACGTGCTGCGGCATCCATTTTTATCATGACGGTTCTGCCTGTCGCGTAAATTCAGAAGGTTTGTCTGACCAGTCCGGCAGGGTGGTCAGTAAAGCCGCCAGCGGTTCGCCGAACGGATTAGCCGGATCGACAACCAGCGGCGCGACGGGCGCCGTCGGCTGCTGACGTTCAATATTATCGGCATACGCCTGTAACTGTTCGGCGCAGCGGCTTAAGAAGGGGTCTCCCGGCGCGGCATACAGCCGGTAGCCCTCGCTCAGGCGTACTATCTCCTGCGCCTGCTGCCAGGTGGCTTTGCTCGGCCAGGATTTCGCCTGCGGCCACGGATGCGCAAAGGTGCCCAGCGGCTCGGCGGCGACCCGATGCATCAGCGTTTCGCTGGTGGTCAGCGCCTGGAACAGCGGCACTATCTGCGGCTTATCATCTTTTGTGCGCAGGAACTCGGCTATCTGCCGATAGAGTTGCGCCAGCCGCGATTTCAGCTGCGGCGCTTCGCTATCCGGCCACAGGTAAAGATGGACGATCGATGAGACCAGTACGCCGAGCAAAATACCGATGACCCGGTCGCGCAGTTCGGTCAGGTTGGTCAGTGGGCCAAACCAGCTGAGGAAGGCCAGCGAGAAGGTAAAGCCGATTTGGATCCCGGCGTAGGCAATACGCTCTGACCCGGCGGCAATCCACGCCGAGAGCGCCATTACCGGCAAAACCATCGCCAGCAGGCCGACGATGGACTCGGTCCACGGTTGTACAAAGACGATCAACAGCAACGCCAGCAGCGTGGCGAGCAGCGCGCCGCCGATACGCAGCCAGGTTTTTTGCATCGTCGCCCCCAGCCCCGGCTGGGCGACAATCACGCAGCTCAGCATGATGGTGTGGATCCCTTGCCAGTCCGCGGCGGTATAGAAGACGTAGCACAGCAGCGTCGCCAGCAGGGTTTTCAGGGCGAAATGCAGATAAGCGGGATTGCGCCAGGCATCCGGCAGCAGCAGCGGCGACTTCTCGGCTTCACCCTGCGGCAGGTCGATGGTTTCACCGCGCGCCAGCTTCGCCAGTACATCCGCCATCTCTTGTAAAATCAGGGTATTGGCGCCGCGATCATCAATGGCCGGCGCGGAGAATGAAAACGGCGTACCCTCGTTCATCGACGGCGCCAGCGCCTGTAGCGCGGCGGCAATCTGCTGGCGCGCCGCAGCGTGATCGTCGCCCGGTTGTAGCAGCGCCGCGAGGTGATAGCAGCGCAGGGTGGCCGCCATCAGCCCCTGCCAGCGCGACGGATCGGCGGCAATTTCCGACGCCGCAAAACGGGCCTGCTTAAACAATCCTTGCAACTGATTAAAACGCCCGGCGATCTCTTTGAAGGTCGGCGGCGCGGCGTTCTGCCTCAGCACGTCGGCGACCTGCCGCTGCATCACCACCAGTTGGGCGCGGAATTGGTAGCCGGGGAAGGCCTGGCGAAAGCAGGCGTTAACCAGGAGCGTGACCAGCGTTGCGGTATTGATCGCCACCCAAAGCCACAGCAGCAGGCGCACCAGAACTTCACTTTGGCTGGTCATCGACGGGAAGGTCTGGGCATAAATCACCGCCAGCGCCACTACGAAAAACGCCAGCCCGAGTTTGCCCAGCACGCGCATCAGATACATCGCGCCAAAGAACAGGCATACCGAAGCGACCAGGCGAATCAGCGGGAAATCATAGGTCCACTTGATGATCAGCAGCACCAGCCCCAGCGCCACGCTGATGGTGACAAAAAACAGGACGCTGCCCAGCTTAATCATCAGAATGTTCGGCTGGCTGACGTAAAACACCACGATCAGCGCCACGGCGAGAAACGGGATCTGCAGGGTCATAAACAGGGTGATCAGCACTGCGCAGCTCAGCGTCAGGCGCAGGGTATAGTTGGCCCGCCCCGGCGCGTCGGCGAGCTCCCGTTGCAGAAACAACCAGAAATTATGCATGCCGGACCCTTATTTCGCCTGCAGCACGGCGCTGGCGGAGGCGCCCATGCGGAACAGTTCCGGGTCGGGATTTTTCACCGCGATTTTAACCGGGAAGCGCTGCGACACATGTACCCAGTTAATGTTCTTCTGAATCACCGGCAGCCCGCCAATGACGCTACCGCCCTCCGGCAGTACGCCTGAACCAACGGAATCGACGACGCCGTCAAAGGGGCGGCTGTGGTTGGTCATCACCGTCACGGTTGCCGG
This sequence comes from Klebsiella sp. SYXHC3, assembly GCF_057196925.1. NCBI lineage: Bacteria > Pseudomonadati > Pseudomonadota > Gammaproteobacteria > Enterobacterales > Enterobacteriaceae > Klebsiella > Klebsiella sp. SYXHC3. The sequence goes on along the minus strand of NZ_JBXUNG010000004.1, from coordinate 82,743 downwards.
CACGCCAGGCCGAACGTTTTGCAGATCCGTTTCGCGGAAGTTCGCAATCACATACCAGTGGTCGTTATCCAGCAGCGTGAAGACCGGTTTCAGGGCGGATGCATATTGTCCGACGGTGGTTTTCAGGGCGATAACCACGCCGTTAAACGGCGCGCGAACTTCGGTGAACTCCAGGTGCAGTTCCGCAAGGGCGATTTGCGCGACGATCCCGGCGCGCTGCGCGACCATCGCATCGACGCCGGTGACCGCGGCATCAGCCTGTTTAGCCTGCAGCAGCGTAGCTTCCAGTTCGGCGCGGGCGGCTTTTTCCGCGGTACGCGCCTGATCGAGATCTTCCTGCGCGGCGAATCCCTGCGGCACCAGCGGTTCCAGGCGGATACGGGTCGAGGTAGTCTGTTTCACCAGCGCCTTCGCCCGCTCTACCGCGGCGCTCACCGACTGAGCGTTATACTGCTGGGCTTTGATGGTGCGTTGGGTCAGCATAATCTGCGCATCAAGCGCCGCCAGCCGTGATTTAGCATCGTCCAGCATCGCCTGATAGGGGCGCGGATCGATGCGGAATAGCAGATCGCCTTTCTTCACCCGCTGGTTATCGCGGATCGGCATTTCAACGATTCGCCCGCTGACTTCCGGCACCACGTCAATGGTGTCGGCGTAGACGTAGGCGTCGTTGGTTTCCGGCGAAGTCTGCAACTGCCAGATAACCACGATCAGCGCCACAATGGCGGCGAGGACGAGAGCCAACAAGGGCCATTTTTTCCGTAAAACGCTTGGGCTGGATTGAGTCATAGGTATTTAATGTGCGAAAAGAAGAAACCACAGAATAGTGGCAAATAGAAACATTAACGCCAGGTAACTTAATACCAGCGGGGAAAAGCGCGCCTGCCAACCTTTACGGGCAATCAGGATATGACAAGGGATCAGCAGTAATGCGCCGCCTAAAAAGCAGAAGAACCAGCCGGGGAATGCTGCGCCTAATACCGGTATGGCGGGGGATAAAGAGCAACCGGAGACCGCCAAAAGAAGTAATAACAATGCCGGGCGCGCCCGTTTTACAATTTGCTTCAAAGGAAGATACCTGAATGTTCATGCCATTGAACAATTGAGTTTATTCGTTTTTGATTAAATAAACCCTCATACACCGCCTAAATTATAGCGCTGATGGTTTGCTTAGCCGAGTTATGGTTATCCTCTGATAATAGTTTAATTTCGCGTAGGTATTAAAAAGTCGCTTTATCATTAGCGAAATAATTGAAATAGGGCGTTTCTCATTTCTCCATAGTCAGCGGCTATGCCGCGAGCTATTCTTAGAGCCTATCCCAGTAGGCGTAATTGGCGCAGCCAGTTTGAACACGGACAGCGCGCAGAAACCGGAGCGTACACGTAGTACGTGAGGATTTTGAGCACTGCCCAGGTTCAAAATGGCAAGCAAAATAGCCCTAATGAGATAGGCTCTTAGGTAAACATAATAAAAATACTGAGGCAATGTCATGGATAAAGAACTACTGGACGCGGGCTACCGGGCCTATACCGGCGAGAAGATAGATGTCTATTTCAATACCGATATCTGTCAGCACTCGGGTAACTGCGTGCGCGGCAGCGCGAAGCTGTTCAATCTGAAACGTAAACCGTGGATCATCCCCGATCAGGTGGATGTGGCGACGGTGGTCAAAGTGATCGATACCTGTCCCAGCGGCGCATTGAAGTATCGCCACAAATAAGCGAGGAAATGATGGAAATTCTGGAAGGCCATAACAAGTTCTACGTTAATGACGCCGAGGGAAACCAGGTGGCGGAAATTGTCTTTGTTCCAACCGGTGAACATCTGAGCATTATTGAGCATACCGATGTCGATCCCAGCCTGAAAGGCCAGGGCGTGGGTAAACAGCTGGTAGCGAAAGTGGTCGAAAAAATGCGCCAGGAACAGCGCAAAATCATTCCGCTGTGCCCGTTTGCCAAACACGAATTCGATAACACCCGCGAGTACGACGACATTCGCGCCTGAAATATGGCGCCAGCTGTGGCTGGCGCCGTGCTGCGATTATCCGGCCAACCGGCAGGTGGCATGATCCGGTAAAAATCGCGAAATGATCTCTCCCAGATGCTCGCGAGTGACCGGTGGTGAGAACAGATACCCCTGGAAACGATCGACTCCCAGCGCTTTTAGCTGATTAAATTTCTCCAGACTATCTACCCCCTCGGCGATGCAGCGGTTCTGCGTTAGCTGGCAGTAGTAGACCAGGCTTTTAATCAACACCAGCGCGTGCGGGTCGCGCTGAAAATCATTGACGATGCTCATATCCAGCTTGTAGCCGCTAAAACGCGCCGTGCGTACCGGGAACATCACGCTGCTGTGCGAGAAGCAGTCGTCGAGAAAGATGCGAAAGCCCTGCTGCTGAATATTACTCATATTCTCCACCGCTTTTCCTTGCTGCTGTAAATCGACGGTTTCAGCAAATTCCAGCACCAGCCGGTTGGCCCACTGCGGGTTCTGTAGCTGTTGCCAGGCGGTTTCCATCATACGGGCAAGATTATCGTGATAGGCGATGCAGGGAGGGATATTGACCGAAAAATAGAACTCGCCCTGATAGCGATTGATATTCTGCACCGCTTCCTGCAGGACAAAGGCGGTCAGTAATAGCCAGGCGTATTCGGAGTGAATATGCGGGAGAAATTCGCCCGGCGGCAGTACCACGCCATCTTTGCGCCAGCGGGATAAGATCTCGATGCCCTGCAGGCGTAAGCGCTCGTCGACAATCGGCTGAAAGACCGGAAAGATCTGCCGGCTGTGAATAGCATGGATAAACTCACGTTCGAAGGGGGTCAGCGCGGTCATGCCCTGACCTGTTACGCGTTTGCTTCGGCTGCCCGGAAATCGGCTCGCCAGATGCGGATGATACTCCACCATCTTGTTTAGTCCTGAGGTTCTTTGGTTGTAGAGCGTTTTCTGACTGACGCCGCGGATCTGCGCCTGGCTGGTGATGCTGTGGCCATACAGCAGGGCGAGGGTGGCGTTAAGTTCGATTTTGCTTAAGCCCGACGGCGGCTTGCCGCGCGCCAGCGCCTCAATGGCGGAAAGCTGTTGCAGGCCGGGGTAGCCGACCAGGCCGCCTTGCAGCAATGCCGCCAGACGGCGGCACGGTAGATCGGATGAGACCGCCTGCACGGCGGCCAGCAGGCGGCGGTCGCCGACCTGGTGCAGTAAGGTTTGCCATAGCCACGGCGCCGGGCTGCGGCTTAAGATCACCATAGGCAAAGGTCGTTTGGCCTGGTTGAGTAACCAGGCGGCTTCGCGCAGGACGAACAGTAGCCACCAGGGATCGTCGGGCAGAAAAACCACAATTTGCCGGACGTCGGCTGGCGCAGATATCGACAGCATGCTCTGCACCCGCGGCTGTAGCCACACCGGATGGCGGCAACCGTCGTCGACCATGCGGGCTAATCCCGCCGCCGCCATGGCGCAGGGCGACAGGATGTAGTCTGTCGTCGCCTGCGGGATATCGGCTTTACTGGTAGACAAACGTCACCCCAATAATCGACTGGACGTTACCCGCCGTTACCTGGCCGCTGGTGCGCGCGTAGGTGGCGGTCAGCCCGAGATTCACCGGCGAAGTACCCACTGTACCCAGTGAGACATTGCTGTTGGCCGGAACGACGGTACCGTTGCGTGTCATCTGGACGCCAATACCCTGTGCCGGCGAAGCGGAAGCGGTATTGCGAAATATGGAATTGGCGCTATCGGCGGTGGTGCCCGTCAGGTAATAGGCAAGGCTTTGATTTTGCGCGCAGTGAACCGTGACGGGCACGGCCATGGAACCCGGATAGTCGGGAAGCGTAACCGTGACATCACGGGCTGACACGTCGCAACCGCCCGTTGGTACCACGACATTATTATTGGCATAAATATTCCAGGTGAAATCTCTCGGGTTTCCGTCGCTGGCCACTTTATGCATATTGAGCCGCGCGATAAGCTCGCCAGAATTAATCACGACCCCGCCCGCAGCGCCGGTTGCGGTAAGGTACATGCGCAACGGTAATCCACGATAATCTGTGTGGGTGATGATGTAGACCGACGAGTTCGAGTTCATCGGTAATGGGTAAGTATTGCCTGCCCAATAAATGCTCCCGGTAAATGCCTCCAGCGCGCCACCGAATGCTGAGCCACTGGTGAGGTTGATATAGTCAATAATGGAGCCGCCGCTGGAGTCATTTTTACAGACGATGGAAGAAGATAAATCGACAACCAGGTTTTGGCCGACGCCAATAGAGGGCGTTAAGTTGACGTAAACATTCGCCGCGCCTGAAGTCATAGTTTGCCCGGTGTCGGCAACTTTACAGGTGAATGCCGCGACGTCCAGCGACCAGCCCATCAGCAGCAGGGCGGTAAACAGAGCGATGATTTTTTTCATAAACAAACTCTCCTGACTCAGGCGTAGGTATAGGTGACGCTAATCACCGCCTGAATGGTTCCCTGGGTGGCGCCGCCGTTAACCGACAGGGCCCGAACCTGCAGCGGAAAACGCGCCGACTGCGAGCTTTCGTCGACCTGAACCGACTTTTGCGCCCCGTTATTGAGCGTGGTGCCGCTGTCGTCCTGTAGTTCGAGCTGGATATTTCCTGCGGTACCCTGATTCTTGTAATAGCCGGTGCTGTCCGCGGTGCCGCTAAAGGTGGCGACGACGCGTGACGTGCCGACCGGGCAGTTGCTTAAATCCAGCGCGGTGCTGTGCCAGGCCGAAGCGGAACCCGCCGATACCAGGCTGAAGGTATAAAGATCGCCGAGGTCGACGCTGGCGTTAGTGGTGGAGACCGTACACGGCTTGGCCACCACTTTGCCGTTCACCGTGATGGTGATGTCGGCGGCCTGCAACGGGATAATGTTTAACGCCAGCGCGCCTGCCAGAAGCCATCCTGCGTAGTGTGCTTTCATCTCAGCCTCCGGTTACTGGAATTCAAGGGTAAAGGTGGCGGTGGCATAGACGTGACCGGCGGTCACCGGTACGCGGGTTGCCATCAACCGGGCGTAAAAACCGAGGGTGTTGGTCTGCCCCGGCGTTAAGGTGGTCCAGGCGATCGACGAAGAGGGCGCGTTGACCGGCAGCATCGTCTGCTGGCCGTTGAGGATCTGCACCGCCATGCCCGCCGCCGCGGAGGCGCCGCCGTCGATTTTTAACAGGTCGTTATTGTCGCTATCCGGGGTGCCGTTAAAGCCGACTTTGACCGCCGTCACCGAGCTGCCGCAGGGCGACAGCACGATGCGAAACGGCACCAGCGGTGTGGTCGCGCCGACGGCGTTAAACTGCTTCGCGGCGTTGTCCATCAGATCGACGGTAAACTCTTTCGATTCGGTGGCTACCGCGCAGGCGTTGTCGCGCACGTAGCCGCTGATGGTGATGGTGCTGTCCGCCGCAAAGGCGTTGGCGCAGACCAGCGTCAGGACGGCGCCGAACAGGCTAAGTGGTTTTTTCATTATCATGCGTTCCTTAACGGCACTCTGCCGATAGCTGGCTCAGCGCCTGCCGCTGACTCTCTTCCGGCAGGCGGTAGCTGGCCATACAGCTGGCGTCCGCGCCTTCGCCCCATTTCACCTGTACGCTGCCGGCGAGCGGCATCCCGCTCAGGTAGACCTGGCCGTTATCGGCCACGATACTGCCGCTCTGATTGCTGCCAGAGGTGACCATCGCGCCAAACGGCACTGGTTTGCCGTTATGGGTCAACGTCATTAGTAACTTGACCCCGACGTGGGCTTTGAAGTCCGCCCGCACGATAGCGCCGTGGGTAGGGACAACGCTGACCACCGCGTCATCGAGATCGACGTTATCGGCAAGGGTATTGGTATCCAGCGCCACCCGGTTTTCGCGATATTCGGTGGCGTAAGGCAGCACCGCATAGCCGCGCCAGTCGGTACGCACCCCGGTCTGGTTTTCCACTTTGACATCACCGGCACCGGGCGCTTTCACCAGCACCACCGTGTCATTCAGCGGCTGGCTCAGGGTCACGCCGTTAGCGTGGGCCAGCACACCGCCGCTGACGCCGTAGTAGAGCTGTTTGAAACCGTCGCTGCGGCTGTAGCCGACATTGGCGTTGCCGTAGCCGCCGCGATAGTTCAGCGCCGCGTAGCCGGTGCCGCTGCTATCGCCTTCGCCGCCGCTGGCGTAGCCGGTCTGCACGCTATAGCTCAGGTTATTGTCTTCCAGCAGGGTGCCGTAAAGTCCCGCCAGATTGGTCATCCGACCATCAAGATCGTGCGACATGCTGTAGCTGGCGCTGGCGTGCCGCCATACCGATTTGCTGTCGGAACGCAGCCAGTGGCTGAACGGAATATTGACGTTGACCGCCAGCATCTGGTCGCGGCCCTGCTGCCAGGCGTTTTTGGTCAGGCTGTAGCTCAGCGTCCAGTTGATGTCGTCCACCGCCGCGTTGAGCCCGGCCTGCAGCTGCTGGTCCGCCTTGCCGGTCGACCAGTAGGTCTGATGGCTGCCGCTCAGATAGAGCGTGGCGGTACGCCCCAACTGTTGGGTGACGCTTAGCTGCACTTTGCCGCGCTTGTTGTAGGCGAGGTTGTAGTAATCGGTGAATTTCGGCTTCACCTGGATTACGCCATCCTGGGTCTCTACGTCATAACCGCTCATCCGGCGGTAGGTAGTATCGGCAAAGCTGTAATAACCTTTAGTAGAGTAGCGATAGCCCACCAGTTGGATATTGGTGCCGACATCGCTCAGCGACTTGTTATAGAGGAAGCGAATTGACTGCCCCTGATGATCGCTGTCGTCGGGTAGGGTGGCATTGGCCTGGGTGACATCCAGCGACACGGCGCCGAAATCGCCCATATTTTTCCCCACGCCGAGATTAAAGGCGCGGTAGCGGTCGGCGAGCTGCGTACCGCCATACAGCGTCCAGCCCGCAGGCAGACCGTGTAACACGGTACTCTGAAAGAACTTCGGCTCTTCTTGCTGATCGTTGCCGCTGCGATATTCGCCAGCGGTTAGCGCGTACCGGGTGTGCCCTTCGCGCTGCAGTACCGGCACCGTTGACCACGGCACGCTGAAGACCTGGCTGGTGCCGTCGTTTTCTTTAATCGTCACCTGCAGATCGCCGCCGTTGCCTGCGGCATAGAGATCGTTAATGGTGAACGGGCCCGGCGGGACCGTGCTCTGGTAAATCTCATAGCCGTTTTGTTTGATCGACACCTGCGCGGTGCCGCGGGCGATGCCGTGGATCACCGGCGCAAAGCCCTTCTGGCTATCCGGCAGCATGTTGTCATCGCTCGCCAGCTGGGCGCCGCGGAAGTTTATGCCGTCGAAAATATCGCCGTTGGTGTAGCTATCGCCGAGGGTCAGGCGCGAGCGTAGCGGTGTGATGTCGCGCTCAAGCCAGGTGTTGACGTGTTGCCATTTGTTCTCATTGCTGGAACTGCTGCCGCCGCTGCTGTAGCTCCAGGTGGTGTTATCACGCAGCCGCCAGGCACCGAGATTGAGGCCGCTTTGCAGGTTTAAATAAGCGTAGTTGCTGCTGCCGCCGGTATCGTTATGGACGTTGTTACCGGTGAAGTTGTAGTTCAGCAGCCCAGCGTTGATGCCGTCATCCCACATTTCTGGCGGAATATAGCCGCGCGCGCGGTTGCCCATAAAAGCCTGCGGCACGGTGAGGTACAGGCGCTGCTGGCCGACATCGAAGCGCGTCGTGGCATCAGTGATAAGTTCGGTCAGCGGCACGCAGGCGTCGGCGGCGAGGGCGCTCATCCCGTTCACCGCCGCGGTATTGACCCCCATGCCCGCCAGTTGGCCGCGGGTCAGGCACGGGCTTAGACCATGGCCTTTTTCGCCGCGGTTAAAAGTGACATCGCGAGTGGTCATAAAGCCGTCGTTAAGGTAAATATCGACGCGGTAGGTGCCGGGCGGCACCTCTTGCCCGTTTTCGAAACCGGAAAGATCGGCCACCGCCGCAGGATCGTCAGCTAAAAAACGCGGGTTAAAATAGAGTTCAGCCTGCGCGTAGCCCGCCTGCAGGACAAAACAGAGCGCCACGGGAAATTTCGCCATGGCCAAAATAGCGCGTGGGCGGAGCCTCGCGCTGCGGGAACCAAAACGGTCCTGTCCATATTTGAGATGTGACATAGTCCCTCCGGTCTCAATTCGCCCGGCTGTCAGTTCTTATTGTTATGCGCGGTTTGGCCCGCCCGGCGGGCCAAACCTGTATTAACGCAGCACGCCAGTCATTTTTGGGGTCAGCGCGCCGTAATCATTAATCGTGCGATAAGTAATGTTGCTACCGGCATCCGGCGGCAGCTTGACGGAGGTTTTACCCATTGGCGGCACCAGCGCGTTTTCCAGCACCCGGGTGCCGGCGTTAAGTTCGGTGACGGTCAGGTAATAAGGGGTAGGGTTAGTCAACGTTAACGACGAACCGCTGCGGCTAAAGCTCAGTTTTTCCGCCGCCTGATCCGGCGGTAGCGCCAGCTTCGCCGGGCGGTAATAGAGCTTGATGCGGCTGATAATCGCCAACTGCAGGGTGTTGTCGCTCAGTTTGGATTTATCCATCGACGGGATGGCTTTCACGTTAATCCAGAACAGGCTTTCGCGATCCTGCGGCAGTTGTTTATTGGTGGCGTCAATGATGCGCAGGGTATTCTCTTTTTTGCCCTGCATGGCGAACAGCGGCGGCGTAATCACGAAGCGGCCATCTTTGCCGCCGTCGGCGTTTTCCACCCACGACTGAATCAGATAGGTGCTGCTGTCATCATTATTGGTCACCCCTAACTGCACCTGTTTTTGCCCGGCCGGATAGATAACCCGCGTGGCGCCGAGCGCAACGCCGGCCTGAGCCCAGGCGGAGTAACCGCTTGCGGCTATCATCAATAACCCCGCCAGTAGTCCGCGCGTCATCCCCAGTCTCTTTTTCACGTTTACCCCTTTTGTACTCACCGTTGTTTCCTGTTTCCGGCATATTTGCTGGTTAATTACTGATAGGTCAGAGAGAACCAAACTTGCGCGTTTGCCGCTCCCCCGGTGACCTGATTGCCGGTCGCCCGATATTTGGCTACAAAATGCAGCGTGGTGGGGCCGGTATACAGCCGCCGCCAGGCGCCCGGCGGGCTATTCAGCGGAATCAATTGATCTTCGTTATCAAATAACGCGATGCCGACGCCGGTGGCGATACCCGGTCCTTCGCCAACCGAGAGCACATCCGGATTTTTGCCATCGGCCACGCCGCGAAAAGACACGCCGACATGCTGGCTGACTGCGGTGCTGCAATCCTGAAGGTGAATATCGAATGGCACCGGGTTGGCATCTTCCCCGGCTGAATGAAAGCGATTACTGCTGATCTGCCCCATATTGACGGTCATCTGCTGGTCGCCGGCTTCAACACGGCAGGACTCAGCGATGATGACGCCTTGAAAACGCATGTTTCCCCCAGCCACCGTGACGTTCCAGTGGTTGCCGGCCAGCGCCAGCGGCGGAAACAGAAACATCAGCAGACCTGTCTTCACTCCTTGCATCGTTATCACCCCAATCCCGTAGTGGATAACGGGCCATCCTGGCCCGGAATGCTTCCCTGTCTGATGTTTGAATTACTCGTATTGCACTTTGAAGGTGGCGTCTGCGTTAGCAGTACCGGCAGTAGCCGCGCCAGTGGCGTAGTAACGCGCCTGGAAAGGAATGATGTTGGTGCCGTCGTTCAGCGTGGTGGCCGCGCTGAAGGTAGCGCCATCCAGGCCCAGCGGAGTGCCGGTTTTGTCGAGGATCTGTACGCCGACGTTGGTCGCGCCGCCAGCAGCGGAGCTCTGCAGAGCCAGAACGCTGGTGTTGGTGCTGTCAACCGCGGTACCAGAGAAAGCGACAGAGGCTTTGGTGGCGACAGAGGTATCACAGTCGTCTAACTGAATGTTGAAACCTACAGCGGAGCTGGTGCTGCCCGCGGTAGCCAGTTTTGCCGAACGAACCTGGCCTAACTGAACGGTCTGGTCGATAGAACCGGCATCGACTGCACAGGCTGCGTTGACGATTTCTCCTTTAAAATGCACTGTTCCGCCATTTACCGTGGTGGTATCGGCCAGGGCCGCCGCGGAGCTCAGGGACAGAGCTGACAGGACAACGATTGCCAGTGTTTTGATTTTCATGCTGTTTTCCTTTAAACAAAATCGATATTACGAACCAAAAATGGCAGTCGTCTTGCCTTCCAGGCATTCCATAAATCAGCCGAATGGTGCGACTGCCGGTTCTGCACAGTTTTTGCCCCTACTGATGAGTCAATTGGGGCCATTTTGACTCATCAGGATTTATGGCTTTTATTTTGTTAAGGTTGGTTTAGTTTTGGATTTATATACTTCTAATGGTTTGTTTTATGGATTTAAAAGCTATGACTTTGCCGTGAATGGAAAAACGGCGTACTTGACTTCGATAGCGAAAAGCGGGCGAATGCGAGATAGTCTGACGAGGATAAGTAAAGAAAGGTCGTTGGAGAATTCAATGTAAATCAATTAGATATAATTTTTTTTGATGAAATATGCACTTGTCAGTTGCAAAAGATTACAAAACATTTTTATGATATAGACAGTTTGGCCCCAATTGACTTGTTCGATATTAAAAATTTTCCTTTTTATCAATCGGTTATCCTATTTCTTCCGCGCTTGTAAATTTTCCTCTAACAGATTGTTTCTTTCCCAAATCCCGGCAAAACGCGCTGCATTACTGGCGGTATAACGGACAGTATGACGAATATTACGATGTCCGAGATAATCTTGTATCAAACGGGTATCAGCTCCTCTTTCCGCCAGTTCATAGCCGCAGGCATGACGCAGCATATGCGGATGCGTATGCGTCACGGTTCCCGCTTCTTCCCCGGCGGCGCGGATAATGCGATAGGCCTGTTGTCGTGAAAGCGGGGTGCCGCGGCGCGAGATAAATAGAGCGTCGCTTTTGCCTGCTGCCTTCCAGCCGGCCCGTTGCTGTGTCCAGCGTTCTATCGCTTCGCGTTCATCAAAACGCAGCGGATGTACGGTAGAGAAACCGTTCTTTAAGCGGCGAACATTGATGCGTCCTTCGTTAAGGTCGAGATCGCGATAGTGCAGATCGAGTAATTCGCTGATACGCATCCCGTGGCGAAACGCCAGCAGGATCAGACAGTAATCCCGTTCGCCGGTTGGGCCGTGCTGGGCCGCCTGCATCATTGCCTGAACTTCTTTGGCGGTGAGAAAACGACGTCGGTTCACAATTTTGAGCTCCTGAATTTAAGTTTACTCGCAAGGAACAGCCTGAGAAAAAATCTCAGGATGCATAAAAAATAATCTGAATGGAAAGCCCGTATTATTTGAGAGGGATAAAGACCAACAGGTATCACATTACATTTACACAAACATAAATTACCGCTACGCGATAATTCTTATTTTTATCTATTTTATTCTTTACCACAATAGAGCTGTGCCAGGTCGCGGGCAGGTGCATAAAATAGCAAGGAAAAAAGTTAATGCCAGCTATTTATTGAACGGAAAACATGTGCTGAAAGGATTAATTTAACAATAAATAACGAACTAATATCCTGATGAATTACAGGTGCATAGGAACGTTTTTTTTCATGTTCTAAATAAGAACTTTTAAGAACAATAAACATATTTAACGTATGGTTAATTTTTATTAATGTTTCGCAAGAAAAAATCTATATATGAGGAAAGCTGCAATTTATCGCAGCCTAAACAGAGCAAATTTGCAACAGTCTTGCCGGGGATGGCGGGCAGGGGCTGGCAGTAAGAGGGGAACCGACAACGAAACGCCATCCGTGGCGTAAGGCTACCTTACTGGAAAAGCGAGATTCTTTGCTTCTCGCGGGAATTATCCCAGATACCATAAAAGCGCCCGGCGTTACTGGCCGTGTACCAGACGGTATGGCGAATGTTGCGGTGGCCGAGATAATCCTGGATAAGTCGCGTATCAATGCCCATATTAGCCAGCGCAAAGCCGCAGGAGTGGCGTAACATGTGCGGGTGAATTTCCAGCGGTAATCCTGCCTGATCGCCGGAGGCGGAAATGATCTGGTAAAACTGTTGGCGCGACAGAGGATTACCCTTACGCGATAAAAATAACCACTCGCTGGTGGATTGTGGATATTCATCACGAATATCCAGCCAGCGCTTTAGCGCCTGGATCTCTTTATTCAGCAATGGATGAGTGGTTGAGAAACCTTTTTTTAATCGATGGATGTAAATACATTTTGAACGCAAGTCAATATCTGAAATTCGCAGGCGACAAATTTCGCTGGCACGAAAGCCATGAATAAAACAAAGTAATGTCAGGCAATAATTACGAGCTGCATGAGGTCCGCTATTGGCAGCATTGAGTAATGACTCGATTTCATTCTGAGTCAGGAAGTTCCTTTTTTTAATGTCACTATTATTCTTCATTATGTTCCCTTTCTTTTGCAGGCGTACATTACTATCCCATAGGCTCTGGCTGGCCTATTACAGGATCCGAAGATAGGTTGCGCATTTTATGAATAAGCATGATGCGGATCGCTTTTACTATCCCTCAAGTAACAAGGACTTTATCGCGGCAAAGCTGCGCGAAATCCTGTGGATATAATGAAGTGGCTTCATCGCCCGCAAGCTGTACGCAGGCGAATTCCTGATGCGAAGCGCTCAGGCATTTGATGTACATCGGTTTTCCTGGAGGTTTACACGTCCTGTTCATCCTTTCTCCTCTTGAGTATGCGCGCTTACAGCAAGGTCATAGACTACCGGCTGATAAACTGAGTCCTGGCTGGATAACGCTGCAAACCGTTATCCATGAGGATAATTGCCTCAATAAACAGGTTGGCGTTGCGTAAATGTTTTGCCATACAAAATAGCGTAAGACACCTGATAGCATTCACCGCAACACTACAACAGCGATTAAACCATACTGCAAAAATCGTAGAGAGAATAGCGTTAATAAATGTGCAGACGTTTCAAAGAGAGATTTTACTTATTATCGAGCAGTCGGAATTTTCCGCTCGCGTAATCAGTTAATGAGAGACTTAATCGGAGTTTTTAGGAAGCTTTAAGAAGTTATTGCGAAGCGCAATTTCTGCTGTAACCGCTTATGATTTATAGGAAATTTATCTCTGTTTGTATCAGAAAATAACTGCCCGGGCTTGTCAGGCTCAACAACGTAATAGTGACCAGAGAGCCCGGATTATATTTGTTGATGAAGCCGTATGGCGCTAATCAACTTCCCCAGTAAGCGCCACGGCTTACGAATTATCTTAACTGCTGGTAAAACAGGATAATCGCAATGGCAATCATGATAAGCCCTGAAACCATGCTCACTCCTTTCGCCGCCTGTGGGCGGGCCGCCAGTACCGCCCGCGACCCATAGCCGACCAACAGATAAATTAGCGTACAGGTCATCAGGTGCATCGCACCCAGCGCCGACATCTGCAGCGCCAGCGGCCAACTGCCGTGCGGATCGGTAAACTGCGGCAGCAGGGCGAGGAACAACAGAAAGACTTTTGGATTAAGGCCGCTAATGCATAGTCCCTTCACCGCCCACGCATTCCAGCTGCCAGCCGATTGTTGCGCCGCGCCCGGCGCCGCCGGATGGCGTAATATCATGACCCCGAGCCACAATAAATAGGCCGCGCCCGCCAGGGTGATCGCCGATAGCGCCAGTGGATGACCGGCGATTAACACCCCGACGCCGGCGACGACGATAATCGTTGCCAGCAGATGTCCTGACATCAGCCCCATCACCGCCGGAACGACGCGACGGCCGTTGATACCGGCGCTGATGGCATAGGCCCAGTCAGCACCGGGGGTAATAATCAACAGGAACGAGACTATCCAGAAGCTGGCGATCAGGCTTATTTCCATCAGCAACGCTCCACAACGATATTAGACATCACACACTCGCAAAATTAGGTTATCGTGTGAGAAAGAATATCGACATAGAAGCGAAATGAGCTTTCAATGTTATGTCATAATCCGGCGATAAAAGAGAAAATCTTCCAAATGGATAGCATAGATCGAAAAATTCTTGCTGAGCTGCAGGCCGATGGTCGTCTGTCGATAACTGAACTGGCGGAGCGGGTGAATTTGAGCCTCTCTCCCTGCCACCGGCGACTACGTGCGCTGGAGCAAGAGGGGGTGATCACCGGCTATCGCGCCAATCTCGACCCGGGAAAAATGGGGTTCAATTTTCTGGCTATCGTTTTCGCCACGTTAAAAGAGGGCGATAAAAAAGCGGTCAGCGCTTTTGAGGAGGCGGTGGCGGAGATCCCGCAGGTTGTGCTGGCGCAACGATTGTTTGGCGATCCGGACTATCTGATGCACGTCGTCACCCGGGATCTTCCTGCGTTTCAGAAACTCTATGATGACAAACTGTCGGCGATGCCCGGCGTGCAGCATTTACGCTCGACGCTGGTGATGAAAACCGTGGTGCAGGATCGCCCTTTCCCCCTGGAGACGTTAAACGCTTCCCGCTAATGCCCTGCTGCCAGGGCATTGTAGAATGGCGAATTACCACTTTTCATCACGCGCGTCGCGGCGGCCTTCGCGCCGATTTTCTCGCTTATCTTCGCGACAGCGCATATTGCTCTTGTCATCATTTCTCACGCATTCACGTTTTTCTTCACGTCCACTCTGGCGCGCATCCTGACGGATATCGCGAGCATCCTGGCGTTTTTCCGCGCGGTAGGTGGCGTGCGCGGTGAGGGTCGGCAGCAACAGGGCGGCGGTAAGCAGAGGCAGGATTATTTTTTTCATTGTCGAAACCTTAAATATAAAAATAAATCACGGAAGGTTATAATTGTGGTTCGTAATCTTATGTAAATCGATACAAAATGTGCTGAACTCTCTTTTTTTTAGTTTATTATTAAACAAGCCCGGCAAGTTCTCATTTTATTATTCTCGTTGCTACGTATTTTAGCTTATTACGCTAAAGAGATTACGAATATAGCATCAGGGCTCAGTCGCTTTAAGTATTTGCCTTGATTTTTATCAACGATCCTTATTCATCCGGTTGTGGCGGATATTTGGCCGTGCGATGCTCGCGGCATGAGATTTTTCTCAGTCTCCGCGAAGTTAAATGGAATTGTTAATAAAAGGAATATTATATGAAGCGTTCAGTTATTGCTGCTGCAGTATTTTCAACCGTGCTGATGAGTGTTAATGCTTTTGCCGCGGCGCCAAGTGAAGAGCAGGGCGAGTTAGTTATTATTGGTAATGTTATTAATTCTTCCTGTCGTTTTGAAACCGATTATAGCAGTACGATTCAACTGGCTGATGTTGACGCTACCCGTTTTGCCGGCATGTCAGCCGGTGAAGTCTTATCCGGCAATTTCGCTACCAGTAGCGATCCATTAACTATCGTTTGCCCGGAAGGCACGGTATTGAAATCGATTGATATTAGCGGCGGGACCTATACTACCGGCGGCGTACTTAATCCTATCGCAACTACAACGTCTGCTAATGGTGTCGGTTTTAAATTAAGACTCGGATCCGCGGATATTAATGAAAATACCATATATGACGTCAATAATTTGCCGGGTGCGGTGACTTCTTTGGGCAATGGTGTTTATCAAATGAACTTTTCGGCGCAATACGCCCGAATTAATGCCGCCACACCGGTAACCGCCGGTGAAGTCCGCTCGGTGTTAACGATTGCCGTCTCTGCGGAGTAAGGAACTGTGCCGGCGCTTCGCCGGCTATTATTGTGCTAAGGGTGTGGTGCTATGAAACGGATTTTATTAGCAGGTTTATTTATCGCTATGCAGCCCGCGCATGCCGGAGTGGTGATTTTCGGTACCCGGGTGGTTTATCCGGCTGAGAAACAAGAAGTGGTCGTACAGTTGATGAATCATGGCGCCCGCTCTTCACTGGTGCAGTCGTGGATTGACGATGGCAATACTTCATTGCCGCCGGAAAAAATCAACGTGCCTTTCCTGCTGTCGCCGCCGGTGGCGCGCATAACGGGTAACTCCGGTCAGCAGCTGCGAATTAAAAAGTTAGCCAACAAACTTCCGGCGAACAAAGAGTCGCTGTTTTATCTCAACGTACTCGATATTCCTCCGAATACACCAGGAAGTGAGGGGGCGAATACGCTGCGGTTTGCCATGCAAAACCGCATTAAGCTTTTTTATCGCCCTAAAGGTATCGCGGCGGTAAATAAAGATACGTTTAAAAGTATTTCGTTATCTTCGCGCAAAAACGCTCTGCATATTGCCAATGGTTCGGCAAATTGGTTGACGATTACTGAAATTAAACTCAGTAACGTTAAAGTCAATGAGCGCAGCGTTATGCTTGCGCCGTTATCCAGTCAGGATGTCTTTTTAAAAAATAATCTCGCCCGCCAGTATTCGCTAACGATGATTGATGATAATGGAAACTTTATTAGCGACAGGCTCAATGTAAAATAATAAATAATGGAGTTGGCCATGTTAAGGATGACGCCGCTTTCCTCAATGATATTGTTGGTTTTATTATCCGGTCAGCTGCAGGCCGCTGAAGAGACTTTTGATACCAATTTCATGATCGGCGGAATGAAAGGTGAAAAATCATCAAGCTTTCACTTTGCGGATAATCAACCACTGCCCGGTGAATATGAATTAGATATTTACGTCAATAAACAATGGCGTGGTAAATATCCAATCGTAGTCGCCAGTAATCCGGATGATACCTGCCTGTCATCGGCATTATTACATCAGTTGGGAATCAAAGCGGATAGCGCGCCGTTGGCAAAAGATAACCAGTGCATGACGCTTAAATCCGCGGTGCGGAGCGGCAGTTATACGTTTAATATCAATATTTTTCAGCTTGATTTAGAAATTCCGCAGGCCTACGTTCTGGATCTTGAGCGCGGCTACGTCGCGCCGGAAAGTTGGGACCGAGGCGTTAACGCGCTCTATACCTCTTATTATCTGAGCCAGTATTACAGCGACTATAAAGACAGTGGCAATAACAAAAGCACTTACGCCCGCTTCAACAGCGGGCTGAACCTGTTGAGCTGGCAGTTGCACTCTGATGCCACCTACAGTAAAGCCGATAGCGGCGGCGGCGACTGGAAAAGCAACACCCTGTATCTGGAGCGCAGCTTTGCGCCGATTTTAGGCACCTTGCGCGCGGGCGACATGTATACCTCAGCGGATATTTTCGATGCGGTACGCTTTCGCGGCGTTCGTCTGTTCCGCGACATGCAAATGTTGCCAAACTCAAAACAGAACTTTACGCCAATCGTGCAGGGGATTGCCCAGAGCAACGCGCTGGTAACCATCGAGCAGAACGGCTTCACCGTCTATCAGAAAGAGGTGCCGCCGGGGCCATTTGCGATTGCCGATTTACAACTCGCCGGCGGCGGGGCGGATCTCGATGTCACTATCCGGGAAGCCGACGGCTCGGTAACCACCTACCTGGTGCCTTATTCCTCGGTACCCAATATGTTGCAGCCGGGGGTGTCTAAATATGACATTGCCGCCGGGCGCAGCCATATTGAAGGCGCCAGCAATCAGGAAGACTTTATGCAGGCCAGCTATCAATATGGCCTGAACAATCTGCTGACCCTGTATGGCGGTACCATGCTCGGTACCGACTATCAGGCTTTTACTATGGGAACCGGGTGGAATACCCATCTCGGCGCGGTGTCCGTTGACGGTACCTGGGCGCGCAGCGATCAGGATAACGGTACTTTTGAAGGGCAAAGTTATCAGATTGCCTACAACAAATACCTCACCCAGACTAAAACGCGCTTCGGTATGGCGGCTTATCGCTATTCAACCAGCGACTATCGCACCTTTAACGATCATGTCTGGGCGAAGAACCGTAATAGTTATCACCATGATGATAATGACGTTTACAACATTGATGATTATTACCGTTATGATTTTGGCCGTAAAAATAGCTTATCCGCCAATATTAGCCAGTCGCTGCCGGAAGGATTAGGGTCTTTCTCACTGAGCGCTTTATGGCGTGATTACTGGGGAAAAAGCGGCAGTAATAAAGATTATCAACTGAGTTACACCAATAACTGGCAGCGGGTTTCCTGGACCATTTCGGCCAGCCAGACCTATGACGAGGATCATCATGAAGATAAGCGCTTTAACCTCTTCATTTCGATTCCGCTGATCTGGGGAGAGAGCGATAGCGTGCTGGCGCGTCGCCTGACGCTGTCGAATTCGACGACCTTCGATAACGACGGTTTTGCCTCCAATAACACCGGCATCAGCGGTACGGGCGGCCAGCGCGACCAGTTTGACTATGGCGTGAACCTAAGCCGGCAGCAGCAAAACCATGAAACCACCGCCGGCGGCAACCTTACCTGGAACGCGCCGCTGGCGACGCTGAGCGGCAGCTACAGCCAGTCGTCAAAATATACCCAGGCCAGCGGCAGCCTGTCTGGCGGGGTGGTGGCCTGGTCCGGCGGCGTCAACTTCGCTAACCAGCTATCGGAAACCTTCGCCATTATTCAGGCGCCGGGCCTGGAAAATGCTTACGTCAATGGTCAGAAATATCGCACCACCAACGCGCAGGGAACGGTCATTTTCGACCATGTCTTGCCCTATCGCGAAAGTTCGTTGCTGCTGAATACCGCCAATACGCAGAGCAAAACCGAGTTGATTGGCAACCGGAAAGCGGTGGCTCCGTACCGCGGCGCGGTGGTGCTGGCGCGTTTCGATACCGACCAGCGTCAACCCTGGCTTATTCACGCCGAACGCCCGGACGGTACGCCGCTGAAATTTGGCTATGAAATTGAAGATAACGACGGACAGAATGTCGGCGTCGTCGGCCAGGGCAGCATGCTGTATATCCGCACCGATAACGTTCCGCCGTCGATTACCATCGCGGTCGATAAGCAGCAGGGCCATTACTGCACCATTACATTTAAACATACCATTGATGAAGGTAAGACCTATGTCTGCCGCTAAAAGGACGATTTTCATGAAATGGATAATTTTGCTGGTATTAAGCTTATGTTCTTTTTTAGCGCGGGCGGGGAACTGTGAATTAACGCCGAGCATCCCTCCGGCGTCGATTGAGGCTAGCGGCAACTACACTTTTAAACCGCTGGCCGCCAACGGGGAGCTCAATTTACGTGATAGTTCACTTCAGGCTAACGCATTCAGCTTTCGCTGCCCCAGTAACTCAAATATTACGGTCTCGGTCAGTCTGCAATCGCCACCACAAACCTCCTACTATGTTGAAGTAGGCAGTAAGATCTATGAGATTAATTTCTCCTTCGACCAGACAAAAATGGAATCGTTGGAAAACGGAAAAATTGTTGAAAACCAAGTATATAATTTGGCAGATATGTTTAATAGTTTGGTCGGCATACGCTATGAGATTAAAGAAGGTAGCGCTAACGGGCAGCGTGTTACTCCCGGTGTGCCTTTCCAGATGCGTTACGGTATAGTTTTGAAATATTGTAAGAATAATGAATGTCATAACGTTAACATCAATTACACCTTTAACGTCACCCTGCAGGTAAATATTATGACCTGCGGTTTTAACGTCCCGAACCGCCTCATTAATATGGGCGATTACAGCTACTTCGATATTAAAGAAGACAAAGCGCAATATCGCCTGGAAAGTGTTGATATCGATTGTAGCCAGGACGAGTCGGCGGTATTTGAACTGACGCCGGGTAAAATTGATTACTACTTTGTCGCCGCCTCCGGCTTTGCCGGCACCAGCAAAATATTGAAGAATGACGAGCAGGATGCCGCCACCGGCGCCGGCGAAGTCGGTTTTCATCTGCTCGATAGTCAGGGCGGGGAACTCCAGTACGGTAGCGGTTTCCTCTACCACTCCAGTGAGGATGCCCGACATGGCGATAGCAACCCGATCTATCTGCAAATCAAGCCGATGAAATATGGCGAGAATATCCGCGGCGGCACGATTAAAAGCCGGGTTATTATCGTCATCAACAATAACTAGCCGTCCGCGCCGCGCGCCTTCCTTTACGCGCGACATGCCTGGGTTAGGTGGTCGCGACCGCTTCAGGTCGCGGCTGCGGCTGGCGAATACTTATCAGCGCCACCAGCGCCAGTAGCGCAAAGGCCAGCAGCATCAGCGCAATGGGGATATAGCTATCCCACATCATTAAAAAAGCTACCGCCAGCATCGGGCTAATACCACCGGAAATCACCGCCCCAATCTCATGCCCCAGCGCCAGCCCGGTGTAGCGTACCTCCACCGGAAACAGATCCACCATCAGACACGGCTGCGCGGCAATCATCGCGCCATGACACAATGGCAATGCCAACAGCATGGCGAGCAGCATCGCCGGGAAGGTGTGCATATTCAGCAGCCAGAAGAAGGGGAAGGCGACCAGCGCCATGCCTATCACGCCGATATAGTAAAGCCGCTTACGGCCAATGCGATCGGAAAGCCATCCCCAGCCGAGAATCGTGGCGATCTCCACCGTCATGGCGATGGTGACCGCCGCGATCAGGTCGCGGGTGTCGATGCCGATATGTTTGCAATAGACCACTGAAAACGTGAAGAAGATATACACCGCGCCGTTTTCCGCCAGCCGCAGGCCGATAGCCTGTAATATCGCTCGTGGATGATTTTTGAAGGCGCTGAGCACCGGTAAATGATGGGCCTCATTTTTGCTGTCGTTTTCTGCTTTGCGCGCCACGAATTCCGCGTTTTCCTGGATGTTACGGCGAATATAGACGCCCACCAGAAAGATAAAAAGGCTGAGCAAAAATGGAATACGCCACGCCCACGACATCACCTCTTCCTGCGGCAGCAGCTGCACCAGATAGAATGCCAGCGAAGAAAGAACAAACCCGCCGCAGACCCCCACCTGGCTCCAGGCGGTGTAGTACCCTTTCTGGCTTTCCGGCGCATTTTCGCTCAGCATCAACACCCCGCCGCCCCATTCGCCGCCGGAAGCCACGCCCTGCACAAAGCGCAGCGTAATCAAGGCGATTGGCGCCAATACGCCGATATGGGCGTAGGTTGGCAGCAGACCAATTAAGAACGTACTGGCGCCCATCAGCGTCAGGGTGATGATAAGCGTCATTTTGCGACTGTAGCGATCGCCGAGATGGCCGAATATCACGCCGCCGAGGGGGCGGGCGATAAAGCCGATGGCGAAGCCGGAAAAGGCTAAAAATGAACCGAGCAGCGGGTCATTCGTGGCCGGGAAAAACAGCGGCCCGAAGACCAGCGCCGCCGCGGTGCCATACAGGAAAAAATCGTACCATTCCAGCGAGTTGCCGAGAAAAGACCCGATGATTAATTTGCGCATAGGTTGCGCCGGGGGGACCGTTGTACCGCTCACAGCTCCAGACATAAGGTTAACTCCAGTGCAGGTGAATCAGGCGGCGCCTGCTGGCGCCGGGCGATGGGTCGGCAGGGTTTTTATGGTTATGATGAAACTTAACGGCACGACGCCATGCTAAGGGTATGGAACTGGCGATTAAACCAGACCAGCCCGTCGCTGGGGTTGCCGAAGCGGATCTGTTTGACCTCGCAATAAAATACGCTGTGGCTGCCCACTTCATGGCTGTCGGCAATGACGCAGTCGCAGTTCGCCACGGCGGAAGCCAGCGCCGGCGAACCGGTCTCCAGCGCCAGCCATTCGTCGTGCAGGAAGCGTTCTTCAGAGCGGATTTGGCCGTTGGCGAAAATCCCGGACAATTGCTGATGCTGTCCGGAGAGCACGTTAACGCACAGCACGCCGTTGTGCTGGAATTTGCCGTGTGCGAAGGACGAGCGGTTCATGCATACCAGCAGCGTCGGCGGCGAATCCGTCACGCTACACACCGCCGAGGCGGTAAAGCCGAAGCGGCCCGCCGGGCCATCGGTGGTAATGATGGTGATCGCGCTGCCCAGTTGCGCCATGGCATTACGAAAATCAGATGTCAGGTTCATAGTAATACCCGTTATTTCAGTTTGACGTATTCGAAGCCTTCAATAACCAGCCGCGGGGTTTTGGCCCGCGAACAGCACAGCAGGATCTGGTCGTTATCTTCGCGTTCTTCTTCGGTTAAATACTCGTCGCGGTGGTCAGGTTCGCCGCTGCAAACGTTGGCGAGGCAGGTGCCGCAGACGCCCTGTTGGCAGGAGACTTTCACTTTGATGCCGGCCTTTTGCAGCGCGGCGACGATGGTCTCGTTTTCACCGACGGTGACGCTCAGATTGAGTTCTGGAACCGCAACCTCAAAGCTGCCGCCGCTGGTTTCTACCTCGCGGTTGAAATACTCCTGATGCAGCCGCTCCGCGCTGAAACCGCATCCCTGAGCCGTTTCGTTAATCCACGCCATAAAACCCTCCGGGCCGCAAACGTACAGGTGGCCGGCGGCGGCGTGAGGCGTCAGGAGTTCCTGAGGGCGGATCCGGCCGTTTTCATCGCTGATATGCAGCTGAACCTGAGCGCTAAAGTGGCAATCCGCCAGTTCGGCCAGAAACGCCATTCCCTCACGGCTGTGGCCGCAGTAATGCACTTCGAAGGATTTCCCGGCGCGAAATAGCGTATCGGCCATCGCCAGCATCGGCGTGATGCCAATGCCGCCGCCGATCAGAATGCTATGAGGCGCCGACATCTCCAGCGCGAACAGGTTGCGCGGAGGGCTAATTTGCACCTCGTCGCCGGGCTGTAAAGCATGCGCCGCCAGCGAACCGCCGCGCGAGGCGCGATCTTTGAGGATCCCCAACCGATAACGCTGCGGGTGATGGGCGCTGCCGCACAGCGAATACTGGCGCACGATGCCATCGCCAAGATGCAAATCGATATGCGCCCCGGCGCTAAACGAGGGCAGGGGAGCGCCGTCCGGCGAGGCCAGCGTCAGGACTACCACCTCGGCTCCCTGAATTTCGCGTTCTGTGACGCGTACCGTCAATGTTTCAGCCATAGTTTTTCTCCACCCGCGAAGGGCTTAACGCATATAAATGCCGCCGTTGATATCCCAGGTCGCGCCGGTGATAAAGGTGGCGGAGGGCGCCGCCAGCAGTTCTACCGCGCGGGCGACCAGCAGCGGATCGCCAAGCCGCTTCATCGGGATCATCTCCAGCAGCGCCGGCATTTTCTCTTCCGGCACCGCGGCGCGAACGGAAGGTAGATCCAGCGGCCCCGGCGCAATCGCGTTGACGCTCACCCCGGCGTTGCTCAGGGCGCGGGCGAAGACTTTGGTCAGCGTAATAATGCCGCCCTTGGAGGCTGCATAGTGGGCGCCGGAGGCGGTACCGCCGTTTTGCCCGGCCAGCGACGCGAGGTTAATAATGCTGCCCTGCTGGCGCTGGCTGAAATAGCGGCCGATGGTCTGGCAGCCGACGAAGGTACCGCGCAGGTTGGTACTGGTGACGCGATCGAATTCTTCTACGTCGATCTCCATGATCGGCGTGGTCAGGGTTAAGGCGGCGTTGTTGACCAGCACATCGAGTTCGCCGAAACGTGCGCGGATCTGCGTCAGCGCGTCGCTGAACTGTTGCGGCTGGCGAATATCCAGCGCCAGCGGCAGCAGCCGCTGCTGGCTGGGATCGATCTCCTGCGCGCTGCGGGTGACCGTATCGAGATTGAGGTCGGCCATCGCCACCTGATAGCCCTGTTGCCAGAGATGGCGGCTGATAACCAGCCCGAGGCCGTTGGCCGCGCCGGTAATAAGTACGCTACGTGTCATAAAGTCCTCACAGGATGTAGCCAATGCTATGCAGGTAATCGTCGCCGTTAATCAGGCGTACGACCTTTTGCAGGATGCGGAAACTGTCGCCCTCCGGCGCCAGCGTCCAGGTGACGTCAGCGGCGTAGTGCTGTTCATTGCCCTTGCGGTACTCGTAAAGGAATTGGGCGCAGCGTACTTCGACGACCTCATCGCTGGCGCTGAGCAGGCGATAACGGCCGCTCATGCGGATAGTGCGCGCGCGCGGTGTGGTGGAGATCGATTCGCCGCTGTATAAACGCTGCACGCGTTTTTCCCGCATCTCGTGGTTGTCGTAGGCGTAGTTGAGCACGTTGGCGAAATCGGTGGTCTGCTGATCGATGGGAATGATGTACATTCCCTCAGCGCGCCACAGCGCCAGCCATTCACGGAATTCGCCTTGATCGAGCAGGTCCGCTTCCAGGTTAATAAACTGAATGGCGGCGTTGAGGATAGGTGATGTGTTCATTATTGCCCCCGGTTATCAGCGGTCATGTACTTTTTCCATTGTTGATAGGCGGCGCGCATGCCGGTTTCGGCGCTGACGTCGCTGCGCAGGCCGTCGGCGGTGCGGACTTCGGCGGGCAGGCCGCGGTTGAGCATGATCCACAGATCGTCGCCCGCGCCGCCGCCGCGCTGCACCCGCTCCCAGGCCTCTGAATCATCGGGGGTGCCGAAGCCCATCGGCCCCTGGAAGTGTTCGTGCAGCCGCAGGCGCGCCTGGTTGGCGATCGCCGGGCCATCTTTCATGGTCAGCACCATGTGATGAATTTCCGTCTCTTTTACCGATATCGGCTGCAGCACGCGGAAGAAGGCCATTGAACAGGCGACATTGGGGAACAGGTTAAGGTTAAAACCGCTACCGCCGACCGCGCGTACGATGCGCCGCACCTGCTGCTCGTCGTGGCCTTCCTCGCGCAGGGCCTGGGCCAGCTCGCTAAAGCGTTCCGGGATTGGCGCATCGAGATTGGCTTCCAGATCGATAAGCTCGGGGATCATCACCATCACGCTGTGGCCATTGCCGAGATCTTCCACGAAACCTTTGCCGTCGACGAAGTTGAGCATCTCTTCGGTCTGTTTATCGACCGAGCTTAAAAACGACTTATGAACGATCGGGAAGTGATAGCCGTCGGTGGTATTTTCCAGCTGGATTTTCCAGTTGCCGGGAAAGCGAAAACGGTGCGCGGTGGTGGCCTGCAGCGCGTAGCCAGCCCCCTGTTTCATGAACAGATCCATCCATTTCATCGCCGGGCCGAGGAAGTCGGTCAGTGGCTCAATGTCGTGGTTGAAGCTGGCGAAAATCATTCCGGCGTAGCTTTCAACGCGCAGGCGCACCATGCCGAGCTCAGATTTGTTCAGCGTATCGCCGTAGCTCTCTGGATGCGGTACCCCGCGCAGCGCGCCGTCGAGGCCATAGCCCCAGCCGTGATACGGGCAGGTAAAACCGTTCGTTTTCCCGCTGCGATGTTCGCAGACGGTGGCGGCGCGGTGGCGGCAGCGGTTGAGCAGCACGTTGATATTGCCTTTGCGATCGCGCACGACGATCACCGGTTGGGTACCCACCATCGAGGATTTATAGCTGCCGGCGTCAGGGATTTCGCTCTCGTGGGCGACCCATACCCAGGTACGGTTAAAAATGTTGTCGATTTCGAGGTCGAAAATTTCCTCGGAAGTATAGAGACAGGTATGGACCCGGTCGCTTTGCACCAGTGCCGCCAGCGTTTCGGCGGTATGGCTGGTATCGATATTTTTTACCGGAATACATTCAGACATTGTCACTCTCCACATATCTCTTTTAATGATCATCAGGCACCGGTAAATCGGCGTGCGAATGCCAGTCATCTACCGGGCGGCTAAATAAATTACGGGTGGTAAAATGATGAATTAACCACTGTTGATCTTGTTTAATAAATTCAATGACGAGCTCCGCGCTATTTAAATGCGAGCCGCCGCGGCGAAACGTTGAAGCTTGCAGCATTTTCCAGCGGCCGACCGCGCGGTTATTTTCGTCGACGCGAATATGCTCGGCCGTTAAATAATGTACGTTGATGGCGAAGTGTGACGGCTCGCTAATATAAGCGTTCATCATCCCGACGATCGCCGCTCTGCCGCAGTGGCGCCCGAGCTTGTGTTGATATAATTCGCCGATACCTTCCCAAATAGCCGTTTCGCTAAATAGCGCGCCAATTTGCCGGGCGGTATCCGGATGCGTCAGGTCATCACAGAGATGCATATACTGGCTGATGGCGTTTCGGATTTGCACTACGGCTTCCAGCTTTTCCAGGCGTTGCAGCATTTCTTCATTCATTGCCGGCTCCGTATAACTCATAAATAGCCTGGCTGCGGCGAGTGGCCGAAGAACATATTGCCGGCGTTGATGTATGTCAGCTCGCCCATAAAGGCGTGCTGGGTGATGACCATGGAGTCGCGGGCATAGCGCTGAAGCGGGCTGCGCATCGATATGCCCGGCATCCCGGCCAGTTTCAGCGCGCGGGTGGTAACCGAAGCAGAGACGCGGGTAATGTGGGTGGAAGAGAGGCGCATGGCGTTAATCCGCTCTTCTCCCGGTTCATCGCCGCGCAGAATCGCTTGCCAGACATCGTCGATGGCGTCGTAGAACCAGCAGCGCGCCGAACGCAGATCCGCTTCGCAGTGGGCGATTTCCATCTGCGCGAATTGGCGATCCGCCAGGCACGGCGCGCCGGTGACCGAGCTCTGGCGTTCGGCAATGGCGTAAATTTCCGATAACGCCGCGCGGGCGATACCCAGTGCGACCACCGACAGCACCTGAGTGGCCAGCGACAGTACCGGATAGCGATACAGAGGGCCTTCGAGGTTAAGTTCGCCGCCGCGAATAAAGGTCCATTCCTGCGGCACGAAGGCATTATTCAGCACTACGTCATGGCTGCCGGTACCGGAGAGGCCGACCGTATTCCAGACCGGATCGATGGTGAACTCCCCGGCGGGTAGCACCGCGATGCGCGGCAGCGGACGATCGCTGCCGTCATCGGTCAGAATGCCCACGCCGATAAGTTCGGCGCCGCTGCAGCCGCTGGCGAAGCTCCAGCGCCCACTGACGCGGTAGCCGCCATCCTGAGTCGTCGCTTTTTGCGGCGGGAAGATCCCGCCGGCAAAGACAATATCCGGCCCGTGGCGGTAAAGCTCATCGAGACTGCTCGGCGGCAGGCCGCCAAGATAAAACGGATTCATGCCGAAACTCGCCACCCAGCCGGCAGATCCGTCCGCCGTTGAGAGCGTTTCAATTAACTGACAAAACTCCGCAGGTGATATTTCATCGCCGCCGTAGCGTTTTGGCACCAGCGCGCGATAAACACCGATCTTTTTAAAGCGGGAAATAATATCCGCCGGGATATATTTCTGCTGCTCGAACTCCTCGCTACGCTTTTTAATATCTGCGAGTAATTCGGCAAACTCTATTGTCGTGGCGTGCAGGGTCTTTTCCGCACGCGAAGTTGCAGAGGGGTTTAACATGCGATTTAGCCTCTTCCAGTTAATGAAAGTACGGTTTTATTATTTTAATTTTTCCAGCAAATATTCAGCGTAATTAAGTAAATCAAACTCTTTATTTTTATTGGCGACTAATTGCAGAGCCACCGGGCGATGATTAATTTCGCCAAGCGGAAGGCTCAGGGCCGGGTGGCCGCTTAAATTAAATGGGCGCACCAGGCGAGTCAGGTTGACCACCTTGAGCGGATCCGCCGCTTCTTCCAGCGTTGGCGGGCATTCCGGCAGGGTCGGCAGCAGAATCAGCGGGGTTTTCGCCAGTTGGGCATCCACCGTGGCGCTAAATTGCTGACGCACGCTTTCCGCAGCCTGCCGTTGCTGAGGGCCAATCTCCGCGCCGGCGCGGATCCGCCGGGCGACATCCGGCGCCAGGTTCGGCGCGTTGATGATGCTGTGAAACGCCAGCCAGTTTTCCTGGCTTATCACCGTAAGCCCGGCCTGATGCGCTTCGTTGAACCCCGGTAGTTCAGCGCGAGTCCATGCCAGCCCCGCCTGCTGCAGACGTGAGACGATCAGTTGCTCAATTTCTGGCGTTGCCGTGCCCGCCAGATAACTTATCGCGGGAGCTGCCCGGCGCGCAGGAGGCGCTGATTCCCCCAGTGCTTTTGCCAGCGCCTGACGCAATGTGGCGATATCGCGGGCGAACAGGCCGACGCAGTCGAGCGAACTTTCCGTCGGCATGACGCCAGCGCGGCTCAGACGGCCAAAGCTCGGCTTCAGGCCAACCACGCCGCAGCAGGCCGCGGGCATTCGCACCGAGCCGCCGGTGTCGGTGCCAACGGCGAAGTCGACTTCACCGGCCGCGACCACGGCGGCGGAGCCGCTGGACGAACCGCCGGGGATTAACTGCGGATAATGCGTATTGCGCGGCGTACCGCTATGCGGGTTGATGCCGGTGACGCCAAAGGCCAGCTCGTGCAGGGTGGTTTTGCCGCGCAGCTGGCAGCCGTTATCCAGCAGCGCCTCGACTACGGCGGCATGGCGAACGGCAGGCGGCGCATCCTGCAATACCGGGCTGCCGGCGCGGGTCGGAAAACCGGCAATATCGAGACTGTCTTTAACCGCAAACGTCAGCTCGCCTTCGCCAAGGGTGAAGCGCGAGATAAACCCGGATTCTGCTTTTTCTGCCTCTGTACGATGTTCAGTAACCATGTTTCACATCTCCGTGAGGGGGATAATTACCGCGCGAAATGACTAAAAAACGACCCGCTGGCGTTTGAGGTAATCTTGTCAGTAAAACTTGAAATTTCAAGTAATTTGTTACCTGTTTTTTACATCGTAATTGACGATAAGATGATGCTATGAAAGAGAGATTGTTCTTTAAATAATTGATTTAAATCATTAAACATTGGTGTTTAAATTTTAATCTCTTGAAGGGCGTCACAAAAATAAATGAAAAATATAAGTTAAAAAAATGATAAAAAAGTGTGCGAAAAACGCAGGGGAGGGTAAAACAAAATGAATAACCATTTATAGTAAATGGTTATTTTCGCAGAGGATCAGTCATCGAGGTTGTGCAGAATGAGCGCCAGCACCTGATTCATCTTTTTTTCCTGCGCCGGGGTGACGCCCTTGAAGGCTTTAGCAAACACGGTTTCCGCTAATGCCCGGGCTTCGGCAACCTTGGCTTCACCGGCGGCGGTGAGTTCCGCTTCGGTGACCCGGCCATCGCTGACGCTAACGTGGGTCGTGAGCAGGCCATCATCGCGCAGACGGCCAACAATTTTGGTCACCGTCGGCATCTTACTAACGGCATATTCGGTGATCCGCGAAATACTGGCGCGGTGGTATTGGTGCACCAGCATCAGTACGCGGAAGCGGGAAAGGTCGATGTCGATTTTTTTGAGCTCGATTTCCATTAATTGGGTATAACGGGCGTAAACGTTAACCACCCAGAAGAAGGGGAACTCTTCTTTATGAAAGCGGCTTTCGTGGCTCTCTGGCGGGGTCGAAGAGTGAGTCTTATCCACAAGCATCTCCTTGCCTGACGACGATAGAATGTGCAGATGGTATGCGCATTTAGCGGTTATTGCAAAACGCAGTACTGCGAAAACCATGCGCTATGATGCCGGGAAGATGGCCTCTTTGTTAGCCGCGCGTTGTTCATCGTAGCAACCGCCTGTCGCCGGAGGTCACTCATTCTCCAGCAGACGCATAAATACCCGTAGCGCCTCGTCTAACTGCTGGAGTTGGGGGGCGGAAAGCCCCGCCAGCAGTTGCTGCTCATTCGCCACGTGGGTGGCAACCGCCTCATCGATCAGCGCTCGTCCCTCTGGCGTTAACGCGACCAGCATGCTGCGGGCATCCTGAGGATTTGCTAAGCGGGTAATCAACCCTCGTTTTTCCAGCGCCTTGAGGCGATGGGTCATCGTGCCGGAGGTAATCATCAGTGTCGAAAAGAGCTGGGTCGGCGACAGCACGAATGGCTCGCCGGCGCGGCGCAGCGTCGCCAGCATGTCGAACTCCCAACGTACCAGCCCATGTTTAACAAACGCCGCCTCCACCCGCGGCTCCAGCAGCATGGCGCAGCGCTTGAGGCGGCCAATCGGCCCCATTGGGCTGCAATCCAGATCCGGGCGCTCGCGCTGCCATTGGGCGAGAATGCGGTCAACGGCATCCGTTGGCGGTAATTTGTCCATGTGTGCTCACTTGTCTTGATATCAAGATATTTATCGATACATACTTGCTGCACAATTTAACTTGATATGAAGATAAAATCATGGCCTTTTTTACTCGTCATCTGGCGGTCGATCTGCTGCTGACCGCGCTGGCTCCCGCCATCTGGGGAACCACTTATATCGTCACTTCGCAATTCTTGCCGCCGGACCGTCCTTTTATCGCCGCGCTGTTGCGCGTGTTGCCCGCCGGGATTGCGTTGTTACTGTGGAGCCGCCAGTTTCCGCAGCGCGGTGAGTGGTGGAAGCTGATCATTACCGGAATATTAAATATCGGCGCCTTTCAGGCGCTGCTGTTTATCGCCGCCTACCGCTTGCCCGGCGGGCTGGCGGCGGTGATCGGCGCGATTCAGCCGCTGCTGGTGATGCTGCTGGCCTGGTGCGTGGATCGCCAGCGTTCGCCGTGGCTGGCGGTGGTTTCCGCCTGCGCCGGGATCATCGGTATGGCGATGTTGCTGCTTTCTCCGCGCACGGTGCTGGATTCGTTAGGTATCGGCGCCGCTTTTCTTGGCGCCGTCAGTATGGCGCTGGGCACCTGGCTGTCGCGGCGCTGGGCGCTATCGTTGCCGGTTGTAGCGATGACCGGCTGGCAATTGTTGATAGGCGGGATCGTGTTACTGCCCATCGCGCTGCTGGTGGACCCGCCGTTGCACAATATCACCCCATTACAGGCGGCAGGTTATGTCTGGCTGTGTGTGGCCGGGGCGATGTTGGCCTATGGTTTATGGTTCCGCGGTATCAGACGATTGTCGCCGGTGGCGGTATCGGCAATGAGCCTGCTAAGTCCGGTGACGGCGGTGCTGCTGGGGTGGATCTTTCTCGGGCAGAAAATTGAGGGGATGGCGTTGGCGGGCCTTATTGTGGTACTGGCGAGTGTGCTCTCTATTCAGCGCGCGCTGGCGAAACGTTGACGTGAAAAAGCCCCATAAAGGGGCTCGACATTGCCGTGTTTTTTTACGTGGCGGGAGCCAGACCAGCCGTCCTGAGACGACCTGTCCGGCAGCTCCCTCTGCGACCATTCGGTTATTTAGACAGTTCCGCCGTCATGTGTACCTGATTACCGGTATAGGCTTCGGTAATGTGGTAAGAGGCGCCCTGATCTTTAGCGATAGCAGCGATTTTTGCTTCTGCGTTGTCCAGGGTATCAGAGGTCACGCTCACCGGGTGAGCCGCGAAGCTTGCGAAAGAAACCAGAGACAGCATACCAGCAGCAGCAAGTAATTTTACGTTTTTCATGGTGTTTATCCTTTTAACTTTTATGGTGGAAAGCGTTGTGCTTTCGATGGGTTTATAATAAGTCTGCTAACTATAACGTACGTTGCAAAAAGTGCGATTTAGATCACATTTTTATGACGGTTTGATGACTGCAAATGGGATTTTTATTGAAAAAAACTGTGAAAACAGAATGTTATATCTCATCTTCGAGAGTGCTAATTTCCGTTGACCCGCGTTTATGTCTCAACAGAATTTCTCCTGGTATTGATTGTGTGAATGGTTTGGTGGTTTTTTGGCTTGTTGTGACCGCGATACTTCGCCCGCTGGCGAAGCATTGCTAACCATCGGCGCGCTACAGTGCGGCTTCATTCATTGCTGGAGGAAAAAACCATGATTGCGGTACTCTTTGAAGCACAGGTCACGCCAGCGCAGCAGGAACGATACCTCGCGCTGGCGGCACAATTGAAACCGCTGCTGGAAACCATCGACGGCTTTATCGCCATCGAGCGTTTTCAAAGCCTCAGTGCGCCGGGAAAGATTTTGTCGCTGTCGTGGTGGCGGGACGAACAGTCGGTTGCAGCCTGGAAGCACAATATTTGTCATCAGGCGGCGCAGCGGGAAGGGCGGGAGTCTATCTTTGCTGATTATCAGATTCGCGTGGCACAGGTGTTGCGTGAATACCAGATGCAGAGTTCGCATTCTGCGTAACCAATATTAAGCGGAGGCAGTATGTTGCACCCTGCGGTTGTCATTGATGATGACGAAGCGCTGGCCGTCGCGATGGCGGCGGTTGCCTCGGCGATGGCTGACCCTTCACGAGTGAAAATACTCTGCGCGCTAATGGATGGCCGGGCATGGACGGCGACTGAGCTCTCCGGCGCGGCGGATATTTCGCCGTCGACCGCCAGCGCTCACCTTAGCCGTCTGGTCAACAGTCGCTTACTGATCTGCCTGGCGCAAGGGCGACATCGCTACTATCGGCTGGCGGGCGGCGATGTCGCCGGATTGCTGGAAAATATGATGACCATGGCGGGCAAAAGCGCAGTGCCGCTGACCACGCGAACGCCGGGAACGCTGCGTATGGCGCGTACCTGCTACGATCATCTGGCGGGTGAAGTGGCCGTCGCCATCTATGATTTTCTGCAGCAGCAAGCGTGGCTCACGGCAAATGGCACCGCGCTTACCGCGGCAGGGGAGGCGCATTTCGCCCGCTTAGGTATTACGTGCGATAGCGGATCCCGCCGCAAAGTATGCTGCGCCTGCCTTGACTGGAGCGAGCGCCGTTTTCATCTGGGCGGTGCCGCGGGCGCTGCCCTGCTGCAGTGGGGCGTGCAAAAAGGTTGGTTTATGCCGGTCCCGGGCTATCGCGAAGTGACAATCAGCGAGCCTGGGAAGCGAGCGCTGCGTCAGCACTTTGGCCTGGCGCTGTAGACCCGGCGACAGGATAGCCGTTCAGCAGTGATTCATATTGACGATTTGCTTATGCATCACCTGCGAGCTATTCATTCCCAGCTTTTTCATAATGTGAATGCGGTGGCTGTGTACCGTCTTATGATCGATATTCAGCAGCGAGGCAATTCGCTTGTTGTTATTGCAGGCGATAATAAGTTCCAGTACCTGCAGCTCTCTGGCGGTCAGCTTTCGCTGCGTGCGCAAATACCGGGTCTGCGGAGTTTCATCCTGCGTTCTGGTAATTGCCGAAAATGCGTCTAAAGAAGATTTTTCCGTCAGGATTAACAGGTTTTCCAGATCGATTAATTCCCGGCACAGATTGGCGATATCGCTTTTTACCATCAATACCAACAGTGTACAGCGCGAGAAATGAAAGCGCAGTTTGTTGAGTAATACGACCGTATCGGCGGCGGATATATCCTTGTGGATCATATTGAAGATCACCGTCTCAGCCAGGGGCGCGACGCCCCCTTGCACGATGTCCTGATAACTGGCCTGGGTGATATCCTGGTGAATATCGCTCAGATAATCATGAATAGATTGGCCAATGATATTGTCGTCAGTGTACAGCAAGATATTGTTCAAGGGCATTAAACTCTCTTCTTACGCTTGGCTTCCAGAATCAAATCGATCAGCGTTTTTTCTATTTTCTTCCTGTCATCGCTGCGGCGGAACTTAAACTGGCAGGAAATCTGATAGTAGTTTTCCGGACTCTTTTCTTCGCTATCCAGCGTGACCATCGCCACGTTCTTGATAATCAGATCAACGGTGATTTCGCCATATTCAGCCAGAGACAGAATGGCGTTTTTCAGCGTTGAGTTGTTGGCAAGGAATTTCAGATTTGGACTTGGTGCAATCAGCGCGCAGCCACCATCTGAAATATCTTTGATATCAAAAGCATAGTTTTCGCCATTTTTATGGCGCCCATGACAAAAGAAATCATTCTCATCGCGTAAACGAAATCGCGGATCTCGTCGTCTTTGTACAACCTGGATGCATTCCGGTAACGCAAATGCCACCTTATTGCTATTCTCCGCGCCGCCAGCGGAATTCTTCTGCCGCTGGGAGGTGAACTCGATCTTTCCTGAATCACTATGCAGAATAAATTTGAATTTATTCCCCGCAGGGATTTTGCTATCGCTCTGGATATGGAATTCGGCAAAATCTACACGCGCAATCTGAGTACTGATGCTTTTGTTATTAAAGAAAATTTCTATCTCTGTTTGCTTTCTCTGTTCCTCTCTGAAAATAGCAATGATTTCATACTTACTGGTTTTTATCGTTCCCTCTATCATGGGTAATCCTTGTTGAATCGTTACTGTGCATAGTTAATTTTTTTTACAGCAATAGCGACATACTGATTATGTTAACCAGATGTTTTTGTGAACGTTCGATGATATTGACTATCTTTGTAGCCAAATTGATTTGTATAAACGTCGAAGCCGATATTGTTTTTTCCTGTAATCAAGAGTGTTAACAAAAACCATGGAACAATACAAACGACAACAGCCTCCCAATTAGGAGGCCTAAGAAATAACGTAACTCAATGCAATTTATAAGGTTATTTCCTCGACGAGGAATCAGCATAACCCGATTTGTAGGATATATAGTGCCAGCAGAGATGGCCTAATTCCAGCTTAATATTAAGGGGATAGCCCTTCACGGCAAACGCCGTAAAGGGGGGAGTTGACGCCATCAACCGCTGATGCTATCCAGCTTCGCCAGTGCTCCGGCGGGGAGGGTAAGCGTTGCAGCGGCGAGATTTTCCCGTAAATGCGCCACCGATGAGGTGCCCGGAATCAGCAAAATATTCGGCGAGCGCTGCAGTAACCACGCCAGCGCCACCTGCATCGGCGTGGCGTCGAGCATGGCGGCAACCTCGTTAAGCTCTTGCGCCTGTAGCGGCGTAAAACCGCCCAGCGGGAAGAACGGCACGTAGGCGATGTTTTGCTGCGCCAGCGCGTCGATTAACGCGTCGTCACCGCGGTTAGCGATGTTGTACTGGTTTTGCACGCAGACGATGGGCGTCAGCTTCTGCGCATCGGCAACCTGTCTGGCGGTGACGTTACTCAGACCGATGTGACGTATCAGACCGCGGGCTTTTAGTTCCAGTAAGGTCGTTAGCGGTTCCTCCAGCGAACCCTCCACCGGGCCGTGGGTGCCGAGCATGCTGCGCAGATTGACCACCTCCAGCCTCTCCAGGCCGAGGTTACGCAGGTTATCTTCGACGGCCTGGGTGAGTTCCGCCGGCGACATCGCTGGTAGCCAATTGCCTTTCTCATCGCGGCGGGCGCTGACCTTGGTGACGATACACAAGTCGTCGCTATAGGGATGCAGCGCCTGACGAATTAGCTGATTGGTGATATGCGGGCCGTAGAAATCTGAGGTATCGATATGATTCACCCCGGCGGCGACGGCTTCTTGCAGAACGCGAATGGCGGCGTCGGGATCTTTTGGCGGCCCGAACACGCCGGGGCCGGCGAGCTGCATGGCGCCGTATCCAAGCCGGTAAACCTGACGGTCGCCTAAGGTCATGACCCCGGATAATGTTACGCTGGACATAATGACTCCCTCCGATGATAGGCAAGGAGTAAGTGTAATCCCGTCAGGGAGAAGCGATGGGCGAGAATGTTGGCAGAACGTGCGGCGACGCTGAAGGCGTCGCCGCGAGAGCGATTTAACTGAAGAACATCACCGAGACGCAGAGCAGGCCGACGATTAAGGTAATGAGATTACCCAGCGAACGGTAGGGCTTGAGCGCCGGAATGATATACGTCGACAACGTCGGCATGATGAACAGAATCATGGCGATAAGCGGGCCGCTGATGGCGTAAATCATCGAGATGGCGTTCGGATTGATAAAGCAGACGATAAAGGTCAGCGCCGAGACCAGCATAATCGACATGGCGCGGTTAAAGGCGCGGCTCTTACGAATGCCGAGCTGGCCGAGCGAGGTTTTAACGATTTCGCTGGCGCCTTCAATCACCCCAAAATAGGTGCCGAGGAACGATTTCGACATCGCGACCACCGCGACGATAATGCCGGTCACTGCAAGCCAGCCTGGCGCGCCCGGCGCCATGGAGAGCGCAGAGAGAATCGTCACCCCTTCATTACGCGCGGCTTCGATGTACGGCAGCGGAATGGACAGCAGGCAACTGAAGACAAAAAACAGCACGCTGGCGCAGATGATGGTGTAGGCCACCTTCATGATTTTTTTGCATTTACCCATGGCCAGCTCACCATATTTCTCCTGCTGATCGATAGCGAAGGTCGAAATAATCGGCGTATGGCTAAAAGCGAAAACCATCACGGGAATCGAGATCCAGATTTGGTGCCAGGTCTTTGCGTTCAGCTGCATCTGACTGGTGAGGTGTTCCGGTTGCCAGCTGCCAATCAGGTAGATGGAGAGGAACAGGAAACAGCCAATCAGCGGGAAGACGAGGAATCCCATCACTTTGATGGTCATATGACGCCCCATCAGGAAGATCAGATTCAGTACCAGCACCACGGCGAGGCTCAGCAGAGCGCGTACGCCAGGAGTCATCGCCACGTGTCTCGCCAGTTGTTCAGCCAGCGAATTAGTGATTGCCACGGCGTAGATCAGGATCACTACGAAGAAGGCGAGAAAGTACAGGCTGGTGATCAGATTGCCGACTTTTTTGCCGTAGTAATGATTGACCGCGCCGGTGATCCCTTCACCGGCCGCCACTTTGGCCGACAGGATGAATTGACACAGCGCTTTGTGCGGCCAGTAGGTTAACGGCCAGGCAACCAAAGCGGTAAGGAACAGCACGATGGCGCCGGCCGAACCGAGTTGAATCGGCAGGAATAGGGTGCCGGCGCCTACGGCAGTGCCATATAGAGCAAAACTCCATAGAGTTTCTTCTTTAGACCAAATTTTAGACATTATGCGAATTTATCAACCGTATAACCCAAAAAAAGGAGTGCAATTTACCACATTTATGAATCGTTTGCGGTGATAGTTTTCGGCGATAAATAAACCTGCGGATCGCCAAAGGGTTAGGCGATCCGCGCGATCGAGAACGTTAACTATTCGGCAGACTCTGCGGCTGGCGATACTTCAGGACGCGCACGCGCAGCGTATCCCACGCCCAGTTAAAGAACATGGTGTAGGGCAGGAAGAACAGCATAAAGCCGATTTCCAGCATAAATGCCTGCACCAGCGACACGCCAAGCACCAGCGCGACGACGGTGACGCCGATGATGATAAAGCCGCACTCAAAGCCGATGGCGTGCAGCGCGCGCACCCGCAGCGTGCGCGCCAGGCGTGAAACTGGCCACAGACGGTCGAAGGCGGCGTTATAGATCAGGTTCCAGACCATCGCCATGGTGGCGAGCAGAATGCTCAAGCCGCCCATTTCGACCAC
This sequence comes from Klebsiella sp. SYXHC3, assembly GCF_057196925.1. Lineage (NCBI taxonomy): Bacteria > Pseudomonadati > Pseudomonadota > Gammaproteobacteria > Enterobacterales > Enterobacteriaceae > Klebsiella > Klebsiella sp. SYXHC3. The sequence goes on along the minus strand of NZ_JBXUNG010000004.1, from coordinate 45,878 downwards.
CGATCGCTGCATTAACCAGGCGGCGGTGGGGGCCAGAATTAACGTGGCGAGACCTTCAAAGCTCACCGCGTGGAGTACGCGTTCCAGCAGTGTCTTACGCTGCAGGTGATTGGTTTTCATTTTGGGATACCTCTTGTCAGTTCTGTCATCCAGATTTACCCGGCATTTTATGGAAAAATGTGATAAACAAAAGATAGATTCCATCGATAAAGTAGATAGGTTATGCACTATTCTCCCGAAGCTCTCACCGCCTTTGTAGAAGCCGCCGCCAGCGGTTCGTTCTCCGCCGCCGCCCGGCGGATGCGTAAAAGCCAGTCCACCATCAGTACCGCGATTTCGAATCTTGAAACCGACCTGGGGTTGACTCTCTTCGATCGTTCCACTCGCCAGCCGACGCTAACCGCGCAGGGCGAGCAGGTGCTGGGCTATGTGAAAGCAATACTGGCCGCCAGTTCGCGGCTGGATGAGCTCGCCAGTTCGTTATCCGGTAATACCGAACCGCGGCTGACCTTCGTCTTGTCGGATACCCTGCACCCGGATGTACTGGAGGATTTGCTGGAACAGTTCGATCGGCGTTTTCCGCATACCGAGTTTGAATGTCTGATTGGCGAAGATGAAGACGTGGTGGATCTGCTGCAAAAAGAGCGCGCTCAGGTGGGGCTTATCGAAGCCCGGGACAGCTATCCGATGGAGATCGGCAGCATGCGCCTGCCGTTGCAAACGGCGATGGGGATTTATGTTGCGCCGGGGCATCCGCTGGCCGGTCAGGGGCGGGTTTTCTGGGATGATCTGCACGGCTGGCGTGAACTGCGGCTTAGCACTTATCTTGAGAGCGCGCCGGACCCCTCGCGCGGCCAGGTATGGTCGGCGCCCAACTATTTGCTGCTGCTGAGTATGGCGGTGCAGGGCTTTGGCTGGTGTATTTTGCCCTGCGCGCTGGTGGAAGAGTTCGCCGGTAGCGGCAAGCTTAAAGCGTTGAATATCGCCGGCTGGCCGCGGTCGATCTCGGTGGATCTGCTATGGAACAAGCGTACGCCGCTGGGGGAAGCGGGCAGCTGGCTGCGCCAACACCTTGAAGGGCAAGGCCGCGAGTCGTGACGGCGAACTTTGTGAACCGCCTCACTTTTTTTAAACAATTGCGAAATTTTTTGATAACAATTCTCTACTATAACGGCATCTATTGATGGTTCTTTGCGCAGAAGGTAAAGGATGAAAGATGTCGTGATCGTCGGCGCGTTGCGTACGCCTATCGGCTGTTTTCAGGGAACGCTGGCGCGTCACTCGGCGGTGGAATTGGGCAGCGTGGTGGTGAAGGCGTTAGTCGAGCGGAGCGGAATCGATCCGCAGTGCATTGATGAAGTGATCCTCGGTCAGGTGCTGACTGCGGGCACCGGGCAGAATCCGGCGCGTCAGTCGGCGATCCGCGGCGGGCTGCCGAATACCGTCTCGGCGATCACCATCAACGACGTTTGCGGCTCCGGGCTGAAAGCGCTGCACCTGGCGACTCAGGCCATCCAATGCGGCGAAGCGGATGTAGTGATCGCCGGCGGTCAGGAAAACATGAGCCGCGCGCCGCATGTGCTTACCGACAGCCGAACCGGCGCGCAGCTGGGCAATAGCCAGCTTATCGACAGCCTGGTGCATGATGGGCTGTGGGACGCTTTCAATGACTACCATATGGGCGTAACGGCGGAAAATCTGGCGCGGGAGTATGGGATCAGCCGTGAACTACAGGACGCCTGGGCGCTTAGCTCGCAGCAAAAAGCGCGGCGGGCGATAGACTCCGGGCGGTTTCGCGATGAAATCGTGCCGGTCGCCACCGAGCATAACGGCAGTCAACGGCTGGTGGATACCGACGAGCAGCCGCGGATGGATGCCAGCGCTGAAGGGTTAGCCAGCCTGATGCCCACCTTCGACCAGCTTGGGTCGGTGACCGCGGGTAATGCATCGAGTATTAACGATGGCGCGGCGGCGGTAATGATGATGAGCGAATCAAAGGCCCAGGAGCTGGGGCTGCCGATTCTGGCGCGCATTCGCGCCTTCGCCAGCGTCGGCGTCGATCCGGCGCTAATGGGTATCGCGCCGGTACATGCCACCCGGCGCTGCCTTGAGCGCGCGGGCTGGCAGCTGGATGAGGTTGACTTAATCGAAGCTAATGAAGCTTTTGCCGCCCAGGCGATCTCCGTTGGCAGAGTGCTGGAGTGGGATGAACGGCGGGTTAACGTTAACGGCGGGGCTATCGCCCTGGGCCATCCGATTGGCGCGTCCGGTTGCCGTATTCTGGTGTCGCTGGTACATGAAATGATCAAGCGCGATGCGCGTAAAGGGCTCGCGACGCTGTGTATCGGCGGCGGTCAGGGCGTTGCGCTGGCGGTGGAGCGCGCATAATACGATCTCGCGCCGTCTTCGGCGCGATGTCCAACTTCCTCGCCGATCTTCTTTTCTTCGTTTTTCTCTCCGATTTTCTCTCTTCGCGGTTATTTTCCAAAGATAACCTAACTCACTGGATTTATAGCTTTTGTACAGGTTGCTAGCTCCTGGCGATGTGATCCGTTTTGCGTTTTTATCATTTTTAATCATAAAAAATGAAACGTTGTTTTAATTGTCGTTGAAAATGATTTTTCAGCGGTCTACTATGTGACTATCAGCAAAACGGAACTCTGTTTTATTTTTATGATGGGGATGCCCCAGGAGTTCTTCTTAGCCTCAGAACCTTGCCTGTGGTGAGCAGGCCGTGAAAGAAAGGAACCAGATATGATTCTTGATGCATTCTCTCTTCAGGGGAAAGTCGCGGTAGTGACCGGCTGCGACACCGGTTTAGGCCAGGGCATGGCGGTTGGGCTGGCGGAAGCGGGCTGCGATATCGTCGGTATTAATATCGTTGAGCCGAGGGAAACCATCGAGCGCGTTACCGCGCTGGGGCGTCGTTTTTTGAGCCTCACCGCCGACCTGCGGCAAATAGATGGTATTCCGCAGTTGCTTGAGCGCGCGGTGGCGGAATTTGGCCACATCGATATTCTGGTCAATAACGCGGGGCTAATCCGCCGTCAGGATGCTATCGAATTCAGCGAGAAGGACTGGGATGACGTGATGAACCTGAACATCAAAAGCGTCTTTTTCATGTCTCAGGCCGCGGCGAAGCACTTCATCGCTCAGGGTAACGGCGGCAAGATCATCAATATTGCCTCCATGCTGTCGTTCCAGGGCGGGATCCGCGTGCCGTCCTACACCGCCTCGAAAAGCGGCGTCATGGGCGTAACTCGCCTGCTGGCCAATGAATGGGCAAAGCATAATATCAATGTTAACGCCATTGCCCCCGGCTACATGGCAACCAACAATACCCAGCAGTTACGCGCCGATGAACAGCGCAGCGCGGAAATTCTCGACCGTATCCCGGCCGGCCGCTGGGGCCTGCCGAGCGATTTAATGGGGCCGGTGGTGTTTCTCGCCTCCAGCGCATCCGATTACATCAACGGCTACACCGTGGCGGTAGATGGCGGTTGGCTGGCGCGCTAACAGACATAGTCGAACAACCCGCCAACCGGCGGGTTGTTTTCTGAACAATGATCGTCCATATCATGAGGTTTAAATAATCCATACTCGTTAGTAATGGAAAATAAAATACTCGCCATTCATCAGGGTTGTTTTGACGATCGGACAGCATTTTTTGCATAAGATAAAGTTTAATGTCCATCACAAAAACAATGCTGCCAGCCGTTTTATCCATATCTTCGCCATCTCCCGACTGACACCTTAGCCCTGCGATCCCGTACTTTCACTGCACGCATACTCTGTTGAGGCAGGAAAAAAATGACTTCATTGACCACCGATCCGGGTTTACTCCCCAATGCGCAGCGCAACACCCGGCGCATGAACCAGTTTGTCTCCATTGCCGCCGCGGTGGCGGGTTTGTTATTCGGCCTTGATATCGGCGTGATTGCCGGGGCGCTACCTTTCATCACCGATCATTTCGTTTTATCCAGCCGTCTGCAGGAGTGGGTGGTCAGCAGTATGATGCTTGGCGCGGCGATTGGCGCGCTGTTCAACGGCTGGCTCTCTTTCCGTCTTGGCCGTAAATACAGTTTGATGGTTGGCGCGGTGCTATTTGTGGCGGGCTCTATCGGCTCGGCATTCGCCACCAGCGTCGAGATGCTGCTGGCGGCGCGTATTGTCCTTGGCGTCGCCGTCGGTATCGCCTCTTATACCGCACCGCTCTATCTTTCTGAAATGGCAAGCGAAAACGTTCGCGGCAAGATGATCAGCATGTATCAGTTGATGGTCACGCTTGGCATCGTGCTGGCCTTCTTATCCGATACCGCCTTCAGCTACAGCGGCAACTGGCGGGCGATGCTTGGCGTGCTGGCGCTGCCGGCGGTATTGCTGATTATCCTGGTGGTGTTCCTGCCTAACAGTCCGCGCTGGCTGGCGGAAAAAGGCCGCCATATCGAGGCCGAAGAAGTGCTGCGCATGCTGCGCGATACCTCGGAAAAGGCGCGCGATGAGCTGAATGAAATCCGCGAAAGCCTGAAGCTCAAGCAGGGCGGCTGGGCGCTGTTCAAAGTGAACCGCAACGTGCGTCGGGCGGTATTCCTTGGCATGTTATTGCAGGCGATGCAGCAGTTTACCGGCATGAATATCATCATGTATTACGCGCCGCGAATCTTCAAAATGGCCGGCTTTACCACCACCGAGCAGCAGATGATCGCCACGCTGGTGGTCGGCCTGACCTTCATGTTCGCCACCTTTATCGCGGTGTTTACCGTTGATAAGGCCGGGCGTAAACCGGCATTGAAAATCGGCTTTAGCGTGATGGCGTTGGGCACCCTGGTGCTGGGCTACTGCCTGATGCAGTTTGATAACGGTACCGCCGGCAGCGGCCTCTCCTGGCTATCGGTGGGAATGACCATGATGTGTATTGCCGGATACGCGATGAGCGCCGCGCCGGTGGTGTGGATCCTCTGCTCTGAGATCCAGCCGCTAAAATGCCGCGACTTCGGCATCACCTGTTCGACCACCACCAACTGGGTGTCGAACATGATTATTGGCGCGACCTTCCTGACGCTGCTGGACGCGATTGGCGCGGCAGGCACGTTCTGGCTCTATACCGCGCTGAACGTGGCGTTTATCGGCGTGACCTTCTGGCTGATCCCGGAAACCAAAAACGTGACGCTTGAACATATCGAACGCAAGCTGATGTCCGGGGAAAAGCTGCGTAACATCGGCAACTGATCACACGGATTCGCGCGGCAGCCACGGGCTGGGAACCTTAATGGTATCCCGATGGCTGTCGCTGTTAATAATATGCAGGGCGCTCAGGCGGCCAATTTCATAATGCGGTAACTGCACCGTTGACAGCGGCGGCAGGAACAGATCGCCAATCCCCACCATGTTGTCATAACCCACCACCGCCACATCTTCAGGGATTCGCAAGCCCTGCGCCAGCAACGTCTGGTAGACCATAAAAGCGATACGATCGTTACCGCACACTACGGAATCAAACCGCGGTTTACCCTGATCAATATGGGCCAGCAGCTGGCCGGGAATATCGCGATAGTGTTCGTCACCGTAGGTCATATAGCAGTGATCGAGCGTATCCGGATCGACCTGCGCCTCGCGGCAGGCGCGTTCCATCCCCTGTCGGCGGCGTATCGTCGCCAGATGCCTGGCCGGAAGATGCAAACAGAGCGGGCGGCGATAGCCGGCGGCCAGCAGCGCTTTCACCGCGTCGTACTGGCCTTGCTCATCGTCTGGAATATAGCTGGCGACGTTCTCGTTCAGGCTTTCGCAGTTGGCCAGCACGCAGGGCAGCGTCAACAATTTCGCCGGTAGCGGAACCTGGCGTAGCCCCATGGTGGTGTAAATGATGCCGTCCGGGCGGTGGGAAAGCAGCAGGTCAAGGATGGCATCTGGATTGTCATCCGAGAACATGTTAACCACAAAGCTGTTCCAGCCGTGGGCCCGCGCCGTCTCTTCGATAGAGAGCGTTATCTCTACCGAGAATGGGGTGGTCACCGTGTCCAGCGCCAGTACGCCGATGGTGCTTGGGGTTGCCCGGGCGCCGCGAATTTTCTTCGCCGACAGGTCGGGGACGTAATTGGTCTGTTCGATAGCCGCCTGTACGCGGGCAAGCGTTTCCGCCTTCAGGCGCTCCGGGCTGTTCAGCGCGCGGGATACCGTCATCAGTGAGACGTTGGCTAGCTTCGCTACATCTTTCAGGGATGCCATGGTGATTACTCCGGTATACAACTAAGTCGCTGATGTAAAAGGATCATACGATAGTCTATCCCAGCCTGATGGTGAAGCATGGCGAGGAATAGTTGATCGCGATCTCATCTCTATTATGTTAACGTTAACTTTTGTGATTAACATCATGAATCGCCACAAAACCAGATGAGAGTTGTTTTTTGTTAACGTTACCATTTGCGCATTACTCCAACACGAGAATGTCATGATGAAGATGCATCACTCTCACAGCTACCCCTTACTCAGTGCCTTACTGTTTTTCTTTTTTGTTACCTGGTCTTCTTCCGGCTCGTTGCTTTCCATCTGGCTACATCAGGAAGTGGGGCTGAAAGCCGGGGATACCGGCATTATCTACGCGGTGCTGTCGGTCTCGGCGCTATTCGCCCAGATTTGCTACGGCTTTATCCAGGATAAACTGGGGCTGCGCAAAAATTTACTCTGGTATATCACGGTCTTACTGATCCTTTCCGGCCCGGCCTATCTGCTGTTTGGCTATCTGCTGAAAATCAACGTACTGCTTGGCAGTATTTTTGGCGGTATCTATATCGGCCTGACCTTTAACGGCGGTATTGGCGTGCTGGAGTCCTATACCGAGCGTGTGGCGCGGCAAAGCCAGTTTGAATTCGGCAAAGCGCGGATGTGGGGATCGCTGGGCTGGGCGGTGGCGACCTTTTTCGCCGGGCTGCTGTTCAACATTAACCCGCAGCTGAACTTCGCCGTCGCCAGCTGTTCTGGTCTGGTTTTCTTCATGTTGCTGGCGCGGCTTAAGGTCTCTTCGGCGCCGCATGCCATGCAGGAGGCGGTCAGTGGCGGTAAAGTCACGCTGGAAGACGCGCTGCGCCTGCTGACGCTGCCGCGCTTTTGGGCGCTGGTGTTTTTCGTCGTTGGCACCTGTATTTACGGCGTTTACGACCAGCAGTTTCCGGTCTACTTCTCCTCGCAGTTTGCCACGCTCCATGAAGGGAACGCCATGTATGGCTATCTCAACTCCTTCCAGGTGTTCCTCGAAGCGGCGGGAATGTTCTGCGCCCCGTGGCTGGTCAATCGCATCGGCGCGAAAAACGGCCTGATCTTCGCCGGCATGGTGATGGCGATGCGCATGGTGGCCTCCGGGCTGGTGGAAGGCCCTGTACTGATCTCGATTACGAAACTGCTGCACGCCGTGGAATTACCGGTGCTGCTGGTGTCCATCTTCAAATACAACAGCCTGAACTTTGATAAACGCCTTTCTTCCACCCTGTACCTGGTTGGTTTCGCCTGCACCAGTTCGGTCATCGCCACCGTACTGTCGCCGCTGGCGGGCTATAGCTACGAAAAATACGGCTTCGCCGACTCCTATTTGATCATGGGACTGCTGGTGTTCTGCACCACCTTCATCTCCATCTTCCTGCTGCGATCCAATAAGCCCTCTTCGGATTCGCTCATGTCGCAGCCATCCACTATCTGACTGAAAAGAGAAATGAATATGATGTATTCCATTAGTAACGCGGAGCGGGAACTGCAGGCGAAAAGCGTGGATCTCAACCCGCGCTGGTATCCGCGTTATCACCTGGCGGCCCGTGCCGGTTGGATCAACGACCCCAACGGGCTGGTATGGTTCGACGGCTGGTACCACGCGTTTTATCAGCACCACCCGTATTCAAACCAGTGGGGGCCGATGCACTGGGGCCACGCGCGCAGCAAGGACCTTGTGCAGTGGGAACACCTGCCGGTGGCGCTGGCGCCGGAAGGGCCGGAAGATAAAGACGGCTGCTTCTCCGGCTCGGCGGTGGTTGATGGCGATACGCTGGCACTCATCTACACCGGCCATAAATTTCATGGCGATCCCGCGGATGAAAATAACCTGTACCAGGTGCAGTGCCTGGCGACCAGCCGCGACGGCATCCATTTTGAGCGCCAGGGGATGGTTATCGATACCCCGCCGGGGATGCACCATTTTCGCGACCCGAAAGTATGGCGTGAAGGTGAAAGCTGGTACATGGTGGTCGGCGCGCGGGTAGACGACGTCGGCCAGGTGCGGTTGTACCGTTCTGACGACCTGCGCTACTGGCAGGACGCCGGTATTCTTGCCCAGGCCGAAGCGGGGATGGGCTACATGTGGGAGTGCCCGGATTTCTTTGAACTCGATGGCAAGCGGGTGCTGATGTTCTCGCCGCAGGGGATGGCCGCGGACGGCTTTGCCCGGCGCAATTTATTCCAGAGCGGCTATCTGCTGGGGGACTGGCAGCCGGGGCAACCTTTTGTCCGCGAAGAGGCGTTTGTCGAACTCGACAGCGGTCACGATTTCTATGCGCCGCAAAGTTTCCTCACCCCCGATGGCCGACGAATTGTAATCGGCTGGCTGGATATGTGGGAGTCGCCGCTGCCGGAGCAGCAGGACGGTTGGGCCGGTATGCTGTCGCTGCCGCGCGAGTTAAGCCTCGGCGCGAATAATCGGTTATTGATGCGTCCGGCAAAAGAGGTGGAAGGTCTGCGCCGCGACTGGTTCCCGTGGCCGGTCAGTTCGTTGAAGAATCAGCAACTGACGATGGTAGAGCACTGCGAAACCATGGAGGTCAACCTGCATTGGGATATGGCCAATAGCGGCGCCGAGCAGTACGGTTTGAGCTTTGGCGAAGGGCTGAAGGTATATGTCGACAATCAGATGCAGCGTCTGGTGCTGGAGCGTCGCTATCCGCAATATGGTTTGTGCGGCACCCGCAGCGTTCCGTTACCAGCCGGTTCGGCGCTGAAGCTGCGGCTATTTTTCGATAGCTCATCCGTTGAGGTTTTCGTTAATGACGGCGAAGCCTGCCTCAGCAGCCGTATTTATCCTGATGCCCGGCGCCGGGAATTAGCTTTATTTTCCTGGAGCGGTAGTGCGGCATTAATTGATGGCGGAGCATGGAACCTCTAATTAAATAATCATTAACCTGAATAACCCGTAAGCAAACGCCGGCGGGTTATTTAATATTCACCAAAATAATAAAACAATACCTTTAATATATAATAAGCAGGGTCTAACGATGAATAAAATCTGGGTTGGATGTCTTATCTCGTCTTTATTTATTCCCGCCGCCGGCGCGCAGCAAACGCTTTCGCTTGAGGAGCGTCTGGCGCAGATGGAGCAGCGCTTAAAAGCCACCGAGCAGAGGGCGCAAAACGCCGAGGCGGAAATCCGCGAACTGAAGCAGCAGGAGCGCGCGACGGCTCAAAGCAGCGCGCCTGCGCCCGCGACGGTTGCCGCGCCCGCGCTGGCGGTGAATAAAGATGTCGATTTAAAATTTTACGGTGATGTTGAATTTAATATGGATGGCGCCAGCCGAACCGGCAGCCTGACCTCGGTAAAAACCAGCGCGAATAAGAACTGGGCGCCGGGGGATAAAGAGCGCTGGGATATTAATGGGCGTATTTTGTTAGGGTTCGATGGCTTACGCAAAGGCGCTAATGGGAAATACTCCGGCTTTAGCGTACAACCGCTGGCGGATATGACCGGAAAAATGAATCTTGATGATGCCGTATTTTTCTTTGGTCAGGAAAATGACTGGAAAATAAAAATCGGGCGCTTTGAAGCCTACGATATGTTCCCGCTGAATCAGGATACGTTTATTGAATATTCTGGTAATACCGCCAACGATCTCTATAGCGACGGTTACGGTTATATCTACATGATGAAAGAGGGGCGCGGGCGTAGCAGCAGCGGCGGTAATTTCCTGCTGAGCAAATACCTCGATAACTGGTACTTTGAGCTCAACACGCTGGTGGAAGACGGTAGCTCGCTGTTTGTCGATCAAAACTACCACGGCAACGCGCTCGAAAATCATAAAAACGTGGTCTATGTGCGGCCGGTGGCGGCCTGGCAGTCCGGCCCGTGGTCAGTGGCGGCGGCGGTTGAGAGTAATCTGGTGAACAATGCCTATGGCTATCAAAACCAGAACGGACGCTGGGTCGATCAGTCAAGCCGTACCGGCTACGGCCTGACCATGAGCTGGAATACGCTGAAAACCGATGCCGAGGATGGCATGGTGGTGAATCTCAGCACCGCTTATCTGGACGCGGCGGATGAAGAGGATTTCAGCGCCGGTATCAACGCGCTGTGGCATCGCGTCGAGCTGGGATATATCTACGCGCACAACAAAATCGAGCAGTTCAACATGGCGGGGGTCAGCGGCGAGTGCGATGGCGACTGCGCGATTCTGACGCCGGGCCGCTATGACATCCACACGATCCATGCCTCCTGGCAACTGCCGAATATCATGGATATGCCGAACTTTAATATTTATCTCGGCGCCTATGCCTCATGGCTGGATTCGTCGGCCCAGCAGAGCGGGAACGACGACGAACGCTACGGCGCGCGCGTGCGCTTTAAATATTTCTTCTGATGGGGTCGCCGCCCAACAGCAACAGTGGAAAGTTATCGGCAGGTTTGCTTCACTGGAGCAAACCATAAAGGAGCAGATAATGAAAACCATCGGCCTGCTGGGCGGCATGAGCTGGGAATCCACCATTCCCTATTACCGGTTAATTAATGAAGGCATTAAAGCGCGGCTCGGCGGCCTGCATTCCGCCAGCCTGTTGCTACATAGTGTTGATTTTCATGAGATTGAAGCCTGCCAGTCGGCAGGGGAGTGGGATCGCGCCGGCGAGATCCTCGCCGCGGCGGCGCTGGGGCTACAGCAGGCCGGCGCCGAGGGCATCGTGCTGTGCACCAACACCATGCATAAGGTGGCTGATGCGATTGAAGCCCGCTGCGAGGTGCCGTTCCTGCATATCGCCGACGCCACCGGGCGGGCTATCAGCGCTAAAGGCCAGCGTCGGGTCGCGCTATTGGGCACCCGCTACACCATGGAGCAGGATTTTTATCGCGGCCGTCTACAGCAGCAGTTTGCCATTGAGACGCTGATCCCGCAGGCTGACGATCGGGCGCGCATCAATCAAATTATTTTTGATGAGCTATGCCTCGGCACCTTTAGCGACGCCTCGCGCGACTATTATCTGCAGGTCATCAAGGCGCTGGCGGCGCAGGGGGCGGAAGGCGTTATCTTCGGCTGCACCGAAATCGGCCTGCTGGTACCGGAAACGAGTAGTCCGCTGCCGGTATTTGATACCGCGGCGATCCATGCCGCCGACGCGGTGGAATTTATGCTCTCTTAAGTACCGCCGCCAGCGGCTGTTCGATACGCGGCAGGCTGGTTTGCAGATGCTGGACAAAGGCGTCGACCAGCGCGGAACCGGGGCGATGTAGTGGGCGGATTAGGCTGACGGTAAAGGGCACATCGACGCTGAAGCGCCGCACCACCACGCCGCTCTCAGCGTAGTCGAGGGCGGTGAGCGGGTTAACCACCGAAATGCCCGCTCCGGCGCGCACCAGCGCGCAGATCGACGCCGCGCTGTGGGTTTCAACCACCATCCGTCTTTTCACCTGGTGCTCCATAAATAGCGCATCAAGCAGCTGACGATAGCTGTCGGTGCGCGACAGGCTGATATAGTTTTCACCGTGGAAGTCGGCGGGGGTGAGTTCGGTTTTCGCGGCCAGCGGGTGATTTTGTGGCAGCACGCAGACTTCATTTAAGGTCAGCAGCGGCGTGCGCTCGGTGCCGGCTGGCGTATGCAGCGTTTCCGTTAACCCCAAATCGTGGCGCTGGGCGGACAGCCACTCCTCCAGCAGCGGCGACTCCTGCGGCACGATCTGCAGGCTGACGTCCGGATAGCGCACCAGGAACGGCTGCAGCAGCAGCGGCAGAAATGACTGCGAAAAGACCGGCAGACAGGCTACCGACAGCTCTCCCTGGCGGAATTCGCGCAGGCTCTCCGCGGCGCTAACGATGCGATCCAACCCGTACCACGAGCGCTGTACTTCTTCAAACAGTCGCAGCCCCTGCACCGTCGGCTGCAGACGGCCGCGGGCGCGCTCAAACAGCTTTAAGCCCAGCACTTTCTCAAAACGCGCCAGTTCGCGGCTGACCGTCGGCTGCGAGGTATGCAGCATCCGCGCCGCTTCGGTTAGGTTGCCGGTGGTCATCACCGCGTGGAAAATCTCAATATGGCGTAAGTTGACGGCAGGCATGGGCGGCTCCCGGTTAGCATCAGATAGCCATATCATTTTTGCATAGACTCGCGATAAAACGATATTTTTTATTCTCTTCCCGCTGTGGCGTAATCGGAAAAAACATCGACAAACACACGTACGCACCGGAGTCCTTATGCCACGCTCGCTAAACGCCACCGATACCGATCTGACCGCTGACAATCTACTGCGCCTGCCCGCTGAGTTCGGCTGCCCGGTATGGGTCTATGACGCGCAGATTATCCGCCGCCAGATTGCCCAACTTAGCCAGTTTGACGTGGTGCGTTTTGCGCAGAAGGCCTGCTCCAATATTCATATTCTGCGTCTGATGCGCGAGCAGGGCGTGAAGGTGGATTCGGTGTCGCTTGGCGAGATCGAACGCGCGCTGGCGGCAGGTTATGATCCCGTGCAGCATCCGGACGATATCGTCTTTACCGCCGATCTGATCGATCGTGCGACCCTTGAGCGGGTGAAAGCATTACAGATCCCAGTGAATGCCGGATCCGTGGATATGCTTAGCCAGCTGGGTGAAGTCTCGCCGGGCCACCGCGTCTGGCTGCGCGTCAACCCGGGATTTGGTCATGGCCACAGCCAGAAGACCAATACCGGCGGCGAAAACAGCAAACACGGTATCTGGTTCAGCCAGCTGCCGCAGGCGCTGGAGGTGATTCGCCGCCATTCGCTACAGCTGGTCGGCATCCATATGCATATCGGCTCCGGCGTTGATTACGGTCATCTTGAGCAAGTATGCGGCGCGATGGTGCGCCAGGTGGTGGAGTTTGGTCAGGATCTGCAGGCGATCTCCGCCGGCGGCGGTTTATCGATCCCATATCACGAAGGCGAAGAGGCGATCGATACCGATCACTACTTTGGCCTGTGGAATGCGGCGCGCGAGCAGATCGCCCAACATCTGGGGCATCCGGTAAAGCTGGAGATCGAACCGGGGCGTTTCCTGGTGGCGGAGTCCGGCGTGCTGGTATCGCAGGTGCGTAGCGTGAAAGAGATGGGCAGCCGCCACTTCGTGCTGATCGATGCCGGCTTTAACGATCTGATGCGCCCGGCCATGTACGGCAGCTATCATCATATTACCGCGCTGGCGGCGGACGGGCGCGACCTGAGCGGCGAGCCGCAGCTGGAAACCGTGGTCGCGGGGCCGCTGTGCGAATCCGGCGACGTCTTTACCCAGCAGGAGGGCGGCAAAGTGGAAACTCGCCTGCTGCCGGCGGTGGCGCCGGGCGATTACCTGGTGCTGCACGACACCGGCGCCTACGGCGCATCGATGTCTTCAAACTACAACAGCCGCCCGCTACTCCCGGAAGTGCTGTTTGATAACGGCAGCGCGCGCCTGATTCGCCGCCGCCAGACCATTGAAGAACTGCTGGCGCTGGAGCTTATTTAAAGAATGGCCCCGTCGTCACCGATTCACGCAGTACCAGCGTACCGGTGAACGGCGGGATGGTTTCGATCGGCTGTTCGTTGGCGAGCTTAATCGCCTGGTCGATGGCGGTGGTGATCATATTGTCGATCGGCAGATAAACCGTTGATAATCCGGGCTCCAGCCACTTCGCGCTAGGAGCGTCGTCAAAGCCGAAGAGCGATACGTCCTGCGGAATGCGCAGCCCCGCCTGATGCAGCGCTTTCGAGGCGCCCAACGCCATATCATCGTTACAGGAGAACAGCGCGCTAAACGGCGTTTTCTCTTCTAATAATTCCCGACACAGCTCATAACCGCGGGTCATCGTTGAATCGCCGTACTTGACCCGCGCCGGTTCCCACGCAATTCCGTGCTTTTCCAGGGCGCTGCGGTAGCCCGCCAGGCGCGCTTTACCCGTTGGGGTATGCATTGGTACGGTCAGGCAGGCGATATCGCGATGCCCCTGGGAGATCAGATAGTCGACGGCCTGAAACGCCGCCTCCTGCTGTTCAAAGAACACGCAGCGTTCCCGCGCCTGGCTAACGTCGCGGTTAATCACCACCAGCGGCGTTTCAATGGTTTCGATAAGCGACATAATTTTCTGTTCGCTCATATGGCGGGTGTAGAGCACGATGGCGTCACACTGACGGTCGGCCAACATTTGTACCGCTTCTTCTTCCCGTTCGGGCGCATCGTGGCCGTCGGTGACGATAAGCTGTTTGCCCCAGGCTTCCGTTTGGCGCGACGCCTGTTGCAGCAAGCGGCCAAAGTAAAAACCGTCGAATGTCGATACCACCAGTCCAATGCTGTTGCTGGTGCGATTCGCCAGCGAGCGGGCGAGAAAATTAGGCCGGTAGCCCAGCTCTTCCATCGCTTTGAATACCTGTTGGCGGGTACTCTCTTTTACCTGACCTGTGCCGTTCAACACGCGGGAAACCGTCGCTTTCGAGACGCCTGCGCGTATTGAGACATCCAGCATTGTTGCCATTCGTCGATTCCTGATAACCGGTGATAGGGCGCAGTTTACCACAGTCATTCAGAGGGATATGAGCCTGACGACGGCAAAGACTATCGCGATCACGCTTTTTGCGGAAATCCTGTTGAAGGCATTTTCCGACCCCGGATGCGCGGGCGCGAGCGGCGCGCTAGAATTCATCGATTCACAGGGGGAAAAAATGCAGATTCAACCGTTGTACGCCGCGCCGCAGCATGGGCCGCAGGTGGCGGAGTGGTTATGGCAGGCTTTTGCCGGCGATGCCTTACCGCAGGCGTTTTTTAGCAGTATTGTTGAACATAGCCAAACGCCGGGGGCGCTGCCGCTGACCTTTATCGCCACCGATGGTGAGGCGCTGCTGGGTACCGTGGGGCTGTGGCGTTGCGATTTGATAAGCCGTCAGGATCTATTTCCATGGATGGCGGCGCTGTTTGTCGCCGAAACGGCGCGCGGGCAGGGGCTGGCCGGGAAGCTGCAGCGGCACGTCATCGACTATGCCCGCCAGTGCGGTTATCCGCAGCTTTATCTCTATTCCGCCTGCCGCGATTTTTATGAGCGCTTTGGCTGGCGCTATATCGGCGAGGGCCTGGATTACCCGGCCACCGCCGTGAGCCTGTACCGCTATGACTTGTCACTTTCCGCGGGCGTTATCACCGAGTGACGGCGCACCAGCGTCGGGCTGAAGAGGTGAGTGATTTCCGGCGCCGGACGCTGTTCTGCTAGTGCCAGGGCCAGCTCCGCCGCCTGGGTCGCCATGGTGACGATCGGATAACGTACGGTGGTCAGGCGGGGGCGCACGTAGCGCGAGATCAGCACATCATCGAAGCCAATCAGCGAAATTTCCTGCGGCACCTCGATACCGTTATCGTTGAGCACCCCCATCGCGCCGGCGGCCATTGAATCGTTGTAACAGGCGACGGCGGTAAAGTTTCTGCCGCGGCCTAATAGCTCGGTCATCGCCAGCTCGCCGCCGCTTTCGTCAGGTTCGGCGAAGGTGACCAGCCGGTCGTTGACGGCCAGGCCGCTCTCCTTCAGGGCATCGTAATAACCTTGCAGCCGGTCTTCGGCATCGGAAATCGCGTGGTTGGAGCAGATATAGCCAATGCGGCTGTGGCCCTGCTGAATCAGATGGCGCGTCGCCAGCCAGGCGCCGTAGCGGTCATCGAGCGCCACGCTGCGCTGCTCGAAACCCGGCACGATGCGGTTAATTAACACCATGCCGGGGATCTGTTTCATCAGCCCCGCCAGCTCGTCGTCGGGGATCATTTTGGCGTGCACCACCAGCGCCGCGCAGCGGTGACGGATTAGCTGTTCAATCGCCTGACGTTCTTTTTGCACGTTGTGGTAGCCGTTGCCGATAAGCAAAAAATTACCGGTGCTGTAGGCCACCTGCTCGACGGCTTTGACCATCGCGCCGAAGAAGGGATCGGAAACGTCGCCCACCACCAGGCCGATGGTTTCCGTTGACTGCTGCGCCAGCGCGCGGGCGTTGGCGTTGGGGTGGTAGTTCAGGGTTTCCATCGCCGCCGTCACCGACTGACGAGAGGCTTCACTCGCTTTTGGCGAGTTGTTGATAACGCGTGAGACGGTAGCGACGGACACTCCTGCGAGTCGGGCTACATCCTTAATTGTCGCCATACCGGACCTTTTTTAGGGTAAGCGTTTACATAATAGTTATGTTACGGGAAAGCGCAGCGGATTCAAGGCTACCGCTATTCTGGTTGATACAAATGTGACGCAGACAGAGATTAGCAGTGACAAAGTTACACAGCACAATGCGTGGGATGCAACGGTGAAAAGAGAATTCTCATCTTTGCTTACACTTTGCGATTAGCTGTTGCGAATGTTCGCTGGTTTCGTTGAGTGATGCATTGATACTCTGGCTATCCCAGAGGTATTGATAGGTGGAGTCAACGTCATGTTGACCACTTAATTACACCAACCTGCGCAGATGCGCAGGTTTTTTTTTGCCTGTTATTCATGCTGTTACAGATAGCGAGAATCGTAATACCTGGTTGCACTTAGGCTCATTCCCTTGCGTTTTCGCGCTGGCGCGATCGCGGGTAAAAACGCGACAATCAGGGTCCCAGAGGTATTGATTGGTGAGTTTCTTAAGTACGCACTTCGTACTGATTATCTTGCACCGGCCTGCGCGGATGCGCAGGTTTTTTTTATTCTGAATTTTATCCCCCACACTGCTTTTCCCCGCCTTCTCATGTAACCTGCTTGGATTACTAAATCAGCCACGCGGAGTCGTTATGCTGTTGGGATTTTTTCGATTACTGTTCAAAGGATTGTACCGGGTGCGATTGACCGGAGACACTCAGGCGCTTTATCAGGAAAAAGTATTAATAACGCCCAATCATGTCTCATTTCTCGACGGTATTTTACTGGCGCTCTTTCTGCCTGTGCGGCCGGTGTTTGCGGTCTATACGTCGATTAGCCAGCGCTGGTTTATGCGGGCGCTGACGCCGCTTATCGACTTTGTTCCGCTGGACCCCACCAAACCGATGTCAATTAAGCATCTGGTGCGCTTGATTGAGCAGGGACGCCCGGTGGTTATTTTCCCGGAAGGGCGTATTTCGGTCAGCGGTTCGCTGATGAAAATCTATGACGGCGCGGCGTTCGTGGCGGCGAAGTCGAAAGCGACCATTGTGCCGCTGCGAATTGAAGGCGCCGAACTTACGCCATTCAGCCGCCTGAAGGGGCTGGTAAAACGCCGCCTGTTCCCGCGTATTCAGCTCCATTTACTGCCGCCGACGCATCTGCCGATGCCGGAGGCGCCGCGCGCCCGCGATCGGCGAAAAATCGCCGGCGAAATGCTGCACCAGATCATGATGGAAGCGCGGATGGCGGTGCGCCCGCGTGAAACGTTATATGAGTCGCTACTGGCGGCGCAGGACCGCTTTGGCGCGCGCAAAAACTGCGTGGAAGATATTAATTTCCAGCCGGATACCTACCGTAAACTGTTGACCAAAACGCTGTTCGTCGCGCGTATTCTGGAAAAATACAGCGTGCAGGGCGAGAAAATCGGCCTGATGCTGCCTAACGCCGGTATCAGCGCGGCGGTGATTTTCGGCGCGATTGCCCGCGGGCGAATCCCGGCAATGATGAACTATACCGCCGGCGTCAAAGGACTCAGCAGCGCGATTACCGCCGCGGAAATCAAAACCATTTTTACCTCCCGTACCTTCCTCGATAAGGGCAAACTCTGGCACCTGCCTGAGCAGTTGACTCAGGTGCGCTGGGTGTTTCTGGAAGATCTGAAAGGCGATGTCACCACTGCCGACAAACTGTGGATATTTGGCCATTTGCTGGCGCCGCGTCTGGCGCAGGTCAAGCAGCAGCCGGAAGATGCGGCGATGATCCTCTTTACCTCCGGCTCGGAGGGGAACCCAAAAGGGGTGGTGCATAGCCATAAAAGCCTGCTGGCTAACGTCGAACAGATTAAAACCATCGCCGATTTTACCGCCAACGACCGCTTTATGTCGGCGCTGCCGCTTTTCCACTCCTTCGGCCTGACGGTCGGCCTGCTGACGCCGCTATTCACCGGCGCGGAAGTATTCCTCTATCCAAGCCCGCTGCACTATCGGGTGGTGCCGGAGCTGGTTTACGATCGTAACTGTACCGTTTTGTTCGGCACCTCAACCTTCCTCGCCAACTATGCCCGCTTTGCCAACCCGTATGATTTTTATCGCCTGCGCTATGTGGTGGCAGGGGCGGAAAAACTGCAGGACAGCACCAAGCAGCTGTGGCAGGACAAATTTGGTCTGCGCATCCTTGAAGGCTACGGCGTGACCGAATGCGCGCCGGTGGTCTCCATCAACGTTCCGATGGCGGCGAAAGTCGGCACCGTCGGGCGCATTCTTCCGGGAATGGATGCCCGATTGCTGGCGATGCCGGGCATCGAACAGGGAGGCCGACTGCAGTTAAAAGGGCCTAACATCATGAAAGGCTATCTGCGGATAGAAAACCCCGGCGTGCTGGAAGCGCCGACGGCGGAAAACCAGTACGGTGAAGTGGAGAGCGGCTGGTACGACACCGGCGATATCGTCGTCTTTGACGAACAGGGCTACGTCCGCATTCAGGGCCGCGCCAAGCGCTTCGCCAAAATCGCCGGCGAGATGGTCTCGCTGGAGATGGTCGAGCAGGTCGCTTTGGCGGTCTCGCCAGACAAAATGCACGCCACGGCCATTAAGCAGGACGCCAGCAAAGGCGAGGCGCTGGTGCTGTTTACCACCGATAATGAACTCAATCGCGAAAAGCTGTTGCGCTACGCACGTGAACATGGCGTACCGGAACTGGCGGTGCCGCGCGATATTCGTTGGCTGAAACAGCTGCCGGTACTGGGCAGCGGCAAGCCGGACTTTGTCACCCTGAAAGGCATGGTAGAAGAGGCGGAGCATTCAAATGAGTGAGTCAGTGCACACTAACGCTTCACTGTACTCGAAAGGGATGATGGCGGTGATCTGCGCCCAGTTCCTGTCGGCCTTCGGCGATAATGCGCTGCTGTTCGCCACCCTGGCGCTGATGAAACAGCTCTACTATCCGGAGTGGAGCCAGCCGGTGTTGCAGATGTTGTTTGTGGGCGCTTACATTCTCTTTGCGCCGTTTGTCGGTCAGTTTGCCGATAGCTTCGCCAAAGGCCGGGTGATGATGGTCGCTAACGGCCTGAAGCTGCTCGGCGCCGGGTGTATTTGCTTTGGCGTCAATCCGTTTATCGGCTATACGCTGGTGGGTGTTGGCGCGGCGGCCTATTCGCCGGCGAAATACGGTATTCTGGGCGAACTGACCACCGGCGATAAGTTAGTGAAGGCTAACGGACTGATGGAGTCGTCGACCATCGCGGCTATCCTGCTGGGGTCAATGGCGGGCGGCATTCTTGCGGACTGGCACGTGCTGGCGGCGCTTATCGTTTGTGCGCTGGTTTATGGCGGCGCGGTGGTCGCTAACCTGTGGATCCCGAAACTACCGGCGGCTCGTCCTGGGCAGTCGTGGCGTTTCAGGCCGATGACCCATAGCTTCTTCAGCGCCTGTAAAACGCTGTGGCGTAATAGCGAAACGCGTTTCTCGTTGATGGGCACCAGCTTGTTTTGGGGCGCGGGGGTGACGCTGCGCTTCCTGCTGGTGATTTGGGTGCCCGTAGCGCTTGGGATCACCAGCAACGCGATGCCGACCTACCTCAATGCGATGGTCGCCGTCGGGATTGTGGTTGGTGCTGGCGCGGCGGCGAAGCTGGTAACGCTGGAAACCGTCTCGCGCTGTATGCCCGCCGGGATATTGATTGGCGTCGCGGTGATTGCCTTCGCGGTGCAGCAGTCGCTATTGCCAGCATTTGGCCTGCTGCTACTGCTCGGTGTGTGCGGCGGCTTCTTTATTGTGCCGCTGAACGCGCTGCTGCAGGAGCGCGGGAAACATACCGTTGGCGCAGGTAACGCCATTGCGGTACAGAACCTCGGCGAAAACGTGGCGATGCTGCTTATGCTGGGGCTGTACTCGCTGGCGGTCAGCGTTGGGATCCCGCCGGTTGGCGTGGGGATAGGGTTTGGCGCGGTCTTTGCGCTAGCCATCGCCGCATTGTGGTGGTGGGGACGGCGTAAATAACGCCCCGGAGGGGGACGGACTCACAAATGTCTGCTCTCCAGTAGCCCGGGTAAGGCGTTTACGCCGCTACCCGGGTTTTACCCTCTTAAGGCGCTGGGTAGGTATATACCTTATGCACCGCTTCAATCTCCGCTAACACCTCTTCGCTCAGCTCAAGATGCAAACTTTCGACGTTGGTCTTGAGCTGCTCCATGGTCGTGGCCCCGAGCAGGGTACTGGCGACAAATGGCTGGCGACGCACAAAGGCCAACGCCATTTGCGCCGGATCGAGATTGTGGCGTTTGGCAATGTCCACATAAGCGGCCACCGCTTTCTGCGCCTGCTCGCCGCTGTAGCGGGTAAAGCGGCTGAATAGCGTATTGCGTGCGCCAGCCGGCTGCGCGCCGTTGAGGTACTTACCGGTCAGCGTACCGAACGCCAGGCATGAATACGCCAGCAGCTCTACGCCCTCATATTGGCTCACTTCCGCCAGCCCCACTTCGTAGCTGCGGTTAAGCAGGCTGTACGGGTTTTGAATCGTGACGATGCGTGGTAGGTCGTGCTTATCGGCCAGGTGCAGATAGCGCATGACGCCAAAAGCGGTTTCGTTAGAGACGCCGATATAGCGAATTTTCCCGGCGCGCTGGAATTCGGTGAGGGCTTCCAGCGTATCGAGCAGGGTGACCACCGGCGCGGAGTCGCTCCAGGTATAGCCCAGCTTGCCGAAACAGTTGGTCTGGCGCTGTGGCCAATGTACCTGATAGAGGTCGAGATAATCGGTTTGCAGACGCTTGAGGCTGTCGTGCAGCGCGTCGCGAATGTTTTTGCGATCCAGCGCGTGGTTCGGGCGAATGCTGCTGTCGTTATTGCGCGCCGGGCCGCTGACTTTAGAGGCGATAACCAGCTTTTCGCGGTTGCCGCGTTTCGCCAGCCAGTTGCCGACGTAGGTTTCGGTCAGACCCTGGGTTTCCGGGCGCGGCGGGACAGGATACATTTCGGCGACATCAATCAGGTTAATTCCCTGACTTACGGCGTAGTCGAGCTGTTCATGAGCGTCGGCCTCGCTATTTTGTTCACCAAACGTCATTGTGCCCAGCCCTAGCGTGCTGATTTCAAGAGAACTGTGTGGGATACGGTGATACTGCATAGCCGGCTTCCTTATTTTTATCAACAAGGTCAGGAGTTTCCCGACAAAACTATCTCCCCACAAACTTCAAAGCGCTTGCAGGCTGATGGGAATAACAACATGGCAGAGGGAGAGAAAAAGAGAAAGGGAAAATATCAAAAAAGCCGGGTCTGGAGATCCTGAAGGGGGTTGCCCTGGGATATAGCAGGGGGATCCCGACTCTTTTCTGTTGCTGTGGTTGTCGGAAATTATGCATTTAACCGACGAAAAAGCTTAACGCTTAATAATTTGTGACACGTCGTCGCGGTTGATCTGCATTTTATTGCCTTGCTGATCTTCGTAGCTTATCAAACCGGTGTCATCGTCAACCGCCGGTTTACCGTCGGTAAGAATCATACGTCCGTCTTTTGTCGCCATGACATAATCGCTGCTGCAACCGGAAACCGAGAACGCCAGTCCTACGGCGGAAATCAATACTGCCCATTTTTTCATCGTCATTACCTCTCTTATGGCCGCACCTCGTACCAGTATATTAATAGCCTGATTTGTGAGACATAAAAAGCAGTAAAGTCTTAAAAAGAATTGCAGCCCGCTTCCGGACTGCAATTTTGTGGCTTACAGCGGGTTTTTCTTATTGCGCATCAGGTTGAGAGTTTCGACCGCAATGGAGAAGAACATCGCGAAGTAGATGTAACCTTTCGGCACATGCACATCGAAGCTCTCCAGCATCAGGGTGAAACCGACCAGGATCAGAAACGACAACGCCAACATTTTGACCGACGGGTGACGGTCAACGAAGTCGCCGATCGGACGTGCGGCAAACATCATCACCCCAACCGCAATCACCACCGCGGCCATCATAATGAACAGATGATCGGAGAGGCCGACGGCGGTGATGACTGAATCAAGACTGAAGATGATATCCAGCAGCATGATCTGCACGATGGCGCCAAAGAAGGAGTGGACGTTGCTTTTAAGACCCTCTTCCTCGCCTTCAATCGATTCGTGGATCTCTTTACTCGCTTTCCAGATCAGGAACAGGCCACCGAGCAGCAGGATCAGATCGCGAAACGAGATCTCCTGACCGAATACGGTGAAGAGTGGATTGGTGAGCTTAACGACCCAGGCGATAGACGCCAGCAGGCCGAGACGCATCAGCATTGCACCCATCAGCCCGATACGCCGCGCATGGGCGCGTTGGGCGGTGGGCAACTTAGCGACAACCAGAGAGAGAAAAATAATATTATCGATCCCGAGAACGATCTCCAGCAGTGTCAGCGTGCCGAGCGCCAGCCAGGCATTAGGATCGGTTATCCATGCAAATAACATTGTTCAAAGTCCTGCAAAAATAAAGTCGTAATTATATGCAGGCGTTGCGGCAGAACAAAAAATTATTCATGCCCTAATAGAAAATGACGCGCCAGCAGTGCGGCGGTAAAGTTCTTTTTCAGATAAAAGCCGCGCGGCAAAGTGAGGATTGGCTCGCCGTGGGCGCCGATCGCTTCCGTTAGCGCCTTGCTGTTGGCCGCTTTAGGGCGCAGTTGCAATACCTCGCCGTGGCGGGCGGTGATGCGTTCAACCTGGCCGAGTACGATCAAATCCATCAACTCTTCCCAGTCCATGCGCAGCTGGCGATCTTCTTCCTCGTCTGGCGTCCATAATAGCGGCGCGCCGACGCGGCGTTGCGCGAGCGGGATCTCGCGTTCGCCTTCTACCGGGATCCACAATACGCGCTGTAGCTTATGCCGCACGTGGCTGCTTTCCCAGGTCACGCCGCTATTACCGGTTAGCGGCGCCACGCAAACAAATGTGGTCTCCAGAGGACGGCCCTGACGGTCAATGGGGATGGTTTTCAGCTCCACGCCTAAGGCAGCGAAATCCTGCTCCGGTTTGCTCCCGGCGCTGGCGCCCAGCCAAATTTCCAGCAGAATGCCAATCCAGCCTTTATCGCGTTTCAAATCGCGGGGAATGGGGACCCCCGCCAGCGCCGCCAGTTCACCCAGCGAATAACCCGCCAGCCGCTGGGCCTGAGCAAGAAGTTGCTCCTGACTTTGCGGCGGAGCGGTTAGCGGAGCGATGGCTGGCATGATGGAAAACCTCTGGTTAAAAAGTGAGCGCTATTTTTATGCGTTGTGGATAGAGTTTACCTTTTTATGGGTAACTATACCAATATGATGATTTATATATGTTTTTTGTCCCGTTTCTTCGCTTGTGAAAACAGTGAAAACGGGTTTTCCAGAACTGGTCACTGACAATGAACAGGATCTTACACCATGTTATCCACAGAAAAATGGGATAACTGGGGAAAAGCCCCACTACTGGTTCGATTTACAGCCTTGACGTGCGACGAAAATCGAATTTTTAGACAAAATGTGCCCGACGAGTGTGCTTTATCTGTGGATAAAAGCGGCATTGTTCGATCTTTCATCAGTTGCCGGATCGCATATGTGATGATCATCACGTTATGCTGTAATTTGTCGGTGTGAACTATGATAACTTAATGAATAGTATGTCATTATTAAGAAGCCCTATCTCTACGTCGTTCGGACTACTCTGGGTTTTCCCTGGTTAATTCCGTACTTCTTCACAACTCTATCCACAGAAAAAGTGAATAAAATGGCCCGGGGATGGCGTTCACTGTTTATAACTCGGGTGATTACTGTGAGTTATTCAAATGTTATTCGTTATCACGCCACACAGAGAGTGGTTTACCGTTTCCAACGAGTGTGAAACAATCATTCACATTGAAGCTTATTTTGAGGTAGTCCGGTGATTGATGACGATGGCTACCGCCCAAATGTCGGCATTGTAATCTGTAACCGCCAGGGCCAGGTGATGTGGGCCCGGCGCTATGGTCAGCACTCGTGGCAGTTCCCGCAAGGGGGCATTAATCCAGGCGAGTCCGCCGAGCAGGCAATGTATCGGGAATTGTTCGAAGAGGTTGGGTTAAGCCGCAAAGATGTGCGGATCCTGGCCTCAACCCGTAACTGGCTGCGTTACAAGCTGCCTAAACGTTTGGTGCGTTGGGACACAAAGCCGGTTTGTATCGGTCAGAAGCAGAAGTGGTTTCTTCTACAACTGGTCGGCAGCGATACGGCTATTAATATGCAAACCAGCAGTACACCTGAGTTTGATGGCTGGCGATGGGTAAGTTACTGGTACCCGGTTCGTCAGGTGGTGTCGTTTAAGCGCGACGTTTACCGCCGGGTGATGAAAGAGTTCGCGGGTGTGACAATGTCGCTCGCTGAAACCACACCAAAGCCACAAAGCGCGCCTGCTTATCGACGTAAAAGAGGTTAAGCCACGCACATTATGCTCACTCGGTTGCGAGAAATAGTCGAGAAGGTCGCCAGCGCGCCGCGTTTAAACGAGGCGCTGGATATCCTGGTGACGGATGTCTGTAAAGCGATGGAAACGGAAGTTTGTTCGGTTTATCTGGCTGACAACGATCGACGCTGCTATTACCTGATGGCCACGCGCGGGCTGAAAAAACCCCGTGGGCGCACAGTCGCACTCGCATTTGATGAAGGTCTTGTCGGCCTGGTGGGGCGGCTGGCCGAACCTATCAACCTCGCCGATGCGCAGAAGCATCCCAGCTTTAAATACATCCCGGCTGTTAAGGAGGAGCGTTTTCGCGCCTTCCTTGGCGTGCCGATCATCCAGCGGCGTCAGCTGCTGGGTGTGCTGGTAGTCCAGCAGCGTGAGCTGCGCCAGTTCGATGAAAGCGAAGAGTCCTTCCTTGTCACCCTCGCCACCCAGATGGCGGCGATTCTCTCCCAATCACAGTTAAATGCGCTGTTTGGGCAGTATCGTCAGACCCGCATCCGCGCGCTGCCGGCATCATCCGGGGTGGCGATTGCCGAAGGCTGGATGGATGCCAGCCTGCCGTTGATGGAGCAGGTCTACGAGGCCTCGACGCTGGACACCGCTTCCGAGCGCGAACGTCTCACCGGCGCGCTGGAAGAGGCGGCGAATGAGTTTCGTCGCTACAGCAAGCGCTACGCCGCCGGGGCGCAAAAAGAGACGGCGGCTATTTTTGACCTCTATTCGCACCTGTTATCCGATGCGCGCCTGCGCCGTGAGCTATTCGATGAAGTCGACAAAGGCTCCGTCGCCGAATGGGCGGTGAAAAAGGTCATTGAAAAATTTGCCGAGCAGTTTGCCGCCCTCAGCGATGGCTATCTGAAAGAGCGGGCGGGGGATTTGCGTACTCTCGGACAGCGGCTGTTGTTTCATCTCGACGACACCACCCAGGGGCCTAACACCTGGCCTGAGCGCATTATTCTGGTGGCCGACGAACTGTCGGCTACCACGCTTGCGGAAGTGCCGCAGGACCGTTTAGTCGGGGTGGTGGTGCGCGACGGCGCGGCCAACTCCCACGCGGCGATCATGGTGCGCGCGCTGGGCATCCCGACGGTAATGGGCGCCGATATTCAGCCGTCGCTGCTGCATGGCCATATGCTGATCGTTGATGGTTATCGCGGCGATCTATTGGTCGATCCCGAACCGGTGCTGCTGCAGGAATATCAGCGGTTAATCAGCGAAGAGAACGAACTGAGCCGGCTGGCGGAAGACGATCTCGAACGCGCTTCCGAACTGAAAAGCGGCGAACGGGTAAAAGTGATGCTCAACGCCGGCCTGAGCCCGGAGCATGAAGAGAAACTCGGCAGCTTTATCGATGGTATCGGGCTTTACCGCACCGAAATTCCGTTTATGTTGCAAAGCGGCTTCCCCTCCGAAGAGGAGCAGGTCGCCCAGTATCAGGGCATGCTGCAGATGTTTAACAGCAAACCCGTGACCCTGCGTACGCTGGATATCGGCGCCGATAAGCAACTGCCGTATATGCCGATTAGCGAAGAGAACCCGTGCCTTGGCTGGCGCGGGATCCGTATTACGCTCGATCAGCCGGAGATCTTCTTGATCCAGGTGCGTGCCATGCTGCGCGCCAATGCCGCCACCGGCAACCTCAGCATACTGCTGCCGATGGTCACCAGCCTCGAAGAGGTTGACGAAGCCCGCCGCCTGATTGAGCGCGCCAGTCGCGAAGTCGAGGAGATGATTGGTTACGCTATTCCGCGCCCGCGCCTTGGGGTGATGCTGGAAGTGCCGTCTATGGTCTTTATGCTGCCGCAGTTGGCAAACCGCATCGACTTTATCTCGGTCGGCACCAATGACCTGACGCAATACATCCTCGCGGTCGACCGCAATAATACCCGCGTCGCCAATATGTACGACTGCCTGCATCCTGCGGTATTGCGGGCGCTGGCAATGATCGCTCATGACGCCGAGCGTTTTGGTATCGATCTGCGCCTGTGCGGCGAAATGGCGGGTGACCCGATGTGCGTCACCATCCTGGTAGGACTCGGCTATCGCCATTTGTCGATGAACGGCCGTTCGGTCGCGCGCGTGAAATATCTGCTACGCCGTATCGATATCGAAGAAGCGCAGGAGCTGTCACGGCGCAGTCTGGAAGCGCAGATGACCACCGAAGTGCGCCACCAGGTGGCGGCGTTTATGGAGCGCCGCGGTCTCGGCGGCCTGATCCGCGGCGGACGGTAACGTAGTTAACGTAGGTCGGGTAAGGCGTTAGCCGCCACCCGACAAAAAACGGCACCGCGAGTAGTGCTGTAGCCCCGGTAAGCGGCAGCGCCACCGGGGGATTTTGAGATCACTAGCACCAGTAGTATCAGCCATCATGGTGAATAAATTAAAGGCAGGCCGCACGGACCGTAGGTCGGGTAAGGCGTTAGCCGCCACCCGACAAAAAAACGGCACCGCGAGTAGCGAGCCCGGGTAAGGCGTAAGCCGCAGCCCGGGGAAAAAACCGCACGCTGTTAGCATCCGTATACATATCTTTTACACGTTCAGCGCGGATCGCACTACACGCTTATGCTATCATTCGCCTCCTTCGGAGTGCCCGTTTTAAGCGGGCACGGATCATCACCGCTGTCCACTTTCGGCGGAATAACAAGTCTTTATGGTGACAGATGAATAGTGGCTACCTGCATTTTCCGGAGTTCGATCCGGTAATATTTTCCATTGGACCGGTCTCTCTCCACTGGTACGGCTTAATGTACCTGGTTGGTTTCGTCTTTGCGATGTGGCTGGCCACCCGTCGGGCCAATCGTCCGGGCAGCGGCTGGACGAAAAATGAAGTGGAAAACCTGCTCTACGCGGGCTTCCTTGGCGTATTCCTCGGCGGCCGTATTGGCTATGTGATGTTCTACAACCTGCCGGTCTTCCTTAGCGACCCGCTATATCTGTTCCGCGTCTGGGATGGCGGCATGTCGTTCCACGGCGGCCTGATCGGCGTGATTCTGGTGATGATTATCTTCGCCAAACGCACCAAACGCACCTTCTTCCAGGTCTCCGATTTCATCGCGCCGCTGATCCCGTTTGGCCTCGGCGCCGGGCGTCTGGGCAACTTTATCAACGGTGAACTGTGGGGCCGCGTTGACCCGAACTTCCATTACGCGATGATTTTCCCGGGCTCGCGCGCTGAGGATCTGGCGCTGCTGCCGTCGCACCCGGAGTGGCAATCATTATTCGATACCTACGGCGCGCTGCCGCGTCACGCCTCGCAGCTTTATGAGCTGGCGCTGGAAGGCGTGGTGCTGTTCCTGATCCTGAACCTGTTTATCCGTAAACCGCGCCCGACCGGTTCCGTTTCCGGCCTGTTCCTGATTGGCTACGGCCTGTTCCGCATTATCGTGGAATTCTTCCGTCAGCCGGACGCGCAGTTTACCGGCGGCTGGGTACAGTACATCAGTATGGGGCAGATTCTTTCGATCCCGATGGTGCTTGCGGGTATCATTATGATGGTTTGGGCTTATCGTCATCGTCCGCAGCAACAAAACTCTTGAGGAACCATGAAACAGTATCTTGATTTGATGCAGAAAGTACTCGCCGAGGGCACGCCAAAAAATGACCGCACCGGCACTGGCACTCTCTCTATCTTCGGCCACCAGATGCGTTTTAACCTGCAGGAAGGCTTCCCGCTGGTGACCACCAAGCGCTGTCATTTACGCTCCATCATCCATGAACTGCTGTGGTTCCTGCAGGGCGACACCAACATTGCCTATCTGCACGAAAATAACGTCACAATCTGGGATGAGTGGGCGGATGAGAATGGCGATCTGGGGCCGGTCTACGGCAAACAGTGGCGCTCCTGGCCCGCGCCGGACGGCCGCCATATCGACCAGATCAGCACGGTCATTGAACAGCTGAAAAATGACCCGGACTCCCGTCGTATCATCGTGTCGGCATGGAACGTCGGTGAGCTGGATAAAATGGCGCTGGCGCCGTGCCACGCGTTCTTCCAGTTCTACGTCGCCGACGGCAAGCTCTCCTGCCAGCTGTATCAGCGCTCCTGCGACGTGTTCCTCGGCCTGCCGTTCAACATCGCCAGCTATGCGCTGCTGGTGCATATGGTGGCGCAGCAGTGCGATCTGCAAGTGGGCGATTTTGTCTGGACCGGCGGCGACACTCACCTGTACAGCAATCACCTGGAGCAGACCAACCTGCAGCTGAGCCGCGAACCGCGTCCGCTGCCGAAGCTGGTCATTAAGCGCAAACCGGCGTCGATTTTCGACTACCGTTTTGAAGACTTCGAAATTGAAGGTTATGACCCGCATCCGGGTATTAAAGCGCCTGTGGCGATTTAACCTCTCTGTAGTGATGACAAACCGGCGCCAGCAGCGCCGGTTTTTTTATGCTCTTCGTAGAATTTTGCGAGCCTGATTCCTGACGCCGCTCAACATCCTGCAACTGGCGAATTTTTTCCCGAGCCGCGACGCGAACCGTAGATTTACCATTCGAATGGATGGTCAGAGCAACGCATACTCGACGCCATGAACAGACAGCATGGCTACACCCTAATTGAAATGCTGGTCACCATGATGCTGGTGATCATCCTCAGCGCCAGCGGTATGTACGGCTGGCAGCGCTGGCAACAGCAACAGCGCCTGTGGCAGGTCGCCTGTCAGGTGCGCGATTATCTCGTGCTGCTGCGCGATGACGCCAACTGGCACAACCGCGAGCGCGTCATTCGCGTCGGACAATCGCCCGCCGGCTGGTGTCTGAGCGCAAGCGGCGTGGAGGCTGACTGTCACGCGAAAACACCTTTTACCCTGCAGCCGCTATGGCCGGGGATTACGCTGCAACATTTGACGGCAGGCATCGGTTTTTACGGTCTGCGCAACAGCGCCTGGGCCGGGCATATCCTGTTGCAAAGCGAGGTCGGGTCGTGGCGGATCGTTGTTTCTAACTGGGGGCGCATACGCCTGTGCCGGGAGGGAGAGGAATTATGCCAGTAGCAGCGCGCGGCTTTTCGCTCATTGAAACGCTGATTGCCATGGCGATTGGCGCGGTATTACTGCTCGGAGCTGCTCGTTTCCTTCCGGCGCTACAGCGCCAGGTTCTTCGCCAAATGCAGCAGCAGGCGCTGGAAAATGAGCTATGGCAGCGGGTCTATGCGTTAGCCAAACATTTGCAGCGCGCCGGATATTGCGCAGGTCAATGTCATGGTCAGGCGCTGGTGATTGCCAGCGGCGGGCAGTGCGTCATCGTTCGCTGGGATGGCAACAGCAACGGCATTTGGGAACTGGCGCCGGAGGCCGATGCCGATTCCACCGGTTTTCGCCTGCGCGACGGAGCGCTGGAAACGCGGCGCGGCGTCGCTGACTGCGGCGGTAAAAATTGGGAGAAAATGACCAATCCCGCCGCTCTCACGGTCACGCGCTTTTACGTTGAGCGGCAGGCGATAAGCGGGTTTTCTCCTGAACTTATCGTTACCCTGGGGGCGCAGGCGCAATCGGACTCGCGTATTTCTGCCGAGGCGCAATATCGGGTGACGGGGTTCAACCTGTGAAACGCCAGCGCGGAGTTTCATCGCTGCTGATGGTGCTGCTGTTACTGGCGCTGGGCAGCCTGCTGTTGCAGGGGATGAATCAGCAGCAGCGATCTCTGCTGGCGCAGGTGAGCGCCGAAACCCAGGCGATTCGCGATACGGCCGCCGCGCAGTCGGCGCTGCAATGGGGCAAAGGGGTGAACTGGCCGCTGCAGAGCGATGTGGTGTGTCAACAGGAAAACAGCCAACGCTGGCGAGCGTGCCTGCGGCTTTTTAATGATGGCCGCGCGCTGCTTATCGCCGGCAGCGGCACGATACAGCTGTGGCAGTCAGCATGGGTTGAAAAGGGCGTGCTGCGGTATTTAGCGCATGGCTGGAGCGATTTTTGCCCGTTAAAGGAGAGTGCGTTATGCCTGATGCCGTAGCGCGCCAGCGCGGTTTTAGCCTGGCGGAGACATTATTAGCGATGGCGCTGTTAATCATGACCATCGCGGCGCTTGGTGGTTATCACCGCGGGCTGGCCAGCGGCGCCGCTCAATTGAACGCCTATCGCCAGCAGTGGCGGGAGGCGTGGCGCTTTAGCCAGCTCATTCCCCCGGCACAGCCCGCGCAAGGGCAAATAAGCCGCTTGCAGACATCCAGGCAAAGTTGTGTCAGCATCACGGTAACGATCACCATGCCCGCCGCTAAGCGGGTGCAGATGAACCGGCTACATTGTCCGGCAAATCAGTAGTCAGGAGCGAATATGTTAAGGGTGTACCACTCAAACCGTCTGGATGTGCTTGAAGCGTTGATGGAGTTTATCGTCGAGCGCCAGCGGCTGGATGACCCTTTCATGCCGGAAATGGTGCTGGTGCAAAGTACCGGTATGGCGCAATGGCTACAAATGACGCTGGCAAAGCGCTTCGGCATTGCGGCGAATATCGAGTTTCCGCTGCCGGCCAGCTTTATCTGGGATATGTTCGTTCGCGTGCTAGACGATATTCCCGGCGAGAGCGCCTTCAGTAAACAGAGCATGAGCTGGAAGCTAATGACTCTGCTACCGCAGTATCTCGACGATGACGCCTTCACATTGCTGCGCCACTATCTGAGCGATGACAGCGACAAGCGTAAGCTATTCCAGCTAGCCGCGCGGGTAGCCGATCTGTATGACCAGTATCTGGTCTATCGCCCGGAGTGGCTGATGCGCTGGGAGGCCGATGAACGGGTTGACGGGCTGGGCGACGCTCAGCAGTGGCAGGCTCCGCTGTGGAAAGCGTTAGTCGAATACACCGCGGAGCTTGGGCAACCGCTGTGGCACCGCGCTAATCTGTACCAGCGCTTTATCAGCGCGCTGGAAAATGCTGACCAGCCGCCAGCCGGGCTGCCGTCGCGGGTCTTTATCTGTGGCATCTCCGCGCTGCCACCGGTGTATTTGCAGGCCCTGCAGGCGCTGGGCAAGCACGTCGATGTCTATGTACTCTTCACTAACCCCTGTCGCTACTACTGGGGCGATATTAAAGATCCGGCGTTTCTTGCCAAACTGATGTCGCGCCAGCGCCGCCACCACCGCGAGGCGCGCGAGCTGCCGCTGTTCCGCGACACCGAACAGGCGCCGGGGTTGTTTAATGATGATGGCGAGCAGGATGTTGGTAACCCGCTGCTGGCCTCGTGGGGCAAGCTCGGGCGCGATTATATCTATCTGCTGGCCGGGCTGGAGCGCTATGAAGAGCTGGACGCCTTTGTCGATATCGCCCCCGATAACCTGCTGCATAACCTTCAGGCCGATATTCTGGATCTGCGCAACGCCGCGGTGGCAGGGCGCACCGCGCAAGAGTTCGCCAGCAGTAAGAGCAAGCGTCCGCTGGCGACTGACGACCGCAGCCTGGCTATCCACGTCTGCCATAGCCCGCAACGCGAAGTGGAAGTGCTGCATGACCGGCTGCTGGCGATGCTGGAAGAAGACCCGGAGCTGGCGCCGCGCGATATTATCGTCATGGTCGCCGATATCGACAGCTACAGTCCCTATATTCAGGCGGTATTCGGCGCAGCGCGCGGCGAACGCTGGCTGCCGTGGGCGATTTCCGACCGTCGGGCGCGGGAATCGCACCCGGCGCTACAGGCGTTTATCACGTTGCTTTCTCTGCCGGATAGCCGTTTCGCCAGTGAAGATGTGCTGGCGCTGCTGGATGTGCCAGTGCTGGCGGCGCGCTTCAATATCAATGAAGAGGGGCTACGCTATCTGCGCCAGTGGGTCAATGAATCCGGCGTACGATGGGGTATGGATGACGACAACGTGCGCGAAATGGATCTCCCGGCGACCGGTCAGCACACCTGGCGTTTCGGTTTAACACGTATGCTGCTGGGATATGCGATGGACAGCAGCCAGGGCGAGTGGCAGTCGGTGCTGCCCTATGATGAATCCAGCGGGCTGATTGCCGAACTGGTGGGGAATCTCGCTTCGCTGCTGATGCAGCTCAATCTGTGGCGCCGCGGTCTGGCACAGGATCGCCCGCTGACAGAGTGGCTGCCGGTGTGCCGCGATCTGCTCACGGATTTCTTTCTGCCAGACAGTGAAACCGAAGCGGCGCTGGCGCTGATTGAACAGCAATGGCAAGCCATCATCGATGGCGGGCTGGATGCGCAGTACGGGGCTGCCGTGCCGCTATCGCTGCTGCGCGATGAGCTGGCGCAGCGCCTCGATCAGCAGCGCATCAGCCAGCGTTTCCTGGCCGGGCCGGTAAATATCTGCACCCTGATGCCGATGCGTTCTATTCCCTTCAAAGTTGTCTGCCTGCTGGGGATGAACGACGGCGTCTACCCACGCACCCTCGCGCCGCTGGGTTTCGATTTAATGAGCCAAAAACCGCAGCGCGGCGACCGTAGCCGTCGCGACGACGACCGCTATCTGTTCCTGGAAGCGCTGATGTCGGCCGAACAGAAGCTATACATCAGCTATATCGGCCGCTCTATTCAGGATAATAGCGAGCGTTATCCTTCGGTGCTGGTACAGGAACTGGCGGACTATATCGGTCAGAGCCACTGCCTTGAAGGCGATGAAGCGCTGGACTGCGATGCCAGCGAACGCCGCGTTAAAGAGCACATTACCCATCTGCATACGCGCATGCCTTTTGATGCCGCCAATTACCTGCCGGATGAAGATCAGAGCTATGCAAGAGAGTGGCTGGCCGCCGCCAGCCAGCAGGGAGAGGCGCATAGTGAATTTATCCAGCCGCTTGCGCCGCTCGATATCGACACGCTGCCGTTCGAACAGCTGTTACGCTTTTGGCAGCATCCAGTGCGCGCTTTCTTCCAGCAGCGTCTGCGGGTAAATTTCCGCTCTGAAGAGAGCGAGATCCCCGAAGATGAGCCTTTCGTGCTTGAAGGGCTAAGCCGTTACCAGTTGAACCAACAGTTGCTGAATACGCTGATTGAACAGCAGGATGCGTCAGCGATGTATCGTCGTTTTCGTGCGGCGGGTGAGCTGCCTTTTGGCGCGTTTGGCGAACTGGCATGGGAGGCGCAGCGTCAGGAAATGCAGAACCTGGCTGAGCGGGTTATCGCCAGTCGTCAGCCCGCGCAAAGTATGGAGATCGACCTGCAGTGCAACGGTATCAATCTCACCGGCTGGCTACAGCAGGTACAGCCGGATGGGTTATTGCGCTGGCGTCCATCGCTGCTGAGCGTCTCTCAGGGCGTGCAACTTTGGCTGGAACATCTTGTCTATTGTGCTAGCGGCGGTCTCGGCGAAAGTCGCTTGTTCGTGCGCAAGGAAGGCGAATGGCGTTTCCCGCCGCTGGCGGCGGAGCAGGCGCAGGCGTATCTGAATGAGCTGGTAGAAGGCTACCTGCAGGGGATGTCAAAACCGCTACTGCTGTTGCCGGAAAGCGGCGGCGCGTGGCTAAAAGCCTGTTATGACGCGGAAAAGGATGTCATGTTAATGGATGACGAAACGCAACAAAAAGCGCGTAGCAAGTTCCTTCAGGCCTACGAAGGTAATATGGTGGTGAGCGGCGAAGGTGCCGATATCTGGTACCAGCGCCTGTGGCGCACCCTTGAGCCTGCGTACTATGAAGAGATTATCGCGCAGGCGCAGCGTTATCTGTTGCCGATATTTCGTTTCCATCAGTCCGAATAAAATTGTAATAGTATAAAAATTGCGCAAAAGAAGGTTGTTCATTTATTATGCGCAGCGAATCACGGACTGATGTTTTAAATACCCGGAAGATGGCCCGAGCCTGATGATGGGTATCCACGCTGACGCTATGCAGCGCGAAGTTTGTTAATGATGAGGTCCGTGAATGCCCCGCAGTTTATGGTTCAAAGTTCTTGTTGTAGTGGTCGCCCTTTGGGCGCCGTTAAGTCAGGCAGACACCGGATGGCAACCGATTCAGGAAACCATCCGTAAAAGCGAAAAAGATCCCCGTCACTATCAGGCTATTCGCCTGCAAAACGGCATGGTCGTGCTGCTGGTATCCGATCCGCAGGCGGTAAAATCGTTGTCGGCGCTGGTGGTGCCGGTGGGTTCCTTGCAGGATCCGGCCGACCATCAAGGGCTGGCGCACTATCTCGAGCATATGACTTTAATGGGCTCGCAGAAGTACCCGCAGCCTGACAGCCTTGCTGAATTCCTCAAAATGCACGGCGGCAGCCATAATGCCAGCACCGCACCGTATCGCACCGCGTTCTACCTTGAAGTGGAAAACGATGCTCTCAACGGCGCCGTCGATCGGCTGGCCGATGCCATTGCCGCGCCGCTGCTGGATAAAAAATATGCCGAACGCGAACGTAACGCGGTCAACGCCGAATTGACCATGGCGCGCACCCGGGACGGGATGCGCATGGCGCAGGTGAGCGCCGAAACCATCAACCCTGCGCATCCGGCTTCACAATTCTCCGGCGGTAACCTCGATACACTGAGCGATAAGCCTGGCAGCCCGGTGCTTGATGCGCTACACGCTTTCCGCGACCGCTGGTACTCGGCAAACCTGATGAAGGCAGTTATCTACAGCAATAAGCCGCTGCCTGAGTTGGCAAGCATTGCCGCCGCGACCTACGGGCGGGTGCCTAATCATGACATCAGCAAGCCGGAGATTACCGTCCCGGTCGTGACCGATGCGCAGAAGGGCATTGTGATTTACTACGTGCCGGCGATGCCGCGTAAGGTGCTGCGCGTTGAATTCCGCATCGATAACAACAGCGCTCAGTTCCGCAGCAAGACCGATGAGCTGGTGACCTATATGATTGGCAACCGCAGCCCCGGCACCTTATCCGACTGGCTGCAGAAGCAGGGGCTGGCGGAAGGGATTCGCGCGGATTCCGATCCGGCGGTCAACGGTAATAGCGGCGTGCTGGCGATCTCCGCTACCCTCACCGATAAAGGCCTGGCGCACCGCGATGAAGTTACCGCCGCTATCTTCAGCTACCTGAATTTGCTGCGTACACAGGGTATTGATAAGCGCTACTTTGATGAATTAGCCCACGTGCTGGAGCTCGATTTCCGTTATCCGTCGATTAACCGCGATATGGATTATGTGGAGTGGTTGGCCGATACCATGATTCGCGTGCCGGTAGAGCATGTACTGGACGTGGTTAATATCGCCGACCGCTATGATGCCCAGGCGATTAAAGACCGTCTGGCGATGATGACCCCGCAAAATGCGCGTATCTGGTACATCAGCCCGAATGAGCCGCACAACAAAACCGCTTATTTCGTCAACGCGCCGTACCAGGTTGATAAAATTAGCGCCCGGACCTTCACCGACTGGCAGCAAAAATCTGCTGCCATCAAGCTGCAGCTGCCGACGCTGAACCCCTATATTCCGGATGATTTCACGCTGATTAAGAGCGATAAGGCCTACCCGCATCCGGAGCTTATCGTCGATGAGCCGACGCTGCGCGTGGTGTACGCGCCAAGCCAGTACTTTGCCAGTGAACCGAAGGCCGACGTCTCGCTGGTGCTACGTAACCCGCAGGCGATGGACAGCGCGCGCCGTCAGGTGATGTTCGCGTTGAATGATTACCTGGCCGGTATCGCCCTCGATCAGCTTAGCAATCAGGCCGCGGTAGGCGGGATAAGCTTCTCGACCGGCGCCAACAACGGTCTGATGGTTAATGCCAACGGCTATACCCAGCGTCTGCCGCAGCTCTTTACCGCGCTGCTGGACGGCTACTTTAGCTATACGCCGACCGAAGAGCAGCTTGAGCAAGCGAAGTCCTGGTATGCCCAGATGATGGATTCGGCGGACAAAGGCAAAGCCTATGACCAGGCGATTATGCCGATTCAGATGCTGTCGCAGGTACCCTATTTTGAGCGTAAAACACGTCGCGATTTACTACCGTCAATCACCCTGAAAGAGGTGATCAACTACCGCGATAACCTGAAAGCAAGAGGGCGGCCGGAGCTGCTGGTCATCGGTAACATGAGCGCCCGAGAGTCCACCGATCTGGCCCGCCAGATCCAAAAACAGCTTGGCGCCGATGGTAACGAATGGTGTCGCAATAAAGACGTGCTGATCGACAGCAAACAGCTGGCGATGTTTGAGAAAGCAGGCAGCAGCACCGACTCCGCGCTGGCGGCGGTTTTCGCGCCGCCAAATGTCGATGAATACAGCAGCATGGCCGCCAGTTCGCTGTTAGGGCAGATTATTCAGCCCTGGTTCTACAACCAGTTACGTACTGAAGAACAACTCGGCTATGCGGTATTCGCCTTCTCAATGAATGTGGGCCGCCAGTGGGGGATGGGCTTCCTGCTACAGAGCAGCGATAAACAGCCGGCCTTCCTCTGGCAGCGCTTCCAGGCCTTCTTCCCGACGGCGGAAGCCAAACTGCGGGCGATGAAACCGGAAGAGTTTGCCCAGATCCAGCAGGCGGCGATTAGCCAGATGCTGCAGGCGCCGCAAACGTTGAGCGAAGAAGCATCAAAGCTGAGCAAAGATTTCGATCGCGGTAATATGCGCTTCGATTCACGTGATAAAGTAGTGGCTCAGATGAAACTGCTGACGCCGCAAAAACTTGCCGACTTCTTCCATCAGACGGTGGTGGATCCGCAAGGCATGGCACTGTTATCCCAGGTTTCCGGCAGCCAGAACGGCAAGACGGAATACGCCGCCCCTGAAGGCGGTAAGGTATGGGAAAGCGTCAGCGCATTGCAAAAATCCTTACCCCTGATGCGAGAGAATGAATGACCGAAACCGCTGAGTCTCTTGACCCACTCCGCTTGCCCCTGACGGGCGAGCGGCTGATAGAAGCCTCCGCGGGCACCGGCAAAACCTTTACCATCGCCGCGCTATATCTACGGCTGCTGCTGGGGCTGGGGGGAGAATCAGCTTTCCCCCGGCCGGTCAGCGTGGAAGAGCTGCTGGTGGTTACCTTTACCGAAGCGGCGACGGAAGAGCTGCGCGGGCGCATCCGCAGCAATATTCATGAACTGCGGATCGCCTGTTTGCGTGAGAGTTCCAGTAATCCTCTGTATGCCTCTCTGCTCGCGGAAATCGCCGATAAAAACCAGGCGGCGCAAACGTTGATGCTGGCGGAGCGGCAGATGGACGAGGCGGCAGTCTTTACCATCCACGGCTTCTGTCAGCGGATGCTAAGCCTCAACGCCTTCGAATCCGGCATGCTGTTTGAACAGCAACTGATTGAAGACGAATCCCGCCTGCGTTATCAGGCCTGCGCCGACTTCTGGCGTCGCCACTGTTATCCGCTGCCGCGCGATATCGCCGCGGTGATCCATGAACAGTGGAAAGGACCACGCGATCTGCTCAAGGCGATCGACCGCTGGCTGCAGGGCGAAGCGCCGCAGCTAAAATCGCCGCCGCCGGCGGAAGAGACGCTGGCAAGCCGCCATCAGCAAATCCTGGAACGTATCAATGCGCTGAAGCAGCAGTGGCGGGAGCAGGTTAGCGAAATTGAAAACGTGCTGGAAAACTCAGGGCTCGATCGCCGCAAGTTCAACCGCGGCAACCAGGGCAAGTGGATCGAAAAGGTC
This sequence comes from Klebsiella sp. SYXHC3, assembly GCF_057196925.1. Taxonomy (NCBI): domain Bacteria; kingdom Pseudomonadati; phylum Pseudomonadota; class Gammaproteobacteria; order Enterobacterales; family Enterobacteriaceae; genus Klebsiella; species Klebsiella sp. SYXHC3. Next base: position 7,655 of record NZ_JBXUNG010000004.1, on the reverse strand, counting down.
AGCGCCTGGGCGCAGGAAGAAACGCTGAGTTATCAGTTGCCTGATGCGCTGGAAAAATTCTCGCAACCGTTCCTCATTGAGCGCACCAAAGACGGCGGCGAACCACCGTTGCATCCGTTATTCAGCGCGGTAGAGGCGCTGCTCGCCTCACCGCTTACCTTAAACGATCTGGTTATCGCCAGGGCGATGGTGGAGATCCGCGAAGCGGTCGCCCGCGAAAAGCGGCGTCGAGGCGAACTGGGCTTTGACGACATGCTCAGCCGCCTTGACGACGCGCTGCGCGGCGACAGCGGCGAAGCGTTGGCCAGCGCTATTCGTCAGCGTTTTCCGGTGGCGATGATCGATGAGTTCCAGGATACCGACCCGCAGCAGTATCGTATCTTCCGCCGCATCTGGCGTCGCCAGCCGGATACGGCCCTGCTGCTGATTGGCGACCCGAAACAGGCGATTTACGCCTTCCGCGGCGCCGATATTTTCACCTATATGAAAGCGCGTGGTGATGTCGCTGCCCACTATACGCTGGATACCAACTGGCGTTCGGCGCCGGGCATGGTACAGAGCGTAAATCGTCTGTTCGGCCTGAGTGATAATCCATTCATGTTCCGCGAGATCCCATTCTTGCCGGTGAAGCCAGCCGCTAAAAATCAGACGTTGCGCTTTACCATTGATGAGAAGCCGATCCCGGCGATGAACATGTGGTTAATGCCTGGCGAAGCCGTCGGTTCTGGCGATTATCAGTCTTTTATGGCGCAATTGTGTGCGACGCAGATCCGCGACTGGCTCAGTGCCGGCCAGCAGGGGCGCGCGCTGCTGTGGCGCGGCGAAAAAGCCGAGCCGGTGCGCGCCTCCGATATCACCGTGCTGGTGCGTAACCGTCTCGAAGCGGCGCTTATTCGCGATGCGCTGCAGCTCTTGTCGATCCCGTCGGTCTATCTCTCAAACCGCGACAGCGTTTTTGAAACCCCGGAAGCGCAGGAATTACTGTGGGTTCTACAGGCGGTACTGGCGCCAGAGCGTGAAAACACGCTACGCAGCGCGCTGGCGACGTCGATGTTTGGCCTTAATGCGCAGGATATCGAAAACCTCAATCAGGATGAACGTGCCTGGGATGCGCTGGTAGAGGAGTTCAGTGAATACCGGCAGATCTGGCGCCAGCGTGGCGTGATGCCAATGCTGCGCGCGCTGATGGGGGCGCGTCATATTGCCGAAAACCTGCTGGCGACCCACGGCGGCGAACGCCGTTTGACCGATATTTTGCATATCAGCGAATTGTTACAAGAGGCGGCTAATCAGCTGGAGAGCGAGCACGCGCTGGTGCGCTGGCTGACGCAACATATCGCCGAGCCGGACAGCAATGCTTCCAGCCAGCAGATGCGTCTGGAGAGCGATAAGCATCTGGTGCAAATCGTCACTATCCACAAATCAAAAGGACTGGAATATTCGCTGGTCTGGCTGCCCTTTATCGCGCGCTTTCGCAAACAGGATCAGGCGTTCTATCACGACCGCGATTCCTTTGCTGCGGTACTCGACCTCGGAGAGGGGGAGAATAGCCTTGAGCTGGCGGAAGCCGAGCGTCTGGCGGAGGATTTACGCCTGTTGTACGTCGCGCTAACCCGCGCGGTGTGGCACTGCAGTCTCGGGGTCGCGCCGTTAAGTACTCGCCGAAGCGATAAACCTGGCAACAGCGATTTTCATCACAGCGCCCTCGGCCGTCTACTGCAGGACGGCGAACCGATGGACGCGGCGGGATTGACCGCGCGGCTACAGGCATTATGCCACGATGATATTGCGCTATGTATTCCCGATACCATGGACCAGACGCCGTGGCAGGCGCCGGAAAACGCGCTACCGTCGCTTTCGGCGCGGACGGTTGAACGCCAGGTGAGTGACGACTGGCGGGTGACCAGTTATTCCGGCCTACAGCAACATGGTTCCAGCGCCGGTCAGGAGCTGCTACCGCGTCTCGATATCGACGCCGCGGGCGTTGGCGAGGTGGCGGAAGAGCCGCAGCTCACGCCTCATCAGTTCCCACGCGGCGCGTCGCCGGGGACTTTCCTGCATAGCCTGTTTGAGGATCTCGATTTCAGTCAGCCGGTACCGGTTAACTGGATGGCGCAAAAACTACAGTTGCACGGTTTTGGCGAAGAGTGGGCGCCGGTGTTGAGCGAATGGCTGGACGGCGTGCTGCGAACACGCCTGCCGGGCGCTGAAATCGCCCTGAATCAGCTGGGCATGCGGGATAAACAGGTGGAAATGGCCTTCTATCTACCGATTGAACAACCGCTGGATCCGCTGCAGCTGGACGCGCTGATCCGCCGCTATGATCCGCTGTCGGCTGATACCCCGGCGCTCGATTTCCGCCAGGTCCGCGGCATGCTGAAAGGGTTTATCGATCTGGTATTTCGTCATGATGGTCGTTATTACCTGTTGGACTACAAATCTAACTGGCTGGGCGAAGACCGCGAAGCCTATACCCAGCAGGCGATGATCCAGGCGATGCGCCTGCATCGTTATGATCTGCAGTACCAGCTGTATAGCCTGGCGCTGCACCGTTATCTGCGTCACCGTATTGCCGATTATCACTACGAGCGGCACTTTGGCGGCGTCATTTATCTCTTTTTACGCGGCATGGACGGGCAGGAAGGCGGGCAGGGGATCTTTACCACCCGCCCGGCGCAGCCGCTGATTGACGGCCTCGACGCGCTATTTGCCGGTGTTACCCTGGAGGTGGACTCATGACCATGGATGAACTGCTGCTGGCCGCCGCCGAGCAGCGTTTGCTGCGACCGCTGGACGTACAGTTTGCGCTGATGGTGGCGCAGGATGCCCCTCCGGCAGTGAAGCTGGCCGCCGCGCTGTTGAGCCGGGATGCCGGAGAAGGTCATGTCTGCCTGCCGCTGTCGCGCCTCAACGCTGAAGAAGCGCTAAGCGGCAAGGCCGGCGAGATCCGCGACCAGTTGCTGGCGATGGCCGGAGAGCCGCAGGACTGGCCTCAATTGTTGCTTTCTTCGTCAGCGGTGAGCCGCGGCGACGAACCGACGCCGATGATTTTATGTGGTGACAGGCTGTACCTGAACCGCATGTGGCGTAATGAACTCACCGTCGCCCGCTTTTTTAATGAGACGAACCGGGTACTGGAGGTTGATGAAGGACGGTTAACGGCAACTCTGAATGAACTCTTTCCTGCGACCGACGATATCGACTGGCAAAAAGTCGCTGCGGCGGTGGCGCTGACCCGGCGCATTTCGGTGATCTCCGGCGGTCCCGGCACTGGCAAGACCACTACCGTCGCGAAGCTGCTGGCGGCGCTGATTCAGATCAACGACACGCCGCGCTGTCGAATTCGGCTGGCGGCGCCGACCGGCAAAGCCGCAGCGCGCCTGACGGAGTCCCTTGGGGCGGCGTTAAGAAAACTTCCGCTTAGCGATGAGCAAAAAGCGCTGGTTCCCGCCGATGCCAGTACCTTGCATCGCCTGCTGGGGGCGCAGCCCGGCAGCCAACGCATGCGCTACCACGCCGGGAACCCGCTGCATCTGGATGTGCTGGTGGTCGATGAAGCCTCAATGATCGACTTACCGATGATGTCGCGCCTGATTGATGCTTTGCCGGAACATGGGCGGGTGATTTTTCTCGGCGACCGTGACCAGCTTGCCTCCGTGGAAGCCGGGGCGGTGCTTGGCGACATCTGTGCTTGGGCGACATCCGGTTATACCGCGGCGCGAGCGCAAGAATTGTCGCGTTTGACCGGCGCAACGGTGCCGGCGGGGGAGGGGCAGATCGCCGGGGCGTTGCGCGATAGCCTGTGCCTGTTGCAAAAAAGCTACCGCTTTGGCAGCCATTCCGGTATTGGCAGCCTGGCGCGGGCGGTCAATGCCGGTGCGCGCGCAGAAGTGAAAGCAACGTTACGCCAGCAGTTTGAGGATATCGTTCTGCAGCCGCTCAGCACCACCGAGGAGTATGAAGCGATGCTGATGGCGGCACAGGAGGGCTACGGTCGTTATCTGCAACTGCGCCGCGAGCAGGCCGCGCCGGAGCAGATGATTGCCGCCTTCGGCGAATTTCAGCTGCTGTGCGCGCTGCGTGAAGGGCCTTACGGGGTAAGCGGCGTGAATGAACAGCTGGAGCAGATGCTCCACCGTAAGCGGGCGATTACGCTACCGCGCCATTCACGCTGGTACGATGGCCGCCCGGTGATGATTTCCCGTAACGATAGCGCGCTGGGGCTGTTTAACGGTGATATTGGTATTGCGCTGGAAAGGGACGGCGAACTTCGCGTGTGGTTCCCAATGCCGGATGGCAGCATTAAATCGGTGCAGCCAAGCCGCCTGCCGGAACATGATACCGCCTGGGCAATGACGGTGCATAAGTCCCAAGGGTCGGAGTTCGATCATGCGGCGCTGATCTTGCCTTCTCGTAGCGTGCCGCTGGTGACCCGCGAGCTGGTTTATACCGCGATTACCCGCGCCAAACGGCGCCTGTCGCTTTACGCCGACGAGCAGGTGCTGGCGCAAGCCATCGTGACGCGCACCGAACGGCGCAGCGGCCTGGCGGAGATTTTCGCGCATGGCGGAAAGCCCGGATAAGGCGCAGCCGCCATCCGGGGGAGCCCTGCTGGCGCTACGTTGCGATGTCGTCGGGTAGCCCGGATAAGGCGCAAGCCGCTATCCGGGGAGTTATCCGTCAGCCCAGGTCTGCCATCAATACCTTCGAACGGCGCTGATAGTTGTACATCTGTTTTTTACTCTCCGGCAGCAAATCAATATCCACCGGGGTGAAGCCGCGTTCCTGGAACCAGTGGATACTGCGGGTGGTCAACACGAATAGCTTGCTGAGCCCCATCTGCTTCGCTTGGGCGGCGATACGGCTCAGCAGTACCTCGCCGCGTGACGAACTACGGTAATCCGGATGCACCGCTACGCAGGCCATTTCGCCGATTTTCTCTTCCGGGAACGGATAGAGCGCGGCGCAGGCGATGGTGGTGTTATCGCGCTGGATGATGGTGAATTTATCAATCTCCATTTCCAGCTGTTCGCGCGAGCGGCGCACCAGAATGCCTTGCTGCTCCAGCGGGCTGATAAGATCGAGGATGCCGCCGATATCGTTAATGGTTGCCCGGCGGATCTGCTCGGCGCTTTCCATGACGATCTGCGTACCGATACCGTCACGTGAGAATAGCTCCTGCAGCAGCGCGCCATCTTCCTGATAGCTAATTAAATGGCAGCGACGCACGCCACTGCGGCAGGCTTTCACCGCCCCGCGCAGGAAGCGTACGGTACCGGAATTATAATCTTCTTCCGCTTCCAGCTCCTCTACCCGCGCCTGCGCCTCGTTAGGGAACAGCTCGGAAACGATCTCGCCGTGCTGGTCGTAGACCCCCTGCGACGAGCAGAAGCCGATCATCTTTTCAGCTTTCAGCTTTACCGCCAGTTGGGTGGCTATCTCTTCAGAAGTGAGGTTGAAGCTCTCGCCGGTGACGGATACCGCGACCGGGCCCATGAGCACGATTGCGCCGCTGTCCAGTTGGCGATGAATGGCTTCTTCATCGATGCGGCGAATACGGCCGCTGTGGCAGTAATCGACGCCATCATCGACGCCAAGAGGTTGAGCAATAATAAAATTGCCGCTCACCACGTTGATATGTGCCCCCTGCAGGGGCGTATTGCCGAGGCTCATCGACAGGCGGGCGGTAATTTCTAACTGCAGCATACCGGCGGCCTGCTTCACCAGCTCAAGGGTTTTGGCGTCGGTGACGCGGGTCTGCTTGTGATAAACCGGCTCGTGGTGATGTTCCGCGAGGTTGGCGTCAATTTGCGGGCGCGCGCCATAGACCACCACCAGGCGAATACCGAGGCTATGCAATAAGCCAATGTCATTGACTATGCTGGAAAAGTTATCGTGCTCGATGGCTTCTCCGCCCAGCATGATGACAAACGTTTTTCCCCGGTGCGCGTTTATATAGGGAACAGAATGGCGGAATCCCTCGACCAGTTCAGTGCGACGCTCCTTCACCATGACAAACCCTCAGTGCATGATTATTCGTAATAAATGTATTTTTATTCTGTTTTGCTTCGTGGCGCAACCCCTAATTTGTCACTAATTTGCGAAAACATTGTGACAAAACCTTGGGTGTCAAAGTTTGTTTACCCTTTTATAGATGACAGGTTATGCGGCTTTGGTTAAAGTTTCTGGTCAATCTGTTCATTTTGGCTTCAAACACGTTTTTTTGCTTGGGAGTGGCATGTCGGGATACAAGTCGGGATTAAGCCGCCGTCGTTTTTTACAAGGGGCTGGCGCCATGTGGTTAATGAGTGTGAGTCCGGTCGGTTTGGCCGCCGCCGCGCAGGTAGTCGCGGTGCGTATCTGGCCGTCGTCGACTTACACCCGCGTCACGGTGGAATCCAATCATGTACTGAAATATCGGCAGTTTGCGTTAAGCAATCCTGAGCGAGTGGTGGTTGATATTGAAGGCGTTAACCTGAATTCGGTTCTGAAAGGGATGGGCGGGCAGATCCGCGACGACGACCCGTATATCAAATCCGCGCGCGTGGGCCAGTTCGACCCACAGACCGTGCGGATGGTGTTTGAACTGAAACAAAACGTCAAACCGCAGCTGTTTGCGCTGGCGCCGGTCGCCGGTTTTAAAGAGCGTCTGGTGATGGATCTTTATCCCTCTACGGCCACCGATGTGCAGGATCCGCTGCTGGCGCTGCTGGAAGATTACAACAAAGGCGATCTGGAACGTCAGGTACCGCCGGCAGAAAGCGGGCCGCAGCCGGGGAAAGCCGGGCGCGATCGTCCTATCGTTATCATGCTCGATCCCGGCCACGGTGGTGAAGACTCCGGCGCGATTGGTAAATACCGAACTCGTGAGAAAGACGTGGTGCTGCAGATTGCCCGTCGATTGCGCGCGCTCATTGAGCGTGAAGGTAATATGAAGGTCTATATGACCCGTAACGAAGACGTGTTTATTCCGTTGAAGGTGCGTGTCGCCAAGGCGCAGAAGCAGCGTGCCGACCTGTTCGTTTCGATTCACGCCGACGCCTTTACCAGCCGTCAGCCGAGCGGCTCTTCGGTGTTCGCGCTCTCGACCAAGGGCGCTACCAGTACCGCCGCGAAATACCTCGCGCAAACGCAGAACGCCTCGGATTTAATCGGCGGCGTCAGCAAGAGCGGCGATCGTTACGTCGACCACACCATGTTCGATATGGTGCAGTCATTGACCATCGCCGACAGCCTGAAATTTGGTAAAGCGGTGTTGCAAAAAATGGGCAATATCAACAAGCTGCATAAAAATCAGGTGGAGCAGGCGGGCTTTGCGGTACTGAAGGCGCCGGATATTCCTTCGATTCTGGTCGAAACGGCCTTTATCAGTAACGTCGAAGAAGAGCGTAAACTGAAGACCGCGAAATTCCAGCAGGAAGTGGCGGAGTCGATTCTGGCGGGGATCAAAGCCTACTTTGCCGATGGGGCGACGTTGGCCAGACGTGGATAAAAAAATAGCGCCTTCGGGCGCTTTTTTTTATAACGGTATTTACGGACGGCAGAAACAAAAAAACACCCTTAAGGGTGTTCATTGTGTTGGTTGCGGGGGCCGGATTTGAACCGACGACCTTCGGGTTATGAGCCCGACGAGCTACCAGGCTGCTCCACCCCGC